>NZ_CP009110.1:1206231-2412463 GCF_000739085.1 Amycolatopsis methanolica 239 | reverse complement strand
ACTCGCGGCCCATGTCGTGCGCCGAGGGCGTGAGCCCGCCCAGCGGCGGACGGCGCAGCACCCACCGCGTGCGGCCATCGGTGAGCAGGTAGGTCAGGTTCGACCGGCCGCCCTGCAGCATCTCGGCGGACAGGTTCCCGGCGAAGCCAGGAACGTGGCGGGCGAAGAACTCTTCGAGCGCGGGCAGGTCAAGACCGTCCACTCTGGACCCTCTCGTGATGGCGCAGCACCCGCCGGGCGATGGCCCAGCGGTGGGTCTCCGACGGCCCGTCGTAGATGCGGAACGGCCGGACCTCGCGCAGGAACCGGCCGAGCAGCAGGTCGCCGGAGATGCCGAGCGAACCGCAGATCTGGACGGACCGGTCGACGACGCGCCAGATCGCCTCCGCGCAGAAGGTCTTGGCGATCGAGGTGGACTGTGACGCGTGCTCGCCCTGGTCCAGCTCCCAGCAGGCACGCAGCAGCAGCCCGCGCGAGGCCGCGATGTCGATCTCGTTGTCGGCGATCATCTGCTGCACCATGCCCAGGTCGCCGAGGCGCGAGCCGAACAGCCGCCGCTCCGCCGCCCGCGCCACCGCGATGTCCTGCGCCCGCCGGGCGATGCCGAGCCAGCGCATGCAGTGCGTCATCCGCGCCGGGCCGAGCCGCACCTGCGCGTAGCGGAAGCCCTGGTCCACCTCGCCGAGCACGGCCTCGCCGGGCACCACGCAGTCGTCGAACTCCAGCTCGATGTGCCCGCCGTAGAGGCTCTCGTCGAGGGTCTCGATGTGCCGGAGGACCTTCAGGCCGGGGTTGTCCCCGTCGACCAGGAACATGGTCGCGCCACCCGCGTCCCCGGGCTCACCGGAGGTGCGGGCCATGCAGATCGTGAACCCGGCGCCCTCGGCCCCGGTGATGAACCACTTGCGGCCGTTGATGCGCCAGCCGCCGTCGACGCGTTCCGCCCGGGTGGTCAGCGCCGCCGGATCGGACCCCGCACCGGGCGCGGGCTCGGTCATCGCGAAGCAGGACCGGACCTCCCCGCTCGCCAGTGGTCGCAGGTAACGCTCCTTCTGCGCCGGGGTCGCGATGGCCTCCAGCATGTGCATGTTGCCCTCGTCCGGCGCGGCGATGTTCAGGGCGAGCGGTCCCAGCAGCGAGTAACCCGCCTCCTCGAACACCGCGGCCCGCCCGCGCATGTCCAGCCCGTGCCCGCCGAACTCGGCGCTCACGTGCGGGGCGAACACCCCCGCCTCCTTCGCGGCTCGCTGCAGCCGCTCGCGCACGTCGTCGGAGGACACGACGCCGCCATGCTCCTCCTCGACCGGAATCACGTGATCGCGCACGAACTCCGCGGTGCGCCGCGCCAGTTCGGCGACGTCCGGACCGTGCGAGAGGTCGACAGCCATGGCACCTCCACTCGGCTAATGACCATTAGCCGAAACTATAGGCTCTGTCTGGATGGCGGTCATGTGTGCTGCCTCACTGAGCTATGATCCGTTAGCCGGCCGGAGGGAGGTGCTCGTGGATCGGCTCGGTGACATCCGGGACGCCGCGCTCGAGCTGTTCACCCGCAAGGGCTTCGAGGCCACGACGATGAGCGACATCGGCGCGGCGGTAGGCATGCGCGCCCCCAGCCTGTACAAGCACGTCGCGTCCAAACAGGACCTGCTCGCGCAGATCATGGTCGCGACGATGGAGAACCTGCTCGCCGCGCACCGGACGGCGGTGGCGAACGTGTCCGACCCGGTAGAGCGGCTGCGGCGGGCGACCGAGGCGCACGTCCGCTACCACGCGCGGCACCGGCTCGAGGCGTTCGTCGGCACCCGGGAGATCCGCGGCCTGACCGAACCGCACCGCAGCCTCGTGCTCGACCTGCGCGCCGAGTACGAGGCGTGTTTCCGCGCGGTCGTGCAGGCCGGTGTCGACGCCGGGGTCTTCCACGTGGACTCGGTGCGCCTGGCCTCCTACGCGATCCTCGACCTCGGCATGGGCGTCGCGGTCTGGTACCGCGCCGACGGCGAGCACCCCGAGGACGCGGTGGTGTGGCAGTACAGCGAGTTCGCGCTCCGCCTGGTCGGGGCCTCGCGGGCGTGAGAACGTGGGACCCCGTGTCGGCGGGTCACGACCATCGCGGGCGGGCTGCGCGGCTGGCGGGACCCGTGATGTCACATCGGGGCGGCGGCCGGTGTCTGCATGGGCAACGACCAGAGGAGGAACGTTGACCGACCCGTTCGTCACCCACCGCAGCCTGCTGTTCACCGTGGCCTACGAGATGCTCGGCTCCGCGGCCGACGCCGAGGACGTCGTGCAGGAGACCTGGCTGCGCTGGGCCGACGTGGACCAGGCGGAAGTCCGGGACCCGCGGGCCTACCTGGTCCGGGTGGTGACGCGGCAGGCGCTGAACCGGCTCCGCTCGGTGTCCCGGCGGCGCGAGGACTACATCGGCGAGTGGCTGCCCGAACCGCTGCTGACCACCCCCGACGTGGCCGAGGACGTGGAGCTCGCGGAGAACGTGTCGATCGCGATGCTCACCGTCCTGGAGACGCTGGGGCCGGCCGAGCGGGCCGTGTTCGTGTTGCACGACGTGTTCGACGTGCCCTACGGCGAGATCGCCGAGGCGCTCGGCAAGAGCACCGCCGCGGTGCGGCAGATCGCGCACCGCGCCCGGGAGCACGTCGCCGCGCGCCGGCCGCGCATGCAGGTCGACCGGGCGCAGCAGGAGGCGGCCGTGGAGCGCTTCCTGGCCGCCGTGTCGAACGGTGACGTGCAGGGCCTGGTCGACGTGCTCGCCCCGGACGTGGTCGTGATCTCCGACGGCGGCGGCGTGGTGCCCGCCGCGCGCAAGCCGGTCGTCGGCGCCGAGCGGGTCGCGGCGCTGCTCGCGCGCGCTGCCGAGCTCACCGGCTTCACCGCGAGCGCGACCTGGGTCAACGGCATGCCGGGCGTCCGGCTCGACGTGTCGGGCTCCGCCGCCGCGCTGAGCCTGGTCGTCGAGGACGGCCAGATCACCCGCATCTACGGGATCAACAACCCGCACAAGCTGGGCTGGCTGGACCGGGTGGCCGAGCTGCGGCGGTGACCCTACGGGAGCCGGACGACGATGCCCGTCAGGTGGTTGAGGACGCGGGCGTGAACGACGCCGCGTCGTATGAGGAGGACAGTCCAGGCCTTCGCCGCGGAAGGAGGCGCCGGGCCAGTTCGCCGCCGTCACGTTATCCGTCGGCTCGGCCAGTTCGGCGCCGAGCACCAGGAACTGCTGGTCCAGGTGGTTGGCGGTGACCAGCGCGAGCGGGTCGACGAGCCCCTTGCCCGCCGCGATGATCAGGTCCGGCTTCAGGTCCACCGCCCGGCTGATGCCCGGCACGTAGTCGTCCGGCCCGGTGGCCGTGACCGTCTTCAGGCTGACGTCTTCGGCCTCCGCCCACGCGGTCACGGCGTCCGCGAGCGTCTTCGTCGGCGCGTCGTCCCCCCGCGGTGAGCAGGACGACGCGGTGGCCGGGCGCCGGGTGCACGCCGTCCCACGAGCCGGGGCTCGGGGTGATCGTCGCCTCCGGGGTGGGCGGCGCGGTCACGAAGCCGGGCGCGAGCGTCCCGACCGGACCGGGCACCGCGTGTGGCCCGGACCAGTCGTCGGACGGGCCGCATCCGCTCAGCAGCACGGCGATCGGGGCGAGCGCACCGGCAGCGGGAACGCGCACGGGAATCTTCCTCCACGGGGACAGGGGATGCCTCATTCCTACCCGATCACCGGCGGCGCGGCGGCTGTCGTCGGGATCCGTCCGCCGCCTGTTCGCCCGGCAGCTGTCGGCCGCTCACCTCCGGCGAGCAGTGTGCGTGCATGTCCCGTCCCCTCCGAGGTGCCGCTTTCGCTTTCGCCGCCGCGGCCGTGGCTCCCGTCCTGACCGCCGCGCCCGCCGCCGCGCACGGTTTCACCTCGACCGTCTACGCCGGACTCACCTCGCCCGGCCCCGGGCACGTCCGCGTCGAGCTCGGACTTGAGTACGACCTGCTGGTCGTCTCCGCCGCCGACTACGAGGACGACGATCCGCTGTTCCGCCAGGGCACCGCGGCGTTCGAGGCCGGCGATCCCGTCGCGCAGGCCGCCGCGCTGGACGCGCATGCCGGCACTGTGCTGAAGTACGTGGCGGAGCGCTTCGCCGTGACCGCGCAGGGCAGCGCGTGCAACGGCCACCGTCACCGCGCTGAGTTGAGTTGCCCGCCGGGCGGGCGATTGACCGAGCGCCCGCTCACTCCGGTTACGCGAGCGGATGCGCGCCGCTCCGCCGCGCTCGGCCACCGCGCGCCGCAAGAAGTCCTGAGCGGTCAGGCCCCGGTCCAGCCCGCCGGGAGGTGGGCCAGCCGCACCCGCTGCGGGTGGTCGCCGACCGGCACGGACGTGATCTTCCGCCCGGTCGCGAAGTCGATCGCGGTCACCTGGTCGGTCCCGCTCTCGGAGATGACGCACGCGGCGCCGTCGCCGCTGACCGTGGCCCAGTACGGCTTGCTCGCCGTCACCAGCGGATCCTCCCGCAGGGTGGCGCGGTCGACCACCGTCGCGTAGTCGTCCATCGTGCCCGCCACGCACAGCTTCGTGCCCGCGGGGTTCATCGACAGGCCGTGGTGGCGCGAGTCGTTGACGAACGTGGTGCGGTCGTCGCTGGTCGCCGGGTTCTCCGGCAGCGTCTTCACGCGCGTGATCCGGTCGCCGGGCACGTCGTACTCGAAGAAGCCGTTGAAGAACGACACCTGGAAGTAGAGCACCGACTCGTCCGGGCTGAACACGACCGGGCGCACCGCGTCGGAGTGGTCGGCCCCGAACTCGTCCAGCCGCGGCCGCATGTCGACGATCCGCACCTGCTGGAACGTCGTGGCGTCGACCACGGTGATGCGGCGATCGCCCTTCAGCGGGTCCAGGAACGGGGCGTCGAGGTCGTTGTTGACCTCGCCGATCGACATGTTCCACAGGTACCGGCCGTCGGCGGAGAAGACGTTTTCGTGCGGCTTGTCCCCGGTGGCGAAAGAGCCGAGTTCCGCGCCGGTGCGAATGTCCAGCACGTGCACCCGGTTGCCGGTGGACGCCGACACCGCGACTCGCAGCCCGTCCGGCGAGACGGCCATGTGGTCGGCGCGGAAACCGGAGACCGGGAAGCGCCAGTTGACCGCGCCGGTGCCGGTGTCGATCGAGACCACGTCGGCGAAACTGGGGCGGGACACCACGATCGCCGAGCCGTCGGGGGTCGAGTACATGTCGTCGACCAACTGGTCGTGCCCCTCCCCCACGGTCTCGCGGATGCCGAGGAAGAACGCGAGCCGGACCGGGTTGAGGTAGATCTCGCGCAGCCGATCGTCCTTGTCGGGGACGACGTCGATCCGCCCGATGCGGTGGAAGTCCCCGGTCGAGGCGAGGACGTCGGCCGTGCCCTCCCAGTTGTTGCCGACGAGCAGGACCTCCTGCAGGCCCGGCTCGGCGGTGGCGGCCGTCGGCGCGGCGGCGAGCATGAGGGCACCGAGCAGGAACGCGCGAGCACGCATGGTCTTCCTCCGTTGGAAGCGGCTACCTACTGGAGAGTAGCGCACGTCGGGAGCGGCCCGTAAGCACTTGTTCACGCACGCGACCCCCGGCTGTGGATCAATTCCCGGTACTTTCCCACGAGATCGCCGAGGGAAAGGTCAGCCATGCGCGCGAGAAGAGCCGCCGTCGTCACCGTGATCGCGACCCTGTTCACCGTCCTGCTGCCGGCCGCCGCGTGGGCCGAGCCGCCGACAGCGCTTCCCGCGAGCTACGCCGCCGAGGACGGCAAGTGGCAGCCCGCGTTCGACTACGACGGCGACGGCTGCTACCCGACGCCTGCCATCGGTCCGGACGGCACGCTCAACCCGGGGCTCAACAACTCCGGTGCCCTGAACGGGAACTGCCACGACCAGTCCGATTTGGACAACACCAATTCGTACTCGCGGTCGAAGTGCGACAACGGCTGGTGCGCCTACGTCTACGACCTGTACTTCGAGAAGGACCAGGCGGTGCCGGGCATCGACTGCTGCGGGCACCGGCACGACATCGAGCACGTGGTGGTCTGGGTGAGCAACGGCCAGGCGCAGTACGTGTCGGTGTCCGCGCACGGCGAGTACTCCACCTACCCGCGCGCGCAGGTCGGCTGGGAGGGCACGCACGCGAAGGTCGTCTACCACAAGGACGGCGCGAGCACGCACTGCTTCCGGCTCGCGGGGATGACCGAGACGCCGGAGAACCACTACGGCACGTGGCAGTACCCGGACCTGGTGAGCTGGGACAACTACCCGGCGGGCATCCGGGACCGCCTGATGTCGGCCGACTTCGGATCGGCGAGCTTCGCGATCAAGGACAGCGCTTTCGCGAGCAATCTGGCCAAGGCCAAGCCCGCGGGGATTCCCTTCGACCCGGCGGCGTAGTTCCGGGCGGTTGGTGGGGGGTGGCTCGCGCCACCCTCACCAACCGGACCTAGCCGCGTTGCGCTCGGCCGGGTCGCAGTGGGCGGTGAGGTTCCCGAGACGAAACCGCCGCCCGCACTCAGCTATCCCGACGGTGAAACAGCTCAGATCAAGCCGCGGCGCGTTCGGCTGCGTCGTTCACCAGCAGGAACTCCCGCAGCCCGGCCAGGTCGTCGGTGTTGATGTGGTCCACCGCGGCCGCCAGCAGCTCCCGCCAGACCGCCTCCCGCGCGGCGCCCGGCGTGTCGGGCGTCGCCCAGAAGCGGATCCGGTAGCCGGCCTCGTGCGCCTGCGCGACGATCCCATGCAGCTTCGCGCGCTCGGCCGCCGGCATCGGGCCCACGCCCTGCCACATGAAGACGTTGGACCAGTTGTCGCTCACCAGCGGCATGAAACCCGCCGGCGTGCCGGTGCCCAGGTCGGCCAGCCGCCCGTCGTAGCCCGCCAGCCGGCTGCGCTGCGCCAGCATGTCCGCACGCGGCCGGTTGCCGCTGATGACCACCTCAACCGCGCCGCTCCGCTCGTGCCCGTTGGTCCACTGCGTGAGCATGAACCGGAATTCGCGCAGCGCCGCGTCCACCGCCCGGTACGTCGACGGGCCGTCGCTCTTGATGTCGATCAGCAGCTGGAACGACTCACGCCACCGCGGGTAGACCCGGCCGCCGCCTGCGTGCACCCGCTCGGCGAGCGGCTTCAGGTACAGGCTGGTCAGGGTGCGGCCAGGCCGCGCGTCGACCAGGTCGTGCGCCACCCGCAGCTCGCCGTCCACCAGCCACACGTCGGCCTCGACCGAGGTGAAGCCGTGATCGAGGGCGTCCGCCAGCGGGCGGTCGTGCTCGTAGTCGTTGTGGGCGTGGGCGTGCTCGAGCGGCTGCACCCATGGCGCCGCGGCGGCCGGCAGCGCGCCCCCGGCCACCACGACGGCGAAGAACAGCAACAGCAGTCGTCTCATCGGTTTTCCCTTCTCTGGCACGGACACTGTCTAGCCACCGCCGGTAGATGGAGCCGGTCGCCAGGGTGAACGGGGCGCGAAGCGGATGTTTCGGACCGCGCGGCGGTCAGGACAGGCGGTTCAGGAAGGCCGCGGACAGTGCGACGGCGGGCTTCGACGAGTTGCTCGCGAGCGTCAGCACCGAGAACGCGACATCCCCCTGGTAGCCCACGAACCAGCCGTTCGCCTGGCTGCCGTCGCCGTACTGCGCCGTGCCGGTCTTGCCGTGCACGGTTCCGCTCGCCCGCAGACCGCTTGCGGTTCCGCCGGTGACGACCTCCCGCATCATCGTCCGCAACTCGCCGATCACCTCCCGGGGCGGAGCGGTGTAACCCTCGTTGACCGTCGTAGGGCGGTCGCGAACCAGTTGCGGCGTCACGGATTCGCCTGAGGCGACAGTCGCCGCCATCAACGCGAGCCCGAACGGGCTGGCCTGCACCGAGCCCTGGCCGATCGCCGACTGGACCTGATCGGCCGATCCGGTCGCGGGAACCACCTTGCCCGCCTCGGTGGTGATGCCCGGGATGGTGAAGTCGGCGTTCAGGCCCGGCCGTCCGGCCGCCTCGGCCAGCCCGTCCGCGGGCAGCCGCGAAGCCAGCTGCGCGAAGGTCGTGTTGCACGAGTGCGCGAACGCCGAGTGCAACGGCAGCGAGGGGAAGGAGAGCAGGTCCTGCGCCACGGCCAGGATGTCCCCGGTGGACGGCTGGATCGCGACCAGCATCGCGGGCCCCGCCGCACCGTCCACCGCCGCCTGCGCCGCCTGCTGCACGGCGCTGCTCAACGTGGTTCTCATCGGCGCGGCGGGCGCCTGCCCAGCGTGGTGTAGCACTTCTTCCCGGCCCTGCCGGTTGATCCGCGACACGGTCCACGCGGTGCCGCCGTCCGCGAGCAGGCCGGGCAGGATCAACGGCGCGAGCGACGGTTCGACGGCCTCCGGGCCACCGGCGCCCCACCGCAGCAACGGCTTGCCGTCCCGGTCGACCAGGGCGGCCCCGGTGGCCGCGGCGCGGACGGTCACCCTCGCCGAGCTTCGGGTGGATCGCCGCCGGGGTGAAGTGCACGCGTGGCGCGCCGTCGCCCGCGACGACGGTCAGCACGTTGTCGTAGGTCCACACCCGGCCCTGCCCCCAGTGTCCACTTGACACGGACGCGCGCGGAATCGCCGCTGACGCCCTGGAGCGTCGCCGTCACCGCGGAGGCCCCGAGACCCGACCGGGAGGCGGCGAGCGCCGCGCCGGCGCCACGGGGATCATCGGTCAGCGCACCGGCCTGCCGGTCGTCGCCGTCGGACCACGTGCGCAGGTACTGCCCCACGGCAGCCGCGACATCGTCCCCAGCGGGTGTGCTGTCCGGGCGACCACACAGGACCACGATCGCTGCCGTGACGATCGCGATCACCGCGAGCACGCCGCAGGTCAGCAGCCACTTCTTCGTTCTCATGGCGCCACCCCAGCACCAGAGTGGTACGCCTGTCCAAGAAGACCACGCCACACCGGCGGCGATACGTGAACCGATATCGCCGCAGCGTGCGCCCACTGCCCGGGTGCGTCAGCTCGTCGCGGGCGCGGAGAAACTCACGGCTCACGTCTCGGTGACCTTGCCGTCCACGACCTCCAGCCGCCGGGTCACGTGGACCGCCTCCAGCATGCGCCGGTCGTGGGTCACCAGCAGCAGCGTGCCCCGGTAGCTGTCCAAAGCGGACTCCAGCTGCTCGATGGCAGGCAGGTCGAGGTGGTTGGTCGGCTCGTCCAGGACCAGAAGGTTCACCCCGCGCGCCTGCAGCAGTGCGAGCGCCGCGCGGGTCCGTTCGCCCGGGGACAGCGTCGCCGCGGGGCGGAGCACGTGCGCGGCCGCCAGGCCGAACTTCGCGAGCAGCGTCCGGACGTCGGCGTCGGCGAGGGACGGAACCTCCCGCGCGAACGCCTCGGCCAGCGGCAGGTCGCCGAGGAACAGCCGGCGCGCCTGGTCGACCTCGCCGACCTCCACCCCGGCCCCCAGCGCCGCCGACCCGGCGTCGAGCGGCACCCGCCCGAGCAGCGCGGCCAGCAGCGTCGACTTCCCGGCCCCGTTCGCGCCGGTGATCGCCACCCGGTCAGCCCAGTCGATCTGCAGGTCCACCGGCCCGAGGGTGAACGCGTCGCGCCGGACCACGGCACCCCGCAGCGTCGCCACGACCGCACCGGCTCGCGGGGCCGCGGCGATCTCCATCCGCAGCTCCCACTCCTTGCGCGGCTCCTCGACGACGTCCAGCCGTTCGATCATCCGGTCGGTCTGGCGGGCCTTCGCGGCCTGCTTCTCGGTGGCCTCCGCGCGGAACTTACGGCCCGCCTTGTCGTTGTCCGCCGCCTTGCGGCGGGCGTTGCGGACGCCCTTCTCCATCCAGGCCCGCTGCGTGCGCGCCCGCTCCTCCAGCGAAGCGCGCGTCGCCGCGTACTCCTCGTAGTTCTCGCGCGCGTGCCGCCGCGCCACGGCGCGCTCCTCCAGGTACGACTCGTACCCGCCGCCGTAGAGCCGCACCTGCTGCTGCGGCAGGTCCAGCTCCAGCACCTGGTCGACGGTGCGGGCGAGGAACTCCCGATCGTGGCTGACCAGCACGGTCGCCGCGCGCAGCCCGGTGACGAACCGCTCGAGCCGCGCCAGGCCGTCCAGGTCGAGGTCGTTCGTCGGCTCGTCCAGCAGGAACACGTCGTAGCGGCTGAGCAGCAGCGACGCGAGCCCGGCACGAGCGGCCTGCCCGCCGGACAGCGACGTCATGGGCTGGTCGAGGTCCACCGACAGCCCCAGCTCGACCGCGACCTCCTCGGCGCGGTGGTCGAGGTCCGCACCGCCCAGCGCCAGCCACCGGTCGAGGGCGACGGCGTAGCGGTCGTCGGCTCCGTCGGCGCCCGCGGTCAGCGCTTCGGTGGCCGCGTCCAGCTCGGCCTGCGCCGCCGCGACCGACGTGCGCCGGGCGAGGAACTCGCGCACCGACTCGCCCGGCCTGCGTTCCGGTTCCTGCGGCAGGTACCCGACGGTCGCCGTCGGCGGGGTGAGCCGGACCTCGCCCGCCTCGGGCTTGTCCACCCCGGCGAGGATCCGCAGCAGTGTGGACTTGCCCGCGCCGTTCACGCCGACCAGCCCGACGACGTCACCCGGCGCGACCACCAGGTCGAGACCGGAGAAGAGGGTGCGGTGCCCGTGCCCCGCGATCAGGTCCTTGGCCTGGAGGGTCGCACTCACCGGCCAACCCTAACTTCAGCGCCAGGGCAGGTACCCCGGCAGGTCGGTGCTGACGCGCCCGGGGAAGTCCGGTTCGCGACACTGGACGAACGATGTGACGCCCTCGATCGCGTCCGGGCTGGTGAGGATCTCCGCGATGAGCCCGGAGTGCAGGCCTTCGTCGCGGGCGCGCAGTGCGACGAAGATCGCCGGCCCGCCGCCTGGGGAGTCATCCGCGAAGAGGCGACCGCGGCCTGTCAGGCGGCGAGTTGCCGGGTGAACCAGCTCGTCAGCACCTCATCAACCGCCTTCGCTGTCGGCAGCTGAGGCGCGGGCTCCAGCCCCGGTTCCTCCGCCAGCGGGTGCGCCAGCTCCAGCACATCGACCAGCTCCGCGTGCGCCAGCCGGGCGACCAGCGCAGCGGCATCGACACGCAGGTCCGGGTGGCCCGCTCGCCGCTCACCAGCAGCAGCGGCACCGGAGCCAGCTCGCCGGCCCGCGCGACATAGTCGAACGAGTCCGCCACTCGGTGCGCCTCCTCCGTCCACCGGTACGGGCGTCCGGCGAGGCCTTCGGTCAGCGGGAGCGCGCGAAGTTCCTTCAGGGCGGCCGGGAATTCCCCGGCCGCCTGGCGGACGAAGGGCGCCAGGAAAGCCAGCAGAGCGTCCCGGCGGGCGAGCTCGATCGCCGCGTCCAGGCGGCCGTCCACCCATCCGCGCGCCACACATCGGCATGGCCAGGTGGACCCACCACGCCGGCACCCCGCGCATCGGCAACGCGGCCGCGAACGCCGCGTCGGTCCACGGCGCGTCCAGCATGTGCCAGGTCACGATCACCGGCGCGCGGCCACCCCCGGCCGGTGGCAGCGCCGTGCACGGGACACCAGCGGCCGTGCCGCTCAAGTTTCCATGTCCGTCCACGGTAGACGTCACAGCGTCGGCGGTGCACTCCCTTTCGCCGCGGGCGAAAGCGCACGCACCAGCTCGATCGCCTTGGCGAGCGTCGCCAGCCGGGCGTCCAGCGTGTCGCCCGCCGGGTAGAGGCGCACGGTGTCCACACCGGCGTCCCGCCACACACGCAGCCGCTCCCGCACCATCGGCTCGGTGCCGATCAGCGTCGTGCCCAGCACCATCTCGTCGGTCACCAGCGCGGCCGCGCCGTCGCGATCCCCGGCCTGCCAACGATTCCGCACCTCGGCCGCGACGTCGGCCCATCCCTGCCTGCTGTAGGCCCGGTTGTAGAAGTTCGTCGACGCCGAGCCCATCCCGCCGAGGCTGAACGCCAGCTCCTTCTTCCGCCCGGCCACCATGTCCCGCAGCGCGTCCTCGTCCGGCGCGAACGCCACCTCCGCGCCCTGGCACACGTCCAGATCGGCCCGGGTGCGCCCGCTGCGAGCGAGCCCCTCGTCCAGGTGCGCGAAGTACGCCTCCGCCGCGCCTTCCGGCACGAAACTCGTGCCGAGCCAGCCGTCCGCGATCTCGCCGGTCAGCCGCAGCATCGCCGGCGACAACGTCGCCAGGTAGACCGGGATGTCGTGCTCGGCGCGCATCGACAGCCGCATCGGCTTTGCCTCCCCGCCGGGCAACGGGATCGTGAACTCGTTGCCGGAGTAGGAGATCTTGCCGCCCTCGATCACGTGGCGCACGATCTCGACGGTCTCCCGCATCCGCGCCAGCGGCCGCGCGAACGGCACCCCGTGCAGGCCCTCGATCACCTGCGGACCGGACGCGCCCAGCCCGAGCAGAAACCGCCCACCGGACAGATTGGACAGTGTGATCGCGGTCTGCGCCACCGCGACCGGCGTGCGGGTGCCGACCTGCATGATCCCCGAGCCCAGCAGCATCCGCTCGGTGCGCGCCGCGAACCAGCCCAGCGCCGACGGCCCGTCGGAGCCCCACGCCTCGGCCACCCAGCAGACGTCGAGCCCCAGCTTCTCGGCCTCCACCACGAAGTCCGTCACCTCGCCGAACCCGCTGGATGCCTCGACGGTCGTCGCCGTGCGCATCAGGCTTCCGCGCGCTTCTTGAGACACTCCAGCGTCGCGGTCATGTTGCGCTCGAACTCGCGCATCCGCACGAACACGATCTTCTGTTCCTTCTCCGGCATCCGGTCGATCGCCAGCGACAGCCCGGAGCGCCCCGGGCCGAGCCGCATCCACTGCGACAGCTCGGTGCCGCCGTCGCGGGGCTCGACCCGGAACCGCCACGTCGCGCTGGGTTCGGCGGGATCCCCGACTGCCCAGGCGAACACCCGCCCCGGCTCGAACTCGACGATCTCCGACGTGGTGGCCCACTCCCCGAGCGCCTCGTGCTTGCTGCGGCCGACGAACCGGGCGCCCACGGCCGGACCGGTGGCGCCGTCGACCCATTCGACCGACTGCAGCTCGTCGCTCATCGCGGGCATCAGGCCGATGTCGGAGACCAGCGCCCACACCCGCTCCGGCGGAGCGTCCACCCAGGTCCGCACCTCCACCGTCGGGGTGTCCGCGTAGCGCGCGCCCGTCCACTCCATCGCCGGCCGTCCTCCTCGTCGTCGCGGCGCTTCTACAGTTGCGTAATGAGACTCAGCTTGTCAAGAACCTGTCGCGGACGTCCGGCCTGCTCTTGAGCCGCTCCGGGAAGCCGGGCCCGAGCCGCATCCGGGTGTCGTCCGCCCGCAGCGGCTCGCCGCACCGCGCGCAGACGACCTCGGCGTGGGTGTCGTGGCCGCACGAGGAGTGGTGGAAGGTGATCGGCGCGCCCTCCTCCCCGGCCAGCCAGCGGTCGCCCCACCGGGACAGCGCGCCGAGCACCCCGAAGAAGTCGCGCCCCTTCTCGGTGAGCAGGTACTCGTGGCGGCGGGGCTCGTCCTGGTAGGGCCGCCGCTCCAGCAGCCCCTCCTCGACGAGCCGCCGCAGCCGGTCGGTGAGCGTGTTGCGCGCGATGCCCAGCGAGTGCTGGAAGTCGTCGAACCGGCGGACGCCGTAGAAGGCCTCGCGCAGCACCAGGGACGTCCACGCGTCGCCCAGCAGGTCCAGGGACCGGGCGATGGAGCACGGCCAGTTCGCGAACGACGTCCTCTTCATGCGGCCAGGGTAGCCCGCCGCGCCGGTCAGCTCTCCCGGTAGAGGACGAGGTGCTCGTGGTAGAGCACGCCGTCGCGGACGTCGCCGGTCGCGGTGAAGCCGGTGTCGTCCAAGTAGTCGATGTGGTTGCCGGTCACGGTGTAGCTGCCGGTGTAGGCGCTCTTCCGGTTGCCGCGGGCCTCGTCGTAGCGGCCGTCGGGCAGCAGTTCCTGACGGATGTGGCCGTCGGCGGTGACCCACATGCCGACGAAGTCGTGGTTCTCCATGCCCCCAGGGTGCTCCCCGCGCAGGCGGGCAACCAGGGAGCACCGCACCCACCCACGATCAGGCCACCCTCCCGCTGTGCAGCACGATCTCGGCGCCCTCGTCCGTCCATACCGGACACCGCAGCTCGTGCGGGCCCTCGGTGATCTCACCGGTCTTCAGGCCCGCCGCCGCGGCTGCGGCGGCACTTCGGCGACCAGCTGCTGGTCCGCAAGGGCAACGCCTATGAGCTGACGCCGCTGGCCGCACAGCTGCGGCCGCGCGCGGAGGCGGCGCTGACCGGGGTCCGGCAGGCGTTCAGCCGCCACCCGGGTTGCGACCCGGCGACCTCGGGCCGGGAGTTCCGGATCCTCGGGCCGGACTACGTGATGGCCGTGCTGGGCGGCGCGGTCGGCGCGATCCTCGACGCGCGCGCCCGGGATGCGGCTGCGGTTCGAGCCCGCCTCACCGCCGGTCGTCGACCAGGCGCCGGAGAGCCTGCGCGGGGCGGACGCGGTGCTGCTGCCGCACGGGTTCCTGCACGGCGCCCCGCACGTGGACCTGTTCTCCGACACCTGGTGCCGCGTCGTGGCGACAGCGAACGAGCAGGTCGGCGACGCGCTGACGATGGACGACCTGCGAAAGCTGCCGTGGGTGTGCACCTACCTGTCCGCGACCGCGTTCACCACCGTGGCGCGGCAGCTGCAGGAGCTCGGGATCGAACCGCGGGTGACCGCGGTCGTGGAGAGCTTCCTCGCGCTCCCCCACCTGGTTGCGGGCACCGACCGGATCGGGCTGATCCAGGGGCACCTCGCGGCACGACTATCCGGTTTGGACGGTGTGCGGGTCCTGCCGTGCCCGTTCGAACCCGTGCCGCTCGTAGAGGCGCTGTGGTGGCATCCGGCGCACGAGGACGACCCGGAGCACCGCTGGATGCGGGAGGTCTTCGGCGAGGCCGGGCGCACCCTGCCTAGCGCAGCACGCCGGCCAGCCGGCCGGCGATGAGCTCGCGCGCCTCGGTGACGATGCGCTCGATCAGCTCGGCGACGGTGGGCACGTCGGTGATGATGCCCTGCACCATCCCGGCCGACCAGATGCCCAGGTCCAGGTCGCCCTCTTCGAACACCTTGCGGCCACGGGCGCCGGCGACCAGGTCGCGTACGTCCTCGAACTTCCCGCCCCGGTCCAGGATCCCGACCACCTCGCGGGAGACCGAGTTGCTCGCCACGCGGGCGGTGTTGCGCAGCGGGCGGAAGATCAGCTCCGTGTCCCGCTCGGTGTTGGCGACCAACTGCCGCTTGACGTTGTCGTGCACCGGGGCTTCGGCGGTGGCGAGGAAGCGGGTGCCCATGTTGATGCCGTCCGCGCCCAGAGCCAGCGCCGCCACCAGACCACGCGCGTCACCGAACCCGCCCGAGGCGATCATCGGGATGGTGATCTTCTCCGCGGCGGCCGGGATCAGCACCAGGCCGGGGATGTCGTCCTCACCCGGGTGCCCGGCGCACTCGAACCCGTCGATCGAGATGCCGTCCACGCCCAGCTCCTGGGCCTTCACCGCGTGGCGGACGCTGGTGCACTTGTGCAGCACCTTGACCCCGCCCGCCCGGAAAGCCGGCAGGTGCTCGGCCGGGTTGAACCCCGCGGTCTCCACCACCGGCACCCCGGACTCCACGATCACGTCGCGGTACTCGGCGTACGGCGGCGGGTTGATCGAGGGCAGAATGGTCAGGTTGACACCGAACGGCCTGTCGGTCATCTCCCGGCAGCGCGCGATCTCCTTCGCCAGATCCTCGGGAGTCGGCTGGGTGAGCGCGGTGAGGAACCCGAGCCCGCCCGCGTTCGCGACGGCCGAGGTCAGCTCCGCGCGGCCCACCCACTGCATCCCACCCTGCACGATCGGGTACGCCACCCCGAACACGTCGCAGAACCGCGTGCGCACCATTGCGTCAGCCCCTTCCGATGTCCTGAGAGAGCCGACGATAACGCGACTGAACGAGCGCTAGGTATACTGCGTGAAGTTCATCTCCTCGCGCCGGAAGGCTTGACAGGCTCCCAGCGGCTGAAGGCGAACGGCGGCCAGTCGAGGTCCACCGTGATCCACCGGAAGGGCGGGCTGGTGTTGATCCGCAGCTCCTCGTGGAACGGAACCCGGCGGAAACGGTAGCCCGCGGTCAGGACGGCGATGGCGTGGTCGACGAGTTCCACCTCCGACAGCCAGGACCGCTGCCGGGGGTCGCGCGCCCACCGCACCGGCAGCTCGTCCGGCTCGCCGTCGAATTCGTAAAGCACGCTGACGCCGCGAACCCGGTCCACCGATAGGAAGCCCTGGCCCTCCTCGCACATCACGACCAGGACGGGGCTCGACGGGCCGGGCGGCGCGAACCGGATCTCCTGCTGCGCGTCGGTTTCGGAGCTCGCCCGCCTCCCTGGGACGCCGGTGCGCTCCACGACGAGCGCCGCGATCGCCTCGGTCCAGCCGCGTGCCCGCCCGGCCGGCTCGCCGCTACCGGAGGTCATCAGTCAACCGCCGGAGCACGTGGTCCGCCACCTCGCCGAGCGGGATCACCTCTTCGAAGCGGCCCCGCGCGTCCTCGAAGGCCAGTGCCTCCGGCTGGGGCGCCGCGATCGCGTCCAGTTCCGCGTCGCCCGTGCGGAAGGTGATCCACCAGTGCCACAGCGCGGTCGGGAGTGGCTCGACCGCCGGTTCGACCTCGATCACCACGCGGTGGCCACGCGCCGCGAACGCGGCGGACCACACGTCTTCCCAACTGCGCAGCGCCTCGCGTCGCCGGTTCATCCGGCAATCTTGCCCGGCGAGCCCGCCGGATCTGTAGTGACATTGAGGGATGACGACGTTCCGCTCACTCCTGGACAAGGTGGACGAACGGCTCGGCGACGCGCTGGAGCACGCGCTCTGCGCCCACCACGAACGCCGCCTGCGCAGGCTCGGCTGGGGCGAGGTGCTCGAACCCACCGGGACCGAGGACCGGTTCGGCGGGCGGGCCGCCACCCGGCACGGCAACCGGCTGGAGGTGCTCGTCGACGGCGAAGAAGCGCTGCCCGCCATCGCGGCCGCCATCCGCGGCGCCAAGTCCCACGTGCACATCGCCAACTGGCACGCCAGCCCGGGCTTCCGGCTGACCCGCGAACCGGACGCGCCGACCCTGCGCGACCTCCTCGCCGCGACCGCCCAGCGCGGCGTGGACGTGCGCCTGCTCCTGTGGGCCGGCCCGCCGGTGCCCGCGTTCCAGCCCACCAGCGGGCTGGTCCGGGCGGAGCAACGGAAGTTCACCGAGAACACCGCCGTCCGGTGCGTCCTGGACGCCCGCGAACGGACGATGCACTGCCACCACGAGAAACTGGTCGTCGTCGACGACGAGGTCGCCTTCGTGGGCGGGGTGGACTTCACGGCGCTGGAAGGCGACCGCCACGACAGCCGCGAGCATCCGCCGGACCGGCCGATCGGCTGGCACGATCTGATGACCCGGCTGACAGGACCGGTCGTCGCGGACGTGGCGGAGCACTTCCGGCAGCGCTGGACCGAGGTGGCCGGCGAAGACCTGCCCAAACCCGCGGCACCGCCACCGGCAGGCACCAGCAACGTGCAACTGCTGCGCACGATCCCGGACAACACCTACGCCTTCGCGCCGACGGGCGAGTTCACGATCCTCGACGCCTACCTGCGCGCACTCCGCTCGGCGCGGCGGCTGGTGTACCTGGAGAACCAGTTCCTGTGGTCGCCGGAGATCACCGAAGTCCTGATCGACAAGCTGTGCGACCCGCCGGACGAGAAGTTCCGCGTCGTGCTGCTGCTGCCGCGCAAACCGAGCAACGGCTCGGACACCAGCCGTGGCCAGCTCGGCCGGCTCCTGGACGCCGACGACGGCAACCACCGCCTGCTGGCCACCACGATCAGCAGCCACGACGGCGAGTCCTCGGCGCCGGTGTACGTGCACGCGAAGCTCGGCATCGTGGACGACGAGTGGATGACGATCGGCTCGGCGAACCTCAACGAGCACTCGCTGTTCAACGACACCGAGGTCAACGTCGCGACCGACGACCGCGACCTGATCCGCGCCACCCGGCTGCGCCTGTGGGCCGAGCACCTGAGACGGCCGGCGGCGGACCTGGACGCCGACCCCACCGACGTCGTCGACAACCTGTGGCGCCCGATCGCCGAGGACCAGGCCGACCGCGAACGCCGCGGGGAGCCTCGAACGCACCGGCTGGTGCTGCTGCCCGGGGTGTCCCGTCGCGCGGAACGGCTGCAGGGTCCGCTGCGCGGCCTGCTCGTCGACGGCTGAACCGGGCGGCGCCGCAGGCGTATCCGCACTAGCGTGGGCAGCGTGCGTGTGGCGACCTGGAACGTGAACTCCGTGAAGCAGCGGGTGCCGAGGCTGCTGCCGTGGCTGGACCAGCGGCAGCCGGACGTGGTGTGCCTGCAGGAGACGAAACTGTCCGACGACGCCTTCCGCGACCTGCTCGGCGACGAGCTCGCGAACCGCGGCTACGAGACCGCCCTGGCCGGTGAGCCGCGCTGGAACGGCGTCGCGATCCTGTCCCGCGTGGGCCTCGACGACGTCGTCACCGGTTTGGCGGGCGCGCCGGGCTTCCCGCACCCCGAGGCGCGCGCGGTGGCCGCGACCTGCGGCGGCGTGTGGATCCACTCGCTGTACGTGCCCAACGGCCGCACCCCCGGCTCCGGCCACTACCAGTACAAGCTGGCGTGGCTGGCGGCGTTGCGGGAGGTCGTCGCGGACGGCCCGGAAGCCGCCATGCTGTGCGGCGACATGAACATCGCGCCCGCCGACGCCGACGTCTTCGACCCCGCCGCCTACGAGGGCCACACCCACGTCACGGAACCCGAGCGCGCCGCCCTCGCCGCGCTCACCGACCTGGGCCTGCGGGACGTGGTCCGCGACCGCTGGCCGGCCGAACGCGTCTTCACCTACTGGGACTACCGGGCCGGCATGTTCCACCAGGACCTCGGCATGCGCATCGACCTGGTGCTGGCCTCGGCCCCGGTGGCCGGCCGGGTGGCGGCGGCGTGGGTCGACCGGCACGCCCGCAAGGGCACCGGGCCGAGCGACCACGCGCCGGTGATCGTCGACCTGGACGAAGCCCCCGACGGCGACATCGGCCCGGTCGTGCCGCCGCCGTCCGCGCCGCGGGGCCGCAAGGGCAAGGTCACGCTGCCGCAGTCGATGTGAGTCAGGCCGCGCTGCGCCACGCCCGGCGCAGCGCCACCTTGCCGCCCATCTGCAGCAGCGCTCCCGAGTACAGCCGCGAGGCCAGCAGCACGACCAGCACCACCGACGCGCACAGCACGCCCAGCGAGAGCAATCACCAGGCCCATGCTGGATCTGAGGTCCTCCTGCCTGCTCACCACCGACCCGGCGACCGCCCACATCGCCGCCAGCAACACGAAACCCGCGCACACGAACGGCACGAACCAGCCCAGCGCGGGCGCGACGACGCCGAGGAGCGCCGTCTGGCCGCCGAGGGACAACGCGATCGGCGCGGCGACGGCGAGCACGATCAGCTGCCCCACGGCCAGGGCGGTGTGCCCCAGCACCTTCCCCGCCAGCAACGCCCGCACCGGCGCGGTCACCACGAGGATCTCCACGATGCGCGTCTGCTTCTCGGTGACGGTGCTCTGCGCGATGGCGACGCCGCTCATGCCGATCAGGAAGAACACCAGCGCAACACCATGATCACCAACTGCTGCGCGCCGTGCCCGACGGCACCGGGTTCGAGCAGCTCGACCGGCGCGGCGGTGCTCAGCGCCTGCACCACCTCGGTGGGTGTGCTGGACATCCCGAGCACGCGGATCCCACCGGCGTCCGGCAGTATCGCGGCGTCGACGTCCCCGGAGCGCACCAGTTCGCGGGCGGTGGCGAGGTCGGCGACCTCGCGGACGTCGAGGTCCACACCGGACACCGTCTGCGCCGCGGCGGGTCCCACGGCCGCGACGGACGCGCGGGCCACCGGCGAACACCGACGGCAGCACCGCGACCGCGAAGAGGCCGGCCACGATCAGCACGAGCCCGATCCAGAACCCCTTGGAGCGCAGGAAAGTTCCGATCTCGCGCTCGGCCACCAGCCGGGTCTGCGCCCAGAACGAGGCGTCCTCGCCCAGGTCGGTCACTGACGTCATCACACGGCCTCCTTGAAGATCTCCTCGAGCGAGGGCACCACCGGCACGAAACTGCGCACTTCCCCGCGCCGCAGCGCGGACGCGAGCACCCACTGCTCGCCGCCCCCGTCACCGGTCAGGTCGAACACCGCCCGCGGGCCGTCGACCTCGACGATGTCGACGCCCGGCTCGTCCCGCACCCACCCCGCGTCACCGCCGACGACGATCTCAAACCGCGCCGTCCCGTACCGGGCGTGCAGCTCCTCGCGAGTCCCGCTGGCCTTGATGACGCCGCCGGAGATGATCACCACGTCGTCGCACAGCCGCTCGACCAGCGGGAGCTGGTGGCTGGAGAACAGCACCGGCACCCCGGCCGCGGCCCGTTCCCGCAGCACCCCTAGCACGATGTCGACGGCGAGCGGGTCCAGCCCGGAGAACGGCTCGTCCAGGATGAGCATGTCCGGGTGGTGCACGAGGGCGGCGGCGACCTGCGCCCGCTGCTGGTTGCCCAGCGACAGCTCCTCCAGCCGGTCGCCCGCGCGGTCGGCCAGTTCCAACTGCTCCAGGAGCCTGGCGGTGGCGGTGCGGGCCGCGGCGTCGCCGAGCCCGTGCATGCGGCCGAGCCAGGTGATCTGCTCGCCGACCTTCATCTTCGGGTACAGCCCGCGTTCCTCGGGCATGTAGCCGAACCGCCTGCGCTGCGCGGGCGTCATCGGGCGGCCGCGCCAGGTGACGGTGCCGCCGTGCGCGGCGAGGACGCCCAGCACGATCCGCATCGTCGTGGTCTTGCCCGACCCGGTCGCGGTGTGCGTGCTCGGCGGCGGGCTCGGCCTCACCGCCCCCGCGGCCACCAGCGCGATCCTGGACAACGTGCCGCCGGACAAGTACGGCGTGGCGTCGGCGGTCAACGACGCCACGCTGGAAATCGGTGCGGCGCTGGGGATCGCGCTCGCCGGGAGCGTGCTGTCGGCGACCTACACCCCGGCGATGCACCCGGGGACGGCGGCCCTTCCGGCGGTGGCACGGGAGGCCGCGGACGGGTCGCTCGCCGGGGCACTCGCGGTCGCCGAACGGCTGGGCCCGGCGGGCCGGCTCTCCGACGGGATGTGGTTCAGCCTGCTGGCGCTGGCGGCCATCGTCGCGGCCGGGGTCGTCGCCGCCGCGTGCCTGCGCCCGCCGCGCTGATCAGCTCTCGTGCAGGATGACGCCCCGGATGTTGCGCCCGGCGTGCATGTCGGCATAGGCCTGGTTGACCTCGTCCAGGCGGTAGGTCGTGGTGATCAGCTCGTCGAGCTTGAGCGTGCCCGCCTGGTACATGCGCGCCAGCCGGGTGATCTCGTAGCTCGGGGTGCCCATGCCGAAGATGACGCCCTGGATGCGTTTCTGCATCATCGACAGCGCCCACAGGTTGATCGGCAGGCCCTCGTCCTTGACGTCGCCAATGCCGGTGACCACGACGGTGCCGAACTTGCCGATCGCGTTGACCGCCTGCGCGACGTGGTCGCCGGTGGTGATGCCGACGGTGACGACGGCGGAGTGCGCGCCCTGCCCGTTGGTGACCGACCGGGCGAAGTCGGCGGCCTCGTCGATGTCGGCGAACGCGTGGGTGGCGCCGAACTCCAGTGCCTTGTCGCGCTTGAAGGCGACCGGGTCGACCGCGAGGACGTACGCGGCGCCACGGGCGCGGGCGCCCTGGACCGCGTTCGTGCCGACGCCGCCGACGCCCATGACGATCACCGTGTCCCCGGCCTTGACCTCGGCGCCGTACTCGGCCGAGCCCCAGCCGGTCGGCACCCCGCAGGAAAGCAGGGCGGCGACGTGGAACGGGATCTCCGGGTCGATCTTGGTGAGGGAGAACTCGGGCACGATCGCGTGCTGGGCAAAGGTGCCGACCATGGTCATCTGGGCGACGTCCGCGCCGTCCAGATGGGCACGGTAGGTGCCGTCGGCCATGCAGCCGCTCAGGGCGTACATGCCGAGGTCGCAGAGGTTGCCGCGGCCGGACGAGCAGGCCTCGCAGCGCCCGCAGGAGGGCACGAACTGCGCGACGACGTGGTCCCCGACAGCGAGGTTGCGCACGCCCGGCCCGACCGCCTCCACCACGCCGGCGCCCTCGTGCCCGCCGATGAGCGGCAGGTGCGGCGTCGGCATGTCCCCGGTGGTCGCGTGGTCGTCGGAGTGGCACAGGCCGGCCGCCGCGAAGCGGACCCGGACCTCGTGCTCCTTCGGCTCGTCCAGGTCGATGTCCACGATCTGCCACTTGCCCGGCTGTTCGAGCAGCGCGGCCGCACGGGTTCGCATCATTGCCCACCTTCCACCAATACAACGCCGACTGGCCGAAGGTAGAACAGGTTCTAATTTGCGTCAAGGAGCCCGGTCGCGGCAGCGGCGTCCGGCCGGGTGCTCCCGGCGCCACCGGCCGTCCCGGCAGTCCACTGTCCGGTGTAGACGGCGCAGGTCAGCGGCGCTGCCGCCGGCTCCCGCCGTGCCAGTCCTCCTGGAGCCCGGCCTCGCCGGGCGGCACGCCGAACGCGGGCAGTTGCGGCCGCTCCCGCAGGCTGCGCTTGAGCTCGGCGAACCCGGGGAACCGGGACAACGCCACGACGTGCTCCCACAGTTCCAGGGCCTCACGCTCGCCGGGCAGCCTGCTGATCACCGGGCCGAACAGCGCGGTGCCCCCGGGCGGGTCGAAGTGCAGGATCGGCGTGCCGACGTCCTTGCCGGTCAGCGTCAGCGCCTCGTCCGTCTCCGCCTGGATGACGGCGTCCCACGACGGGTCGTCGAGCGCGTCCGCGTAGTCCGCCGGCAATCCCGTGCGGCTCAGCGCCCCGGCCGCCAGGTCGTGGACGCCGTGGTGGGTGGCCGCGGCGACGCCGCCGGGCACGGGCTCACGCTCGAAGGTCTGCTCCCCCAGCGCCTGGTAGAAGGCCCCGATCGGCTCGCGCCCGCGCTCGTGCCGGATGCGGGCGGCGACCCGCAGCAGCCGCAGCCCCGCAGTATGCCCGGCCTCGTACTCCGGCGGGAACTGGGCGTCGTAGTCGATGTGGGCGTTGAGCAGCCGCAGGGAGATCAACCGCCAGTCCACGTCGTAGTCGCGCTGCCGCTGGACGATCCGCACCCACTTGCTCGTCATCCAGGCGAACGGGCAGACGGGATCGAAGTAGAAGCGCAGGTCGGTGCCGGCCATGACGGCCACGGTACCCGCCCACCACCGGCCCTACGAGAACGCGCCCGTCAAGGTGTCCATCTTCGTGCCCGGCGGCGGCAGCTTCGGCAGGAAGTTCTTCTCCTTCGCGAACCCGATGTACTGCTGCACCTCGGGTGTGAGGCCCTTGTACTCGGCGTTGAGCACCAGATATTGGCGGATCGAGCGCTCGAACGGGTTGGACGAGTCGGGAAACTTCACGTCCGGGCTGACGTCGACCCGGTACTCGACAGTCAGGTTCTGGATGTCCTTGCGGACCTTGTCGAACTGGCTCGGGTCGAACCCGGCCCGTCCCAGCTGCGCGTCCGTCGGGATCTGGCTCTTGAGCTGGTCGAGCCGGATGTTGGCGTTCTTCAGCGGACCCTCGAACGTGCCCGACATGTTCTTGTTCGCCGTGGACGTCAGCGGCGTCATGTTGCTCGAGATGCCCGGGCCACCGAGGTTGTCGTTCTGCAGGTGACCGCGGATCCAGCGGTTGTCGCCGTTGGGGTTGTACCCGTTGACCTTCGACAGCTCGTCCTGCAGCTCCTTGCTGTAGTTCGAGTGCTTGGTCTTGTTGAGGTCGATGACGTCGGTGAGCTCGCCCGGCTGCGGCTTGGAGCCGCCGGGACGCGGGCTGCCGTCGAGCACCTGCAGACCGGACGTGGTGCCGCCGCCCTGCGAGGTGAACCGGCCGCTGACCGGGTCCCTCGTGCCCCTCGGCGGAGCCGGCGTCGACGGTCCGGCCGAGGACGTGCTGCCGGAGGTGCTGCCCTTCTTCGGCTTCGTCTTCGGGTACGGCGTGAACGACGGCGCGGGCGTCTTCTGCGTACTGCATTTGCCCGCGGTGGAGCGGCCGGAGAACCGCCGGAAGTCACCGGCGTCGAACCCGCCGCCGGTGAGGCCGAGCGGGTCGGACTGCATCAGCGGGTCGGCCACGTACGCCAGCGGGTTCGGCGCCGGGTTGAGGCCCAGCGGGTCGGGCGAGACGAACCGGCCGGTGGCCGGGTCGTAGTAGCGGAACACGTTGAAGTGCAGCCCGGTCTCCGCGTCGTGGTACTGCCCTGGGAACCGCAGCGGCGTCGCGTCGCCGTCACCGCTGCGGGTCAGGCCCCACAGCGTCGTGCGCAGCGGCCGGACCGTGCCGTCGCCGAGGTCGACCGCCTCGACCGGCGTGCCGACGTCGTCGGTGACCAGGACGGACAACCGGGTGATCCCGTCCGGGCCGGTGACCGCCTGCGCCACCGGCCTGCCGTCGTCCGGGTGGTGCACCCAGGTCAGCACCGACACGAGCGCACCGCGCACGGTGTGCAGGGCCTCGACGAGGGTGTTGCCGTCCCAGACGAACTCGACCCGCTCGGCTACCGTGCCGTCCGGCTGCAGGCGCTGCTTGGCGACCCGGCGGTCCATCGGGTCGTAGAGGTAGTGCCACACCGCGCCGTCCGGGGTGCGGACGCCGGTCAGGTGGTCGTGGGCGTCCCAGGTGAACGACCAGGTGAGCTCACCGGCCGGGCCGGGCGCCATGCGCCGGACCAGCCGTCCCTGCGCGTCGTGGTCGTACCGCACCGCGCCGGCGGCTTCGACGAGACCACCGCGGTACTGCCGCGGGCCGGCCTCCGCCCCGCCGCCGGGCTGGGACAGCACGACGTTACCGAGCACGTCGTAGGCGTAGCGTTCGGTGTGGCCGGGCGTGTGCACGGCGGTGACGCGGCCGAGCCGGTCGAACTCGTAGCGGGCGCCGCCTGACGGGTCCTCCCGCGTCTCGATGCTGCCGTCTGGCCGCCGGCGGTAGCGCCACGTGCCGGCCGGGGTCTGCTGCGCGAGCAGCCTGCCGCGCGCGTCGAAGTCCCTGCGCACCACGGGTGTGGCGCCCGCGTTGGCCGCGACCGTGCGGCCGTTCTCGTCGCGGTGCAGGGTCAGCGTCGTACCGCCGACGGTGACGGTGTCCACCCCGCTCTCGGAGCGTCCCCAGTGGACGTCCACTTCGGACGGTGTGCGCCGGTTGGTGGAGAACGCGTCCGGGTAGCCGAACGTGGTGGTGCGGCCGGCGGTGGTCTGGCGCACCACCCGGCCCTCGTCGTCGCGCTCCAGGGTGATCTCCGCGCCCGGGCCCGCGAGGTGCACCAGCCTGCCCACCGGGTCGTGGCGGTAGGTCTCGGTCACACCGCCCGCGGTGCGCTCGGTCAGGTTGCCGAGCGCGTCGTAGCGGTAGTCCACGACTTCGCCCGCGGCGTTGACCAGCCGGACCAGCTGCCCCGCCGCGTCGTAGGAGCACTGCGTGGTGCGCCCGTCGAAGTCGGTCTGACCGGTCAGTCTCCCCTCGGCGTCGTAGGTGAACGTCCAGGTCTGGCCCGCCGGGTTGGTCACGGCCGTCAGACGCAGCTCGGTGTCGTAGTGACGGAGCGTGCGTGCGCCGGTGGCATCCACCGTGCCCGTGACGATGGCGAACGGACCGCGCTCGGTGACGGTCACGCGGTCCAGGGCGTCGGTGTGCGACGTCTCGCCGCCTTCACCGTCGTAGGTCCACTGCCGCCGCGCGCCGTCGGCGGTCGTGACCGCCCGCAGGTCGCCCTCCACCGTCCAGGCCAGGGTGACCGGGCCGCCGGGTTCGCGCAGCACGCGCGGGCGGCCGAACAGGTCCTCCTCGATCACGGGCCCGGCCTGTGCCGGGGGCCGCCCCGCCTCGTCCTCGTCCTCTTCGGACACGCCCAGCGGGGTGGTGTACGGGTCGGGCACCGGGTCGGTGTAGCGGCGCCGGAACGTGCGGTCGCCCTCGGTGACCGCGATCTCCAGCGCGGTGGCCGTGTGCTCGACGATGACGACGCGGCTGCCGTCCGGCCGCACCACCGCGCGCAGGATCCCCGCCGCGTCGTGCTCGAACTCGGTCCGCCTGCCGAGCGGGTCGGTCCGGGCACGCAGGAGGCGGTTCGGGCCCCACTCGCTGCGGGTGACCGCGCCCAGCTTGTCGGTCTCGGCGACGAGGTTGCCCTCGGCGTCGAACTCGAAGGTCTTGCGGTGCCCCAGCGAGTCTGTGGTCGTGGTGCGGCCCGGGGCGAACTCCAGCGCGCCGTCGAGGAAACCGCGGTCGCCGACCGTGCGCACGCAGCGCCCGGCGTCGTCGTAGACGTAGCGGTACCACGAGCCGTTGTGGTCGGTCCAGCCGGTGATCCGGCCCGCGGCGTCGTGCTCGTAAAGCGCCGGCCGGGGGGTGGAGTTCCACCGGCGGGCGAGGTGGCCGTGCTCGTCGTAGTCGTAGCGGGCGACCGGGACCTCCCCCGCCGGGGAGAGCGCGCGGGCGGAGCGGACGCGGCCGTCCGCGGTGTCGAAGGCGATCCGCGCGCCCGCGGAGTGGGTCAGCAGGACCGGCGTGCCGTCGGCGTCGCGGTCCAGGACGACGAACTCGCCGTCCTCGGTGCGCACCTCACGCAGCAGCAGCTCGTCCCGGGCGCCCGGGGCGAACGCGAACCGCCGGGTGAGGCCGCGGCCGGGATCGGTGACCACGTAGTCGCCGCCGTCGGTGTGCAGCAGCCGCACCGGGCCCTGCTGGACACCGGCGGACCGGCCGGGCGCCGGGACCGGGAAGCTCAGCACCATGGCGTCGGCGGAGTGGTAGCGCACCGTGCCCGCCGCGACGGTCAGTCGTTCGTCCAGGAGGGACGTCCACGACGGACCGAACCAGCGCCCGCCCCGGTAGGACGAAACGTGGTTGCGCGTGATGAGTTCGCCCAGCGCTCCGGGGACCACCAGGTCCACCTCGGTGAGCAGGACGTCGCCGGTCGCGACGTCGATGGGGTCGAACTCGCAGTCCTTCTTGCCCGGCTCCTTCGTCGTGGCCGGGTTGCCCTTCGTGGTGCCGCCTGCTGACGACGGGGTGGTGGAGTCGCCGAGGTTCGGTGGGTCCTGAACCTTCGGCGGCGCGCTCTTCGAGGTGCCACCGGCCGAGGACGGCGTGGTCCCGCCGTCGAGCTTCGGCGGCGCCGACACGGGGACCGGGGCCGGCTCGGGCGCGGACTTGGGCGTGCCGCCCGGCGGCGGGCCGTCCAGCTTGGGCGGGGCCGAGACCGGCGGGGCGTCCGGTGTGGACGATGCCTTGGTCGTGTCGCCAGGGGTGTCGTTGAGCTTGGGCGGCGGGGCGACCTTGGCCGCGTCCGGCGGCGGCGTCTTCGCCGTGCTGTTCGGGATGGTGCCGCCGCCCTTGCCCGCCATGGGGTCGACGTTCTTCGGGCCCGCGGGGAGACCGCCCGGCCCGGCCGAGGTCGGCGGCTTGTCGGTCTTGATCTTCTTCAGCTTGCCCGCGGTGTCGGTGAAGAGGCCGCCGGCCTTCTTCAGCAGTTCCGCGAGCGCCTTGAGCGCGTGGGTCAGCTTCCCGGTGATGTCGGCGATCTTGGCGGCGGTCTTGGCGACCTCGCTGATCACCTGCGGCACGACCCACGCCAGCGCGATGCCAAGGGTGGCGATCACCTGCAGCGCCCACGAGATCATGTGCCCGACGACCTCGGCGATGATGTCGCGCACCAGGGTCCGCACGGCGGCGACGACGGTGCCCGCGGTCTCGATGCCGCTGGCGGTGCCTTCACCGGCTTCCTTCGCCGCGGCGAGCAGGTCGCCGACGCCCTTGGCCTGCTGCCGGTAGGTGTCCGCGGACGGGCCGGTCCAGCCGGTCAGGTCGGCGTTGACCTGGTTGGCCAGGTCTGTGCCGATCTCGCCCAGCTCGGCGGCGATGTTCTTCCACGTCTCCGAGTGGGCCTTGACCGCGTCCGGGTTGCCCGCCAGCGCGTCGAGGGCGTCCTTGAGCGGGCCGACGTGCTCGATGAGCCAGCCCACGCCGGCGGCGAGGATCGAGCCGAACGGGTCGAGCACGAACCCGAGCGCGTCGAGCCCGGCCGCGGCGGCCCCCAGCGCGCCGGAGGCCCAGTCGCCGCTTTCGATGGCCTTCTTGAGGTCCTGCGCGCCCTCCAGGAGGGAGATCCCCGAGATCGCGGTCGTCGAGCTCTGCTCTTGCGCGACCAGGGGGTTCACCACGGGTTGTTCTCCTCGTCGTCGTCCGTGCGGGCCCGCGGCCGCTCCTCGGCGGGTTCGGCGGCCGCCTGCTCGTCGTCCTCGCCGGCGTCCGGATCGGGGAACCGGCTGCGCAGGTTGTCGACCAGCAATGAGCGCGTCTGCGGGTCCTCGTCGCCGACCTCCTCCTGCATCACCTCGGCGACCTGCGCGGCGATGCCCGCCTGCGCGCGGCGCATGGTGGCCAGGATCTGCGCGGACAGCTCGTCCAGCGGCATGGTGCGGGCCCGTCCGGACAGGTCCAGATCGGTGACGCTGCCATCGGCGCGGACCGTGACGCGCACCGAGCCGTCGGTGTTGGCCGAGGTCAGCCGGATCTCCTCGGTGCGCGCCTGCGCCGCGCGGTAGCGCTCGGCCTTCTCCGCCAGCCCCTGCGCCCACGCGTTCATCCGCGCGGCCGCCTCGTCGGGGTCGCGCATGAGGTCGCCCAGTCCGTTCGCCGAAGTCACCGGACCACCGTGCCGATCCGTGGACTCACCGGGGTGGCCTCGCGCAGCTGCCGCTGGAACGGCTCGGCGTTGGTCGCGTCCTGATCCTCGTAGCTGGTGGCCGCGGTGCGGATGTTCTCCGCGGTGGTCCGCACGCCCTCGGCCGCGGCCTTGAGCGCCTCGACCGCGTCGCCCTGCGTCGTCGCGTTCACGATCGGCGGCAGGAAGGCGCAGAGCAGGCCGTAGGCGGAGTCGTCCATGACGACCGTGTTGGCGGCGTCCACCGCGGTGTTCAGCCGGTCGGACAGGGCGTCGAGGTGACTGCCGTGCGTGCGCAGCTCGTCGGGGTCGACTTCGTAGGACACGAGGGCTACTTCTTCTCTTCCTTCTTGTTCTTCTTCCAGTCACCGATGACCGGCGGGGCGACCACGTCACCGCCTTCGAAGAGGTCGGGGTCGCCTTCGAGGTAGTCCGCGACACGGTGTTCCTTGTCCTCCGCGCCCTGGCCCTTGCCGCCGTGCGGGGCCATGCCGCCCGCGGCCGGGGTGCCTGCCCGGCCCGCCGCGCCGGTCGCGCCCGCCGCGCCACGCGCCGCCGCGGCTTCTTCGGCGGCCGCCGCCGCACCCGAGGCGCCGGCGACACCACCCGCGCCGAGCCGGGCACCGCTCGCGCCGGACGCACCACCGACGCCACCGAGGCCGCTGCCGCCACCACCGAAGCCCTTGAGCGCCGCCGCGCCGGCCCCGCCCGCGCCGCCGAGGCCCTTGGCCCCGGTGCTGGTGCTCGTGCCGCCGCCGAGCGGGGTGCCCGCCGGGCCACTGACGGAACTGACGGAGTCGAGCCCGGCCAGCGGGTTGCCGCTCACGGTGGGGCCGCCGAGACGGCTGGCGATGCTGTCGCCGTTGATACCGCCGGAGTAGCCGATGGTCGGCATGCGGGCCGACGAGCTGCCGGACGTGCCGGTGTCGACCGCCGAGGAGGCCACCGTCGAGTCCGGGATGTCGAGGTCGGGCACCGACGCGTGGTTCTCCAGCGTGCCGCCGCTGTAGGTACCGGTGGTCCCGGCCGGGTAGTCCGGAGTGGACAGTTGCGGCACGGCACCGGTTCCGGCGCCGTAGCCGGACGAACCGCTGTAGGTGTTCAGCGTCGGCGCGTCGACTCCGGTGCCGGCACCGGAAGTGTCCAGGCCTGGCATGGGTGAACCGGCCGGCGGAGACGAGGGGTTCAGGTTCGCCGCGGCCACCGCCGCGTTCACGTCCCCGGCGCCCGCGCCGGCCGCCGCGGGCACGCCCGCTGTGGTGGCCGAGCGCAGGTTCGCGGCCTGCGCGGCACCGGCTTCGGTGGCCGGGATCCGCGCCGAAGCCGGCCCGGTCGCGCCGGTGCGCAGCGACGCGATCTGCGCGTTCGGCCCGCCGAGCTTCGGCGGCGCGACGAACGCGGGGGTGATGGTGGCGCCGGCGACGGTGTCGTCGTACTGGGTCATGATCCGCGCGGCCTGCTGGCGTGCGGCCTCCTGCTGCTGCAGCGCCTGCTGGTCGAGCTGCGCCTGCTGTGCGTACACGACCGGGTCGGTGATCGTCTGCAGGTGCGCGTTGGCGGCCTGCACGTCGAAGTTCACCGGCGGGTTCGCCGCCATCTGCTTCTGTGTCTCGTTCAGCGCCTGCGAGTGGATCTCCTGCTGGCGGCCGGTGAGCGTGGCGCCCTTGGCGGTGTTGCCGAGCCACAGGCCGACGTCGGCGAGGTGTTTGCGGGCCGCGTCGCCGCCCTCCCCCTGCCAGTCGGCGAGACTGTCGTTGATGGCGTCGGCAAGGTTCTTCTGGTGCTCGGTGAGTTCCTTGCCCAGCCGCACCCACTCCTCCGAGGTGACCGCGACCGCGGCGGAGTCGGCGTTGGTGGTGATGGCGTCGAGCATCTGCTGGTGGGTCGCGTTGTCCCACAACGAACTGGGCGCCGCGCCGTGGTCGCGGATCTCGACCCCGTCGTCGACGCTGTCCCGGACCGCGACGATGCGCTGCTCGTAGCGCCGCTGAATGGTCTCGTCGCGCAGCAGCGGGGTGACGACGTCACCGAGCCAGCCCTTCGCGATCTCCTCGTCGACCTGCTGGGTGACCTCCTCGCGGATCTCGTCACCCGAGGTGTGGTCGTGGCCGATGGGACCGATGTAGTACGGCGAGCTCGGGTCCGCGGTGACGTCCTGCACCCCGCCGCCGACGTCGGACAGCTCCACGATCTTCTCCCCTTCGAGGTTGCTCGTTCAGGCCTGCTCGGCGCGGTATCGCCGCAACGTGGTCCCGGTTTCGCCGTCCTGCGACCGGTAGTTCCTCTGGGCGAGCTTGATCGCCTCGATGTAGGTGGGCAGTTCGGCCTTGGCCTGCGTGAGCTGGGTGAGCAGGCCGCGCTCGTCGCTCGCGGTCTTCACCATCACGTCCGATACCCACTTCGCGGTGGCGGTGTCGCTCATCGGCGGCGCCTGCCCGAACGCCTGCAGCGCCGACCAGCGCGCCTCGAGCGCGTCGACGATGCCCTGCAGCGCCTGGATCATCTTGTCGCCGGTCCGCTCGTCCACGGCGAACCCGCCCTCGGTGGCCAGCCGCTTGAGCGCGACGGCCTGCACCATCCGGACCGCGGTCTCCGCCTTCGGCGCTTCCTCGCTCATCCCCGGTTCCTCCCCGATCTCAGTAGACGGCAGCGATCATGTCGCGGACGGCTTCGGCGACCGCCGGGAACCCCGCGGGCGCGTAGGTCGCGGTGATCGTCCCGGTCGCGTCGGTCCGGGTGCTCACCAGGTACCGCCCGTCCTCGGTGTCCAGCCACGTGACGGGGATGGCCGAGCGGCGTTCGCCGTGGCGTCCGCGGCCGTGCGCGGTGAAGTAGCCGCCGCCGCGCCGCGGCGCTGCGAGGACCTCGTCGAGCCGGTCCTCTTCAGACACCGCGCGGGCACGCGCGGGCCGCCGCGACCGCACGACCGTGGTGACCTGGAGGCTGCCGAAGGCCTCGGTCTCCTCCTCGTCGAACTCCTCCTCGGCCTGGCGCAACGCGGCCAGCGCCGAGCGCGGACGCTCGTCCTCGCGGCGCGACACCGACAGCGGCGTACCGGGCGCGGGGTCGGCCGGGGTGAGCGAGCCGGCCACGCGGGGCACCAGCTCCTCGTCCGGGAAGAGGGAGAACCACAGCCTGTCCTCGCCGGGGGCCTGGCGGATCACGAGCGCCTGGGCGCCGTCGGTGGCGGCGTGCAGAGCGAGGTCACCGGCGCGCGAGTCGGTCCCGCTCGCGGTGACCGTGACGCGGTGGTCGCCGAGCAGCTCGAACGCGGTGCGCACGCCCGGGTCGAGCTCGCCGCGGGTGGACAGGCCGCGATCCTGCAGGTCCTCGTGGACGCGGAGCGCGAGTCTGGCGAAGCGGAGCGGGTCCACAGTGGTGTGGCTGATGCGCAGGGGGAACACGCGGACGTCGACGCCCAGCGCCCGCCCGACGACGACGGCCTCCACGCTGCCGAGCGTGAAGTCGAACCGAGACACCATCGACGCTTGTGTCACCTTTCGGGTTCCGGCCTCGGACGCGGGGCCGTGAGGCGTGGACGGCCAGTGTGGCTTGTTCGTTGATCAGTGTCGACGCCGGGGCGCCCGCTGTCGAGCGACCCACCCCCACACGGTGGAGATCACAACGCACCGAAGGGGTGGCGGAACGCGGTTTTCCTCCGGCGTTGCCCGAAAGAACCGGGAATCAGAGGCACGCGGGCACCGCGGCGCGCGCTCATTTGAGCACCGGTGTCATGGGGCGAGTGGAATACCGAGCGCCTCGCTGACGGCATCGTCCAGCGTGCGGACGCTGTTGAGCAGGAACCGCCCCACGGGTTCGACGGGCCCCGGCATGGGCGCGCGGTTCTCGTCGACGTACCGGTCGCGGATCACCTCGTGGAAACAATGCACCGGCAGCACCTCGCCGGGCAACAGCGGCCGGTGCTCGACGGTTGCGAAGTAGCCCTGGGACCAGGGGTACCGGTTGACGAACTGCGGCGGGAGCAGAAGCCGATCCGGCACCAGCTCCGCTCGCGGAGGCGGCGCCAGGGTCGCGGACCGGGCTCGGAAGACGTAGACCACGATGCCCTTGCCCATCGGGCCGGCCGCGTTCGTCGCGACGATCCGGCCGAAGAGGTACAGATCGTCCGGCATCAGCATCGCGAAGACGTCACCCGGGTGCAGCCGCCTGCGCGACGGTGCCAGCTTGCGGGTGTTGAGCCGCGGCTCGGTCGCTCCGATGATCGTCCTGCTCCGCCCTCTTCCCGGAACGCATGCCTGCCTCACAGACTAGGCAAACCCGGCGCACAGCACGAGACCCGACGATGGTGCCCATGCGAGACGAAAAGCCCGCCTACCGGGGCCGCCCCCTCCCCCGCCCGCACGACGAGGTCGTCGACCAGGGGCTGGGCTTCGACATCGGCACCCTGTTCGACCGCCGCCGGGCGTTGCGGTTCCTCGGCATCGGCGCGGCCGGTGTCGCGCTCACCGCGTGCGGCGCGGGGCCGACCGGCTCCACGACGACGACCACCACCACTTCGGCCGCGTCCGCGACCGGCGAGATCCCGGACGAGACCGCGGGCCCCTACCCCGGCGACGGCTCCAACGGGCCGGACGTGCTGGAGCAGAGCGGCATCGTGCGCAGCGACATCCGCTCCAGCTTCGGCGAATCCACCGGCACCGCCGAGGGCGTGCCGACGACGCTCCAGCTGACCGTGTCCGACCTGGCCAACGGCGGCGCCGCGTTCGCCGGGGTCGCGGTGTACGTGTGGCACTGCACACGCGAGGGCGGCTACTCGATGTACTCCGACGGCGTCGAGGACCAGAACTTCCTACGCGGCGTGCAGGTCGCCGGCGCCGACGGGCGCGTACGGTTCACCAGCATCTTCCCGGCCTGCTACGACGGCCGCTGGCCGCACATCCACTTCGAGGTCTACCCCGATCAGGCGAGCATCACCGACTCGTCGAACGCGATCGCCACCTCGCAGGTCGCGCTGCCGCAGGACGTGTGCCAGACCGTCTACCAGCAGCCCGGCTACGAAGACTCCGTCACGAACCTGCAGAAGGTGAGCCTGTCGAGCGACAACGTCTTCGGCGACGACGGCGGCGCGTCCCAGCTGGCGACCGTCACCGGAGACGTCACCAACGGCTACACCGTGAGCCTCGCGGTGCGCGTGGACACCCGGACCACCCCCTCCGCCGGCTCCGCCCCTGACGGCGGTCCGGGTGGGACACCGCCGTCGCGCTAGCCGGTAACGAAGATCCTCCTGCTCACGACAAGCCGTGCGCACCGATCAGGAGGATCTTCGTGACCAGTCAGCCGCCCGGCCACCCCTACCCGCAGTGGCCGCAGCCGCAGCCGCCGCGGCGCAACATGGGCGCCATCGTCGCCCTCGCGATCGCCGGGGCGCTCGTCGTCGCCGGAGTTTCGGTCGGGGTCACGCTCGCCGTCACGGCAGACGACGGCACCACGAAAGCCGCGCCCGCCACCACCTCCCGGACCCGCCCCACGACTTCGAAGTCGCCAACGCCGGTGATCCCGGTCAACCCCCGGCAGAACGTCGAGGTGAAGATCGGCGAGACCATCGGCTCCGGCAGCCACCCCGGCCAGCCGGAGGTCGCCTTCACCCTCACCATGGTCACCGTCGGCCGCCGCTGCACCGAGCCGTACGCGCAGAAGCCGGAGAACGGGCGCTTCATCTTCCTGGACCTGACGGTGACGACTTCGTCGATGAGCGGCGATTTCGCGCCGGGCCTGCTGAACCCGAACAACTTCTCGATCATCGGCCCGGACGGTGTCACCGAAACCGGCGGCAGCCTCAGCAGCGCACCGGCGATCGGCTGCCTGTCCCGCAGCAAGCTCTTCCCGCTCGCGCTCTCGCCCGGCCAGAACTACGTCGGCACGGTCGTCCTGGATTCCCGCAACACCACCGGCAGGCTCGTGCTCGCCCCGTACGGCCTGGACGGCTTCAACGGCTGGGAGTGGAACCTCGGCGAGCACGCCTGACCGTCCACAGTAGCCACTACCGTACCCGGGTCACCAGCGCGTCGAACTCGCGGTCCGGCAGGGTTCTGTTGAGCTCCAGCAGCTTCTCCGCCATCCAGCCGACGGCGTAGCGGGTCTCCGGGCGGCCGGACTCCACGGCCCGCCGGACGACGTCGGCGACGACGGCGGGGGCGGACCCCTCGCTGAGGCCGGCCTCGGCACGCTCCGCCATGGACTCGGCCATCTCCCGGTACGCGCCGGCGCCGGAGAACTCCCGCAGCTGCGCGGCCGTCCCGTCCTCGAAACCGGTAGTGATGATGCCGGGCTGGACGACCACGACGTCGATCCCGAACGGCGCGACCTCCATGCGCAGCGTGTCGGAGAAGGCTTCGAGCGCGTGTTTCGCCGCGTAGTACCAGGCGCCGAGCGGCAACGCGATCTCACCGCCGATCGAGGAGACGTTGACGATCGTCCCCGCGCGCCGCTCCCGCATGCGCGGCAGGACGAGCTGGACCAGCCGCGCCGGCGCGAGCAGGTTGACCTCCAGCTGGTCCCGCGCCAGGGCGAGCGGCACGTCCTCCACCGCGCCGTGCAGGACCGTCCCGGCGTTGTTGACCAGCACGTCGATCCGCCCCTGCTCCTCGACGACGGTGGCGACGGCGCGTTCGAGGTCCTCGCCCTCGCGGGCGTCCATCGCCAGCGCGTGGCCACCGGCGTCCCGTAACGGCGCCATCCGCGCCACCCGCCGCGCCGCGCCGTACACGACGTGACCGCCGCGCAGCGGCTCCAGCGCCGTCGCCAGCCCGATCCCGCACGACGCCCCGGTCACCAAGCACACCTTCATCGCTCAGTCCTCCCAGGTCACCAGCAGTTCGTCCACCCCGCGCACCAGGCTTCCCGCGCGCATCGTGACATCCGCGGCCGGCACCGCGAGCCGCAGCGACGGGAACCTCGTCACCAGCGCCGGCAACGCGACCTGCAGCTCCACCCTGGCGAGCTGCTGGCCGAGGCACTGGTGCACGCCGTGGCCGAACGCGACGTGCCCGGCGGACGGCCGGAGCAGGTCGAGCACGTCCGGATCGGGGAAGCGCGCCGGGTCGCGGTTGGCCTCGGGCAGGCACACGGTGACGCACTCGCCTGCGGCGATCCGCTCGCCGTCCAGCTCGACGTCCGCCAGCGCCGCGCGGACCGTGAACGGGATGACGCTGTGGTAGCGCAGCAGCTCCTCGATCGCCCACCCGGGCTCGGCGCGCAGGACGTCCGCCGCGCCGGGGTGGGTGAGCAGGGTGAACGCGCCCAGCGCGAGCATGTTCGCCGTGGTGTCCAGGCCTGCGCCGAGCAGCACGAAGCCGATGTTGACCAGCTCCTCGTCGGTGAGGTCGCTCGCGGTGAGCCCGCTCAGCAGGTCGTCCGCAGGCGCGACTCGCTTGGCCGCCACCAGGTCGCGCACGAACTCGTGCACCGCCGAGTACGCCGCCGCGGCCTGCTCCGGCGTCCGGTCCAGGCGGAACAGGTCCAGCGCGTGCCCTTGGAACCGCGCGCGGTTCGCGTAGGGCACCCCGAGCAGCTCGCAGATCACCTGTGCGGGGACCGGCTGCGCCCAGGTGCGCACCAGGTCCACCGGCCTGCTCTCCCCGGCGACGGCGTCGAGGTGCTCGTCCACGATCTCGCGCACGCGTCCCGTCAGCTGCCGCATGCGCCGGACGGGAACTGGCCGGCGAGCAGGCGCTCGGGCGGGTCCATCGAGTTGAACATCCCGGGCGCCGCGGGAACGCCGTTGCCGGGCGCGCCGGGGACCGGCATGTGCCGCAGGTCCGACCGGGCGCTGAACCGCGGGTCGGCCAGGACCTGGCGGACGGTCTCGTGGCTCGTCGTCAGCCAGCCGAGGTACCCGTCCGGGTAGGTCAGTCGCTTCCTGGGACGTCCTTGTTCACCGGTTGATCCGGGCGCGCGGGTGTTCCTAGCGTTCGCGGAATGCTCATCGCCGCCGGGCTGGCGATGGGGCTGAGCTACGCGGAGATCGGCCGCAGGCTGGGACGGCCCAGGTCGACGATCATCCGCGAGGTCGCCCGCAACGGCGGCGCCCGCGGCTACCGCGCCGATCGCGCCCAGCAGGCAACCGCCTGGCGCGCCCACCGTCGCCGGCCGGTGCCCGCGCCGGAACCACCCGCGGCGAGCGGGGGCGATCCGCGGCGGTCGAGCAGGACTTCGCGGCGATGATGGTCCAGACCGGTGTGCCGCCGATGATGGCGAAATTTCTCGTCCGCCTGTTCACCAGCGACACCGGCAGCCTCACCGCGGCCGAGCTCACCGCGGGGCTGCGGGTCAGCCCGGCGTCGGTCTCCAAGGCGGTCCGCTGGCTCGAGGAGCGCGGCCTGGCGCGGCGCGAACGCGACGGCCGCCGTGAGCGGTACGTCATCGACGAGCGCGTCTGGTACCAGGCGTGGCTGGTCAGCGTCCGGTCGATGACGCTGTGGGCGGACTGCGCGCGGCAGGGCGCCGAGGTGTTCGGCGACACCTCCGCCGGGGCCCGGTTGCGCGACACCGGCCGGTTCTTCGAGCACCTGCGCCGTGACATGGCGCAGGCGGCCGAGCATTGGCGAAACCTTCCGTATGACCGGAGTGCGCCCTAAGGTGTGATCATCGCAAAGGAGCGGTGATGACCAAGCCCGGGAAGGGCGACGAGGTCAGCGACATCGTCGCCGAGCACGACGAAGAACGGCCAGCGCGGCGGTTGTCGCGGGGGCCCGACCTGCTGGTGTACCTGGCCGCGCTCGCGGTCGCCCTGCTCGTGCTGAAGCAGGTCTTCTTCCCCTACAGCAAGGGAAACCAGTTCTACCTGGTGATCTTCCTCGGCTGCACCCTGCCGCTGGTGTTCCTCTGCTACCGGCCGCTGGCGCGGTCACGGCGCTCCCCGGACAATCCGTGGCTGCTGGACTGGACGCTGGCCCTGGTGGCTCTGGTCGTGGGCCTGTACCCGGTGCTGTCCGGCTACGACGACTTCCTCGACCGGCAGGGGCAGCTGTCCACCCTCGACATCGTCGCGGGCGCGTTGCTGCTCCTGCTCATCCTGGAGGCGACCCGCCGGACCACGGGCTGGGTGCTGCCGGTGGTCTGCCTGCTCTTCCTCGCCTACGCCTACTACGGCGGCTACCTGCCGCCGGACTGGGGCATCGCGCACGCCGGCGTGGACTTCAGCCAGATCATCAACGCCCTCTACAACGACGCCAGCGGCTTCTTCGGCACCCCCCTGGACGTGGCCGCCAGCTACATCGTGCTGTTCACGATCTACGGCGCGGTGCTGGAGGCCTCCGGCGCCGGACGGTTCTTCGTCGACATCTCCTTCGCCGCGTTCCGCCGGTCCCGCACGGCGCCGGGCCGCACGACGGTGCTGTCCGGGTTCCTGCTGGGCACGGTGTCCGGCTCGGGCACCGCCACCGCGGTCAGCCTCGGCTCGATCACCTGGCCGATCCTCAACCGGGCCGGCTACCCGCGGGAGCACGCCGGCGGCCTGCTCGCCGCGTCGGGGATCGGCGCGATCCTGTCGCCGCCGACGCTGGGCGCGGCCGCGTTCATCATCGCCGAGTACCTGCAGACCTCCTACCTGACCGTGCTGATCTGGGCGTCGGTGCCGACGTTGCTCTACTACCTCGGCATCGTGTTCGCGATGGAGGCCGACGCGCGACGCTTCCAGGCCAAGCCGGTGGACGTCGAGCGCGGCGACCCGTGGCGGCTGCTGTTGCGCGGCGGCTACCACTTCCTGTCGCTGGCGATCATCGTGGTGTTCCTGGCGCTGGACATCCCGCCGTTCGCGGCCGTGGTGTACGCGACCGGGGTGGCGGCCCTGTTCGCGTTGATCGCCCGGCAGCGGGACGTGCGCGGCTGGGCGGTGGACATGGTCGGCGCGCTGTCGCGGGGTGTGCGGAGCGCGCTGCCGGTGATCGCGGTGTGCGCGGCGGCCGGTGTGATCACGTCCACGATCACCAAGACCGGGCTGGGCCTGGAACTCGCCGACGCGCTGGTCGACGTGGCGCGGGCGGTCACCGACAACGCGACGGTCGTGCTGGTGCTGACGGTGCTGCTGTCCGCGGTCGCGGTCGGGGTACTCGGGCTGGCGGTGCCGGTGACGGCGTCGTTCATCATCGCGTGGGTGGTGATCGCGCCGGCACTGGAGACGCTGGGCGTGGCGCCGGCCGAACGCGCCATGTTCATCTTCTACTACGCGGTGCTGTCGGAGGTCACGCCGCCGACGGCGCTGGCGGCGGTCGCGGCGGCGGCGATCACCGGTGGCCGGGTCATGAAGACCATGTGGCAGTGCTGGAAGTACACGCTGCCGGCGTTCCTGGTGCCGATCGCGTTCGTGCTCACCGACAACGGGGCGGCGCTGCTGCTGCAGTCCGGTGCGGTGACGGTGGTGTGGGTGCTGGCGGTGTCCGCGCTCGCCGTCGCCGCGCTCGGCGTGGTGACCGGCGGGTGGCTGTTCGGGCCGGTCCACCCGGCGGTCCGCGTGCTCTTCGTGCCCGCCGCGGTGTGCCTGCTCTACCTGGAGCCGGGGCCGATCGTGGCGGGCCTGGCCTTCGGCGTGGTCGCGACGGCCGCGCACCTCGTGATCAGAAGGAGGCGGCATGAAACGACTGCTGACGGTGCTGGTGACGGTGGCCCTGGTCGCGACGGGCTGCGGCGGGAAGCAACCGAACCAGCAGGCGGCGGGCGGGAGCCAGGGGTGTGAGGCGGGCAGCGGCAGGCTCACCATCGCCACCGGCAACAGTGGCGGCGTGTACTACGTGCTCGGCGGCGGGCTCGCGCAGCTGATCAGCAACAACACCGGCCTGAAGGCGACCGCGGCGGAGACCGGCGCGTCGGTGCAGAACATCCAGCAGCTCGTCGACGGCACCTACGACATCGCGTTCTCGCTGGCCGACACGGCGGCGGACGCGGTGCAGGGCAAGGGGAGTTTCGACGGCAAGCCGCAAAAGGTGCAGGCGCTGACCCGGATCTACCCGAACTCGACGCAGGTGCTGGTGCGCACCGACTCGGGGATCAACAGCGTCGCCGACATGCGCGGCAAGCGGATCTCGACGGGTTCGCCGAAGTCCGGCACCGAGGTGATCGCGAACCGCCTGCTGCAGGCGGCGGGGCTCAACCCGGACACCGACGTGCAGGCGCAACGGCTGGACCTGGCGAAGACCGCGGACGGCATCAAGTCCGGCACGATCGACGGGCTGGTGTGGTCCGGCGGCCTGCCCACGGCGCAGATCACCGACATCACGACGACGATGAAGGGGCAGGTGAAGTTCATCGACATCACACCGCAGCTGGCGGCGCTGAAGCAGATCAACCCGGTGTACGACACGGGCACGATCCCCGCGGCGACGTACGGACAGCCCGCGGACGTGCCGACGATCGTGGTGCCGAACCTGCTGCTGGTGCGGGAGGACTTCCCGGCGGGCGACGCGTGCGCGATCACCAAGCTGATCTTCGACAAGAAGCCCGGGCTGGAGAGCGTGCACCCGGCGGCGAAGGAGATCACGCGGGAGAACGCCACACGCACCGAGCCGGTGCCGATGCACCCCGGATCGCAGCAGGCGCTGGCGACTCCGTGACCGGGGGTGGTGTTCGGAGGAGGCCACGTCGTGTAGGTGACCTTCGGGAGGGGCGGTGGGTTCCGGAGGAAGCCTGGCTTGGTGGCCCACGCAGCGGGCACGGCCGGGTTCCGCCGGCGCCTTCTGGGGCATGTTTGGCTTCCGGCGGAAGCCCGGATCGGTGGCCCACGCCCTCCCCCGAACCAGGCGCCACCTGCTCGGACCGGCCGCCTCGCCGCAACCCCGGCCGCCCAGCCGCCCGGTTCCGGCCGCCCCCGCGCGGGCCGGCCGCCGCCCGGGTCGTGGCCCCGCCCGGGAGGCGCCGTTACCCGCGACCTCCGCCCCCGCATTACCTCCCGGGTAATCGACGCCCCGCGCCGGCGGCCACCGGATGGGGTGATCAGCCTCCGGAAAGGACGGACCCCATGACCGCCTACGCCATCGCCCACCTGATGCCCGCCGAGCCGCACCCCGACGTCGCCGAGTACCTGGAGCGCACCCAGTCCACGCTGGATCCCTTCGGCGGCCGGTTCCTCGTCCACGGCGCGCCCGTCGAGTTCCGCGAGGGCGACTGGCCCGGCCACCTGGTGATGATCGGCTGCCCCACCGCCGCCGACGCCCGCGCCTGGTACGACTCCCCCGCCTACCAGGAGATTTTGCCGTTGCGCGCGGACCACATCGCGGGCAGCGTCGTGATCGTCGACGGCGTCGAGCCCGGCCACGACTCCGCGGCGATGGGCGAGGCGATGCGCGCCGCGATGACCTAGAGCCGCAGGTGGTCCCGCAGCCGCCGGGCGACCCGCGCCATCACGGCCTCCGCGCCGGGCTGCTGCGCCGCCGCCACGCGCGACTCGGTCAGTGCCGCCACCGCGAACGCCTGCCCGTCGGCGTGCTCGACCACCCCGATCTCGTGCCGCAACGTCAGCAAGGTCCCCGTTTTGGACGACCAGATCGACGCGTCGGAGACGAAGTCCGGCGCGAGCCGGTGCCGGACCACGTTGTGCCGCATGAGTTCCCGCACCCGGGCGGCGACCTCGGCGGGGATCGCCGACGGTGTCCACAGCGCCTGCAGCAGGTCCGCGAACGCCCGGGCCGAACCGGAACTCGCGCGCGTCACGTCGAGCTGCGGGATGCGGTGCCCGCGCCCGGCGGTGCCCGCGTCGACAGCGAGCGCGTAGGCCAGGTGCACCTCGCCGCGCTCGAAGCGTTCCGCGGGCGTGTCGGCCAGTTCCTGCACCGGGTGCCGGACGGTGATGCCCTCGATGCCGAACCCCTTGAGGATCCGGGCGACCTCCGGCGGCGGGGTGAGGCCGAACAACGCGTCGGCCGCGACGCCGTCGCTGATCGCCGTGCTGAGGTAGAGGAGGTCGTCGACGGCGACGCGTGCCGGGTGGCGGAACCGGCTCAGCCCGGTCGGGCCGGGGGTGGTGATGCGGCCGGGTTCGATGTCCAGCTGGGTCGCGCCGTCGAGCTCGCCGAGCCGGATCCGTTCCAGCGTGGCGACCGCGAGCGGCACCTTGACCAGCGACGCGGACGGCCACTGCGCGTCCGCCTCGATCGCGATCTCCTCGCCACTGCGCAGGTCCCGCACCAGGAACGAGCCCCGCAGGCCGGCGTCGTCGAGCTGGTCCCGCAGCTCGCGCAGCAGCGCTTCGGTGTTCACGTCTCCCCCAGGCATCGGCCGATCGACCGCGACAGCGGCCGCAGGCGCTCCCTGTCGTCACTGTACGTGGTGGCCAGCGCGTAGCCGCGGACCAGGCGAACCTCGCCGAGCGGCCGCCAGTGCAGGTCCAGTTCGTCGGCCTGCGCCTCCGAACAGAGCAGGAGGTCGGCGGTGCCCAACACGTCGGCGACCGCGGTGACCAGGGACTCCGCGGTGACGACCTGTGAGGGCCGCAGACCGAGGGCGTCGCGCAGGTGGGTGAGCCGGTCGCGGATGTGCGGCACGTCGTCCTCGGGTTGCAGCCACACGCGCCGCGCCGGGCCGTCGTCGCCACGGCCGACGCGCAGGGTTTCGAGGTAGACGGTGTGCGCGCCGGGCGGCACCGCGGCGGCCACGCCGAGCGGCACCCGCCAGCGGGCTTCGTCCTCCGGGACCGCGGTGAGGGCGGCGCGGACCTCCTGGGCGCGGACGAGGCCGGCGCGTTCGGCGGGCGGCGCGGGGCGGAAGTCGAGGACGAGGTCGTAGTCGCGGGCTTCGGCATCGAGGTGGGCGAGGTCGCGGGCGGAGCACCAGTCCGGCACGGCGAGCCGCAACGGGCGGCGGCGCGCGCGGCGGGCGTCGTGTTCGAAGGCGTCGGCGAGGCGGACCAGCCGGGCGGCCGCGGGGAGGACGTCACGGCCGAACGGCGTCAGCACCGCCCGCCGGGTCGAGCGGTCGAAAAGCCGGTCGCCGAGGTGCTGTTCGAGCGCGGCGATGCGGCGGCTGGCGACCGGCTGGGGGATGCCGGCCGCGGCCGCGCCGAGGGTGAAGCTGCCGCGCTCGCTGACGCTGACGAAGGCCCGGCAGGCGCCGACGAGATCCACGCCGCGCATCTTATGCCGGATCCGCATGGAAACTGTCTTTTTCGTCTTCGACGGCATCGATCGGGCGCGGGAGGCTGGGGCCATGCTTGTTCGAACTCTTCGCGCCGTGGTGGTCCTGCTCGTGTTCGGGCTGGTCGGGGCGTGTGCCACGGAGCCTCCCCCGCCGCCGCCCGCCGCTTCGACTGCCGCGCCGGCGCCGCGGGTGGACTTCGCCGATCTGGAAGCGCGGTTCGACGCGCGCCTCGGGGTGTACGCGATCGACACCGGGACCGGGCGGGAGATCGCGCACCGGGCCGACGAGCGGTTCAACTACGCGTCGGCGATCAAGTCGCTGCTGGCGGGCGCGGTGCTGCGGCGGAACGTCGACCTGGACAAGGTGGTCGCCTACACCGACGCGGACGTCCAGCCGAACTCGCCGGTCACGAAGGACCGCCGCAGCGTGACGGTTCGCGAGGCGGCCGAGGCGGCGCTGCTGCAGAGCGACAACACGGCGGCGAACCTGCTGTTCGCCGAGGTGGGCGGCCCGGCCGGGCTGGCGGCCGTGTTGCGCGACATCGGCGACACGACGACCCACCCGGACCGGCTCGAGGTCGAGCTGAACTCCGCCATCCCCGGCGACGTCCGGGACACGAGCACACCGCGGGCGATGGCGGGCAGCCTGCGGGCGTTCCTCCTGGGCGAGGCGTTGCCTGCCGACAAGCGGGACCTGTTGGTGGGGATCATGCGCCGCAACAAAACCGGGACGGAGCTGATTCGAGCCGGCGTGCCGTCGGAGTGGCCGGTGGCGGACAAGACGGGCACCGGCGACTACGGAACCCGCAACGACATCGGGGTGATCTGGCCTCCCGGGCACGCGCCGATCGTGCTGGCGCTGATGTCGAGCCGGGCCACCGCCGACGCTTCGTACGACAACAAACTGCTCGCCGAGGCGACCTCACGGGTGATGGACGCGCTGCGGTAGGTGGGGTTGCCGCTCCGGCGTGGTGGCTGGGGCGCGGTTGGGTCAGTCGTGCCTGCACGACTGACCCAACCATTTACCGACGACCATCGTGGCCGCGAGAGGCCCAACTATCGGCGACGAAGGGCTCAACCACACGCATGCGAGATGACCAGTCACCACAGCGCGGACGGGCCAGCCACCGGGCCACGAAAGACCCACCACCCACACGCGAAACGACCAACCACCACAACGCGACAGACCCAGCCACAAGCGCACGAGATTCCCACCCACCACGCGAAGACCCACTCACGCCGCACAACGGGCCCAACCGCTGCCACACGAGGGACCCACTCGCCAGGCCGCGACTTGGGGGGTGGTCCAAGCTTCCGTGAGCCGCGGTCGAGCCCTCAGCCGCCGATGATTGGGCATTTCGTCGGCGGGCGACTGGGCCTCTCGCGCCCAGTCACCCGGCAACACCTCAGCCCAGCAACTCCTCCACCAGCCGCCGCGCGTAGGTGGCCGACAGGCCGTCCGGGCGGAACAGGATCCGGTACATCATCGGCGCCACCACGTGGTCCAGCACCGTCTCCACCTCCGGCGCCGGCTCGCCCCGCTGAGCCGCTCGCGCCAGGATCACCGCAACCTGTTCCGCGGCATACGCCGAGCAGCGGCCCGCATTGGTGTCGTCGCCGAGCAGCGCGTCGCGGATGTAGGCGCGTCCGGGCTGCGCGGACATCTCCTCCAGGAACTGCTCCGCCCACGCCGCCAGATCAGCCCCCAGCGAGCCGTGGTCCTCGGGCGGCGAGTCGGGCCGGAGGCGTTCCACCGCGACGTCCGACAGCAGCTCGTGCAGGTCGCCCCAGCGGCGGTAGATCGTCGACGGCGTCACGCCGGCCCGCGCGGCGATCAGCGGCACCGTCAGCGCCTCCCGCCCGGCTTCGGCCTCCAGGGCGCGAACCGCGGCGTGCACGGACTCCTGCACCCGCGCACTGCGGCCGCCGGGGCGCACCATCGGCTTGCGGCTCACACCTCCAGCTTAACGCAACGAATGTGCGTCAAGCGTGGCCCGCGCCCAGGCCCGGACCCGCTCCTCGAACCCCGCCGCCGGGAAAGTCCCGTCCTGCGCGACATCGGTGATCGTGACCTCGAACGCTCCCGCACCGCCCGGCGGCGCATCGAACTCCGGAAGCGCGCCGCGGGCCCGGTGCGAGTTGGCCCGGCGGACGGCCGCGGTGAGACCGGCCACCGCGGGGCGGCCACCGTCCACGAAGGCTCGCACGATCGCCCAGTTCCGCCCCCGGTCCCGCTCCGGCACACGGCTCGGGTGCTGCAGCAGGAAGCACGCCACGGTCACCCCGTGCAACGGCCCCCACGGCTCCCGCCGCGAGTGGTCCAGCGCCAGCACGACGTGGAACAGCTCCGCGCAGGGACCGGTCCCACCACACTCCGCACACGCCATGCGCCCGAACCTAGGCTCTCCACCGGCTGGAGGGTCAACTCTCGAACGCCCCGCCCAGCCCCAGCACCACGCCGTCGCCGCCGGCGCGGCTGATCAGCTGCATCCCGGTCGGCAGCCCCGCCCGGTCCTCCCCGACGGGCACGATGAGCGACGGCAGCCCGGTGATGTTGGCGGGCGCCGACAGCCGCACGTACGCGCCCCCGACGCTCTCCGTCGTCCCGTCCGGCCACGTGACGCCCTCCTGCCCCACCGGCACCGCGGTGACCGGCACGGCCGGGGCGGCGATCACGTCGACCGTCTCCATCAGACGCGACCACTCGCGCCGTATGAGCGTCCGTGCCCGTTGTGCCCGCAGGTAGTCCACAGCGGACATCCGGCGCCCGGCTTCGAGCAGCACCCGCACGTCCGCGGCGTAGATCTCGGACACGGCCTGCACGGTCGGCTCGTGGTAAGCGCTTGCTTCCGGCACCGTCAGTCCCCATTGGACGCCCTGGACAAACCGCGTCATGGGGATTTCGACGTCCACCAGCCGCACGCCGAGCGCCTCCAGCCGGCCGATCCCGGACCGCACCGCCGACTCGACCTCGGGGTCGACGTGATCGAAGTAGTAGTTTCTCGGCACTCCGACCCGCAACCCGGACGGCTCCACCGTAGACACTCCACACAGGACGCCCATCACCAGCGCGGCGTCCTCGGCGGTGCGTCGGCACCACCCCCTCCCGCGGCACCAGGTCGTAGCTCGGTTTGAGACCGACGACCCCGTTCAGCGCCGCGGGCACCCGGATCGAGCCACCGGTGTCGGCGCCCAGCGAGAAGGTCGCCATCCCGGCCGCGACCGCCACCGCGAACCCGCCGCTCGCCCCGCCTGCGATCCGCCCGCCGTCGCGGGCGCTGACCGTCTGTGGCGTGATCAAGCCGTAGGCGAACTCGTGCGTGTGGGTCTTGCCGACCAGGATCGCGCCGGCCCCTGCGAGCCGTGCCGCGACCGCGCTGTCCGACTCGGCCCGATGCGCGGCGCGCACGCGGGAACTCGCGGTGGTGGGCAGCCCGGCGACGTCGATCAGATCCTTGAGCCCCATCGGTATCCCGTGCAGCGGCCCGCGCACCCCGCCCGCCGCGATCTCGCGTTCGGCCTCGCGGGCGGCGTCCCGAGCACGGTCGGCGGTGACGGCGACGTACGCGCCGAGACGGGCATCGGCCTCCTCGATGCGGGTCAGCACGTCGTCGACCAGTTCGACCGGGGACAGTTCGCGGTTCCGCACGGCCGCCGACCGGTGGCCGTGCGGAACCGCGAACGGAGGGCTGGAATTCCGTCCGGCCTGATGTCGAGTCCGGCCGTCGCCGTTCGTCCTTGGGTCAAGACCGAGGAAAGGAGTCGGCGATGGAACCGATGGAGCAGTACCGGCGGGCGCAGGACGGGCTGGACGCGGTGCTGGCGGCGGTGCCGGACGACCGGTGGGACGTGCCGTCGATGTGCGCGGAGTGGACCGTGCGGGACGTGGCCGGGCACGTGATCTGGGGGCAGTGGCAGCTGCGGGCGTGGGCGGCGGGCGAGCCGGATCCGGACCCGTCGGGCGCGCCCGGGTCGCCGCGGCCGGGCACGTGGACCGGCGACGACCCGGTGGAGACGTGGCGCAAGGCGCGGGCGGCGTCGGTGCCCGCGCTGACCGGGGAGGCGCTGGCCCGGACCACGACGATCACGGGCATCGGCGAGGTGCCGCTGGCCGCGATGGTGCCGCTGATGATCACCGACACGGTCGTGCACAGCTGGGACATCGGGCACGCGCTGGGGATGGACCTCCGGCTGGACGCGGACCTGGTGGCGCTGGCGGCGGACTGGGCACGGCAGCACGTCGTGCGGCGGCCGGGGTTCTTCGGCCCGGAGGTGACGCCACCGCCGGACGCCGATGAGCAGACGCGGATGCTGGCGTTCGTGGGACGCCGCGGGTGAGGGGCGCCTGATAGCGGACACGGCTGGGCCGGATGCTGCCCGCTTCGGCTCACTACCCGCGGGGCGCCCGGCCCACTCGTCCGCGGAGCACCGCCTCAGCTTCGGCGGCTCGTCTGGAACCGCTGCTGGTAGGCCCTCGGCGAGACGGCACGAAAACGCGCCGCAGGGATTCGGCGCTGCCGAAGCCGCTGGCATACGCCGTGGCGGTCACCGGGTGGCCTGCGTCCAGCAGGGACTTCGCCGTGTCGAAGCGGATCAGTTCCACGTACTTGGCCGGCGTGGTGCCCAGTTCCTCCTGGAAGAGCCGCGTCAGGTGGCGCGTGCTCAGGCCCGCCCGCGCGGCCAGGCTCGGCAGCGAGTGGTCCCCCGCCGGGTCCGCCGCGACCGCGTCGCACACCGCGCGCAGTGGCGGGGTTTTCGGGGCGGGGCCGCGCGGCGACGGCGAGAACTGCGACTGCCCGCCAGGCCGCTGCAGGAACACCACGAGCGACCGCGCGACGCGGCGGGCCAGCTCGGGCCCGTGGTCGCGCTCCACCAGCGCCAGGTCGATGCCGGCGGTGACCCCGGCCGAGGTGAACACCGGCCCGTCCTCGACGAAGATCGCGTCCGGCTCGACCTGGATCGCCGGGTGCGCGCGGGCCAGTGTGGCGGCGTACTGCCAGTGCGTCGTGGCCCGGCGGCCGTCCAGCAGTCCCGCCGCGGCGAGCACGAACGATCCCGTGCAGATCGACGCGACCCGCTTCGCCCGCCCCGCGATCGTCCGCGCCGCCTCGGCCAGCTCCGGCGGGACGGCGTGCGCGGGGAACACGTCGCCGCCCATCAGCAGAGCCGTGTCCAGCGGCCCCGTGTCCGCCACGTCGGCGTCGACGGAGATCCGCATGCCGGTCGACGATGACACGTCCCGCCCGCCGATCGGGCACAGCACCAGCCGGTAGTCCGCGCCGAACCGGTTGGCCTCGGCGAACACCTCGCTCGGCCCGGCCACGTCGAGCAGTTTCACCTCGTCGAACACCAGTAGCGCCAGCCGCCGCACGCGCACCTCCGCAAGTCCCGATCTGTGGAGAGTACGTAGCGAATCGAGGAGCGCCGGCCATCCCGCCGCTGCGACGCTCGAGGCGACCAGAAAGGACACCACCGATGACCACCGTGATCGCCGGCATCACCATCCCCGACTCCGCGCTCGCCGCCGAAGCCACCGAACTGGTCCGCGACGCGACCGACAACCTGCTGTTCCACCACTCGCGCCGGGTGTTCCTGTTCGGCTCGTTGCAGGGCCGCCGCCTCGGCCTGAGCGCCGACCCGGAACTGCTCTACGTCGGCGCGATGTTCCACGACCTCGGCCTCACCGAGGCGCACCGGGGCGCGACGCAGCGGTTCGAACTCGACGGCGCCGACGAGGCCCGCCGCTTCCTCGAATCCCACGGCGTGCCCGAAGAGTCCGTGCGCAAGGTGTGGGAGGGCATCGCCCTGCACACCACCCCCGAGGTGCCGTGGCGGCTGGAACCCGAGGTCGCCTTCGTCACCGCCGGGGTCGAGACCGACGTGCTCGGCATCGGCCGGGACAAGCTGGCCGAGTCAGACCTCGCGGCCGTCGTCGCGGCGCACCCCCGCCCGGACTTCAAGCGCCGCATCATCCAGACCTTCGCCGACGGCTTCCGGCACCGCCCGGACTCCACCTTCGGCACCGTCAACGCCGACGTCCTCGAACACGTCGACCCCGCCTTCCGGCACATCGACTTCGTGGAGGTGATCCTCGGCAACGGCTGGCCGGAATGAGCCGGTCGACCTCCTCCCACAACCACCGGTGGCCCGGCGACGCGTGTCGTTTGTTGGACCGCAGGACCGCGCGTCGGGTCCAATGCTCGCCGCCGGAACCGACCAGTTCTGCCAGCAGGCGAGGAAAGCCGAGCTCAAACCCATTATCGGGATCGAGGCCTACATCGCACCCGAATCGCGCTTCACGAAGCGGCCCGTGTTCTGGGGCCAGGACCAGGGCGGCGACGTCTCCGGTGGTGGTGCGTACACGCACATGACGATGCTGGCGGAGAACGCGACGGGGTTGCGCAACCTGTTCAAGCTGTCGTCGCTGGCCTCGATCCAGGGCTATTACCGCAAGCCGCGGATGGACCGGGAGCTGATCGCGGAGAACGCCGCCGGCATCATCGCCACCACCGGCTGCCCCTCTGGTGAGGTGCAGACCCGGTCGCGGCCGTCCGGCCGTTCCCCGGAGAGCCGCGAGGACCTTGCGCACCTGCCCAGCGTCCTGGAATCGATTCCACGCGTCACGCTGCCACGTCCGGCCGCCCCCGAGCGAGCCGCGATGACCGTGCGGACGTGCCCCAGCATCCTGGCATCGATTCCATCAAGCTGTGACGTCCGGCCGCTCGCCGGCGAGCGCGAGGACCGTACGGGCCTGCTCCAGCATCGCCACGTCCAGGAAGGTGCCGTCCGTCAGGGCGATCGCGCCGACCCCGGCCGCGGTGGCGTCGTCCAGCCGGGACAGCACCTCGCGGGCCCGCGAGACTTCCTGTTCACTGGGCAGGAACGCCGCGCGGATGGTGTCCAGCTGCGCGGGGTGGATCGCGGTGCGGCCGCGGAACCCGAGCGCCCGCCCGGCCCGGCAGGACGCGGCGAGCCCGTCGAGGTCGCGGACGTTGGTGTAGGCCGACATCACGGGCGGCACCAGGCGGGCGGCGCGCGCGGCGACGACGACCCGGCTGCGGGCCCAGGCCAGCCCGGCCTCGTCGGTCACGCCGAGGTCGGAGCGCAGGTCCGCCTCGCCGAGGCCGATCGAGGCGACCTGCGGGGACGCGGTCGCGATCTCCAGCGCCCGCTCGACGCCGAGCGCGGATTCGATGAGCGGGTGCAGGTCCCGGCCGGGCAACGCCGCGGCCAGTTCGTGGATCTCCGCCGGCGACTCGACCTTCGGGATCCGCGCGCCCACCTCCACCGGCAAACCAGCCAGGGTCGCCAGGTCCGCCGCGTGCCACGGTGTGCTCGCGTGGTTGATCCGCACCTGCACCCGGCGGGCGAGCGGCCCCGACAACAGCCGCACCGCGTTCGCCCGTGCCTCGTCCTTGCGAGCCGGCGCGACGGCGTCCTCCAGGTCGACGAGCACGACGTCGGCGGCCGAATCCAGCGCCTTCGCCACACGCTCCGGCCGATCCGCCGGCACGTACAGCAGCGTCAACACGGGCGCACTCACACCGCACCCTCCTCACGCAACCGCGCCACCGCCGACGGCGCGAAACCCAGCTCCCCCAGCACTTCGTCGGTGTCCGCGCCGTGCGCGCGGCCCGTGTGGGCGATGACCCCGTCGTGGCCGGACAGCCGGAAGATCGGCCCCTGCATGAGCGTCGGCCCCAGCTCCGGGTCCTCGATCTCGTGGATCGTGCCCAGGGCACGGAACTGCGGGTCCTCCACGATGTCCGCGGCGTCGTAGATCGGCGCCACCGCGGCCTGCGCGGCCTCGAACTCGGCGACCACCTCGTCCCGGGTGTGCCGCGCGATCCACGCGCCCACGGCCTCGTCGAGTTCGTCGGCGTGCTTCGCGCGTTCGGCACCGCTGGCGAACCACGGCTCGTCGATCAGATCCGGCCTGCCGACCAGCCGCATCACGCGCTCGGCGATCGACTGCGCCGAGGTGGACACCGCCACCCACTGCCCGTCGCCGGTGCGGTAGGTGTTGCGTGGCGCGTTGTTCACCGACCGGTTGCCGGTCCGCGGCTGCACCGAGCGCAACTGGTCCCACCGCGTGATCTGCGGCCCGAGCATCGCCAGGATCGGCTCGACGATCGCGGTGTCCACGACCTGTCCGCGCCCGGTCCGCTCACGCGCCGACAGCGCAACCATGATCGCGTACGCGGTGGCGAGCGAGGCGATGCCGTCGGCGAGCCCGAACGGCGGCAGCGTCGGCGGCCCGTCCGGTTCCCCAGTGGCGGCCGCGAACCCGCTCATCGCCTCGGCGAGCGTGCCGAACCCGGGCCGCCGCCGGTACGGGCCGATCTGCCCGAACCCGGTGATGCGGGCGAGCACGAGCCGCGGGTTGCGCGCGGACAGCTCGTCGTAGCCCAGGTCCCAGCGCTCCAGCGTGCCCGTCCGGAAGTTCTCGATGATCACGTCCGACCGTTCGGCCAGCTTCAGGAACACCTCGCGGCCGCCCGGCTTGCCCAGGTCGGCGGTGATCGTGCGCTTGTTGCGGCCGAGCGTCTTCCACCACAGGTTCACGCCGTCCTTGGCGACGCCGTGGTTGCGGGCCGGATCGGGACGGCCCGGGTGCTCGACCTTGATCACCTCGGCGCCCATGTCGCCCAGGTGCATCGCGGCCATCGGGCCGGCGAAGAGCGTGGCGGCGTCGACGACGCGCAGCCCGGCCAGCGCCCCGGCGGCGGGGTCGCGGGAGACGGTCACGCGGTCACCTCCGGCAGGTCCCAGGCGCAGCGGAACCCGACGGTCGCGCCGCGCGCCAGCCCCAGCCCGGGCAGGAGCAGCTTCACGCTGTAGTCCGGGTCGCGGCGGCCGCCTTCCACGTACCAGTCGGAGCCTTCGGCGCGATAGTCGCTGCCGCCCTTGAGCATCACGAACCGGGTGCGCCCGTCGGAGTGCTCGCTCTCGGTCCAGTTCCACACCGCGGGCTCGCCGCGGCGCAGCAGACCGGTCTCGCCCGCGAGCTGCCATTCGTCCTCGGTGGGCAGCCGCCCGCCGCGCCACGCGCAGTACGCGCGAGCGTCGTCGAGGTCCACGTAGGTCACCGGCGCGTCGGCGTCGGTGTTCCAGGCGAGGAACCGGTGCGGTTGCGCGGGCCGGTAGCCGGTCCGCTCCAGGAACTCGGTGAACTGCGCGTTCGTCACCTCGGTCGCGGCGACCGCCACCGGGTTAGCGAGCACGCCGTCGCGCTGGAGGGTGCGCGCGTCGTGTAGTCGCGGCGGCAGGGGCTTCCACTCGTCGACGTACGGCGCGCCCTGGTACATCCCGGTTTCCCGGGCCCGGTAGCGCACGGTCAGCACGTACGGTCCGGCCGGCACGACCACCGCGTCCGGGTCGGGCGTGCCGGTGCTGCGGGCCGGCTGCTTGCGCACCGCGAGGCGGTGCGGGAAGCGGGCGTCGGGATCGTGCGGCAGCTCCGGAAGTTCCTTCACCCACTCGGGTTCCGTCCCGGCCCGCAGGAACGCGGCGATCCCCCGCGCGGGCACGCCCGGACCCAGCAACGGGATTCCGGGCGCGACCGGGCCGGTGTAGTCCTGGTCGCTCCGGTTGACGACCGTCCACAGTGTCTGGTCACCGAGGTCCCAGCGGGAGCCGTACACCCCGGCCTCCTCCGCGCCGGGCGCGAGTTCGGCCAGCGGGGTCCATTCGCCGTGCAGCAGCAGGTCTTCGGCCGCGCGCTGGACGGTCACCATGCGCCGCACGGTCGCGGCGTCCCGGCGGGACCAGCCGACCCACACGCCGAAGACGACCTCCCACACCATCACGCCGACGCCGTTGAGCCACGCCGACTGGAGTTCCTCGGTGTGGTCGCGGTGCCAGCGGCGGACGTGGTGCTGCATGTGCCGCCGCTCATACCAGTGCGCGCGCAGCACGCCGGGCACGGGCGAGTCGGCGAAGAACTGCGCCCACGACGACGCGTGGTCCTCGATCCGCTCGACCGGCAGCTTCGACTCGCCCTCCAGCACGATCCCCGGCTTCGCCCGCTCCAGGGCCTCGACGAACTCCGGTTCGGCCTTCTTGAGGGTGTCCAGGAAGACTCCGTCCGCGCCGACGTCGGCGACCAGCGACGCCAGCTCCTCGAGGTCGTCCCCGGCGCGGCGGGTGCCGACGTCCCACGGGTTGTAGTCGACGAACACGCCCAGGCCCGCATCGTGGAACTGCCGCACCAGGTCGGTCAGCCCGGGCACGTCGCGGTAGAAGTCCCACTGGTTGCGGTCGTCCAGGCCGATCACCGGGTAGGCGTGCCACAGCACGACCGCGTCCAGGCCGGCGAACCGCTCCCGGGCGTCGGCGAGGAACCGCTCGGGCGTGAAGCGGCCCTGCTCGAAGTCGTAGAGCAGCTCGTCCCACAGCCACACCTGCGCGACCGTGCGGCACCGCGCCGCCCACGCCGCGCCGGGCCGCTCGTAGGCCGCTCCGGTGTAGCCGTGCCGCCTGCGGGCGTCCGCGCGCCACTCGCGCAGCCGCTCGCGCCACGCCGGGCGGTCGGCCGGGTCCGCCGGGCCGGCGAAGATCTTCGCCTCGTCCAGCGCGACCAGCTGGTCCTCGGTGAGCGGGCCGGGCGGGACCTCGGTGGGCCGGTCGATCGGGCGCGGCACGAGCGGGTCGAACGTGTAGGTCATTTCGCGCTCTCCTCGACCTCCGCGACGGTGGGCACGGCGTCCTGCGCGCCAGGCCGGGTGACCGCGAGGGCGGCCGCGGCACCGGCGAGCCGGGCGGCGCCGGCCAGGTCCAGCCCGCGGGCGAGCCCGGCCGCGAGCACGCCGCAGAAGGTGTCCCCGGCGCCGGTCGTGTCGACCGCGTCCACCTTGACGCCCGGAACCCGCACGGACGCGCGGTCCCGTTGCGCCACCAGGGATCCCTCGGCGCCGAGGGTGATCACCACGGCGGGCACCCGCTCCAGCAGCGCCGCCGCCAGCTCCTCCGGCGCGGCGTGGGTGTGCGCGAGGTCGGCGGCCTCGTACTCGTTGACGATCAGCAGGTCCAGCGCGGCCCACACGTCGCCGGGCAGGTCCTGCGACGGCGCCGCGTTGAGCACCATCCGGGCGCCCGGCCGTCGCGCGGCGGCGGCCGCGCGGACCATGTCGAGCGGGATCTCCAGCTGCGCCAGCACGACGTCGGCGCGCGCGATCCGCTCGACCTGGGCGGCGGTCAGCTCGAGGCGCGCGTTGGCGCCGGGCGAGACCACGATGGCGTTCTCGCCGTCCGGGGAGACGGTGATGAGCGCGGTGCCGGTCGGAGCGTCCACACGGGACACCAGGTCGGTGCGGACCCCGGCTCCGCCTAGGGAAGCCAGCAGCAGCTCGGCGGACTCGTCGCGGCCCAGCGCGCCGACGAACGTGGTCTCCGCTCCCCCGGCCCGCGCGGCGGCGACGGCCGAGTTCGCGCCCTTGCCACCGGGCGTGCGGCGCAGGTCGCCGCCGAGGATCGTCTCCCCGCCACCCGGATGGCGCGGCACGTCGACGACGAGGTCGACGTTGGCCGAGCCCACGACCACGACCTGCCCGGTCATGCGGCACCTCGTTCCACGGTCAGGGCGGCCGCGCGGGCCGCGAGATCGGTGATGCGCTGCTCCCCGCCCGGCAGCGAGGTCGCGATGCGGTCGTCCAGCGGTTTCGCCCACTGGTCCGGCACCCCGTGCAGGGCTCCGACGACGCCGCCGACAGTAGCGGCCGCCGAGTCGGTGTCCCAGCCCGCGGTGACCGCGATGGAAATGCTCGGGCCGAACTCGCCGCCGCCCCTGGCCAGCGCGAAGGCGATGACGGCCGCGTTGTTGAGGACGTGGACCCAGTGCAGGTGCCCGTATTCGGCGTGCAGGCGGTCCAAGCCGGCGTCGACGCCAAGACCGGCCAGCGACCGTCCGAACCGGACCGCCCGCGCGAGCCCGCTGTCCGGCGGGATCACGGTTTCCGCCGCGTCCAGCACCTCGTCCACGGTGCCGCACACCATCGCCGCCGAAGCGAGCGCGGCGGCCCACATCGCGCCGTAGATGCCGTTGCGGGTGTGGCTCAGGCGGGCGTCGGTCCACGCCATCCGGGCCGCCGCGCGCACGTCGCCTGGCGAGACCCAGCCGAACACGTCGGTCCGGATGAGCGCGCCGATCCACTCGCGGAACGGGTTGTGGTGCGTGGCGGTCACCGGCACCGGGCGGGCGTCCAGGATGTTGCGGTAGGCGGCGCGCTCGGCGGTGAACACGCGGCCGGCGGGCAGGTTGTCCAGCCACAGCTGCGCGACGTCGTCGGTGGTGAAGCCGCGGCCGCGCTGCTCCAGGAGCGTGAGCGCGAGCATCGGGTAGTTGAGGTCGTCGTCCTCCGGCATCCCGTCGATGTTCTCGGCCAGCGAGGTCGGGGCGGAGCGGCGGTTCCACGGCCACCGCGCGGCGACCTCGTCCGGCAGTCCGACGGCGGTGAACCACCGGTCGAGCGGCCAGCGGCCGGTGGCGCGCAGGATCTCTTCGATGCCCTCGCGGGGGATCTTCTCGACCGGCTTGCCGAGCAGGCACCCGGCGGCGCGGCCGGTCCACGCGTCCAGCACGCGCCCGCCGCCGCCGGGCAGTTCCGGCGCGGGCGGCAGCAGCTCGGTGATCGCGTCCCAGTCGTCCGGTTCATGGGGCACCGGCGTGCCAGGCAGCGCGGCCAGCTCGTCGAGCAGGTCGCGGGCCAGCGCCCGCAGCTCCGGGGTGGCCGGCCGCGGCCCGGCGCCGCTCACCGCGGGCGCCGGGTCGCCCCCGGCCGCGACCCAGCGGTCCCGGACTTCGGTGACGTCCCGGCCCTCGGCGGCGGACTGCACCAGCTCGTGCGCCAGCAGGTCCTCGGGCTGCGCCCAGGTCAGCCTCACGATCGCTCCCCCGTCCGCCGCGGCGGCGTCCCGGCCTGCCGCGTGCCCGCCTGCGGATTCACCGGCCCGGCAGGCCGCGCGATGACCACCGGGTCCCGCCACTGCAGCCGCACGGTCATGCCACCCTCCTCGCACAGCCCCCAGCTGATGTCGTCCCGCACCGTCACGCCTGGTCCAGCGCGTCCAGCGTCCGCAGCCGCGCCAGTGCGCGTTCCCGGTCCGCCTTTAGGATGTCCGCGGCGGCCGCGGCCATCAGCCGCCCGGTCTCGCGGAGGTCCATCCTGCTCGCCTCGCCGATCGCGTCGATCCAGTCGGCTGGCACAGCCGCCGTGCCACGGAGACCGGCGCACAAGGCGCCCGCCATCACTGCGATCGAGTCGGCGTCCCGGCCGTAGTTCACCGCGCCCAGGACCGCGCCGCGGTAGTCGCCGCGGTGGCCGAGCACGAACCCGAGCGCGGCGGGCAGCTCCTCGATGGACTTGGTGCGCGACGGGCGCCGCGCGTCCATCGACATCTGCCGGTACTGCGGCCCCACCGAGTCGTACGGCGCGACCGTGTCCCGGATCAGCCGGGCCAGCTCCCGCTCCTCGTCGTCGTTCGACGGCGCGGAAGTCCAGCCGTGGAAGGCGTCCACCACGGCGCGGAGGGCGGCGGCGGTGCCGTCGTGCGCGACGTCCAGCGCCGCCGCGACCACGTCGTCCAGCGTCGCGCCGGGGGCGACCGACGCCGCGACCATCGCCGCGAACACGCCGGCCGCCTCACGGCCGTAGCTGGACTGGTGGGCGCCGGTCAGGTCGATCGCCTCGGCGTAGGCGCCACGCGGGTCCCCGGCGTTGGCGATCCCGACCGGCGCCACGTACATCGCGGCGCCGCAGTTGACGACGTTGCCGACGCCGGCCTCCCGCGGGTCGACGTGCCCGTAGTGGAGCCGGGCGACGATCCACTTCTCCGCCAGGAACACCCGCTGCAGCAGCAGCGCGGTCGACTCCAGTTCGGGCACCCACCTCGGTTCGCCGATCATCAGCGGCACCAGGTCCTCGGCCATCGCGTACGCGTCGAGGTGCGCGCGGCGCTTCGCGTACACCTCGACGAGCGCGCGGGTCATCAGGGTGTCGTCGGTGACGTGCCCGTCCCCCTTGTGGTACGGCGCGATCGGGCGCGCCTCCCGCCAGTTCGGGAACCACGGCCCGACGATGCCGGTCACCCGGCCGCCGTGGCGCTCCTCGATCTGTTCCGGGGTCCACCCCTCGGTGGCGCCACCCAGCGCGTCCCCAACGGCCGCCCCAGTGATCACCGCCACCGCTCGGTCTTCCAGCCAGGTCACCGGCTTCACGTTTCCCTTCTAGATGGTCCGGTCGCTACCGGTTGATGCTGTTCCAGCCGTCCGTCAATTCCTTCGACAGACCGGCCGCGTCGATCTGCTTCGCCAGGAACTTCTGGTAGGCCGGGGTCGCGACGGTGTCCTTCCACTGCGCGTACTTGTCGACGAACAGGTACGGCGCGGAGGTGAGGTACTGACCCGAGGACAGGATCTCCTTCCAGCCGTTCTGCGCGCCGAGCTTCGTGGTCAGCGCCTCGCGGGCCGAGGTGGTCGCCGGGATCAGCGCGTCGGCCTCGTTGAGCGCGGCCAGGTTCTCGGTGTTGGTGAAGAACTCGATGAACTGCGCGGCCTGCTCGACGTGCGCGGAGTCCTTGTTCACCGACAGCGTCTGCGGGTTGGCGGCCTGCGCGGGACCGGCGGGACCGGCCAGCGGCGGCAGCACGACCCAGTCGAAGCCGGCGGGCGCGTCCTTGGCGATGTTCGCGGCCTGGAACGAACCCTGGATCGTCATCGCGGTCTGCCCAGCGTAGAACGGCGCCAGCGCCTTGGAACCGGACTGGGTCAGCGTGACCGGCAGGATCGAGTTGTCCTGGTGCGCCATCGCGTCCACCAGCTGCGGCAGGGCCATCTCACCCTGGCCGACGCTGATCTTCGCGTCGGTGCCGGTGCCGTCGAAGTACTTGCCGCCGAAGCCGGGCGCGAGCGCGACCATCGCGGCGGTCGGGCTGGACAGGCCCCAGCCGAGGCCGTAGGCGCCGTCGCGGGTGGTCGCCTTGGCGATCTCCCGCAGCTGGTCCCAGGTCATCGTGTCACCGGCAGGGATGGTGACCCCGGCCTTCTGCAGCAGCGCCCGGTTGGCGAAGACCACATAGGACTGCAGCTCGGTCGGGTAGGCGATCACCTGGTTGTCCACGGTGACCGAGTCCAGCACGCCCTTGGGGATGTCGGTCTTCTTCTGCTCCGACAGGTACGGCGTGAGGTCGGCGAGGTAGCCGTCCTTGGCGAACGGGACGACACCGGCGGCCTCGTAGTGGATGATGTCCGGCGCGCTGCCCGCGTTGAACTGCGTGATCAGCTTGTCATAGACACCGTCCCAGCCTGCCTGCACCACCTCGACCTTGACGTCGGGGTGCGCCTTGTTCCAGTCGTCGACGATCTTGTTCGTCGCCGCGATCGCCGCGGGCTGGTCGGACAGGGACTGGAACTTGAGCGTCACCGGGCCGTCGGCGCTGTCACCGCCACTGGAGCACGCGGTGAACAGCAGGCTCGCGGCCGCCGCGAGCGCGGCCGCCACCAAACGTCGAGACTTCATTGACCGACCTTTCGTTTTCCGGGGGTTCATCCCTTCACCGCCCCGGCCATCAGCCCACTGGTGAGCCTCCGGCGCAGGATGGTGAAGAAGACGATGCTGGGGATCGCGGCGAGCACGGCGCCCGCGGCGAGCGGGCCGAGGGACACCTTGCCCTCACCGCCGATGAACATGTTCAGCGTGATGGGCAGGGTGTAGTTCTCCGTCGACTGGAGCAGCACCAGCGCGAAGAAGAACTCGTTCCAGGAGGAGACGAAGCTGAACATCGCGGTGGCGACGATGCCGGGCATCAGGAGCGGGAAGACGATCCGGCGCAGCACGGTCCACCGGCCCGCGCCGTCCATCGCGCCGGCCTCTTCCAGGTCGACCGGGATCGCGCTGACGTAGCCCTGCAGCATCCACAGCGCGAACGGCAGCGTGTAGGTGGTGTGCACGAGCGTCAGCCCGGCCAGGCTGTCCGCCAGCCCGATGGTGCGCAGGATCAGGAACAGCGGCAGGATCACCAGGACCACCGGGAACACCTGGGACACCAGGATCCAGCCGACGCCCGCGGCGCGGATCTTGCCCTTGAGCCGGGCGAGCACGTAGGACGCCGGCAGCGCGATCACGATGACCAGCGCGGTGGACACCAGGGCCACGACCAGGCTGTTGCCCGCCGAGTGCACCAGGCCCTGCCGGTCGAGCGCGTCGGAGTAGTTGTCCCAGTGCCACTGCTGCGGCAGCAGGCTGACGGTGAGCGAGTTGAGCTCGCCGGAGGACTTCACCGACGCCGAGATCAGCCACAGCAGCGGGAAGCCGAGGAACAGGATGTAGGCCGCCAGTGCCAGGTACTGGGCGGGACGCAGGAGGACGCGCATCCGCTCACCGCCCCCGCTCGGCGCGGTCGTCGCGGAACTGCGACCGCAGGTAGACCGCCAGCAGCAGCACGACGATGATCACGAGGACGAGCCCCATCGCCGCCGCGTAGCCGATGTTGCGGTTCTTGAACGCTTCGAGGTAGATGAAGAGCACCGGCACCATCGTCTTTCCGCCCGGCCCGCCTTCGGTGAGGACGTAGACCAGCGAGAACGAGTTGAAGTTCCAGATGAAGTTCAGCGACGTGATCGAGGTGACGATCGGCCGCAGACTGGGCCAGGTGACCGCGGTGAACCGCCGCCACGCGCCCGCGCCGTCCACCGCCGCGGCCTCGTGCAGGTCCTGCGGGATCTGCTGCAGGCCGGCCAGCAGGGTGACGGTGGTCTGCGGCATGCCAACCCACACGCCCACGACGATCACCGCGGGCAGGGCGGTGGAGAAGTCGCCGAGCCAGTTGGTGTCGTCGGGCAGGCCGACGCTGCCGAGGAAGGCGTTGAGCGGGCCGCCGTTGGCCGAGTAGATCATCTGCCACATGATCGCCACGACGACCGGCGGCATCGCCCACGGGATGAGGGCGAGCACGCGGGTCAGGCCCTGGAGCTTGAGCCCCGAGTTGAGCAGCAGCGCCAGGCCCATCGACGCGGCCAGCTGCAGCACCGTGACGCCGACCGTCCAAATCAGACCGATGCGGAGGCTGTCCCAGAAGAACGAGTTGCCAGCCAGCTTGGTGAAGTTGTCGATGCCGGTGAAGTCGTAGTCGGGGTTGCGGACCAGGCGGGCGTCGGTGAACGCCAGCGCCAGGCCCATCACCAGCGGCGCGACGCTGAGCACCAGGATCGGGATCAGCGACGGCATCACCAGCGCGATCGCCTCGCGGCGGCGCGAGCGGGCCATCGTGCCCTTGCGGCGCTTGCGGGGCGCCGGTGCGGGCGCGGGGGCGCGGGTGTCCGTGGCCAGGGTCATCGCCGGCCTCCCTCGGTGAGCCCGCCCGCGGCGGGGACGGTGGAACCGCGCACGATCAGCTCCGGTCCGACGGTGACCTGCTGCGCGTCCTGGTCGGCGTCGTCGGCGAGGCGGAGCATGAGCTGCGCGGCGGCGCGCCCGCGCTCGGTGCTGCCGAGGGAGACGCTGGTCAGGGTCGGGTGGAAGACGCGGCCGATCTCGGTGTCGTCCATGCCGGTGACCGCGATGTCGTCCGGCACGGACAGCCCGAGTTCGCGGATGGCGTGGATGGCGCCGATGGCGAGCAGGTCGTTGGCCGCGACGATGGCGTCGAGACGTTCCGGGGCCGCGGCGAGCAGGCGGCGAGCGGCGGTGAGGCCGGCGGCGACGGTGAAGTCCTTGGCGATCTCGGTGGCGTGGCCCGTGCCCGCGGCGGCTTCGAAGCCGCGCTGGCGGGCCTGACCGGGAGTGGTGTCGAGGGGGCCGTTGAGGAAACCGATCCGGCGGCGGCCGAGTTCCTGCAGGTGGCGGACCGCCTGGCCGATGCCGCCCGCGGAGTCGGTGGAGACCGAGCTGATGCCGTGGGCGTCCAGGGCGCGGCCGATGACCACGACCGGGACGGCGGCCTGCTGGATCTCCTCGATCAGGCGGTCGTCGGTGCGCAGCGGGCTGATGACCATGCCGTCGACGAAGCCGCTGTTGAGACTGCGCACCAGGTCGGCCGTCGAGGTGGAGGTGTCGCCGGTGGTCATGACCACGACGCGGTACCCGTGCGGGGCGAGGACCTCGTGGATCGCCCGCATCATCTCGACGTAGACGGGGTTGCCGATGTCGGCGACCGCGAACGCGATCTGGAAAGTCTTCTTCATCCGCAGCGAGCGGCCGATGGCGTCCGGGCTGTAGCCCAGCTCCTCCGCGGCGGCCCGGACGCGCTCGATCATGGCCGGGCTCGCGCCGGTGCCGTGCAGGGCGCGCGAGGTCGAGGCCAGTGACACCCCGGCTCGTTCGGCCACCTGCAGCAGCGTGGCCCGTGTAGACGTCATTGTCGCTCCGTCATCGTACGTAGCCTTGGAAACGTTTCCAACCCTCGACTGTCTGTGGCTGGAAACGATTCCAAGGGACTGCGGGGAATAGTGACATCCGGTTCGAGGGGTGTCAACACCGGGGCGCCGATAGGTGCGTCGGCGCTGCTTAGCGGCCGGTTCAGCACCCGCCGTTGCTCGCCCCGGCCGCCGACGCGGGATTCTCACGCTGCGCTACAGCACTCCCACACTCCGTCAAGCGCGAGTCCCACGCTCCCAGGCGCGAGTTCCACACTCGCGTGTGCGCATCCACGTTCGTCGACGGAAAGCCCCACCCCGAGATCCCCGTCCGGAACGTCCACTTCGGACTCCACTGGAATCCCAGCCGCGGTCAGCGGAAAGCGTCCGCGTTCTCCCTCGCCCACTGCTCGAACGTGCGCGGCGGCCGCCCGGTCACCTCGGCGACGTCGGGGTGCACCGTGGCCTCGTCCAGCCGGCCCTCTGCGTAGAACCGCGCGAACGCCTCCACATAGTCGGCCGGCATCGCCGCTGCCATCTCGGCCCGGGTCTCCTCGTCGGACAGGCCCACCGCGTGCAGGTCCCGGCCCAGCACGCGCCCGAGCACCGAAACCTGCTGGGCAGGCAACAGCGCCTCGGGACCGGGCAGTCATAAATCCGGCCCTCGTGCCCGCCCCGCAGCGCCCGCACCGCCACCGCCGCGATGTCGCCCGGGTCGACGCACGCCGCGGGCACGTCCGGGTACTGCACGCGCACCTCGCCCCCCCCCCCCCCCCGCCGCAGCTGCGGCAGCCACCGCAGCGCGTTCGACATGAACGCCCGCGGCCGCAGGGACGTCCACGCCAGACCGGACTCCCGCACGGCCGTTCGGACAACGTCATGTACCGGGACACCGCGTTGTCCAGATCCGCCAGCGCGGCCGAGCCGCCGGACAGCAGCACCACCCGCTCGACACCGGCCGCCCGGGCCCGCGCCAGCAGACCCGGCATGTCCGCGTAACCGGACAGCAGGAACACCCCGGTGACGCCCTCGAAGGGGACGCCCGCCGGGTCGTTGAGATCGCCGACGACCGGCTCCGCGCCGGGCACGACTGCGTCCGGCTTGCGCACCAACGCCCCCACCGGCTCGCCAATCCGGGCGAGCTCGCGCACCACCGCCCCGCCCGCCGTGCCGGTCGCACCAGTGACGAGAAACAGCGTGCCCCCGCAGATGCCGGTCGAGTCCTGGACAATACCCGGTGTGAAGAACATCGGGTTCCTTTCGTTCGGCCACCACCAGCCGGGCACGCCGGCACCGACGGCCGGCGACGCGCTGCGGCAAATGGTCGAGCTCGCCGTGGCCGCCGAGGAACTGGGCATCGACGGCGCGTTCCTGCGCGTACACCACTTCGCGCCGCAGTTCTCCACACCGTTCCCGCTGCTGGCGGCGATGGCCGCGCGCACCGAGCGCATCGAGCTCGGCACCGGCGTGATCGACATGCGCTACGAGAACCCGCTCTACATGGCTGAGCAGGCCGCGGCCACCGACCTGCTCAGCGGCGAACGCCTGCAGCTCGGCATCAGCCGCGGCTCCCCCGAACCCGCGCTGCAGGGGGCGTCCGCGTTCGGCCACGTCCCGGCCGACGGCGAGACCGACGCGGACATGGCACGCAGGCACACGGAGATCTTCCGGACCGCGATCGGCGGCAGCGGCGTCGTCCGGGCCGATCCGCGGATGACCGGCCGCGGCGGGATGCTGGCCGTGCAACCGCAGTCCCCCACGCTGTTCGAGCGGATCTGGTGGGGCAGCGGCACCCGCGCCACCGCGAAGTGGGCTGCCGAGCAAGGGATGAACCTGATGAGCTCGACACTGCTGACCGAGGACACCGGGGTGCCGTTCGACGAGCTGCAGGCCGAGCAGATCGAGATCTTCCGCGCGGAATGGGCGCGCCAGGGGCACATCCGCGAGCCGCGGGTGTCGGTGAGCCGCAGCGTCATCCCGATCACCACCGACCTCGACCGCAGGTTCTTCGGGCGCGAACGGGACAGCCAGGACCAGGTCGGCTGGCTCGACGGCGGGGTGGCGCGGTTCGGGAAGACCTACGCGGGCGAGCCGGACGTGATCGCCAAACAGCTCGCCGAGGACGCGGCCGTGCAGGCGGCGGACACGGTCCTGGTGACGGTCCCGAACCAGCTCGGCGTGGACTACAACGCGCACCTGCTGGAGTCGATCGTCCGCGACGTCGCACCCGACGCCGGCTGGCGCTGAAACGTTCGCCGCTCGTTCACCGGGCCCTCATGTGCGCGGCCGAAGATCGCCGGGTGCGCAGAACACTGGCGATCGTGCTGATGCTGAGCGGAATCCTGCTGACCTCGGTGGCGCCCGCGAACGCGAGCGAGCCGCGGCAGCGGGTGTTGTCCGTGCTGAGTTTCAACATCCACCACGCGCAGGGCACCGACGACGTGCTCGACCTCGCGCGCGTGGCCGGGGTGATCCGGGACAGCGGCGCCGACGTGGTCGGGCTGCAGGAGGTGGACCGGCACTACTCGGCGCGCAGCGAGTGGGCCGACCAGGCCACCGAGCTCGCCCGGATGCTCGGCTACCACGTGGTGTTCGGCGCGAACATCGACCGGGACCCGCCCGCCGCGGGCAGCCCGCGGATCCAGTACGGCACCGCGATCCTGTCCCGCTACCCGATCACCGCGTGGGACAACACGCACCTGTTCCGGTCGCCGAACCAGGAGCAGCGCGGGCTGCTGCACGCGGTGCTGGACGTGCGCGGGGTGGCGGTGCACGTGTACGACACGCACCTGGCGGCCAGCTCCCAGGTGGACCGGCTGGAGCAGACCCGGCAGATCACGGAGTTGATCGGCGGCGCCACGCCGGCGGTGCTCGTGGGCGACCTGAACGCGCTCCCAGAGGCCCCGGAGATCGCGACGCTGAACACGGCCTTCACCGACGTGTGGCCGGCGTCCGGGAAGGGCGCGGGCGCGACGTACCCGGCGGAGGCGCCGGACCGGAGGATCGACTACATCTACGCGTCACGTTCGGTGTCACCGCTGGTTTCGCGGGTGCTGGACGGGGATCCCGTCGCGTCGGACCACCTGCCGCTGATGAGCCGCCTGCTCGTGCGGCACTGAGACACGCGCCTGCTTCAGCAGCGGATCGCCGATTTCAGCGGTGTCTCGGTTTTGAACGGCGCGGCCGGCACATGCCGGTCCCGAGGCGAACGGTCAGCGGACGGCCGGCGCCCGCCAGCCGGCCCACGGTCGCGCCTTGGCCGGGCAACCGCATCGAAACGGACGCCCCCGACATCTCCGACAGCGGCCGGCAGTTGCGCACTAGCCGGCGAAGCCCGCCCGGTGGACTTCCCAGCGCCTCCCGCTGTGCCGGCACCCCTCACCGCCGGGAGACCGGCCCGACGGTCAGCGGGACTCCAGCACCTCCGCCAGCCGGCCCCCGTGGTGCGCCGTCACCAGCGCCGCGGCCACGTCGCGCAGCTTCACGTTCCGCTGCTGCGACATCCGCTTCAGCGCGGCGAGCGCCTCGTGCGCGGTCTCGTGGTCGTGGTGCATCAGCAGGCCCTGCGCCTGCGCGATGACCGTCCGCGTGCGCAGCGCCGTCTGCACGTGCCCCAGCAGGCGGATGTTGTCGTGGTAGAGCGCGCTGTTGTCGAACGCCACGCCCGCGTGGAGGGTGAACAACAGCGCCAAGTCGTGCGAATCGTCGCCGAAGCGGCCGCGCTCCGCGGACAGCACGCTGAACGCCGCGCCGGACTCGGCGCCGGGCAGTGGCAGCGTCAGCGCGCTGCCGAACCCGTGCCGGCGCAGGTGCGCGCTGTAGGCGGGCCACCGCTCGTCCGTCGCCGTGTCGTCCACCCGCCGCGGTTCGCGGTAGGTCACCGCCTCAATGACCGGGTCCGGGCCGGACCCGTCGCTCGGCGGCTCCGGCAACGGCTTGCCGGCTGCCGCGAGCACTTCGGCCGTCCCCGCCGCCGTGCGGACCGTGATGGCCGCGCGGTCGCAGCCCGGCAGCAGCGCGCAGGCCCGCGCCACGTAGCGGGACAGGGTCGAGGTGACGTCGTCGTCGTCCACCAGCCTGCCGATCTCGGCGAGCTCCTGCGCGATCGTGAGCACCGCGGGAGCGGACAGGAGCGATTCGCTCATGACACCTCGTCTCTTCCCCCGAGCTTGCCGGTCCTCGTCACGCAAGCCTAGCCGCGTCATGGGGTAGGGTCGGTTGCGTCACGGTTATACAAGCAGCTGTGGCTCGCCAGTTCCCGTCGGCAGCGCGGTTGTCCGTGTCCTGCCCTGTTTCGCGAGCCCACGAGCTTGCCCCAGGAGATCCAGTGACGAACCTGAAAGTGGAGTGGACGTACCGGCCGGACGCGCTCGTCGTGACTGTGACGGGTGAAATCGACGCCGGAACCGTCGTCCGCCTGCGGGAGGGGCTGGGGGCGGCCCGTGCGGGCGCGCCGGTGCCCCCGCCGCCCACGCTGGTGCTCGACCTCCTGCGCGTCGGGTTCCTCGACTCGGGCGGCCTCGCGCTGCTGGTCGAGGTTTCGCGGGAGTGCGAGGCCGCCGGTCAGGAGCTGGTCCTGGTCTGCACGAGCCGCCCGGTGCTGCACCCGCTCGAGCTGACCGGGCTGGACCGGGTCTTCACGATCGCCCCTGCTGTGCCGCCGGCGGCCTGACACCTCAGTTGGGCAGGCTGTCGTCCGGGTCCACCACGTGCCCGGAGTGCTCGGCGACGAACCGCGCCGAAATGGTGTGCAGCTTGACGTTCTCCCGCTGGGACTGCCCCACCAGGAGCTTGAACGCCTCGTCGGCGCTGATCCGTCTCGCCGCCATCAAAATGCCCTTGGCCTGCTCGATGACCCCGCGCGTGCGCATCGCCGCGCGCAGCTGGCGCACCTGTTCCTGGGTGCGCAGCGCGCGTCTGGACAGGTGCAGCACCGTGTCCACGACCGTCGCGTACAGCTCCAGGTACTTCTGGTCGACGTCGCGGAATCCGTGCTCGCCGAACCCGAACAGGTTGATCGCGCCCATCGCCTGGTCGCGCACCTGCAGCGGCGAAGCCAGGTAGCTGGCCACCCCGTGCTCGGCCGCGACGGCGGAGAACCCGGGCCACAACTCCCGCGCCGTGCCGACCTCGACCCGGACCACCTGCCCGCTGCGCGCCGCGCGCAGGCACGGGCCGTCGTCCTCGTCGTACTGCGCCGCGTCGATCCGCGTGGCGCGGTCGTCGGTCGAAGCCGCCGACCGCGCGCCGGAATCGTCGAGCACCGTGATCGACGCCATGTCGGCCCCGGGCACCACGCGCACGACCTGCTCGCAGACCACCCGCAGCAGCACGTCGAAGTCGTCGGTGTTCCCGACCGTGCCGGCCAGTTCCTCGAGTGCACGGGTCACCTCGTCGAGGTGTGCGAGCTGGCCTGCCGCACCGTCACTCATCCTGGTCGTGTCCCTTCCTGGCAACCATCGATATCACCCGGCCGCACGGCGGGCGGATCGCAGGTCAGGAGCGGGTGCGGCGCGACGCTGAATCCGGGCTGCGCCAGGCGGAACCGCGGCTCGCCAAGGGCTGGGTGCGAAGATCCCGGCCGGAGCTCCTAGGCGTAGTGCGTCGGGGGTTGTTGACACGGGTGATGGGTGGTTGGGCGGTGTGGGCGCGGTGGTGGTTGTGACTTCCACCTGCTGCGGCGCCACCGGCCGCCCCGCCGCGACACGCTCAACCAGCAACCGCCGCCATGGCGTCGGCCGTCAGCTCCACCGACCGGACCCGGTCCGCGATGTCGTGCGCGTGGTGCGCCAGGATCAGCTCGTCGGCCTGGGCTTCGGTCGCGAAGTCGGCCAGGTAGGCGCGCACCTCGTCGGGAGTGCCGACCGCGGTGTAGCGCGTCATCGACGCCAGGCCGCGGCCCCGCGGCGAGGCCAGGAACGCGTCGATTTCCGCGTCGGTGAAATTCGCACCCGAGCGGCCCTGCGACAGCATCGCCCGGGTGCGCGCCCGGTACGCCACCGACCGCTGGGCCTCGGCCTCGTCGTGGTCCTCCGCCGCGAACACGTTCGCCCCGGCGATCACGTACGGCTCGGCCAGCTGCTCGGACGGCTGGAACCGTTCGCGGTACAGCGAGACGGCCTGGTGCAGCGAGTCCGGCGCGAAGTGCGACGCGAACGCGTACGGCAGCCCGAGCTGCGCGGCCAGCTGCGCCCCGAACAGCGACGAGCCCAGGATGTAGAGCGGCACCACGCCCTCGGCCCGGGGCACCGACCGCACGCCCTGCACCGCCTTGCCGCTCAGGTACGCCTGCAGCTCCAGCACGTCCTGCGGGAACGAATCCGCCGACATCGGGTCGCGCCGCAGCGCCACCATCGTCTGCTGGTCGCTGCCGGGCGCCCGGCCGAGCCCCAGGTCGATGCGCCCGGGGAACAGGGTCTCCAGCGTGCCGAACTGCTCGGCGATCACCAGCGGCGAGTGGTTGGGCAGCATGATCCCGCCCGCGCCGAGCCGGATGGTCGACGTGTGCTCGGCGACGTGCCCGATCACCACGCTCGTCGCGCTGGAGGCGATGGAGGCCATGTTGTGGTGCTCGGCGTACCAGACCCGCCGGTAACCGGCGCGCTCGGCGGCCTGCGCGAGCGCCACGCTGGCCGCGAAGCTCTCGCGCGCGGTCTGGCCGGGCGCGATCGGCGCGAGGTCCAGTACGGACAGGACTGGGGACATGACGGCTCACCTTTTCCGGGTCACAGGTCGCGGTGCAGTCGCTCGGTGAAGGCGCGGATGCGGTCCTCGTCGCGCCGGTAGTAGGTCCACTGGCCCTGCCGCGTGGCCAGCAGGAACCCGGCGCGCTGCAGGATGGCCAGGTGCGCCGAGACCGTCGACGCGGACGTGCCTGCCTTCTGCTGGATCAGGCCCACGCACACCCCCAGCCCGGCCGTGTCCGCCGCCGGGAAGCTCGTCGCCGGGTCCTTGAGCCACTCCAGAATGCGCAGCCGCGTCTCGTTCGCCAGGGCCTTGCACTCAGGGAGCACCCACACCGTCCTTCGACATTTCGCTAATTCCCGAAATTACTCCCGCCGACGAGGGGCCCGCACCATGACGCCGCTCACGGACACGCGGTCCGTGAGCGGCGCGCGGGTTCAGCCCAGTGCGCGCAGCCGCGGCAGGACGTCCTCGGCGAACTGCGTCAGGAACCGCTCCTGGTCGTGGCCGGGGCCGTGGAACACGAGGTGGTTCAGGCCCGCGTCCAGGTACGGCTTGATCTGCGCGACGGCCTCGTCCGGGTCCGACGCCACGATCCACCGCTTGGCGATCTGCTCGATCGGCAGCTCGTCGGCCAGCCGCTCCATCTCCTCGGCCGAGGACACGCTGTGCTTCTGCTCCGGGGTCAGCGACAGCGGCGCCCAGAACCGGGTGTTCTCCAGAGCCTTGGCGTGGTCCCGGTCGTAGGACATCTTGATCTCGATCATCTTGTCGATGCCGGCGACGTCCCGCTCCGCCGCGGCCGCGCCCTCGGCGACCGCCGGCATCAGCTTGTCGTTGTAGAGCTCCATGCCCTTGCCCGAGGTGCAGATGAAGCCGTCCCCGGCCCGGCCCGCGTACTTCGCCACCACCGGGCCACCGGCGGCCACGTACACCGGCACCGGCTGCTCCGGCCGGTCGTAGATCTTGGCGTTGACCAGCGTGTAGTACTCGCCCTCGAACGACACGTTGTCGCTGGTCCACAGCTCGCGCATCAGCTTGATCGCCTCACGCAACCGCGCGAACCGCTCCTTGAACTCCGGCCACTCCCGGCCGGACACCGCGATCTCGTTGAGCGCCTCACCCGTGCCCACACCGAGGATGACCCGCCCGCCCGACAGCAGCGACATCGTCGCGAACGCCTGCGCGATCACCGCCGGGTTGTACCGGAACGTCGGGGTCAGCACGCTCGTCCCGATCTGCACCCGGTTCGTCCGCTCCGCCACCGCCGACATCCACGACAACGCGAACGGCGCATGCCCGCCCTCGTGCCGCCACGGCAGGAAGTGGTCGGACACCATCACCGAGTCCAGGCCCAGCTCCTCGGCCCGCACGGCATACTCGACCAGATCCCGCGGACCGAACTGCTCCGCCGAGGCCTTGTAGCCGACTTTCAGACCCACGTTCGTCCTCCCTCACACTGGTTGCTCACCTCCAACCTACTGCGCTCGGGAGGGTCCGCTCAGCCGCGCAGGTCCGGGAACTGGTCGTCGCGCCACTCCGCGGGGCTGCCGGTGCCCAGCTCGTCCTCGCGGGACCGCAGCTCGACGCGCCGGATCTTGCCGGAGATCGTCTTGGGCAGCTCGAAGAATTCGAGCCGCCGCACCCGCTGCCACGGCGCGAGGTTCTCGCGAGCGTGCCGCAGGATCGACAGCGCGGTCTCCTTGGTCGGCTCGTGGCCGGGCGCGAGCGCGACGTAGGCCTTGGGCACCGCCAGCCGCACCGGGTCCGGCGCGGGCACGACCGCCGCCTCGGCCACCGCCGGGTGCTCGATCAGGACCGACTCCAGTTCGAACGGGCTGATCTTGTAGTCGCTGGCCTTGAACACGTCGTCGGTGCGGCCGATGTAGGTGATGTAGCCCTCGGCGTCGATCGTCGCCACGTCGCCGGTGTGGTAGTAGCCGCCCGCCATCGCCTCGGTGTTGCGCTCGGGGTCGCCGCGGTAGCCGGTCATCAGGTTCACCGGCGAGCGGGACAGGTCCAGGCAGATCTCGCCCTCGCCGGGGCCGGTCAGCGGCTGCCCGCTCGCCGGGTCGACCAGCACGACCGGCACCCCGGGCAGGGCGCGGCCCATCGACCCGGCCTTGACCGCCGAGCCCGGCGTGTTGCCGACCTGCGCGGTCGTCTCGGTCTGCCCGAAGCCGTCCCGGATCGTCAGCCCCCACGCTCGCCGGACTTGCTCGATCACCTCCGGGTTGAGTGGTTCGCCCGCTCCGATGACCTCGCGCAGCGCGGACGGCCGCTCACCGAGGTCGGCGTTGATCAGCATGCGCCACACCGTGGGCGGGGCGCAGAATGAGGAGACCTCGCGCTTGCGCAGCTGCTCCAGCAGGGCGGCGGCGTCGAAGCGGCGGTAGTTGTAGACGAAGATCGTCGCCTCCGCGATCCACGGCGCGAAGAAGCACGACCACGCGTGCTTGGCCCAGCCCGGCGAGGAGATGTTGAGGTGCACGTCGCCCGGCCGCAGCCCGAGGAAGTACATCGTGGACAGATGCCCGACCGGGTAGGACACCTGGGTGTGCTCGACCAGCTTCGGCCGGGACGTGGTGCCCGAGGTGAAGTACAGCAGCAGCGGGTCGCCGGGCGCGGTGCCCGGGTGCCCGACCGGGACGTGCGGCGCGTCCGCGGCCTCGCGCAGGTCGGCCCACCCGTCCGCGGCGCCCACGCTGATTCGGGTGTAGCCGCCGGGCACGTCGGCGAACTTGCCGGTGTCGGCGGCGTTGCAGATGACGAACTCGGCGCCGCTGCGGGTGATCCGGTCGGTCAGGTCGGCCGGTCCGACGGCGCTGGTGGTCGGCAGGATCACCGCGCCCAGCTTCATGATCGCCAGCATCGACTCCCACAGCTCGACCTGGTTGCCGAGCATCAGCAGCACCGGAACGCCGCGGCGCACGCCCCGCTCGCGCAGCCACCCGGCCAGCCGGTCCGAGGCTCGGGACATCTCCGCGAAGGACCGCTGCGTGGTGGTGCCGTCCTCCTCGGCGATCACCAGCGCGGGCCGGTCGTTGTCGCGTGCGATCGCGTCGAACCAGTCCACCGCCCAGTTGAACCGCTCCCCCAGCTCGGGCCAGTGGAACTCGGCCACGGCGCGGGCGTGGTCCTCCCGCAGCGCCACCAGCTGGTCCCTGCTCGCACGGTAGGCATCGGTCGCGTTCACCGCTTCGTGTCCTTTCGCTCGGGCTGCCCGACATCATGCATTCGGCCGCCGCCGGGGCGATACCCACGGATGGGGGTAGCGCCCGTTTTGTCCATACCGGACGATTCCTGGCCAGTGATCCCTCAACGACGAGGAGAACCCGTGTCGAGCCAGACCCCGGCGGTCCCGATGCGCAAGGTGGCCGTGGCCAGCTGCGCCGGGACGACCATCGAGTACTACGACTTCTTCATCTACGGCACCGCGGCCGCGCTGGTGTTCCCGAAGGTGTTCTTCCCCGCGCTGGGCGCGACGGCCGGGACCGTGGCCGCGTTCGCCACGTTCGCCGTCGCGTTCGTCGCCCGGCCGGTCGGCGCGATCCTCTTCGGACACTTCGGCGACCGGATCGGCCGCAAGCGCACCCTGATCTCCACGCTGCTGCTGATGGGCATCGCCACCGTCCTCATCGGACTGCTGCCCGGCGCGGCGACGATCGGGGTGGCCGCGCCGATCATCCTGGTCGTGCTGCGGTTCGCGCAGGGGCTCGCGGTCGGCGGCGAGTGGGCCGGGGCGACGCTGCTGACCGCGGAGTACGCGCCACCGGCCAAGCGCGGCCTGTACGCGGTGTTCCCGCAGCTGGGCCCCGCGATCGCGTTCGCGTTGTCCAGCGGCACGTTCCTGGTGACGAACCTTGTGATGGGTGACGCTGACGCCGCGTTCCTGGACTACGGCTGGCGGGTGCCGTTCCTGGTGAGCATCCTGCTCGTGGCCGTCGGTTTCTACGTGCGGATGAGCATCGCCGAGACCCCGGCGTTCGTCGCCGCGGGCGGCACCGCCGGCCTGGACCGCCCGAAGCGGCTGCCGTTCTTCGAGGCGCTGCGCAAGCAGCCGCGGGAGATCCTGCTGTCGGCCGGTTCCCTGACGATGCTGTTCGCGTTCTTCTACATGGGGACCACGTACCTGACCAGCTACGGCACGAGCAAGACCGGGGCGGGGCTGACACGGCCGGTGGTGCTGGGCATCGGCATCGCGGCCGCGGTCGCGTTCGGGATCGTCATCGTGGTCGCCGGGGTGCTGTCGGACCGGCTCGGACGGCGGCGGGTCATCGTCTACTCGTCCGCGCTCGGCGTGGTGTGGTCGCTGGCGCTGTTCCCGTTGCTGGACACCGGCAGCCCGGTCGCGTTCGCGGTCGGCGTCCTGGTCACGCTGATGATCTTCGCGGTGGCGTACGGGCCGGCCGGCTCGTACCTGCCGGAGCTGTTCCAGACCCGCTTCCGCTACACCGGCGCGGGCCTGAGCTACAACCTGGCGGGTGTCCTGGGCGGCGCGATCCCGCCGCTGGTGGCGCCCGGTCTGACCGCGAGCTTCGGCAGCATCGCGGTCGGCGTGATGCTCGCGGTGACGGGGCTGATCTCGCTGGTGTCCACGCTGGCGCTGAAGGAGACCCGCGGCACCGCGATGACGGCCGGGCAGGCCAGCGAAGCGACCGTGGCCTGAGCCGGGGGCCGGTGGCGCCGCGCGGCGCCACCGGCCTCAGGGCAGCAGCATCAGCCGGCGCGCCTTGACGACGGCTTCGTGGCGGGTGTGGGCGTCCAGCTTGCGCATGACCGAACCGAGGTAGGCCTTCACGGTCTCCCGCGACAGGGACAGCCGTTGCGCGACCTCGCCGTTGGTGAAGCCGAGGGCGACCTGGGCGAGCACGTCGGTCTCCCGGGCGGACAGACGCACCCGCGGGCACTGCACGGGTTTGCCCTCGCCGAGGTCGACGAGCCGTTGCGCGGCCGCGTAGAGCCGGCGGCGCGCCTCGGGATCCGGCAGCGCACCGGCGATGGCCCGCAGCTCGGAGTGCACCGAGCGCAGCTCCTCGCGGGTGGCCCCGGGGGACAGCGAGTCGAGGCGGGCGGTCAGCTCGTCGCGCTCGCTCAGCTCACGCGCCAGGCGCTTGCCGGACTCCATCAAGGCGTCGCGGACGCGGTCGCCGAACGTCACCGGCCGCCGCACCGCGCCGTACAGCACGGCGCGGCAGCGACCGCCGGCCCGGACGGGCACGGCGATGATCGACGCCAGGCCCTCGGCGAGCACCGGGCGGTCGTAGTCGTGGGTGATGGTGCGGGCGCTGCCGTAGTCGCTGACGGCAATCGGCCGGCCCTGCATCAGCACGCGGCCGCCGAGGCCGGCGCCGGGCAGGACGTCCAGGTTGTGCAGCGAGGTCGTGCGTGTCCCGACGAAGCCGGACAGCCGCAGCCGGCCGTCGACCACCTCGCCGCCGAACACGACGGGCAGACCCGCCACGCGGGCGGCGCCCTCCAATTCGACATGCAGCACCGAGCGGGCGTCAGACATCGGCGTCCGTCCTCCTCGCACCACACCATCGTCGGTCGCCCCACGGTACCCGCGTGACCTGGGCACGTCGACTCCCGCGCGGTGGCGCTACCCCCGTCCGGGGGTAGCGCACGGCGTTCAACGGAGGTGGCCTCAGCCCAGCTCGGCGAGCACCCGCTCCACCACGCGGTCCGTGGCCAGCCCGTACCGGTCGTGCAGCGTGGGCAGCGCTCCGGCGGCCAGGAACTCGTCCGGCAGTGCGACCGGCACGATGCGGCCGGACACCCCGGCCCGCGCCGCGGCGGAGGCCACCGTTTCGAACAGTCCGCCGACCACCGTGTGGTTCTCCAGCGTCACCGCGAGCCGGTCGCCGGCGATCTCCCGCAGCACGGTCGCCGAGTCGAACGGCTTGATCGTCGGCGTGTGCACGACGGCCACGTCGACCTTGTGCGCGGCCAGCTTCTCCGCCGCCTGCAGCGCGCGCATCGTCATCAGTCCACTGGAGACGAACACGACGTCGTTGCCGCCGCGCAGCACCTTCGCCTTGCCGAGCTGGAAGGAGTAGTCGTACTCGTCCAGCACCGTCGGCACCTTGCCGCGCAGCAGCCGCAGGTACGTCGGGCCCTCGCACGCGGCCAGCTGCGGCACGGCCTGCTCGATGTCGACCGAGTCGCACGGGTCCACGATCGTCAGGTTCGGCATGCCGCGGAAGATCGCGATGTCCTCGGTGGCCTGGTGGCTCGGCCCGTATCCGGTGGTCAGACCGGGCAGGCCGCCGACCACGTTGACGTTGAGGTTCGGCTCGGCGATGTCCAGGCACAGGAAGTCGTACGCACGCCGCGCCGCGAACACCGAGTAGGTGGACGCGAACGGCACCAGCCCGACCTCGGCCATGCCCGCCGCGGCGCCGAGCAGCAGCTGCTCGGCCATGCCCATCTGGAAGAACCGGTCCGGGTGGGCCTGCGCGAAGACGTGCATGTCGGTGTATTTGCCGAGGTCGGCGGTCAGCCCGACGACCCGGGTGTCCTGCTCGGCGAGCGCGGCCAGCGCGTGCCCGAACGGCGCGCTCGTCGTCTTCTGGGCGGGGTCGGCGAACGACGCGATCATCGCCGACGTGGTCAGCCGCTTGGTGGTGGTCACGCCCGCGCTCCTTCGTCCAGCTGCCCGCGGCAGATGTCCCACTCGTGCTCGTCGATGCGCATGAAGTGCGCCTTCTCCCTGGTCTCCAGCAGCGGCACGCTCCGGCCGATGCGGGTGTCGCACAGCAGCACCGACGGCTGCCCGTCCGGCCGCGCCCGCTCGGCGATCTCGTCGAACGCGGCGAGCAGGGCGGGGATGTCGTTGCCGTCCACGCGGCGGACGAACCAGCCCGCGGCCGCCCACTTGTCCACGACCGGCTCGGTGCGCAGCACGCCGGCGGTGGAGCCGTCGGCCTGCAGCGCGTTGATGTCGACCATCGCGGTGAGCAGCCCGAGCCAGTGGTGCGCGGCGCCCATCGCGGCCTCCCACGTGGAGCCCTCGTCGAGCTCGCCGTCGGAGAGGAAGTTGAACACCCGCGACGCGGAGCCCCGCAGCCGCAGGCCGAGCGCCATGCCGACGGCGACGGTCAGCCCGTGGCCCAGCGAACCGCCGGAGATCTCCATGCCCGGCGTGTAGGTCGCCATGCCCGACATCGGTAGGCGCGAGTCGTCCGAGCCGTAGGTCTCCAGCTCCTCGACCGGCACGACCCCGGCCTCGGCCAGCGCCGCGTACAGCCCGATGGCGTAGTGCCCGGTGGACAGCAGGAACCGGTCACGCTCCGGCCACTCCGGGTCCGCCGGCCGCAGCCGCAGCTGGTCGGTGTAGACGGTGGCGAGCAGGTCGGCGGCGCCGAGCGCCTGCCCGACGTAGCCCTGGCCCTGGGCCTCGCCCATGTTCAGGATGTGGTGCCGCATGCGGTGGGCCGCCGCGGCGACGCGGTCGGCACGGGTGGCCGACGGCGCGATCGATGCAGTCATGGATTGCGTCGCTTTCGTGATCCGGGCGGGAACACGCCCGGGAGGAAGAGTCAGTTCTCGCCGGTGATCTCGATGCGCGGGCGGGTGCGCACGGTGCCGAACAGCAGGGCCTGCGCGGTGGCGACCATGTGCTCGGAGATCACGCTCTGCGTCTTGACCGGGTCACCGGACTCGATCGCCGTGACGATCTCCAGGTGGCGGCCCGGGCTCATGTTGGACAGGGCGCGTTCCAGGCCGCGGTACATGATGCACATGCGGATCGGGCCTTCGAGGAGCTTCCACGAGCGCACCAGCGCGTCGTTGTCGGTCAGCTCGACCAGCAGCTCGTGGAAGGCGAGGTCGGCCTCGATCTGGGCCTCCAGCGACACCCGGGTGGCGCGCGCCATCCGGTCGACCGCGGCCCGCAGGCGGCGGCAGTGCTCCTCGCGGTAGTAGCTCGCCGCCAGCGTCTCGCCGGCCAGCGCCTCCAGCGCCGCCCGGACGGTGAAGGTGTTGATGATGTCCTTCTCGCTGATCAGCCGGACCGTGACGCGGCCGCGCTCGCCGTATTCGACGAGCCCCTCCTGCTGGAGCTGCCGGAGGGCCTCGCGGAGGGTGCCGCGGCTGATGCCGAGCTGCTCGGAGACCTGCACCTCGCCGAGGTGGCTGCCCGGCGGGAACTCGCCGGTCGTGATGGCCTGGCGCAGCGTGTCGACAGCCATCTGCCGCAGGTTGCGGTTCGGCTCCTTCACCACGCGCGCCCTCCCCGGGCTGGTCGTCAGCACCGCTCGTACTCGCTGATCAACGATACCTTCGCCGCGCTGGCGGACCGCTCGTCGAAGGTGTATCCCAGCCACTCTGCCACGAGCCGCCGTGCCAGCTCCAGCCCGACCACCCGCTGCCCGAGCGTGAGCACCTGGCAGTTGTTGGACAGGATCGAGCGTTCGACCGAGAACGAGTCGTGCGCGGTGGTGGCCCGCACGCCGGGCACCTTGTTCGCCGACAGCGCCATCCCGATGCCGGTGCCGCACACCAGCACCGCCCGGTCGGCCTTGCCGTCGCGGATCGCCTCGCCCGCGGCGAGCCCGATCTCCGGGTAGGGCCGGTGCACGTCGTCGGCGCCGCGGTGCACGCCGAGGTCGACCACCTCGGCCACCCGCGGGTCGGCCCGCAGGTCGGCGGCGAGTTGTTCCTTGTAGTCCAGGCCGGCGTCGTCGCAGCCGACCACGATGCGGTAGTTCATCGCGTCCCTTCTCGCAGGTACTCGGAGACGGCGCGGGCGATCAGGGCCAGCGACACGGCTCCCGGGTCCGGGGTGCCGACGCTGCGCTCGGCGAGCGGGCGGGCCCGCCCCTTGCGCGGCACCAGATCAGCGGTGACGCGGGCGGCGTCTTCGGCGGCGGCCGCGGCCTGCGCCCAGGTGCCGGACGCCAGCCGCTCGCGGAACGGCACCAGCGCGTCGACCAGGGTCTTGTCGCCGGGCTCGGCGCCGCCGAGGGACATCACGCGCTCGGCGAACGCGTCCACGGCGGCGACCGCGTCGATCACGCCGTCCCCGATGACCTCGCCCGCCGCGCGCAGCCCGGCGCCCCACAGGACCCCGGACGTGCCACCGGCGCGCGCGGCCCACTCGTCACCGGCGGCGGCGAGCACGTCGCCCGCCCCCGCGCCCTGGTGCCAGGCCGCTTCCGCGGCGGTGACGGCGGCGTCGATGCCGCGGACCATGCCGCGGCCGTGGTCGCCGTCACCGGCCACCGCGTCGATCGCGCCCAGCTCGGATTCGGCTTCCCGCAACGCTTTCCGCACCGCACGCAGCCCGTCGAGCACCGCCCCGGCCACCTGCCGGGACTCCGCGGAGGCCTCGGCGAACCGCGGGGCGTCATCGGTCACCTCCGCGACGGCCTCCTCGCCGGAGTCCGCCGCGATGGCGCCGCGGCGGAACGCGGGGGTCCACGCGGGTGCGGTCCACAGCCGTTCCAGCTCGTCGTCCAGCCAGGTCACGGTCAGGGACACCCCGGCCATGTCGAGGCTGGTCACGAGCTCGCCGACCTCGGGCAGCACCAGCGTGTGGCCGGATTCGCGCAGCAGACGGCTCACGTCGGCCCACAGCACGAACAGCTCCTCGTGCTTGACCGAGCCGAGCCCGTTGAGCAGGACCGCGATCCGGTCCCCCGCCCCGGCCGGCTTCTCCGCCAGGACGCGCCGCACGAAGTCCGCGGCGAGTTCCCGCGCGGCCGTCCGCGGCACATCGCGCAGGCCGGGTTCGCCGTGGATGCCGAGCCCCAGGCCCATGTGCCCGTCCGGCACGGTGAACAGCGGGGCGTCCGCGCCGGGGAACGTGCAGCCGGCGAAGGCGGCGCCGATCGTGCGGGTCGCGTCGTTGGCCTTGCGGCCGACGCGCACGACCTCGTCGAGGTCCATGCCTTCCTCGGCGGCCGCGCCCATCACCTTGAAGACGGTGAAGTCCCCGGCGATGCCGCGGCGCTCGGCGGGCCGCTCCGCGCTGGCGATGTCGTCGGTGACCACGACGTTCTCCGCCCGGATCCCCTGCGCCCGCAGGCGTTCGGTGGCCAGGCCGAAGTTCATCACGTCACCGGCGTAGTTGCCGTAGCTGAACACGACGCCCGCGCCGGAGTGCGCCGCCCGCGCCACCGACACCGCGTCCTGCGCGGACGGCGAGGTGAACAGGTTGCCGCTCACCGCGCCGTCGGCCAGGCCGGGCCCGATGACGCCGTAGAAGGCCGGGTAGTGGCCGGATCCGCCGCCGGGCAGCACGGCCACCTTGGGCCGCGACGGCCGGCTGCGGCGGACCGCCCCGCCGGGGACGCGCCGCACGGTGTCCGCGTGCAGCTCGCAGAACCCGGCGAGCGCGTCCTCGGCGAAGGTCGCCGGATCGTTGCTGAGGTAGGTCATCGCGCTTCCCGTCCTCAGTGGAGGAACGAGCCACCGTTGATGTCGATGGTCGTGCCCTGCAGGTAACCGGCGTCCTCACTGGTGAGCCACGCGATCACCCCGGCCACGTCGGCGACGGTGGCCTGGCGGCCGATGGGGATGCTCTTGACGATCGCGGCCTCGAGCTCCTCGGTGGTGCCGACGCGGATGTCGGTGTCCACCGCGCCCGGGGCGACCGCGTTGACGGTGACCCCGGCGTCGCCCAGCTCGCGGGCCAGCGCCTTGGTGAAGCCGAGGATCGCGGCCTTCGCCGAGCTGTACGGGGTGCGGCCGAACACGCCGCCGCCCTGCTGCGCCGACACCGAGGACATGTTCACGATCCGGCCCCAGCCTGCCTTGATCAGGTCCGGCAGGAACGCCTTGGTGACCAGGTAGGTGCCGGTCGCGTTGACCGCCATCACCTTGTTCCACAGTTCGAGCGTGGTCTCCAGGAACGGCACCGGGGAGGTGATGCCGGCGATGTTGACGACCACGCCGACCGTCGGCAGCCGCCCGGCGTCGACCTCGGCGCGCACGGCCCGGTAGGCGGCGAGCACGGACGGCTCGTCGGCCACGTCGACGCCGTGCGCGAACACCGGCGCGCCGGTACCGGCGGCGATCTCGTCGGCGGCCTCCTTGGCGGCGGGCTCGTTCAGGTCGAGCACGGCCACGGCCCAGCCGTCGCGGGCGAGTCGGGCGGCGGTGGCCTTGCCGATCCCGCGGGGCGCGCCCGCCCCGGTGATCACGGCGGTGCGCTGCGTGTCAGGCATTTCGGTGTTCTCCTTCCGTGGGTTCACAGGCCGGCGATGTAGGCCGCGGCCTTCACCGCGGCGGCCGGCCGTTCGTCGTCGGTGACATCCCGGGTCTCCAGTTCCAGCGAGCTGGCGCCCTGGTAGCCGGTGGCACGCAACGCGACGAAGGTGGCCGCGAAGTCGACCACCCCGTTGCCGATGCTGTGGTTGATGTGGCCCGGGGTGGCGTCGCGCAGGTGCACGTGGGCGACGCGCCCGGCGAACCTCTCGGCGTAGGCCGCGGGGTCGCCGCCGGAGGCGACGATGTGACTGGTGTCGAGCACCAGGCCCACCGCGGGGTCGAGCCGGTCGGCCAGCCGGGCGGCCAGCTCGGTGTTCCAGCACAGGCGGTGGTAGTGCGGGGCCTCGACCCAGATGGCGACGCCGTGCCGCGCGGCGGCCTCGGCGGCTCGGTGCAGCTGCACAGCGACCAGGTCGAGGTCTTCGTCCAGCGTCGCCACTGGCTCGTGGGACTGGGCGCCGCAGGGCAGCACGAGCGCGTCGGCCCCGCAGGCCGCGGTGAGGTCGAGCAGGCGGCGCAGGTGGGCCGCCCGCTCGTCCTCGTCGTGCGGACGGTTCAGGTCACCGATGTCGCCGTTGACCGAACGGACCCGCAGACCGGAGGCCGCCACCTCGGCGGCGACGGCGCGCACCGCGTCGTCGGTGAGGTCGTACGGCACGTGGTCGCACACCCCCGGCAACGCGCCGAGGTCGGTTTCGCCGAAGCCGCACTCCGCGATGACCGCCAGCGCCACCGCCAGTGGCAGGTGCCGGAAGCTGATCGTCGAACAGCCCGGCCATCCGGTTCGTTCCATGGTCGGCAATGTTAACAGAGAAGTGTCAACAGACAAGGTTTCCGCAGAATTTGCCATAGACAGCCAGGTAGAGCGCGAAACATACTGTTGACATCACCTGAAGAGCAACGCACGATGTCCTGCATTGTTAACAGGAGGGCACTGCGGCGTACGGTCGTGGTGGCCCCTGACAGGAAGGCAATCGACAATGCGCAGCGAAGCGCTCACCATGCGCGGCCCGGTGCACGGCACGCCCGATGCGCGCCGCGTCGCGTGGGGCTCCACCGCGGGGGCCGTGATCGAGAGCTACGACTTCATCGGCTTCGGCACCGCCGCGGCGCTCTACTTCGGACACGCGTTCTTCCCCAACGCCTCACCCGTCATCGGCACGCTGTCGGCGTTCGCCACGCTCGGTGTCGGGTTCGGCGCGCGACCGATCGGCGGCATCATCGGCGGCCACCTCGGCGACAAGATCGGCCGCAAGCCGGTGCTGGTCGCGTCGCTGATCGTGATGGGACTGGCCACGTTCGCGATCGGCCTGCTACCGACGTACGAGACGGCCGGCGTGCTGGCCCCGGCGCTGCTGGTGACCGTGCGGATCATCCAGGGCGTCGCCTACGGCGCCGAGTGGGGCGGCGCGATCCTGATGACCTACGAGCACGCGCCGTGGCGCCGCAAGGGCGCGTTCACCGGCATCGTGCAGGCCGGCTTCCCGATCGGGCTGCTCCTGGCGAACCTGGTGTTCCTGGTGTCGGTGAACCTGTCCGGCGACTGGGCGTGGCGGGTGCCGTTCCTGGCCAGCCTGATCCTGGTCATCGTCGGGCTCGTCGTGCGCGCCAAGGTGCCGGAGTCGCCGGTGTTCGAGGACGTGCGCGACAGCGGCGACATCGTGAAGGCGCCGATCGTGCAGGTGCTGCGCGAGGACTGGCGCAACGTGCTGCGCGGCATCGGCCTGCGGATCGCCGAGACCGCGGGCTACGCGGTGGCCATCACCTACATGATCTCGTACCTGAAGTCCGAGGAGCTGGCGACCAGCGGCGAGACGATCATGGCGCTGTGCATCGCGTCGGCGGTCGGCATCGGCGCGACGATCGCGTGGGGCGGGCTGACCGACCGCATCGGACGGCGCCCGGTCTACCTGTGGGTGACGCTGTTCGGCGCGCTGTGGGCGATCCCGATGTTCCTGCTGGTCAACACGGCGTCGCTGATCGCGATCGTGGTCACCGTTCTCGTGTCGTACGCGGTGTGCCAGAACGCGCTCGCCGGCGCGCAGGGCGCCTGGTTCCCCGAGCTGTTCCAGGCCAAGACGCGCTCCTCGGGGGCGTCGCTGGCGTACCAGATCTCGGCGATGATCTCGGGGGGCACACCGTTCGTGACGACGCTGCTGTTCCTGTGGCTGAGCTGGCTCGGCCCGGCGCTGCTGTTCCTCGCCTACTCCGCGCTGGGCCTGGTGTCGGCGCTGCTGACGCGCGAGACGTGGGGCCGGGCCGAGCGGGAAACCGCGGCCCGCGCGACGGCGGAAACGCCGGCCGAACCGGTACGGCTCTCCTGACCTCCCGCGCCGGGGTCCGCGATGATGGAGCCCGGACCCCGGCACCCGAGGAGGCTGTGATGCCGTTGATCCAGGTCAGCGTGCGCGAAGGCCGTGACCCGGCGCGGATCCGCGCGCTGATCACCGCCCTGACCGAGGCGACGGTGTCGGCGCTGGACGCGCCGAAGGAGTCGGTGCGCGTGATCGTCACGGAGGTGCCCGGCAGCCACTGGGCCGCGGGCGACGTCACCCTGGACGAGAAGGACGCTTGACTCCCGCCGCCGGCGAAGGGCCCGTGGTTCACCTGTGGCCGGCCGTGGCGTACGCCGTGCTCACGCTCGGGATCATCCTGCTCTGCCGGCCAGTCACAGCCCGGCGAACAAGCGCGCCGCCGCCGCTTGCCACTCCGCCACCAGGTCCGTGCCCTCCGGGTCGCGGAGCCACTGGATCTGCAGCCCGTCCATCGCCGCCACCACCTGGCGCGCCAGCGACGCCGGGTCGGGCACGCGGCCGGACACCATGGCCGTGAACTCCGCCAGCACCCGCTCCTGCCGCGCCGCGAAGCAGGCCGCCGCGGGGTGGCCCGGCGCCAGCGATTCCGCCTGCAGCACCGAGAACAGCCGCACGATCTCCGGTTGCGTGGCGTTGCGCCGCACCAGCGCCTCGCACGCCTCGGCCAGCGAGATGTCCCGCGGCCAGCCCGTCGCGTCCGCGCCCAGCCCCAGCTGCTCCGCCAGCGACCGGAAGTCTTCGGCGTCCCGGTGGTCGAGCACGGCCAGCACCAACCCGTCCTTGGACCCGACGTGGTGCAGCAGCCCGGGCACAGTCAGCCCGCAGGCGTCGGCCACGTCTTGCATGGACAGCGCCCAGAACCCGCCCTCCCCGATCAGGCGCGTCGCCACGTCGAGGATCTGCCGTCGCCGAGCAGGCGGCCCTCACCAGCGGCAAGGACTTCTGGCACACCACCCCGGCGGCCGGGCTCCCCGGACCTGCTGCGCCGCATGGGCGAGGCACTGGGCGACGAGTGCCGCGCGATGGACGTCGCCGTGTTGCTCGGACCCGGCATCAACCTCAAGCGCACCCCGCTGGGCGGCCGTAACTTCCAGTACTTCTCCGAGGACCCGCTGCTGACCGGCGTGCTGGCGACCGAGTGGGCGCGCGGCCCGGCAGAGCCGCGGGGTCGGCGCGTCGCTGAAGCACTTCGCGGTCAACAGCCAGGAAACCGACCGCATGCGGATCAGCGCCGACATCGACGAGCGCACGCTGCGGGAGATGTACCTGCGCGCGTTCCAGCGCGTGGTGACCCAGGCGCGGCCGTGGACCGTGATGTGCTCGTACAACCGGCTCAACGGCGTCTACGCGAGCCAGAACCGCTGGCTGCTCACCGAAGTCCTGCGTGAGGAGTGGGGGTTCGAGGGCCTGGTGTCGGACTGGGGCGCGGTCGCGGACCGGGTCGCCGCCGTCGCCGCGGGACTGGACCTGACCATGCCCGGCCCCGACGACACCGGAGACCGGGCGCTGGCCGAGGCGGTCGCGGACGGGCGGCTCGATCCCGCCGCGCTGCGGGCGGCCGCCGACCGGGTCCGGGCGCTGGTCGAGCGCGCCACGGAGCGCGCCACGGAGCGCGAGCCTGGCAAGTTCGACGCGGACGCCCACCACGCCCGCGCCCGCGAGATCGCCGCGCGGGCCGTCGTGCTGCTCAAGAACGAGGGCGGCCTGCTGCCGCTGTCGGAGAGCCAGTCGCTGGCGGTGATCGGCGAGTTCGCCCGCACCCCGCGCTACCAGGGCGGCGGCAGCTCGCACATCACCCCGACGCGGCTGGACGACGCCCGCACCGCGCTCTCCGAATCAGCCGAGGTGCGTTTCGGGTCCGGTTACGACGACATCGACGAGGCGGTGGCGCTCGCCGCGGAGAGCGAGGTCGCGCTGGTCTTCGTCGGCAGCGAGCACGAGACCGAGGGCGCCGACCGGGACAGCGTCGAACTGCCGCCCGCGCACCGCGAACTGGTCGAGCGGGTCGCGGCGGCGAACCCGCGCACCGTCGTGGTGCTGTCCAACGGCGCTGTCGTGCTGACGCGCCCGTGGGAGGCGGCGGTGCCTGCCATCGTGGAGGGCTGGCTGCTCGAGCAGGCCGGGGGCAGCGCGCTCGCCGACGTCCTCTTCGGACGGACCAACCCGTCGGGACAGCTGCCCGAGACGATCCGGCGCGGCTCGCCGACCACCCGTCCTACCTGGACTTCCCCGGCGAGGACGGGCGCGCGCGCTACGGGGAGGGCCTGCACGTCGGCTACCGCGGCTTCGACGCGCGCGAGCAGGATGTGGCCTACCCGTTCGGGTTCGGGTTGTCGTACACGACGTTCGAGTACGGCGCCGCGGAGGCGACCGTCACGGACTCCGGCATCGAGATCCGGGTCCCGGTGACCAACACCGGGCGGCGGGACGGGCGTGAGGTCGTGCAGGTGTATTTGAGCGTGCCCGGTTCGGCGGTGCGGCGGGCTCCGCGCGAGCTGAAAGCGTTTGCGAACGTCGCGATCGCGGCGGGCGAGACGGCCGAGGTGGTGCTGCGCATCGCCCGCGAGGACCTGGCCTACTGGGACACCCGCGTGAACCGGTGGATCGTGGAGGGCGGCGAGTACCACTGCGCGGTGGGCTCGTCCTCACGCCACCTGCACACGACCGCGGTGGCCGAGGTGGCCGGCGACGACGTGCGGGGTGCCGCTGACCGGGGAGTCCACAGTGGCCGAATGGTTCGCCGACCCGCGCGGCGCGGAACTGCTGGGACAGGCCTTCGCCGCGGCCGCGGGCGGCGGGCCGATCGGGCGGCTGGCAGCCGACCCGTCGACGATGTCGTTCGTGGGCAGCCTGCCGCTGAGCCGGATGTCCGCCTTCCCGGGCAGCCCGCTGACGGCGGACACCCTGGCGAAGCTGATCGCCGAGGTCAACGGCTGACCGGCGCCGCCGTCGTCCATGACGCGGAAGACGCGATCTCCACCCGGTCCTCGGCCCGCCGCGAATGCCGCTGAACACGGACGGCCCGGCGCCCCCGTCGGGCGCCGGGCCGTCCGCCCGTCTCAGTCGAACACCACCAGGCCGCGGATGTTGCGGCCCGCGTGCATGTCGTCGTACGCCTGGGCGACCTCGTCGAGTGTGTACTCGCGCGTGATCAGCTCCTCGAGCTTGAGCTGGCCCGCCTGGTACATGCGCAGCAGGTTGGGGATGTCGCGGCGCGGGTTGGACTCGCCGAACAGCGAGCCCTGCAGCCGCTTCTGCATGAGCGTCAGGTCGCCCAGCGCGATCGGCGCACCGGCCTCGGTGATGTTGCCGAGGCCGGTCAGCACGACCGTCCCGGCCTTGCGGATCGACGCCAGCGCCTGGCCGACGTGATCGCCCCGCACGACACCGATCGTCACGATCGTGGCGTCCGCGCCCTGCCCGTTGGTCAGCGACCGCGCGAAGTCGGCCGCCTCCTCGATCGTGGCGAACGCGTGGGTCGCGCCGAACACCTTCGCCTTGTCCCGTTTGAACTGCACCGGGTCCACGGCGATGATCGTCTTCGCGCCGGCGTGCGCCGCGCCCTGCAGCGCGTTCGCGCCGATGCCGCCGATGCCCATGACGATCACGACCGCGCCGGGCTTGATGTTCGCCGAGTTGACCGCCGAACCCCAGCCGGTCGGCACGCCGCACCCGACGAGCGCGGCCGCCTTCAGCGGGATGTCCTTGCCGATCTTGACCACGGAGTCCACCGACGCGGTGGTGTACTCGGCGAACGTCGAGATGCCGCACTGCTGCCCGACCGGGTTGCCGTTCTCGGTCATCCGGAAGCTCGTGGGGTCGTCCGCGCGCGCCCCGGTGAGCAGCGACGCGCCCAGGTCGCACAGGTTGGACAGCCCCTGCGCGCAGAACTCGCATTTTCCGCACGCGGGCAGGAACGAGAACACGACGTGGTCGCCGACCTCGTAGCCGGGCGTGTTCGGGCCGACCGCGGTGACGACACCGGCGCCCTCGTGGCCGCCGACGTACGGGTACACCGCGACGGGCACGTCACCGGTGGCCACGTGGTCGTCGGAGTGGCACAGGCCGGACGCGGCCAGCTTGACCGTGACCTCACCCTGGCGCGGGTCGTCCAGCTCCACGGTGGCGGTTTCGTAGGTGCCGGGGGCCTGGCGGACCAGGGACACCTTGGTGGTGATGGGCATGCTGCTCCTCCTCAAGCGAGCGTCCTTACAGGACGACGGTGACGACCTTTTCCTCGGTGTTGGCGAGGATCCCGCTCCAGCCGAGCTCGCGGCCGACGCCGCTGGCCTTCATCCCGCCCCACGGCAGGGCCGCGTCGATCGGGGCCCAGCCGTTCACGCCGACCGCGCCGGCGCGGACCTGCGCGGCGAGGGTGTGCGCGACGGTGACGTCCCGGGTCCAGATGGTGGCGGCGAGGCCGTAGGTGGTGTCGTTGGCGATCCGGACGGCGTCGGCCGGGTCGTCGAACGGGATCACCGAGCCGACCGGGCCGAAGATCTCCTCGCGCGCGATCGTCATGTCGTTGTCCACGTCGGCGAAGATGGTCGGCTGCACGAAGTAGCCGGGCCGCTCGGGGCGGGCGCCGCCGGCGACGAGCCGGGCGCCCTCGGCGCGGCCCTTCTCGATGTAGCCGAGCACGCGGTCCTGCTGCTTCTTGTTGACCAGCGCGCCCATGGTGGTGGCCGGGTCGAGCGGGTCGCCGAGGACCTGCTGCCGCGCGGCGCCGGCGAGGGCGTCCACCACGTCGGAGTACAGCGAGCGGTGCACGAGCACGCGGGTGCCCGCGGCGCAGACCTGGCCCTGGTTGAAGAACAGGCCCATCGCGGTGCCGCCGATGGCCGCCTCGAGGTCGGCGTCGGCGAGGATGATCTGCGGCGACTTGCCGCCCAGTTCCAGGGTGATGCGCTTGAACGACTGGGCCGCGGCGACGCCGACGTGGCGGCCGACCTCGGGGCTGCCGGTGAAGCTGATCTTGTCGACGTCCGGGTGGTCGACGAGCGCCTGGCCGGTGACCTCGCCGAGGCCGGGCAGCACGCTGACCACCCCGTCGGGCAGGCCGGCCTCCTTGAGGAGCTTCGCCAGGTGCAGGATCGACAGCGGCGCGTCCTCCGGCGGCTTGACCACGACGGTGTTGCCCGCGGCCAGGGCGGGGGCGAGCTTCCACGCGGTGATCATCAGCGGCGTGTTCCACGGGATGATGGCGGCGATGACGCCGACCGGCTCGCGGCGCGTGTAGGAGTGGGTGGGGCGGCCGAGGTAGCCGTCGGTGGGGATGACCTGGCCGGTGATCTTGTCGGTCCAGCCGGCGAAGTGCCGGAACGTGCGGGCGGCGTTGGGCATGTCGAGGACGGTCGGCTGGCCGACCGGCTTGCCGATGTCGAGCGCTTCGAGGCGGGCGAGCAGGTCGGCGTCGCGGTCGATCAGGTCGGCGACGCGGTTGAGGATGAGGCCGCGCTGGGAGCCGGGCAGGGCGGCCCACTCGCCGGACAGCTGGGCGCGGGCGGCCTTGACCGCGGCGTCCACGTCCTGCGCGGAGGCGGCGGCGACGTCGACCAGCTTCTCCTCGGTGGCCGGGTTGAGGTCGGCGAACGTGCCCCCGGTGCCGTCGCGCCACTGGCCGGCTAGGAAGAGCTGGCTGGGGAAGGTCTCGGTGGTGGTCACGGGCGGTGCTCCTCGGCGATCGGCGTCGACCACGACCCGGGCGGGCCGTCTGCCCCGAGGATGCTCCGCCACGTGGCGCCGGTCTTGCGTCTGCGCGCACGGCTCTTGTGCGTACGCGCACCGGATCAGGTGCCGGGAGCAGGTGCCGCTGCGGCGCGGGCCGAGCTCACCGAGCGGGCGGGCGGGCGGCTAGGAGGCACCGCTGTGCGAGCCCGCCAACCGCGCTGGCACTGCACTCCCTAACCCCTGACCGCCGCGGCGCGGCGAGGAAGGCGTCCAAACCTCACCCCTCGGCGAGCAAGTGCCGCAGGTACCGCTGCGGCGCGGCGAGGAAGTCGCGCGTCAGGCGCACCGGCAGCGCGTCGTCGTATTCGACGTGCGCGATTTCGCCGCTGTCGTCGATCTCGTAGATCGTGGCGCCGGGCAGTGCGAGCAGGATCGGCGAGTGCGTGGCCACCACGATCTGGCTTCCCTGCCGGGCGAGTTCGTCCAGCCGCGCCAGCACGGCCATGCACCCGCGCACCGACAGCGCCGCCTCCGGCTCGTCCAGCAGGTACAGCCCGTTGGGTCCGAACCGGTGCGTCACCAGGTCCAGGAAGGACTCCCCGTGCGAGCGTTCGTGCGGCGAGACGCCCCCGTACGCGGGCAGCAGGGGCGGTGATCCCTCGTCGCGGTCGAGACGCTCGATCTCGGAGGCCACGTTGTAGTAGGACTCCGCCCGCAGGAAGAACCCGGTGCGCGGCTTGGCCGGGCCCCAGGTCAGGACGAGGTGATCGCCCAGGACCGACTCGCTGGCGCGCGTCGCGAAGTTGAAGTTCCGGCTGCCGCCCTCGGGGTTGAAACCCGCGGCGACGGCCAGCGCCTCCACCAGGGTCGATTTGCCGCTACCGTTCTCGCCGACCAGGAAGGTCACCCCGGGCGCCAGCGGCAGACCGCCGGATCGGGCCAGGTGCGCCACCGCGGGCAGGGTGAACGGGTAGCGGCCCAGATCCCTGTCCGGTGCTAGCCGGACCCGCTGCACGAACACCGGCGCGCGCTAGCCCGCCACCAGCTGTGCCCGGTGCTCGCGTGGGGTGCGGCCGTACCGGGCCCGGAAGGTGCGGCTGAACTGCGCCGCGTCGACCAGGCCCCACGACGCCGCGATCGCCGCGACCGGGCGGGTCGCCAGTGCTGGGTCGGCCAGGTCGTGCCAGCACCGGTCCAGCCTGCGGTCCCTGATCCAGCCGGTGATCGTCGCGCCGCGGCGTTCGAACAGTTTCTGCAGCTGGCGCAGCGAAACGTGCACCGCGGCGGCCACCTCGGACGGGGACAGCGCCGGGTCGGACAGGTGCTCGTCGATGTACCTCTGCGCCGCCGTGACCACCGTGTCCGCGGGCGGCTCGGCCTGCGCGGCGAAACACGCGGCCAGCATGTCGACCGCCGCGTCGGACAGGAAACCCGCCTCCGGGCCGGGCCGCGCCACCCGCGGGTCGAGCCCGCGCAGCAACGCCGACGTCAGCGCGCCACTGCCGGCCGAACCCGGGATCGTCACCGCCGTCAGGTCGTCCACCCGCGGCGCCCGCGGCTTCAGCCGTCGCCGCGGCACGAGCAGCACCAGCATCTCGAAGTCGTCGTCGAAAACCAGCTCGTACGGCCGGTTCGTGTCGTACACGGTCAGATCGCCGGGCGCCAGCCGCGCGGTGCGGCCGTCCTGCTGGACGACGCCGTGCCCGCGCAGCTGCAACCCCACCTTGTACAGGTCGCCCGCCCGGCGCCGGATCAGGCCGCGCGTGCGCCGCGTGACCTGGCGGGTCGAGCTGACGACGGAGACCTGCAGGTCGGCCATCGGCCGGGCGTGCACCCGCCCGTGGAACCGGTTGCCGACCGAGACGACGTCCAGCGGCACGAACGCGCTGGCCAGCACGTCGCGCCAGGACTCCAGGCTCGTCGCGGCGCCGGCGTCCAACGTCATCGGGAACGCGCCCACCTCGGCCTCCTCGCCTCGAATAACCGAACGTCCGGTCGGGTTGGCGCCATGGTACGTGGCCGCGTGCCGGGCGTCACCCTCCCGCCGGGGCCGCCACCCGCGCGCCGTCGCGGCGGCGCAGGTGCTCCGGCTCGGCGATGAACCGCGCGCCCAGCACCGACAGCAGGCACAACAACCCGCACACCAGCGCGATCGGCCAGGTCTGCCCGCCGGACGCGGACGTCAGCGCGGCCGCCACGAACGGGATGCACCCGCCGACGACGGCGCCCGCGATCTCGCGGGTGAACGTGACGCCGGTGTAGCGGTAGCCGACCGGGAACAGCTCGAACATCATCGTCGCCTGCGAGGCCAGCGTGAGGTCGTTGCACAGCGTGTAGAGCAGGACCAGCGCCGCCCAGATCACCACCGGCGTGCCGGTGTCGAGCAGGAAGAAGAACGGGTAGAACAGCAGCGCCGCCGCGGTCGCGCCGGTCATCATCACCGGCCGCCGCCCGAAGCGGTCGCACAGCCAGCCGGCGGTGGGCACGGTGACCACCTTGAGCGCGTTGGCGATGACGATGCCGAGCAGCCCGACCCACGCCGCGGCGCCGACCTCCTTGGTCAGGTAGCTCAGCGCGTAGACCGAGGGCAGGTAGCTGATCACGTTGGGCGCGACGGAGATCAGCATGCCGGGCAGGATCTTGCGGCCGGAGGTGGCGAACAGCGTCCGCAGCGGCGCCCGCGTGGCGCGCCCTTCTTCCTTGGCGCGTTCGAACTCCGGGCTGTCCGGGACCTTGAGCCGCACGATCACCCCGGCGACGCCGACCAGGCAGCTGAGCAGGAACGGGATGCGCCAGCCCCAGCCGGTGAAGGCCGCATCGGACATCACCGCTGAGGTCAGGAAGAACACGCCGGTCGCGACCAGCGAGCCGACCGCGTTGCCCAGCGTCGGCGCGCTGGCGTTGATGCCGCGCGCCCTGGTTTCGGCGTGCTCGGCGGACAGCAGCATCGCGCCCGCGTATTCACCGCCGGCGCCGAGCCCCTGCACGACCCGCAGCAGCACCAGCGCCACCGGCGCGAACACGCCGGCGGTGGCGTAGCTGGGCAGCACGCCGATCAGCGTGGACGCCACGGCCATCACCATCAGGGTCACGAACAGCATCGTGCGGCGTCCGACGCGGTCACCGAGGATGCCGATGATCACGCCGCCGACCGGGCGGGCGAAGAACCCGACGGCGAACGTGGCCAGCGACGACAGGGTCGCGACGACCGGATCACCGGAGGGGAAGAACACCTGCGGCAGCACGAGTGCGGCGGCCGTGCCGTAGAGGGAGAAGTCGTACCACTCGAGTGCCGTGCCCACGGTCGAGCCAACCGTGGCCCGGCTGATCCGGAGTCTCATCGCAGACCCTTCGTTGCGTCTGACGAACGTCTACATTAACGTTCATGGTGGCGACAGGCTACGAGTTCGCTTTCCCTGCGGTCAAGAGACAAGGAACCGCTTTGACTTACATGAACGTTAATGAGACGGCCCTGTCGAAGTACAACCCGCTGTCCCGCGTGCTGTGCTTCGACCGGTTCGACTCCACCACGCACGGCTGGACCGAGCTGCTCGGCAACTACGACGGCCGCGGCGACCTGGACACCGTGGACGACCACATGCGCGACTTCCGCCCGCCGCAGCTGTCCTCGTGCACGTTCTTCGACGTCGGCACGCACGGCACGCTGAGCGGCAACTACGCGCTCAAGCTCGCGACCCGCCCCTACCCCGGCCACACCGCGACCGGCATCCGCCGTCTGACGATGGCGGGCCGCGGCCGGGTCCGCATCGAGACCCACTTCGCGTTCAAGGCGGAGGCGACCGTCGGGCACGAGGCGCCCGCGTCGGTGCCGTGGGACGGCAACCGGCACCCGTCGGAGTCGCAGTTCGGCGCGTTCACCGTGGCCACCGACATCTGCTCGGACGGCGGCTTGCGCTACCACAACGTCATCCGCTACCAGAACACCAACCTCGACGGCGAGATGACCAACCGCTGGATGTACCCGGTGGTGCCGGAGCCGACGCCGCGCGACCACCAGGAGGGCAAGTTCGCCCTCCCCTACGCCGCCGACTTCACCGCGCCGGACCCCGACGACTGGCGCACCTTCGGCGAGCCGCTGGAGATGTGCGTCAACGAGGTGCCCACCAAGATCAACTGGCACTACCTGCGCTGGGACATCGACACCAGCACCCGGTCCAATGTGGAGCTCCAGCTCAACGACCGCGTGATGGACATGCGGGACGTGCCCGTGCCGCCGTACCCGGACCGCTACGGCACGCTGGACAACCTGCTCAACTTCTACTTCTCGGTCCGCACCCACTGCGGCGTCCGCAACTTCCTGTTCCTGGACTCGGTCCTGATCTCGGTGGATTGGTGAGGCACGACATGCGCTCGACGACGACGGCTGTCCTGGAACGCAACACCGTGGTGCGCGAGGACTTCGCGACCGAACCCTACGAGCTGCCGTGGGCCGCCGAGGCCCGGTTCTTCGTGCAGGCCCTCGACCTGGACGGCCCGCTGGACTTCCGCACCGAGATCTCCCCCGACGGCCTGCACTGGTGCCCGCTGGACGACGTCGAGCACCGCATCGACGCCCCCGGCCTGATCACCTGGGCGGTGAGCGGGTTCGGCCAGTGGCTGCGGGTGCGCTGCGCCGTGGGTCCCGGCACGACCGGGAAGCTGCGCATCTATCTTGTTGGCAAGGGTTGATCCGGAGGTCAGGCTGGTGGTGCGCGCTCGGCGGGTCACGTTGCGTGACGTCGCGGACAGGGTCGGCCTGTCCGCGAACACGGTGTCGCGCGCGCTGTCGGGCAAGGACCAGGTCAGCGAGGCCACCCGCGAGATGATCGTCGCCGAGGCCCGGCGGCTGGGGTACGTGCCGAACAGCCACGCCCGGTCGCTGGTCTCGGGCACCACGATGGTGCTCGCACTGGTGATCACCAACCCGTCCAACCCGTTCTACGCCGCGCTGATCTCCGCGGTGGAGCGGCAGTGCCGGGTCGCCGGGTACTCGGTCCTGCTGCTGGTCACCGAGGAGAACGAGGACAACGAGGAACGCGCGGTGCAGCAGCTGCTGCGCTTCGGCGTCGACGGGGTGCTGGCGGTGCCGATCCAGCACCGGCCCGGGGTGTGGGCGGAGCTGTCCGCGGCCGGGCTGCCGGTCGTGCTGCTCAGCCGCGACATCCCGGAGCTGGGTTTCGACTTCGTCGGCATCGACGTCGAGCAGGCGGTCGCGGACGCGGTGTCGCGCGTGGCCGGGCCGGGGCGGGCGTGGCTGTTCGAGGAGGACCTGGAGATCAGCACGGTCGCCCAGCGCATCGCGGGTTTCCGGCGCGCGCTCGGCGGCGATTCGCTGGTGCTGAAGGTGCCCGGGCACCGGACGCGGGACGCGGCGCTGCCGTGGCGGCCGGACGACGCCCACCGGCTCGCGGCCGGGCTGATCAGCCGCGAGCACCACCCGGAGCTGGTGGTCACCGGCAACGACTACTTCGCGCTCGGGGTCTACAAGGCGGTCCGGGAGTGCGGGCTGACCGTCGGCGAGGACGTGCGTGTGCTCGGCTACGGCGACCACCCGTTCGCCGCCTACCTGGAGCCGGGCCTGAGCACGATCCGGCTGCCCGCCGACGAGGTCGGCTCGGCCGGGGTGGAGTTGTTGCTGCGGCGGGTCGCGGACCCGGACCGGCCGCGGGAAACCGTGGCTTTGAGCGCGGAACTCGTCGAGCGCGGCTCGGCGCGCGTCGTGCGCTGATCGTCGCCGGACGTCCAGGAAAGATCAACCTTCCCGCCACAATCCGGACATAGCGTGCGCCGCATGAGACGCACTCCCCACCGGTGGACGGCGGCCGCGCTCGCGCTCGGCCTCGCCGCCGCACTCGTCCCCACCCTCGCCGCCGCCGCCGCGCCCGGCGACGTCGTCGTCCGCGAGTCCTTCGCCGGCTCCGCACTGCCCGCCGGGTGGACGCCGGTCGCCGGCACTTGGCAGGTCAGCGGCGGCAAGCTGACCAACACCGCGCCCGGCACGCTGTCCCGGATCACGTTCGGCACCTACCTGGAGGACTTCCGCGCCGAGGCGACCATCCGGTTCGACGCGGTGACCAACTCCAGCCGCTGGGCCGGCATCGTGCTCGACACCGCGCCGGGTGGGGCCGTGCCGTGGAGCCAGGCGATCATGCGGTCGGCCTCCACGGTCCGCGCCTTGTCCGTGCGGATCACCGGCACCTCGGCCTCGCCGGGAGCCTCGCGCACCGGCACGCCCAGCAATTCCGCGATCTGCGCGAAGCTCATCGCCGGTCCGCTGCTGACGAGGAACCGCTCGCCGGCCGCCGACGGCGCGGTCATCGCGCGCACGTGCGCGTCGGCCACGTCGCGGACGTCGACCACGCCGGAGTACGACCGCGGCACCACCGGCATCGTCCCCTCCAGCATCGCCTTGATCAGGCCGGTCGAGGTGGACAGCCGGGGGCTCAGCACGGGTCCGAAGATGCCCGTCGGGTTGATCACCGCCAGCTCCGGTCCGCCCTCGCGCGCGAAGTCCCACGCCGCCCGCTCCGCGACGGCCTTCGAATCACCTCGTCCTCGTCGGCCGGGTCGTCGGCCGGGAACGGGGAGGCGCCGTGCAGCACGTACGCGCAACCGTCCACGGCCTCGGCCCAGCCCACGTCGCTGTCCAGGGTGGCGACGGCGAACTCGGGGTCCCCGCCGACCGCCTCGCGCACCTCCCCGGCCCGATCAGGCGACCGGACCGTCGTCCGCACGGCCCACCCGTCACGCAGCAGGCGGGCGATGACGTGCGTGCCGACGAACCCCGTCCCGCCCGTGACCAGGACGGGGCCGCGCGCGGTCACTTCAGCCGGGGCAGCAAGCCCCGGATTTCGTCGACGGCCCGCTCCTCAGCGGCCGCGTCACCGCGGTCCCGCGCGTCCCACAGCCCGGCCTTGAGGCGGCGCAGGTAGTCGCGGCGCACCCGCAGCCGCGCGATCTCGGCGTCCAGCCGTTCGACGTTGCGGGCGAACAGGTCGCGTTGCTCGGCCGGGTCACCGCCGTCGAGGTGGCGCAGGTAGACCCGCATGTCGGCCAGGCTCATGCCGGTCGAGCGGAGGCAGCCGAGCGCCTCGATGGTCTCGAGCAACTCGGGCGGGTACCGGCGGTGCCCGCTGGACTCGTCGCGGTCGACCGGCCCGATCAGGCCGATCTTCTCGTACTAACGCAGGGTGGGTTCCGGCAGTCCGCTGCGACGGGAGACCTCCTGGATCGTGCTCATGCCGGCCAGTGTCGGATAGTTGAAGCGCTTGAAGTCAAGGGAAGGGCTGACATGACGCAGGACACGTACCGCCTCGGGGTGATGGACGGGGACGGCATCGGGCCGGAGATCGTGCCGGCGGCGGTCCGCGTGGTGGACGCGGCGGCGCAGGAGCTCGACATCGAATGGGTGCCGCTGCCCGTGGGCCGGACGGCGATCGACGAGTTCGGCACTCCCCTGCCGGAATCCACGGTCGAGGCGTTGTCCGGTGTGGACGGCTGGCTGCTCGGCCCGCACGACAACGCCTCCTACCCGGAGCCGCACCGCTCGCGGCTCAACCCGAGCGGCTTCCTGCGCAAGCACTTCGACCTGTTCGCCAACATCCGCCCGGCCAGGGCGTTCGACGGGGCGCGGGCGCTGGTGCCCGGCACCGACCTGGTGATCGTGCGGGAGAACACGCAGGGTTTCTACGCCGACCGCAACACCTTCGCCGGGGCGGGCGAGTTCATGCCGACGCCGGACGTGGCGATCGCGCACGCGATCTTCACGCGCGAGTCGGTGGAGCGGATCGCGCACGAGGCGTTCCGGCTGGCGCGGCAGCGGCGACGCCGGGTGACGGTGGTGCACAAGGCGAACGTGCTGCGGCTGACCAGCGGGCTGTTCCTGGACGTGTGCCGCGACGTGGCGCGGCAGTACCCGGACGTCGAGGTCGGCGACGCGCACATCGACGCGATGGCCGCCGCCCTGGTGCGGCGTGCGCCGGAGTTCGACGTGATCGTCACGGAGAACATGTTCGGCGACATCCTGTCCGACCTGACCGCGGAGATCGCGGGCTCGCTCGGCATCGCGCCGTCGGTGAACGTGTCGGCCACGCGCGGGATGGCGCAGGCCACGCACGGCTCCGCGCCGGACATCGCGGGCCGGGATGTCGCGAACCCCGTGGCGATGATCCTGTCGGCCGCGATGCTGCTGGAGTGGCTGGGCGAGCGCCACGACGACCCGGCGCCGGCCCGGGTCGCGGGCACCATCCGGGACGCGGTCGCCGACACGATCCGCGGCGGGGTGACGACTCCGGACCTCGGCGGCTCGGCAGGCACCCGCGCGTTCACCGACGCCGTGGTGGTGTCGATCAAGCACATGACGCGCTGACCGACGCTGTGGTCCGCCGACATGGTGGACGGTCCCAGGCGCTGCCTACCCTGGCGATCTCGCAACGGTGCGCAGGGAGGACCGTCCATGAGATGGTCTGTTGCCGTGCTCGTCCCGGCGCTGGCGGCCGCGGCACTCGCGGCGCCGGCGCAGGCGGATCCGGCGGCGTCGTGCGCCTGGCTGGCGGGGCTGGCGATCCCGGCCGCCGCGATCGGCCTGCCGACCAGCGGTGGCACGGTGACGTCGGCCCAGGACGCGGGCACGTACTGCCAGATGGACGCGGCGCTGCACCCGGTCGACCCGGCGGCGCCGGACATCCGGATGCGGGTTGCGTTGCCGGCGAAGTGGAACGGCAAGGCGTTGATGTTCGGGGGCGGCGGCTACAACGGCACGATCCCGAACGTGGCGGGCAACGTCCCGTTCGGACCGGTCGGCGGGCCCACTCCCCTGGCGCGCGGTTATGCGACGTTCGCGAGCGATTCCGGTCACCAGGCCTCCCCGACGCACGGCCCGGCGACCTCGCTCGACGGCTCGTTCGGGGTGAACGACGAGGCGGTGCGCAACTTCTCGGGCGACGCGCTGAGAAAGACCCGTGACGCGGCGATGTTCCTGATCGCCGAGAGGTATTCGGCGCGCCCGTCGCACAGCTATTTCGCGGGCGGCTCGACCGGTGGCCGCGAGGCACTGGCCGTGGCGCAACGGTGGCCCGCGGATTTCGACGGCGTGATCTCGGCGTACCCGGCGTGGAACGCGGCGAGCCTGGACCTGTTCTTCGGGTACGAGGCGCAGGTGCTGTCGCAGCCGGGCGCGTTCCCGAACCCGGCGAAGCAGACCCTGTTGTACCGCAGTGTCGTTCAGGCCTGCGACGGCCTCGACGGCCTGCGGGACGGGGTGATCTCGAACGAGCCCGGTTGCCGGTTCGACCCTCGGTCGTTGCGCTGCCCCGATGGCGCCGACACCGGCGACACGTGCCTGTCGGACGCGCAGATCCGCGCGGTGAAGGCGATTTCCGCTCCGCTGCGGTGGAACTACCACCTGAACAGCGGCGAACGCGGCTACCCGGGTTTCCCGTTCCTGTCCGGCGCGGCGATGACCACCCCGCTGCTCGGCATGGGCACGGTGGCGCCCGCCAACCCGATGCCGACCACCGCTGGTTACGGTGTCCAGTTCTGGGACCAGTGGGTGCGGTACTTCGTGACGCGCGACCCCGGTTTCGACGCCCTGACCGTGGATCCGCGGAACCCAGGCCGGTGGCGGGAGCGGATCGCCGAGCTGGCCGGACCGCAGGACGTGAACAACCCGGATCTGAGCCGTTTCGCCCGGGGCGGCGGCAAACTCCTGCTGCTGCACGGAACAGCCGACGAGCTGGTCAGCCACCGGTCTACAGTGGACTACTTCGAGCGGGTGGAGCGCTCACTGGGCAAGCGGGCAACGGCCTCCTTCGCACGGTTTTATCTGATCCCCGGCGCGAACCACGCGAACGTGAGCGCAGCCTTCCCAGCCGCGTGGGACTCGCTGACCGCACTGGAGAACTGGGCTGAGCACGGAGAGCCGCCGCTCGACCCGGCGGTCACCGACGCGACTACCGGCCGGGCCCGCCCGCTGTGCGAATACCCGGCCTGGCCCCGCTACCGCAGCGGCGACCCAGCCGCAGCAACAAGCTTCACCTGCACCGGATGATCTGTGAACACAAGGTAGCTGGGTGGTCATCCACCCGAGGTGAGACGAGGCACCCCTTGGTCATCCCGGAGCCTGCCCGTCCGGCGACGACTCTTTTGATCTTTAAAGCCGCGCCTTCGCGCGGAAACAGCGGGCGGGGGAGGTCTGGTTGGGGTAGTCGGCCTCCTTGCGTTGCCGGTCGGCGGTGGCGTTGATGACTCCACCCGGCGCTATTGGGGACGAGACGGTATCGTCCCGACTATCTGAGGAGCGTTGTCGTGAACCTCTCCCCCGAGGATCGGCGTCGTCGCGCGCATGAGGCTTTGGATCGCCTTCACGAGCGCGTGCTGGCGCATGACATGGACGGCTTCGCGCCCGGCGGGGTCATGGAGTTTCCCTTCGCGCCGCCCGGGTGGCCCGTCCTCCGGGACCGGGAGGCGGTGCGCGAAGTACGTGCGTGACTACACCGACAACGTCGACATCACGGCGATCACGTCCCGGCCCCGCCATGAAACCGCCGACCCGGACGTGCTGATCGTGGAGTGGGAGGTCGACGGCACGGCGCTACGCACTGGGCGGCCGTACCGGATGCGGTACGTCAACGTGGTCCGGGCGGGCGCCGAGGATACCGAGTCGCTGCGGGACTACTGGAGTCCGCTCGCCGCCGGGCATGCGCTCGGGCGGCTCGGCGAGCTCGTCGCCATGCAGGAGGGTGCTCAGTGAAAGTCCTGGTCACGGGCGCGTCCGGGAACACCGGGCGTCCCCTCGTGCGGTTGCTCACCGAGGCGGGTGCGACGGTCCGCGCGGCGAGCAGGCGCACCGGGTTCGACTGGTCCGACCCGGCCACCCACGACGCCGCACTGGACGGGGTGGAGCGGATGTACCTGGTCGCACCGGTCGGGGTCGCCGAACCGGAGCCGCTCGTGCGCCCGTTCCTGGAGCGCGCCCGGGAAGCGGGGGTGCGCCGGGTCGTGCTGCTCAGCTCGTCGGCGGTCGCGACCGGCGATCCGGGGCTGGGCCGGGTGGACAACTCGGTCCGGCAAACCATGCCGGAGTTCGCCGTGCTGCGGCCGTCGTGGTTCGTGCAGAACTTCACCGGCGACCACCCGGCGGCCGAGAGCATCCGGACCCGCGGCGAGATCGTGACCGCGACCGGCGAGGGGCGGGTCACGTGATCACCGGCCCGGAGGCGATCAGCTACGCCGAGGCGGCCGCGATCTACAGCGAGGTGACCGGCGTCCAGGTGCGGCACACCAGCGTCGCGACGGCAGACCTGGCCGACCGGTTCGTGGCCGCGGGCTATCCGGCCGACTTCGCGGCCGCGCTCGCCGCTCTGGACGAGGGCATCCGGCACGGCAACGAGGACCGGGTGACCGGGGCCGTGCACACCCTGACCGGCCGCCCGCCGAAACCGCTGCGCCGCTTCCTGGCCGAACAGCTCAGGAACTGACGCGGCCCAACTAGGCTGGGCACATGGATTCTCCCGCCGCCGGCCTGACCGAACTCAGCCGCGGACTCGCCGGATACCTGCGGGCAGTCGCCGAAGCCGTCGGCGTGCCGGCGGAAGCGACCTCCTTCGAGCTCAGCGACACGGCCACCGCGTACCTGGGCCTGACCCGCCGGTGGCCGACGCGGCCGGGCGAGGACCTGATGCTGGTGTGGAGCGAAGGCAGCGGCTGGGCAGTGGCCGTGGAGACCGGGCCGGGCGAGACGCCGATGGTGCTCGCCTGGTTCGCCGGGGACGACGTGGTCCCGGAACCGGCGGACGTGGCACGGTTCGTCACCGGGGTCATCGCCGCGGACCGCTCCGACGCGCCCCGCCCGGTCTTCGCGGTGGACGTCGGCCGCAACGAACTCGCCGCGCGGCTGGCGCGGTACGTCGAGCCCTAGGCGGGCGGCACCACCACCAGCACGAGGCGGTCACCCGCCGAGGTCGTCACATCCACCGTGTCCGAATCCTGCCTGCGGTAGCCGACGACCGGGACGAGCGAGCCGCGCCGGTCGAAGTGGCGCACCGAGGGGTCCCAGGCGGTCGCGTGGTAGGCGATCCGGTCGATCGGCCCCAGGCGGGCTGCCAGCACCGCACGCAGTGCCGGCAGCTCCGCGGACAGGTCTCGCGACCGTGGCCACCAGGCCCCGTCGACGTACCCCGGGGTGGGCACCGACGGGTTCTGACTCGCTCGGAGTTTCAGCCGCGGCGGCCCGGCGGCCATACCGGCCTTCGGGGTGGTGGTGCGAACGTGCGGGCCCGACGACATGCCGGTGCTCCTGCCCCCGGCCCGTGACCGGGTCGGCGTCAGCTGCCGAGAACGGCGCCGGCTTGACCGCCCGCGCGCGGGTTGCTCTCGACCCCCCTGACGCTACACCCTCCAGCGCCCGATGGCGGTGTCCGCGCACGGATTTCCGTGCACGGACACCGAAAAGGGGGACGGCCAACCCCAGGGCACTCCGGAGTCCACAATGTACTCGAGACGACCTCAGGAACCGGCGTGCTCGGCCAGAACCGCCGCCAGCGAACCCATCCCCGCGCGCCGCGCCAGCGCACTGACCTCGGCCACGGTCCCAAGGGCAAGGCCCAGCCGGCGCGCGAGGCGCACCACCCAGTCGCCGACGTCCGTCCGGCTGGCGGTGACATAGGCGTCGATCCGCCGCAGGAACGCGTCCTCCCGGATCCGCTCGTCCTCGCACCACACGCCCAGCACGCCGGTGCCCAGCGGCACGAACGAGCCGATCCGGCTCAGCGGCACCCGGCCGGACGGCCGGAACGCCGTCGCGGGGAGCGTGACCTGCCAGAACCCGCGCTCGGTCTGAACCGCCCTGACTCCATGGACGCCCTTGTCCGCCAGCCAGTCGGAGATGCGCTGATCGTGCCGTCCCGGCTGGACGGCGAGCGTTTCCGACTCCACCAGCCCGGTGATCTCGGGCAGCGACCCGCACAGGTCGCTCAGTTCCGGGTCCGCGGTGTCGGTGATCTGGCTGTAGACCAGGTAGCGCGGCGCGCGCCGGGCATCGGCCGCGCGAACCAGGTACACCGGCAGGTACACGCATTCCTCGCCGAGGCTCTCCGGCTGCTCGACGCGGAACGGCAGATTATAGTGGTCCCGGTCCGACCGGCCCTCGAGATCGCGCAGCGCGTCCCGGCGGAAGCCGTGCGTGCTGGTCAGTTTCAGGAACCGCGGGTACGGGTGGGCGGCCGTGGCCGCGGCGGCCTTGTCCGCGGTCAGGAACGTGACGGTGCCTGCGTCGTAGTAGCCGCGGCTGAACGGCCGTGAGGAGAACGCGTCGAAGTACATCTTGCGCCGGTCCTCCCGCGTGGTCACGTAGCAGATCTGGTCCCGCTGCGACCGCAGGGCCAGCTCCGTGAGGGCGAGACGGCCGTCCCGGACGGCGACGTGCCCGATGGCCGACAGCACCCGGACGGCGCGGTCGACCAGGGGCTCGTCCAGGGCGAAGAACCGCGACAGCTCGGCCACCGAGGTCAGCCCGCCCTCGAGGATCCCGCGCTCCAGGAAGCGGTCGATGAGCTCGTAGGGCCTGCCCTCGGTGACGGTGGCGCGCACCTCGACCTGCCACACCGGCAGCAGGATCGCGAAGATCCGCGACGGGGTGAGCCCCTGTTCCCACGCCGCGTCGTCGAGCGCCCGCTCTTCGGGGTACAGCAAGGGTTTTCCGCTGCCGGTCATGCCAGTTCCGCTCCCGCTTCCCGCTGCTCCAGCACGGTCATGAGCTCCCGGTGGTGCCGCACCTCGCCGTGGGCGAGCACATGCGCACGCAGGAGGTGGGCCAGGTCGCGGAACCCGCGGTCCCGTGCCCGGCACAACATGTCCATGTCGCCGACGAGCACCAGCTGCCGCCGGGCGCGGGTGAACGCGACGTTGGCCCGCCGGAGCTCGTCCAGGAACCCCACTTCGCCGGCGCGGTTGCTGCGGGTGAACCCGTAGAGGACCACGTCACGCTCGCCGCCCTGGAAGGCGTCGACGGTGCCCACGTGGTGATCCACCGCATCCAGGTCCGGGATGTCCTCGGTGAGGAGCTGGGCGATCAGCCGTCGCTGCGCCCGGTAGGGCACGATCAGCGCCCAGTCCGCGCCGAGCCGGTGGTAGAAGGCGGCGAGCCGGGCCAGCAGCCGGGCCTCCGCGTGGTTGACCGTCCCGCGCGTCGCACCGCGCCGCACGGGCGTTTCCGACCGGTCGCGCACCGGCAGCTGCGAGGTGTCGGCGAAGACCAGCGAGCCGGTGAACAGCGGGTCGTTGTGCACGCGCTCGACGTGCGTGGTCAGCCGCCCGCCATAGAAGGCCGCGGAGGCGAAGTCGGCGATCACCTTCGGCATCCGCCGCTGCTGGGTCAGCGCCACCAGGTGGCTCGGCGGCAGCGCGTGCCGCTCCACCAGGATCTCCAGTGCGCTCTTGGTCACGAGATCCCGGACCGCGGGGTCGCCGGTCTCCTCCGCCCACGCCAGCACGTCGCTGCCGACGATCGGGGGAAGCTGGCGGTGATCGCCGACCAGGACCGCGCGGTCGGCCCGGACCAGGGGGACCAGCACGTCCGCCGTGCCGATCTGACCGGCCTCGTCGATGATCGCCAGATCGAAGGTCTCCCCGGCGATCTCCGGACGGGACGCGGCTCCGGTGCAGGTGGCGCCGACCACGTCGGCGTACCGGACCAGCTCCGGGTACAGCTGCTCGGTCGCCCCGGACACCGCGGTCCGCCACTCGTCGAGCAGCCGGGCGCGGGTGGTGAGGCACGCCAGCCAGGGCCCGAGCCCGACGTGGACGTCGGTCAGCGCGGCCAGCAAGGCAGCGGGATCGCCGGTGTCCGGCGGAACCGGCACGGCGTGGACGGGCCCGAGCGCCGCCCGGATCGCGTCGAGCGCCTGACCGGCCTCGGCCGCCCGCCGGCGGCGTGCCGACACCGCCTGGTCGAGTACACCGGCCGCCGCGATCACCTGGGGCGCGTCCCGGGTGGCCAGGTCGAGCGCGGCGGCGGCCTCGTGCAGGCGGCCGCGCAGCACGGCGGCTTCCTGGCCGCGGGCCGCCAAGTCCGCCCGCAGCCGGTCGGCGCGGTCGCTCCGCCGCCGCGCCATCCACGCGGCCCAGCGCCCGCTCCACGACCCGCGTCGCCGCGCACGCTCCTGGCGTTCGAGCAGGCTCCGGAGCCGGTCGGCGCGTTGCGCGGCCGCGCGTTCCCGGTCGCCGAGAGCGCGGGCGAGGTCGTCCACCCGCTGTTGAGCCGGCCCGCCCACAGACCGGCGAGCCGCATCCAGTGCCTGCCCGGCGCGGGCCTCCGCCGCCAGGTCCTCCCGCAAGGCGGCGATTCGCCGGCCGAACTCGCCGGCCCACTCCTGCGCCGCAGGCACACCTTCGTAACCCTGCCGCGCGACCGCCGTGGTGGCGATGATCTCGGCACGCAGCTCGGCGGCCAGGTGTTCCAGCAGGAACGCGCGGCCCTCCGCGTCGACCTTGCCCTCGCTGCCGACGCGGACCACGACCACGTCCCGGGGCAGCTTGGCCAGGACGTTGTCCACCGCCCGGTTCGTGAACGACGCGATGAGCGTGCGGCCGCGGTCCGGCGACAGGGCACGAGCCCTGGCGATCTCGCTGATCGTGCGCGTCTTGCCGGTGCCGGGCGGGCCCAGCACGGCCAGCACGTCGCGGACCCCGAGCGCGGCCCGGAACGCGGCGAGCTGGTCGGCGTCGAGGGTCTCCGCCGGCTCGGCGGACACCGCCGTCAACGGCCGCGCGTCGTGGTCGACGAAGACGGACATCAGGTTGCGGTTGTGTGCCTTCCGCGACCGCAGGAGGGCGACGGCTTCGCGCTGCTTGGCGTAGACGACCTCGTTGGGCCGGTCCTGGAGCTCGCCCTGCGGCGCCAGCCGGTTCCAGTCGAGCGGCTGGTCGAACCGCACGGTCACCAGGTCGTCCTGGACCCGGACCACTTCCCCGCGTTGTTCCGGCTCGCCACGGAGCCGGACGAGCCGTCCGCGCTCCGGCATCCGGTCCCCGGCGATCCGGAACACGTAGACCGGCGCGCCGCTGAAGCGCCGCTCCCCCACCGGATCGGCCGAGCGGTACGGGTACCTCGCCAGCGAGTCGTCGTCGCGCGCGGCGAACCGGCGCGTGGTTTCGACGAGCTCGTCGAGCGTGTCGAGGAACCGTTCGTGGGCCGGAGAGATGTCCGGGGCCTGTCGCCGGTCTCCACGCGCCCGCACCAGCGCATCCCATTCCCCGTTGAGCCGGGGCCAGTAGGCGCTGCTGCCGGGCGGGATCTGCGGCAGCTCGAACACCGCCCGCCATTTGGTGCGGACCAGGAGGTGCCCGTCCGCGAGGCGGTCGTGGTCGCGCATCCGGAGCGGATCGATCCCCACGACCAGGTAACCGTCCCTGTTGCGGGTGGGGAACAGGGTGACCACGTAGCCGTAGGTGTGCAGCCGCAGGCTCCGGTCACTACCAGGGCGGCTCGGTTCGGCGACGGTCACGGGCACGCCCTCCTGGCGGACGGCCAGGTCCCGCAGCACCTGATCGAGTCCGCTCGGCAGACCGGGGTGGTCACGGCCGGTCCTGGCCAGCTTGGTGTGCAGCTCCCTGGCGGGCACGAGGACGGCGGGCGTGGGGAGTTCGACTGTGCGGAACAACGGGCGGGTCCTCAGGCGGGGATGGCGGGGAGGTTCGAGAGAGCCGGGATCAGTGCGCTCAGCGCGGGGCGGGCGGCCGGGTCGGCCGCCAGCGCGGCGTCCAGGACCTCGGCCACACCGTCCGGCAGCGCGGGCACCCGGACCCGGATCGGCAACGCCACCGCCGGGCTGGGCGGGGTTCCGGTGAGCAGGTGGTGGGTCACGGCCGCCACCTGGTAGACGTCGGTGGCGGCGCCGGTGCGCCGGGAGCTCCCGCGGCGCTGCTCGGGCGCCCGGTACCGGCCGGGTCCTTCCCCCGGCGCCGGCGCGGAGGCGGCGAGGCCGAGGTCGACGAGCGCCAGACGGCCGTCGTCGAGCCGCACGATTCGCTCCGGCGTCAGGTTCCGGTGCGCGGCACCGGCAGCGTGCAGCGCGGCGAGCGCGCCGCAGAGCCCGGCTACGCCCCGCAGCACCTGCCGCATCCGCCACGGGTCGACGGTCTCGCCGACCGCCGGGATGTCGGTGGCGAGCGTCTCGCCCGGACCGCCGAGGCTCCGCGACGACGGCCAGCGGGTGGCGAGTGTCGCGAGGTGACCGTCGCGGAAGAAACCCAGAGGCCGCGGCAGTTCCGGCGCCCGGCCGTCCAGCGCGGTCAGGATTTCGTGCTCCCGGGCCAGTGCGGCGACGGCCGCGTCCGCCGCTCCCGTCGGCTGCCGCACCTCCACCTGCCGGAGCCAGGCGCTGCCGTCGTCCGGCGGCAACGCCGAGGCCCGTGCCTGGCGGCAGACGGCCGCGTGGTCCCGGTTCGGGTGTTCCGACCAGTGCTGCCCGTCCACGAGCCGTCGAACCCCGCCGAGGTCGACGACCGCTCCCACGGCCAGGACCCGGTCGGTCGGCGGAGCCGCGGCGCGGTGCACCACGACGACCGGGTCGACACCGGGCATGGGAGGGGTGAACGTCCCGAGCGGGGGCTTCTCGTGCAGCGGCGCGCCGCTCAGGACGCGCAGGAGGTCCTCGGCTGCGTCGCGGGTGAATCGCGGGATCGTGTAGTAGCCCTGGGACGACGGGCACAGGCAGTCCGGGATGTCCTCGGGACGGCCGCCCGGCAGGACGACAGGCAGCACTCGCCGGGTCGACTCCGGGATGTTGCGGGCGAGGTTGTCGCGGAGCATCGCCGCTTCGAGCTCACGCGTGCGCCCCTCGGTGCGCTGCCGCCCGCCGTCGGCCACGCGCTTGTACTCCGGCGAGGCGATGGCCAGCACGAACTCGGCTGTCCGCAACTGGTCGACGGTCCACGCGATCCAGTCGCGGCGCTCGGTGGCGTGCCACTCGTCGTGTTCGGCATCCACACCCAGCCCGGTGCGCAGGAATGCCGCGAACTCCCGCACCGACCTGACGTGTTCCGGCGAATCCCGCGTGTAGGAGACGTACACCCGCGGTGAAATACCGACGGTACCCGGATTCCGCACGTTGGCCATCCTTTCCCGGATCCCGACCGCCCGTACGTTCTCACGGGAAACGCCGCCCGCGCAGGCGAATGGGCAAGCTGTCCACTATTTGTCCAGCGCGACTTCCGGACCGCCCCGGGAACGGTGCTCTATCGTTTCCCGGTGGGTTCGACCGTGACCGTCTTCATTTCCTACGCGCATGACGACGAACAGCACCGCGCGACGGTGCGCGAATTCGCTGCCTCCTTGCGCGCACAGGGCATCGACGCGGACATCGACAGCTGGGCGGACACCGACCGCCGCGACTGGCAGGCCTGGGCCACGGAGCACATCCTGAGCGCCGACTTCGTGCTCGTCGTGGCGTCCAAGGTCTACCGCGAGATGGGCGACGGCCTCGGGCCCGCCGACCGCCACCGCGGCGTCCAGGCCGAAGCGGCGCTGCTGCGGGACCTGCTCTCGGAGGACCGGGAAAAATGGACCAGGAAGGTCCTGCCCGTGATCCTGCCCGGGCACCGCATCGACGAGATCCCGCTCTTCCTGCAGCCGTACAACGTGGACCGCTACGACGTCAGCTCCCCCGGAGGCGTGGAGTACCTCCTCCGCACGCTGACCAGGCAACCCGAACACGTCCGCCCGCCCCTTGGCCCGCCTGTTGTCCTGCCACCGAAATCGGGTCCCGGCGCGGTTCCGGCCGGTCGGTCACCACAGTGGCGGCGGCTCGCCCGGCCCGCAACGGTGGTCTGGGTAGCGGATCTCCTCGGCCGCTACCGCCCGCAGCGGGCCACGGTCGAACTGCACCTCGCTCCCGTCGAAGACGGCGACCGGCTCAGGATCCGACGGCTCCAGCAGCTCGCCGATGAGCTGGCCGGCACCGGTCGCGCCCGGGACCTGTTCACGCACGCCCAGGCTCTGGACACCGGCTTCTCGGACGAACTCGCCTGGGCCTGCACCCGTGACGGCGACGCAGGGCTGGCCGTGCACCGGGACGGTCAGCGGTCGTGCTGGTTCGGCTTGCCGGCGAGGTCGATCGGCTCGGTGCTCGACGAGAACGACCTGACCGGCCGGCTCGCGGACATCCTCGACCTACTCCTCCGCGTCGACGTCCCGCTGCCGCGCGACCTGGCTCCGGCGATCGGACTCGACCACGCCATGTTGGTCTACCTCGGACGGCTGGACGAACCCTCGCGCAACTCGGTCACCGTGCACGGGCACGACCGGGTTCGCGTGGATGCGGAGGAGGCGCTGGCCGTTGCGGACCTGCGCTCGTCGGCTCACGACATCGCCGACGAGCTGGTCGCCCGGCTCGTTCACCGGCTCCGCTCCTGACCGGACTCCTCCGCGATCATCCGCCGCAACCTCGTCAGCGCGCGGTGCTGGCTGATCCGGACGTTGCCGGGCGTGATGCCCATCGACTGGGCGGTCTCGGCCGTGGACAACCCGGCGACGACGCGCAGGCCCAGGACCTCCCGCTGCGCCGGCGGGAGTTGCGCCAGCAGGCCGTTCAGACGTCGTCCGAGGTCGAGGGTGAGCACGTGCTCCTCGGGGTCGCGCCAGACCGTCCCGTCTTCCGGCAGCTGCGCCACCGGCTCCGAACGGTCGCGCGACACCAGGCGGTAGGCGTCGGCCACCTTGTTCGCCGCGATCGCCCGCACCAGGAACAGGAACGAGCCGCCCCGGTCCTCGTAGCCGGGCAGCGCTTTCACGACGGCCAGGCACACCTCCTGCGCGACGTCGTCGGCGGAGAGGTAGGACAGGTCACGGCCGCCCATCCGCGCCCGGCAGTACCGGGCCACCACCGGTTTGACGAGTGTCATCAACGTGTGAACCGCGCGTTCGTCGCCCCGCCGGGCGGCCGCGACTACCGGGTCGAGCACGTCCTTTTCGAGCCGCCCCTCCGGCCTCGGGAGATCCGCGAGAACCGCGTACTCCCCGGTGGGGCCGGACGGCGGCGGATCGACGGCGGTCACCGGCGGCGAAACACTGGCGGTCACGGCTCGGCCCACCACGACGCCACGGCGAGTCCGCTTCCCGGGCCAGCCGCGGTACCACTGGCGATGTCCATCTCTGTCTCCCTGGTAACGAGGACGGGTACCCGGTTGATCGGGGTGGCGCGGTTCGCCGTTGCGGTGGCGCGGTTGTTGTCCTGGATTTGTCCGTTCGGCGGCTGACCGGCCGCGGCGGGACAGGTCAATTACCGGACACTTCCGGAAAGGTGTAGCGGACGGGCCGCGGATGCCGATCCCAGCGCCGTGGTTCTCCCGGATAAGTCAGTGCGGCGCCCGAGGGTCCCGCCCCGCTGCGACGTCTTCCTGACCTTCCCCCACGCCGTCGCCGGGGCGGGCGGGCTCGAGCGCGAGTTGCGCGAGCACGGGTTGACCGTGCGGTTCGACGACGATCCGGACGGTCCCGACGTCGTCACCGCCGCGACCGCGGAAGCGCTGGCGGGCGCTCACCTGTTGCTCGCCGTGCATTCGCGGTCGCGGCCGTTGAGCGGGCCCCGCCAGTGGGCGCTGATCACGACCTTCCTGGCCGCGTCCGGTGGCGGCTCGAGCCGGGTGCTGGCGCTGTCGGCGGATCGGGACGTCGCGCACCTGGTTCCGGCGGAACTCGCCCAGTGCGTCGTCCCCATGCCCGGGAGCGCGGCCGAACTGGCCGAGATGGTGCGGGAACGATGGCCCGTGGAAAGCCCCGTGACCGATCAGTTCGCAGGCCGCCACGAGGTGTTCTGGAGCATCCACAAAGCCCTCTGCGGCGCCAGGTTCGCCGTCGGCGGGGCGCCGGCCGCACCGGCCGCGGTGATCTGCGGGGCGCCCGGATCAGGCAAGACCGCAACGGCCGGGCGGTACGCGACGCTCTTCCGGGGCGCCTACCCCGGTGGGACCGTCCGCACCGGACCGTTCGGTCACCTCGATCCGGCGGACTTCCTGTCGCTGTTCCACCTCACCCTGTCGGCCGCGCTGTCCCGGCGGCTCGCGGTGGACACGACCGGGCTCACGCTCCCCCAGCTGCGACGGCTCGCCGCCGAACGGATCGACGAGCCCACTTTGGTGCTCGTCGACGACGTCCCCGCCGGGTTGCCGCCCGCCGTCCTGGACCAGATCGTGCTGCCCACAGCGCAGGTGGCGACCCTGGTGACGGCACGCGTGGCGCAGCCGGCCTGGCCCGCCCCGGCGATCGGCCTCGCCGGCCTGCCGCCATCGGACGGACTCCGCCTGTTCGACGGCATCCGCCCGCTGCGCGAGGACGAGCGTGATGCCGTCCGCGGTCTGGTCGAACGCTGCGACGGGCACCCCTTCGCGATCCGCGCCAACGCCCACCTCCTCCGCAGCAGGCCGGACACGCTCGACGCGGAAGTGCTGGCGGCACGGCCGAGCACCGCTCCGCAGGCGATCCTCGACCTGATCAGCGAGCTTCCGGCGGTCGCGCGGAAGCTCGTGCTGCTGGGCACCGTGCTCGCTCCGGTCCCGATCCCCACCGGCTTCGCCGCCGAAGCGCTCGGACTGTCCACTGACGCCGTGACCGCGGCGGCCGGTGAACTCGTGGCACGCGGCCTCGCCCGGCCCGCCCCCGGCTGCATCCGGCTGCACACACTGGTTCTCGAAGTCGCCCGCAGCGCGTTCCCGCACGCCGAACCTGACGCCAGAGTCACCGGCACCACACTTCGCCTGCTGGCGGACGACCCCCGGCATCGGGTACTGCTGCTCCAGCACGCCAGGGCACTCGCGGAGCGGGCGACCGGGCCCAGGGCGGCCCTGTTGCGTCCCGTCGCAGCCGCCTACTCCACCCTCGGAGATCACGCGGCGGCGGGCGAAGTGCGGGCCGCCATCCTGGCAGGCAACGCCACCGCCGCCGACTACGCCGACGCCGCCCGCGTGGAGATCGACTGCGGCCTGTACGCCCAGGCGGTCCGGCACGCTCGGCACGCGGTGGCGGCCGCCACCGACGAGACGGTCCGGTACGAAGCCGGCCTGACCGCCGCCGAGGCCCTGGACTGCCAGGGTGACTACGCCGCGGCGGACGAGGTGTTCTGGCGGCACGACGCGATCCGGTGGCCGCGCCGGCCGGAGCTGCGGCTCCGCGCGATCACGGCGCTCGCCAGGGCCCGGCGGTTCCGGGGCCGCCCGGACCGCGCCCTGCCGTTGTTCGACGGGGCGCACGGGCTCCCCGCGGACGCCGACCGCACGGCGGCGATGGAACTCGAGCACGCGCGGAACCTGCTCCTGATGGGCAGCTTCCGTCCCGCCCGTGACCTGGCGGCCGACGTGGCCGGCGCGTACCGACGACGGGGCCGCCACCACCACAGCGGTCACGCCGAAGCGATGCTGCTGTGGGCGGACGCGGCGCTGGCGCTGGACATGGAGCACCTGCACACACCGGACGAGCCGGCCGTGCTGTGGGACCTCACGGCGAAGTACCGCGAGCAGGAGGGCGCCCGCAGCCCGCTGACCCTGGCCGCGTCGGTGCCGGTGGCTCGCGCGCTGACCGCCGCCGGGCGCGTGCAGGAGGCGCTCGAAGTCCTGTCCGGAACCGAAACGGTCCTCCTCGGCGAGTTCGGTGACGACAACCCGCTGCGGTACCGGGTTCGCCACGCGATCGCCTCGAGCCACGGGCGGCTGGGCGACTTCGGCCGTCAGGCCCGGGTTCTGGACGACATCGTCGCCGGACAGGCGAGGGTTCTCGGCTTGCGGCACCCCGAGACCCTGGCGACCCGCCTCGACCTCGGCATGGCACTTGCCTTGGCGGACCCCGCGTCGCGGAACCGCGCCACCAGGATCGTCGACGAGGCGGCCGCCGACGTGCGCCGCACCTTCCGAGCGCCTCGCGCACTGTCCGCAAAGGCCAGTGCGGCGCGGGCCACGGTACGGACACCGTGAACCCGGTCAGCCCCCGGCGGCGGGGCGCCAGCGCACGCCGTAGGCGAACCCGGGTACCAGGTGGCGGAACTGCTCGTGGACCTCGCCGGCCTCGTCGGGCTCGATCGGCGTGCCGCGAGCGGAGTGGTCGCGGGCGTCGTCCTGGAACGCCTTGTCCAGTCGCACGACCTCGGCCGGCAACGGCCGGGCGAAGCGGATGTGCAGGTCGAACAGGTCGCAGGGGTGCCGCGGCACGCACACGTAGTGGGGCTGGCGCAAGCCCGCGCGGAACCGCAGCGCGATGTCGTGCCGATCGCCGCGCCGGAGGCGGCCGGGCGGCCGGAGCGCGAGACCGATCCGGTCGCTCGACTCCATGCGCCGCCCGGTCAGCACACCACCGTAGAACACGTCGACCTGCAGGTCCGTCTCCTGCAGTGGCGTGCTGTTCGGCCCCGCCGAGGTCAGGGTCAGCGCCAGGTCCAGCTCGTCGATCTCGTCCGCGTCGACGACCACTCGCCGGAACTCGAACGCCTCCGGCACCGGCTGGTCGAGCGCGAGCGCCACGCGGAGCTCCTCGGTGTGCCAGCTCCGGCTGGGTGCCGGCGCCTCCGCGGGCTCGGCGCCGGCCACCGCGAGTTCGGCGAGCCGGTCGATGCCCTCGTCGATGCGCCGCCGGACCGTGCGGGCGTCCCGGTCCAGCGTCTGCGCGGCCCAGTGCACGCGTTCCTGGTAGAAGGGGTGCTGCGCCTGCTCGTGCAACCCGAACGCGGCCAGCAGCGACGTCCGCAGGTCGTCCGGCAGCGCCTCGATGAGCGCCCCCAACCGGTCTGACACCTTCTGCCGGATGACCGCGGCATTGTCCGCGGCGGAAATGCCGCACACCGCGTGCAATGCCGGTCCGACGCGTTCCACCAGCCGGTTCGCGGACACCCCTCGCCCCTTTCGCAGAATCTTCAGCTCCGCAGCCACGTCCGTCGTGCTGACGCTCACCCGTCCTCCCGCAGTTTCCGGCGCGATTCCACATCCTGGCCACCCCTGCGCGCCTTGTCCAGCAGCGGCGCGACGGACCGCGCGATCGTCACCGCCCGGTTTCCGTTTCCCACCGGAGCCGGAAACAGGAAACTCCTTGTCGGGCGCACCCCGGGAATCGCATTCTTGGTGAGCCGCCGGAAATCCGCGGAAAACCCTTCGAACCACGGAATTCCCGTGTTCTCGAGTGCCGCCCCGGCACGTCCCGCAAAAGGAGACGAAAATGAAAGTCGTCTGCTCGTTTTCGCTGCTCCTGCGAATCGCCTTCTGGTTGACGGTGCTGGCCGTCGTGCTGGGCGTCTCGCTGGGACACCGGCCCGCGGCGGCGCCCGTGAGCCACCCGGTCTCCGTGGTCGGCGAGGCCGGGGAGGAGGTACCGCAATGCAGACCCACGCCGTCGAACTGATCGTGACCCTGCTGACCATCGTCTTCGGCTGAGGCCCCGATGTGGCGTGAAGACCGGCTGTGCGCGCAGCTGCCGGCCGGGTCCGCGGACCCGGCCGGCCACCCGGGCGGACGCTGTGCGCGGCGCCTCCGCCGGGCCATACTGATCGTCCGACAAGGGTGGAGCCTGATGACCGAGCGAGCGACATTCGGCGCCGAATTGCGCAGGCTCCGCCGAGCGGCGGGAATCTCGCTGACCGAACTCGCGGACCGCGTGCATTACAGCAAGGGCTACCTCAGCAAGGTCGAAACCGGCCGGACCGCCCCGAATCCCTCGCTCGCCGCGCTGTGCGAGGCCGAACTCGGCGCGCCGGGAGCGCTGACCCCGCTGCTGCCCGGTGCGGCGGCCCCTCGGCGCCGCACCCGGCCCGAGCCTCGTCCCTCGGGCCTGCCGCCTGCGGTGAGCACCTTCGTCGGCCGGGACGAGGAACTTTCCAGGGTGCGCGAGGCGCTGGAGGCCGACGGCGGCGTGTGCGTGATCTCGGGCCTGGCCGGTGTCGGCAAGACGGAACTCGCGGTGCGGTGCGCGCACCGGTTCGAGGCCTCGTTCGCCGACGGCTGCCTGTTCGTCGACCTCCGCGGGCCCGGCGGAAGGGCGGCGGAGCCCCCCGAGGTGCACGACCGCCTGCTCCGGGCCCTCGGTGTGCCGCCCGAAACGATCCCGGCCGCCCCGGACGACCGCGCCACCCTGTACCGCGCCGGGCTGCGGGGCCGCAGTGTCCTCCTCGTCCTGGACAACGCGGTGAGCTCTGCTCAGGTCAGGCCCCTGCTGCCGGCCGAGCCGAAATGCCGGGTGCTGATCACCAGCCGGTCCCGGCTCGCCCCGCTGGACGAGGCGGCGCAGGTTCCGCTGGACGTGTTGTCCCCCGCCGCCGCGGCAGAGCTCTTCTCCTCGCTCGCCCGCTGCGGGCCCGGTGACGCGGTGACGCGGATCGTGAGCCGCTGCGGACATCTGCCGCTGGCCGTGCGCATCGCCGCCGCGCGGCTGCGTACGCGTCCGGCGTGGGACGTGCGGGAACTGGATCGCAGGCTCGCCGACGCGAACGCCCGCCTGCGCGAGCTCGACGACGGCGAACGCAGTGTGCGCGCGGTGTTCGAACTGTCGGCACAGCACCTTCCCGCCGACGAAGCCCGGCTGCTCGGCCTGCTGGCCCTGCACCCCGGACTCGAATTCGACCTCGGATCGGCGAGCGCGCTCGGCGGCCACGAGGACCACGAGACCGACCGGCTGCTCGATCGCCTCTACGACGCCCACCTCCTCAGCCAGCCGTCCGCGGGCCGCTACGCGTTCCACGACCTGGTGAAGTCCTTCGCCCGAGAGCACATCCTCGCCACTCTCGACCGGCCGGACGTGGCACAGGCTCAGCGGCGCTTGCTCGACTTCGCGGTCCGGACCGCGCAACTCGCCGATCGCCTCATCGCGCCGCTGCGGTTCCGGCCCACCGTCGAGATGGCCGGTGACGCACCCGCGCCCGCGGATCCGGCGACGGAACAACAGGCGCTGGACTGGTTTCGGCTCGAATGGCGCGCCCTCGCCACGCTGTGCCGCGCGGCCGGGGAAGACGGTCACCACGCGCGGTGCTGGCAGCTCGCGTACTTCCTGCGAAACTACTTCTTCCGGATCAAGGCCTGGGACACCTGGTGCGACACGCACCGCGCCGCCCGCGCCGCCGCGGAGGCGGCCGGTGACCAATGGGCCCAGGCTGCCACCACCGCGAACCTCGGGGTCGGCCTGATCGACCGCGGTGACATCCGGGGCGCGTCGGAGTGCTACCGGGAGGCGCTGGCGCTCTACCGCGAGATCGGCGACGAACACGGGGAGAGCACCGTGCTCGCCCACCAGGCGTGGGCCAGGCACTACCTGGGAGATCACCGGGGAGCACTCGCGGACCTGCGCGAGGCCCTGAAGTTCTACGAACGGGTGGGCAACTCACGCAATGCCGCTATCACCCGCCGCGGCATGGCGCTGGTCCTGACCGCGCTGGGGCGGGCCGCCGAAGCGGCCGAGCTCGCCGCCGCCACGCTCGACGTGTTCGACCGGCTCGACCTCGGCTTCGACGCCGCGATGACCCTGAACTGCCTGGGGTGGGCGTACTTCCACCTCGCCGACCACACGCGCGCCGGTGCCGCCTACCAGGAAGCGGTCGCGCGGGCGGAGGCCTGCGGAAGTCCCCACGAGGCCGCGCGCGCCTACACCGGTCTCGGCAACATCGCCATGGCACGCGGTGACGAGGAGCAGGCAGTCGCATGGTGGGAACTGGCCGACGAAGCACATCCGGCCCTCGACCCGCTCATCCTCGGCGAGGCGCGGGTGCGTGGGGCGTGACCTCCGCGCCGTTACAGGAAGAGGGGTGCGGCGCGTCGCGGCGCACCCCTCTTGCTGGGGCGTTCGTCAGTTCTCGGCTGCCGCGGCGGCGGCTTTTTCCTGCTTCGCCTGGCGGCGGGCCTTCGCCGCGAGGATCGCGGGGCTGATCTTGCCCGTTTCGGCCGGCTTACGGGGCTCCGGCGCGTCCGGGATCTCGTCCGCGGGGGTCTCGTCCACATCGGACTCCGGTGCCTCGACAGGCTCAGCTTCCACGATCCCCGCGACGGGAGCGTCCTCATCGGACACCGTGGTCGACGCTTCGTCGTCCGCTCCGGTCGACAGCAACGGCATCGCGGGCGGTTGGAGCTCCGGGGTGCGTGCGGCCTGCTCGGCCGCCGAATCGATGATCTCGCCGATCCGCACCAGCTGCGCGAGCAGCGTCTTCCGGGTGCCGCGCAGGCATTCGACCTCCTGCTCGGCCCGGTGGATCATCGCCAGCGCCTCCTCGTTCGCCTGCTTCGCCAGGTCTTCACGCTGACGGCGGGCCTCGTCGGCCTGGTCCTCGTACGCCTTGCGGATCTCCGCGGCGTCCTTTTCGGCCTGTTCGCGGATCTCCCGCGCTTCCAGCTCGGCCTGGGCGATGATCCGCTCGACCCGGGCGCCGATGTTGCCGGAGCCCACCACCTGCAGCGGGACCAACGTGTCACCGCCCAGTTCGGACAGGCGCCGCTCCTTCTCCTCCAGCTCGCTCGCCAGGTGCCCGGCCCGCGCGCGCAGCCGGCGGATGTAGGCGTCGACCTCCCGGCGGTCGTAACCACGCAGAGCCGCCGAGAAGTTGATCTCGCGCTCGGCCAGGATGTCATTGCCACCGCTGTTGACCATGTCCCCGAGTCTCGATCGCGCCACCCGGCCCCGCAAACGGCTGTTCCCCGTTCGGCTGAAGATCGACGAGTGCCGGCTACCCTCGCGGCGCCGCCACCGGCCATCGCACCGTGACGACCGGGCGTTCCGCGCACTCCGTTCGTGCGGACGGCGGCCTGAAACGCCCGGAAGCGACTGCCCGCCGTGAGCAGCAGGTCCGCGTCGGTCACCGGTACGGGTGGTATCACGCTTCCGGCGAGACCGGGGCCGGCCGGCCGGGCACCGCTCGCCCCCCGGCCCTACCGCGCCGGCGCGAGCCGGAGGACAGTGGGGCCAGGTCTCGTCATTGCCCGGGCAGCGACGCCGACCAGGTCCCCGGTGGTTCAACCCGAGTGCCCCGGGGCCGCCGGCCCGGCTCGCCACGGCCACTGGGACGCCGCCCAGCCACGTGCACCACGTTGAACTTGCCACGCGGCGCACGATCATGCACACAAGATTGTTGACAATTTTGGCCGCAAAAAGCATGCTGACTTGAGCACGACCCGAAGCGAGGAGAGGAAGCCATGCCACAGCCGGCCACCGGCGCCGAGGAGGTCCCCGCGTGAACAAGGTGATCGTCACCGACCCGCCCCGCGCCGACGGCGACGACGTCGCCGCACTCGCGGAGTTCGGCGTCGCGACCGTGCACGAGGCGCTGGGCCGCACCGGCCTGCTCGGCCCGGACCTGCGGCCGATCCAGGACGGCGCCCGCATCGGCGGCACCGCCGTGACGGCCCTGTGCTGGCCGGGCGACAACCTGATGATCCACGCCGCCGTCGAGCAGTGCCGCCCCGGCGACGTCCTGGTCGTCACGACCACGTCGCCCTCGCGGGACGGGCTGTTCGGCGAGCTGTTCGCCACCGCCCTGCAGCACCGCGGGGTGCGCGGGCTCGTGATCAACACCGGGGTGCGGGACGTCGCGGACCTGCGCGCGATGGGGTTCCCGGTGTGGTCGGCCGCGGTGAGCGCGCAGGGCACCGTCAAGGCGACCGCGGGCTCGGTCAACATGCCGGTCGTGATCGGCGGGCAGGCCATCCGCCCTGGCGACGCGATCCTGGCCGACGACGACGGCGTGCTGTGCGTGCCACGTGAACTCGTCGGCGAGGGGCTGCGCGCGTCGCGGGCCCGCGCGGACAAGGAAGAGGCCACGCGGCAGGCGTTCCGCGCCGGCGAGCTGGGCCTGGACCGCTACGGGCTGCGCGAGAAGCTCGCCGACCTCGGCGTCCGGTACCTGACGGCCGAGGAGTACACGAAGCTGGAGCGCGAATGAGCGTGCGGTGCATGCTGATGCGGGGCGGCACGTCCAAGGGCGCGTACTTCGTGGCCTCGGACCTGCCCGCGAACCCCGCCGAGCGCGACGACCTGCTGCTGCGGATCATGGGCACGCCCGACCCGCGGCAGCTCGACGGGCTCGGCGGCGCGCAGCCGGTCACCAGCAAGGTCGCGATCGTCTCCCCCGCCGAGGGCGACCGGGACGTCGACTACCTGTTCCTGCAGGTCGGCATCGAGGATGCGACGGTTTCGGACCGGCAGACTTGCGGCAACCTGCTCGCCGGCGTCGGCCAGTTCGCCGTCGAGCGCGGCCTGGTGCCCGCCCGTGGCGAGCGCACCACCGTGCGCGTGCGGATGGTCAACACCGACTCGATCGCGGTGGCCACGTTCGCCACCCCCGGCGGCCGGGTCGACTACCACGGCACGACGGCGATCTCCGGCGTGCCCGGCACCGCCGCGCCGGTCGAGCTGGAGTTCACCGGCACCGAGGGATCGGTGTGCGGCAGCCTGCTGCCCACCGGGAACGTCGTCGACGAGATCGGCGGCATCCCGGTGACCTGCGTGGACAACGGGATGCCCGTCGTCGTGGCGCGCGCCGCCGACTTCGGGATCACCGGCTACGAGCCGGCGGAGGAGCTGACCGGCCTGGCCGGCCGGATCCAGGACCTGCGGCTGGAAGCCGGGAAGCTGATGGGGCTCGGCGACGTCAGCGGCGCGTCGGTGCCGAAGACCACGCTGGTGGCCGCGCCGCGGGACGGCGGCGCCATCAGCACCCGGACGTTCATCCCGCTGCGCCCGCACCCGTCGATCGGTGTGCTGGGCGCGGTGAGCGTGGTGACCGCGCTGATGCTGGAGGGCGCGGCCGGTCACGAGCTGTTCGCCGCGCCGCCGCCCGGTTCGCCGGTCGGCGTCGAGCACCCGAGCGGCACGCTGGAGGTCGGGGTCGAACTGGCCCCCGGGCCCCGTGTGGCGCGCTCCACCGTCATCCGCACCGCGCGGAAGTTGTTCGACGGCACCGTTTTCCCCCGTCCCTGACCATCCGGAAGGCGCCGATGCCCCACCTCGAACCCTCGCCCCGGCACGAGATCGCGCACCTCGGTCACGTCGAGCTGCTCACCCCGGAACCGGAGAAGAGCCTGGAGTTCTTCGTCGACGTCCTCGGCCTGACCGAGAACGGCTCGCGGGGCGATTCCGTCTACCTGCGCACGTGGGACGACCACGAGCACCACAGCGTCAAGCTGACCGCCGCGAAGACCTCGGGCATGGGGCGGACCGCGCTGCGCGCGTCGAGCGAGGACGCGCTGAAGCGGCGCGTCGCGGCGATCGAGGCGCGCGGGCTGGGCATCGGCTGGGAGGACGGCGACACCGGGATCGGGCCGACGTACGTGTTCCGGGACCCGGACGGGCACGAGATGGAGATCTACTGGGAGACCCAGAAGTACGACCCGCCCAAGCACCTGCCGCCGTCGCTGAAGAACCAGGCCCAGGCGTACCCGGCGCGCGGGGTGTGCGTGCGGCGGCTCGCCACGTCAACTACCTGGCCCAGGACGCGGCGGCGAACGGCGGCTTCATCTGCGACGCGCTCGGCGGGCGGGTGACCGAGCAGATCCGGCTGGACAACGGCGTGATCTCCGGGCAGTGGACGCACTTCGCGCAGAAGTCCTACGATTTGGTCTACACCAATGACTGGACGCGCTCGTCCGGGCGGCTGCACCACATCGCGTTCGCGACGGATACGCGGGAGGACATCCTGCGGGCCGCGGACATCGCGCTGGACAAGGGCGTGTTCATCGAGACGGGGCCGCACAAGCACGCGATCCAGCAGACGTTCTTCCTGTACGTCTACGAGCCCGGCGGCAACCGGATCGAGCGGTGCAACCCGACCGCGCGGCTGCCCATAGCCGGCGCACAGGTTGTTCTGCGGGTGCTCTCAGGCCGGCCGGTCACGATGTGAGCCCGGACAGGAGGACGCCCCGTGCACGACGACGAGAAGCCCCGCGACGAACCGGCGGCCAGGCCATCGGCCGACGACGTGACCACGCACGCGCAGACGCCGCACGCGGCTGCGGCCGGCGATGCTGCGGCGGCTCCTGCCGCACCCGCTGGCGGGGCCGCGCCGACGCAGGCACCCCACGCCACCCCAGCCGGGAACGCGGCCGCAGCGGCGCTTCCCGCCGGGGCGGCCGCCGTTCCCGGCGTGCCGTCCGGCGCTCCCCCGCGGCCCGCCAAGCCGGGGCGGCGGCTGGGGATCGGCGTCGTGGCCGGGATTGCCGCGGCTGTGCTCGCCGTCGGGGGCGTGGGTGGCTTCGCGATCGGACGGGCGACCGCGGGTTCCAATGACGGCGGGCGCCCCGGCTACGGGCAGTTCGACCGGATGCCCCGCGGCTACGGCCAGCCGCCGGGCTTCGGGGAGCGCGGGCAGTACGGGCGCGGGTCGGACAACGGCGGGTCCAGCACTCGATCGGGTACGGGCTCAACATCGTGTTGATGGGCGAGGTCTGGCAGCTGCTGATCGCCTCGTGCGTCATCGGCGCCGGGATCGGCCTGTCCTACGGCGCCATGCCCTCGCTGATCATGTCCGCGGTGCCGGTGTCGGAAACCGCGTCGGCGAACAGCCTGAACACGCTGATGCGCTCGATCGGCACGTCCACCTCCAGCGCGGTGGCGGGTGTGGTGCTGGCGCAGATGACCGTCTCGCTGGGCCCGGTCACCGTGCCGTCGCAGGACGGGTTCCGGGTGGTGCTGGCGATCGGCGCGGGCGCGGCGCTGGTGGCATTGTTCGTCGCCGCGTTCCTGCCCGCGCGGCGGCGGGCCGCGGCCGGGCGGAGCGTGTCGGGCACTGTGCGTGGCGCGCGTGGCGCGGCGGTGGTCACGGTGACCGCGCACCGCGCCGACGGGAGCGTCGCGGCGAGCACGGCGGCCGGTTCGGACGGCGGGTTCGCGCTGGCGGCGCTGCCCGCGGAGCCGCTGACGCTGGTGGCGGTGGAGCACCCGGCTGTGCACGAGACGGTTTCGGTCGGCGCCGGGGTCACGCAGCGGCACGACATCGACTTGGTAGTGCGAGAGGAGCGGGCATGACCACGACGGCAGAGGTGACGCTCAGCGGACGGGTGCGCAGCGGGCGGCGCGCGCTGCCGGACGTGACCCTGACGTTGACCGACCGGGTCGGCGCGCAGGTGTCCCGCGCTCGCACCGGCGCGGACGGGTCGTTCCGGCTCGGCGGGCTCGCGCCCGGCAACTACGTGCTGATCGTGTCGCGCGCGGGGTTCCAGCCGCAGGCGACGGTCGTCACGCTCGAGGCCGGGGCCGTGCCGTTGGACGTGACGCTCGAACCCGCGACCAGCGTGCGCGGCGTGGTGCGGGACCGGCACAGCGGGCGGCCGATCGCGACGGCGGCGGTGACGGCCGTCGGGGCGGGCGGGGAGGTCATCGCCAGCACGGTGTCCGATCCGGACGGTGGCTACCGGATCACCGGTATCGACGCCGGTGAGATCACGCTGGTGGCGGCCGCGCCGGGCGCCGATCCGGTGGCCACGGTGGTGCCGCTGGGCGGCGGGCGGGAGCACGAGGTCGACCTGGAGCTGGACACGCACAGCACCCTGACCGGCACGGTGACCGCAGGCGGCCGCCCGGTCGCCGGACTGGCGCTGGAGCTGCGGGACGCGTCCGGCCGCGCGGTGGCCACGGCGGTGACGGACGCGGACGGAACCTACCGGTTCGAGCGGGTGCATGCCGGGCAGTACACGCTGACGAGCGCGGCGGGGCGCCCGGTGGTGACGACGATCCCGCCCGATGCGGTGACCGCGGAGCTGGTGCTGGAACGTGCTTAGTGGCGGGCCGCGACCGGGCTCGCGTAGCCGGATCGCGGCGTTTGGCGCCTTTTGGTAACAGCGATGGCGCAAGGTGGGCGGCCACCGACCGGTGACCGCCCCCGCTGTCAGTGCCACGTCGTGCTGCACGAGGTCACCGCGGGCGGCGTCGAGCGCCCCGCCGGTCCGTGGCTCTGGTGGTGCAGCACGACGCGGTGCCGGCGCTGCTGCCGGTCACCGTGCGGGAGATGATTTCCCGAAAACCGTCCTCAGCCGGGACAATCTGCTCGACGCGTGGCACTGACGACCAGGATGGAGCAGCCATGAATCCGGAGACGGCGGCCGGGGTGTTCACCGCGGCCAGATCGGAGTTCGCCGCCTGGTCGGGCCGCCTGTGGCGGCCGCTCGGCGAGATCCTCACCTCGGTGGCGCGGCCGCGGCCGCGCGAGCGCGTCCTCGACGCCTGCTGCGGCACCGGCGCCTCCGCCATCCCGGCCGCCCGCGCGGTGGGGCCGGACGGCGCGGTCGACGCGATCGACGTGGCCGAGGGACTGCTCGACGAGGGGCGCCGGGAGGCGGCCGCACTCGGGCTGGGCAACCTGCGCTTCGCGGCCGCCGACGTCCTCACCTGGCCGCACGACGGCTACGACGTCGTGCAGAGCTCGTTCGGGGTGTTCTTCTTCCCGGACATGGACGCGGGCAGCCGACGCCTCGCCGGGCTGCTGAAGCCCGGCGGCCGGTTCGCGGTGAGCACCTGGCGGGGCGACGGCATGTCCCGCATCGTCCCGATCGGACGCGCCGCCGCGCTGCCCGACCGCCCGGAACTGGAGGACGCGCCGCCGCGGCCCAACCACAGCGCCCGCGTCGACACGGCGGGCAAGCTCGCGGACTGGCTGTCGTGGATCGGCCTGCGGGACGTCGAGGTGCGGGAGGTCGCCTACGTGCAGCCGCTGCACCTGGAGGACGCCTGGACGTTCTACCTCGGCTCGTCGATGCGCGGCTTCGTCGGCGGCCTGTCCGCCGACGCGCTCGACCGGGTCCGCGCCCGCTTCTTCGACGGGCTGCGCGAGGCCGGGCTCGACACGCTCGACGCAGGCGCTCTGATCGGTGTCGGACGACGGCCCTGAAACCACTTCGCCGTCACCCCATCCGGTGAATCCGCGCCGAGACACCTCCCCGGAGGTTGAACCCTGTTCAGACTGTCCGCGGAGGTGATGGCGTGGCGGACCGGGCTGAGGTGGACATCCGGACGGCGGTGGTGGACGACGAGGTCGTGCGCGTGCACGTCGCCGGGGAGGTGGACCTGCTGACCGTCCCGTCGCTGGCCGAGGCGCTCGCCGCGGCCGGGCGGCTCTCGCCCCGGCTCATCCAGGTCGACCTGTCCGCTGTTGACTTCCTGTCGGTGTCCGGCGCCGCCGAGCTGGCCGAGGCGGCAGCGCGGATCCCGGTCCAGGTCGGACCGGCCAGCCACGCGTCCAGGGTGGCGCTCGCCGCCGCGGGACTGGACCACCTGCTCGCCTGACCGGACAGTGCCGGCCCTCCGAAGAGAGCCGGCACTCGACGTGTGGTCCGGATCAGTACCAGTGTGCCCTGCCGCCGACCTTCCGGCCGGTGCCACCGAGGATCGCCAGTGCCGCACCCACGACCAGGAGCACGATCCCGATCGTGCAGATGATGTTGATGCCGGTCAGCAGACCGACGATGAGCAGGATGACGCCAAGAACGATCATGGCAACTCTTTCTGCCTGCAGGACGGGCCGCGCCGCCGGTCGTGCTCCGATGGGGACCGGCCAGCGATACCCGGACGGGTGATCGGGCAACCCGGTACGTCCCGGTACGAGGCGAAGTTGCTGCGTCGCGATCACAACGTTGCGCCACGTAGACCAAGAGCGTTTGCGAACCGGTCAGTACCCTTCCGCTCCGCCGTTGCGGCGGGGGTCCGCACAGGACCGCAGCAACCCGCCGTGCAACGTGATGCCCTCGAAGTTGCCGGTCAGCGAATGCCACGGCCCGAGATCATGCAGCCACAACCCGCGTTCGGCGCAGCGCCGGCGGAACTCGCGGTCCACGCCCGGAGCGAACCCGTGCTCCAGCGTGACGCCCGGCAACCACCCGGCGGCCGGTTCGTGCGGCCGCACCCCGAAGCGCGGCGCCGCCACCGACTCCTCGATGGACATCCCGAAGTCCACAAGGTTCACCAGGTTCTGCAGCACGCACGCCACCAGCGACACCGACGGCGACCCGGACGCGATGACCGGCACGCCGTCACGCAGCACCAGGTTGGGCGCCAGGTAGACGGTGGCCCGCTCCCCCGGCCACGGCACGCAGCGCTGGAAGAACGACCCGCCACCGGAGAGCTGGAACCCCTCCGCGAACAGCCCGTTCACCCACGGCGAGGCCATGTGGGAGTGCGTGACCGAGGCGATGTCGCGCCGCTCGTCCACCACGGTGATGTGGATCGTGCCGGGCACCGGCGTCGGCACGGCGCGCGGCAGCGCGCCGAGCCGGTCCATCCGCCGGGCCGCGAAGTCCTTGGACAGCAGCGTTTCCAGGTCGGCGGCGGCCGTGCGCGGTGGCGCGTAGTACACCTCGTTGTGCACGGCGACCAGCAGGTCCAGCGTGTCCACGCAATCGTGCGCCGGGCCCGGCAGGTCCACCAGCTCCAGCATGTTGAGCGCCTCGATGAGCTGGCACCCGCCGTCGTCCGGTGGCGCGGAGGCCACGACCTCCACGTCCCGGTAGGTGCCACGCAGCGGCTCGGACCACTGCGCCTCGTACGCGGCGAAGTCCTCGGTCGTGATGACCCCGCCGACGCGGGCGCACTCGGCGGCGAACGCCCGCGCGAAGTCGCCCAGGTAGTAGTCCAGGTCCTCGTCCCGCAGCCGTTCCAGCGTGCGCGCCACCCGGTCCTGCCGCAGGGTGCCGCCCGGCGCGACCAGGGTGCCGCCCGGCAGGAACGCCTCCCGGGCCTGCTCGTGGCACCCGAGTTCGGCCCGGTGCGCGTACATCTCGCCGAACAGGTAGGGGTTGACCGCGAACCCGTCCCGCGCGACCTGGATCGCGTCCCGCAGCAACCGGTCGCGGGACAGCCTGCCGAACCGTTCGTGCGCGGCGCGGAAGGCCGGCCACCAGCCGGGGACGGGGACGCCCCGGCCGGTGGTCAGGTCGGCCCCGGTGAACCCGGGCAGCGGCGCGAGCGGGGCGGCGACGTTGCCGTTGAGGTAGCTCGCCTCGCCGCTCGCGCCGTCCCAGTGCAGCATCTCCAGTCCGCCGGTCAGCGCCGTCATGTGTGGTTCGACCACCAGCTGGGCCGCCGCTGCCGCGAGCGCCGCGTCGGCGGCCGTGCCGCCGTCGCGGAGCACGTCGAGCCCGGCCCGCACCGCGAGCGGGTGCGAGGTGACCACCATGCCGCGCTCGGCCTCGACCGGCTCCTTCGGGCCGTAGGCGGCCGAGCGGGCCAGCTCGTCCGCGGTGCGGGCGTCCATCAGGACTCCGCCAGCGACTTGCGGCGCTGCTCGTCGACCGCGGCGGGCATCGCGAACAGGGCGACCAGGATCGAAACGGCGCAGATCGCCGTCATGTACCAGCCGAACGCGGCGTTGGTGCCGGTGAGGTCGAACAGCCACACCGCGATGAGGCCCGCGGTCGAGCCCAGCGCGGTGGTGCCGATGTTGTAGTTCAGCGCCGACGCGCTGGCGCGCACCTCGGCCGGGAAGCTCATCACGTAGGCCGTGGTCAGCGGCGCACCGACGAAGTTGTTGATGAAGGTGAACGCGACCACCGCGACGACCGCCAGCCACAGCGAGCCGGACCCGATGGCGAGGAACGTCGGCACGGTCAGCACGACGAACAGGCCGTAGCCGACCACGAGCGGGATCCGCGCGCCGTGCTTGTCGGCGAGCTTGCCACCCCAGATCGCTGGGATCGGACCGATCGCGTAGGTCAGCAGGGAGGCGAGCAGCGCGTTGTTCTCGGCGAACCCCGCCTTGACCATCGCGGTGACGAAGTAGGCCTGGATGACGAACGAGCCGACGCGCTGCCCGGCGCCGAGGCCGATCGCGCGCAGCATCGCGCCCCAGTGCTCGCGCACGGCGGTGCGGAACGGGGTCTGCTTGACCTTGCTGCGCTCGGCCAGTTCGGCCATTTCCTTGAACTGCGGGGTTTCCTCGACGTGACGGCGGATGTAGATGCCGACCAGCGCCATCGGGATCGACAGCAGGAACGGGATGCGCCAGCCCCAGTCGTTGAACGCCTGCGCCGGCATCACGGAGATCACCAGGTAGGACACCAGGGTGGCGAGCAGCGGACCGACCGAAGTGGACGCCACGGACAGCCCGGCGAGGTAGTTGCGCCGGTTGCCGCGCTCGTGCTCGAAGATGAAGTTGGCGGCCGTGGTGTACTCCACGCTGGCCCCGATGCCCTGCAGGACCCGGCAGAACAACAGGATCATCGGCGCCGCGATCCCGATCGCCGCGTAGGTCGGCAGCAGCCCGATGCCGGCGGTGCCGACGCTCATCACCGCGATCGTCAGCAGCAGCACGAACCGGCGGCCCTTGAGGTCGGCCAGCGGTCCCAGCACGATCGCCGCCAGCGGCCGCAGCGCGTAGGACAGCACCACGCCCGCGTAGGTCGACAGCAGCGCGGCGGTCGCGTTGCCCTCCGGGAAGAACTGCCGGGAGATGATCACGGCCAGAGTGCCGTAGAGGCCGAAGTCGTAGTACTCGACGACGTTGCCGAGCATCGCGGACATGAGCACTTTGCGCCGCGAGCGCAGGTCCGTCGAGGCGGGCGCGGACGCCCGCGTGTCGTGGTCGGTCAACGGATCTCCTTGCGGGTTTCAGGGCCGGAAGCGGTCCGGCCGGAAGGGCTCCAGCATCGGGTGGGGCTCGCCGGTGCGGATCTCGCCTGCCAGCAGCTCGCCGGCGATCAGGCCGAGCGTCGCGCCGGAGTGGGTGAAGGCGACGTGGCACCGCTGCACGGCGGACAGCTCGCCGAACACCGGCTCGCCGTCGCCGGGAATGGGCTTGCGGCCGAGCTTCCAGGACGCGGCGGTCAGCGTGACCCCGCCGTCCAGCAGCGCGGAGGCCTCGGCGGCGAGCTCCTTGACCACCGACTCGTCGATCGAGCACGTGCCGTCGGCCGCCTCGGTGATCCGGTCCTCGTACCAGTGGTGGTCCAGCGCGAACGTGCCACCCGGGTTGGGCCGCAGCGCAACGCGCGGAGTGTTCAGCACAGCCTTGACGCCGGCCTCGGCGGGTTGGGTGAGCACGAGCATCGACAGCGGGGACGCGTCCGGGATGGTCACGCCCAGCTCCGCGACGACGCCCGGGGTGGCGGCGCCGCAGGCCACCACGACGGCGTCGCCCTCGAACCGCTGTCCGCCCTCGGTGGTCACCCCGGTGGCCACTCCCCCGGCGGTCGTGACGCTCGCGCGCCCGGTCCCGGTGACGATCTCACCGCCGAGCGCGGTGAACTCCGCGGCCAGGTGCTCGATCAGGTGCGGCAGGGACACCCAGCCCTCGCCCGGGTTGTGCACGGCCACCTCGGGGAACGCGGCCGGGTCGAGACCGGGGTGGTCCGAGACCAGCTTCGAGTCGTAGCCGTGCGCGACCTCGGCGCGGTGCCGCTCCCGCATCGAGTCCTCGTCGAGGCTCCAGTGCAGGGCGCCGTCGAAGCGGAGCCACTCGCGGCCGGGGTCCTGCGCGAAGAGGGTGCGGTAGCGATCGATGCCTGCCATCCGCAGCGCGTGGTAGGCCGCCGAGCGGGTCCCGGCGGAGTTGAGCCAGGACAGCGACCGGCCGGAGGCGCCGTCGGCCAGCTCGCCCTCGGTCACCAGTGTCACCGCCACGCCGTCGCGCTGCAGATGCGTGGCCGTGGAGACGCCGAGAACGCCCCCGCCCACCACGACGACGTACTTGCCTGCGGTCATCGGGAAAGATCCCCCTTCTGGGCGTGTGCCCGTTCGATGATGCGAAGGACGTCCACCGCGTCGCGCGGATCGACCGGCGGTGCGCCGCCGGTGGCGATCGCGGTGGCGAGCAGCCGGTAGAACTCGCCGTAATCCCCGGGTTCCGGCTCGACGCGGCGGGTGTCGCCGGGGACGCCGAGCGTGCCCCAGTTGTCCCGCGGTTCGTGACCGAACCCGTCGTCGCCGGGCCGGGCGCCGTTCTTCAGCGCGTCCTCCTGCGGGTCCAGGCCGTGTTTCGTGTAGCCGGCCCGGTCGCCGAGAACGTGGAACCGCGGGCCGGGCAGCGCGGCGAGACCGGTCATGAACAGCCGGGACCGGGTGCCGTTTTCGTGGGCCAGCACGAGGAACGTGTCGTCGTCGCCGTCACCCGCGCCGCGGCGGAGGACGTCGGCGTGCACGTGCGCGACCGGGCCGAACAGCTGGATCGCCTGGTCGATCAGGTGGGTGCCGAGGTCGTACAGGATGCCGCCGCCGTCGGCCGCGCCCGCGCGCGCCTTCCAGTCACGTGGCCCCTGTGGCTTCCACCACTCGAACCGGGACTCGAAGGTGTGCACCCGTCCCAGCTCACCGTCGTCGAGCAGGCGCCGCAGGGTCCGGAAGTCGCCGTCCCAGCGCCGGTTCTGGAACACCGTGAGCATGCGGCCGGCGAGGTCGGCCTGCTCGATCAGCGCCTCAGCCTGCGCGCTGGTCACCGCGAACGGCTTGTCCACCACCACGTGCAGGCCGTGGTGGAGCGCCTCCGCGGCGAGGCCCGCGTGCGTGGGCGGCGGCGTGCCGATGACGGCCAGATCGAGTTCGCGGGCGAACAGCTCGTCGGGGGTCGCCACGACCGTCGCGTGTGGATACTCGGCACGGGCTTGCGCTGCCCGCTCCGCGTTCCCGGTGACGATGTAGTCGAGCGAGTAGTTCTCGTCGGCGGCGAGGAACGGGGCGTGGAAGATCCGCCCGGCCACCCCGAAACCGATCACCGCGGTGCGGATCACGACTCCACCCCATACACGGTCCGGGCGCGCTCGGCGGAGATCCGACCTTCGGCGACGTCCCGGCGCACCTGGTCCGGGTCACGGTCGGACGGCGGCCCGTAGCCGCCCGCCCCGGCGGTCCGGATCGACACCCGGTCGCCGGGCTGCAGGCGCGTGTAGCCGTGCTCGACCGGTTGCGCCCCTTCGGCAAGCTCGACGCTGGCGCTCGCGCCGGGCCCGCCGCCGAACAGCCCCCACGGCTGCGAGCGCTGCCGCGAGGTGTCCAGCCAGAAGTGCACGTCGGACTCCTCGACGCGGACCGTGCGCAAGATGCCCATGCCGCCGCGGGTGCGGCCGTCGCCGCCGGAGTCGTCGACGAGCGCGTACTCCTCGACCACCAGCGGGTACTCGGTCTCCAGCGCCTCGACCGGCAGGTTGCTGGTGTTGGTCATGTGCACCTGCACGCCGTCCATGCCGTCCTTGCCCAGCCGCGCGCCGCAGCCGCCGCCGATCGTCTCCAGGTAGACGAAGTAGCGGCCGGTGCGGCTGTCCACACCGGAGAAGTGCACGCCGGTGTTGGCGCCGTTGCTCGCCGCGGTCACGGTTTCCGGCACCGCGGTGGCGAGGGCACCGTGGATCAGGTCGACCACGCGCTGGCAGGTCTCGCTGCGGCCGTTGACCGCGGCGGGTTCGGCGCAGTTGAGCACCGACCCGCGCGGGGCGTTGATCGTGACCGGCCGGTGCAGGCCCGCGTTCGGGATGATGTCCGGGTCCACCAGGGTCTTGAGCGAGTAGTAGACCGCCGCGTGCAGCGCGGTCCACACGACGTTGACGCTGGCGCGGACCTGCGGCGGCGCGGTGAAGTCGAACGTGACCTCGTCGCCGTGCACGGTGACGGTGACGCCGAGGTCGAGTTCGTCGTCCAGCTCGGGGCAGTCGAAGCGGTCCGCGAAGGTGTACGTGCCGTTGGGGACCTTCGCGATGGCCGCGCGGGTGCGCCGCTCGGTGTAGTCGAGCAGCGCCGCGGCCGCCGCCACCAGCGTGTCGCGGCCGTACCGCGAGGCCAGCTCGGTGTAGCGGGTGACGGCGAGCCGGTTCGCCGCGATCTGGGCACGCAGGTCCGCGCGGCGCTCGTGCGGCACCTGGCAGTTGAGCAGGATCAGCTCGAACAGGTCGGTCTGCAGCTCGCCCCGGCGCATCAGCCGCACCGGCGGGATGCGCAGGCCCTCCTGGAAGATGTGCGCGTGGCCGCGGTCCCCGAAGTCGGCGTGGTGGGCCAGGTTCGCCACCCACGCGGTGATCTCGCCGTCCAGGAACACCGGCGACACCAGCACGATGTCCGGCAGGTGCGAACCGCCGCCGGTGAACGGGTCGTTGCCGATGAACGTGTCGCCGTCCTCGATGGTCCCGGCCGGGTAGCGGCGGGTGATCTCGTCGACGATGCCCATCAGCGAGCCCAGGTGCAGCGGCGAGCCGCCCTCGTCCTGGGCGAGCATCCGGCCCGCGGCGTCGAACAGCGACGCGGTGCAGTCGCGGCGTTCCTTGATGTTGGTCGAGTAGGCCGCGCGCACCAGCGTCTCGCCCATCTCCTCCACGATGGACGACAGCGCGGAGCCGATCACCTCGACCAGCACGGGGTCCTGCATGGTCTTCCCTTCCGTGTGGGTCATCGGCCCACCGTCACGACGAGGTTGCGCAGCTCGTCGACGACGGCGACGTCGCCGGGGAGCAGCAGCGTGGTGGTGTCCATCTGCTCGACGACCGCGGGGCCGTCGACGCGGTGGCCGGGTTCCAGGAGCCTGCGGTCGTACACCGGGCATTCGGTGAACCCGCCGCTTTCGGGCAGGTAGACCTCACGGGTGGCGCGGATCGCGGCGCTCGCGTCGGCGTCGCCGAGCGGGGCGCGGTGCAACTCGGCGCGGGCCACCTCGCCGATCGCGCGCAGGCGGAAGGTGACCACCTGGACCTCGTCCTCGGCCGAGGAGTACCCGTACATCCGCTCGTGCTCGGCGGCGAACCGCTTGGTCAGCTGGGCGACGGTGTCCGCCGTGATCCCGCCCTCCGGGACCGCCACCGGCAGCTCGTGGTTCTGGCCCGCGTACCGCATTTCGGCGAACCGCTCGACACGGCGGCGCTCGGCCGGGACGTTCTCCTCCACCAGCCACGCCGTCGCTTCGGCCTCCAGCTCCGCGAACACGCCGGCGACGGTGGTTTCGTCGGGCGGCGAGATGTGGGTGCGCAGGAAGTCGGCGCGGATGTCGGTCATCAGCAGGCCCGCGGCGCACTGAGCGCCCGGTGTCTCCGGCACCAGCACGGTGCGCATGCCCAGCTCGCGCGCCAGGCGCACCGCGTGCAGCGGGCCGGCGCCGCCGAAGGGCACCAGGACGTAGTCGCGGGGGTCGTAGCCGCGCTGGACCGAGATGACGCGGATGGCGCGTGCCATGTTGGCGGTGATGACCCGCACGATCCCCTGCGCAGCGTCGAGCACGTCCATCCCCAGTGGACCGGCCACTGTGGACACCGCCCGGCGGGCCGCCTCGGCGTCGATCTTCATCTGCCCGTCCAGCAGGTACTCCGGGTTGAGGACGCGCAGCACCACGTTGGCGTCGGTGACCGTCGGTTCCGTGCCGCGTCCGTAACACGCCGGGCCCGGATCGGCGCCCGCGCTGCCCGGGCCGACCTTCAGCGCGCCGCCCGCGTCGATCCACGCGATCGAACCACCACCGGCGCCGACGGTATGAATGTCCAGCATCGGCGCGCGCACCGGCCTGCCGTCGATCTCGGTGCCGCTGGAGGACTTGGGCACGCCGTCCTGGACGAGCGAGACGTCGGAGGACGTGCCGCCCACATCGAAGGTGATGATGTCCGGGTAGCCGGCCGCGCGCGCGATCTCGGCCGCGCCGACCACGCCGGTGCTGGGTCCGGAGAGGACCATGCGGGAGGGCATCCGCTCGGCCGTCTCGAACGGGATGATGCCGCCGTTGGACTGGGTGACATGCGGGGTCGCCCGCAGGCCGAGCTCGCCCAGCCTGGTGCGCAGTTTCGCGAGGTAGCGCGCGACCACCGGGCCGAGGTAGGCGTTGACGACCACTGTGGACAGACGCTCGTACTCGCGGAACTCCGGCAGCACGGCCGAGGACACCGAGACGTGCACGCCGGGCAGTTCCTCGGCGAGGATGCGTTCCGCGGTCCGCTCGTGGGCGGGGTCGACGAAGCTGTAGAGGAAGCAGACGGCGACGGCTTCGACATTCTGCTCGCGCAGCTCGCGGGCGAGCGCGCGGACCTGGTCCTGGTCGAGGGCGCGCTCCACCCGGCCGTCGTGGCGGACCCGCTCGTCCACCTCGAGCCGCTGGTCGCGCGGCACCAGGGCGGCGGGCTTGTCGGCCTGCAGGTCGTAGAGCGACGGGCGGCGGCCGCGCCCCAGTTCGAGCAGGTCGCGGAAGCCGGCGGTGGTGAGCAGGCCGGTGCGCCCGCCGCGTTCGGTGAGCAGCGCGTTGGTGCCGACCGTGGTGCCGTGGGCGAAGTAGCCGACGTCGCCGAGGTCGCGTCCGCCGATCTCGGCGAGCAGCTGGGACACGCCCGTCACGATCGCCCGGCCGGGGTCGTCCGGGGTGCTGGACACCTTGCGCACGTAGAGGCGCCCGGTCTGCTCGTCGAAGGCGCAGACGTCGGTGAACGTGCCACCGGTGTCGACGCCGATCCTAAGTGTCATGTGCTGGGCCTCGCTTGAGTGAGAACCTTCTCAGTACCTGTTGGGTGAGAACCTTCTCAGTCGGTAGTAGTCTCAGTCAAGACTTGGTTTGCAAACGGCTTGTTACCGGGGGAGGCACGCAGGTGACCACGCACGGAGCCTCGCTGATCGACGTGGCCCGCGCGGCCGGGGTCTCGACGGCGACCGCGGGGCGCGCGCTCGGCGGGTACGGACAGGTCAGCGAACGGACCAGGGAGCGGGTGCTGGCCGCGGCGGCCGAGCTGGGGTACCGGCCGAACGGGCTGGCGCGCAGCATGGTCACCGGCAGCACGCAGACGATCGGCGTGGTGGTGACGGACGTGGCGAACCCGTTCTTCGCCACCGCGTTGCGCGGGATCACCGACGTGACGTCGCCTGCCGGGTTCGAGGTGCTGCTGGCCAACACCGGCGGCGTGCTGGAAGCCGAGCAGCGGGCGGTCAGCGTGATGTCGGAGAAGCGGGTGGACGGTGTCATCGTCGCGGCGGCGCGCCCGGGCGAGGGGGCGCACCTGCGGCGGGCGATGGACGCCGGGGTGCCGGTCGTGCTCATCGACCGGCAGGTCAGCGGGGTGCCGGAGGCCGACAGCATCACCGTGGACAACGACCACGCGGCGGCGGAGGCCGTCGGCCACCTGACGGAGCTGGGACACCGGCGGATCGGGGTGATCACGGAGGCCGGTGACCAGCTGGCGCGCGTGCGCACGGGCAACCGGCGGCGCGGGCTTTTCCCGAGCGCGGTGCGGCTGCGGGGGTACGTGAGCGCGCTGGAGGCGGCGGGGTTGCCGGTCGACGCCGGGCTGGTGGCGTCGGCGCGGTACGACCGCGAATCGGCCTACGACGCGATGAACCGGCTGCTGGACCTCCCGGAACCGCCGACGGCCGTGCTGTGCACCGACAACGTGCTCGCGTCGGGCGCCTACCGGGCGGCGCAGGACCGCGGCCTGCGGATGCCGACGCAGCTGTCGCTGATCGGCTTCGACGACGAGCCGTGGACGACGCTCGTGCGGCCCGAGCTGACGATCGTGGAGCAGCCGACCTACGACCTGGGCGCCCGCGCCGGACGGCAACTGCTGGACCGCATCGCGGACGGCGCCGCGCCCCGGCGGCCGCAGCACATCCAGCTCCGGGCGAAGCTGGTCGCGCGGGGCTCGACCGTGCCGCGGTAGCCTTTCGCCGATGCGGCGCCCCCGGGACCGCGCACAGCTCCCGCGCGGGCGTCGCCCAGCAACGCGGGGGCCGGCCTCGATCAGGCTTCCTCGCCGGGGCCGCTGGGCGTGCGGTCCTCGGGCAGGGAGTTGTCCTCCTCACCGAGGCCCTCGTCCTGTTCGGTGGCCGGGCGGGCTTCCTCGTCCAGGTCTTCGCGGCGGGGGTCGGTCATCGTGGTCTCCTAGCGGCTAGCCGACCGCAAACCCGCGCGACCGGCGCCGGTCACCCTCTGGAGAAAACTGCGTGGGCTGGTCAGTTGCGGTCCCGGCCGTGTCCGCGGCCGGGCTTGTGGTCGTCGCGGTCGTCGCGGTCGTCGCGGTCTCCCGTGTCGCCGCCGCGTGGTGGTTCGGCGGCGGTTGCCGGGGTGGGTGACGGCGGTGGGGGCGGCGGTGTGCTCGTCTCGCTGGTCAACACGGCGTCGCTGTCGATCAGGGGGGCCGGGGCGGCCGGGATCAGCCCCAGGTGGTGCGTCTCGGTGACCACGCGGCCGTCCTCGAAGGTGTACGCGATGGTCACCGACACGGTGTTGTCGGCGACGACGGCGGGCGGGGTGGTGACCGTCAGTGCCGTGATGCCCGCCCACTGGGCGCGGTAGGCGTCCTGGCCCTGCGCCTGCATCTTCGGGCCGAGGTGGGTCCACGCGTTGTCCGGCCGCGCGGGCAAGAGGGCGTAGTACTCGCGCACCGTCCCGGTGATCGCGGCGGCGTCGAGCGCCACGGGCGGCGGGGCCGGAGCCGGGGCCGGCGGATCGGGCGTGAGCTGGGTGAACAGGATGACGACCGCCAGCACGGCGAGCACGGCGCCCGCGATGGGCAGCAAGAACCGGCGCTTCGACGCGACGAGCCCGGCGACCCGCTTGTCCAGCCGCGTCCCGGCACCGCCCGGCTCGGCCACCGGAGTGTTCAGCCGCGTCGCAGCGCCAACCGGCTCGGCCACCGGCATGTCCAGGCGCGTCCCAGCTCCGACCGGCGCGTTCACCCGCGTCCCGGCACCGCCCAGCCCAGCAGCCGGCGCGTTCACCCGCGTCCCACTGTCAACCGGCCCGGCGACCGGCGCGACGGGCACGGTCGGTGAGGCCGGTGTCACAACGGGTTGCGTCCGGGCGCGCGCGGGGTTCAGCGTGCGCGGCGGCACCGGCTGCCCGTCGGCGACCGCCTGCAGCGCGGTCACCACCTGCACGGTGCTGGGCCGCTGGGCGGGGTCGGGCCGCAGCATCGCCATCAGGACCGGGGCGAGCGGGCCCGCGTGCTCCGGTTCCGGGACCTCCCCGGCGGCGACGCGGTGCAGCAGCGCGATCGGGTTCTCGTCGTCGCCGAACGGCGGCGCGCCCTCGACCGCGTCGTAAAGCGTGGCGCCGAGCGAGAACACGTCGGAGTCGGGCGTCGGCTCTTCGCCGCGCGCGATCTCCGGCGCGAGGAACATGGGTGTCCCGGAGACCAGGCCACCCTGCGTCAACGCCGAATCACCGGTCGCGCGGGAGATGCCGAAGTCCGCGATCTTCACCGTGCCGTCGTCGGCGACAAGCAGGTTACCCGGTTTGACGTCGCGGTGCACGATCCCGGCCGCATGTGCGGCGGCCAGCGCGGCGGCGGCCTGCAGCCCGATCCGCGCGACGGCCTCTGGTGTGAGCAGCCCCTGCTCGGCGACGACTTCGGCGAGGCTGCGGGACGGCACGTATTCCATCACCAGCACGGGCTGGCCGTTGTGCTCGGCGACGTCGTGCACGGTGACCACGTTCGGGTGGCGCAGCCGGGCAGCGTTGCGCCCTTCGCGCAGGATCCGCTGCCGCGCCTGCTCGCTCTGCGCCGGGCCCGGCCACAGCTGCTTGACCGCGACCTGGCGCTCCAGACGCTCGTCGCGGGCCAGCCAGACGACGCCCGTGCCGCCGGCTCCGACGCGGCTCTCCAGCCGGTACCGCCCGGCGAGGAGGTTGCCGGCGCCGTCCACGGTCAGTCCGTCCGTAGTCGTCACCCGATCAGGTTACGGACCGGCCTTCTCCGGGACGAGAGCGGGCAGCCGCCACACCATCAACGCAGACCACACCACGTGCGTGACCACCGGCGCCAGCACCCCGCCACCCGACCGCCGCTGCCACGCGAACACCGTCCCCATCACGGCGGACGCGGCAACCAGCGCGGGATTGCGGGTGGCCGTGGTGGTCAGGACGTACACGGCAGTCGACCCGGTCGCGCCCAGCGTGTTGTAGACCGGGCCGCGGAAGAAGAGCTCCTCTGCCGCGCCGTTGGCCAGCGTGGTGAGCAGCACGGCGCCACCGTTGCCCGCGGTCGCGTAGCGGAGCACGCCCTGCAGCGCCCGGCGCAGCACCGGGATCCGCCGGGCCACCCCGGCACCGGCACGGAACACCGCAAACGCGCCGACGCCGGCGGCCACCGGGCCCGCGCCGATCCGGCCTGCCGGCGTCCGGTCGAGCAGGCTCCCGGCGGCCCACACCCCCGCCACCGCCGCCGTCGAGCCCACGAATTCGGTCGAACCCGGCTTCCGCGACAGGGAGTACCCCAGCAGCCCGGCCCCTGCCGCGGTGACCAGCCCCAGCGCGGTCTTCACGACCCGGCTCGCTCCCGCAACGCGGCCACCACCGCGGCATCGAAGCCCATCGGCTCGAACGGCACGACCTCGCGCAGGCTGTGGTCCCGCACGACGACCTCGTTGGTCATGGAGTCGACCAGCGACCGGCCGGTGCGGGCGTCCACGTCGGTGACCAGCGCCAACCACAGCGACGACAGCTTCGGCGACAGCAGCGGCACCGGCACGATGACCCGGAACCGGCCCTCGATCCGGGCCACACGCTTCAGCATGTCGCCGTAGGCCAGGACGTCCGGGCCGCCTGCCTCGAACACCCGCCCCGGCGGCACGTCCAGCAGCGCGACCAGGTACCGGACGACGTCGGCCAGCGCGATCGGCTGGGTGCGGGTGCTGACCCACCGCGGGGTGACCATCGCGGGCAGGTGCTCGACCAGCTGGCGCGTGATCTCCCAGGAGATCCCGCCGTGGCCGATGACGATCCCGGCGCGCAGCACGGTCACCGGCACGCCCGCCTCTCCCAGCAGGCCCTCCACCTGACGGCGGCTGCGCAGATGCGGGGACAGGTCGTCGGCGTCGTCGCCGAGCCCGCCGAGGTAGACGATGCGGGACAGGCCGGCGTCCGCGGCGGCGCGGGCGAAGTTGCGCGCGGCACGGGCGTCGCGGCGTTCGAAGTCCGGCTCGCCCAGCGAGTGGACCAGGTAGTAGGCCGCGTCGGCGCCGGTCAGCGCCTCACTCAGGGATCCAGCGTCGTGCACATCCCCGTGGACGGGTTCACCCGCGCCGGCGTAGTCGTCCGGGCGCCGGGTCATCGCGACGACGTCGTGACCGGCCTCGGCGAGCGCCGGGCACAGGCGCCGCCCCACGAATCCGGACGAACCCGCGACCACGACCCGCACCAGGACGGGAGAACCGTTGCAAAATCGCGGCATGATGCGACGGTAGTCCACGGTGGCCCCGCCCGCAGCGGGGAGCGGGAACCGCCCGGGCCCGCGGCGAGTCGGAACCGGGAACGATCATCCTCCCCGGAAGGCTGCCTGATGACCGACCCCGTGCCGAACCTCGGCAACGACGCCACGGCGACCCTGTTCGACGCGATCGACTTCGCGGTCGAAAACGCGGAAACGACCGAGTCCGGGTTCGTGCCCTTCGTGCTCGCCGTCCTGCCCGACGGCGAGAAGGTCGCGACGCGCTACGTCGACTCCGAGGAGAATTTCACCGTCGAGGGCAGCGTCGCGCTGGCCCGGCAGGACCTCGCCGCGGCCGACCCGCTGCCGCGTCACGTCGCGCTGGCCTGGGACGGCTTCCTGACCCTGGACGAGGACCGGACCGAGGCCGTGTTCGTCGACGCCTACGAGCAGGGCAGGCCGGAAGGCGTGCGGTTCGCGCAGCGCTACTACCGCACGAGCGACGGCCTGGAGATGATCGGGAACCCGTTGCTGCTCAGTCACCGCCCCGAGCCGATGCTGCCGCGACCCGCCGGGCCCGGAGGTACCGGGCGCATGGCCGCCTTCGCCCGGATCCAGGAGATGGTCGACCGGCGGCGGCAGGAGGAGCCGCACTGATCCTGCTCCCCTGGCTCCGATGGCGTGCCGGGTTAGCCCGGCACCCCGCCGCGGCGCGGATTTCACGCTAGGTTCGGCCCATGGCCAAGGGCGAGGCGGTGGAGCTGGAGGTCGGGAACCACACGGTGCGGATCTCGAACCCGCAGCGGGTCTACTTCCCGGCGCGGGGCGAGACGAAGCTGGACCTGGCGCGGTACTACCTGTCCGTCGGCGACGGCATTGTGCGGGCGCTGCGGGAGCGGCCGTGCATGCTGCACCGGTTCCCGTCCGGGGTGAGCGGCGACAAGGTGCACCAGAAGCGCGTGCCCGCCGGGGCGCCGCCGTGGCTGGAGACGGTGCGCGTGCATTTCCCGCGCTACAACCGGCATGCCGACGAGCTGTGCGTGACCGAGCTGGCGCACGTGATCTGGGCGGTGCAGATGAGCACCGTGGAGTTCCACCCGTGGAACTCGCGGCGGGCGGACACCGAGAAGCCCGATGAGTGGCGCATCGACCTCGATCCCGGCCCGGAGGCCCACTTCGCCCGGGTGCGGCGGGTGGCGCACGTCGCGCACGAGGTGCTCGACGAGCTGGGCGCGCCGGGGTGGCCCAAGACGTCCGGTGGCAGCGGCCTGCACATCTACGTGCGGATCGAGCCGCGGTGGGGGTTCAGCGAGGTGCGGCGGGCGGCGCTGGCGTTCGCGCACGAGCTGGAGCGCCGCGCCCCGGACGACGTCACCACGACGTGGTGGCGCAAGGACCGCGACCCGGCGCTGGTGTTCGTCGACTACAACCAGAACGCGCGCGACCACACGATCGCGAGCGCGTACTCGGTGCGGGGCGTGCCCGAGGCGACGGTATCGACGCCGATCGCGTGGGACGAGGTGGACAACGTCGAACCAGGCGACTGCACGATCGCGACGGTCCCCGCCCGGTTCGCGAAGCTCGGCGACCTGCACGCGGGCATCGACGACACGGTCTACTCGCTGGAGACGCTGCTGGAGTGGGCGGACCGCGACGGGCTGGATTGACCCGCGGCGCGGAACTCGCGGTCTCGCGACGGCCGCGGGATGCCTCACCCTTGTCCTCGCCACGCACCTGACTTCCCCGATGGCCGTCGAATAAGGACCATCCGGCCGGGTAATCCCAAGGCTCACCGACCGGAAGGACCGGAGATGAGCACCGACGACAAGGCCCAGAACAAGGCCGAAGAACTCAAGGGCAAGGCGAAGGAAGGCCTCGGCAAGGCCACCGGCAACGAGCAGTGGGAGGCCGAGGGCAAGGGCGACCAGGGCAAGGCCGACGTCAAGCAGGCGGGCGAGAAGATCAAGGACGCGGCGAAGGACGTGTTCGACCGCTGACCCCGGTGGCACACGCCACAACAGGGTGTACGCATGGCGTTCGGTAAGTTCAGCATGCGTACATGAGAGTCGACGAGGAGATCAGCGCGCCGCGGTTCGAGCGTCCGCCGGCACCGGTCGCCGGGCCGCGGCGGGTGCGCCGGGACCTCACCGGCGCCACCCTGACCAACGGCGTGATCGGCCTGGTGTTCTCCGCGACCGGGCCGATCGCGGTCATCCTCGCCGTCGGGGTGCAGGGCGGCCTGAGCCCGGCGCAGCTCGCGTCGTGGATCTTCGGGGTCTTCTTCCTCAACGGCATCCTCACGGTGCTCGCGTCGTGGCTGTACCGGCGGCCGCTGGCGTTCTTCTGGACGATCCCCGGCACGGTCGTCGTCGGCGGGTCGCTGACCCACCTGACCTGGCCCGAGGTGCTGGGCGCGTTCGTGGTCACCGCGCTGCTGATCCTGCTGATCGGCCTTACCGGCTGGGTGCGCGCGGTGATGGCCGCGCTGCCGATGCCGATCGTCATGGCCATGGTCGCCGGGGTGTTCCTGAAGTTCGGGCTGGACCTGGTGACCGCGCTCGGCGCGGACCCGGGCGTCGCGGTCCCGATGGTGGTGGTGTTCGTGCTGCTCAGCGCCCTGCCAGCGGCCGGGAGACGGCTGCCGCCGATCCTCGGCGCGCTGCTGGCCGGCGCGGTCGCCGTGGCGGTTTCCGGCCGTTTCTCCCCTGCCGGTTCCGGCTGGCTCGCCGAGCCGTTGCTGCAGGCACCCCGGTTCACCTGGCCCGCGTTGCTGGAACTGGTCGTGCCGCTGGCCGTGACCGTGCTGGTGGTGCAGAACGGCCAGGGCGTCGCCGTCCTGAAACAGGCCGGGCACGAGCCGCCCACGAACGTCGTGACCATCCTGTGCGGACTGTGGTCGCTGCCAGCCGCGGCGGTGGGCGCGGTCTCCACGTGCCTGACCGGGCCGACGAACGCGCTGCTGGTCGCCTCGGGCGAGCGGGACCGCCAGTACACGGCGGCCGTCGTGTGCGGGGCCGGCGCGGTGGTGGCCGGCCTGTTCGCGCCGGCATTCGTGCGCCTGATGCTCGCGACGCCGCCCGCGTTCATCGCGGTCCTGGGCGGGCTGGCGATGCTGCGGGCGCTGCAGAGCGCCTTCGCCACCGCCTTCCGCACCCGCTTCACCCTCGGCGCGCTGGTGGCGTTCCTGGTGACCGTGTCCGGCGTGCAGCCGTTGCACATCAGCTCCGCGTTCTGGGGCCTGGTCGCGGGGCTGGCGGTGTCGTTCTTGCTGGAGCGCGGCGACTTCCGCTCATGACCGCCGCCGGGCGGCCAGCTCCGCGCGCGAGCGGATGCCGAGCTTGGCGTAGATCCGGGTCAGGTGGTACTGCACCGTCTTGGTGGACAGGAACAGCTCCGCCGCCACCTCCCGGTTGGACAGTCCACTCGCGACCAGCTGGGACACCGCCTCCTCCTGCGGGGTGAGCTCGCCGAACCCGCGGCCCCGCGGGACGTGCACGCCGCCCGCCTTCAGCTCGCGGTCGCAGCGCGCGACGTACGTCGCGGCGCCCAGCGCGGCGAACACGTCCCGCGCGGCGCTGATCACCGCGTCGGCCTCGCGGCGCTTGCCTGCCCGGCGCAGGATCTGCCCGTAGGCGAAGTTCACCCGCGCCAGGTCGTACCGCAACGGCAGGTCCTCCAGCAGTTCCAGCGCCTCGTCGAACGCCGCCCGCGCCCCGTCGACGTCGCCCTGCGTGCCGAGCAGCCGTCCCCGCGCCGCGCCCAGCCTGGCCCGCGCCGAGACGCGCCCGCGCCGCGCGGCGAGGCGTTCGTGCGGCGCCAGGAACGCGTCGGCGTCCGCGGTCTTGCCCTCCAGCACCAGCGCGTGCGCGTACATGTCCGCCCACGGCCACAACCCCGGCTCGTCGATGCTGCCGCCCGCCCACGGCATCGTCAGCGGCCGCAACGCCCGCAGCACCCCGGCGGCGTCCGCGCGCGCCTCCGCGACCTGCGCCCGCGCCAGGCACGACGGGACCCGCATGATCTCGTAGTCCTGCGGCCCGGCGTCGGCGCGGCGCAAGGCCTCCTCGGCACGCTCCCAGTCGCCCCGGAGCGCGTGCACCGCCACCGCCGTCCACGCCAGCAGCGGCCCGGCCAGCACGATCCCCGAGCGGTCCAGCAACGGCTCCGCCTCCGCGACGGTGCGCAGCGCGCCGTCCCACTCCCCCGCCAGGAACTGCGCCCGCGCCAGCCAGCCGCGTGCCCACAAGGAAATCCGGGTCGAACCGCCGAGGAACGTCGTGGGCACCGCGATCTCCAGGTCCACTCGCGCCTCGTCGATCGCGTCGACCATCAGGTTCAGCCAGCCGCGGCCCATCTGGATCCGTTGCGCCTGCGCGCCGTGCTGCACCCGTTCGGCCAGCTCCGCGTACCCGGCGAGTGCCTCGTCCGGACGGCCGCTGCCGGCCAGGCCCAGCCCGCGGATCGCTGCCGCCTCCACCGCCGCCGGGGCGTCGGCGGGCACCAGCGAGATCGCCCGGTCCGCCCACCGCACCAGGTCCTCGGCGCGGCACCGCGACAGCGAATGCAGCACATAGCGCTGGCAGATCAACGCCGCGACGTCCGGCTCCCGGCCGGTGTTGACCAGCCCCCAGGCGCGGCCCAGCCGGGTTTCCGCTTCGGCGGCGCGACCACGCACGATCGCCAGGTAGCCCAGCACGGCGTTGCGCAGCGGTGTTTCCCGCAGGCTCTCCACCTCCGGCACCAGCGCCGCGGCGGCGAACGCGTCCCCGGCGCCGATCAACGCGTCCACCGCGCGGGTCAGGCGGCTTTCCCGCTTCAGCCGGTCGTCGGTGAGACGGCTGGCGTCGGACAGCAGTGACGCCGCCACACCCCACGCGCCCTCCGCGGCCCGTTCCGCGGCCAGCTCGTCGAGCCGGTCGGCGACGGCCGCGTCCGGCACCGGGGAGGCGGCGACCAGCAGGTGCATGCGGCGCACCGGGTCCTCGATGAGGTCCGCGGCCCGGCGGTGGGCGTCCGCGGCGGCGGCCGGGCCCATCGCGGCGAGCACCGCGGCCCGCACCATCGCGTCCGGGGGCCCGGCTTCGGTGAGGCCGTGCGGGGCGAACTCGGCGAGCCCCGCGGCGCAGGCCTCGTCGAGCAGGGGCAGCACGTCGCCGTCGACCCCGGCCAGCGACGCCGCGTCCCGCACAGCGGTGCCCGGGCCGAGCACTGCGACGGCCTCGACGAGCCGGCGCGCCTCGGGCGAGCAGGACGCCAGGCCCTCGCGCACGCGCGCGGCGACGGCGGCGGGCGCGGGCAGGTCCGGGTCGAACCGCGCCCACGTCGACCGCGGCACCTCGGCGAGCAACTGCACGACGTGGCGCGGGATGCCGCCGGTGTGCCGCCAGAGCCGCTCGGCCATCGACGGGTGCAGCAGGACGCCGTGCGCGGCGGCCAGTTCGCCGGTCTCCGGCGCGGTGAGCGGTTCCAGGCGCACCGTGGTAGTGGCGGCCCGGTGCAGCAGTTCGAGCGCGGCCGCGGGCACCCGGTGGTCGCCGCTCACGCAGGTGGCGACGACGAGCGACCGGGCGTCGCGGTCGTGCCGGACCGTGGACACCAGAGTGCGCAACGACTCCAGGTCCGCCCACTGCGCATCGTCCACAATGACCACACCGTCGGCACCGCCGAGCTGGGCGAGCACACCACCGGCGCGGCCGGTCTCCCACGGCGCCCCGGCCGCGCGCCGCGCGCCCTCGCAGCGGGCGGCGAACTCGTCGGCCAGCGCCGTCCTTCCCACCCCGGCCGGGCCGGTGACGAGCACGAACGCCGGCGCCGCCACGCTCTCCAATGCGGCGAGCGCGGCGGCGCGGGCGATCAGCTGCGGGCGACGGTGGACCACATGGTCACTCTAGGCGGGCTCCGGCGCGACGGCGGGCACCGGAACGTCGGCGTGCTGTGCCCGCGGCACCAGCGCGGTGACCAGCGCCGCGGCGAGCGCCACCCCGGCGAAGATGTAGAACGCCGTGGTGCCGCCCAGGCCGGCGCCGACCAGCAGGCCGCCGATCACCGGCCCCACGATCCCGCCGAGCCTGCCGAAGCCCGCGCACCACGCCACACCCGCGGCCCGCGCCCGCGTCGGGTAGTAGTTGGACACCAGCCCGTAGATCAGCACCTGGGTGCCGATCGTGCCGACCCCGGCCACGGCTACCGCGAGCAGCAGCGCGGCCAGCGGCAGGTCCAGCGGCAGCAGCGCGAGCGTGAGCGCGGCGAGCATGAACGTGGTGACCACGACCCGCTTCGCGCCGGCCCGGTCCGCCCACAGCGACGCGAGCATGCCACCGACGATCGCGCCGAGGTTGAGGACCAGCAGGAAGGTCAGCGAGTAGCTCTTGCCGTACCCGTTGTCCGCCATGATCTTCGGCAGCCACGTGTTCAGCCCGTAGGTCAGCAGCAGCCCGGCGAAGCTCATCAGCCCGAGCAGCGCGGTCGGCCAGGCCAGTGCGCGGGTCGCCAGCGCCGGGAAGCCCAGGCGGTCGGTCACCGGCGGCTCGGCGACCAGCGGCACGCCGGTCCGCTCCGACACCGCGCGCGCCTCGTCCACCCGGCCGCGGGCGGCGAGCCACTTCGCCGACTCCGGCAGCTTGACGACCGCCAGCGGCAGGACCAGCACGATCGGCAGCGCGCCCACCCAGAACAGCCCGCGCCACCCGACGGCGTCGGCGAGCGCGATCGCCAGCAGCGACGCGAGCACGCCACCGGCGGGGACTCCGCTGTAGACGATCGCGTTGAGCCGGTTGCGCCGCCCCGCGGGCGCGAATTCGGCCACCAGGGCGCCGACCGTCGCGACGAGTGCGCCGACGCCGATGCCGGTGAAGAACCGGCCGAAGCCGAACGCCGTGACGTTCTGGGTCAGGGCGGTCAGCCCCATGCCGGCCGAGAACCAGGCCAGGTTGACCAGCATGATCTTGCGGCGGCCGATCCAGTCACCGAGGCTGCCGGCGGCCAGCGCCCCGACGAGCACGCCGATCAGGGCGTAGCTGCCCAGCGCCCCGGCCTGGCCCGCGCTGATGTGGCCGAGATGCGCGGGATCGGCGAGCAGGGTGGGCAGGACGGTGCCGTAGACGACCAGGTCGTACCCGTCGAAGACGAGGGCGATCGTCGACAGGGCGACCACCCAGGACACGGTGCGCCGCGCAACGTTCGCGTCGGTGTCGGACATGATGGCTCCCGGTGTGGGGTGGGGAGGGGAGGGGAGGGGAACGGCGGCCCCGGGCGGGGCGGCCGGGTTCAGCCGAGGTCGCCCCCGGCCACCGGCAGGACGGTGCCGGTGATGTAGGAGGCCTCGTCGGAGGCCAGGAACGTGATCGCGGCGGCCTGCTCGTCGAGCGTGCCGTAGCGCTTCATCAGCGAGGAGTTCACGGTCTGGTCGATGTGCGCCTGGAACCAGGCGCGCTCCTGCTCGGTCTCCAGTGCCGATCCGCCGCGGCTGATGCGGCGGGGCGGCGCCTCGGTGCCGCCGGGCGCGGTCGCGACCACCCGGATCCCGGTGTCGGCGTACTCCAGCGCGAGCGACGCCGTGATGGCGTTGATGCCGCCCTTCGCCGCCGAGTACGGGATGCGGTGGATGCCGCGGGTGGCGGCCGAGGAGACGTTGACGATCACGCCCCGCCCCCGCGCGGCCATCGACGGCAGCGCGGCGCGGCACGAGTACAGCGTGGTCATCAGCGACCGGCGGATCTCGGCGTCGATCTGGTCCGGGGTGAACTCGGTGAACGGCTTGAACCAGATCGCGCCGCCGACGTTGTTGACCAGCACGTCGATGCGGCCGTACCGGGCCAGCGCCGCCTCGGCCACCGCCTGCGCGCCGGCCCAGGTCTCCAGGTCGGCCAGCACCGGCAGGGCCTCGCCGGTCAGCTCGTCCGCCACGTCCTTGACCAGGGCGGCGCGGTCGGCGAGGACGACCGTGCCGCCCTCCGCGCTGATCCGCCGCGCCACCCGCTCGCCGATGCCCTGCGCGGCGCCGGTGACCACGACGACCTTGCCGTCGAACCGGCCGGGGCTGATGAACCGCGGCCGCCGCGCGGCCTTCTTATCGTCCATCGCCCGGCGCATGGTGGTCTTCGAGCGTTCGGCGTGCTCGGCGACCAGGCGGCGCGCGGCCGCCCGGTCCCCCGCCTCGAACGCGGCCACGATGTCCAGGTGGTCCTGCGTGCAGCGGGGGTGGCACCAGGTGGCGTCGCGGAGCGTTTCGGTCATGTGGCCCTTCACACCGAGCGCGTGGTAGGCCTGCAGGAGGTGCTCGTTGCCGGTCAGGGTGAACAGGTAGTCGTGGAAGGCCGCGTTGGTTTCGGTGTAGGCGGCCGCGTCGAGGAACCTGTCACCGTCCACATAGGGCAGAGTGGCCTCGGCGAGCAAGCGGTACCCGGCCAGCTGCTGGGAGGACAGCCGGCCGATCGTGATCTCCACCGCGCCCAGCTCCAGGGCCTGGCGTGCCTCGAACACGGCGTCCGACTCGTGCACCGACGGGTGCTCCTCGCCGATCTCGTACCGCCCGGGCTCGGTGAGCGGGGCGATTTCGGCTCGGGGCAACATCTCCTGCCCCGCGATGGCGCGTGCCTGCGCGGGAAGCGGGGTGTCACCTGGATCGAGGGCGCCGCCGGCGCCGCCCGGCCAGATGAGCTGCCCGGCGATGGCGCGCCTGGTCTGGCCTTCGTCGGGGACCGCCCCGCCGCGCAGCGGCGCGAGCTCGGCGGGCGGGAAGATCGCCTGCCCGGCGACGGTCCGGCTCGCCCCCGCGCGCTCCGGCGAAGGGGACGCGGAAACCGGAGCGGCGGGGGCCTCCGGCGCCGGGGGCGCCGGAGTCTGGACGGCCGGAGCGGATTCGGGTTCGGCCTTCGTCTCCACCACCGTGGGTTCGGCCGTCGTGGCGGCGAGCGCGAACTTCTCGTAGTAGAAGCCCGTCGGCTGCAGGCCGGCGTCGGTGAAGTGCTTGCGCACCGCCTCGACCATCGGCGGCGGGCCGCACAGGTACACGGCCACGTCGCCGCCGTGCAGGTGCTCGTCGCGGATCAGGCTGGTCACGTAGCCCTTGTTGGGGGCGCTGGAGTCCGGGGCGGCGACGCAGTAGTCCCACGTCAGCCCGTCCACCTCGGCGGCCAGCGAGGCGAGCGTGTCCAGTTCGACCAGGTCGTCGTCGGTGCTGACGCCGTAGACGAGGTGCGCCGGGCGCGACGCCCCGCAGGCCCGCATCGCGCGCAGGATCGACAGGATCGGCGCCAGCCCGGTCCCGCCGGCCAGCAGCAGCACCGGATGGTCGGTCTCGCGCAGGAAGAAGCTGCCGTTCGGGCCAGTGAAGCGCAGCTCGTCGCCGGGCGCGGCCCGCTCGGTCAGGTAGTCCGACATGACGCCGCCCGGCGTGAGCTTCACCAGGAACGTCAGTTCCTTGTCGTCCGGCGCGTTGCTGAACGAGTAGGAGCGGGTCTGCCCGGTGCCGGGGACCTCGATGTTGACGTACTGGCCGGGCAGGAACGCGAGCTTGTCGCGGTCCGGCGTCTCCAGCGTGAGGGCGAACGTGGTGGGCGACAGCCGGTCCAACCCGGTCAGCGTGGCCGAATAGGTCGCCGCCTGGGTCTTCGCGACGGCCGAGGTGCTGGCGATCTGCAGCACCAGGTCGGAGCGCGGCTTCATGCTGCACGGCAGCACGTAACCCCGGGACGCCTCGTCCGGGGACAACGCGTCGTCGATGTAGGTGCCGCCGTCGTAGTCGCCGGACTCGCAGAACGCCTTGCACGTCCCGCACGCCCCGTCGCGGCAGTCCAGCGGGATGTTGATGCGCTGCCGGTAGGACGCGTCGGCGACCGTCTGGTCCGGCTCGCACTTGATGAAGCGGGTGACACCGTCCTCGAAGGACAGTGCGACCTGGAAAGCCATGACGCCTCCCTCAGATGTGGTAGACGTCGACGACGTGGTGGATGTAGTCGTTCTTCAAGATGACGGTCTTGCGGCGGATCAGCGGTGACTCGCCGGAGAAGTCGATCGTGTAGAACGACGTGCCGTAGTACGGGTCGACGGTCTTGTAGCGGAAGTACATGGTGTGCCAGTTGAACCGCACGTCCACGATGTCGCCGCGGCGCTCGATCAGCTCCACGTTCGTGATGTTGTGGCTGGTGCGCGGCTCCGGGATCGACGTGGCGCTGGAGCGCTCGGTGCGGATCCGGAACACCCGGTCCTCCAGCCCGCCCTTGTTCGGGTAGTAAATGAGCGAGACCTGGCTCTGCGGGTCCTCGGTCAGCAGGTCGTCGTCGCCCCAGGAGGGCATCCAGAACACCACGTCGTCGGCGTAGCAGTCGAGCCACTTCTCGAACTCGCGGTCGTCGAGGTAACGCGCCTCGCGGTAGAGGAACTGCTCGATGTCGGTCTGCGTGATGGTCTTGGTCGCGCTGGTCATTCCGCCGCTCCGATCGCCTTGCGGAGGGTGTCCCGCCAGTAGCCGTGCTGCACCGGGTACAGGCCCTCGTCCTCGTTCTTCTGTCCCGCCGAGATGACGCCCTTCATGTCCAGCGCCAGCGCGACCTCGTCCGGGCCGGTGAGCCAGTGCTCGGCGCCGCGGCTCATGTCGTTCCACGGCGCGGCGGTGGCGCGGAAGGTGAGCTGGCAGGAGCGGAACTCCTCCAGGTCGTCCGGGGTGGCCATGCCGGAGGCGTTGAAGAAGTCCTCGTACTGCCGGATGCGCCAGGCGCGGGCCTCGGCGCTCTCCCCCTTCGGCGCGATGCAGTAGATCGTCACCTCGGTTTTGTCCGGCGCGATCGGCCGGAAGTGCCGGATCTGGGTGGAGAACTGGTCCATCAGGTACACGTTGGGGTACAGGCACAGGTTGCGCGACCCCTTGACCATGAACTCGCCCTTGGCGTCGCCGAACTGTTCCTTCAGCTCGTCCATTCGGTTCCACAGTGGACGGTCCTGCGGGTTGGCGGCCCACGTCCACAGGCACAGGTGCCCGTGCGGGAACGACCAATAGCCGCCGCCGGACTTGCCCCAGCTGCCCGCGTCGAGGGTCTTGGTGTCGTTCTTGGACTCGCCGGTGTTGCGCCGTGCGGTGGTGGCCGCGTAGTTCCAGTGCGTCGCGGTGACGTGGTAGCCGTCCGCGCCGTTTTCGGCCTGCACCTTCCAGTTGCCGTCGTAGGTGTAGGTGGACGAGCCGCGCAGCACCTCCAGCCCCTCCGGGGACTGGTCCACCAGCATATCGATGATCTTGGTGGTGTCGCCGAGGTGCTCCTCCAGCGGCAGCACGTCGGCGTTGAGGCTGCCGAACAGGAACCCGCGGTAGCTGTCGAACCGGGCGACGCGGGTCATGTCGTGCGAGCCACCGGTGTTGAACGAGGGCGGGTAGCCGGCGCCGTCGGGATCCTTGACCTTGAGCAGCTTGCCGTCGTTGCGGAAGGTCCAGCCGTGGAACGGGCAGGTCAGGGTCATCCGGTTGTCGGTCTTGCGGCGGCAGACCATCGCGCCCCGGTGCGCGCACGCGTTGATCAGGCAGTGCAGCTCGCCGCCGGAGTCACGTGTGATCACCACCGGCTGGCGTCCGATGTAGGTGGTGAAGTAGTCGCCCGGGTTCGGGACCTGGCTCTCGTGGGCGAGGTAGATCCAGTTGCCCTCGAAGATGTGCTTCATCTCGAGTTCGAAGATCTCCTCGTCGGTGAAGATCCGGCGGTTCGCCCGGTAGATCCCGGCGTCGCGGTCCTCCACGACGGCGTCGGCGAGGACCTCCGACACGTGGTCCAGGGTCTCGGTCATGGAAACCTCCAACGGCCTCAGCGGCACTGCTCGGCTTCGGTGTTCCCCTGACCTTGACAAGTGGTGGCCCCAGTCACACCGGGCGATTACCTAGTCCTGACCCAGGGTGCTATTAATCGACAGCATCGATCAATCGAGACTGAATCGCTCCTTGTCTTGACTCAATATCCGTACCTACGGTGAATGAATCCACGACGAGGAGCGGGAAGGAGGCCGGCGATGGAGTTGCGTCACCTGCGGTACTTCACCGCTGTGGCCGACACCTGCCACTTCGGGAAAGCCGCCGAGCGCCTGCACATGGCGCAGCCTGCCCTGTCGCACGCGATCCGGCAGCTGGAGGCCGAACTGGGCGCGCCCCTGTTCACGCGCACGACCCGGCAGGTCCGGCTCACCCCGGCGGGTGAGTTCCTGCTGGGCGAGGCGCAGCGGGTGCTGGACACGGTCGAGGACAGCGTCCGCGGGGTGCGCCGCATCGCCGACGGCCGCCTCGGCCTGGTGCGGGTGGGGTTCACCGGCACCTCGGCGTTCTCGCACCTGCCGCGTATCGCCCGCGCGGTCAAGCGGGACCTGCCCGGCGTCGCCGTCGAGGTGCACGCCGACCTGCTCACCCCGGCCCAGTGCGACGGGCTGCGCAACGGCGACCTCGACTTGGCCGTGCTGCGCCCGCCCGCACGGGGCGAGGACATCGATCTGCACACGCTGGAGGTCGAGCCCCTGATCCTCGCCGTGCCCGCCGACCACCGGCTCGCGGTCGAGCCCGTCGTGTCGATGGCCGACCTGCGCACCGAGGGGTTCATCAGCTACGCCGCCAAGGACTCCGTGGTCAACGACGCCGTCATGCGCAGCTGCCAGGCCGCCGGGTTCAGCCCGCACCGCGAGCACGAAGCGGCTGGCACGGCGGTGCTGCTCGCGCTGGTCGCCGGCGGGCTCGGCATCGCGGTGCTGCCCGCGTCGGCCCGGGCACTGCCGCTGGCCGGGGTCGTGTTCCGCGACCTCGCCGACGCCGGCGCCGTCGAGCTCGCGCTCGCCTGGCGCCGCGACAACGACTCCCCGCTCGTCCGGTCGGTCCTCGAGGTGCTCGAGGCCGCACTCGCCCCGCAACCACACGAGGTCACTCGATGAAGATCACGCGCGTGGAGGCGATCCCGTTCGCCATCCCGTACCGCAAACCGCTCAAGTTCGCCTCTGGCGAGGTGCACGTGGCCGAGCACGTGCTGGTGCGAGTGCACACCGACGACGGGGTCGTGGGTGTGGCGGAGGCGCCGCCGCGGCCGTTCACCTACGGCGAGACGCAGGCCGGGATCATCGCGGTGATCGAGAAGATCTTCGCGCCGCAGGTGGTCGGCCTGACCCTGCTCGAACGCGAGACGATGGCGTCCCGGCTGGGCCGCACCGTGGGCAACCCGGCCGCGAAGGCCGCCATCGACATGGCCGTGTGGGACGCGCTGGGCCGCACGCTGGACGTGCAGGTCACCGAGCTGCTCGGCGGCTACACCGACCGGATGCGCGTGTCGCACATGCTCGGGTTCGACGAGCCGGCGGCGATGGTCGCCGAGGCGCAGCGCATGCGTGATGTGCACGGCATCACCACGTTCAAGGTCAAGGTGGGGCGCCGCCCGGTCTCGCTGGACACCGCCGTCGTGCGGGCCCTGCGCGAGGGCATGGGCGACGACGTCGAGTTGTACGTCGACGGCAACCGGGGCTGGACAGCCTCGGAGTCGGCGGTCGCGATGAAGGAGATGTCCGACCTCGGCCTGCTGTTCGCCGAGGAGCTGTGCCCCGCCGACGACGTGCTGGGCAGGCGCTGGCTGGTGTCGCAGCTGGATGTGCCGTTCATCGCCGACGAGTCGGCCGTCACCCCGGCCGATGTGACGCGCGAGATCCTGGCCGGCTCGGCGACCGCGATCAGCATCAAGACCGCGCGGACCGGCTTCACCCACTCGCAGCGCGTGCACCACCTCGCCGAGGGGCTCGGGCTGGAAGTCGTGATGGGCAACCAGATCGACGGCCAGATCGGTTCCGCGTGCACTGTCGCGTTCGGAGCGTCCTACGCGCTCACCTCGCGGCGGGCCGGGGAGCTGTCGAACTTCCTCGACATGAGCGACGACCTGCTCACCGAACCCCTGGAGATCCACGACGGCGAGCTGCACATCCGTCCCGGCGCCGGGCTCGGCATCGAGATCGACCCGGCCAAGCTCGACCGATACCGCCAGGACCACTGAACTCCCCCGGATATCAAGGAATCAAGGAGGATCCCATGACCGCCACCCACCACGCTCCCGCCGCGGCGGAGTCCGGCGCGAGCGCCACGGCCCGGTTCAAGAGCGACAAGTTCGCCGCCGTCGCCGACACCCCGAAGGAGCGGGTGTCGCTGCTGGCCCGCGAGGTGCTCTCGGCCGTGCACGAGACCATCCGCAAGCACAAGGTCACCTACGACGAGTACAACGCGCTGAAGGCGTGGCTGATCCAGGTCGGCGAGGACGGCGAGTGGCCGCTGTTCCTGGACGTGTGGGTCGAGCACGTGGTCGAGGAGGTCGCCACCTCGCACCGCAAGGGCAACAAGGGCACCATCGAGGGCCCGTACTACGTGCCCGGCGCGCCCGAGCAGGGCTCGCGCGGCTCGGTGCCGATGCGTGAGGGCGAGGGCGGCACGCCGCTGGTGTGGACGGGCCGTGTCACGTCCGTCGACGGCACGCCGCTGAAGGACGCGAAGGTCGAGCTGTGGCACGCCGACGCCGACGGCCTGTACTCGCAGTTCGCGCCCGGCATCCCGGAGTGGAACCTGCGCGGCACCTTCTCCGTCGAGGAGGACGGCTCGTTCGAGATCCACACCGTGCGGCCCGCGCCGTACCAGATCCCGACCGACGGCGCGTGCGGCAAGCTGATCGCGGCGGCGGGCTGGCACGCGTGGCGCCCGGCGCACCTGCACGTCAAGGTGTCCGCCCCGGGCCACGAGCTGCTCACCGCGCAGCTGTACTTCCCCGGCGACGAGCACAACGACGACGACATCGCCTCGGCGGTCAAGCCGGAGCTGCTGCTGGACCCGAAGCCGGCCGAGCGCGGCGAGACGGTGACCTACGACTTCGTGCTCGACCCGGCTTGATACTTTCTGGAGGACTCACCCATGTTGTTCCACGTCCGGATGGATGTGCGGCTGCCGTCCGATATGGACCCGTCGGTGCGGGCCGACATCGTGGCCCGGGAGAAGGCGTACAGCCAGAAGCTGCAGCGGGAAGGGAAGTGGCCGCACCTGTGGCGCATCGTGGGTGAGTACTCGAACATTTCGATCTTCGACGTGTCGTCGAACGATGAGCTGCACGAGTTGCTATCGGGGTTGCCGTTGTTCCCATACATGGACATTCGGGTGATGCCGTTGGCTACGCATCCTTCGAAGGTTTCCTGACCGGTTCCAAGCAGCCGGCCGGCCACCGCCGGCCGGCAACGAGAGCAGCAACCCCACTGACCAGTCCCCTCCCGCAACCCGATCCCCAGCCAGATCGGTTGCCGAGCAGTCGGGTCAAGGTACTCTTTCCCGCCTTGACGCGACTTCTCGGCGACCGAACACTGAGAGATCGGGTTCGGGAGGGGCTTCTTTGCATCCGGGCGTGGCGAAGCGAAGCCCGGCGCCCTAGAACCCGCCTAGCGCCCCAGCCACCTGGGAAGCCGCCGCGAGCACCGCACCGTATTGGGTCGCCACCAGCTGCCGGATCGGAATCGTCCGGTACTCGCCGATCAGCGCGTCCCCGGCGATCCACTCCGCGTGCCGCGCCGCGACCCGCTCCCTGGCCGCCCGCACGACCGGCCGCGTGTTGCCCACCGCCAGCTCACCGTCCAGGGCCCGCAACAAAACCCCGCCGTAGCGCAACCGGAAACTGTGCGTCGCCTCCGTCAAGGACGACACCTCGGCCACCGTGGCCGGCCGGTCGGCCTCCGGGGACGTGCTGCGCGACCGGGCACTACGCGCCCCCGACGCCATCATCGTCGCGAAGGACCGGCTCGCCCGCCAGAACGGCGAGTCCGGCACCATCAGCGCCCCGGACACCGCCTCGATCGTGTCCGCCATCAGCGACGACAGGTCCGCCAGCGCCCGGGCGTGCGCGGCCAGCGCCGACGCGTACCCGGTGCCCGCCGGGCCGTCGTCGTCCGCCGTGTCCGACGTCCAGTACGGCAGCTCGGTGACCAGCGTGAGCGCGCCGTACCGGCCGGCGTACGACGCCGTGTTGTCGCCCGCCGAGTTCGTCCACGGTTCGCCCAGCCCGGTCAGGTAGTCGTAGGCCCGGCTGATCGACGTGCCCTGGAAGATCGCGTCGTCGAGCCGCGTGATGTAGGGCGCCTCCGGCTCGCCGCGGTCCAGCGGCAACCCGACGTGCCCGGGCAGCGCCTGCAGCGCCCGGTGCAGCGGGGGCTCGGCGCGGCTGAGGTAGTAGTAGACGCCGCCCAGCTCGCTGTTGTGCAGCGAGCACACCAGGTCCGGCCGGTCGGAGTCGATGAGCCGCATCAGCGCCTGCGTCTCCGGCAACGCCGCGTCGAAGTAAGCGTCCTTGTAGTCCAGCGGGAACGTCCACTCCACCTGGTCCGGCCCGGCCGGGCGGTAGAAGTGCCGCGCGTAGTGCTCCCGCGTGAACGGGCCGGCCAGCCAGCCCTCGTTGAGCCGCAGCCCGTCCGGGTCGATGCACGCGATGATCCGCCACCGGTGCCGCAACCGCCCCCGCAGCCCCGGGTCGGCGCATAGCCGCGCGGCCAGGTGCAGCGCGGTGAGGCCGCCGATGGGCTCGTTGGGGTGCGACAGCCCGAACACCAGCGCAGTCGGATCACCGGGCTCGCCGTCGATCGTCAGGCACAGCAACGGCTCGCCGTGCCGGGACGTGCCGACGCGCTGCAGCGCCGTGATCTCCGGGTAGCCCGCCGCGAGTGTGCGCAACCCGCGTTCCAGTTCGTCGACGCCCGCGAACGCCGAGTGGTCCCCGACCCCGTCGATCTCCTTGACCAGCCACTCCGGCAGCGTCACGGGTCTCTCCTCGTCCTCGGTCCGCCTGCTCGGTCCAGTTCACCCACGAAGGTGCTGCCGCAGGCGAGGGCCGAGCAGGCGAACGTTCCCCTCGTCCGGCCCCGCCGAGGACCGTAACAGGGGCCGGGCGGGTCACCGGGGCAGGTCGCCGGCCGCGCGCATCACCGGCAGCACGGCGCGCTTCCGCCGGACGCGCCCGTGATCAGCCAGGTCTTCGCCGTCCGGCGACAGGGCGATGCCCACCGGCGCGGCCTGCGCGGGCACGGCGCTAACCCCGCTCCGCCTCCGCGATGCGACGCGCGGCGGCCGCCTGCTCGAACGGCGTGTCGCCGTGCGCATGGCGGTCCCTGAGGGTGGCGAACAGCTCCGCGACCGTCGCCGAGTCGTGGTGCGACGCGTGCTCGGCCAGTTCCGGCGCCACCGACCCGAGGATCTGCCGGAACCGGATCTCCGCGAGCGGGCCGAGCCGGTCGTAGATCTGCACGAACACCCGATGCGCCCGCGCCCGGTCCCAGCCCGCGCGCAGCAGTTCGGCGGGCAGGTCCGGGTCCGTCTCCGGGAAGTGCCGCCAGTCCACGCGCAGCTCGGTCCGCATCCGCAGCGCCTGCTTCGGCCCGATGAGCCCGTCGTCGAGGCTCTGCAACATCGGCTCGTACCGGTCGGCGAACTCGCGGTACTCCCGCGCCAGCGGGTCCAGGTCGAACGCGGCGACCGGGCTGACCGGCCCGCCCGGCACCTCGGTCGACCGCAGCACGGTCGCCGTCGTGATGCCCAGCTCGCCCAGCAGCTCCAAGGCCTCCTCGCCCAGGTCGTGCGGCGACACCCACACCCCGTCGTACAACGCGGCGAAACGCAGGACCCGCAGCCGGGACCGCAGGTTGTTGCGCAGCGTCCGGTCCTGTTCGGGGACGGAGAACGCGACGACCGTCCAGCGGCCGTCCCATTTCGGGGCGGTCGAGCCGAACGTCAGCATGCGGTGCGTGCGCTCGACGATCACCTCCGACGTGCGCGGCGGGATCCCGTACGCCGTCGTCCGGCCCTGGCGGGACACCGTCGGCAGCCAACCAGCGTGCAGAACGTGATGCCGAAGTTCGCGTTCACCGGGCGGCGCCCGCCACTGCACCTCGACCCGCCCGAGCACACCGACTACCGCCGCGTGGTCAACCGGTTCTTCACCCGCGGGAAGATGGCCGAGCTGGAACCGCCGTGCGGGCGCACGCCCGGAAGCCGCTGACCGGGCTGGTCGCGCGTGGCGAAGCAGAAGTGGCGGCCGAGTACGCACGCGTCGTCCCGGCGCACGTGTTCGCCGAGTTCTTCCACCTGCCCGTTGAGCTGGCCGAGCGGATCGAGCAGATCAGCGCCGAGTACGTGCGCGCGATCCAGGTGGTGGACGACGAGGAGGTCAAGCGCGGCAGCCGGGTGCTCCACGGCATCGCGGCGGAGGTCATCGAGCAGCGCCGGGCGGAGAGCCGTTCCCGGACGAGATGGTGCTCGGCTGCGTGCGGCAGCTGCTGGTCACCCGGATGGTGGCGCCGAGCGTGTTCATCGGCACGATGCTGGCGCACCTGGCGTCGGACAAGGACCTGCGGACGATGGTGCGGGCGGCGCCGTCGCGGATCCCGGCCGCCGCCGAGGAGTACCTCCGGCTCTACACCCCCTACCGCGGCATGTCGCGCACGCCGACGCGGGACGTGGTCATCGGCGGGCGGCTCATCCGCAAGGACGAGCCGCCCGCGCTCGTCTACACCTCCGCGAACCGGGACGAGAGAGTGTTCCCGGACGGCGAGAACTTCGTGCTGGACCGCCCGAACCTGCGCGAGGCGATCCAGTTCGGGGCCGGGATCCACGCCTGTCCCGGCGCGCCGCTGGCCCGCATGATGCTGGTGCTCACGCTCGAGGAACTCCTCGCGGCCACCACAAACTTCTCGGTCGCCGGGGAGATCCTGACGGCCCGTTGGGCGGAGTGGGGCACCCGGTCGGTGCCGCTGGCGTTCACCGGGCGGGAGTGATCCGGGTCACGCGTTGTCACACTCCCGGGAGCCGCTTTGTCAGATGGTCGACCCTCTGCGAAGGAGACACCATGAGCGGCAACACCGATGTGATCGTGATCGGCGGCGGTTACGCCGGAGTCATGGCGGCGAACCGGCTGACGCAGCGCGGCGACGTGACCGTCACCCTGGTCAACTCGCGCCCGGAGTTCGTCGACCGGATCCGCCTGCACCAGCTGGCCGGCGGCACCGGCCCGGCGGTCGTGGACTACCGGAAAGTGCTGGCCCCGGGCGTCCGGCTGGTCGTGGACACCGCGACCCGGATCGACGCGGCCACGCGGCGCGTGACGCTGGCCGGCGGCGACACCCTCGGCTACGACTACCTGGTCTACGCCGTCGGCAGCGGCAGCGCCGACCCGGGTGTGCCCGGCGCGGCCGAATTCGCGCACCCGATCGCCTCCCTGGAAGAAGCCGAGCGCGTGCGGCCGCTGCTCGACGCTGCGTCGACCGTGACCGTCGTGGGAGGCGGGCCGACCGGCATCGAGACCGCCGCCGAGCTGGCCGGGCAGGGTCGCGCCGTGACGCTGGTCTGCGGTGGCGAGCTCGGCCCGTACCTGCACCCGAAGGGGCGGCGCTCGGTCGCCCGGCGCCTGGAAAAGCTGGGGGTGACCGTGCTCGAAGGGCTCGCGGTGACGGCCGTGACGCGCGACGCCGTCGAGCTCAGCGACGGCCGCGCGCTGCTGTCGGGGGTGACCATCTGGACCGCCGGGTTCGGCGTGCCCGACCTCGCCGCCCGCAGCGGCCTGACCACCGACGCGCTGGGCCGCCTGCTCACCGGCGAGACCCTGACCAGCGTGGACGACGAGCGCATCGTCGCGGCCGGGGACTCGGCGGCGCCGTCGGGGCTGCCGGTGCGGATGAGCTGCCAGGCCGCGGTCCAGGTCGGTCCGCAGGCCGCGCGGACGGTACTGGCCCGGATCGCGGGCGAGGAGCCCGCGCCGGTCGACGTCGGGTTCGCCGGGATGTGCATCAGCCTGGGCCGCCGCCACGGCATCTTCCAGTTCTCGACGAAGGACGACACCGCGAAGTCGAACTTCATCTGCGGCTGGTTCGGCGCGCTGGTGAAGGAGGTCATCTGCCGGAGCATCGTGTGGCAGCTGGGCTACGAGGCGCGCCACCCGGGCAAGCGGCAATGGTGGGCCAAGGACGAGAAGCGCCGCGAACTGGTGCGGAACCACGCGCCGGCCGTCACGGACCAGGCGGCTTGACGCGGGAAGTGGTGCCCGGCTCAGGCGACGCGGACGACGTCCCGTCCCACGGCCGGGTACCGCTCCAGTACCGCCGGGTCGTGGCCGGGCAGCACGATGCCGCCCAGCTCGCGGATGCGGTCGAACGCGCCGTAGACGCCGGGCATCGAGTGCGGCAGCGGCGACGGGCGGTCGTCGTCGAGGTTCTCGTAGAAGTGGCTGGCGTCCGAGGCCACCACGACCGGCCCCGCGGCGGTCGCGACGCGGACGATCTGCGTCCCGGCCGTGTGCCCGCCCACGAGGTGGACGCTCAGCCCGGGCAGAACCTCCGCATCGCCGTCCACTTCGGACAGCCGGTCGCCGCGGACGTGGGCGAGCGCGTCCTCGTCGAGCAGCCAGTGCTCGCGCCGGATGCGCTTCGCCCACGACCCCGTCCAGTAGGCCAGTTCCCCGCGCTGCACGAGGTAGCGGGCGCCGGGGAAGTCGGCGACCGTGCCGGCGTGGTCGTAGTGCAGGTGCGTGAGCACCACGAGGTCCACGTCCCCGGCCGCGACGCCGATCGAGTCCAGCAGCTCGGCGGGCCGCCGGTACTCCAGCCCGGCCGGCACCCGCGACGGGTGGATCCCGGCGTCGATCAGGACGGTGTGCTGGGCCGATCGCGCCAGCCACACGTAGTACGCGGTCGGGTGCGGCTGGTCGGCCTCACCCGCGGCGCACCCGAGGAAGTGCTGTCCCCGGGTGCCCTCGCGGCGGCCGTAGCAGAGGGCGTGGACCTCGTACCGGCTCACCGCGCGGCGCCCACCGGTTCCGGTGCGGCGGTTTCCTTGAGGCCGAGCCGCGCGGTCGGCACGCGGTAGGTCTCGCGTGCGGTGGCCACGGCGATCACGTTGACCAGGCACAGCGCCGCGGTGAAGATCGACACGCCGAGCCACGCGCCTGCCCCGTCGCCGGCGACCGCGGCGGCGACCGTCGGCAGGAACCCGCTGATGGCGAAGCCGATCTGGGTGCCGATCGCGGTGCCGGACAGCCGCACCCGGGCCGGGAACATCTCGCCGTAGAAGGCGGGCCAGACGGCGCTGGTGGCGGTGTAGACGACGCCGAACAGGACGACGCCGACGGCGAAGATCAGCACCCAGCTGCCCGCCGCGATCGCGCCGAGGTAGGCGAAGATCAGCACCGCGCAGCCGAGCGACCCGGCGATGAACAGCGGTTTGCGCCCGACGCGGTCGGCGAGCTTGGCCCACAGCGGGATCGAGACGACGGCGGCGATGTTGGCGAGGACCCCCACCCACAGCATCGGCGTCTTGCTCAGGCCGACGGTGTTGACCGCGTAGGAGAGGGCGTAGACGGTGAAAATGGTGCTGACGGAGGCGATCAGCGCGGCGACGATCACCCGGAGCACGTCGGCCCAGTGTTCGCGGAGCAGCACGACCAGCGGCAGCTTGGTGACCTCGCCGGTGCGGACCTCCTGCTCGAACACCGGGGTCTCCTCGACCGTGCGGCGCACCAGGTAGCCGACGAGGACCATCAGCGCGCTGCCCCAGAACGGCACGCGCCAGCCCCAGGACAGGAGTGCGTCCTGCGGCAGCGCGGCGACCGGGAGGAACACGGCGGTGGCGACGATCTGCCCGGCCTGGGTGCCGCTGAGGGTGAAGCTGGTGTAGTAGGCGCGCTGGTTCTCCGGCGCGTGCTCCAGCGACATCGAGTTGGCGCTCGCCTGCTCCCCGCCCGCGGACAACCCCTGCAGCAACCGGAGCGCGACGAGCATGACCGGCGCGGCGACCCCCGCGGTCTGGTAGCTGGGCAGACAGCCGACGAGCACTGTCGAGACGCCCATCATGAGCAGGGTGAGGACGAGCACCCGCTTGCGCCCGAACCGGTCGCCGAGGTGGCCGAGCAGGACGGCGCCGAGCGGCCGCGACACGTAGCCGACGCCGAACGTGGACAGGGCCAGCAGCGTGCCGGTCGCTGGGTCCGAGGCGGGGAAGAAGATCTTGCCGAACACCAGCGCAGCCGCCGTGCCGTAGATGAAGAAGTCGTAGTACTCGAGGGCGCTGCCGACCCAGGCGGCGAGCGCCGCCTTCCTCGAGCGCGCCCTGTCGGCACCCGGCTGAGCCACCACGTCGTGCTCCTTCTCAATGGACCAGATGGTTAATTGCAGATACTCAGCCAGCCGCAGCGAGCTTGTCAAAGTGGCTCCGGTCACAGATGCGCGCCCGCAACTTCAGATCCGACGACCGAGGTGACCTACCGCGCGTGCGGTGCTCCAACAGTTCCTGCGCGTCGCGCGATTGCCTGTTCGATTGGACGACATCTACGTCCCGCGGCCGGCCGGGCTCGCCGGAACCCCGCTGGCCGTGTTCGCCAACTGGGCGGCGCCTGGGTGGCTGCGCTGTTCCCGCGCGACGGTGGGAAGCACCCGTACGCCGTCCCGGCACGGGCGGACACCTCACTCGACAACGCCGATTCACCCGAAGGAACTAGCGAACTGCTGTATCAGGTGGCGCTCCGTGCGCGTCCTGTAAGCAAGAACTCCCTCCTGGAGGGTGAACCATGCGGAGGTACTACGCAGCGTTGCTGATCGGCGCGGCCCTCACGGGGTGCGCGGGCGGTTCGCCGATCCCCGGCGAGCAGACCGGGGACAGCCCGGCCGACACCGCCGCCACCACCACGGCGACCGGTGAGACCACGGGCACGACGCCCACGAGCGGGCACACGCGCACGTCGAAGAACGAACCGCCCGGGGTGCCGGGCAGCCCCATCAACTACGACAGCACGGTCCGCGCGGCGGGACCGACCAGCGCGCAGGGCGCGATCCTCCGCGAGCTCGCGGAGTTCTGCGGCCCGGACCGTTGTGGCGTGCGGGTGCGGATCGTCGGCTCCGGCGAGTGCGTGCCGGACATCTCGCCGGACCCGGTGTACCCGGGCGGGACGATCACCATCACGGCTGCCCCGTGCGAGACCACGGACGAGACGACCACGGAAGAGTCCACATCGGAGGAATCCACTTCCGTCACCACCGGGTCCGGTGGCTAGGACCCGGCTGTCGCCACCCCGGCCCCGGACGCCGCCGCAGACCGGACCGGCCAGAGCGCTGCGGGTGGTCGGCACCCTGGCCGCGAACGCGACGCTGCTTACCGGCCTGCTGTACTACTTCGGTTTCCTGACCACGCAAGTGTTCTTCAGCTACTTCCGCGTGCACTACACGCTGCTCGGCCAGACCACGCCGGAGATACTGGCGCGCGGGGTGGACGGGCTGCTGCTACCGATCGCCGAGATCTCCGCGGCGGTGTTCCTGGTGCTCGGGGTGATCCGCTTCCTGCGTTTCCGGCTGTCGCGGCGGGCCTGGCAGACCCTCCTGCGCCGGGCGACGCCGGTGGCGGCGGTGCTGGGGGCGGCGCTGCTCGCGGTGACGTTCGCGATCGCGCTGAACCCGGTGCCCTACCGGCGGTTCACCGCATTGCCCGGCCTGGGTTTCGCGCTCGCCGTGGTGCTGCTGATCTTCGCGTGGCGCCGGTGGACCGCGCCCGCCGGCAGCGCACTCGGGGTGGCGGAGTGGCTGGTGGCGTACGCGCTGGTGACGTTCGGCCTGTTCTGGGCGGTCGCCGACTACGCGGGCCAGGTCGGCGTCCGGCGCGCGTTCGAGACGGAGCAGGCGTTGCCCGCCCGCCCCGCGGTGGTCCTCTACAGCACCCAGAAGCTCAACCTCCCGGGCGAGGTGCACTGCCCGGCCCCGGACGGCGCGTTCCAGTACCGCTACCCCGGGCTGAAGCTGCTGCTCCAGTCGGGCGGCCAGTACGTCCTGGTCCCGGACGGCTGGCGCCGCCCCGAGGACGCCACGTACCTACTCCCCCGCACGAACACGATCTGGCTGGAGTTCAGCCCGCCGGGCACCCCCGCCGCCGGGTGCTGACGGAACCGCGCTGAGGTGACGGCCATGTTCTACGGCACCAAGCGCCTCGAACTGGAACACCGCGACTCGACGTCGATGATGCGCGAGGAGGACGCCCAGGGCGCTCCCCGGCCCTCGACCTCGAGCGGGGCGGGGCGTCATCCGCCTGCGGCGGGAGTAGGGCGCGCGAGGTCACGCCTCGGCCAGGGCCTCCTCGCGCGTGGTGCACAGGCGCACGACCTCGCCGGCCCCGGCGATCTCCAGCGGCCGCCGCATGAAGCCGGATCCGACCACCACGTGCACTTTCCCCGGCGCCTCGGCCCCCGCGGCCAGCACGACCGCGATCCCGGCCGACGCCAGGAAACTCACCTCGGTCAGGTCGATCACCAGCCGCTGCGGGTAGGCACGCGCCGCGGGCAGTGCGACGGCCTCGAACGCGGGCGCGGTCAGGTGGTCGAGTTCGCCCGCAACCCGCACGAGCGTCGCGCCGGGCAGGTGCTCCACGTGCACGTCCACGTGCGCGACGGGCTCGTTCGGCTGGAAGGTGGACACCGTTCGATCTAACCGCGAGGAGCTGACCGCGGAAAGCCCGGTCTTGCGTCCGGCGAACCCGTGTGGCCTAATATGGCATCAAGTGCCAAAATGGTGTCCCTCATCGGCGAGGCGGAGTGGCGAGATGTCCAACGGTTGGTTCGAGACGGTGGCCGAAGCTCAGCGGCGGGCCAGGAAACGGCTGCCGAAGTCGGTCTACGGCGCATTGGTGGCGGGTTCCGAACGCGGGATCACGGTCGACGACAACATCGCCGCGTTCGCCGAACTCGGCTTCGCCCCGCACGTCGCCGGGCTGTCCGACAAGCGTGAGCTGGGCACGACCGTGATGGGCCAGCCGATTTCGCTGCCGGTCGTCATCTCCCCCACCGGCGTCCAGGCCGTGCACCCCGACGGCGAGGTGGCCGTGGCCCGCGCCGCAGCCGCGCGCGGCACCGCAATGGGGCTGAGCTCGTTCGCCAGCAAGTCCATCGAGGAGGTCGCGGCAGCCAACCCGCAGACCTTCTTCCAGATGTACTGGGTCGGCAGCCGGGACGTGCTCGTGCAGCGCATGGAGCGCGCCAGGGCCGCCGGCGCGGTCGGGCTGATCATGACGCTGGACTGGTCGTTCTCCACCGGCCGCGACTGGGGCAGCCCGGTCATCCCGGAGAAGCTGGACCTGAAGGCGATGGCGCGGTTCGCGCCGGAGGGCATCACGCGGCCGAAGTGGCTGTGGGACTTCGCGAAGACGCGCAAGCTGCCCGACCTGACGACCCCGAACCTGACCCCGCCCGGCGGCACGGCCCCGACGTTCTTCGGCGCGTACGGCGAGTGGATGCAGACGCCGCTGCCGACGTGGGAGGACGTCGCGTGGCTGCGGGAGCAGTGGGGCGGGCCGTTCATGCTCAAGGGCGTCATGCGGGTGGACGACGCCAAGCGGGCCGTGGACGCCGGCGTCACCGCGATCTCGGTGTCCAACCACGGCGGCAACAACCTGGACGGCACACCGGCCCCGATCCGCGCGCTGCCCGCGATCGCGGACGCGGTCGGTGGCGATGTCGAGGTGCTGCTGGACGGCGGCATCCGGCGCGGCAGCGACGTCGTCAAGGCGATCGCCCTCGGCGCGAAGGCCGTGCTCATCGGCCGCGCGTACCTGTGGGGCCTGGCGGCCAACGGGCAGGCCGGGGTGGAGAACGTGCTGGACATCCTCCGCGGCGGCATCGACTCGGCCGTACTGGGCCTCGGCAAGACCTCGATCCACGAGCTCACCCGCGACGACGTGGTGATCCCGCCTGGCTTCGAACGCGCCCTCGGGGTGCCGAAGAGCTGAGCCACCCCGGCGGCGGGCTTCGAGCGGACGAGCCCGCCGCCGGGGTTTCCAACGGTGCCGGCCGGCGCCGGAACGGGTGCGCCCGCGACTACCGGACGTACCCATTCAACCGCATCGCCCGGAAGAACCCCGGGCTTAGCCCGGATCCGCGACACACCGCCGGGCCACTCGCGGTTCCCCGACGCGTTGCCGGTACCTCCACCGGCCAGCACCGCCAGTCACTTCTTCCACCGGTCCCGCGGGCTGTTCGGCCCGAACCGCAGGTGCACCACACCGTTGCAGAAGCTCGGACGCGAGGAGTATCCGGTCCAGAGCGCGTTCGAGCTCGGCGTGATCCTTCCGCTGGGCCTGCACGGTCGGCTCACCGGCGCCGTTGCGCGTAGATGAGGTCGTCACAGGGCCCGCCTCCGTCCGGAGGTAGTCCACCTCGTCGAGCACGATGTCTGCGGTGATCCGCGCTCGCAGGATCACGCCGTGCACGTGCGCGACAGGCAGGGCGCCGCGGATCTCGTCGGGTCGGACCGCTCGCCCAGCTCCCCGAAGAGGAGCCTGGCCAGGCTGCTCCAGCTGTGGCCGGCTCTCGGTGATCGTTACACCGCGTCCGAACGCAGTGAGCTTCGGGACAACTCACTCGGCACGGGACGTTCCGGAAGGTACTTTCACAAGGCAACCATCCGTGCACGAACTCCGGAGCCGCATGTCCTCGTCTCCCGGCCGCCTCACGGCGGTTCTCGCGCTGGCCGGTGTCGTCGTCGCCGTCATGCAGACCCTCATGGTGCCGCTGCTGGCCGACCTGCCGTCGCTGCTGCACAGCGACAGCTCCGACACCGCCTGGGTCATCACGATCACCCTGCTCACCGGCGCGGTCGCCACCCCGGTGCTGGGCCGCCTCGGCGACATGTACGGCAAGCGCCGCATGATGCTCGTCGCGCTGACGTTGCAGGTCGTGGGCTCCCTGGTGTGCGGCCTGACGACCGCGCTGCTGCCCATGATGATCGGCCGCGGGCTGCAGGGCTTCGCCATCGGCGCGATCCCGCTGGGCATCAGCATCATGCGCGACGAGCTGCCGCCGGAACGCCTCGGCGGCGCGGTCGGCCTGATGAGCTCGTCGCTGGGCATCGGCGGCGCCTTCGCGCTCCCGGTCGCCGCGCTGGTGGCCGAGCACTTCAACTGGCACATCCTGTTCCTCGGCGCGGCCGCGCTCGGGCTCGTCAGCCTGGTGCTGATCGTGCTCGTGGTGCCGGAGTCCGCGGTCCGCTCCCCCGGCCGCTTCGACCTGCCCGGCGCGATCGGGCTGTCCGCGGCGCTGGTGTGCCTGCTGCTGGCGATCTCGAAGGGCGGCGACTGGGGCTGGGGCAGCACCCGCACCCTCGGCTTCGGCGGCGCGGCGGTGGTGCTGTTCGTGGCGTGGGGGTTCCGGCAGCTGCGCACCGCCGAACCGCTGGTCGACCTGCGCACCACCGCGCGACGGCCGGTCCTGCTCACCAACCTGACCTCGATCATGGTCGGCTTCGCGCTGTACGCGACGCAGCTGGTGCCGCCGCAGCTGCTGCAGCTGCCGTCCGCGACCGGCTACGGGCTGGGGCTGTCGATGGTCGTCGCCGGGTTGTGCGTCGCGCCGTCGGGCCTGCTGATGATGGCGATGTCGCCGCTCGCGGCCCGGCTGATCGCCGCGCGCGGCCCGAAGGTTTCGCTGCTGTGCGGCATCACCGTGCTCGGCGCCGGCTACGGGCTCGGCCTGACGCTGATGGGCGCGGGCTGGCAGATGGCGATCTTCTCGGCGATGGCGGGCGCGGGCGTCGGACTCGCCTACGCCGCCATGCCCAGCCTGATCATGAGCGCGGTCCCGGCCACCGAGACCGCCACGGCCAACGGTCTCAACACGCTGATGCGCTCGATCGGCACGTCGTCGTCGAGCGCCGTGGTCGGCATGGTGCTCGCCGGCATGACGATCGACTTCGGCGGCACGCCGGTGCCCAGCCTCGACGGGTTCCGCACGACGTTCCTGATCGGCTGCGCCGCGTGCGTGGCCGCGCTGCTGATCGCGTTCTTGATCCCCGGCCGCGCCCGCCCGGCGGAGACGCTGCTGCTGGGCGTCGTGCGCTCGCCGCGCGGTGTCCTCGAAGGCGCGGCGGTGACCCTGATCAGCAAGGGCGGGCAACAGACCGGCACCACCGCGACCGACCCGAGCGGCCGGTACTCGCTGAATATCCCGGACGGCGAGCACGTCCTCGTCTGCTCGGCCGACGGCTTCCAGCCGGAGGCGGCGCCGGTGAGCGGACCGGGCGAGGTGGACTTCACGCTGTCGGCCACCGGCGCCATCACCGGCACCGTCGGGGTGGGCGGCGCGCTGCTGATCGCCACCGACGAGCGCGGCGAGGTCGCCGGAAGCGTCACCTCCCGCGCGGACGGCTCGTTCCAGCTGCCCGGCCTGCTGCCCGGCCGCTACGCGCTCGCCGTGGCCAGGCGCGGGTACCGGACCGCCGCCGTTCCGGTGCGGGTCGGCGACGACCCGGTGCGCTGCGAGCTCGTCCTCGTGCCCGAGGACGTAACGGTCACGAACTGACCGGGAAGCCATGCCGCCGTGCGCCGAGCACGACGGCCAGCACCGGCACGAGCAGCACCAGCACGGTCCACGGGAACACGCCGGGCCTGAACGCGTCGAGCAGAATCCCGCCGACCACGCCGCCGCCCGCCATCGCCGCGTTCCACAACGTCACCAGCGCGGCCTGCGCGGTGTCCGCCGCCTCGCCGCCCGCGTTCCCGGCGGCCGTCTGCAGCAGCGTCGGCACCCCGCCCCAGCCGAGCCCCCACAGCGCGGCCCCGGCGTAGACGAGCACCGCGTTGCCGGACAGCACGGCCAGGATCACCGCGGCGACGGCGACCAGCAGGGTCGCGGCGACGGTCAGCGCCCGCAGCTGCCGGTCGATGCGCGCGCCGACGATCGCGATGCTCAGCACCGACGCCACGCCGAACACCAGCAGCACCACGTCGATCCGGACGCCGTGCAGGAACGTCGCCAGGTAGGTGTAGAGGATATTGTGGGCCAGCACGAACACGAGCGTGACGACCAGGACCGGCGCGACGCCCGGGACAGCGACCGCGCGCCGCACCGGGATCCGGCCGCCGTCACGCTGCCCCGGCTGGTCCGGCACGGTCGCGACAGTCCAGGCGATCAGCACGACGGCGATCACCGACATCACGCCGAACGTCACGCGCCATCCGACGACCTCGCCGAGGAACGTGCCCGCCGGAACGCCAAGCGACAACGCGAGCGGGATCCCGGCCATCACGACCGCGATCGCCTTGCCCTGCAGGTGTTCCGGCGCCAGCCGCCGCGCGTATCCGGCGAGCAGCGCCCACACCACGCCGGCGGCCACCCCGGCGGCGAACCGGCCCGCCATGGTCAGCACGTAGGCGCCGGACACCGCGGTGACGGTGTTGGCGACGGCGAACCCGGCCACCCCGGCGAGCAGCAGTCGCTTGCGGCGCCAGCCCGCCGTCGCCGCGGACAGCGGGATCGCCGCGAGCGCGGTGCCGATCGCGTAGATCGTGACGGCCTGCCCCATCGCGGACTCGCCGACGCGCAGGTCCGCGCTCATCGCGGGCAGCACGCCGGCGGGCAGGGCTTCGGTGAGGACGGTGATGAACGCCGCGGTCGTCAACGCGAGCAGGGACCGCAGCCGGAGTCGGGAAGGGGTCAGCACATCGATCACGGCGTTATGCTGAAACCATCACACAGATGTGAAGGTCAAATCGCTGTGAGGGGGACCACATGCGCATCGGGGAGCTGTCGGAACGCACCGAAACGCCCCGCCGCCTGCTGCGTTACTACGAGGAGCAGGGGCTCATCGTGTCCCGGCGCCTGCCCAACGGCTACCGCGACTACGACGAGTACAACGTCGACCGGGTGCTGCAGATCCGCGGCCTGCTCGACGCCGGCCTGCCCACGCGCATCATCAAGCAGATTCTGCCGTGCCTGGACAAGCCGCGCACGATCTACTTCCCGGACGCCACTCCGGAGATGCTGGCGACGCTGGAACAGGAGCGGGACCGGATGACGCGGCGCATCGAGTGCCTCACCCGCAACCGGGACGCCATCAGCGAGTACCTGGACATCGTGCGGAAGGGCCTTCAGCCCGACGTGGCCTGAGCCGCCCGCGGCAGGCGCAGCTGCCCGATCTCGGCGGCGTTCTTCATCAGCTCCGCGTTCACCCACGCGGCCTGGTGCGCCACGGTGAGCCCGGCGTCGGCGGGCCATGGGAAGGCTGCGGGGGCGTCCGGATCGGACAGTCGGTCGAGGACACCGCCCCAGCCGGCGGCCAGCTCGCGCAGCCAGGCCACGGTGTTCTCGTCGCCGGGCCAGCCGACCGACTCGCGTTCGCGGGGCGGGCGGCCGTGCGCGTGGTCCAGCGCGATGCTCCACCACCAGCCCACGTGCCAGGTGATCCAGGCGATGGTAGGCACCGGGTCCGGTTCGGTGTCCGCCCAGTCGATCGTCCAGCCGTCCCCGGCCCGCCGGACGTGCCAGGTCAGCGGCCCTGGCTCCCAGCGGAAGTCCGCCGGGGTGAGGGCGCTCAGGTGGAGGTCGGCCAGCGACCAGGTCGGGTCGAACTGCCAGCGCAGGAGGGACACGGCCGGATGATCGCAGCGCCCGGGCCCGGCGGCCAACCGGATTTCCGCACGTACACTCGTGTGGTGCGGACGCGACCGACCCTGAGCTGGACGCCGGCCGGTGAGCCGCTGCCCCGCACGACCAGCCTGGACGAACTAGTCCGCATCGCCGGCGCCGGCGGCGTGGTCGTGCTGAGCGGCGCCGGGCTGTCGACCGAGTCCGGGATCCCGGACTACCGCGGCGTGACAGGCAGCCTGCGGCGCCACACGCCGATGACGTACCAGGAGTTCGTGGCGGCCGAGCACGCGCGGCGCCGCTACTGGGCGCGCAGCCACCTCGGCTGGCGCACGATCGCACGTGCGCACCCCAACGACGGCCACCGGGCAGTGGCGGCGCTGCGGTCCGCGGGCGTGGTCGGCGGTGTGATCACGCAGAACGTCGACGGGTTGCACCAGGCGGCCGGCACGCCGGACGTGGTCGAGTTGCACGGCAGCCTGGACCGGGTCGTGTGCCTGTCCTGCCGTGCGTTGTCGCCCCGCGAGGAGTTGGACCGGCGCCTGCGCGAGGCGAACCCGGACTTCACGGCGACCGCGACCCGCGTCAACCCGGACGGCGACGTGGACCTGGCCGACGACGACGTGCGTGGCTTCCGCGTCGTGCCGTGCACCGTGTGCGCGGGCGTGCTGAAGCCGGACGTCGTGTTCTTCGGCGAGAACGTCGATCCGTCCCGTGTGGACCAGTGTTTCCGGCTGGTGGACGAGGCGTCCGCGCTGCTGGTGCTCGGCTCATCCCTGACGGTCATGTCCGGGCTGCGGTTCGTCCGCCGCGCCGCCGAGGCGGGCAAGCCGGTGGCGATCATCAACCAGGGCCCCACCCGCGGCGACAAGTACGCGGACGTGCGGGTGGACCTGCCGCTGGGCCGCGCGCTCACCGACCTGGTCACGCGCCTGGCCGCCTGAACGCGCCTGACCGTCTGATCAGGGCGCGACGGCGACGCCGACCGACTGCGCGCCGAACGGCCGCGGCGAGCGGGCCTCGTAAAACGCGTCGAGTTCCCGGATGACGAACCCGGCCCCGGTCAGCAGGTCCGCGACGGGGTTGGTGAGGCGGCAGCCGAACACCGCGCGCTGCAGCGGGTTCAGCCAGCGCTGCCACCGCCGGACGCCCGCGTCCGGGGCGAGGCCGTGTTCGGCGAAGTGCAGTGTGCCGCCGGGTTTGAGGACCCGCCGGATCTCCCGCACCGCGGCGGCGGGGTCCGGGATGGCGCACAGCGTCCAGGTTGTCAGCGCGGTGTCGCAGCTGTGCGCGGGCAAGGGCAGCGACTGCCCGTCCAGGCCGGCCCGCTCGACCGGCGCGGCGGACGCGGCGAGCCGTCCGCTCGCCAGCCGCCAGGCCGCGTCCGACGGCTCGATGGCGACGACCTCCGCGACCGCCGCCGGGTAGAAGGGCACGTTCAGGCCGGAGCCGAAGCCGATCTCCAGCACCCGGCCGCGCAGCCCGGCGCAGGCGCGTTCCCGGTGCGGGTGCGCCTGCGTGGCCCCGCAGGTAACGTCGATGAGCCGTGGCCGGATCCGGTTCGCGTAGACGCTCATGGACGCCATTGTCCGCGACGCACGGCCGTGGCGGCTAACCTGCTGGTATGCGTCGAGACGGCAATCCGGACTTCATCGAGGCCCTGGCCCGCGGCCTGGACGTCCTGTGCGCCTTCCGGCCCGGCCATCCGGTGATGACGTTGTCCGAGGTCGCCACGGCGACCGGGCTGGCCCGCCCCACCGCGCGGCGCATCCTCATCACCCTCGAACAGCTCGGTTACGTGCGCGGTGGCGAGCGCGGCTTCTCGCTCACCCCGCGTGTGCTCGACCTCGGCATGGCTTACATCGGTTCGGCGAACCTGTGGGACCTGGCCCGCCCGCACCTGGAGGACCTGGTCGCGCGGACGAACGAGTCGTGCTCGATCGCGCAGCTCGACGGGTCGGACATCGTGTACGTGGCGCGCGTGGCGGTGCCGAAGCTGGTCGCGCTGGCCGTCACCATCGGCACGCGGTTCCCGGCCGTGCAGACCTCGCTGGGCAAGGTCCTGCTCGCCGCGCTGACGCCGGAGGAGCTGGACCGGGTGCTGGCCGAGCCGAGCCGCTCCGGCGTCGAACCCCGCTGGCAGCCGGGGCGCGACGAGATCGACGCCCTGCTGCGCGACGTGCGCACGAGGGGCTGGGCGGCCACCGATCAGCAGCTGGCGCTGGGCATCCGCTCGGTGGCGGCCCCCATCCGGGACGGGGACGGCCGGGTGGTGGCCGCGGTCAACGTCAACGCCCACGCCGCCGAGACGACGATGGACACGCTCATCGGCCACCACCTGCCGCTGCTGCTGAAGACCGCGGGCGCGATCGGCTCCGACTGGGACGCCTGGCACGCCCGCCCCATCAAGACGGTGTCCTGACTACAGGTAGGGTCGGGTGATCACCTCGATCGCGTGCCCGGCGGGGTCCTTGAAGTAGACACCGCGCCCGCCGTGCTCGTGGTTGATCTCCCCGGGCCTGGTCGTCTGCGGATCCGCCCAGTGCTCGATCCCCCGCTCCACGAGCCGCGCGTAGGCGCGGTCGAACAGCTCGTCGTCGACGAGGAAGGCGTAGTGCCGCATCTGGATCTCGACCGGCGGTTCGGCGAACTGCAGCAGCGCACCCCCGTCGAGCATGACGTTGACGAACGGCCCCCACGACGGGGCTTCGGGGACTTCCAGCAGTTCGCGGAAGAAGCGGGCCGACTCGTGGCGGTCCTTGGCGGCGATGATGGTGTGGTTGAAGGTGACGGTCAAGGAAGTCCTTTCGATCGGTTGGGCGGACGGCGCGGAAGCGGAAGCTCCCGGCGGTCCACGCGAGCCGATCAGGCCGTCACCGGATCGCCTTCCCGTGTGTGGCGCGAGGCCGTTCCGGTGATCACGCCGTCAGCCTACGTCGCGATGTCCGGGTATGGCAACGAGAAATGCGCCAGCCGCCGCGCGTATTCCCTCTGGAACTCCAGCGGCCCGTGGTCCCGCTCGAACATCCCGATGAACAGGGTCAGCGTCAGGAACGGGTGCGCGCCCAGCTCGAAGAGCTTCACGTAGTCGTGCGCGGCCAACGCCGCGCGCTCCTCCTCCTCGAACGCCAGCCACGTCGAGGATTCGGCGCCCACGCAGTTCAGGATCCGGTTCGCCTGCGTCTCCTCCCACCACGCGACCGTCCCGGCCGGGTCCTCGCGGTAGCGCTCGACCAGCCCCGGGTCGCGGTCGACGGTGAACAGGAACTTGTCCAGCAGGTACTTGCTCACCGCGGACCTCCCGGGTACCAGGTGAAGTAGGCCTCCATCGTGTGGAACAGGTCGTAGGTGTCCACGTAGTCGACCCGCTGCCCCTCCCCCGCCACACCCATCATCAGCATGAAATCCATGAACCCGTGCGTCGCGTTGCCGGGCAGGTGCAGGCTCTCCAGCGTGACCTCGCCCAGGCACTTCTCGATGTCCCCGTTGGCGATCCAGTCGACGGCCTTGCGGTCGAACTCCGGATCCGGCCCGTGCGGCCCGAACTGGCGCGGACCGCCGAGTTCGAGCGAGAGGTGCCCGGTGCCGATGACGGCGACCCGCTGGTCCGACGGCCACGACTCGATCAGCTGCCGGATCGTCCGTCCCAGTTGGACGAACCGCTTCGGCTGCGGCAGCGGCGGCGCGAAGATGTTGGTGTAGATAGGGACGATAGGCAGGTCGTTCTCCGGGCGCAGCGTGATGATCGGGCACGTGATCGAGTGGTCAATGCGCAGTTCGTTGGAGAACGCGAGGTCGAAACCGGCGTCGAGGCCTTCCCGCAGCACGTACGCGGACAGGTACTCCTGGCCCTTCAGCAGCATCCGCGGCAAGCCGAACTCGCGTTCCTCGTTGTAGAAGTTCGCGTCGTAGAAGGGCGCCTTGCCGACCAGGAACTGCGGCATGTTGTCCAGCCACAGCTGATGGAAGTGGTCCGAGCCGACCATCACGAGCACGTCCGGGCGGGCCCGGGTCAGGGTCTCGCGGAACGCCTCGACCTTGCGGACCCACTCGTCCGCGAAGTCCGGGCGGTCCGCGCCGGTGGCGGTGCTGGCCCGGTAGTAGAACGGGTGGTGCGTGGACGCGATCACCGCGACCAGTTCAGCCATGGCTGTCTCCTGCCGGTGGGACGGGCCGGTTGTCGAGGTCGACGGACAGGAAGATCTCGTTCGCGACGGGGGTGCGCAGTTCCTCGGCGAGTTGCCCGATCAGCCCTGCGGCGCGGGCCAGCAGCGCGAACCCGCGCAGCAGTTCCAGCGGCAACCCGAGATCGGCCAGCGCCGCACCGCAGGCGCCGGCTCCGTTGAGCGGCAACGTCTTCCCCAGCACCTGCGGGTGCACGCGGCCGATGGCCTCGAACAACGCGAGGTGCGGCCCGAACTTGCCCTCCTCGCGGGCGATCTCGAACAGCCGCGGGGTGCGGGGATCGCCGTTCTTGTGCACGTGGTGACCGAGCCCCGGGATGAACCGGCCCGCCGCGCGCTCGGCCCGCACGATCTCCAGCGCCAGCTCGTCGTCGACCGGACGATCCTTTGTGGACAGTGCGTGGTGCAGGAACCGGCCGCAGTCCTCGGTCACGCCGAGAAACCGGGAACCACCGCCGAGCAGTCCGGCGGCCAGCGCGCCCTGGATCGAATCGGGCGCCGACAGGTACGTGAGCCTCGTGACGATCGCGGTCGGGGTGAACCCGTGGTCGGCCAGCGCGGCGAGCACGGCCTCGAACACCCGCGTCTCGCCCTTGCCCGGCCGCCGCTGGGTGGCCAGCCAGAACGCCAGCTCGCCGAAGCCGACCTCGCCCATCACGTCGCGCGCCAGGTCCTGGCCGAGCAGGGTGATCTTCTCCAGCGACGACGCACCCAGTGCTGTCGGGTACTCAGGCACTTTCCTCCTCCAGCCACTTGCGGATCTCCGCGCCGTGCTCGTCCAGCTCCGGCGGCGGCAGCCGGTAGGACACCGGGGTCGCCGAGAACCGGATCGGATGCCGTGTCGTCGGGATGCCGCCGACCGTCACGACCGGATCCAGCTCGAACCGTTCGGCCATCGCGAACCCGCCGTCGATGGTGTTGATCGGCCCGCACGGCACCCCGGCGGCCACCAGCAGGTCGAACCACTCGACCGCGCCACGGCGCTTGAGCCGGTCTACTAGGATCGGCCGCAACTCCTCGCGGTTCTCGGTCCGGTCGGCGTTGCGGGCGAACCGCGGGTCCTCCGCGACCTCCGTAATCCCGAGCACCTGGCACAGCTTGACGAACTGCGCGTCGTTGCCCGCCGCGACGATCAGGTCGTTGTCGGCCGTCGGCAGCGGCTCGTACGGGAACACGCTCGGATGCGCGTTTCCCATCCGGTACGGCACGGTGCCGCCCGCCACGTACGCGGAACTGTGGTTGACCAGCCCGGTCAGCGCCGAGGACAACAGGTTCACCTCGACGTGCTGCCCCTGCCCGGTCGCCTCCCGGTGCCGCAACGCGGCCAGGATCCCGATCACCGCGTGGTTGCCCGCCATCACGTCGAACACCGAGATACCGGCGCGGTACGGCGGCCCGTCCGGATCGCCGGTGAGCGACATCAGTCCGGAGATCGCCTGCACCATCAGGTCGTAGCCCGGCACGTCCCGGCCCGCGCCGGAGCCGAAGCCACTGATCGAGGCGTAGACGATGCCCGGGTTGCCCTCCCGCACGGCCTCGAAGTCCAGGGCGTACTTGCCCAGCCCGCCCGGCTTGAAGTTCTCGATCAGCACGTCCGCCCGCCGCGCCAGCTCCCGCGCCACGCCGGCGTCGGCCTCGTCGCGGAGGTCGAGCGCGATGGAGCGCTTGCCCCGGTTGATGCCCAGGTAATAAGTCGACACCCCGTCGCGCACCGGCGGCATCCACGAGCGCGTGTCGTCCCCGGCCGGGCCTTCCACCTTGACCACGTCGGCGCCCAGGTCGGCGAGCAGCATCGTGGCGTACGGGCCCGCCAGGATCCGGGAGAAGTCCGCGATCAGGACACCCGACAGCGGGCCGTTCTTCGGACTCATGTCCGTCATGCGTCCGCGTGCTGCACGGCGACTCCGTCGCCCGTGTAGTCGGTGTAGGTGTAGGGGTTGGGGATCACCTCGGTCGCCGGGATCTCCGGCTCGCGGGCCTGCTGCCAGGCCTCCTCGCCCATCGTGGACCGCGCGTAGGACACGGTCGCCTCGACCGCGGCCCTGGCCCGGTCCAGGCCCGGCACGACGAGCTGGTGGTCGCGTTTTACCACAGCCCCGTTGACCAGCACGGTGTGCACGTCGCCGCGGCCGGCCTGGTAGACGACATGCCCGTACCGGTGCAGGACCGGGAACATCACCGGCGAGCGGTCGTTCTTGATGAGCACGACGTCGGCCTTCTTGCCCGGGGTGAGCGAGCCGATCCGGTCGTCCAGGCCAAGGGCGCGTGCGCCGCCGATGGTGGCCCACTCGACGACGTCGCGGGCGCGCAGCTTGTTGTGCACCACGGTCTCGCCCGCCGCGTGGGCTTCGAGGTGCTCGCGCGACCGGTCCGCGGACAGCGTCGCGCGCATGGCGGAGAACAGGTCGCCGCTCCACCACACGCTGGTGTCCATCGACAGGGAGACCGGGATGCCGTGCCTGCGCAGCTGCCAGGTGGGCGGGTAGCCCTGGCCGGCGCTCTGCTCGCTCTCCGTGGAGACCGACGCGGTGCCGCCGGAGGCGGCGATGCGCTGGTAGGAGTCCTCACTCAGGGTCGCCGCGTGCACGTAGGTGACGCCGGGCGTGCAGAAACCGTTGTCCCACATGAGCCGGATGCCGTCGTCGCCGGTGGCGCCCCACACGCCGGCGTGCGTGGTGACGCGCAGGTCCAGTTCGCGGGCGGCCTCGAAGGCGCCCTTCTCGGGGAACGCCGCGTCGCCGGTGACGTCGAAGGCCAGCTGCAGGCCGAGCATGTCGTCGCGCGAAGTGAAGTGCCGGTCGACGAACGCGCGGAACTCCTGGGAGTTGGCCCATTCCCAGGGAGCGCCGAGGAGGTTGCCGTAGGCCAGGACGAAGCGGCCGGGCACCGCGCGCAGGGCCTCGACGGCGGCGTCGCCGTGCTCGGGGGTCTGCAGGCCGTGGGACCAGTCCACGGTGGTGGTGACGCCGGCGTCGAGGGCCTCGATCGCGGACAGCAGGTTGCCGGCGTGGATGTCCTCGGGGCGGAAGATCTTGCCCCAGTTCAGGTAGTAGAAGACGAAGTACTGGGACAGGGTCCAGTCGGCGCCGAGGCCGCGCAGGGCGGTCTGCCACATGTGCCGGTGGGTGTCGACCATGCCGGGCATGAGGATGCCGCCTCGTGCGTCGACGACTGTGGCATCCGGTGGCGTGTCGAGGTTCCGGCCGACCTGCTCGATGCGGTCGCCGCGGACGAGGAGGTCGCCGCCGTCGAGGTCGCCGATCGCCGGGTCCATGGACAGGATCGTGGCGTCGCGGAACAGGATGGGGCCGGTCATGGGTCACCTCGTGGTGGTCGTGGCCCGTGCGCGCAGCACGCGGGCGCGGGCAGTGAGGGGGACGGCGGCGGCGAGCAGCCCGAGCGCGAGCGCGCCGAGGCCCCACCACGGGCCGAAGGTCAGGTTCAGGGCGTGGTCCACGGACCAGGCGCCGGGCCCGGTGAACGCGAGCACGAGGGCGAGCGCGCCGTAGCAGAAGGGCACCTCGCAGCCGCCCCGCTGCGCCCAGAAGCCGTTGGGAGCGGTGGCAACCGCGGCGACGGCCATCGTGCCGATGATCACCGCCGAGCCGCCGGGGGTGAGCAGCCCCAGCGCGAGGCTCGCGGCGCCGGCGAGCTCAGCCACCCCCGCGACGACGACGAGCCTGAGCCCCGGAACGAAGCCCCACTGTTCGAAAACCTGGGCGGTGCCAGTGCGGCCGGCGCCGTGGAACCAGCCCAGCAGTTTCTGCGTGCTGTGGCCGAACAGCAACGCGGCGAGCAGGAGCCGCAGCAGCGCCAGACCGAGGTCCATCACCGCACCTCTTCACTTTCGGACCAGTGTCCGTCTGACGGACAGCTTGGTCCCGCGTGGCGCGGAAGTCAAGGGCGCGGGGGTTCGAGGGCGTGGACGTGCACGCGCACCGGTGCGTCCGGGCGACTGCGTGCGTGAAGGGAGCAGCTCGCCGACTCCGCCCAGCGGGCCGGGCGAGCTGTCACTCAGGCTTGCAGGGGAACCGGACTGGCGCCGGCGTTCGGTTCCACAGCCGCCGCAGCGCGACCCAGATGCCGGCGCACGGCCGTCCGCAAGTGGTCAGCGTGCTGGTAGATGTCCTCGGTCGATTGGATGGGGATGCGTGTCTCGACCTTGTTCTCGTCGAACACGCCGAGGTACTTCTGGCTGCGGTTGAACCAGAGCCGCGCGATGGGCTTCCGGTTGTTGTCGTCGAGCAGGACGCCGAAGTACGTCTTCGTGTCACGTCCCACGACACGTGCAGCCGGAACTTCGCTGCAGACGACCGCACGGACGATCCGGTAACCGTCCAGCTCCTCCTCCGTCGTCGTCACATCCCGCGGCGCTTCACCGGCAGGCGCAGCCGGAGCGGGCTGGGCGGCCGAGAGGTCGGGCGCGTCCGCCGACACGCTGACGTACGCGTCCGGGCCACCCAGCGCGTTCTTCAACCTGTCGTTGACCTGCTCGTTGAGGAACTGCCGCATGGCCTTGTCGACCAAGGGCACGAACTGGTCGCGGACCCGCTGGGTGAAGGAGCCGTCGTAGACCCGGGTGGTCAGGAACCGCACCCATTCGTCCTCCGGCTGCTTGAACTGAGCCGCCAACACGCGCTTCAACTGGCCGATGTACTTCAGTTCACCGGCGGCGCTGATGACCGACTCCAGGTTGAAGGAATCCTTCGCCAGCTTGGCGAGTTCCGGCAGGAGAGTCTCGTCGACGTCCGAGAAGTTCAGCACCAGGAAGGGCTTGGAGTCCATGCGGTTGGGCGCGTCGAGGTCGGTGTAGAACTCGTAGACCTCACCGTTCGTCAGGATCGCGATGCGCGCGTTCGTGACCGCGAAATACCGGAAGAGCTGCGATGCGTGCTCGATGCGCAAGGGATCATTGATCTTCTTGACCTCGATGAGCACCTGGACCTGACCATCGTGCACGATGGCGTAGTCGATCTTCTCACCCTTCTTGGTGCCGACATCCGCGGTGAATTCGGGGATCACCTCGGCCGGGTTGAAGACGTCGTATCCGAGAACGGTGCTGATGAACGGCATCACGAACGCGTTCTTAGTGGCTTCCTCTGTTTCGATGCCCGCCTTGTGCTTCCGAATCTTGAGTGCCAGCGCCTGGGCGCGCTCCGCGATCTCCATGCCGTGCCTTTCTCGGTCCCGTTCTGGCTCGCAGATCGCGCTTTCCCCCGCCACCGTTACAACGAATTCAGATTCCCTCGGAATTTGTGGCAGGTTTTCACCAGCACTCCGATGGCCCGGTTTGCCAGTGTCCGCGCCAGTCGGCGGGACCGGATCTCCGCGAGGTCCAAACCGGACCGTCAGCGCACGCTCGACGTCTCCAGTGGTACCTCGTCCGAGCGGACCAGCCCCAGCTGCACCGTCTGGCGGCCGATCGCCGCGTCGAGGGTCCAGTCCACCGCGGTCCTGATGCGGTTCCCCGGCATCGCCAGCAGGTGGTAGCCGCGGGTCACCGCCTTCGCCGGCAGGCCCGACAGCGGGATGTGCAACGGGTTGGCGGCCGCCTGCGCGCCGCCCAGGTCGACCACGAAACCGAGGTCGTGGTGCTTGTACCGGCGCACCTCGCCGTACCCCAGGCTCGCCGCCACGTTGAGCCCGGCCAGCGTGCCCTGCCGCGTGGCGTGCTGGGCCGTCATCGCCGTCACCTCGCCCGGCCGGGTCAGGTCCGGGACGGCCGCGGCGTCCCCGCAGGCGAACACCTCCGGGTGCCCGGGCACGACCAGTGTGGGCTCGACGCAGAGCCGCCCACGCTGCGTCGCCACACCCGCGGCCTCCACGAGCGGGTCGGGGCGCACGCCGACGCACCACGCGAGCGTCCGGGTCGGCACGAAATCCCCGGTCGTCAACAGCACGCCGTCGGTCGTCGCCTCCTTCACCGACGTCTCCGTCATGATCTCCACGCCCCGCCGCCGCAGCACGCGGTCCGCCGCGCGGGACAGCCTGCGGTCCAGCTCGGGCAGCACCTTCGGCGCCAGGTCCAGCAGCAGCCACCGCATCCGCTGCCCGTCCAGCTCGCGGTGGTGCCGCGCGATGGCGCTGGTGAACAGCGGCCCCTGCGCGGCCACCTCGGTCCCGGTGTAGCCGGCGCCGACCACAACGAACGTGCAGTGCGCGTCCCGCTCCGCCGGGTCGTCCGCGTCCGCCGCCAGCTCGACCTGCCGGATCACGTGATCACGCAGGAACAACGCCTCCGACACGCTGCGGAACCCGTGCGCGTGCTCGGCGATGCCCGGAATCGGCAGCAGCTTGTTGACGCTGCCGACCGCGATGATCAGGCGGTCGTAGTCGAGCCCGCGCGACGTGCCCTCCGGGTCCACGTACGTCAGCTTGCGGTCCTCCAGCGCCAGCGCCGTCACCTCGCCGAGCGCGAGCCGGATCCCGGGCAGCGCGGCGGGCAGCGACACGGTGACACGCCGCGGGTCGATCACCGCGGCCGCCACCTCGGGCAGCAACGGCAGGTACAGGAAGTAGTCGGTGCGGTTGACCAGCACGATCTCCGTGCCGGAATCCGGCGGGAGGGTCTTGAGCAGTGCATGGGCCGCCGAAAAGCCGGCGAAACCGCCCCCGACGATCACGATGCGCTTGGTCACGACGCCTCCCAGGGGCGGTCAGGGCACGATCGAATCCACGTATCCGCCGTCCACGCGCACCGCCGCCCCGGTCGTCGCCGAGGCCTGCGGCGAGCTGAGGTAGACCACCATGTTCGCGATCTCCTCCGGCTCGATCAGACGCTGCAGCAACGACTGCGGCCGGTGCTTACGCATGAACTCCTTCTGCGCCTCGTCCCACGGCAGGTTCCGGTCGACGAGCTGGTACACGAAGTCCCGCACGCCGCCGGTGTGCGTCGGCCCGGCGATGACCGCGTTCACGGTCACCCCGGTGCCCGCGGCGGCCTTCGCGAACCCACGGGAAACGCCCAGCAGCGCCGTTTTCGACATGCCATAGTGGATCATCTCGGCGGGGATGACGATCGCCGAGTCGCTCGCGATGTACTGGACGCGGCCCCAGCCCCGCTCGGTCATGCCGGGCAGGTAGGCGCGGGTGAGCCGCACCGCGGCGAGCACGTTCACCTCGAAGTACCGGCGCCACTCGTCGTCGCTGATCTCCAGCGGATCGGCCGAGTCGAAGATGCCCAGGTTGTTGACCAGGATGTCGGCGCGCGGCAGCTGGTCCACCGCGTCACGGGCGCCCTGCTCGCTCGCGAGGTCGGCGACCACCGGCACCACCTGGGCGTCGGGCACCTCGGCGGTCAGCTGCTCGATCGCCTTCGTCACCTTGTCCGCGCCGCGGCCGTTCACGGCGACCCGGGCGCCCGCCCGCGCCAGCCCGAGCGCGATCGCCGCGCCGATGCCCTGCGTGGAACCGGTGACCAGGGCCGTCTTCCCGCTCAGATCGAGACGCATGCAGCGATGGTATGGGCGCCGGGCCGGAGCCGCAGGCCTTCACCCGATCGATTCCGTCGAACCGGAGGGAACGACCAGGCCGGCGGTTTCCGGACGTCGCGTCAGCTGCCCGTGGCCACCTCCCGGACGTCGGCGGCGGGCACCTCCCGGCCGTACAGCCGGAAGTCCGCGACCGCGCCGTCCAGGTAGGGGTGCTTGATTCGATGGTGAATCGTTTCAAACCCGAGGGAACGTTACGGGACTTCACGTCCGGAACAAGATCGGTGTCCGATTCCGGTCAACCCGATCGCCGCCGGAACGCCCGCGCGGGGGGCGTACGCCGCAGAACTCACGTCTGCGAACGCAGGACTCACGGCCGCGAACGTGGGACTCGCGGAGGCTCGCGCGAGTCCCACGCATCAGGCGTGCGAGTTCTGCGGGTGGGGTGCGGGCGGGGTCAGAGGAGGCCGCGCCGGGCGGCCCATACCACGGCCTGGATCGGTGCGGCGAAGCCGAGCCGGTCGCAGATCGCCCGCAACCGCCGCCGCGCCGTGCGCTCCGACAGGTCCAGGCGCCGGGCGATGGCGTCCAGCGGGAGGCCGTCCGCGAGCAGTTCCAGCAGCTCCAGGTCAGCCTGTGGCAAGGTGTCCGGGCGCTGCGCGCTCGTCACGACGACACCAGCAGCACGTGCAGCGTGCGCGGCCCGTGCACGCCCTCGACCCGGTTCAGCTCGATGTCGCTCGTCGCGCTGGGGCCGCTGATCCACGTCTGCGGCCGGTCCGGGGACAGCGCCGCCACGGCCTGGGGCACGCCGGGCACGATCTGGTCCGTCCGCAGCACGCACACGTGCCGGTCCGGCACCAGGCTCACCACCCGGCGCCCCTGCCCCCGCCCGTGGTCCAGCACTATCGTGCCCGTCGTCGCGATCGCCAGCGCCGCCAGGGTCACCACCGCGTCCAGCCGGTCCAGCTCCGCCGCGGACTGCCCGGTGTCCGGGACGCCACCCGGCACCTCCCAGGGGAAACCGTCCGGCACCAGGACGGACTCGGCGGTGCCCAGCGCGTCGGCGAGCGCCGCGGGGAGGGTGTCCGCCGTGCACCGGGTCAGCTCGGCCCGGTAGTCGACCAGCCGCTCGGCGAACAGCTCCACCACATCACCCGCCGGCACCACCGAACGGTAGCCGCGCGGCACCGGGGCCTCCGACGGGTCCGTCGCGGCCAGCGCGGAACGCACCCGGCCGAGGATCTCCTCGCGCGCGCTCATCGCCGTCCCTCCCGGCGCCACCACGCGCGGAACGACTCCACCGGCGGCGCCGGCACGTCCCGCGCGTTGCTCCACAACGAACCCGGCCACGGCAACCGGCCCAGCGCGCGCCGCCCGCCGGGCATCACCTTGCGCCCGAACCGCCCGAGCAACCGGCCCGCGAGACCCAGGCCGCGCTCGGCCAGGCCCAGGCGCTTCGAGTCCGCCAGCACCCAGGACGCCGACTTCATCGCCACCGCCTCGGCCTTCGGCGCCGACCGGTGCGCATCGACCACTTTGGACCGCAGGTGCACCAGCACCTCCGGGATGTCGATCCGCACCGGGCACGCCTCGAAGCACGCGCCGCACAGGCTGGACGCGTACGGCAGCGAGTCCACCTGGTCGTCGACGCCGGTGCCGCGCAGCAGCGGGTTCAGGATCGCCCCGATCGGACCCGGGTACACCGAGCCGTATGCGTGCCCGCCGGTGCGCTCGTACACCGGGCACACGTTCAGGCAGGCCGAGCACCGGATGCAGCGCAGCGCCTGCCGCCCCACTTCGTCGGCCAGCGCGCGGGTGCGGCCGTTGTCCAGCAGCACTACGTGCGCCTCCTGGCCCTCGGTCGCGCCCGACCACGTCGAGGTGTACGGGTTCATCCGCTCCCCCGTGCTGGAGCGGGGCAGCAGCTGCAGGAACACGTCCAGATCGGACCAGGTGGGCACGATCTTCTCGATGCCCACCACCGACACCACCACCTCGGGCAGCGTCAGGCACATCCGCCCGTTGCCCTCGGACTCGACCACGACCAGCGTCCCGGTCTCGGCGACCGCGAAGTTCGCCCCGGACACCGCCATGCGCGCCCGTAGGAACTTCTCCCGCAGGTGCAGCCGCGCCGCGCCCGCCAGCTCCGCCGGCCGGTCGGACAGGTCGTCGGGCGCCGGGCGTCCCGCGGCGGCCATCTTGTCGCGGAAGATCTCCCGGATCTCCGCGCGGTTGCGGTGGATCGCGGGCACCAGGATGTGCGAGGGCAGGTCGTCGCCGAGCTGCACGATCAGCTCGGCCAGGTCGGTCTCCCACGCGGTGATGCCCTGCGCGGCGAGCGCCTCGTTGAGCCCGATCTCCTGCGTCGCCATCGACTTGACCTTGACGACCTCGTCGACGGCGTGCTGCTTCGCGATCGACGCGACGATTTCGCACGCCTCGGCGGCATCCCGCGCCCAGTGCACGGTCGCGCCCCGGTCGGTCAGGGACTCCTCCAGCCGCAGCAGGTGCTCGTCGAGGTGGCGCAGCGTGTTGTCCTTGATCGCCGCACCGGCCAGGCGCAGCTCCTCCCACTCGTCGACCTCGCCGACGACCGCGGCGCGCTTGGCGCGGATGGTGCCGGTCGCGTGCGCCAGGTTGCGCCGCAGTTGCGTGTCCGACAACGCCTCCCGCGCCGCCGCCGGAAAGGCAGGCATACCAACGAAAGTGGCGCTCATGAGCTCTCCGTCCCCGCGAGCACTTCGGCCAGATGCATCACACGCACCCCGGTGCGCTGCCGCGACAGCAGCCCGCCGATGTGCAGCAGGCACGAGTTGTCCCCGGCCACCAGCACCTCGGCGCCGGTGTCCAGCACGTGCCGCGCCTTGTCCGCGCCCATTGCGGTCGAGGTCTCCGCGTTCTTCACCGCGAACGTGCCGCCGAAGCCGCAGCACTCGTCCGCGGCGGGCAGCTCCACCAAGTCCAGCCCGCGCACCTCGCGCAGCAGCCGCAGCGGCCGGTCGCCGACCCCGAGCATCCGCAATGAGTGGCAGGTCGGGTGGTAGGTGACGCGGTGCGGGAAGTACGCACCGACGTCCGTAACACCGAGCACGTCGACCAGGAACTCGGTCAGCTCGTACACCTTCGGCGAGGTCTCGGCGACGGTCGCGGCCAGCCGGTCGTCCCCGCTGCGCCGGGCGACGATCGAGTGCTGGTGCCGCACCGATCCCGCGCACGAACCGGACGGGGTCACGATCGCGTCGTACCCGGCGAACGCGTCCACGAAGTTGCGCACCACCGGCACGGCCTCGTCGAGGTAGCCGGTGTTGACCATCGGCTGCGCGCAGCACGTCTGCGCGGCCGGGAAGTCCGCCTCCACGCCGAGCCGCCGCAGCAGCGTGAACACCGCCTTGCCGGTGTCCGGGAACATCGCGTCGTTGATGCAGGTGACCTGCACGGCGACCTTCATGCCACCACCTTCGGATCGATCCGCGCGGCCGCCCGCGCCCAGTCGGCCTCACGGCCGGACGGTTCGTAGCGGCGCAGCTCGTGCGTGTCCCGGATCAGCGCCCGCATCGCGGCCAGGTCCGGCAGGCCCGCGCCCAGCGCGCGGGCCTGCACGAGCACGTTGCCCAGTGCCGCGGCCTCGACCGGCCCAGCCAGCACCGGCACGCCGCAGGCGTCCGCGGTGAGCTGGCACAGCAGTTCGTTGCGGACCCCGCCACCGACCACGTGGACGACGTCGACCGGCCGTCCGGTCAGCTCCGATGCCTGGCGCACGGTCCGACGATAGGCCAGCGCGAGGCTGTCCAGCACGCACCGGACGATCTCTCCCGGCGTCGCCGGGACCCGCTGGCCGGTCTCGGCACAAGCCCGCCGGATCCGGGACGGCATGTCGCCCGGCGGCAGGAACACCGGCGCGTCGATGTCCACGACGGCCGACAACGCCGGCACCTCCGCGGCCTGCGCCAGCACCGACGGCAACGCGACCGGCGTGCCCCGCGCCTCCCACGTGCGCAGCGACTCGGACAGCACCCACAGGCCCATCACGTTGCGCAGGAACCGGATCGTGCCGTCGACGCCGCCCTCGTTCGTGAAGTTGGCTGCCAGCGCGGCGTCGCCCAGCTCCGGCTCGTCGAGCTCCAGGCCGACCAGCGACCAGGTGCCCGAGGAGATGTAGGCGGAGTTCGTGCCCGGCTCGGCGGGCACCCCCACCACGGCGGAGGCCGTGTCGTGCGAGCCGACCGCGACCACCGGCAGCTCCGGCAGCGCCAGCTCGGCGGCCAGGTCCGGCAGCAGCGTGCCGACCACCGTGCCCGGATCCCGCAACGGGGGCAGCAACCGCGGCGGGATGCCGACGCGCGTAGCCAGCTCCACCGCCCACTCCCGCGACCGCACGTCGTAGAGCTGCGTGGTGGAGGCGTTGGTGCGCTCGGCTCCGCGCACCCCGGTCAGCCAATAGTTGAGCAGGTCCGGGATCAGCAGCATGGTCTCGGCCGCGCTCAGGTCACGCTCGGCCAGCAGCTGGTAGAGCGTGTTGAACGGCAGCTGCTGCAGCCCGGTGACGTCGAACAGCTCCCGCGCCGGCACGGACTCCAGGACCCGCTCGGCCACGCCTTCGGTGCGCGCGTCGCGGTAGTTGACCGGGTTGCCCAGCAGCGCCCCGGAGGCGTCGAGCAACCCGTAGTCCACGGCCCAGGAGTCTATGCCGAGACCGTCCAGCGCACCGGCCTTGTGCGCCGCCTGCACCCCGGTCAGCAGCTCGCGGTAGAGGCCGAGGATGTCCCAGTGCAGGGTCGATCCACCCGCGTGGGCGACCCGGACACCGCCGTTGGGGAACCGGTGCACCTCCGCCACCGACAGCACACCGGGCCCCACCGTCCCGGCCATGACGCGCCCGCTGGAGGCGCCCAGGTCGACCGCCGCCAGTCGCATCACACCCGCACCACGCGCAGTTCGAGACCGAGCAGGTCGGCCACCGCCTCCAGCTCCGCGACGCGGTGCCCGGTGCCCAGCGCCCAGTGGTGGTTGACGCCGGCGGCCGACCACGCGTCGGTCCACTCGCCCGGGTTGCCGCCGAAGTCCACCCGGGACGTGGTGTTGCCGATCTCCAGCAGCGGGCCGGGCACGACCTCGCCCTCGGACGCGACGAGCGTGAACCGCCCGTCACGTTCCTGGCCGAGGCCGAGCAGCGTGACCGGGCCGTGCTTGACGTCGAACTCGACGGACACGCCCCAGCCGCGCTTGCCGTGGTAGACGCCGAGCCCGCGCAGCAACGGCCGCCGCGCGCTGATCGCCAGGTGCGCAGGCCCGTCGTGGCCCATTTCGACCACGTTGTCCCGGAAGTTCAGCGCCTGCAGCTCGGTGAACGAGCCGCCCGCGCCGAGCCGGTCCATCACCAGCATGGCCAGCGAGTTGCGCAGCTCGAACTCCCCCGCCGCCGGGATGCCACGCGCGGTGAGCAGCGACGCGCCGAGGATGAACCCGGCGCCGACCCGCTCGTGGGTCTCGCCGTCCAGGCCGCGGTGGTAGTAGGCCAGCGTGTCCAGGGAGAAGTCCTCGACCAGCCGGTCCAGCGCCACCGAGACGCGGGCGCCCCACGCGAAGTCCTCCTCGACGACCGAGTCGTCCAGGTCGAACACCTTCCGCGCGAGATCCATCCGGGCGGCGGTCTCGTCGTCGGTGACCTTCTCGACCCGCACCCGCAGGTCGTCGATCTCCAGGATCTCCACGTGCCCGCCGAGCTGCGCGGTCACCAGCGTCGGATCGGTCGAGACGTCCATCATGCCCGGGTAGAGGTGGCCGAGCAGGCCGTGCCGCCCGTGCCGGAACGCGGCGCGCACCCCGGCGGCCTTGATCCAGCGCTCGATGCGGGTCCAGGCCCGCTCGTCCTCCAGGTACCCGGACACCGACCGGAACTCGACGCCGACGCGGCGGAAGGCGTTGGCCATCTCCGGCAACGGGCACGCGCCGCAGTATGCGAGCCAGGCGCCCGTGTCGAAGTTCGCGTGGTCCATCGCCTCGGTGGGCTGCAGGTTGAGCAGCAGCACCGGCGCGCCGCTGCGCTGCGCGACCGGCGCGAGCATGCTGGACGTGAGGTAGGTGGTGAGGAAGCCGATGATCAGGTCGCAGTCGGCGACCCGCAGCTTCTCCGCGGCGGCCGTGCCCTCCCGCTCGTCCGAGACGAACCCGGCGTCCACCACCTCGCAGTCCATTCCGGACAGTCGCTCGGCCACCCGCCGGGCGGAGGCCTGGAGTTGCGGCAGCAGCTCCGGGAACTGTGGCCAATACGCCCCGAGCCCGCCTGCGACGAGGCCGACGCGGGTGCGCCTCGGGGTGATCCGCTCCAGGTTCATCACTCGAGTCCTTCCTACATCAACGGAGGAAAGCGGCCGCGACACCCGCGTCCACGGGCACGTGCAGGCCGGTCGTGTGCGTCAGGTCGCCGCCGGTGAGCGCGAACACCGCCGCGGCCACGTGCTCGGGCAGCACCTCGCGCTTGAGGATGGTGCGCTGGGCGTAGAACTTGCCCAGGTCCTCCTCCGGCACACCGTAGACCGCGGCGCGCTGCGCGCCCCAGCCGCCGGCGAAGATGCCGGAACCTCGCACGACGCCGTCCGGGTTGACGCCGTTGACCCGGATGCCGTGCTCGCCGAGTTCGGCGGCCAGCAGCCGGACCTGATGCGCCTGGTCGGCCTTGGCCGCCCCGTAGGCGACGTTGTTGGGGCCGGCGAACACCGAGTTCTTCGACGAGATGTAGACGATGTCGCCGCCGAGGCCCTGCGCGATCATCGCCTTCGCCGCGGCCTGCGAGACCAGGAACGAGCCCTTGGCCATCACGTCGTGCTGGAGGTCCCAGTCCTTCTCGGTGGTCTCCAGCAGCGGCTTGGAAATCGACAGGCCGGCGTTGTTGACCACCAGGTCGATGCCGCCGAACGCCAGCACCGTCGCGTCCACCGCGGCGGCGACCGCATCGGCGTCGACGACGTTCGCGACCACCGAAACAGCCTTGTCGGTGTTCCCGATGGAGCGCGCGACCTCCTCGGCGGCATCGCCGTTCAGGTCCGCGATCGCCACGCACGCGCCCTCGGCGGCGAGCCGTTCGGCGATGGCGCGGCCGATGCCCGAACCGGCGCCGGTGACCAGCGCGACGCGCCCGGCCAGCGGCTTCGGCTTGGGCATGCGCTGGAGCTTGGCCTCCTCCAGCGCCCAGTACTCGATGCGGAACTTCTCGCTCTCCGGGATCGGCGCGTAGCGGGAGACCGCCTCGGCGCCGCGCATCACGTTGATCGCGTTGACGTAGAACTCGCCGGCCACGCGCGCGGTCTGCTTGTCCTTGCCGAAGGAGAACATGCCGACACCGGGCACGAGCACGATCGCCGGGTCCGCGCCGCGCATCGCCGGGCTGTCCGGGGTCGCGTGCCGCTCGTAGTAGGCGCGGTAGTCCGCGCGGTATGCCTCGTGCAGTCCTTTCAGGCGCGCGACGACGTCCTCCAGCGGCGCGGTCGCGGGCAGGTCGACCACGAGCGGGCGGACCTTGGTGCGCAGGAAGTGGTCCGGGCACGAGGTGCCGAGCGCGGCGAGCGGCTGCAGCTTCTCCCGGGACAGGAACTCCAGCACCACGTCGCTGTCGTTGTAGTGGCCCACCTGGCGCTGGTCGGTCGACGCCAGCCCGCGGATCACCGGCGCCAGCGCGGCGGCCCGCTTCCGCCGCTCCTCCTCGGGCAGCGGCTCGAAGCCGGGCACGACCGCCCCGAACGGCTCCGCGGAGCCCCGCTCGGCGAGGAACTTCTCCGCGGTCCGGATGATCTCCAGCGAGTTCCGCTGACACTCCTCCGAAGTCTCGCCCCACGCGGTGATGCCGTGCCCGCCCAGGATCACGCCGATCGCCTGCGGGTTGGCCTTCTTCACCGCGGCGATGTCCAGGCCCAGCTGGAACCCGGGGCGGCGCCAGTCGACCCACACCACGCGGTCGCCGAAGCACTCCTTGGTCAGCGCCGGACCGTCGGCGGCCGTGGCGAGCGCGATGCCCGAGTCCGGGTGCAGGTGGTCCACGTGCGTGGCCTCGACCAGACCGTGCATCGCGGTGTCGATCGACGGCGCGGCGCCGCCGCGGCCGTGCAGGCAGTAGTCGAACGCGGCGACCATCTCGTCCTCGCGCTCGACGCCCGGGTAGACGTCGACCAGGGCACGCAGGCGGTCCAGCCGCAGCACGGCCAGCCCCGCCTCGGTCAGTGTGCCCAGGTCACCCCCGGATCCCTTGACCCACAGCAGTTCCGTGGGCTGCCCGGTGACCGGGTCGGTCTCGCTGCCCTTGGCCGAGGTGTTGCCACCGGCGTAGTTGGTGTTGCGCGGGTCGGCGCCGAGGGCGTTGCTGCGCTGGATGAGTTCGGCGGCGGGATTGTTCGTCATGGTGGTTCAGGCTCCCCAACCGGCCTGCCGGCCGTCGGCTCGTTCGGCGACGATCTTTTCCTGGTAACCGCTGCGGTGGTAGGCGGCGATCGGGTCCGGGTCCAGCCCGGCCTCCTCGCGCAGCTCGGCCAGCAGCGGCCGCACGTCGGTGTTGTAGGCGTCCATCAGCACGGCGTTCGCGCCGAGCACGTCCCCGTTCTGCTGCGCGGCGAACAGGGCCTCCTTGTCGACCAGCAGGGCCTTCGCGGTGGCCTCCTGCACGTTGAGCACCGAGCGGATGATCGCGGGTATCTTCGCCTCGATGTTGTGGCACTGGTCGAGCATGAAGTTGATGCCGTAGGACGGGTCCAGCGCGTCGGCGCGCACGATCTCCCACATGATGCGGAACAGCTGGAACGGGTCGGCGGCGCCGGCCATCAGGTCGTCGTCGGCGTAGAAGCGCGAGTTGAAGTCGAACGCGCCGAGCTTGCCCTGGCGCAGCAGGAACGCGACGATGAACTCGATGTTGGTACCCGGCGCGTGGTGGCCGGTGTCGATGCACACCGTCGCTTTCGGACCGAGTTCGACGCAGTGCGCGTACGAGGTGCCCCAGTCCGGCACGTCGGTGGCGTAGAAGGCGGGCTCGAACAGCTTGTACTCCAGCAGGATCCGCTGGTCGTCGCCGAGCCGGTCGTAGGCCTCGCGCAGCGCGGCGGCCAGCCGGTCCTGCCGGGAGCGCAGGTCGTCCTGGCCCGGGTAGTTGATGCCGTCGGAGAACCAGAACTTCAGGTCCTTGCTGCCCGTGGCGTCCATGATGTCGATCGCCTCGAGCAGGTGGTCGGTGGCCTTGCGGCGGATCCGCGGGGCGGGGTTGGTGACCGAGCCGAGCTTGTAGTCCTCGTCCTGGAAGACGTTGGTGTTGATGGCGCCGATCTCGATGCCGAGGTCGTGCGCGTACTTGGTGAGGGCGCCGTAGTCGTCGACCCGGTCCCACGGGATGTGCAGCGCCACGCTCGGCGCGATGCCGGTCAGCTCGTGCACCTTCGCCGCGTCGGCGATCTTCTCCTCCGGCGTGCGGGGAACCCCGGGCTGCGGGAACACCTTGAAGCGGGTGCCGGAGTTGGCGTAGGCCCACGAAGGCGTCTCGATCCGCTGAGCGCGCAGGGCTGCTTTCACGGCGGTCAGGTCGGACAACAGGATCACTTTCCTTCCAGGTGGAAGACCTCGGTGAGCAACTGGAACCCCTCGTCGGGGCCGCGCCCGTCCAGGCCCGTGAAGAATTCGGCCATCTCGGCCTGCCAGCGGGCGTTGACCTCGGTGCGGGCCATAGCCGCCTGCGCGGCTTCGAGGTCGTCGGCCTCGACGTAGCCGATCAGCAGGCCGTCGTCCCGGAGGAACAGCGAGTAGTTGCGCCATCCGGTGTCGGTCAGCGCCTGCCGCATCTCCGGCCACACGGCACGGTGCCGCTCGGCGTACTCGGCCATCCGGTCAGGCTTCACCTGCAGGCAGAAGCAGTATCGGGCCACGATCCGTCCTCGGTGGAGCCCCGGCCGGGCCGCCGGTGCGGCCCGGCCGGGAGACTGTCAGAAGTTGTACTGGTCGATGTTGCTCGCGTCGAACACCGTCGGCGGGCCGAGGACGATCTCGCCGTCCTTGCCGATCGTGTACTCGCCGAGCTTGCCGGCCTTGAACTTCTGGCCCTCGACGCCGGTGATCTGGCCGGAGGCCAGTGCCACACCCGCGTAGGCGGCCAGGTAGCCGATGTCGGCCGGGTTCCACAGCGCGAACTTGGTGACCGTGCCGTCCTTGATGTACTCGCGCATCTGGTTCGGCGTGCCGAGACCGGTCACCGCGACCTTGCCCTTGTAGCTGGAGGAGCTGATGTAGCGGGCGGCCGCGGCGATGCCGACGGTGGTCGGCGCGACGATGGCCTTCAGGTTCGGGTAGGACTGCAGCAGGCCCTGGGCCTCCTGGAACGACTTCTGGTCGTCGTCGTTGCCGTAGGCGACCTTCACCAGCTTCAGGTTCGCGTACTCGGGCTTGGTCAGCTGCTGCTTGAACACCTCGATCCAGGCGTTCTGGTTGGTGGCGTTCGGGGTCGCCGACAGGATCGCGATCTCACCCGAGCCGCCCGCCAGCTCGCTGGCCATCTTCGCCAGCTGCTCGCCGATGCCCTCGGTAGTGGCCTGGTTGATGAACACGTCGCGGCAGTCCTTGGCCGCGTCGGAGTCGAACGCCACGACCTTGATGCCGGAGCTGCGCGCCTGGTTCAGCGACGGGCACACCGCGTTCGGGTCGTTCGCGGCGATGCCGATGACGTCCTGCTGCTGCTGGATCAACGTGTTGATGTAGCTGACCTGCGAGGACGCGCTGGCATCGTTCGGGCCGACCAGCTTGTAGTCGCCCTTGAGCTCGTCCAGCGCGGTCTTGCCGCCACCCACCTCGATGTCCGAGTACGGGTTGTTGAGCTGCTTGGGCAGGAAGGCCATCTTGACGCCTTCCTTGGTGGCGGCGTTGGCGTCGGCCTGCGCGGTCGACTGGGCGCCACCGCCGCCGGACGAGCTGCTGTCGTTCTTCGTGGTGCCACCGCACGCGGACACCGTCAGCACGAGTGCTGCCGACACCGCACCGGCGAGGAGTCGTCTCTTCATGGGCGTTTCGCCTTTCTATGTGGTCGCCCGGCGCCGCAGCGCAGCCCGGAACCTGATCACGACGTTGGGCAGGAGCACCGAGATGATCAGCAGCACCCCGGTGACGATGTTGAGCGCCTCGTTCGACACGTCCTGCAGCCGCAGCGCGTTCTGCAGCGTGGCCAGCAGGACCACCCCGGCGAGCACACCGGGCAGGGTGCCCTTGCCGCCGAAGATCGAGACACCGCCGAGCAGGACCGCCGCCACGACGGCGAGTTCCATGCCAAGGCCGTTGTCGGCGCGGGCGCTGGAGTAGCGCAGCGTCCACAGCACCCCGGCCAGGCCGGCGACGAGACCGCTGACGACGTAGAGCCAGAACTTCAGCCGCGCCACCCGGATCCCGGCGAAGCGCGCGGCCTGCTCGCTGGCGCCGGCCGCGAACACCGACCGGCCGATCGGGGTCGCATGCAGCACGAGACCGAACACCACGGCCAGCACCACCAGCGGGATCAGCATGTTCGGGATCGGGCCGTCGCCGATCGTGCCGGTCACCCACGAGGTGTAGGCACGCGGGAAGTCGGCCACCGCGCCGTCGCCGAGCACCACGAACGCCAGGCCGCGGTAGAGCGCGAGCGTGCCGATGGTGACCGCCAGCGACGGCAGCTTCAGCACGGTCACGAAGAACCCGTTGAGGGCGCCGAGGACGGCGCCGAGCACCAGGCACAGCGGGATGATCGTCTCGATGGGCAGGCCGCGGTTCCACAGGTCGCCCATCACGGCCGAGGTGAGGCCGAGCGTGCTGGCCACCGACAGGTCGATCTCGCCGGTCACGATCACGAACGTCATCGGCAGCGCGATCAGCGCGATCGGCAACAGGTCCAGCAGCAGGAAGGTGAAGTTGCGGCTGCTGCCGAAGTTCTCCACCACGCCGGAGGCGATGAGCAGCACCAGCACCGTGATCACGATGACGGCGGCGTCCCAGCTCGCCAGGCGGGACAGCCAGGCCGGCCGCTTGTCAGACATGGGAATCCCTCTTCTTCAGTGACTTGGCCACCCGCACCGCGACGACGCGGTCGGCCCCGATCGCGAGCAGGATCAGCGCGCCGACGATGGCCTGCTGCCAGAACTGGTTGATGTCGAGGACCGCCAGGGAGCTGCCGATGACGGTGAGCAGCAGGGCGCCGAGGCCCGCGCCCCACACCGTGCCGCTGCCGCCGAACACCGCGACCCCGCCGACCACCGCGGCGGCGACCACGTTCAGCTCGTAACCGTTGCCCGCGGCGGCGTCGATCGTGCCGAACCGCGCGGCGAACAGGACACCGGCGACACCGGCCAGCGCGCCGCTGACCAGGAACGCGGCGATCGTGTTGCGGCCCACCTTGATACCGGCCAGCTCGGCCGCCTGCGGGCTCGACCCCATCGCGTACAGCTCCCGGCCGGCGCGGTAGTTGCGCAGCACGATCCCAGCCGCGACCAGCACGATCACCACGATCAGCACCAGCCACGGGATGCCCAGGATCGAGGAGTTGCCGAACTTGAGGAAGTGCCCGGGCAGCTCGTCGGCGTTGATCTGCTCGCCGCCCGCCCAGAAGTAGGCCGCGCCGCGGAACGCGTAGAGCGTGCCGAGGGTGACCACCAGCGCGGGCACCTGGCCGAACCGGACCAGGACGCCGTTGACGACACCGCACGCGGCGCCGACCGCGACGCCGACGACCAGCGCGACGATCACCGGCATGCCCTGGTTGGCCTGCAGCAGCGAGCCGACCGCGAACGCGGACAGGCCGAGCACCGAGCCGACCGACAGGTCGATGTTGCGGGTGATCATCACCGTCGCCTGGCCGACCGCGAGCACGGCCAGGATCGCGGTGCCGAGCAGGATGTCGCGGATGCTCTGCGCGGACAGGAACCGCGAGTTCTGCGTCGCGGTGAACGCCACCAGGGCGATCAACGCGAGGACGATGCCCGCCTCACGCGCCTTGAAGAGGCCGCCGAGGGAGAACTTCCGGGACACGGACCGGCTCGTCGTCGTGGGAACCACCACCTTCGTCGCGCTCACGCCGCCGCTCCCTGGCCCATCGCTGCGAACATCACCGAGTCCTCACTCGCGTCCTCGCGGCCGATCTCCGCGACGATCCGTCCCTCGCGCATCACCAGCACGCGGTCGGCCATGCCGAGCACCTCGGGCAGCTCGGACGACACCATGATCACGGCGACGCCCTCCGCGGCCAGCGACGACATCAGTCGGTGCACCTCGGCCTTCGTGCCGACGTCGATGCCGCGCGTCGGCTCGTCGACGATCAGCACGCTCGGCGCCATCGACAGCCACTTGGCCAGCACGACCTTCTGCTGGTTCCCGCCGGACAGCGTGCCGACGGCGTCGCTGAGCCGGCCGTACTTGGTCTGCAGCCGTTCGGTCCAGCGCAGCGCTTCCCGGCGCTCGCCGCCGCCGAACAGGAAACCCAGCTTCGCCAGCGCGCCCGAGCGCGGCAGGGTCACGTTCCGCTCGATGGACAGGTCCATGACCAGGCCCTGCTGGCGGCGGTCCTCCGGCACCAGGGCCATGCCCGCGGCCATCGCGGCGCGCGGCGAGCCCGGCTCGAGCTTCTTCCCGCGCAGCTTCACGGTTCCCGCGTCGCGTTCGTCCACTCCGAACACCGCCTGGACCACTTCGGACCGTCCACTGCCGACCAGACCGGCGAACGCGACGATCTCGCCCGCCCGGACCTGGAACGAGACGTCCCGGAAGACGCCCTCACGGGACAGGCCTTCGACCTCGAGCACGACCTCGCCCGGGGTGACGTCCTGCTTGGGGAACAACGCGTCCAGCTCGCGCCCGACCATGCGGCGGACCATCTCGTCGACGGTCAGCTCGTCCATCGGGTCGGTGGAGACGTGCTTGCCGTCGCGCATGATCGTCACGCGCTGGCACAGCTCGGTGATCTCCTCGAAGCGGTGCGAGATGAACATGATCGCCGCGCCCTCGTCACGCAGGTTGCGCGCGACCGAGAACAGGCGCTCGACCTCGACCAGCGACAGCGCCGCGGTCGGCTCGTCCATGATCAGCACGCGGGCGTCGGCGGACAGCGCCTTGGCGATCTCGACGATCTGCTGGTCGGCGATCGACAGGCCGCGGGCCGGGCGGCCCGGGTCGATTCGCACGCCAAGGCGGGCGAACAGCTTCTCCGCTTCGGCCCGGATCGCGCCGCGGTCGATCATGCCCAGCCGCTTGCGCGGGTGGCGGCCCATCACGATGTTCTCCTCGACCGTGAGGTCGGGGAACAGCGTGGGTTCCTGGTAGATCACCGCGATCCCGGCGGCCTTGGCGTCGGCCGGGGAGGAGAACTCGACGGGCTGCCCGTCGACCAGCAGCGTTCCGGTGTCCGGGCGGTGGACCCCGGCGAGCATCTTGACGATGGTCGACTTGCCCGCGCCGTTCTCACCCACCAGCGCGTGGGCCTCGCCGGAGTAGAGGGGGAACGACACCCCCTGCACGGCGGCCACCGCGCCGAACGACTTCGTGACGCCGCAGACCTCCAGCAAGGGCACCGCGCCCTGGTCCTGCCGCACCATCGCGACCTCCGAAATGAAAGGTTTCACAAACCTGGCGCGCTGACGCTACTATGCGCTGGATCACGAAGTCAACGACAAGTTTCCAGCCCAGTTCAGGCGCGTTTTCTCGGTCGCGATCCGATAACATCGGTGCTTGTTACACGTTTCAACGGAAGGGTCACATGGCGCGCACGACCACGGATGGGGCTGCTGTTCCGGAGCCCCGGGCGGCGGGGATCAAGGACGTCGCGGCGGCGGCAGGCGTGTCACTGGGGACCGTGTCGAACGTGCTCAACCGGCCGGACCGCGTCAGCCCGCGCACGCGCGCGAAGGTCGAGGCGGCGATGGCCGAGCTGAAGTTCGTGCGCAACGAAACGGCTCGGCAGCTGCGGGCCGGGCGCAGCCGGATCCTGGCGTACGTGATGCTCGACGGGAGCAACCCGTTCTTCACCGACGTGGCCGAGGGCGTGGAGGACGCGGCCGACGAAGCCGAGCTGTCGTTGTTCCTGTGCAACAGCGCGAACCGCGCCGAGCGCGAGCGCGACTACCTGAGCCGGCTGGAGCAGCAGCGGGTGCAGGGCATCCTGATCACGCCGGTCGACCCGGACGCCCCGGTGCTCGCGGAGACGGCGGCGCACGGGATCCCGCTGGTGATCGTGGACCGGACCGGGCAGTCGGGCGATCACTGCTCGGTGGCCGTGGACGATGTGCTGGGCGGGCGGCTCGCGGTGCAGCACCTGCTGGAGCTGGGTCACCGGCGGGTGGCGTTCATCGGCGGCCCCGATTCGCTCGGGCAAGTGCGCGACCGACGGGAGGGCGCGCTGCGGGCGATGAAGGAGGCCGGGCTGGGCCCGGCGGACCTGGTCGACCTGACGACGTCGGCGTTGACGGTGGCGGAGGGCCGGACCGCCGGGCAGCGCCTGGCCGGGCTGCCGTCGTCACTGCGGCCGACGGCTGCGTTCTGCGCCAATGATCTGCTGGCCTTGGGGTTGCTGCAGACGTGTGTCAGCCTGCGGCTGCGGGTGCCGGACGACCTGGCGATCGTGGGGTACGACGACATCGACTTCGCCGCGGCGGCCGCCGTGCCGCTCACCTCGGTGCGGCAGCCCCGCAGGCAGCTCGGCCGGACGGCGGCGGAGCTGCTGCTGCTGGAGACAAGCGACCCCGGCCACGAGCACCAGCAGGTCGTGTTCACACCCGAACTGGTGGTACGAGCCTCCACCCGCCACGGTGCCTGACGCCGGGGGCGGCCTCAGAACCGGTGCTCGCTCAGCACATCGGCCACCAGCGCCTGCGCCTCCGCCGACCGGGCGGGCTCCGCGAGCAGCAGGCTCACGAACAACGCGTCCAGCACCACCAGGTGCGCCAGCCTGCTCGTCATCGCCTCGACGCGGCACCTCGTCTCCAGTCCCCCGGCGACCAGGGCGGCGTCGGCGACCTCCGTCAGCGGCGTCGTCGCGAAGCTGGTCACCGCGACCACCGCCGCGCCGGACTCCGTCGCCCGCCGGTCCGCGCTCACCGTCTCCCGGGTCGCTCCGGTGTGGCTCACCGCCACCACCACGTCCCCCGGCCGCGGCAATCCGGCGCGCACGTGCTGGACGTGCACATCGGCTGGGGCCTCGGCCGCGATGCCCAGCGTCAGCAGCCAGTAGGCGGCGTCCTGCGCGAGCGGCGCGCTCGTCCCGACCCCGAGCACCAGCACCCGCGTCGCCGCGGCCAGCATCCCGGCCGCCCGCTTCAGCGCCGCCGCGTCCACGCTCGACCGGGCCCGCTGCAGCGCGTCAGCACTGCTCGCGGCCAGCTTCGCGAGCACGTCGGCGGGAGAATCGCCGCGGTCGATGACCAGCGGCGCGAGGTTCTGCGCGAGCGCGATCTTCGCGTCCTGGACGCCCTTGAACCCCAGGCTCTGGCACGTCCGCACCACGGTCCCGACCCCGGTGCCCGCGGCGGCGGCGATCTCGCTGACCGACATCCGCACCACGTCGGACCCGCGTGCCAGCAGCACCTGCGCGGCCCGCGCCCGCTCGGCCACCGAGCCGGGCACCCACGACGCCTCGTCGATTCCGCCGGTCACGGGCGCAGGAAGCGGGACGGTTCGGGTACCCTGCGCGTATGAAACGCCACGTTCAGGGGCCGGAACCCCAGACGGGCGTCGGCATCGTCGCGCCCTACGACTTCGCCCGTGACCGCGAGCTGTGGCGGTGGGTGCCGCCGACCGTGAGCCTGTTCATCGCCCGCACCGGCGGCTCGCCCGAGGGCGACGACCTCGACTCGGCGTCGGCGCTCAACCGGCCCGCAACCGTCCGCCGCCCGACGCGCGAGGTGTGCGCGGTCGGCGCCGAGGTCGTGATCTACGCCTGCACCGCGTGCAGTTTCGTCGGCGGCACGCTCGGCGAGGCCGCGCTGCGCCAGGCCATGCTGGACGCCGGCGCGCCCCGCGCGCTGACCACGTCGGGGGCGGCGGTGTCCGCGCTGCGCACCGTCAAGGCGCAGCGGGTCGCGGTCGTGCACCCCTACGAGCGCCTGTTGGGGAACCGCCTGCGCGACTTCCTGTGCACCGCCGGGTTCGACGTCGTCGCGTGCACGCCGCTGGGCCTCCCGGTGCGCGAGGTGCTGACCGCCGGCTACGCCGAGGTGGCGGAGCTCATCCGCGCCGGCGACCGCCCGGACGCGGACGCGATCTTCGTCAGCTGCACCGCACTGCCGACCTACGACCTCATCGCGCCCCTGGAAGCCGAGCTCGGCAAGCCGATCGTGACCGCCAACCAGGCGACCGTCTGGGCGGCGCTGCGTGCGCTGGACCTGAACGCGACCGGGCCGGACCAGACGCTGCTCAACCTCTAAGGCAGCCGCTGCACCGCCCACGCGCGGGTCACGTACGTCGTCTCCACGACGTCGTGCTCGGCCAGCGCCTCGCGTACGTGGCCGAGGAACTTCGCGAACACCGCGGGGGCGAGCTGTGCCTGGACGTCGTTCGCCGAGCGCCACACGCCGAGGTAGTGCTCCACCGTCTGCCGCACCACGTGGCGGGCCTCCAGGTAGAGCGGCGGGCCGTAGCCGGGCTCGGCCGCCAGCCGCGCGGTCAACGTGGCGGTGATGCCGGACCGGCCCGAGGACACCCGCCGCAGGTCGGGCCTGAGTCGCCGGATCTCGCCTTCGATCTCGGCGAGCAGCGGGTTCGCCTCGACCTCGCGCGGGTTCCACAGCGCGGCGAACCACCCGCCCCCCGCTGCCCGCGTGCCACGTGATCCGCAGCCCGTAGCTGTCCTCAACACCCTGCTCCCGCATCGCGTCGTTGGGCTCGACGGCGGTCAGCGACGCGGGCAGCCGCGCGGCCAGCATCCGGCTCCAGATGCCGGTGCCCGCGCCGACGTCGGCCACGTCGAGGCTGCACACCGGGCGCGCGCACAGGCCGAGGATCGCGTCCCGCACCGCGGGCGAGTAGCCCTCGCGGTAGCGCGAGTAGCTTTCCGCGAGCGTGGTGAAGTCACCCCTGCGCCAGGGTCATGACCGTGCCCTTTCTCCGAGGTGGTAACCGAACCGGCGGGCGAGCGCGGCGACGTGCGCCCGTCCGAAGAGGTCCGCGGTGGACGGGCTCATCCACGTCCGCCATTCCTCCGGCTGTCCCTGGCGGAGGATGCCGGGACCGTCGCCGCCCCGGTCGCGTTCGCGGCGGCGCACGGTCTGGAAGTCGCTGCTCAGCACCGCCGCGGCGATGTTTGAGTCCGGAATGGACAGTCCGAACGCGCGCAGCCCGGCCCGCAACGTCGGCAGCGGGTCGCGTTTGAGGTCTTCGAACGTGGTGATCGCCGACCGGGCCAGGCGGCCGGCACCGCCGAGCCAGCGGCGGTGGAAGTCCGCCCAGTCGTCGAGCCGGTCGAGACCGGTCGGCACAGCCAGTCCTCGAACGAGGTGGCCAGCCGGTCGAGCTGGTCCCGCACGAACTCGGTGCGGAAGCGGTACCACGAGTACAGTGCGTCGCGGGGATCGCGGACCAGGATCCACACGCCGAGCAGCGGGCGGCCGGTGAAGAACCGTGGCGTGAGGTGGGTCTTGACGAACCGGGGCCAAGGCCGTCGCGGCGCGTCCGGCGTAGCCAGGCGCTCGCGGTAGTCGTCGTAGGCGGCGACGGGTTCGCTGGCGCCGTCCTCCCGCAGGGCCTCGGTGTAGGCGTCGGCGTAGTTGAGGCCGAGTTCGACGAGGATGCCGCCCAGGTAGGACTGGCCGGAGCTGACGATGCTGGCGACGAGCACGTCCCGCGGGCCGAGCCGGGCGATGTTGTCCTGGTACAGCGCGCTGTAGCGGTCCTGCAGGCCGTGCAGCAGGTAGAACACCTTGTCGGTCATGTCGCCCGCCGCCCCAGCGCGCATCCGGCGAGCCCGCCGAGCACCGCGACCCGCGGCGGCGAGCAGGGAGGCGACCGGACAGCACCTCGTCCAGCTCCCGCAGCACCGGCTCCCCCACCAGGCAGTCCCGCGCGGAGTCGAACTCGTGCCACGGGCCCGGCACCGGGACGGCCCGCACGGCGAACTCCCGCGCGATCAACCGCCGCAGCAGTCCGGTCGTGTCCCGGCGGGTGTCCGAACGCGACAGTTCCGCGGACAACGCGGCTTACCCCGCCGGCTCCAGCTTGAGCAGCCCGAGGTACTGGCCCGCCACCTCCTCCAGAGTGGACGGCTCGGAAAGTTGTTCCAGCCACGGGAAGGGTCAGGTGCCCATGTCCGCGATCCGCCGTGCCGTGGTCTTCGACTGTGACGGTCTGCCGCTGGACACGGCGGCGGCCCGGTACACCGCGTTCCGGACCGGGGCGCAGGCCTTGGAGCTGGAGCTGAGCGACCGGCAGTTCGCCACGCTGGCCGGGGCGTCGGTGGGTGCGGCGGCCGCGCGGATCGCCCTGTGGGCCGGCCAGTCCGGGGAGACCGGCCGGGTCGCGAAGATGCTGGACGAGGCCCTGCGGACCGCGGTCGAACTCCGGCCGCCCGCCGCGCTGCCGGGGGCGCTGGAACTCGTTTCCACGCTGGCCGGGCGCGTTCCGGCGGTGGCGTCGAACGCGCCGTCCGGGGTGCTGTCGGAGGTGCTGAGCGGGGCCGGTCTGCGTCCGGCGTTCCGGGCGGTCGTCAGCACCGACGAGGTGGCGGCGCCCAAACCGGCGCCGGACGTCTACCGGGCCGCGTGCCGCAGGCTCGGGGCCGACCCGCCGGGCTCCGTGGCGCTGGAGGACTCAGCGGCGGGCGCGACGGCGGCGCAGGCGGCCGGGCTGTCGCTGGTCGTGGTCACGGACAGCGCGTAGCCCGCCCGTACACCATTGCGGTGGCCGGGTTCCGGCAGGCCGGCGCTCTACGTGACAGCGCTGGACGACCCCGCCGTCCTGCCGCACCTCCTGCACGCGTGAGCAGCGCCTACAACGGCCGCATCCGGTCCAGCTCGGCGACCACCGGCCGGTGGTCGGAGGCCGTCGTCGCCATGGCGCGGGCGGCCCGGATCCCGAAGTGCGGGGACGCGGTCACGAAGTCGATGCGCGTCACGGGTTCCGCGGCCGGGTAGGTGCCCGCGCGCGGGTTCGCGTCGGCCAGATCGGTCCACAGTGGAGCGAGCTCGGGGGCGGCTGGTTCGGCGTTGAAATCGCCGGTGAGGATCTCCGGCCCGGGCAGCCGTCCGAGGACGGCGAGCATGTCGGCGACCTGCGCCTGCCGCACGGACGGGTCGGCGCGGTAGTCCAGGTGGGTGGTGTAGACGCGGACCGGTCCGCCGTCGGCGGCGACGGTGACCTCCGCGAACCCCGGTGCGGGGGCGGGGGTGGCGTCCGGGGTGAGCGTGGACAACCGGGTGATCTCGAGGTTCCGCGCGGCGACGATCGGGAAGCGGCTCAGCACGGCGACGCCGTACTGGCGGCGCGGCGCACCGGGCGCGGGCGGGTCGAGGTCGTAGATCGGCGCGAAGAACACGTGCATCTTCAGGGCGCGCGCGAGTTCGGCGGCCTCATCGCGGTAGTCGCTGCGCGCGTCCCAGTGGACGTCGACCTCCTGGAGCCCCACGACGTCCGCGTGCAGGTCGCGGATCGCGGCGGCGGTGCGGGCGAGGTCGAAGACGCCGTCCTGCCCGGCGCCCGCATGGATATTGTAACTGGCGACGGTGAGCGGCCTGGGCGCGGCGTCCGCCGGAGCCGCGCCGAAGGCCAGAACCGCCGCGATGATCGCCACTGCGAGCCGCATGATGATCACCTTAGCGGCCGAGGCAACCGGGCGGGCGGTTCGCGCGTGGGAGTTGTCGAGGAGGGGGAGCGCGATGGCGGCGCAGGGTGTGATGAGCGCGCGGCTGCCCGGCGCGGACCTGGTGGCGGCCGCCGCCGGTGGCGAGACGGGGGCGATCGGGGAACTGGTCGCCGCGGTGACGCCGGTCGTCGTGCGGTACTGCCGGGCGCGGCTGAGCCGGGGCGCGGACGAGGTGGCGCAGGAGGCGTGCCTGGCGATCCTGCACGCGCTGCCCGGCTGGAGGGGCTCCTTCCCCGCGCTTGCGTACGAACTGACGGCGCAGACCGTGGCCGGGGCCCGCTTCCCCGAGGCCGATTCACCGGTGCTGGCGCTGCCCGGCGTGGAGCGGGAGATCGTGCTGCTGCGCGTGGCGGCGGGCCTGACGGCTGAGGAGACCGCCGCCGCGCTGGGGCTGTCGGTGAACCAGGTGCGCGTGGTGCAGCACCGAGCGCTCGACCGCCTCAGAGCGACGCTCGGGTGATCCCGCCTCAGTTGGAGGGCGTGCTCGACCGCATGCCCGCCAGCAGACCGAGGCCCGCCATCACACCGGCCAGGAAGTACCACGCGTCGCCGAGGGCAGCGGACGCGATGATCGCCAGGATGAGGACGCCACCGGCCGCGGCCCACCCCATCACGTTCGGCTCCGCCATGAACCCCACGATCCTCCTCGACGGCGCGCGCCGCACCACGGAGAGGAGGAATCACCCGCGAAGTGCGACCGGCGGATGACTGGCCCGCGCGTCGCACCCGCAGAGGGGCCGGCACGATGGCCGCATCAGCCAACACGCCGCCCGCAACGGCCAACACACCGCCCGCAACGGCCAACACACCGCCCCCGACAGCGGACGCACTGCCCGGAACGGCCAACACTCGGCCGGAATGATTTCGCCGCCTGTGGTGGTGCCGCCGGAGGCGCAGCCTCGGCAACCCCGCCAGAGGCGACACAACCCTCAGCGGACCCGCCGCCCCAGCGGCCCCAGCGGGCCCGGCGGGCCCGGCGGCCGCAGCGGCATGCCCGGGCGGCGATGGCAGGCCCGACCCCTCCGGGCCACCTCCCCGCCGCCGGCGGAGCGGCCGCCGGCGGAGCGGCGGGCGGCGGAGGGGCGGGCGGCGGGCCGAGGCCGGCAGCAGCGAGGGCCGCGGGGCCGGGGCCGGCCCTCGCTGGGGGAATCGAATCAGCCGGCCATCGAGCGCATTCGCGTCACCTCATCGCTCTGCGAGGCGATCACGTCGGTCGCCATCTCCTCCACGAACACGTCCGACCCGGCGGCCAGCACCTCCGTCGCCATGGTGATCGCGCCCTCGTGGTGCGCCGTCATCAGCTGCAGGAACATCCGGTCGAACTCCGGGCCCGTCGCGGCCGCCAGCGCGGCCAGCTGCTCCTCGGTCGCCATCCCCGGCATCTCCCCCGCTATGCCGGTCGTCGCGCCGTGGGAGCCGTGGTGGCCGGCGTGCTCCCCCGGCACCTCGAGCCCCCGCTGCCGCAGCCACGCCGTCATCGACGTGATCTCCGGCGCCTGCGTCGCGGTGATGCGGGCCGCCAGGCCCTTCACGTCCTCCCGCGCGGCCCGCGCCGGCGCCAGCTCGCCCATCCGGATCGCCTGCTGGTGGTGCATGATCATCCGCTGCGCGTACGACACGTCGGCGTCGTTGTGCCGGTTGGCAGGCACCGCCGAGCTCGCCTCGTCCGCGGGCAGCGTGCGGGCCGGCTCCCCCGGCGCGCCAGGCACCACGACCGGCGGCGCCTCCGGCTCGGCCGAGCACGCCGACGCCAGCACCGCCGCGGCCAGCAGCGTTCCCAGGACGAACCCCCGCACCCAGGCCTCCTCGCACTCGTCCGTCCCCGCGACCGTACCCCAGGAAAAAGCCTACTTTCGGCCGTGTCCGCCCAGCGACGAATCCGGGCATACTTCGTATTTCTTCCGAACGAAAGGGGTTGGCCACGTGGCTCCGGGGACGCAACGCAGACGCCGGCTCTTCGCGCTCACCGGCGCGATCGCCCTGTCGCTGACCACGCTCGGCGCCGCGCCGGCGTCGGCCGCTCCCGGCATCCCGGGGGTCGACGAGGTCAGCCAGTCCCGCAACATCCAGCACCTGGCGAACATCCCGAAGCAGGCCCCGTTCGACAACGTGGACGCCTTCGGCACCGACATCGCGTTCACCGACGACCACGCGATCGTCGGCAACTACAACGGCTTCACGATCTACGACATCACCAAGCCCAGCAAACCGAAGATCGTCAGCCAGGTCCTCTGCCCCGGCTCGCAGAACGACGTGTCGGTGTCCGGCGACCTGCTGTTCCTGTCCACCGACTCCTCACGCAGCGACAACTCCTGCGCCAGCACCAGCCAGCCCGCGACGAACCAGAACTCGTGGGAGGGCATCAAGATCTTCGACATCAGCGATCTGGCCAGCCCGAAGTACGTGGCCGCGGTCGAGACGAAGTGCGGTTCGCACACCCACACGCTGGTGCCGGGCAAGAACGGCAAGGACGTCTACCTCTACGTCTCCTCCTACAGCCCGCGCGCGGACTTCCCGGACTGCCAGCCCCCGCACGACCTGATCTCCGTGGTCAAGGTCCCGGTGCGCAACCCGGCCGCCGCGGCCGTCGTCAACGAGCCGGTGGTCTTCGGCCCCGCGGGCGGCAACCCGGGCATCCCCGGAACCTTCCCGCACCACTACGTCACCGCCACCTCCGGCTGCCACGACATCACCGCCTACCCGGACAAGGACCTGGCCGCGGGCGCGTGCATGGGCGACGGGGTGCTGTTCGACATCTCCGACCGCGAGCACCCGCGCATCATCGAGCAGGTCCAGGACGACACCAACTTCGCGTTCTGGCACTCGGCGACGTTCAACAACGACGGCACCAAGGTCGTCTTCACCGACGAGCTGGGCGGCGGCAGCCAGCCGGCGTGCACCGCGGCGATCGGCGCGGTCCGCGGCGCGGACGCGATCTACGACATCACCGGCCGCGGCGACGACCGCAGCCTGCGCTTCGCGAGCTACTTCAAGATCCCGCGCGAGCAGGCGGCCACCGAGAACTGCGTGGCGCACAACGGCTCGCTGATCCCGGTCAAGGGCCGCGACATCATGGTGCAGGCCTGGTACCAGGGCGGGATCTCGGTGTGGGACTTCACCGACTCCGCCCACCCGAAGGAGCTGGCGTACTGGGAGCGCGGGCCGCTGTCCACCGAGCAGCTGATCGTCGGCGGGTCGTGGTCGGCCTACTACTACAACGGCCACATCTACTCCTCAGACATCCAGAAGGGGCTGGACGTGTTCACGCTGCACGACCCGCGCACGGCGAGCGCGAAGTCGGTCCGGATGGACGAGCTGAACGTTCAGACACAGGGCCGTTACCGCAGGTGATCCACTAGCACAACCGGACGTTCGAAGGCAAATCCATCCTGCCGACGATCACCATGCGGGACAGCTGTCCCCCATCCCGGTGATCGTCGGCAGGATGGCGCCATGTCCGAAAACACCCCTGACGACGCCATCCTCCCCGAGAAGCCGCGCCGGAAGCGCGGCCCGCTGATCGGCGTCATCCTCGCCGTGGTCGTCGTCCTCGTCGCCGTGGTCCTGATCGTCGTCAACACGACGTCGGACTCCGGCACCACCGCCGGTCACACCACCGTGAAGATCGGCGTGACCGACGCGAGCTCCGACTATTGGAAGACCTTCCGGCAGATCGCCGCCGACAACGGCATCGACCTGGAGCTGGTCAACTTCTCCGACTACACCCAGGCCAACCCGGCGCTCGCGCAGGGCCAGCTGGACGTGAACCTGTTCCAGCACCTGCTGTTCCTCGCCAACTACAACGTCAGCGCGAACCAGGACCTCACCCCGATCGGCTCGACCTACGTGGTGCCGCTGAGCCTCTACTCGCGCAAGCACGCCACCGTCGCCGACATCCCGCAGGGCGGTCAGATCGCGATCCCGAACGACCCGACCAACCAGGCGCGCGCCCTGCTCGTGCTCCAGTCGGCCGGCCTGATCTCGCTGCGCGGCGGCGGGAACGTGCTGTCCACGCCTGCCGAGATCGACCAGGCCGCGTCGAAGGTGACCGTGACCCCGGTGGACGCCTCGCAGACCGTGGCCGCGCTCCCCTCGGTCGACGGTGCGATCGTCAACAACAACTTCGCGCTGGACGCCAACCTCGACCCGTCGAAGGCGCTGTTCAACGACGACCCGGCCAACCCGTCCGCCGAGCCCTACATCAACACCTTCGTCACCCGCGCACAGGACAAGGACAACCCGACCTACCTCAAGCTGGCCCAGCTCTACCGCGATCCGCGGGTGGCCGGCGAGGTGAAGGCCGAGTCGAAGAACACCGCCGTGCTGGTCGAGCGTCCCAACACCGACCTGCAGGCGATCCTGGACCGCCTCGAGCAGACCGTGCGGGCCGCGAAGAAGTGAGCGCGCTCATCGAGTTCCAGGGCGTCACCAAGCGGTTCGGTGACGTCACCGCGCTGGCGGATGTCGACCTGACCATCGGCGCGGGTGAGGTCTTCGGCATCATCGGCTACTCCGGCGCGGGCAAGAGCACGCTCGTCCGGCTGATCAACGCGCTCGAACCGGTCACCTCCGGGCGGGTCCTCGTCGACGGCGTGGACCTGACCGCGCTGCGCGAGCGGGAGCTGCGTGAAGTGCGAGCCGGGATCGGCATGATCTTCCAGCAGTTCAACCTGTTCCGCTCGCGCACGGTGTTCGGCAACGTCGCCTACCCGCTGAAGATCGCCGGGTGGGACAAGGCGCGCCGCAAGGCGCGGGTGGCGGAGCTGCTGAAGTTCGTCGGCATCACCGACAAGGCCTGGCACTACCCGGACCAGCTCTCCGGCGGGCAGAAGCAGCGCGTGGGGATCGCCCGCGCGCTGGCCACGAACCCGAAGATCCTGCTCGCCGACGAGTCCACCAGCGCGCTGGACCCGGAGACCACCGGCGAGGTGCTGCGGCTGCTCAAGCGCGTCAACACCGAACTGGGTGTGACGATCGTGGTGATCACCCACGAGATGGAGGTGGTGCGCGAGATCGCCGACCGGGTCGCGGTGCTGGACTCCGGCCGGGTGATCGAGCAGGGCAGCGTGTTCGAGGTGTTCTCGTCGCCGAAGACGCGCACGGCGCAGCGGTTCGTCGGGTCGGTCGTGCGGGACACCCCGGACGGCGCGGACCTGGACCGCATCCGGGCGCGGCACGGCGGGCGGCTGGTGTCGGCGAAGGTGCACGACGACGGCAGGCTGGGCGCGGTGCTGTCCGACGCGGTCGGCAAGCACAACGTGCGGTTCGAGATCGTCTACGGCGGCATCACGGCGTTGTCCGGCCGGTCGTTCGGCGGTCTGACGCTCGAATTGATCGGCGCCGACGCCGACGTGGACGCGCTCATCGCGGACCTGCGCGCCACCACCGAGATCGAGGAGATCGCGGCATGAGCCTGGACTGGGAGACCCTGGGCCCGGTGTTCTGGGAGGCGATCGCGCAGACGCTAGGCATGGCCGTGGTGACGCTGGTCGTCGGCGGCGTGCTCGGGCTGGTGCTGGGCATCCTGCTCTACACCACGCGCGCGGGCGGGCTGCTGGCGAACCGGTTCGTGTTCACCGTGCTCAACGTGCTGGTCAACATCATCCGGCCGATCCCGTTCATCATCTTCATCACCGCGATCGGGCCGGTGACGATCTTCGTCGTCGGCACGCAGCTGGGCACCGCGGCGGCGACGTTCGCGCTGGTGTTCGCGGCGACGTTCGGGATATCCCGGATCGTCGAGCAGAACCTCGTCACCATCGACCCCGGCGTGATCGAGGCGGCGCGGGCGATGGGGGCGAGCCCGCTGCGGATCATCCTCACGCTGCTGGTGCCGGAGGCGCTCGGGCCGCTGGTGCTGGGCTACACGTTCGTGTTCGTCGCGATCGTCGACATGACGGCGGTGGCGGGCGCGGTCGGCGGCGGCGGGCTCGGCGACTTCGCCATCACCTACGGCTACCACCGGTTCGACTGGGTGGTGACGTGGCTGGCGGTGGTGACGATCATCGTGCTGGTGCAGGGCGCGCAGTTCCTCGGCAACTGGCTGGCGCGCAAGGCGCTGCGTCGTTGACTCGACGTCCGGCGGGGCGGACAGTGGGGCGATGGCGCTGCAGCTGAGCCTTCGTCAGGCGCGGGAGCTGCCCGAACTGCGGTTCGAGCCGACGCGCAAGCGGGTGCGGGCGGTCGCCGGCGGGAAGGTGTTCGCCGACTCCCGCCGGGCGGCCCTGGTGTGGGAGCCGCGGCGGGTGGTGCCGCAGTACGCCTTCCCGGCGGCCGACGTCCACGCCTCGCTCACGCCCGCCCCGCCGTCCGACGTCGAGTGGCACCCGGTGTCGCTCGGGCCCAACACGGGGGTGCTGGACCCGAGCACCGGGTTTGCCGCGCACACCACCGCGGGCACGCCGCTCACGCTGAGCCTGGACGGCGTGGTCCTGGCGGGCGCCGGGTTCCGGCCGGACGACCCGGACCTCGCGGAGTACGTGATCGCCGACTTCGACGCGTTCGACGAGTGGCTCGAAGAGGACGAGACGATCGTGTCCCACCCGCGCGACCCGTTCCACCGCGTGGACGTGCGGCGCAGCTCGCGGCACGTGCGGGTGGAGGTCGACGGGGTGCCGCTGGCGGACACGAAGTGGCCGCTGCTGGTGTTCGAGACGTCCCTGCCGCCGCGACTGTACCTGCCACCGTCCGATGTGGACTTCACCCGGCTGCGGGAGTCCGCCCGCGAGACCGCGTGCGCCTACAAGGGGCGGGCGCGGTACTGGTCGGCCGAGGTCGGCGGCCGGACGCACCCGGACCTCGCGTGGGCGTACGAGAAGCCGCTCCCGGACGCCGGGCAGCTCGCCGGGCACGTGGCCTTCTTCGACGAGCGGGTGGACGTGACGCTGGACGGGGAGCGGGTGCCGCGACCGGTCACGCCCTGGTCCTGAATCGATACCCTGACGCCATGCACGATCACCCCGGCTGACGTCCGGTCAGCGGCGGCGAATCGGGCGCCGCGGTGTTCCACAGCGCCGACGGCGACCGCTACGCCAAGCACGTGCCGCCCGCGGACGCGCCCGATCCCCGGCACGAACGCGACCGGATCACCTGGCTCGCCGGGCAGGGCGTGCCGGGACCACGCGTGCTCGACTGGCACTCCGGCGAAACCGGCGCCTGCCTGGTGACCAGCACCGTTCCCGGTGTGCCCGGCGACCTGCTGTCCGCCGAAGACCTCGGCCGCGCCTGGCCGAACATCGCGGACGCGGTGCGGTGAACCCGGAGTTCCTGCCCGTCGAGCAGCAGGACACCCCGCCCGCGGAGCTGCTGGCGCGTCTCGTGCCCCAGGTCGAGCAGCGCCGCGCCGAGAAGGCCACCGACGCCGTGGTCTGCCACGGCGACCTCTGCCTGCCCAACATCGTCGTCGACCCCGCGACGCACGAGGTGTCGGGCTTCGTCGACCTAGGGCGCCCAGGGAGACCTGGCCGGACGAGGAACGCGCGAGGGCCGCGGACGCGGAGTTCGCCGAGCGGTACGGCGCCGCGCCCGATCCCGCCCGGTTGCGGTTCTACCTCCACCTCGACCCGCTCACCTGGGGCTGACCTGCTCCGCCCAGAAGTGCGTCACCAGGTCGTGGAACTCCGCGGCCCGCTCGATCTGCGGCATGTGCCCGGTGTCGGTGAACAGCCGCGTCTGCGCGTGCGGCAACGCGCGCCGGGCGGCGTCGAGGTGCAGGGCGGGCAGGATGAGGTCGCGGTCGCCCCACACGACGAGCGTCGGCAGGGCCCGCGCGGCCACCGCCTGGACCAGCTCGGCCCGCCAGTCCTCCCGCACGCCGCGGAAACCGCCGAGCCCGCGCGCCGTCTCCAGCATCACCCGCGCCGCGTGCGGCTGCCGGGCGATCTCCAGCGCGTGCTCGACCCGCTCCCGCGTCGCGAACGTGCGGTCGTGGAACAACGCGCGCTCGGTCCGTACGGCCCCGGCCACACTCGGGCGCAGCAGCAGCTTCCCCAGCGGCCGCAACGCCAGCAGCCGCAGCGCGATCGTCACCTCGCGGCCGAACCCCGCGCTGTTCACCAGCACCAGGCTGCGCACCCGCTCCGGTGCGTCGACCGACAACCGCATCGCGACCGCGCCGCCGAGCGAGTTCCCGGCCACGTGCACCGGCCGCGTCTCCCCCACCGCGTCCAGGAAGTCCGCCGCGAACCCGGCCAGCGCGGCGAGCGTGTGCTTGCCCGGCAACGGTTCCGACATCCCGAAGCCGGCGAGGTCGACGCTGTAGGTCCGGTGCGCGGCGGCGAGCAGGTCCTGCTGCTCGGACCAGTCCCGCAGGCTCCGGCCGATCCCGTGCAACAGCAGGACCGGCGGCCCGTCTCCGTCCACGCGGTAGCGGGCCCGCCGCCCGCGCACGTCCACGAAGTCCACGGTCAGCGCAACCTGCCCAGCAGCCGGCTGTGCGCGCCGGGCAGCAGCCGCACCAGCAGGTCGGGGATCTTCGCGTCCCAGCCGATCAGCACGCGCGGCTTGCGGTGCTCGATCGCGTCCACGATGACCACCGCGGCCTTCGCCGGGTCCATCCGCAGCACGCGTTCCCACTGCCGCGTGTCCATCCCGCCGGGCACGCCGCTGCCCACGCGCGCGGACTCCGCGATCCGGGTGCGGATGCCGCCCGGGTGCACCGACGTGACCCCGACCTGGCCGGCCAGCTCGTGCCGGATCGCCTCGGTGAACCCGCGGATCGCGAACTTGCTCGCCGCGTACGCCGACTGGCCGGGCGGCGCGATCAGCCCGAACAGACTGGACACGTTGGCGATGTGCGAGCCGGGTGCGGCCTTGAGCGCGGGCAGCAGCGCGTGCGTCAGCTGGACCGGGGCGCGGAAGTTGACGTCCACGACCCAGCCGAACTCCTCCAGCGTCAGCTGGTCGAAGCGGCCGCCCAGCGCGACACCGGCGTTGTTGATCAGCAACGTCAGCCGCGGGTTCTCGGCCAGCACCCGCTCGGCGGCCGCGGCCGTCTCCTCCGCGGAGGCCAGGTCGGCCACGTGGGTGGAGACGTCCACTCCCGCCCCCACGGCCTTGGCCACCGCGGCCAGCCGGTCGGCGTCGCGGTCCAGCAGCACCAGGTTCGAGCCCCGCGCGGCCAGCGCATGCGCCAGCGCCTCGCCGATGCCGCTGGCCGCCCCGGTCACCACGGCCGTGCCGCCGTCGAACACGTAGTCGCGCATCAGGCCACCCGTTCCTTCGCCTGCTTGGCGGTGCGGGCGAACCGCATGGCGTCGTCCGTCAGCGACCCGTGCCGCATCAACAGCACGTCGCGCGGGTAGTTCTGGAACAGCCGCCACGGCGCGGCCGGGCCCTGCTTGGGCAGCTTGTCGATGCTGCGCAGCACGTACCCGGACCTGAGGTCGATGAGCGGCTCGGTCGCGGTGACCGACGGCGGCGCCACCGGGGTGCAGGTGGTGTAGCCGTGCTCGTCGAGGTGGTTGAGCAGGCGGCACACGTACCCGGCGACGAGGTCGGCCTTCAGCGTCCACGAAGCGTTCGTGTAGCCGATGGTGAACGCGTAGTTCGGCACGCCGGAGAGCATCATGCCCTTGTACGCCAGGCGTTCGCCGATCTCCACCGGCTCGCCGTCGACCACCAGGTCCATCCCGCCGAACGGCAGCAGGTTCAGGCCGGTGGCCGTGACGATGATGTCGGCCTCCAGCACCCGGCCCGAGGTCAGCCGGACGCCCTCCGCGGTGAACCGCTCGATGGTGTCGGTGACGATGTCGGCCTTGCCGCTGCGGACGGCCTTGAACAGGTCCCCGTCCGGCACGAAGCACACCCGCTGGTCCCACGGGTCGTAGCTGGGGTTGAAGTGCCGGTCCACCTCGAACCCGCGCGGCAGCTGCGCGGACGCCGCCTTGCGCAGGAACTTCCGCACGAACGCCGGCGTGCGGCGGCTGAGCTGGAAGAACAGCATGGCGGACAGCACGTTCTTCCACCGCACGATCGGATAGGCCACCTTGGGCGGCAGCACGCCGCGCAGCTTGTCGGCGACCGGATCGGTGCCCGGCAGCGACAGCACGTAACTGGGCGAGCGCTGCAACATCGTCACGTGCGCCGCGTCGCCCGCCATCGCGGGCAGCAGGGTCACGGCCGTAGCGCCGCTGCCGATCACGACGACGCGCTTGCCGGTGTGGTCCAGGTCCTCCGGCCAGTGCTGCGGATGCACGACGGTGCCGGCGAACTCGTCCTGGCCGGGGAACTCCGGCGCGTACCCCTGGTCGTAGCGGTAGTACCCGGAGTTGACGAACAGGAAGTCGCAGGTGATCCGCACGCGTTCGCCGGTGTCGGTGCGCTCCGCCTCGACCGTCCACAGGGCCTGGTCCGACGACCACTCCGCCCGCACCACGCGGTGGTGGAACCGGATCCTGCGGTCGATCCCCCGCTTCCGCGCGGTGGTCCGCACGTACTCGCGGATGGACGGGCCGTCCGCGATCGCCTTCGCGTCGGTCCACGGCTCGAACGAGTAGCCCAGGGTGAACATGTCCGAGTCGGAGCGGACGCCCGGGTAGCGGAACAGGTCCCAGGTGCCGCCGATCGCACCGCGCGACTCGAAGATCGCGTACGTCCGGCCGGGGCACTCGGCCTGCAGGTGGCTGGCGGCGCCGATCCCGGACAGCCCGGCACCGACGATCAGAACGTCGACGTGTTCCAGCGTCATCGCTTCCCCGTTCCTCAGGCGTCTGCCACCGCAACGTACCAACGGTATGTCGATATGGTCAACACTCTGTCGAGATCGCCGACAAGAGGTTGACCACCTGATACGGTGGCCGCATGGCCACCGAACCCGCCGTCCGCAACCGCCCGGCACGCGGCCGACGCGCGCCCCGGCCCAGCGGTGACGAGCGGGAACTGGCGATCCTGGCCACCGCCGAGCGCCTGCTGGCCGACCGTCCGCTGAGCGACATCTCGATCGACGACCTCGCGCGCGGCGCGGGCATTTCCCGGCCGACGTTCTACTTCTACTTCCGCTCCAAGGACGCGGTGCTGCTCACGCTGCTGGACCGGGTCACCGAGGAGGCCGACCGGGCATCCTCGGCGGTGTTCGACAACCCCGGCCCGACCCCCGCGGAGCGCTGGCGGCAGTGCCTGGACGCCATCTACACCACCTTCCGCGCCCACCGCTCGGTCGCGCTCGCCGCGGCGGAGGCCCGGCACACCAACGCCGAGGTGCGGGAGCTGTGGGCGGGGATGATGGGCACCTGGGTCAGCCGCACCGCGGAGGCCATCGAGGCCGAACGGGCGCGCGGCGCGGCCCCGGCGGGCCGGCCGGCGCGGGAGCTGGCGATCGCGCTGAACCTGATGAACGAACGCGTCCTGTACGCGACCTTCGCGGGCGACGACCCGGCCGTGCTGGAGGCGAACGTGGTCGACGTGCTGCTCGACGTGTGGCTGACCACCATCTACCGCACCACCGAACCACCGGCCTGACCCGTTTCGGCCCGCTGCCGCCGGGTAGCCCGGGCGCACGGAACGCAAGCACGACGACGCCCGCGAGGACCCGCCCGGCGCCGAGGACTCCTCCGCGGAGGAGCAGGAGGTGCTGCGGGGCGAGCAGGGCACGTCCTCGGGTGACGAGCACGACGACTTCGATCCGCAGCAGGGCCGGTAACTGGCATCCTGGGAGGCGTGGACCCTCTCGCCCGTTTCGAAGCCAACCGCCCGCGCCTGCTCGGCCTGGCCTACCGCCTGCTGGGCGAGGCGTCCGAGGCCGAGGACGTCGTGCAGGAGGCCTACCTCCGCTGGGACGCCGGCGACGGCATCGAGGTGCCGGAGGCGTGGCTGACGAAGGTCGTCACGAATCTGTGCCTGACCCGGCTCACCTCCGCGCGGGCGCGGCGCGAGGTCTACACCGGGCCGTGGCTGCCGGAGCCGGTGTTCACCGGCGGCGGTGAGCTGGGCCCGCTGGAGACCGCCGAGCAGCGCGACTCGCTGTCGATGGGGCTGCTCTTCCTGCTGGAACGGCTGACCCCGCCGGAACGCGCGGCGTTCGTGCTGCGCGAGGCGTTCGGCCACAGCCACCGCGAGATCGGCGAGATCCTCGACCTCGGCGAATCCCACGTCCGCCAGCTCTACCGCCGCGCGCGTCAGCACGTCGGCGACGGGCGGCGGCGCTTCACCGCGACCACCGAGCAGCGGCGCGCGATCGTGGAGCGGTTCCTCGACGCCACCGTGAAGGGCGATGTGGCCGCCCTGGAACGGATGTTCGCCGACGAGGTCGTGTCCTGGGCGGACGGTGGTGGCAAGGTCACCGCGGCCCGCCGCCCGATCCTCGGCCGCGACCACGTCGCCCGGTACGTCGCCGGTCTGCACCGCGACCCGCGCGCGGGCGACATCGAGCTCTCGGTGCGCTCGATCAACGGCGCGCCCGGCCTCGCGCTGCACCTGCGCGGCGAGCTGTTCGGGGTCGTGCTGCTCGAACCGGGCGCGGACGGGGTGATCGCGCTGCACACGGTCGTCAACCCGGACAAGCTCGCGTACGCCGCGGCCCAGAAGTCAGCGTGAGTAGACGTTGACGTCGCCGCCGAGGCCGAGCGCGGCCGGGGCGTGCCTGCCGGAGGCGGTGAGCACGAGCTCCAGCGCGTCGGCCTCGACGGTGTCTCCCCCGCTGTCGATGTCGACCGGACCGAAGCCTCGGAGTTCCAGGCGCGCGGGTCCCCAGCCCTTCTGGCGCAGGGATTCCGCTACCCAGTGCACGGCGGCAGTCAGTCGGCTGTCCCGTTCGGGCTCGCGGCCGAGCGCGGCGCGGATGTCGTCGCCGTGGACGTAGGCGTCGTACCACAGGGTCAGGACGCCGTTGCCGACCGTCCGGCCCTGCACGCCGCTCGGCTTCGCCCACCGGTGATCGTCGAGTGTGGACAGTGCGGTGCGGTCCGGAGTTTCGCGTTGGCTCCGCGGAGCATCGCGGCGAGCTCGGCGGGCTCGTGGTGCGCGAGTGCGGCGGCCCGCTCGTCGGGCGTGCGCCTGCCGATGGTGCCCGCCGCGGTGTCCACGGCGTTGCCTGCCGCCGCGTCAGCACGACAGCTCCGCGGCGAGCCTGCGGACGGTTTCGGTGACGACGATCGCGTGGCCGCGGGCGTTGACGTGCAAGCGGTCGGCGCTGTAGATCCCCGCGTCCGCGGAGGCCGGGTGGTCGCCGAGGTCGATGTACCAGGCACCGTGGCGGTCGGCGACGCGGCGGGTGAGCCGCGCGAGCCGGCCCAGTCGCTCGCGGAGCCCGACGCGCCGGTCATCGTCGGCGAGTGGGGACCGCGAGATGTCGAACAGACCCATGACCACCACGGCGGCGCCGGCCGCGCGCAGGGCGGAGACGATCTCGGAAAGCGTTTCCTCGACCGCGACGGGGTCGAACGAACGGCGCAGCATGTCGTTGCCACCCGCCGCGACCACGGCCAGGTCCGGCCGGAAGTCCAGGGCCGCGGCGAGCTGGGTGTCCCGGACCTGGGCGGCGCGCAGGTCACGCACGCCGAGGTTGGCGTAGGCCAGGCCAGGCTGCTGTTCGCGCAGCAGGTCGGCGAGCCGGTCGGCCCACGGCGGCGGCGGGTAGCCGTCGACCGGGTCGCCCAGCCCCTCGGCGACGCTGTCGCCCAGCACGGCGAGCCGCCGCCAGGGCGCGCCGCGCAGTGATCCGGTGAGCACGTCGGTCGTCATGGTCGCCCCTGTCGCCACACTTTGTGGACGATCGTACTTTAAGTTTGCGAGGGAGATCCAGTCAAGGTGGTATTTGCATGGGTTTTGGGGCGGACGACTGTCCGGTCAGTTCCGGCGCTGGTTCGGGATCGACCCGGCACCGGCCCGGCGGGCCGCGACGACCAGACAGCGCTCACACGGCATGCCCACCGGGCGGTCCAGCAGGTCCAGCTCGCCGCGGCGGCCCTCGAAGCCGCAGTAGGCGACCAGTACGCCGGGCCGCTCGGCGGGCAACGGGAAGACGTGGGCCACACGCTGGGTCTCGCCCACGGTGCCGGGCCGTGGCCGGGCGAGGACGAACGTCCCGTTCAGCCCTTCTGACTCGTCGCGCACCTCGGGCACCCTCACCCATCCACTCACGGTGAGCCTCCTCTCGGGTGCACCCCGGGGGTCCACTCCGGATACTCGTGGCGGTGGTTCCCTGGTGCGGGCACGCGGCAAACGCCGTTGCGGGGTTTTCACCCGACAGTGCCGTGTTCGTCCACAGTGGGCAGCCGCGCGGCGAGCAGCCCGATCTGCTCGGGCTCGCCCGTGCAGGGCAGCAGCACGAGGTCGTCGGCGCCGGCCTCGGCGAGGCGGGTGATCTCCTGGTGCAGGTGACCGCGGTCGGTGAGCACTTCCGGCCGCACCTGGTCGGCGTAGGCGGGCCCGTAGTAGTGGGCGATGTAGTCGTCCGCGCGGCGCTCAGCGTCCGGCCCGAAGCAGAAGTACCGCTCCACGACGATCCGCGCCCGCGGCGAGACAGCGCGGACGGCCGCCACGCCCTCCTGGAGGACCGGCAGGCCGAAGGAGGGCGCCACCAGCCGTCGGACATTGCGGCGGCGCGGGCGAAGCCGGCCGGGGTGAGCCCGCCAGCAGGAGCCCTGGACGCCCGTCCGGCAATGCGGGGACGTGTGTCTCCCCACGCCAGACCGCGCGCATGGTCGAAAGGGTGTCCTCGAACGCGGCACCGCGACCGGTCATGGGGGCCCCGCTGGCGGCGTAGTCCTCCGGCCAGCCGCCCATCCCGAGCCCGACGGTGAGCCGGCCGCCGGAAAGCCGTTCCAGGGAGCCGATCTGCTTGGCGAGGAGCACGGGATTGCGGCGGTAACCGGCGTTGAGCACGGTGGTCAGCAGCTCGATCCGGGTGGTGCGCGCGGCCGCGGCCGCCAGCGCGACGAGCGGATCGAGGTTGTCGTAGACGAGCCGGTCGATCGCACTTAGCGAGGCGAACCCGAGGCGTTCGCACTCCGCGGCCCACTCCCCGATCGAGGTGAAGTCCGCCCCAGGCGCAGCGGCGGGAAGTCCGATTCCGATACGCATGCCGTGGACGCTAAGGTCCGCCCGGGGCGGCGGTCTTGAACGGAACGACCCTCAGGCGCGGCGCGCCAGGTCCACCCACCCGCCGGCGTCAAACGAAACGCACACCCGCATCAAACCCGCGCCGCGTCGAGCATCGGCCCCAGCTCGGCCACGACCGCATCCAACGGCGCCACATCCTCCTGCGCCCGCGCCATCACGATCGCCCCTTCGAGCGCGCTGATCATCACCATCGCGAGCGACCGGCAGCGCGCCTCCGGCACACCCATCTCCCGCAGGCTGTCCGCCACCGGCCGCAGCCACGTCTCGAACCCGGCGCACACGGCCTGCCGCAGGTTCTCGTTGCCCGCCGCCACGTCCGCCGTCGCCGCGACGAGCGGACAGCCCGCCGCGAAACCCTCCTCGCGGAACTGGTCCCGCCACTGCGCCGCCATCCCGGCGAACAGCCCGGCGGGAGTCGGCGCAGCCTCGGCGTACCGCTTGACCCGCCGCGCCGCGAAGTCGCCGGACCACGCCAGCGCCTCGCGCACCAGCTGGTCCTTGCCGCCCGGGAAGTAGTGCTGCAGGGAACCCCGCGGCGCCGACGCGTGCCGCACCACCTCCCGCATCCCGGTGCCGCTCACCCCCTGCGTCCGGATCAGCTGCGCTGCGCTGTAGACCATCCGCTCCCGCGGCCCGCGCGTCACCTCGCCACCTCCCACACCGGTCCCGGCATCGTCAACTCGTAGTGGTACTCGCCGCGATCGGCCCCGCCGAGCAGCCGGAAACCCTGACCCCGCAACAAAGCCTTCGCCGCCACATTGTCCGCGTGCGTCACCGCCCGCACCGTCCACCCCTCCCACCGGCCCGCGGCCCGCAACCACGAAGCCAGCCCCGTCGCGATCCCCTGCCGCTGCCACGGGTCGGCGACCACGATGCCGAGTTCCGCGATCCGCGCCTCGCCCGCCACCAGGTTCAGCAGCCCGGCAGGCGACCGCCCGCTGAACGCGACCAGCGCGACCCCGTGCGGCGGCCCGGCGAGGAGGTAGCGCCGGTAGCGGACGAGGACGTCCCGCGGATCCGGCTGCCCCGGCATGAGGAATCGGTTCCGGAGAGTCACCGCGGAGCAGGCCAGGACGAGTTCGGCGACCTCCGCCGAGGACGTGCCGTCCAGCTCGGTCACCGTCATGACAGCTGTCATAGAACTGGTGTACTACTCGCCGTGGCCGGAAGCAAGCCCGGAGCGCGCCTAGACTGCCGGGATGCGGCGATGGGTGTCCCGGGTGGATCGGCAGGTGTTCGCGCGGGTGGCGGCGACCGATTCCGCGCTTCTGGACCGGGTGCTGCCCCGCCTCGGCCGCGCGGCCAACTACGGCGGCCTGTGGTGGGCGGTCAGCGGCACGCTCGCCGCGACGCGCAACCGCCGCGCGCGCCGCGCCGCCCTGCGCGGGATGCTGGCGCTGGGCATCGCGAGCGCGACGGCCAACGGTTTGAGCAAGCGGGTCATCCGCCGCACCCGCCCGTCGACGGTCGCCATCCCGCCGGTCCGGCAGTTGCGGCGCGCGCCGTGGACGACGTCCTTCCCGTCCGGGCACTCCGCGTCGGCGGCTGCTTTCGCCACCGGGGCCGCCCTGGAGTGGCCCGCGCTCGGCGTGCCGATCGGGGCGCTCGCCGCCGGGGTCGCCACTTCCCGCGTGGTCACTGGCGCCCATTACCCGTCCGACGTGCTCGCCGGGGTCGGTATCGGCCTGACCGCGGGCCTGGTCACGTTGTCGTGGTGGCCACGCACCCCGGCCGGCCCGTCGGATGCCGAATCGTGCCCGGCGCCCGCCCTGCCCACGGGCGAGGGGTTGGTCCTGGTGGCCAACTCGTCCGCGGGCAGCGCCGGCGCGACGATCCTGGACCGGGTCGCGGCGGAACTGCCGCAGGCCAAGATCGTCGAGCCTGCGGATGGCGACGACCTGACCGACGTGATCACCGAGGCCGCCCGGACCTGCCGGGTGCTGGGCGTCGCGGGCGGGGACGGCACGATCAACGTCGCCGCGCGGGTCGCCGCCGAGCACGACGTCCCGCTGCTCGTCGTTCCGGCGGGCACCCTCAACCACTTCGCGCGCGATCTCGGCGTGGAGACCCCGGACGACGCGATCACCGCGCTGCGGGCCGGTTCCGCGGTGCGGATCGACCTCGGGGTGGCGGACAGCCAGGTGTTCGTCAACACCTGCAGCACCGGTCTCTACACCGATCTCGTGCGGTACCGGGAGAAATGGGAGAAGCGGATCGGGAAGTGGCCTGCGGTGCTGGTCGGGCTGGTGCACGTCCTGCGCCGGGCGAAGCCGCAAGAGCTGGTGGTGAACGACGAGCGGCGCCGGGTGTGGATGATCTTCGCGGGCAACGGGGCGTACCGGCCGCGCGGGTTCGCGCCCACGTACCGCCCCAGCCTGCACGACGGGCTGCTCGACATCCGCGTGGTGTACGCGGAAAGCCCGTTCGCGCGCACGCGCGTCGTGCTGGCGGCGCTGACCGGAACGCTGCGCTGGTGCACGCCGTACCAGGACCGGCCCGCGGCGCCGCAACTGAAGATCAGCGCCCCGGAAGGCCGCCTGCGCCTGGCGGTGGACGGCGAGCTGACGCAGGTCCCGCCCGACGTGACGCTACACAAGAACCGGGGCGCGCTGGTGGTCTACCGCTGAGCGCGCCGCTCCGCACGGACGGCTCTCCGGTTCGGCCAACTCGCCAACTGGCCAATCCAGTCGCCCGGCTTCCCTCTGGCCAGCTGGCTCAGCCACCCGCCCGGGATCTCCCGTTAGCCAGGTGGCCCAGGCACCCGCCCGAGTTTCCGCTCCCAACTGGCTCAGCCACGCATCCAGATCCCCGGCCGCCGACAGGCCGAGCACCCCCACCCCGATTCCCGCTGCGGCTCAGCCACTCGCGATCTCTGGCACCCCAACTGGTCCAGCCACTCGCCCCGGACTCCCGCTGGCTAACTGGCTCAGCCACTGATCCTCGGCAGTCAGGCGACGAAACCAAGCCCGGCGCCTCGGCGCGGATCCACCGGCTCAGGGGTGTTCGGCGCGGGTCTTCAGGCGCTGGAGCGTCGCGGCGATGTTGGCGCGGTTCTTGTCCTCGCGCTGCCACACGCCGGTCACCAGTGAACTCGGCGCGCGGAACCAGCCCGGCCGCTTGTCCCACGTGCTTTCGGTCACCACGCAGCCGTCGCCGGCGGGCTCGATGTCGTACTGCCACCGGGAAACCGGGATGCCCAGCGAACGCACCTCGAAGGCGAAGCGCTTCCCCGCGTCCGCGTCGGTGATCGTGCTGACGGTGCTCCACAACCGCACACCACGGCGGTTGATCCCGCGGAACCGCGCACCGACCCGGGCGCCGTTCACCCCGCGCAGCCATCGGAACCCGCTGTACTCCTCGGCCAGCTCGGCGAGCACGCCGGGATCGCTCACGAGGTCGTACACCCGCGCCGGTTCGGCCGCGATCTCGATCCGGCCCGTGGCACTCGGCCCCGACTGCCCCATGGACACCTCGCTACGTCGCGAACAGTTACATACCTACAGTATGTATCTTCGCTGCGCTCGTCAACAGCGCGGTCACGCGATCGGCAAGACGGGTGTCGTCGGTGGGGGTGACGGTGATGCCGTCGCTGTCGCGGGACACGAGGTACCGGCCGCGCGACGAGTCGAACCAGGTGACCACAGTGGACGATCGCACGCCGGCGTGCACACCGATCTGCCCACCGCTGGAACGGCTTCCGGCCAGAGCGTCCACTGCGAACGGATCCACTGGCGCGCCGGGGGCGCCGGGCGGGAACACCGCGACGATCTCCGGAACCAGCGCGGTGGGCGGGATCTCGGTCAACCAGATCTCGCCGCCGGCGAGCACCGCCAACAGCCCGGTCCGGCCCGCGGCCGCGGCGATGGCGCGGACCGGGTAGCCGATGTGCCCGACGGCGTCGACCGACACTTCCGGCACGGCCAGCATGGCGAGCAGCGCCGCCAGCCGGGGATCGAGCCGACGACCGGATGCCAGGCCGCGTTCCGCGCACGACCGGTACACCTCGTCGGTGAGCCGGGCCCGGACGGCGAACGTGCGGCCGACGCTGGGCACCCGCAGCGGGTACGGCACGGGTGGCAGGTCGAGGTCGCCCCAGAGCAGGTCGAACTCGGGTGCGGACAGGACGAAGTCGGGTCTTCGGGGGGTCATGCCGACCACGCGGCGGGGACCCGGCCGCCTGCGCCGGGCCCCGCCGCCTCGCCGAACCGGACGGCGAACGCGCCGCCACCGCCACCCGGGCTCCCGGCGCCGCCGAAACCGGCGGCGCCGGGGCACAACGAGCCAACACCGCCGGAACCCGGGATCGCCGGGCCGGTGGTGCGCGTGCCGGGCGGCCGGGGCGAGTTCGTCGCACCCGGCCGATGGGTGGCGCCACCCGCGGCGCCGCTGATCGCGGACGCGGGCGGAACCGGCGGATCACTCCGCCGGAAGTCATTACCTCGCAACGCCGATGGCGCCGCGGAGGAAGCAGAAGCAGCTGGCATGGGCAGATCACCGGGCCGGAGATCATTGCGCCGCAAGGGCGATGCCGCACCGGCCGAAGCAGACGCGGAGGAAACCAGTGGATCACTCCGCCGGAAACCATCCGTCAGGGCCGACGCCGCGCCAGGCGAAGCGGGCGGAACAACCTGCCGGAAGTCACTGTCCCACAACGCCGAAGCCACTGCCGGAGAACCGGACGCGGGCGAAGTCGACAAGTCGCCCCGTCGGAACTGATTGTCCGCCGACCCCGAGACCGCGCCGGGTGGCGCGGACGATTCCAACGAAACACTCCGCCAGGAATCTATGTCCCGCAACCCTGATACCGCTTCAGGCGAAGCAGGCCCGGGCGTAACCGGCGAATCGCTCCGCCAGGAGTCGTTGTCCCGCAACGCCGCGGCCGCCCCGGGGGAAGCCGACAGAACCGGCGGATCCTTCCGGTGGGAGTCGTTGCCCGGCAACACCGCGGCCGCTGCAGAGGGAGCAGACCCTCGCGGCACCTGATCCTCTACACCGCCATCCATCGGGGGCAATGCCCCAGAACCACCGTCACTCGTGGGCGCTTCGGTCTGTCGTGGAAGCGACGCACCAACCTCCGCCGCCTCGGCAGTGAACGCGACCATCACCGCCACCGCCTCGTCGTGCGCCCGCCACGCACCCTCGGCCGCCGGGCGCAGGTCACCGGCGGCTTCGTACAGCGTGGCGATCCCGCCGCGGGCGAACAGGCGCTCCAGGGTCTCGTCCAGATCGAACGGATCCGGTTCCGGCATCGCGGCGCGGGCGGCCTCCGCGGCGGGGCCGGCGGCGTGCACAGCCTCATACAGTTCGCGATGGCTGCGCGCGGCCCAGTTCTGAGCGTCCTGTTCGCCCACGTCCGCGCTCCCTGTACTGATCGTTCCCGCCAAGATCACGCTCAGTGAAACCCGAAGGCGGTCGGCTGCGCCAGCGACCGAACACCGCTATGCCCTATCGGACGGTCAACCCTGCCCGCCCACACCCACGGCGCCGGCTCACCCCTGCCCGGACAACAAGCGCTTCGCCAGATCCGCGGCAGCCTCAGTACCCAGGTCCTCGCACAGGGCGAGCGCCTCCCGACGATGTTCCGCCGCCAACTGGCCTCGTCCGGTCGCGTCCAGCACCAGCGCCAGCTCCGCGAGCGCCTGCGCCCGCTGCCAGCGCGTCAGCACCTGCGTGAACACCTGGAGCGCCGCCTGCAGGCAGCCTTCCGCCAGGCTCAGCCGCCCGGCTTTCCGCCATGCCGCGCCCTCCTGGACCGCGCATTCGCCGCCCGGCACGGGAAAACCGCCCTCGTCGAACAACCTCCGCGCGGTCCGGAACGCCTCGGCGCCACCCGGCCAATCACCGGTCTCCGTCAGCGCCCTGCCGAGCAACTGGAACGTCAGCGCGCGGAAGAACCGGTACGTGAACGGGTTCGCGTCGTCACGGTAGCGTTCAGTGTCGGCCAGCACCTCGCGGTGCACCAGCAGCGCCTCGCCGGGACGGCCGACCGCGCACAGCACCTTCCCCAGTACGTTGCGGATCGACCCCTGCCCCATCCAGAAGTCCATGTCCGCCAAGCCGACCGACCGCTCGACGTGGTCCAGCGCCTCCTCCGGCCGCCCCAGCCGCAGCAACACCGAACCGAGGTACCCGAGCGCCCACGTCTGCTCGCGCCGGTCGCCGATCTCGGTCGCGATCGCCAGCGCCTCCTCGTGCGCGGCGCGGCCGCCTTCGTTGTCACCGAGGCAGTAGTACCTCGCCCAGCCGAGGAAGTTCAGCAACACCGCCTCGTCCGCCCGGCTGCCCAGCGCCCGCGCCGCGTCCACGCCGAGCGCGAACACCTCGTCCCACGGCAGCTGCTGGATCCGGCCGTCGGAGAACCAGTGCAGCGCCCTGGCCAGGTCCACCACCTGCCGGTGCTTGCCGTGCGCGAGCGCGGCCCGCTGCGCGGCGAGCCAGTTCGCCGCCTCCGCGTCGAGCCACGCCGCGGCCTCCTCACGCGTCGCGAACCGGCTCGCCTCCAGCGAATCCCGCAGCGCGTCCGGGTAGAACAGCCGCCCGGCCTCGATCCCGGTGTCCAGCAGGTGGTCCAGCACCGAGCACGTCGCGGCCGACGTCTCGCCGGCGTCCTCCTCGACGGCCAGCCGCTCCCGCGCGAACAGGCGGATCAGGTCGTGGAAGGTGTAGCGGCCGGGCACGCTGCCCGCCTGCAGGAGGTTCGCGTCGACCAGCTCGTCGATGTGGGCTCGCACATCCGGGGTCGCCATGCCGGTGGCGACAGTCGCCAGGTCGGCGTCGAAGTCCGGGCCCGGGATCACCGCCAGGCGGCGGAACACCAGCCGCGCCGCGGGGGACAGCCGGCGGTGCGACATCTCGAACGCCGACCGCACCCGCAGGTCCCCCGCCGACAGCGCGGCCAGCCGTGTGCTCTCGTCACGCAACTCGTCGACCAGGTAGGCGATCGTCCAGTGCGGCCTGGTCGCCAGCCGGTTCCCCGCGATACGCACGGCGAGCGGCAGGTTCCCGCACAACTCGGCCAGTTCCCCCGCCGCGGACGGCTCGGCGCGCACCCGGTCCGGCCCCGCGATCGCCGCGACCAGCGCCGAGGCCTCCGCGGTCTCCAGCGGCCGCAGCCACAGCCAGCGCGCCGACTCCAGCCCGGCCAGCGCGCGGCGGCAGGTGATGAGCGTCAGGCATCCGGTCGCGGTCGCCATCAGCGGGCGGACCTGGGCCTCGTCGGCCGCGTTGTCCAGCAGCACCAGGACCCGGCGGCCGGCCAGCAGCGACCGGAACAACGCCGACTGCTCGGCGACCGCGGCCGGGATCTCCGCCGCAGGCACGTGCAGACCACGCAACAGGACGTCCAGTGCGGCGCGCGGGGTGACCGGCTGGTCGTCCATACCGCGCAGGTCGACCGACAGGAAACCGTCCGGGAACTCGGCCGCCAGCAGGTGCGCGGCCGTGCGGGCCAGTGCCGTCTTGCCGACGCCCGGGTGCCCGACGAGCGACACGACCACGCCGCTCGGGACGGTGAGCGCGTCGGCCGCGGCGCGGCGCAACATGTCGATCTCGTGACCGCGGCCTACCAGGTCCGGCACCGCGGCGGGCGGCGGCCCCGCGAACGGCACGACTGGTCTGGACCTGCGGCGACGGCCATCGCGGGCCGCGGCCAGGAAGTCTTCGCGGTTGCCGCCGGTCAGCCCGAGCGCGTCGGCGAGGGCTTCGGTGGAGCGGCGCTGCGCGGCGCGGGCGCGGCCGCGTTCCAGGTCGGACAGGGCACGCACGCTGACCCCGGAGGCCTGCGCGAGGTCGGCCTGGGTGAGCCGGGCCGAGCGGCGATGGCGTAGCAGCAGTTCACCGAAGGTCGGCTCCTCCCCCGGCGACCCCATGTCCACTGTCTCGCTCACCGCCACCCATTAAACCGGCAGAACTGCGGGCGCCGAAACCTGCCGGTGCTTCCGCCTGGTTCCGCCTGTATCGGTACGGTTAGGTGGCCCTATGCCGTACAGCACCGCTATGCGGGATGTCCCCGGCGGCCGGCCCGCCGCCCGCCTGCACGCCGTCCCGGCGGCCGACCGCGCGGTGGTCCGCGTCGTGGTGCTGGCCGACGACGTGTTCCTGCGCGCCGGCCTGCTCAGCGAGATCCAGGGCAAACCCGGTATCCACGTGGTCAACGGGACGCCCGCGTCGGCGGACGTCGTGGTCGCGATGACCGAGTCGGTGGCCGGCCTGCCCGAGCTGGTGGCCGACGCCCCGACGAACGCGCGGCTGGTGCTGATCACCGACGCGCCCCGCCCGGCGGAACTGTGGACCGCGATCGAGAACGGCCTGGTGGTGCTGATCCCGCGCGCGGAGGTCACGACGGCCCGCCTGCTGCGCGCGATCGCCGACGCGCACCAGGGCCACGGCCACCTTCCTGCCGAGCAGCTGGGCCAGGTGCTGCACGGGCTGGCCCGCCTGCAGCGCGAGGTGCTGGCGCCGCGCGAGCTGATGCTGAACGGGTTGTCCCGTCGCGAGACCGAGGTGCTGCGCCGCCTCGCCGACGGCCAGGACACCGCCGAAATCGCCGCGGAAATGTCCTATTCGGAGCGCACGGTCAAGAACATCCTGCACAGCCTCACCAGCAGGCTGGGGCTGCGCAACCGTACGCACGCCGTGTCCTACGCGCTGCGCAACGGGCTCATCTGAGCGCTGGGTGGCGGACACGCCGAGGCGAGGCGGCGCCTCGGCGTGTCCGCTGGTCCCGGGCCAGGCGATGGCCGGCCCGGGAGTTCGGGGTCAGGCCACGGACGTCACGGGCCAGCGGTCTCCGGTGAAGTCGCGCAGCTCGGCCGCTTCGGGCGCGCCCAGCTCGTCGAACAGGCCGTAGGCGCGGCGCCAGTAGTCCTGCGCCAGGCCGGCTCGCGCGGCGCAGCGGTGCAGTTCGGCCAGTTCGTTGAGCGCCCGCGCCTGCTGGTAGCGCTCGCCCCGGTTGATCGCCGCCCGCAACCCGGCCTCGATCAGGTCCGCGGCGGTGAGCAGGTCGCCGATGTCGCGGTGCACCCCGCCGAAGTCGATGAGCACTTCGCTTTCGGTCGCGGGGCCGCTGACCGTGCGGACGATCCGCAGCGCCTCGTTGAGGTTGCCGAGCGCGTCGTCGAACCGGCCGGTCTGCCGGTAGGTGTTGCCGAGGCGGTGCCGCGCGTAGGCGATCCGCGGCTCCAGGCCGTGCGCCTCGGCCAGGTCGGCGGCTTCCTTCAGGTGCTCGATCGCCTCGCGGTGCCTGCCCAGCCGCCGCCACGCGTCGCCGAGGTCGGCCAGCGCACCGCTCTCCCCGTCCGGGTCGCCGGCCTGCCGGGACAGCACCAGCGCGTGCCGGTACTGGTCGACGGCCTCGTCGAGCCGGCCGAGCGTGGCCAGCGTGGCGCCGAGGTTCGCGGCGACAGCGCTTTCCAGCCGGGAGTCCCCGGCGCAGCGGACGCCCGCCGTGCGGAACAGCCGCAAGGCCTCGGGGAACTCCCCGATGCGGTGGCAGAGCACGGCCAGCGCGGTCAGCGAGGTGGCTTCCAGTTCGCGCTCGCCGTTCTCGCGGTGCAGGTCGATGGCGCGCAGGAACTGCTCACGCGCGTCGGCGGCGCGGCCGTGGTGCAGGTACGCGGCCGCCAGGTCGGAGCGGGTGTGCGCCTCGCCGACCCGGTCCTGCGCCGCGGTCGCGGCCGCCAGCGCGGCTTCGTGCGTGTGCACCCAGTCGTGGTCGTGGCTGTAGCCGTAGAGGTACAGGTACGCGCGCAGGCAGCGGGTCAGCTGCCAGGCGTGCGTCGGCCAGCCCTGCTCGGCGGCCAGGCTGACGGCGGCGATCAGGCAGGGGCGCTCGGCCTCCAGCCACCGCTTCGCCGCCTCGCGGTCGGGCAGCACCGGGCCGTGCGCGGGAGCGGCGCCGGTCAGCGGGATGTGCTTGGCCGGGTAGATCAGCTGCGTGGCGCGGGCCGCGGTGTGCAGGTAGAAGTCGAGCACGCGGGTGATCGCGGCGCGCCGGGCCGGCTCCGGCTCGTTGTCGCGGGCGAGGCCGCGCGCGTACTCGGCGAGCAGGTTGTGCAGCCGGTACCGGTCGCGGGTGACGACGGTGACCAGGTTCTCGTCCACGAGACGGTCGAGCAGCCACCGCGCCCGCGACGGGGTGAGCCCGGCGAGCGCGCCGACCGACTCGGGGGTGAAGTCCGCGCCGGGGTGCAGGCCGAGCAGGCGGAACAGGCGCTGTTCCGCGGCCGCCAGCGCCTGGTAGGACAGTTCGAACACCGCACGCAGCCGTCGGCTGCCCGCGGCCAGTTCGTCGATGCGGTCACCGGTTTCGGCCAGCCGGGCGGCGAGGTCGGCGACTGTCCACGTCGGACGGGACTGGAGGCGACGGGCGGCGAGCGCGACGGCCATCGGCAGCCAGCCGCACAGTTCGCCGACCCGGCGGGCGGCGTCGGGTTCGCTTTCCACCCGCTTGGCGCCGACGACGCGGACGAGCAGTTCGCGGGCCTCGGCCGGGGTGAAGACGCCCAGCGGCAGGGTGCGGGCGCCGTCGAGGGCGAGCGCGCGGCGGCTGGTGACCAGGACGAGGTTGGTCGGCCCGGCGGGCAGCAGCGGCAGGATCTGGTCCTCGCTGGCCGCGTTGTCCAGCAGCACCAGCACATCCCGGCCGTAGACGCGGTCGCGGTAGAGGGAGGCGCGCTCGTCGAGGCTCGGCGGGATCTGGTCGCCGGGGACGCCGAGCAGGCGCAGGAACGACGCGAGCACCGCGGCCGGGTCGGCGGGCGGCTGGTCGGAGTGGCCGCGCAGGTCGACGTAGAGCTGGCAGTCGCCGTAACGGCCCTCGGCGAGCAGCTGGTGCGCGACGTGCACGGCGAGGCGGGTCTTGCCGACGCCGGCCATGCCCTCGATGAGCGCGATGCCGACCGCGGTGCCGCCATCGATGGCGCGTAGCCCGTCGCGCAGGGTAGTGAGCTCCGCTTCGCGGCCGCTGAAGTCGGCGGTATCGAGCGGCAGCTGGCGGTGGGCGCTGACCGGGGCGAACTCCGGCCGCGCGACCTCCTGACGCAGGACGCGCTGGTAGGCGGTGGCCAGTTCCGGCCCGGGGTCCGCGCCGAGTTCGCCCGCGAGGCGGCGGCGCAGGGTGTCGAACACGTCCAGCGCGGCGGCCTGCTGCCCGCTGCCGGCGAGGGCGATCATGAGGCGCGCGTGGACGGCCTCGTGGAGCGGATCGGCCTCGGCGACGCGCTGCAGGAGCGGCAGAACCTCCTGGTAGCGCCCGAGATCCGAGGCGGCGCCCGCGTATTCGACGACGACGGCCCGGTACTCGCGCACGAGCGCGACGACGATCGGGTGGGAGTCCAGTGCGCTCAGCCCTTCGAGCGGTTCGCCCCGCCAGAGGCCGACGGCTTCGGCGAAGAGACCGCACGCTTCGGCGAGTTCGCCCTCCTCGCGGACATGTCGTGCACGGGCGACGAGCTGGCGGAAGAGGAGCAGGTCGTGCTGGCCTTCGGCGACCTTGAGCTGGTAGCCGCCGCGCGCGGAAACGATGAAGCCGTTCTCCGGGTCGCCCTGGAGGCGGCGGCGCAGGCGGGAGATGCGGGACTGGAGGAGGTCGACGGTGCCGTGCTCGGGCTGGTCGCCCCAGACGGCTTCGACGAGCGCGTCCCGGCTGACGGGGGCGTTCGGGGACAGCGCGAGGAGCGCGAGGAGGGTGCGCTGGGTTTCCGAGCCCGGCTCGACCGGCTCGCCGTCCGCGATGACCCGCAGCGGCCCGAGAACCTCGACCCGCAGGCCGCCGCCGGTGGCCTGTTCGCCGCCCGCCTCGCGGAGCAGCTCGCCCAGCTCCACACGGGACAGACCGAGCACGTCGCCCAGCTTGCGCAGAGTGGACACGCGCGGCCGGGTGACACGTCCCTGCTCGACGTCACGCAGGCCCGCCACGCTGAGCCCCGCCAGGTCGGCGACCTCACGCTGGGTGAGGCCCGCGCGCCGGCGGAAGCCCTGGACCAGCGCGCCTAAGCGGCTCCGCGAACCGTCGCTCATTCGTTCACCGCCCGATCTCGTCGTTCGCAGCCTGGGACGCAGTGACGCGCCAAGCCGTTCCCGCGTTGCTCCGACAGAGTTACAAACTCCGCTTCGAAAATGCTTCGAAGGGCGTAGTGGATGCGTTGGTCGCTTGGAGTTAACGCAGGTGTTGCCTGGTGGGTGCGGGCGGTGAGGGGTGGTTGCGGAGGGTGATCATGAGTTGGGGCGGGGTCGGGTGGGGTGGGGCGGCGTGGTCGGGTGGCTCGGTGGTGCGGCGTGGCTGGGTGGTGGCCGAATTGGGCCGCTGGGTCGGGACGGCGAGTTGGGTGGCCGGGCCGCGGGTGCTTGTGCGGCGATGGAGCGGCTCGCGCAGTGATGAACGGACCAATCATCGGAGCGAGCATCCGCCCCGCCTCGCCAGCCGCCCAGCCACCGAAACCACCACCGCAGCAGCTACGCCGACCACTCCGAAACGCCATCCAGCTTCGCGCGGATCTGGCCTCCGTCCGGCGACCCCAGCTCCTCCAACAACTCCAGCGCGGCCCGCCAAGCACGCTGCGCCGCGGCCGAATCGCCGCGTGCCAGGTGCGCGTCGCCGAGGCGGGTCAGTGTTCGGCCTTCGTAGTAGCGGCTTCCGTGGCGCCGGTAGAGCCCCACGGCGGTCTCGTAGCAGCGCACCGCCTCGTCCAGGTTTCCCAGCGACTGCTGCGCATACCCGACGCTGTCCCACGCGTTGGCCTCACCGACCAGGTTCCCCAGCTCGGCCTGCACCGCGATCGACTCCTTGCAGTGCGCCAGCGCCTGCTCGTAGTCCCCCAGCCGGGCACAGCTCCAGCCCATGTTGTTCAGCGCGCTGGCCACCCCGTACCGGTTCCCCGCGGCCTGGAACAACTCCAGCGCCCGCCGCGCGTGGTGGAACCCCCCGGCGTAATCCCCGAGGCGATCACACACCCACGTCAGCCCCTGCCGCACATCGGCCTGGTACCCGAGGTCCCCCAGCTCCTCGAACAGGTCCAGCGCCCGGTCCAGCTGCGCCCGCGCCTCCTCGTCCCGCCCCAGCGCCGTCAGGATGACCGCGAGCCCCCGGTGGCTGTGCGCCAGCGCGACCGGGTCCCCGAGCCGCGCGGCCGCCTCCAGCGCCACCTCGTACGTCCGCGGCTCCCCCAGCCAGTGCCTGCCCTGCCGGACGAACGTGTGGCTCAACGCGCACGCCAGCTGCCACGCGTGGGTGTCGAACCCGGCCGCCGCCGCGCGGTCGATCCCCGCCACCAGCACCGGGTGCTCGGCGGCGAACCAGGCGCCGGCGTCCGCGGGCGGCTCGACCACCACCCCCGGCGACGGCGGGTCCAGCGCCAGCCGCTCGCGTTGCGGGCTCAGCGTCGCCGCGCCCGCGTGCGCCGTGTGCACGTAGTGGTCGAACATCCGCCGCACCGCCGCGGTCCGCTCCGCCTCCGCGTCCTCCTCCTGCGTCAGCTCGATCGCGTAGGCGCGCAGCAGGTCGTGGAACGCGTACCGCCCGGGGGCGCGCTCGGCGACCAGGTGCGCGCGCGTCAGCTCAGCCAGCAGCGGCCGCACCCGGGACACCCCCAACAGGCTCGCCGCCGCCGCGACGGTCACGTGCGGTCCGGGGTGCAGGCCGAGGAACCGGAACAGCCGGGCCGCGTCCGCGCTGATCGCGTGGTACGACCACGAAAACACGGCCCGCACGTCGGAACTGGCGTCGTCGCCCTCGAAAGCGTCCAGCCCGCCCCGCGCGGCGCACAACTCGGCGGCCAGCTCGCCCAGCGTGAACCCCGGGTTCGTCGCTGCCCGCGCGGCCACGATCGCCAGCGCCAGCGGCAGCCGCGCGCACAACGTGTTGATCGAGGCGACCGCCTCCGGCTCCGCCGCCACCCGATCCGCCCCGAGCCGCCGTGCGAGCAGTTCGCACGCCTCCGCGTCGGACAGCAGGTCCAGGCTCACCGGCGCCGCGCCCTCGACCGCGACCAGCCCGGCCAGCTGGTTCCGGCTCGTCACCAGCGTGAAACTGCCGGGCGCGCCGGGCAGCAGCGGGCGCACCTGGTCGGCGTCGCGCGCGTTGTCCAGCACCACCAGCACCCGCTTGTCCGCCAGCAGACTGCGGTAGAGGCTCACCTGCGCCTCCACGCTCACCGGGATCCGTTGCGCCGGAACGGCGAGCGCGTCGAGGAACCGCCGCACGGCCTCCGCCGGGCTCATCGCGCACGCGCCGGGATCGAAGCCGCGCAGGTTGACGTACAGTTGCCCGTCCGGGAACCGCTCCCGCACCCGGTGTGCCCAGTGCACCGCGAACGCCGACTTGCCGACACCGGCGCCACCACTGACGACCGCCACCGACACCGACGGCCGGTCACCGCTGCCCTCCAGCGGCAGCAACGCGTCCAGCCGCGCGAGGTCGCGCATCCGGCCGGCGAACTGCGGCACGTCACCGGGCAGCTGCCGCGGCACCGGCCCCTCCTCGGGCTCGTCGCGCAGCAGCCGCACCTGCGTGTCCCGCAGCAGCGGCCCCGGCTCGACGCCGAGTTCGTCGATGAGCCGCGACCGGACGGCGGTGTAGACCTCCAGCGCCTCGGGCGTGCGGCCGCAGCGGTGCAACGCGAGCATCAGCAGGGCCTGCAGTCGTTCCCGGAACGGGTTGTCCTCGGCCTCCTGCCGCAGCCCGGTGACCACCGACCGGTGCCGCCCCGCGGCGAGCTCGGCGTCGAAGTAGTCCTCCAGTGCGCTCAGCCGCTTCTCCGCGAGCGGCGGGCCTTCCCGGTCGAGCAGCGACTGAGTGACCCCGCCCAGCACCGGCCCGTGCCACAGGTCGAGCGCCGCGCGCAGCCGCCGGGCCGCCTCCCCGACGCGGCCGGCCTCGAGGTCCGCGCGCGCCCTGGCGACGGCGTCGTCGAACTCGTGCAGGTCCAGCTCACCCGGCCCGACCTCGATCACGTACCCCGGCGCACGCCTGCTGATCACGTCGGCGCCGATCAGCTTGCGCAGCTCGGAGACGTACACCTGGACCTGGCCACGCACCGTCGCCGGCGGCGCGGCACCCCAGACCAGGGCGAACAGCTGCTCGTCCGGCACCACGCGCCCGGCGTTGAGCAGCAGCGCCGCGAGCACCGACCGCTGCTTCGGCCCGCCCAGCCGAACCGGCCCGTCCGGCCCCGACACCTCGATCGGGCCCAGCAGCCGGTACCGCACCGGGCGGGACGGGGTCTCGGGCACAGTTCGTTCTCACCTTTCCGCGTGCGGGACGGCAACCGGGACGGGCGTTATGAGTCGGCGGCAAGGTCCGCCGCGATGAGGTCGGTGATCTCCAGCACCGCCTGCCCGGACAGCACCAGCTGGGTGTCGGCGCCCGGGTTGAAGCACAGGACGTGCCGCTCGTCTGGCCACCGGGCGAACACGTTGAACAGCAGGTCCGTCGTGTGGTGCTGCTGCTTGCCCGCGACCGCTTCGAGCATCGCCACCGACGAGAACACCGTGATCACCGGGATCTCGTCGGTGCCGGCTAGGCGCCACGGCAGCGGCGGGATGCCCGGCAGGTCGTTGACCGGCACCGGCCCCGTGGTTGGGACCACCACCTCACCGCTCACCAGAGCCTGCATGTACGCGTCCTCGTTCCGCTCCGCCAGCGCCACTGCCAGCGCGTTCTCCAGAGCGTTGGACGGCGGCAGGTCGGTGCGCGGTTCCCGGTCGCCCGCGAATTCCGCAAGCGACAGCAACGGGACGATGCGGCGCACCTCGTCGCGGACGATGTCGCGCAGCTCCGACACCGGTGCGGTCTCCTGCCGCCCTTCGGCCAGCTCGGGCACCACGGCGGGCGGCAGGACGGCGGTGATGGGCAGGCCCGGATCGATGATCAAGCGGGCCCCCTCCGCCGCCCCGGCGGTCAGCTCCGCGAAGGTCGCCGTGGTGCGCCCGCGCGCGACCGGGCCGGCGAAACGTTCGAGCTCGGCGGGCGAGGTGAAGACCAGGATGTCGTGCTCGGCCAGGCCGAGTTGACGTGTCACCTCTTCCCGTTCGGGGGTGCCGGGATCGGGGAACACCGGCACGTGGAAGGTGGCGTCCAGCACCACCCGCGCGTACCGCTGGGGGTCCCCCTCCTCGATCGCCGCCATCAACGCGTGTTCGAGGTCATTGCCCGGCTGCCAGGAAGGTTCCACGCGTGCTTGCCTCTCTGCGGTACCTTTTGTCCTGCAAACCCTAGTCGGCCGAACCACGGAAGCCATGCCACGCACCCTCTTCGTCGCCCCGGACCAGCGCGGCGCCCTGCCCACCATCCGCGACGCGCTCGAAGCGGCCGACGACGGCGCGGTCATCTCGATCGCGCCCGGTGACTACCCCGAGCCGATCTCGATCACACGCCAGCACGTCACGCTGTCCGCGCGCGAGTCCGGCAGCGTCACGATCAGCTCGCCGTTCCCGGACCAGCCGGTGGTGTCCGTGACCGACGCACGGGTCGAGCTGATCGGGCTGAAGCTCACATGCGAGGAGCACTCCGCCGTCCGCGTGCGCGGCGGCCAGGTGAAGATCGTCGAGTGCACCGCGACAGCGCGGTTCGCGCCGGGCATCGACGTCGCGGGCGCCGACCGCATCGAGATCCGCAACAGCCACGTCACCGGCTCGCAGTACGGGATCGTGGTGGAGGAGTCCGACGGCACCATCGACCGCTGCGAGATCCGCGAAATCGCCGACGACGGGGTGATCGTGCGGCTCGGCGCGCGCATCAAGGTGCAGCACACGACGATCGCCGGGTGCGGGTTCCGCGGCGTGTACATGTACCAGGCTGGTGACTCCAGTCTGGACCGCTGCGACATCTCGCAGACCGGGGACGCCGGGATCGCCGTGGCGGACCAGAGTTCGCCGGTCATCAGCACCTGCTGGGTGCACGACACGCAGGGCGTCGGGATCAGCGTGGGCCGCGGCTGTGGCGGCGTGATCGAAGACTGTCGCGTGGAGAACACCGCGGTGCCGGGCATCCACCTCGCCGACGGCGCGCGCACCGAGATCCGCGAGGGCGACCCGTCGCGCGGCAAGGTCCCGGTCGGCGCGGTCGCGACCACGGGCAACCACCAGGACCTGGAGACCGTCGACAAGCTGCTCGGCGAGCTCGACGGGATGATCGGCCTGGCGAGCGTCAAGGCCGAGGTGCGCGGGCTGATCGACGAGATCCAGGTCAACGAGTGGCGCCGCAGCGAGGGCCTCTCCGTCGGCACGGTCAGCAACCACCTCGTGTTCGCCGGCGCGCCCGGCACCGGCAAGACCACCGTCGCGCGCATCTACGGCCAGCTGCTCAAGGCGCTGGGGATCCTGCCGAACGGGCGGTTCAAGGAAGTGTCGCGGCGGGACCTGGTGGGCCAGTACATCGGGCACACCGCGGAGAAGGCGGCATCGGCGTTCGAGGAGGCGCGCGGTGGCGTGCTGTTCATCGACGAGGCGTACACGCTGTCCCGCTCCAGCGGCAGCGGCGCCGACTTCGGCCAGGAAGCCATCGACACGCTGGTGAAGCTGATGGAAGACCACCGCGACGAGGTCGCCGTGATCGTCGCCGGGTACACCAACGAGATGGCGAAGTTCATGGACGCCAACCCCGGTCTGGCGTCGCGGTTCAACAAGACGCTGGTCTTCGAGAACTACAGCCCCGAGGAACTGGTGTCGATCAGCCTGCACATGGCCCGCGGCGACGACTACCTGCTGGGCGAGGACCTGGACGTGGCGCTGCTGGAGTGGTTCTCGCAGATGGAGCGCGACCAGAACTTCGGCAACGCCCGCGAGGCGCGCAAACTGCTGGAACGGATGCGCAAGTCCCAATCGACGCGCCTGCGTTCGCTGGGGCAGCGCCCCACCAGGGACGACCTGCGGACGTTGTCGCTGGACGACCTGCTGGAGGCCGTGCGCGGCACGGGCTGAGTGTCCGGACGGCCGGGCCGCCCGGCCGGGAACTGGGGCGTGTCCGACAAAGCCTTGGTCCAGGTGATCACGGCTCGATCCCGAAGGTCTCCACCAGCTGATCGAGCGCCCGCGGATCCGCCAGGACGTAAGCGTCCTCGCCGAGCGGGACGAAGCGCCGCGGGCCGGGCGGGCTCAGGGTGCCGGCGATCTCGTCGACCGTGAGCAGGTCGAAGTACTTGCCCTGGTCGTCGGGGGTGAACTCGTACCGCTGTCCATTGTGGACGTAGGACAGCTCGAAGTCGTCGGTCAGTTCGAGGTTCTCGAAGCTCACGCCGGCCACCGCGGCGAAGCGGTCGGCCAGGTCGCCGTAGGCGGGCGGGATCGTGTAGCCCTTCGGGTCGAACTCCACCAGCACACCCTCGGCCTCGAACAGGCCCCGCACGAGTCGTGCTGGCACGCTCTCGCCGGGGCCGTTCCCGAGGTACTCCTCTGCGGTCGCACGGGAGATCAGTCCGAGTGCGACCATCTCGGCGGCGATCTGCCCGGGCCCCGCGGTCGCGTCGATCCGGGCCACGGCATCGTCGCGGTAACTCGCCGCCCAGGGGAAACGGTCCTGGATGCGGTCGACGAACGCGACCACCTCCGCGTTCCGCGTCCCCTGGTACAGCTCCCCCAGCACCTCGATCGCGGCCGACGGGAACCGCAGCCACTCCTCGACCGCGTACCGGTGCGCCTCCACCGGCTCGACCGCGGCGAGCGCCTTGAGCGCGACGCCCGCGCCCGCCCGGAACGGCGACTGGTCCACGACCCACCCGAGCAGCGACGCGCCGTCCGGCCCGCGTGCCGCCAGTGCCTCCACGAACAGGAACGTGTGCGTGTTTTCCTCGTGGCTCTCCAGCAGCTTTTCGGCGCACCACCGCAGCGCCCACTCGGCGACCTCCGGTTCGCCACGCGCGGCGAGCGCCCCGATGGCTTCGACGACGTGGCTGTCGGAGTCGTCCGGGTTGGGCCCGAACCGGTCCGTGATCTCCTCGGAGACCTCGGCCACGGGCCACGCCTTCGCCGCCGCGGCGAGGAAGAGCACGCTGTCCAGCGGCCACGCCTCCCGGTAGGCCGGCTCGTCCGCGGCCCGCGAGATCCGCAGCAGGACCGGGCCCGCGTCGGCGATTCGCAGCTCTCCGCAGGCCGCCGCCAGCCCGCGCAACTCCAGGGACACACTGTCGCGCAGGGGAAGTTCGATCGCGCCGAGCACCCGCACCGCCCACGGCGCCACGACGTCGGCGTACTCGGGGTAGCTCTCGCCGAGCGCCCCGATCCCGTCGGCGAGCAGGCCGGTGCACGCGTCGTCGGCCAGTGTCGCGGCCAGCACCTCGCGGGCGCCTCCGAGCCGCGCCAGCGCGAGCGTCGCCGGGACCCGGGACTCCGGTGCCCCGTCACGCGCCACCTCGCGGAGCCGGTCGCGTTCGGACTCGCTCGCGCGCCGCAGCAACCGGAGGTCGTCGTCAGAGTACCGCAGGTCGATCTCGGCCGGATCCGCGAGGATCCGCGTCAACCGGTTGCCCACGCTCAGGTCGCGGGCGTGTTGCCGTTGCCCGGCTGCCCCTCCACCGGGCCGCCCGCCGCGGCCGCTTCCGCGATGGCCGACACCAGTTCGGGCACGCTGCTGCCGGGCAGCGTCAGCTCCATGCTCGTGCCGGGGTTGAAGCACAGCACGTGGTCGTCACCGGGCCAGTTCACCAGCACGTCCAAAAAGGACACCACGGTGCGCGGGCCGCCGCCGGGAGCGACGACGTCCAGGACTCCCTCGGAGCTGAACACCGGCACCACGGGCGTTTCGTCGTCGCCGAGGACGCGCCACGGGAACTCGCCGTTCTCGATCAGCGACGGGTCCGCGACCGGCGCCGCGGTGGGCACCACGACATCGGAACCGATGAGCGCGAGCAGGAAGGCGTCGAAGTCCAGTTCCGCCACCGCGTCGCGGAGCCGTTCCTCCAGCTGGTTGGACGGCTGCAGCGCCGCCGCGACCTCCTCGTCGCCGCCCAGCTCCGCCAGCGCCAGCCGCCGCACCTCGGCGAGCACCTCGTCGACCATCGCGTTCTGCACGTCCTCGACCGGAACCAGCTCCTGCCGCCCCTCGGCCAGATCGTCGACCTCACCGAGGACGAGGTACACGCCGATCGGGACGCCCGGGTTGACGACGAGCTGGGCGTGGTCAGGGTGGATCTCCCGCAGGCCCGCGATGTCGGTCCGCCGCCAGCTGTCGACGACACCGCCGAGCGCCCAGTCCAGCGACTCCTCGGAGGTGAACACGATGACGTGGTTGCCTTCGGGCATCGGCAGGCTCATCGGCCACGGATCACCCGGTTCCGGCGTGGCCGGCACGTACAGCGGGGCCGAGCGCAGCAACTGCGCGAAGCTCCGGCTGTCGCTCTCCTGCAGCGCGGCCAGCATGTCGCTCTCGACCTCGTTGGACGGGCGCCACTGAAAGTCCACTCCAGACACTTCCTCTTCGTCGATCCCGGGTCAGAACCGGACTTCTTCGATGTCGTCGTCGTTCGCGCCGTCCGGCGGGTGCACGAGCGTGAAGTCTGGCAGCCGGTCCCGCAGTAGCGGGGCCGGGGTCGAGATCGGCTCGAACCCGACCCCCTCGGGCACCCAGGTGCGCGAGATGTGGATGCCGAAGCGGCAGAAGCCGCAGGAGAACTGGGCGTACCCGGTCCGGTCGTCCTCGTCGGCCACGAACACCAGCCGCAGCTCGTGGTGCCCGCAGTTCGGGCACGCCAGGTCGAGCCGCTCGGGCAGCGCCTCGTAGTAGTCACCATAGGCGCGCTGCCAGTCGGCGTAGGAAGCACGCTGCTCGCCCGCCATCAGCCGTTCCGTTCCTGGTTGAGGGGGTGGTCCTGCCACCACCGCTTGTCGGCGGCGTGCGCCTCGTCCTCCCACGCCTGCCATTCCGCGGCCGTCTCCTGGCGATGCCAGCCCTTGCGTTCCATCTGCGCCACGTGGACGAGCTCATGGTACAGAGTGCGGGCCAGGATCTCCTCGTTGACGAACGCCTGCGGTGTGATCTCGACCCGCGCCCCGCGGCCGGCCGGCAGTGTCTCGCCGTACATGCCGCGCTTGGCCTTGTTGACGACGACCTTGGCCTTCGGGTGCACCTGGATCCCGTACTTCTCGGCGACGAGGCGGATGTTGTCGGCCGTCACCTTGAGCTTGCCGCTCTCCCAGTAGTCGAACCGCGGGTCGAGCCGCTCGGCGGGCCAGGGTCGCGGCTTGGCGCCGCCGTCTTCGAGCCGGAGCAGCCGGTCCGCCGCACCCGGCCCGCTCAGGTCCAGCTCGTGGCGGGTGTACCCGGTGAACAGGTCGTCGGCGCCGAGGCGGTCCAGCTCGTCGGGGGTCAGGCGGGACAGCCCGGTGACGTCCAGCTCGGCCGTGACCCGGAAGTACCGCAGCTCGCCGCTGCCCAGCTGGGCGCGGATCGCGGGCAGGTGGGGGGCCTTGGGGCCGCCCTCGGCGGCCATCGCGTCGAGTGCGGCGAGCACGTGCCGCCGGGGGTCGCCGACGGTGGATTCGACCGCGGCCACCGGGCCCGCCCCCTCGACCACCACGTAGCGCCCGTCGCGGTCGCGGTGGATCTGGGTCAGAGTCCCCGCCGTTTCCGGCACGTCCACCCGCGTGAGCGGGCCCCGGCCTGCGGTCGCGTACTCGCCGCGCAGCTGGCCCGCGGCGCGCCGGAGGGCGAGTACGCCGAGCTGGTCGTCGAGCTCGGCGACCCCGTCCGCCGGGGACGCGGGCGGTTCGCCGTGGATCAGCGGCGAACCGCGCTCGAGCAGGGCGTGCGCGAACACCGGGATGGTCGGTTCCACGGTCAGGCCGGGGATCCGCAGCCGGATCTCGCCGTTCTCGGCGCGGACCGGCGTCACGGCGCGGTAGACCCCGGACTGGATCTCCGGCATCGAAGCCAGCAGCGGCATCCCGGCGTCCGCGAGCCGGGGAAGCAGGTCCTCGAGGAACGCGGTGGCGTCCGCCTCGCCTGCGACCGGCTGCCGGACGCGGAGACCGGTCACCCCCGCCAGCACCGCCGCGACCTCGCCCGGCTCCGCCAGGTACCTGGTGTGCACGAGATCTTCCGCGATCAGGGCACTCTCCACCGCGAGCATCCACCGCGGGCTCCGCTGCGCCCCGGGGCGGGTGGGCAGCAGGAACTCGTTCGGCACGACCAGTTCGCGGACCCCGGAGGGCGAGGACAGCCGGACCAGGTGGTCGCCGGTGGGCAGCTCGGTCACCAGGTTCGAAACCAGTCCGGGCTGCGCCGCCGCCACCGCGCGCAGCACCTCGAAGGCTGTCGGGGACCGCATCTGGCCGGAGCTCAGCTGCTGCGGGTCCAGCGTCTCGAACACGGGCCGGTCGACCGGGGCCCACGCCCGGTCGCCGGTGTCCTCGCCCCAGGCCTCGCGCCGGTGCACCACCGGGTACGGGTTGGCGGGGTGCCGCGGGTCCTCGCGCGGGAGGACCGAGTCGGCCAGCTCGGCGAAGGCGCGGTGCACGAGCACCATGCCGGTCCGGTCGGTCTGGTAGAAGAACTCGTGGTCGGCCAGCAGGGCCGTCATCGCGGGGTCGTCGCCGTGTTCCCGCAAGAACACGGCCCTGGCCTCGGCGCGGTCGGCGGCCAGCCGCGTGGCCGGGTCACCCCGCACGAGCAGGTCGACCGCCGGGACCCGGCCCCGCGCCGCGAGCGGCTCGTACCGGGAGAGGTCGACGACGCCGCCGGAAGTGCGTGGCAGGCCGTGCGCGCGGACCAGGCGGGCCAGGACGGGAGCCTGCGCGTCGAGCGCGGCCAGCACGTCCTCCGCGGGGCGCAGCGGCTCACCCGCCGGCCACGGGGACGTGACGTCCAGCTCGGGTTCGGGGCGGGCGTCCGCGACGAACGCGCCCAGGCCGCGGTCCCAGTCCGCCGCGAGTGCGCGCTCGAGCGCGGCCGCCGGCTCCAGGTCCGGGTGCTCCTGGACGGCGAGGGCTTCGCGGTTGGCCAGCCCGCGCCGCAGCAGCGCCTCGTCACCGCGGTTCACGAAGTGCGAGGCGAGGAGTTGCCGCCTCGCGCGCGGATCGGTCATCGCGTCGTAGGTGCTCCGCACAGCGGCGGGCAACGCCGACGGGTCCGCCCCAGTAGTGGCGAGCGACCGGGCGAGCTCGATCCACTCGTGCGCCTCGTCGTCGGCGGCGGCGCGGACGTACTCGGCGGTCGGCGGCAGCTGGCTCAGCGGGCTCGGCTTCGTCCCGGGCAGCGGCACCGGCCTGCCCTCCCCGTCGAGCACCAGGACGTCGATCCCGTGCGGCGCGGGCAGGCCGGGCCCCGGCGTCCGGTCCTTCGTCCAGAACAGCACCTTCTCCACGAGGGCGGGGCGCGTGTAGGGCAGCAGGTAGTACCCCAGGGTGAGGTCGTCGACGAGGTTCACCGCGTCCACGACCCCGTCGCCGATCCGGCCGGCGATCTCGCCCGCGGTCAGCCGCCGGATCCGGGGCTGCCTGCCGCTGATCACCTCGTCGGTGAGCCAGTGGATGGTCCCGCGGTGGTTGACCGCGACGACCGCGGCGTGCGGACCATCCGGGTCGTCGTCGTGCCGGTGGACGATGTGCGCGATCGCGCCGGGCCGGTCCTGCAACGCGGCCTCCACGAGTGTGTAGCCGCGCGCGGCCGTGTCCAAGGTGTAGGCCCGGAACCGCGCCCCGGTGACCAGTTCCTCGCGCCCGGCCGCGCCGAGCTCCGAGCCGAACGGTTCGCCGTCCCGGATCCCGCGGAAGGTCACGAGCGCGGGGAGTTTCGGGATGCCGAGCTGGAAGATCGAGCGCACCGCGAGGAACACCTCGAACGACGAGGTGCCCGGCCGCCACAGGAACTTCTGCCACACCTTGGGCGCCTGCTGCCTGGCCGGGGCCTCGCCCCTGCCGAGCATGGCCTTCTCCAGGTCGGCGAGGTCGGCGGAGGCGGGCCTGCGCAGACCGTCGGGCTGGTCGTAGGGCGCGACCTCGCCAGGGGTGCCCGCCGGGTCATGGACCGAGTTCAGCAGCGAGGCCAGCAGCGGCTGGGTCTCGGTGAGGCGGCTCCGCTGCCCGGGCGTGAGGTTCTTCTTGTCGATCTCCTTGAGCACGCGCCGGATCCAGTCGTAGTCCGACATCGTCGCGTCGTCGTAGTGCCGGGGCGCGGCCGGATCGATGGTCGTGGGCAGCGTGCCGAGGCCGGTTTCCCACCGCTGCGTGAGCAGCGCGCCGAGGGAGCGGTGCTCCCACTTCTCCGCCAGGTTCCGCAGGTGCTGGATCGCCCGCACGAACACCTCGGGGTGCTCGGCCGCGTCGATCACGTCGGCCATCGCCCGCAGTTCGAGCCGGGCCGGGCGGTCGGCCGCGAGCGAGTAGTAGACCGCGGCGGCCTCCGGCGGGAAGGACGCCGGCGGGTCGAGCACGTTCCGGCCGTCCAGCTCCGCCTGCCGGTAGCGGTCGGCGCGAGCGGCCCACTCCCCGCGCTCCTCAGCGGACATCGCGTCGAGGTAGGGCCCCGCGGGAGTCCGCGTGTTGACCGGCGACAGCGGCCGGCCGTCGATCACCACCGCGGGCGCCTCCATCGTCCCGCCATTGTGGACGATGACGTCGATGGCGTACACGCCGTCCGCGTGGCGGTACAGCGGTTCGGATGCGGTTTCGCCGCGCGCCGGGTCGAGGTGGACCAGCGGCCCGGCGTTCTCGCTCGCGACGGCGGTGACGTAGGGGTCACGCCCTTCCCGGTGCAGCACGACGTAGGCGAACGCCCTGCCCGTGGTGTGCGCCAGCGTGGTCGCCAGGTCGCGGTACGCGCGGTCGATCGCGGCGGCCGCGTCCTCGGGCCGCTCGCCGCGGGTGTCGACGAGGCGCTGGAACCGCCCGCCGCGGTCGGCGATGCGCCCCAGGCCGTCGCGTTCACCGCCACGGGGCCGGGAGAGGTCGCCGTCGGTGAAACCGTCGACCGTGCGCCGGGCCGCGGCGTCGACCTGCATGACGTGCGAGCGGTCGCGGATCCAGTAGTCGTGCAGGACCATCGCCGCGTCGGCGTCGGCGAGCGCTCCCGCCGGGTCGGCGTGCCACGGCGCGAGCAGCCGGGCGGCGCGGACGAGGTCGTCCACGCCCTGCAGCGGCGCTGTGCGCAGAGCCTCCGCCGCCACGGCGAACTGCGACTCGGGAGCGGTCACCAGGCCCCCGCGCTCACCCAGCACGCGGGTGACGCGGGCGGGCGCGAAGGGTTGCTCCCCCGTCGGCGCCGCGGGCCGGACCGCGCCGGTGACCATGTTGTTGGCGCGCCACTGCTCCTCGGGGAGTTCCTGCCGCTGGTCGGCGGGCAGCTCGCCCAGCAGGACCTCGCGGGCCGCGAGGTCGCGGCGGTGGTGGCCCTCGGCGATCATCGCTCGGGTCAGCGGTCGCAGGTGCGCTTCCGCGATGCGGTCGAAGTCCCGGCCCGCGGGCAGGTCGATCTCGAGGGCGCGGGCCTCGGCCACCACGCCGCCGGCGAGTGCCGCGTTCCCCTCGATGAGGCCGGCGGCCTCCTGAGCGGCGATGACGTCGAGGGTGAGCAGGCGACCGGCCAGCTCGGCGTCGACGGCGGTCGCGGGGTCCGGGCCGCGCAGCTGACCGCGCCGCAGGCGCTGCAGCCGTGACTCCTGGTTCCGCTCGTGCCGGGCACGGCCGAGCTGGCCGGCGAGTTCACGCGCGGCCTGCTCGCGCGGGGTGCCCAGGTGCAGCTCGAGCTTGATCACCGGGCCTTGTCCGGGGGCGGCGAACGCGACCACCGGGCGGAGGCCGGCGTGCTGCGCGCGGTCGGTGTAGTCGACGGTGACCGGGGCGCCCGCGAGGTCCACCTGCGGTGTGCCGTCCACCGTCCGGATGGTCAGCTCGGGCACAACGTCGGCGAGGGTGCGCAACGCGGCGAGCACTTCCGCACGGTCCGTTTCGAATGCCGACGTGGCCTCCCCGTCCGTGGCGGCGAGGAGCGCGTCGAATTCGGCGGCGGCGTCGGCCACCACCCCGTGCACGAGGGGGTCACCCGGGTTGAGCAGCGCCGCGAACTCGGTGATCGACAGCGGGCCCCCGGGGCCGGGGACGTCGACCCTGATCTCGCCGTCGACCCGCACCGGTGTGGCCGGCACGTACTCGCCGCCGCGCACCGAGGCCATCACCGGGACTCGCGCGTCGGCGAGCCGCGGCAGCAACTGCTCCAGTACCTCGGCCACGCGGGCCGGCCCGGGCAGCCGCCGGACCGTCACCGGCAGGTTCCCGGCCGCCGCGAGGACGCGCGCGACGTGCTCGGCGCTGCCCACCGCGTCGACGTCCATCAGGCCCCGGGCGATGAACGCGCCTTCCGCGGCGAGCATCCAGCGCGGGCTCTCCGGTGTGCCGGGCGCGAACGGCACCAGGAACTCGTTCGGCACCACGTGAGTCACCTCGGCGCCCGGCACGACCGCGCCGCGGTCGCGCGACACCTGCCGCGAGCGGACGACGTGGTCGCCGGTGCCGGGGATCTCGCTGACCAGACCGCCGCGCACGTGCTCCGGCCGCACCGCGGCGACCGCCCGCAACACCTGGTAGGCGACCCGGCTGCGCATCTGGTCCGGCCTGGCCGCGTGCGGGTCCACGTCGTCGAAGGCCGGGCGGGTGCTCGCGGCCCAGGTCCGCGCCGACGTGTCCTCGCCCCGCAGCGCCGGTCGGTGCACGAGCCGTGCCAGGCTGGCCGGGTGGCGCGGGTCCGCACGGGAGACCCCGGCGGCGTCGAGCACGTCCGCGAACGCCTGGTGCACCAGCGCGACCCCGGTCTTGTCCGCGTTGTGGACGAACGCGTGGTCGTCGAGCAGGTCCAGCAGGACCGGGTTCGCCGGGTTTTTCCGGACGAACTCCTCCCGCGCAGCGGCGGGTTCGGTGGCGGTCAGCGCCGCGACGGCGTCACGGGCCACACGCGGCTGGTACACCCCGAGTTCGACCACGCCACTGGCGGTGCGCGGCAGGCCCTGGTCGCGGACCAGCTCGGCGAGCGCCGGGTGCGCCTCGGCGAGGGGGCGCAACTGCTCCTGCGTCGGCCACAACGTCCTGCCCTCGTCCGCGGGCCGCGCGAACGGGTCGTACAGGCGCCCGATCTCGAGGGCGCCCAGCTCGGCCTCCCACTGGTCGGCAAGCACGTCGTCCAGGGTGAGGCCACGGTGGTCGGCCGCGGCCTGGAAACCCCGCACCGCGCGCTCCAACGCGGGCCCATCGGTGCCGAGCACGTCGGCGAGCGCGTGCATCTGCAGCATCGCCCGCCCGTCGAACAGCCGGGCGTAGGGCAGGCGGACCGCCTCGGAGGGCGCCGAGCCGAGCTGCCTCTCCAGCCGCAGCCGGCGGGCGAGCCAGGCGTCGTACGCGCGCTGCGGCAGTTCGTCGAGGTAGCGCTGGGTCGGCGGCCGGGTGCTGATCTCCGACGTCGGGTACCCGTTGACCGGCAGTGGGCCGCTCGCGCTGTAGACGACGACGTCGATCGCCACCACGCCGTCCTCGTCGCCGTAGGCGGGCGGCCTGTCGTCCGAACGCCCCCGAACCGGGTCGAGGAACCGCACTCGGTCGTCCTCGTTCGCGATCGCGGTGACGTAGGGGGCGCCGGACTCGCGGTGCAGGACCAGGTAGGCGAACCCGCGTCCGCCTTCCCGGCGGAGCATGTCCGCCAGGATCCGGTGCTGCAGGTCGATCGCCGAGGTGCGTCTGCTCCCGGACATCCCCTCCACGTTGAGCACGCGCTGGAAACGCCCGCCCCGGTCCTCGATCCGGCCCACGTCGACGGTGCCGGGTGTGGCTGTCCGCGCCGCGACGTCGATCCCGGCGCCGGCCCAGTAGTCGTGCAGCACCATCGCGGCCTCGGCGAGGTCCGCCCGGCCGGGGGCCGAACCGGCGAGCAGCAGCACGGCCCGGTCCAGGTTGAAGAGCCCGGCCGGTTCGTCACGGCCGTCCACGGAGCCGCCCCTGCTCAGGGCGGCGCGGGCGATCGCGACGTCCGCGTCGGTGGCGGGCGTCAGTTCGGCGGGGCGGGTCCGGTGCGCCGGGACGAGATCGACACCCGCGACCTCGACGGGGGCCAAACGCCGTGGCAGCCCGGGGTGGCGCTCCTGTCCGGGCCCGGTGAGCAACGCCTGGGTCAGCGGGTGCAGGTGGGCCTGCGCGATGAGGTTCCAGTCGCGGCCGGGCGGCAGTGCGGCCGCGATCTCGGTCGCCAGGTCCGCGACCGCGGTGGTCCGGAACTCGTACCCTGCCCGGCCTGCCGCCTCGGCCTGCTGCCGTGCGACCGCGTCGAGGGCGAGCAGACGCCCGGCGAGCGGCGCGTCGATCGCGGCCGGGTCCTCCCGTCTGCCGCGCAGCGGGCGCCACGGCCGGTTCGCCTCGGTCAGTTCGTGCCGGGCGCGGCCGAGCTGCTCGGCCAGGAGCCGCACGGCCGTGTCGCGTGGAGTAGCCGAGGGCAGGCGCACCAGGATGCTCGGGTTCTTCTTCGGGTTCCCGGCGACCGGGCTGTTCAGCGGCGGTTGGCCGGTGAACTCGATCTTGACGGGCACCTCGCCGAGGTGGGTGTCGTACTGCCCGTGGTTGCCCCAGGGCCGGACGCCGAGGCCGGGAACCACGTTGCGGAGCGTCTCGAGTGCGAGGAACGCCTCGCGCCGGTCGGTCAGGCGGTGCTCAGCGTCGCGCCGATGGGCGGAGCCGGTTCCCCAGTCCGCCGGACCAGGAGCACCGACCACCCCTCCCGGCGCGCCAAGGGGGACGGGAACTCCACCGTCAGCACCTCCCAGGCGCGCCCAGTTCCCGAGTCGGTCAGGGTCGTCCCCGGTTCGATCGGCTCCCCGTCCTCCCGGCCCATCACCCGGATTCCCGGGAAGGCCACCAGGTCGTCCACTTTGGTCACCCGGAACGTCGTCATTCACGCCTCCTTCGGTGTGGAAGAGGTACTCGACGGCCTCTTCGTCGGGGTCGGTGTCCGGGAGCTGGTCCGGTTCCACGACCGGCGGGCGCGAGCCGCGGCCGTGCAGGCGGTCCACCGCCGCGTCGCCGTGGGCTTCGGCGTTCGCTTCGAGCTGGTCGACGATGGAGCGGACCGGGCGGATGCCCAGCTTCAGCTGACCGGAGTGCGCGAGCTCGTGGCCCAGCACGCGGACGAGGGTGTCGATCGACTCGAACGCTTCGGGGGCCAGCCAGATCTCACGACCTCCCAGGTGGGTGGGCGTCAGTCCCTTGTGGCCCTCCTCCCGCATCATCCGGAGCACCTCGGTGTCGGTGACGACGTGGATCATCACGCCGGTCGCGTCCAGGCCGGCCTGCGCCGCCGCCCAGCGGGCGGTGTCGGCCGACGGTTCGAGCGGGCCGGCCGGCAGAGCGGGAGCCGCGGTGCCGGGATCGGTCCCCTCGCCGAGGTGTTCCTCGATCGCGGCGCGAACCTCACGCTGCGACAGGGTGCGGCCGGTGCCCCACAGTTCGTGGGCCCGGTTCAGCTTGGCCGTCAACTCGGCGACCAGCGCCGCGCGGCGCTGCTCCGGGACCGACGGATCGGCGTAGGCCTCAGTGAACCGCACGGCGTCCACCAGCGCGGACTTGATCTGGAAGAACTCGCGGTACCGCGGCAGGTCCGCTTCCCAGCCCGCGATCGCGTCGGCGGGCATCTCGGCGGCCCAGCGCCGGACGAGCCGCGCCTCCTCGGCCTCGGTGTAGTGCATGAGGTGCAGGTGGGCGGCGAGGTCGGCGACCGGGTCACCGTAGAGCGCCAGCTCCCAGTCCAGGAAGGCGGTGTCACGCTCGCGCACGAGGAGCTTGCCGCGGTGCAAGTCCATGTGCAGCAGGCCGAACGGGCGGCGGCTCAGCTCGTGCCAGCTGTCCCTCACCCCGTACAGCGGATCATCCGGCACGGCGAACGCGCGCAGCAGATCGCCGTGCTCCTCGGCCGCCTGCGCGTGCACGGTCTCGGTCAGGTCTGACAACCGCCGCGCGAAGGTGGTCGTGTCCCCGTTGGCGGCCCAGCCTTCGGGTATCCCCGGGAGTTCCGCGGCCGCCAGATCCGCCGCTTCCGAGAACAGGTGCACGATGTCCTCGATCACGCGGTCCGGCACGGCCTCGCCCTCGGCCAGCAACCGCCCGCTCTCGAAGGCCTGCACCTGGTTGCCGCCGAGCGACTGCCACATCGCGGGTACGCCCGGCAGCACCGTGCCGAACCCGGGCCGGTTCGGGCGCAGCATCGCGAGCAGGTCCGCCTCGTGCCAGATGCGCATGTCCACGTAGGACGCGCCAGGGATCGGGATGCGCACGTTGACGCGGCCGAACCCGGTGTCGACGAGCACGTTGCGGTTGTATTGCCCCTCGGCGCCCGGCTGGTTGTGCGCGAGCGCGATCACTGCCTGGCCCCACAGCTCGCGCAGTTCCTGGTGCTCGGCGTCGCGGTCGGACGGGTGGACGCCCTGCTCGCGCATCTGCGCTTCGAGCCGGGCCAGGAGGTCCGCGGCCTCGGCCCTGGCCAGCGCCGGTGGCTGGTTCTCGCGCACGTGCCGGTCGAGGTCGTCCCACGTCCACTTGTCCGGCAGCTGGTCGGCACGGACGCCGTGGTGCACGAACACCTCGGTGGCCGACTTCGTCTCCGGGGCCAGCACCTCGCGCAGGATCTCGACCGTCTTGGGGTCGTACCACTGCGCCGCCTCGGCGAACTCCAGCAGGTCGAGCATCTGCCCGCGGCTGTAGTCGGCGGCCTTGCGCGCGAAGAACTGGGCCAGCTGGTCGCGGTCCTCCGACATGACCGCGCCGTCGTAGGAGTAGCGCCAGCGGAACTGCTCGCTCTTGAGGAAGTCGCCGCGCCGGAACCAGCTCGCCGAGATCACGTTGACCAGCGTCGACACCACGCCCGAGGCGACCTGCATGACCATGTTGCGCACGCTCGGGTCGGGCGGCGGCGGATCACCGGGCTTCGCCGGTTCCGGCGGCGGCCGCAGCACCTCGGTGACGCCGCGGTTGACCAGGCTGCCGACGTTGCCCGGCCCCAGCTCGTTGAGCATGAGGTCCATCGCGCCGGGGACACCGGTCGGGCCGTGGTGGTAGACCGCCACGACGCGGGCGATGCGGTCCAGCGCCTCCTCGGCGTTCTCGCCGACGACGAGGAAGTGCGAGTCGATGGCACTGGCCAGCACCCGGGTCGGCTCGCCGGGGATCCCGCTCACGAACCGGAAGATCAGCTGCTGCCGGTGCATGCCGCGGAGCTTGGCCCACAGCTCCTTGGGCCCGGGGCGGCGGACCTTGTCGATGTGCAGCACGAGTTCGCCGTTGCCGTAGCGCAGGACCTTGGCCAGGTGCTTGACGCGCTGGACCATCTCGCCGCTTTCGCGCATGCGGTCCAGGTCTGCGAACAGCGTCCCGGGCTCCGGCAGCTCCGGGCCACGCCGGTCGAGGATCTCGCGCGCCTTCGCACCCAGGACGGGGTCGTCCGCGTACTCGGCGAGTTTCTCGCGCAGCAGGCCGTCCACGCGGCGGATGTCGGTGGCGAGCGCGAAGGCCCAGTCGTCCATGGCCCGCGCGGTCGCCGCCTGGGTGCTCAGTTCCTTCTGCAGGCGCGCGGAAAGCCGTTCGATGCCGTTGCGCGCGGTGACCATCCGCATCGCGCCGTCCAGCGTCCGCTGGCTCGCTTCGGTCGCGGACTGGCCGGCCGCGGCCGTGTTGCCCTGCTGGAGGCTGACGGCCGCGCTCACGGCGCCGCTGCCGACCGCCTTGCCGAACGCCGCGATCGCCAGCTGGCGGATCTCCCGGCGGTGCATGAACTGCTCTCGCTCGATGACGTCGTCGACGTGCCGGTGCATCCACATCTTGAGGTCGTCGATCGAGACCCGCGCGTCGTCGGTGGCCCACTGGGACGGCAGCAGGGTGACGAACTCGCGGACGTCGGTGTTGCCGCGCTTGTACACCGCGAGGTGGGTCGTCATCGGGGAGATCGCGCCGGGCAGCTCGTCGGCGAGGCCGAGCTTGATCCGCAGCTCGCCCGGGATCTTCGGGGTGCGCAGCCGCGGCTCGGCCCGGATGCGCACGGTCAGGCCGTTGCCCTCGTCGATCGCCCTGGCGATCTCGTCGACGGTGAGCTCCTCGCCGTCGTCCTTGCGCTTGGCGACCGGCTTCGCGACGGCCTCGGCCTCGTCGGCCTTCCGCTTCGCGGCGGGCACGGCTTCCTCGGCGGTCCGGACGTCGGCGCGGGCCTGCGTGACTTCGTTGGTCAGCGCGGCGATCTCGTCCGCGGGCGCGCCCTTCTTGCGGGCCTTGGTCAGCTCCTCAACCGCCTTGGTGGCCTTCTTCTTCGCCGCCACGACGGCCCTCTTCTTGGCTTCGTAGTCGGCCTTCGCCGCGTCGGCGGCGACCTCCTCGGCCGTGAGCAGGCGGGCCGCCTTCACGCCGGGGAAGACCTCCGCCCTGGCCACCATCTCGTCGGCGGCGCGCACCAGCATCTCGGCCGGGTCGTCCGGCGCCATCTCGCGGTCGGGGCGGGCGGGCAGGTGCCGCTCGATCTCGGCCGCGACCCCCTTGCTCACCGCGTCCGCGGCGCCCATGAGCCGCAGGGACGTGCCGGCCATGCCGATCCGGGCGGTCGCGCCGATCAGGGCCTGGAAACCCTGGCGCTCCCGGACCGCGTCCTCCCACAGCTTGCGGGCCAGCGCGTTGTACCTGAAGTTCAGGTAGCGCGAGGACATGAACCCGAAGCGCGAGCCGGCGCTGCCCACCACCAGCGGGCCAATCAGTTCCAGGCTTCCCGCGCTGACGTTGAACGCGGTGGTGATCACGCCCTCGACCGGCAGCGTGGTGAAGTTCTCCCGCGCCAGCGAGCCGAGCGTGGGCTGGATCCACAGCTGCGTGCCCTTGGTGACGACGTCGACCAACTGCTCCGAGATCGCCGCGCGGATCGCGTCGTCGCCGCCGTGGAAGGTGTTCGGCGAGACGCCGATCCAGTACCGCTGCTCGCTGGTCGGCACGTGGCCGCCCTTGAGGACCTGGTAGGACCGCGGCAGTCCGCCGGTCACCAGCGACACCTTGAGCGTCTCCCCGGTGGGCAGCTTGAGCGACAGGGTGCCGGCGTCACGCACCTTCCGGGCGCCCGCGTCGTTCGCGGCGATGCCCTCGTCGGACCAGCTCACCTCCGTCATCTCACGGAACGTCTTGCGCAGGCCGTCGTTGTGCAGCAACGACTCCGGGAACGCCTTGGCGGCCAGCTGCTCGGCCAGCTCGGCGCCGATCCGCGTCATCCGCTGCTGCAGGTCGTTCACCTCGTCGCCGGAGAGCACGGTCAGCGGCTCGGGCGCGGCCGCCTCCGGCACCGTGTTGTGCGTCAGTTCCGCCAGCGGCTGCAGGGTCTGGGCGGTGTCGTGCGCGCCCTGCTGCAGCGACACCGCGGTCGGCCCGATTCCGCCGCGCATGATGAACGCCCGCAGGCGCCGCATCTCGTTGGCTGCCTCGGTCTGTTTGCCCATCGACGTGTAGTAGGCGGCCGGCGCGATCAGACCGGTCCAGGCGAAGTAGGCCCCGCGCGCGATGAGGTAGGTGCTGCTGATCCCGGCGCCGAGGCCCAGCGACGCGAGGGTGCCCACCGCGACACCGGCGGCGCTGCCCATCTGCACCAGCAACGTGGTGCGGGCCTCGACCCCGAGCGTCGGCAGCTGCGACCGGTACCCGGCCACCTGCTCCACCAGCAGCTTCTCGAGATCGGCCCGGACATCGGCCCGGTCGGCGTCCGGCCGCACGGCGACGACGAGCTGACCGCCGTCCACCCACTCGAGCGGCACCATCGCCGGCATCCGCAGATCGACGCCCTCGGTCGGGTCGCTGCCGTGTTCGGCGATGAACGCGTCCAGGTCCGCCTGGGTCCCGATAGCCGTGCCGTGGTGCTCCTCGATCCAGTCGGCCTTGGCGCGCAGGCGGAATTCCGCCGCGAGCGGGTGGTCGCCCGACTCGATCTGCGCCAGCGACGGGCCGACCCTGCCCTGCAGCGTGAAGCCGGACCGGAACACCCGGCCACCCGGCACCTTGTCCGTGCCGGACATCCAGGTGATCTTGACGACGTTGTGGAACGTCGGCTCGGCCGCGGCGACCGCGTCCGGCGGTTCCTGCTCGTCGACCGGCGTGTACAGCGACTCGATCGCGAACTCGGTCGACTGGCGGGCCCGGATGCTGTAGAGCCGGTCGTCCAGCACACCCTTGCGGTTCCGGTCGCCGAACCCGCCCTCGGTGAGTTCCTCGAAGAGGTAGGCGAGACCGCGCGCGGGGTGCTCGTCCGCCGTCCGCAGAGCGCCCAGCAGCATGAGGCTGCGCGGGTCGCGCACCCGGCCGCGGAAGTCCTTGTGCGTCAGGATGACGTCCTCGAGCAGCTTCGCCCGCTGGTGGCTGCGCTGGATGGCGGCGTTGAGCCCCAGGCCGTGGTCCTTGCCGTCGGCAGTGCCGTTGAGCAGGCGCCGCAGCTCCTCCTCGATCGCGCTCAGCTCCGCGACGGCCTGCCGCACGACCGGGTCCGCCGAGTCGGCCAGGTCCGCGAAGTCGCTCGCGCGCCAGCCCTCCCGGCCGGCTCCCGGCAGGGTGGCCACGACGCGCTCACGATCTTCGAGCAGGCCCACCAGCTGCTCCACCGTGGCCTTGTCGCGCTCGGTCAGGTTCGCCGCTGTCAGCTTGTCCCCGCGTAACGGGTTGGCGCGGAACAGGCGCTGACCGTCGTCGGCGGCGTCGATGCCCTCGCCCGGCGCGGCGAGCCGCTGGAACTGCCCGTGGACCTCGTCCAGGGACGCCGCTTCGCGCGTCAGCTCGGCCAGCGCGCGCTCGAACGGCCTGCGCAGTTCGTCGGCGCGCCGCAGTGCCTGGCCGAGGTCGGCGCGGGCGGTTTCGACGTAGGTTTCGGCGGTGGCGGAGGTGATCGCCTCGCCGTCCAGTTCGGGCAGGCGCGGCGACGTGCCGTTCTCGCGGGCCTCGGCCTCGGCGGCGCGGGCCTGTTCGGCCGTCTCCGCCCACAACGCGAGCCGGGTCATCCGGAAGTTGACCTCGGCCAGCTGGACCTGGTGGTCCTCCCAACGCGACCGCACCAGTTCCAGCACACCGGCGAGGCGGCGGTACCGGTGCGTCAGCACGGTTTCGAGCTGGGGCTCCCCGGTCTCGTGCCGCGGCAGGAGTTCGGCGACCTGGTTCGCCAGCCCGGCGACCCGCGGCCCGATCACCTCGATCATCCCGGCGAGGGCTTCGGCCAGCTCCTCGGCCTGCTCGGTCGCCGCCGGGTCGCCGTCGAGGCGCTGCTGGACCTCGGCCAGCGCCGCCCAGCCGCGCTGCTGCGCGCCTACGAGCTTGGCCAGCTCCGCGAGTCCGGTGTGGACGGCGCGATCGGCGGCGAAGTCGCCTTCCGGCACGTGGTCCGCGGCGTCCGGGTCGTGCTGCGGCGTGCCGAGCGCGACCAGCTCGGCGGCGACCTCAGCGAAGCGCTCCATGAGCGCGGCATCCGAGGTCCGCCCAGCCCGCCACTCGGTGAGGTCCGGGCCGAGCGCAGGCAGCGCGGCGGCGATGTTCTCGGCCACGCGCGCCGGCATCCGCCCGGCGCCGTTCCCGCCGTCGGCGTACCGGTCGAGCAGTGCCCGGACGTCCTCGACGAGCTGGGCCCGCCGGTCCGGCGGCAGCAGGGCGCCCGCGGTCCGCCCGACGAGCTCGGCGGTGATGTCCAGCCGCGCGAAGCCCTCGGTCACGGCGGCGCCCGGGATCTGCCCGGTCAGCCACGCGGCGAAGTCCGGGCCGTGGGTGTGCAGTGCGGCGCCGATCCGCTCGGCCGCGCCTGCCGGCGCCCGCCCGTCGCCGTCCTCGCCGTGGAAGAACCGGTCGAGCAGGGCCTCGACGTCCTGGCGGAGCCGGGTCTGCTCGGCCTGCGGCAGCCGGGCGATCTCCGCCCGCGCGGCCGTGGTGAAGTCGGTTTCGGCCCCGGGCAGGAGCGCGGCCGCGCGCAGACCGTCGGGCATGCTGTGGAACGCGTCGCCGATCACGGCCGGGTGCGCCTCGGCGAACTCGCGCCGCTGCGGCCCGGTCACCAGGTGGTCGCCCAGCACCAGGAGCGCGGCGACCTCGCGCAGGCGCAGCAGGTCCGTTGTGGACAGATCGGCCGGGATTCCGGCACGCCGCAACCAGGCCTGGAACTCGTCCTCGGTGCCAGAGCGGAACCCGAACCACGGCATCGCGTCCGCGAGCGACCGCGGAGCGGGGCTGCTGACGGGCAGCGCGCCCGCCACCCGCAGCGCGGCCTCCTCGTCGCCGGTGCTCCACCGCTCGACGATCTGTTCGAGGTAGTCGGCGCCGTGCGCCAGCGCGACCTGGAGCGCCTGGGGCAGGTTGTCCCCGAACCGCGCGTGCAGCGCAGGCAGATCGACCGTCTGGGTGAGCAGGCCGTAGGCGTTGTCCCCGGCGGCCACGGCGGCGCGCACCAGGTCGATGGGCACCGCCGGGGCGGGCCGCGCCGTGACCGGCGCCGTCTGCGTGCCCTGCCAGACCGGATCCAGGTAGTTGAAGGTGAACGCGTCCACGACGCCACCGCGGCTCCGCGGCGAGACCTGGTGGTGCCCGGTGTCGGGCGGCGGCACCGGCGAGGGCCGCGTGGCGAGGACCTCCCGCGTGCGCGTGCTCAGGCGCCCGGCCTTGACCTCTTCGAAATCGAGTCCCGGCGGCAGGTCCCGCTGGAGCTCCCGCTCCAGCTGCAGCATCTCGCTCAACGCCGTCGTCGGGGCCTGGCTCTGCTCCCGCTGGTGGGCCATCACCTCCAGCATCGCCAGCCGCCCGGCGAGATCGGCGGGCAACGGCACGCGATCGCGCCCCCGCAGGCCGGAGAACAACCGGGAGCGCTCGGCCTGCACCTCCTGCCAGGCACGGGCCGCGTGGTAGGCGATCTCCCTGGCGGCGTCCACCGGGGACCCGTCGGCGATCCTGATCCGGGCCGTGGGCCGTCCGTCCACTTCGGTCACTTCGCCCGACGTGGTCCACCCGGCGACGCGGGTGACCACGACCGGCAGGTCCCCGGCCACCAGCCGCACCTCGCCCGCGGTCGCGTCCTCGACCCGGACGCCCGGCAGCACGGCGCCGGCGATCTGGGCAGGCGGGGTCAGGTCCTTCCCGTGCTGCTTGACACCGGTCACCAGCACCTGCCCGGTTTCGGGCTCGGCCCCAGCGTCGTAGCCGTGCCGGCGCAGGACCTCCGCGATGCGCTCGCCGTCCGCGTCGCGTCCGGTCACGATGTCGATGAACGAGCCGGACGGCAGCGCGTCGGCGATCCGGCCCAGCGTGTTGTCGTCGAGTTCGCTCGGCCGCCAATGCAGGAGCCGGACCTCGGCCTGCGCGTGCGGCTCGCGGTGGGTGGTGCCGGAGTGCGCGGCCAGGCGCTCCCGCGCGTGAGCGAGCTTGGCCGGATCGGCGTCCGCAGACTGCTCGAGGCGTCGGATGGCCTCCGTGTAGACCGCGGCGTGCCCGGCGGCGTCGGTGTTCTCCTTGATCGCGCGCACGATGACCCGGTTCGTGCCGTCGACGGTGATGCCCGAGGCGCCGAGGGTGACGAGGGTTTCCACGAGGTCCGCCAGGTGCGGTTTGCCCTTCCTGCCATCGGTGACGATGGTCAGCCACCCGCCATCGCGCAGCGACTCGAAGGCGTTCGCGAGCGCGCCGATGGAATCCCCGGTGAACGCGGGTGCGTCCAAGTTCTCGAAGAGCACCTCCGAGTAGTGGCCGGCAGGCAGCGTGACGGTGGCGAGATCGCCGAGCACATGGGGCCGGGCGCCGGGGTCGATGTTGACCGAGATGTCGTCCGGTCCGAGCGCCGGCATGCCGTCCGCCCGGCCGCCGCCGACCACCAGCCGCGGGCCCGGCTCCGCGGGGAACGTCACCGCGTGCCGGCGCTGGTGGGTGGCCACCAGCCGCGTCCCGCCGGCGTCACTCGTGACGACCACGTCGGCGAACCACTCGCGCAACGCGGACTCGGTCTCCTCGGCCAGCGAGCCGTCCCCGGGCGGTACCTCGATCACGGCGCGGCCGTCGGCGTAGAGCAGGTTCGCCAGGCGGCGAACCGTCGAGGTGACGCCGCCGTTGTCCGCGTCGCGCACCATCTCGCGAAGGACGACCTCGTCGAACCGGCCTGCGTCCCGCGCCAGCGGCAGACCGTCCGGGCTGGCCGCGGCGAGGGTGCGTGGCGCCTCGGCACGCCACGGGAGCACCGGTCCCGGCGCGGGGGACGTGGTCACCTCGTAGCGCCCGCCGGCGGCGGTGGCGAGAGCGTCGAGGCCGGCCGCGCCGACGGCCGCGATGTCGCTGACGGTGGGGAACCCGGCAGCGCCGAACCCGGTGCCGGCCGCCCGCAGCACCGCACCGGCCCGGTCGATCTCCGCGTCCAGCGCGTCGGCGAACGCGCCGACGTCGCTCATGTGGTGCTGCTGCGCCAGCGCCTGCGGGACCTCCTCGTCGCCCTCGGCCAGTGCCGCCCGGAGCTGTCCGCGCGTCTCCGCCAGGATCGCGTGGCGGGTGGCGAGCACCCGCAGGACGTCCTCGGCGTCGGCCCGGCCGGTGCGGTCCTCCCACGGCCGCGCGGCAGGATCGGACAGGTTGACCGCCGTGACGGACGAGGCCATCAGCCGGTTCACGGCGAACCCGGCCGCGCGCAGCGACCGGGCGAGCGCGGCGGTGTCGGCGCCGGGCCCGGTCCGGATCTCCAGCGACGAGCCCGTCGGCAGGGCTTCCCCGAGCTGTCGTGCCACGTCCGCGGTGAGCGACTCGTGGTCCCAGCGCTCCAGCCGCAGCCGGACCGGGCCCGGCGAGGGGGCACGCCCGCGGGCCTCGGCGGCGTGCCGGGTGTGCGCGGTGCGGGCGTGCTCGAGCATGTCACGCAACCGCGCGTCGTCGCCCCGCTCCAGTGCCGCCTCGATGCGGGCGATCGCCTCCGCGTACACCTGGGCATAGCCGGCCGCATCGTAGGGGCCCTTGACCATGTCGGCCGCGACGGTGTCGAGCCAGAGCCCGGAGAACGTCAGCTCGGTCGCGCCGAGCGCCACGGCGTTCGCGACCAGATCACCGAGGTGGGCTGCCAGATCCGCGCCGGATTCGATCGTGACGTGGCCGCCTTCGGGCAGGGCGTCCATGGCGTCGGCCAGCGCGCCGATCGCCGGGCCGGTGACGGCGCCGGCCCGCACGCCGTCGAAGTGGACGAACGTGAACTCGCCGCGCGGCAGATCGGTGACCGTCACGTCGGTGCCGACCGCCACGTCACCCGCGCCGAGCGCGGTCCGGCCGCCGCCGATCACCACGCGCGGGCCATCCGGGCGGACGGGGTCGACGGGGCGGGGGCGCTTGGCCCAGCCGACGACCCGGCCGCGGCCCCACTCCCTGTCGTACTCGACGCCGACCTCGCCGAAGTACCAGTGCACGGCCTGCCGGACGGTGTCGCGGTCGACGTCACCCCCGATGTCGACGACGACGCGCCCGTCGTGGCGCACCGCGCGCCACGCGGCGTGCAGGGCCTCCGCGACACCGCCGTCGTGCGGGTCCCGCGCGAGTTCACGCAGCAGCACCTCGGGGGCGGGCCCGGCCTGCGGGTCGAGGGCCGTCGCGTCCAGCACGAGCTGCTCCGGGTTGGGCGGCACGGGCTCGACCGCGGCCGGACGGCCGGTGATGGTCAGGTCGCGGTACGCGGTCCAATCGCCGATGGCGCGCAGGACGTCCTCGCCCGGCACCACGTCGACGCCGTGGCCCAACCGCGCACCGGGCGCTGCGACGTCCACGATCTGGCGCGGTGTTGGGTAGCCGGTGGTACCGAACTCACGCTCCGCGCCGGCGAGGAGGAGGGCGTCGGCCTCGTCGACGATGCGCCGCAACTGCCTCGCGGAAACCGGGCCGTTGCGGATCTCGCGGTCGAGCGGCCCCCCGTACCGGAGCGCGGCGACCGCCGCGTCACGCAGGGCGCGCAGTTCGGCCAGCGCGCGAGCCGCGGACTCGCGGCCGCTCACCGGGTGCCAGTCGTACCCGGCCACGGCCAGGTCCACACCCCGGTCCCCGGACACCTCGTGCGTCACGTGGGTCAGCCCGTCCCGGCGGTAGACCTCGTGCTCCAGGAACGCGGCCCGGGCGGAGGCCGCGCCCCGGTACGGGTCGCCGGCGGCGCCGGGATAGGCGTGCTCCGCCCACCGAGTACCGTGGGGCTCGCGGTGCAGCCGGATCTCGAAGACGCTCTCCGGCGCGGATCCGGCGCGCACCGTGAAGGTCAGCGTGACCGTGTCCCGGCCGTCGCCGTGCGCCGTCGCGACGTCCCGCAGTTCGACACCCCGGCTGAGGTGGTTGACGGGAGGGAACCAGCGGCGCGCGGTCTCCGCGATGTCCGGCGCCCACTGCCCCCGGTGCGGGAAGAACCCGGCGATGCCCGGGGGCCGCTCGCCCGGCGGCGGGGGCGGCGGCACCTCCGGTTCGCGCGGGCCGGGCGGGTCGTCGCGTTTGGTGCCGCCCAGCACGATCTGGTCCGTGCCGATCGCCTCCGTCACGTTCACCCCGGCCGTTTCGAGGTACAGGGCGATCTCGGACATCGACGCGGCGATCGAAGTGCTGACGCGGATCTTCGACCGCGGCGGCAGCGCGTCGGCGAGCCCGCTGATCGTCTCGCCGGTCAGGTCGGTGTTGCGCCAGTGGACGAGCTCCAGCGTCGTCGGGATCCGCCAGGACAGCCCGGGTTCGCCGGCGAGCGCGTCGACGCGCTCGCGCGCGTGGGCCAGCGCCCTGCTCAGTTCCGGCGGAGCGCCGGCGTCCGCCGCGCCCGCTCCTTCCAGGCGGCGCACCGCTTCGGCGTAGACGCGGGCGAGCGCGGCGGGGTCGTCCTCCCCCTTGCGCGCCGTGATGACGACGCCGTCGTCCCCGTTCGCGGTGATCCGGACGGCCCCCGCCGCGGTGAACGCGCGCACCAGGTCCGGCAGGTGCCGCGCGGTGGAGACGCTGCTCGTGATCGTCAGCGTGCCACCGTCGGGCAGTGCGCTCATCGCGTTGGCCACGGCCGCGATCGCCGGGCCGGTGAACGCGCTGGGCGGCAGGCCGTCGAAATGGATGTGGCCGAAGCTGCCCGCGGGCACCGTGGCCGCGATGTCGTCCCCGGCCACCAGCACGGCGCCGGTCGGCGGTTCGGGCGGCGCCGGCCGTCCACGCGGCATACGGGCGACGAGGTGCGGCGTGCCGCCGGGCGGGGTCACCAGTTCGACGCGGGCGAACCAGGTGCGCAGGCTCGCGCTCAACTCGGTCACGTGCTCCGCCGCGTCGGCAGGCACCTGGACGACGAGCCTGCCGTCGGCGGTGAGCAGGTCCCTGGCCTCGCGCACGTGGCGTCCGAAGCCGCCGGTCCGCTCGTGCCGGGGCATCCGGCCGAGGGTGATCTCGCCGTAGGCGGTGTCGCGCCGCTGCAGCGGCAGGTCCTCCGCCGAGGCCAGGGTGAGGCCGGTGACCGCCTCGGGACGCCACGCCACCTCGGTCACCGGGGCCGTGAGGTCCCGGCGCAGGTGGAGGGTGCCGGGTTCGGTCAGCGCGGCGTGCCCCGGCGCTCCGAGCGCGGCGATCTCCCGCGGGGTCGGGTAGTCGCTGCTCGCGTACTCGTTCGCCCGCGCGCGGTCGACGATGTCCTGGACGGCCGCCGCCTGGTCCTCGAGCAGGGTCCGCAGGGCCTCGGCGTCCGTGGCGCCGTAGCGGCGGACCAGCCCCTCGACGGCTCCGCGCGCGCCGAGTGCCGTCGACCGGTCCAGGCGGGCGAGATCGTCCTGCAGGGCTTCGGCTTTCGCGGCGAGGTAGCCGATCACGGCCCGCGCCTGGTCCTTGCCGCTGCGCGGCGCCCACCCGTCCCCGCCGAGCGCCCGGCGCACCCGGTCGTCGCCGGTCGCTTCGTCGTCCACCGCGGACACGCCCCAGCCGGCGTAGCGCGCGCGCAGGAACTCGTCGAGGGCGGCGCCGGACGGTCCGCGGGACATGTGGCGCTGTGCCGTCAGGACGTCGCCTTCGCGCCGGAAGCCGTACACCACCGAGCCGCCGTCGGAGGTCTCGAAACGCACGACGGCGAAGTCCCCGTTGGACATGGCCGCCACCGCGGAGGCGCCGGCACCTGCGAAGTCCACACCGGACAGCACATCGTTGAACCCGGCGATGAGCCGTTCCCTGGTCGCGTCCTCGTCCACCGCGGTGCGCAGCACACCCAGTGGCGAACTGTCCGCAGTGGACCCTGGCATCACCTCGGGAAGGTGCTGCTGCGCCAGCCGGAGCGCGATGCCGACGCGCAGCGACCGCTGGTTCGGCTCCTCCGGCATCGGGGGCAGGTTCACCGTCGGCACGCCCTGGGCGTCCGGACCGAACAGGCGCGGGGTCGTCGATCCGGGCACGACGCTCACCCGCAGAGTCACGGTGGCACCATCGGCACCGGTGAACGACCACACCCCGTCGGCGATTTCGGTCCCCTGGCGGTTGCCGTCGCCCATCCAGGCGGCGACGGTGTCGTGGAACCCGGCCCGCGGGTCGGCGACCTGCTGGGTGTTCCACGCCGAACCGAGCGCGACCGAGCGTCGCTGTCCGGGCTCGCCGCCCGGGGTGGATCCAGGCGCCGTGTGGTAGGCGGTCCCCTGCCCCAGCTGGCCACCAGGGTCCCGGGCGGTCCGCGGCGCCGGGATCGGCTCGCCAGCCGGGTCGCCGGTGACCGGCGGAGCGGCCTCGCGGGTCGCGGTCCGGGCGGCAGCGCGCGCCTCGGCGGCGGGCTCCGGCGCCCGGCCGGTGTGTGCTGCGAGCTTCTCCCGGTCGCCTTCCCGCAGGTTCTCGGCGACCCTGGTGGCCAGGCTGGTCCGCTCGGCCGGGGAGGCGAGTTCGGGCTGGCGAGCGACGCGGTCGAGGGCGTCCAGCCCGCGCCGGACGCGGCCCCACTCAAGCTGGGTGCCGTCGCCGTAGCCGGTCGACGCGATCTCCGTGCGCTGCGCCCGCTGCGGCGCGCCGCCCTCGTACCGGCTGTGCCGCGGCGCCGCGAACCGGTCGAGGGAACGCAACCTCGCCCACGCCCCGCGCGCCAGGTAGATGGTGGGGCCGGCGAGCGCGAACACGCCGGTGGCCGCGAGCACCACCGGGTTGGTGGTGATCATCGACGCGCCGATCGCCGTCAGCGCGCTCTGCGCGAAGAACATCGCGCCGGGGCCGAGCTTCGCGCCGACGCGGCCTTCCTTGCGCTCGATGCGGAACCCGAACCGGGACAACGCCGCGGTCGCGGCTGTGAGGCTCGTCCCGACGACGGCGTTGAGCCACTGGCCCTCGGCGATGTACTGCACGGTGAGCCCGGCGTTCGCGATCGTCAGCAACGGGAACGCGAGCAGGTTCTGCAGCTTCCGCATGCCCGGACGGGCGACCGGGTCGTACTGCGCCCAGATGCCGGGCACCGCGGTGATCGCGAACAGGATCGACGAGGGCAGGTAGGCCCACGACACCCACGCGGCCAGGCCGACGCCGACGATGCCCTGGTACAGCTGGTTCAAGGCGTTCACGATCCAGGTCGCCGCCGTCGCCACGTGCGTCCCGCGGCCGAACCAGCCCGCCGTCGGGTTCATCCGGTTGATCGAGTCGGCGGTGCCGCCCACGATCCGGTTCACGTAGTCCTTCAGACGCGAGAACAGCATGTTCGCCCACACGCGGCGGCTCTGCGCGGTGACGCCCTCCGGGAGCCGGAAGTAGGCCGTCACGACGTAGTCGTGCAGCATCTGCCGGACGTGGTCCTCGAACGCCGCCGTGACGCGGTCCACGATGTGGGCGAACCGCTCGCGGAACTTCTTCCCGCCGGGGCTGATGTCGTTGACCATCAGCTGGCGCGTCATCCGCGTGAGCCGGTCGACGGCTTCCACGTCGATCCGCTCACGCTCCATCATGGACTCGGTGGTGACCCGGATCTCCTGCGTGTGCGCGACCTTCAGGCTGGAGATCACCGAGCGCGTGACGAACGCGGCGCCGGCGATGATGGTCGCCCCGCCGCCCGCGATCACCGCGGGCACCGCGCCGAACGTGACGGCGGTGGCCGCGCCGGCGGTGATGGCGGCGGTGGTGGTCCAGCCGACCACGCCCCGCTTACGCCAGTAGCTGCGCAGCTCCTTCTTCGTCCGCTCGGTTTCCAGGCGCTGCTCCTCCGTCACGGTGACGTCCTCGAGCACCTTCGAGACGAGCTCCTGCTGCTCCTCCCGGGTCAGCCCGTCGGCGGCCTGTACCGCGTAGTGCGCGGCGATCAGCGCTTCGACCGGCGCGCCGAGCGCGAGACCGTCCTCCTCCGCGGGCTGGAGCCCCTTGCGGTTGCGGAACTTCTCGAACCGCTCGGACACGCTTCGCCGGATCTGCGCGCTGAGGTCGCGCACGACCTGCTTCGCCGATTCCGGGTCCTTGAAGTCACCGTAGGCGATCTTGTACGCGGTGATCGACGACTGGATCTGCTGGTTCTCGCGCCAGATCCCGTCCCGCGTGCCCGCCGGCCCGACGGCCGCGCCCTCCCGCGGCCGGAAGCCCCGGTCCCACAGCTCCTGCGCGCGGTCGTGGAAGGCCTGGATCACTTCGGCGGGCGAGCCGTCCATCTGGGCGAGCCACGCGTCGCGGTGGTCGGAGTAGTACTCGTCGACGAACCGCTGGCTGCGGTCGTCCGCGGTCTCGGCCTGGCGGGCCACCGCGTCGTCGCCGGTGCCCACACCGGGACCGACCGCCTGGTCGGGGTGCGGCACGAAACCCTTCTCCACCAACGACTTCGCCTTGGCGTGGAAGCCGTCCAGCACGTGCTTCGGGTAGTTCGACAGCACCTCGACCCAGGTGTTGTGGTGCCGCGAGAAGTACTCGTCGACGAACCGCTGGCTCGCGTCCCGCTCGGCGTCGTTCATGACCCGGACGTAGTTGCCGCCGCGCATCTTCGCGACGATCGCCTCGCCCTGGTCGGGGTAGCGGTCCATGATCGCGCGGTAGACCGGCTCCATCTCCGTGGAGTGCCGGTCGAGCTGGGTGCTGGGCATCATGCTGATGCCGTCGGAACCGAACAGCAGGCGGTCCTGGTGCTTCACCGCGAACTCGACGAAGCGCTCGAACACGGCCGGGTCGTCGCGCAGGTACTGGCCCAGCGGCGTCCACGAGAAGTCGTAGTTCAGGCCCGGCACCAGCTCCAGCATCCGCTCGAGCATGTCCAGGTGCTCGGCGGTGAGCGTCGTCCAGTTGCCAACGCCGAGGTGCGCCCAGATGATGCGGTTGCCGCGGAACTCGGGGAAGTGCCGCATCAGCGCCATCATCGGCATCAGGTTGCGCTCGTCCGGCGACCCGGACCGGAACAGCCCGTTCAGGTCGACGGTGGCGAACCCGTTGTCCTTGTGCAGCAGGAAGGTCTGGCCGGTCATCCGGTTGGCCCGCAGCTTCGCCACGAGGTGCGGGTTGAACGGGTCCGGCACCTCGGCGGGCAGGCTCGCCGCCATCTCCGGATGTCCCGCCGACCGGAGCAGGTACCGCAGCGTCTCGCCGTTCTCGACGAGCCGTTCCAGGTACGCGGTCTGCTCCATGGCGGACATGCTGTCCGGGTCGCCGAGGAGGGCGCGGGCCTCCTCGGCCGCGGTCCCGGTGAGCCTTCCTTCGGCGAGGTCGGTCTTGACCTGCACCGCGGCGGCGACGGACAGCTTGAGCTGGTTGATCCACCGCGGGTTGTAGGTGGTGTTGGCCTCGTCACCGAGGAGCTGCTTGATCGCTTCCTTGTCGTCGGTCTGTTCCGCGCCGAGGAAAGCGAACTCGGCCATCAGCATCGTCAGGTCGTAGCCCTCGGCGCCGGCGATGTCCCAGCGAGTCCCGACGAGACCGACGTCGGCGCGCCACTTCACGTCGTCGGAGAGCTCGTTGTACATCTTGTACATCAGCGCGTCGGCGAGCTTGCCCTGCAGCTCCAGCACGCTCTTCTCGTCGATCAGGCCGGCGCGCAGCGAGTGGATGAGGCCGTAGTAGGTGGCGCCACTGGCCGCGGCGAGACCGAACGCGCGTTCGCGGATCGCCGAGTACAGGATCCGGCCGAGGTCGCCGCGCGCGGCGCGGTACCGCAGCTGCCGCTCGGCGAGGCTCGCCTTCGGCTCGTTCTTCAGCCAGGCCAGCACCTGCTTGACCTGGGTCTTGAGCCGGCTGACCTCCTCCTCGCTCGCGGGCGCCTCCCGGCCGGCGCCGAGGTACTGGTTGTCCAGCGCGTAGCTGAGCAGGTGGTGGTGGACGTCGCTGATGTCGCGGGTGGACAGCCGGTTGGTGAACATCGCGAGCGCGGTGTCCAGCGACGTGCCGAGGTCCAGCAGCTGCTGCAGCGCGTCCGGCGCGTTGGGGTCGATCGCCTCGACCTTCTCCCGGAGGTCGTCGACGTCGATCAGCGCCTGGACGCCGAGGCGGCGGCCGAGCTTGCTCAGCATGCCGCGGCCTTCGATGTAGCGGTCGACGAACGGCAGGCTGTAGCGCGATTCGGTCTCGGCCCGGCCGGAGGCGACCACACGGCGCGTGATCTCGGTGATCTCGGTGTCGGTGAGCCCGGTGCGGTGCGCGATCTCGACGAGTTTGATGCCGTCGTCGGCGGCCGCGGTGACCGCGTCGCGCAGGCCGTCGACATAGGTCTCGTGCGCTTCGTCCCGGGCCTGCTCGGCGGCCAGGTACGCGTCGATCGCCGCGTCCAGCTGGGCCTGCGCGGCGCGGACGCGGGACGCGGCCTGGCGCAGGAGCTCGGTCCGGTTGCCCTGGAACGGCAGCGCGGCTTCCGCGGCCCGGCTCGCGCTGACGTAGCTCACCGGCAGGTTCAGCGCGTTGGCGACGGTCTGTACGGCGGTGGCGTCGCCGCCCTCGCTCCGCACGAGCGCGCCCACCCAGCCGCGACGGGCGTTGAGGTTCGACCGCGCCTGCCGCAGGTCCGCGGCAGCCACCCGGTACCGCTTCTCCGCGGCGCGACGGGCGGGTTCGTGCTCGCGCACCGCGCGGACGAGGCCCCGGCGGGCGCCGGCGACATCGCGCAGGTCGTGCCCGCGCGCGCCGTAGGTGGCGCGGTCGAGGTCGTCGGTGAACTCGCGGACCTTGAAGTCGGGGCGCCTGCCCTCGTCGAGGATCTGGCCCAGCGCGCGGGAGGTCACGTCGCGCGCGGTCCGTTCGGGGAGGCCGTCGTCGATCGCGTCCTGGCGCGCCCGCTCCAGCTCGCGGACCGCGCTGTCGTGGGACTGGGTCCACCGCTGCTCGGCTTCGGCCAGCCGGTTCGCGGCGTTCTCGGCGGCGACCGTGAGGCGGTCGCGGTGCTCGGCCACGAGCCGGATGGTGGTCTCGGCGTTCTGGCCGATGATCTCGAGCGCGATCTCCGGCGGCGGCTCGACCACGAACGAGCCCTGCAACGCCGCGGCCGGCTCGATGATTCGGGCTTCGACCTCGATGCGGCTCAGGTCGTAGGCGGACGCCAGCGCGTCCAGGACCAGGCTGTCGTTGGTCGGCACGCCGAGCAGCTCACCCAGCCGCTGCGCGACCCAGGGCAGGTAGACCTCGTCGTTCTCGAGGGCGTCCAGCGCCGCCGCGTACTCCCGCTGCGCCCGGGTGCGGGCGGCCCGCTGCTCGGCGACGCCCTCGGCGATCCCGTCCGCCGTGGTACGCAGCGGCTCCACCTGCGGGAACAGCGTGGCGAGATCGGTGGAGTAGGCGGTGAACCCGAGCGCCGGGACCGTGACCGCCGGGAGCGCGGGCAGGTCGGCCTGGGAATCCGGCGTGACCGGCCCGCGGGCGGGCGGCGGGTCGCCGAGGCCGAGGACGGCGTGCCGGAAGCCGACGACGCCGCGGAGCCCGTCGGCGACCATCCTCACCTGGGTGGCTTGCGCGGTGCCCGGCGGGACCTCGACCACGTACGGGCGGTGGTCCCCGACGGCGGAGCGCAGCCGCGGCGCGTCGATCCCCTGCACCGCGCGGAATTCGACCCGGTACGGGTTGCCGTGGGCGTCGGTCGCGCGGACGGTGACGGCGCCGTCGTCCGGGCCCGGCGTGACGGTGACGTCCCGGGCCATGTCACCGAGGGCGGCGCGGGCGACACCGCGCGTGGCCACGCCGGTCGTGATGGCCGCGCCCGGTTCGTGGGAGAACCGGCTGGCGTCCGGGGTGTTGAGCTGGTGGCGGAAACGCGACAGCGTGATCTGCAGGACGGCTTCCGCGACCACGGTCGGCAGCGTGTCGCCCAGTGCCGCGACGGGCAGCTGGATGTCGTAGGTGTTGCCGTTCTCGCCGAAGGTGTCGTCACGCGGGGGCACGCCGTCGCGGAGGTCGTGGAAGTACGGCCAGACGTCGGCGCCCTCGCGGACGGTCACGGTGAACGGCCGCTGGTCACTGTAGGCGACCTCGATCCGGATCGGACCGGCGCCGGCCCGGTTCGCGGTGACGCGCACCGGGTGCCCAGCCATGCGGGCCACGGCGGCCTCGGCGACTGTCCGCATCGGACGGTCGCTGCCCTCCCCGGCGCGGACCCGCTGCGGTGCCACGGGCTCCACGGTGGGGGCGGGCCGCGGCCGGACGGCGACCGGCTCGGGAGCCTGCACCTGCTGCGGGCCGGACGGCCGCGGCTCGGCGGAGTCGAGGGCCCACTTCGCGGCGAGCACACGCAGCCTGCCCGCGATGAGCTGGGTGCGGATGGTGTCCGGCATTTGGGCAGGCACGGCGAACCGGTCGACGCCGGCCACCTCATCCTCCACCACCAGGAGGCCGTCGGTGTCCCGCACCTCGGCCCGGTGCTGGTGGTCAGCCCGGTCCAGCACGGTGATCACGACACCGTCGTCGGTCGCGGTCACGGCGATCTGCTTGACGCGGCCCTTCAGGCCGGCGTCGTCGACCGCGGTGCTGACGAGGCCGCGCAGGTGCCCGACAGCGGCGGGATTCGGAGCGGGCGCGGTCCGGACGTCCGGGGACGACGCCGGCGCGGCCGGCACCCGGACCGGAGCGGTCGCCTCCGGGGCGACGGGAACCGGAGGCGCGCCTGTGTCGGGTTCCGCCGGTGCCGGAGCCGCAGGCGTTTCGCCGGTTCCAGCGGCCGGTTGCACCGCCTCCGGCGGCCTTGATCCGAAGACCGGTCGCAGTACGGAGGTGAGCTGACCCAGCCGGGTGTTCTCGTCGGTGCGCGCGGCGATTTCCGCCCGGACGGCACCGTCTTCGCCCGCCTGAACCCGGATGTCAGCGTGCTCCGCCGTCCGGATCTCGACCTGCCGAGCCGCGCCGTCCCCGCCGGGCACGGTCACCGTCGGCGCGTCGGACCGCTGCGACACCGTGAACTCGTCGCGCGACCAGCCCATCCGGGTCATCGCGGCGGAGACCTCGTCCGCGGTCACGTTCTCCGGCGCGGCCGTGTACCCCAGCGGCAGCTCGGAACCGAACCGCTCCGCGATGAGCCGGACCTGCTCGGCCACCTCCTCCGGGGCGGCTCGCGGGTTCAGCGATACCGTGGCGGCCTCGGTCATCCCGGCGTAGTAGAGCTGCAGCGAAACCTCGCCCGAACTGCTCTGGTACGCGACCACGTGCAGGGGCAGGCCCCGTCCGCGGGGCAGATCGTCCCGTGCCTCGCGCAAGAGCCAGAGATCGTCCTGGATCCCTGCCTCGTGCTGGTAAAGGGGCAGCGGCCGGCCGAGGTTCTCACTCACGAGAACGCGGCGCAGCACCTCGGCGAGGTGCTGGTAACGCGTGCCCTCGTCCACACTCGACGGAAGGAAGACCATCCGGGCGCCGGAGGCGTAGTTGTGGCGGCTGATCTGCGGTTCGCGGCACGCCTCGGTTTGGAACTCGAGGTGCAGCCGGCCGCCCGAGGGATACCTGCCCCGCAGGATCGCGTTTTGACCGCCGACCATGGTGAGGGTGACGTCGTCGATGCGACCGCGGAAATCCACCGCGTCGATGGCCGCTTCGAACTGCTCCACGGTCAGGTCGAGAGGCGGGGCGGAATCGGGATCGCTCCCGTCCTCGCGGCCCAGGCTCGGCTCCACCGCCGGCCGTCCGGTGCGCAGCGCGGTGGTGAACCGGTCGACGTGGTCCACACTGGACGGATACCGCCAGCCGAGCACCTCGTCCAGCAGTTCCGGCGTCCAGCCGCGCACCTCTTCGAGTTCCCCGGGCAGCGGGCCCTCGAAGGTCTGCACCGCCGCCAGCAGGATCCGGTGGTCCCTGCGCTCGCGATCCAGCATCAGCTTCGCGAAGTCGCCGTCGGACGCGGCGGCGGCGACGGCCGGGTCGTCGCTGAACGAGGTGATGACCTCCTTCAGCAGCCCGGTGCCCGCCACCGCCAGTGGCTGCCCCGGCCGCACGCCGGCCCGGCCGGTTGCCCAGTCGTAGACCGCGGACACCGAGCGGTACGGGGACAACCGGTCGCGCGCGGCCTCGTCGCCGGGGAACGCCTCGGCGAGGCCACGCCGGCTCAGTTCGAACGCCGTGCGTGCCTTCTCCTCGATCCGCTGCCGCACGAGGTCCGGGGATACGCCCAGCTCCGCGGCCACGACGTCCGCGAACGGCAGGGCCCATTCGGCCAGGTCGGCGCGCGTGGTGTCGTCGATCCGGTCGACGATCACCTCGGCGGGCGCCCGCCTCGGCCGGAAGTCCGGGTTGTCGTGCCAGGCGCTGTCGACGACCCGGCCGTCCGGGCCGACCTCGTGGCTCCACCAGCCCGTCACGTCCTGCCATGCGATGCCCGTCTGCAGGACACCGGCCGTGCCCGCGCCGCGCAGGCCGCTCGTGTCGATGTCGGCGCCGCCGGGCGTGTGGTGCTCGTAGACGTAGACCGTGCCGGAGTGGTCGCGCATCCGTCCGGCGGCGGCGCGCAGGTCCTCGGACGAGAGCGTCCCCTGCTCGCCGGAACCGTCCTGGTACGCCCGCACCACGTCCGCGCCCGGGCCCGACTCGCCGAGCGTGCCGATCCCGCCGGCTTCCCGCGCGGCCTCGGGCGCGGTCGTGGTGGTGTGGAACAACGGCGGCTGCTGGTGCGCGCGACTCCGGTACACGACACGGGTTTCCGTCCCGTCCGGGTTCGCGACCGCGCCCTCCCGCAGGCGCGACGGCAGTGGTGCGCCGGCGGTCTCCCGTGGCCGCGGCAGACCGCGCTCGCTGTCGAGCAGGGCTTCGGCCATGCGCCACTGCCGCACCGCGGCCGCGTCCGCGTCGGTGATCCCGTCGGGCGCCAGCCGGCCCAGCGCGGCATCCGGCGCCAGGAACGACCTCGTCATGCTCCGGACCGTGCCGGGCAGGACATCGGCCGCCTGCCGCAAGGCGAGTTCCAGCGCCTGCTCCCGCGCCTGGGCGTCGGCCGGGACGGCAGGCACGACCAGTTCGATCGCCGCCGTCTGCCGGACGTCCCCGCCCTGGATCCGTAGCGGGGCGACGTGCAACCAGGCCCGGCGGAACGCGTCGTCGGCGCGGACGCGCAGCACGGTCTCGGTGCCGTCGGCCAGCCGGACCTGGAAGAGCGTCCCCGTCCCGGCCGGGTCCGGCATCCGGCCGAGCAGGGTCGCTCCGGCCACGCCCGCCGCGAGCAGGTCCCCGGCCGTCGCCTCGACGGCGCCGGTCGTGGTCTCGCCGGTCACGGTCCATTCGGTGGAGAGCGCGACGTCCCGGCCGGGCACGATCGTCGGCTGGTTCTGCCGGAACCGGGCCAGCGCCTGGCGGGCGGCATCGCCCAGCTCCCGTTCCTCCGCGACACGCGCCGGGTGCTCCCCGGTCTCGCCCGCGCCCGGGGTGAGGATCCCGCCGAAGGCCAGGCTCTCGGGCGCGCCATCGGCTCGCGTGATCCGCACGGCGTCCGGGACGCCCTGGGTGTCCGGCACCAGCTCGACGCGAACGCCGTCACCGGCGTAGGCGCCCTGCTCGGCGTCGAAGCTCAGCTCGCTGTCCCCGTCCGGCGTGCTTAGCACAAGACCGGCACGCGCCGGCGCGAACTGGATCCAGACGTCACCGCCGTCCTCACCGGCGGTGTAGTAGAGCCACTGGTCCGCCAGCCGGTGCGCGGCCTCCGGCGAGGGCAGCCGGTCGAACCCAGTGAGCCCGTCGACGAGGCGACTGCCCCGGGAACCGGGTTCCAGCGGGACTTCCAGGTCGTAGAGCGACGACAGCGGGCCGGTGTGCGTCTTGCGCCCGGTGGAGCCGACGATGTCGAACTCCTGCGCCAGCCCCGACCGGTGCAGCGTCTGCCAGATCGAGTGGTTGATCGTCACCGGCGCCTGCCACACCGTGGTCATCCCGGTGTGCGGGTTGACCTGGGTGATCGGGATGATCTTCGGCCCGAAGAAGGTCATCATCCCGTGGTGCCAGTTGTAGCGGTCGTGCACGTGTACCTGGTAGTCGACCGACACCTGGGGCCTGCCGCCCGGCGTGGTAGGCGGCGAGACGGTGACGACACCGCTGACGGCGTAGTAGAACGTGCCGACGGCGTTGAACCAGTCGTTGCTCTGTTCCTTGACGCGGTACTTGTGGAACCGCTGCCAGCGGCTGGAGAACTCGAACCGGCCCGTCTCACCGCGGGCTTCGGCCGCCTGCGCGGCGCGCAGCGCCTCGTGCCGCACCTGCCGCGTGGCGTCGGCGTGGAAGCCGGGGATGTCCCGCATCATGCGGTCGGTGTCGACGACGAAGTCCTCGCCGGTGTTGCCGAGGAAGTGCTTGAGCAGCGCGGCGGCGGTGGTCTTGCCGGTCGCGTAGCCGCCGACGAGGAAGCCGTAGCCGAACAGGTGCTGGGTGCGGTTCCACACCGTCGGCCGCTCGCTGCCCCAGGCCCCGGAGCCGCCGCCCATGAGGTCCTCGCCCACCCGCGGTTTGGCCGGGCGCCCGGGGAGGACGGGGCCGTCGCCGGGCTGCACGGTGGCCGCGGTGCCCCACCGCGGTGCGGAGACGTCGATCCCGTGGCGCTGCTTGAGCTCGGTGAGCGCCTGGCGCAACCCCGCCAGCGCTTCGGCCACCGGCCGCACCTCGCCGTCACGCGTGCTGTCGGCCAGTTCCCGGGCGCGATCGGCGACGTCGTCCAGCGACTGCCGGGCGTCGTCGGTCAGGCCGGGCAGCGACAGCGTGTCTTCCACCGCGGCCACGACGCGGGTGACCAGCCCGAGGCCCTGCCCCGTCTGGGTGACCTCGGCCACCAGCTCGGTCAAGTCCCACAGCGTGACGCCGTCGTCGAACACGGCCGCGTCGTCCCCGGCGGGCAGGAGCTCCGCCGCCACCGGCGCCCACCGGTAGGCGTCCTCGGGGCCCACCTGCCTGCCGAGGGCCGCCGCGAGGTGCGCCTGCGCCCGTTCGCCGTTCGCGAAGACCCGGTCGAGGAACCGGCGGTCGAGCGGCGCGCCCGTCGTGTCCATCCACGCGACCAGCGCGCGCTGCTGCCGGAGGTGCTCCAGCATCGACGACCCCGGCGGCGTGGGCCGGCCCGCCGTGAGTTCCGGCTCCCACCGGTGGAACCACTCCGCCACCCGCACGACCGAGTCGTGGAGCCGCCGGACGACCACCGCGCGGCCCGCGTCGAAGTCCGCTTCCTCCAGATCGCGCTGGTAGTTCCGCATGCGCTGGAGCGCCTTGCGGACCATGTGGACCTCGTCGTCGGTGAGGATCCCGTCGGTCCGGCCGAGCATCCGCTCGCCGACCCGCGTGGCGAACTCCCACGAGGTCTCGATGGTGTCGACGGCGTCGGACAGCAGGCGGGTGAAGTCCTCCTGCATGATCCAGCCGGCCGCGTCCGGGCTCGCTTGCGCGTCAGCGGTCGCGGTGGCCGGACCGGGCGTCGCCGCGGGAACGCCGGTGACCAGGTTGCCGATCCGCGGCAGTGTGACGGCTTCCCAGCCGGCCCACTCGCCCCGCAGATCGTTCACCGCCTGGTCGAGCGCGGCCGGCGCGTACAGCCCGAGGTCGAGGGCGATCTCGACGAGTGCCCGGCTCCGCTCCGCCGGATCGGACGGCAGCGGTGGCACGACGACGTCCGCCGGGGCGGTCTGCACCCAGCGCCCGCCCGCCAGCCGCGTTCCCGGTTCGGCGTCGCGGGCGGCGACCACGTCCGCGCGTAGTTCGAGGCTGGGCAGGACCACCTTCGCGGTGCCCGCCGCGTCCGGGTCGACACGCACGCGGAAGCGCAGCACCGGGCCGTCGCCGCGCGCGGCCAACAGCCACGTGGTGCCGTCACCGGCCGGGTCGGGCCGGATGTCGCCGGCCCACGACTCGCTCGCCAGCATCCCGCGCAGCGTGTCCGCGATGGTGCCGGCGTTGCTGGTGAGGTCCGCGTCCGGCGCGATGCGGATGTGCCGGGTGCGCATCTCCGGGCCGTCGAGCACGACCACCGTGCGCTCGCCCGACGGCAGCCCGGTGATCTCCAGGTCGTCCCCGGCGGGCAGGTCCGCCGCGACCTCGCGCACCGGCGGCAGCTCCGAGTGCAGCTGCTGCTCCAGCTCCCGGGTGGCCTCGGCGAAGTGCGAGCCGGTCTCCGCCCCGGCACCGAGCAGCGCGGTCCGGACCACTTCGGCCCGCCAGTGCGGGTCCACGGGCAGCGCGGGCAGCGTGACCTCGACCGGCCGGGACTGCGTCCAGTGACCGTCCCGCGCGTGCTCGGTCCCGCCGTCGGCCAGCCGCAGGGCGGGCGCGTTCACCCGGGCGCCGGTGACCGTCGCGTCGACACGCACCGCGACGGGGAAGTCGCCCAGTACGGCCGACACCGTCGTCCCGTCGAATGAGAGCTCGCGCGCATCGAGGTCCCGCAGCACGCGGGTGACCGCGTCGGCGGCCAGCGCCGGGTCCGCGGTCGTGGCCAGGCCGGGCGGAACGGGCCAGAGGTCGAGCCGGATCTCGCGGCCCGGGACCTCGAGTACCGCGGCCGGCTGCGGCGCGGGCGCCGTCCCGGTATCCGCCGCCACCGGCGCCGGGACGACCACGGCCCCGGTCTCGGCAGCCAGGGCCTGGACCGTCAGCGGGACCGTGGCCAGCAACCGCACGCCGAGCGCCTCGGCGACCTGCACCCGCCACTCCGGCCCGGCCGGCACCGCGGGCAGCACGACCCGCACCGGGTCCTGCACCCAGCGGCCGCCCTGCTGGCGGGGCCGCGGAACCGTGACCCCGGGTTCGGGGGCGTTCGCGTCAACGCGGACGGTGAGCTGCCACTTGGCGCCGCGGTCGGTGACCGTCCACGTGGTCTCGGCGCCGTCCGCGATCCGCTCGGCGCCGACACCCGCGCGGGCGAACACGCCCGCCAGCGAGTCGGCGAACCCGGCCTGGTCGGCCACCGTGACCACGGCGGCGGGGAACGAGGGCAGGGCGAGGGACGGAGCGGCGGCCTGCCCGGTGCCGGCGCCGGTGAACGCCAGAGCGGTGAGCACGTTCTCCTCGGCCTGGCGCACACCGTCGAGCAGGCCGCGGCCGTCACCGTCCACAGCGGACATCCAGGCACGCAGGACGTTGCGGTCGCCGATCTCCCGCGCCCGCACCAGGTCGTGGATCAGCTCCGTGAGGCGGCTCGGGTCGCTCGTGCGCAACCCGGTGACCGCTTCGGTGAGCGTCACCGGGTTGAGGACGCCGATCGCTTCCCGGACGAAGGCGGTCGCCAGCACCGCGAGCGGTTCACCCGTGCGCAACCCGATCCGGCCCGCGTAACCCGGGAGGTTCGCGTTCATCTCACCGGCGAGAGCGAACGCGCCCTCGGCGAGCGCGTCGAGGCGGCTCTCCACTTCGGACACCGGCAGGCGCAGAGCATCGGCGATCGCCTGCGCACCGGCCTTGCCGAAGGCCGCCAGCTCACGCCGGGTGACGTCGTCGAGCGCGGTGACGACCCGGGCCGCGCTCTCCGGTGTCAGGACTGCGGAATCTCCGCCAGTCCCTGTTTCGGCAGATCCATCGCGTCCAGCAGCTGCCACAGCGTCCGGCGTTCGTCCGCCGTCACCGGGATCCGGTGCCGTCGCAGCAGCGCCACCGTCGCCTGCGTCAGATCCAGCCAGTCCCGCTCGTCCTCGGCGTCCGCCATCTCCCAGCGGTCCGTCTCCGGGATCCGCTGCTCGAACGTCGGCCGCAGCGTCCTCGCCGTCGGCTCGATCTGCGCTTCCGGCAGGCTGGTCACCTCGGTCAGCGCCGACAGCTCCCTCGTCACGCGATCCAGCAGCGTCCCCACGCCGGTCGCCCTCGCCGCGTCCGCGAACGTCTCCAGTAGCGTCTGAAGTTCGGCCCGTTCCCGTGTCGACACCGGGCTCGCCAGCCGGCTCAGCGACCCGATCAGCGCCTGCACCGTCAGGAACCACTCCCCCGCGTCCCGGTTGCGGCGCACCGCTTTCAGATCCGCCGGATCCAGCCGGTCCGCGAACCGTTCCGGCAGCCGCGCCATCCGTGCCGCCACTTGTTCCTCGGACAGCGCCACTGCCACCGCCACCTCCGCGTTCCGGGTTGACCACCACGCCGGGCCCGCCGGGGCGGGGCGAGGCGTCCTCGATCTTGTTCTGCTTGGTGACGAAGATGTCGACCTCGGCCCCAGCGTAGGCCGCGCGCAGCAGATCGTGCTTGGCCCGCTCCGGGACCTCCTCGATCCGCCCGGCGCGGATCGCTTCGTCCGCCGACTCGGTCAGGATCCTGCCGAGCCCGCCCGATTCGTTGAACCAGCTTTCCGGGAACTTCGCGACCCCGGGCGCCCGGCTGTTCGGGCCGTGCTTGTTCTCCAGCCGCTTGAGCACCTCGTCGCTGATGGTCGCGGGCGTGTCCGAACGCGACGGCGCGGCGGGCGGCGGGTTGCGCACGACACCGCGGCCGCCCTCCGGATGTGCGGTGAGGATGCCGATGCCGTGCCCCGGCAGGACCACCACGGCCATTTCGACACCGTCGCGCACCGCGGTGAGCCGCCAGGTCTTCGGACCCTCCTCCCACAGGACGCGGTCGGGGTGCCGGGCGATGCGCTCGATGATGTCGCGCACCGCGGCGTCGTCGCCCCACCGCTCAGGGAACTCGTCCTTGTTCGGCTTGCCCAGTCCGTGGCGGTGTCCGCCGCCGGTCGAGTCGCTGTCGAGGATGTGCCGTGCCCTGGCGTCGTTGAGCAGCAGCTCGTTCGGCGCCGGGAAGTCGGGGTGCCCGGCGACGGCGTCCCACCCGTTCGGCCGCGCGCCGTCGGCGAAGGCCTCGATCACCTCGGCGACGGTCCGGGTCGGGTCACCGGCGTCGTTGGTCAGCGGCGCCAGGGTCATGGCGGGCAGGCCGGGCTGGTCGACGATGGTCGCAGGCAGGGCGGGGCCCAGCACGTCCCGCTCGGCGCGTGCCGCATCCGCGTTGTCGTGCACGCGCACGACGGCGATGTCGGAACCGTCGCCGCCGCGCACCACGAAGTGCGCCGGCAGGCGGCCGGTGATCTCCCCCTCGGCGCGGGTCAGCGTCACCGCGGGCTCCCCGAGCCGGCCCGCGACCGCATCGGCGACATCCGCGTCTGCCATCCGCGTCAGGCGCGGATCGTTCTCGCGCCCCAGGCTGGGCTCCACACCCGGTTCGCCGCGCTCGATCGACACGGTGAACCGGTCCACGTGGTCCACAGTGGACCCGTACCGGTACCGCAGTACCTCTTCGAGCGTCCGCTCCGACCAGCTGCGTGCCTGGGCGAGTTCAGCGGGCAGCTGGTCGCGGAGCCCGCGCAGCCACTCCCGCAGCAACACGTGGTCGTCGATCTCCCGCTGCACCATCAGGTCGGCGGGCGGGCCGTCGAAGGCCGCGGCCGCCAGGTGCGGCGGGGTGCGGAAGGAGGTGATGACCTCCTTCACCAGCGCGGTCGCGACGATGCCCAGCGGCTCGCCGGGACGCAGGCCCACCCGGCCGGTCGCCCAGTCGTACACGCCGGACGAGCCGACGTACCACACCAGCCGGTCGTGGGCCGCGGCGTCGTCGGCGAACGCCTCCGCCAGGCCGGCGTCGGTGAGTTCGAACGCGTCGGCCATCCGGTCCTGCAGCCGGCGGCGCACCTCGTCCACCGTCACGTCCAGGCCGCGCGCGACCACCTCGAGCCGGTGGTCGGCGAAGCGCACGACCCGCTCGCGCGTCGCGTCGTCCAGCCGGTCGACGACCGTGCGTGCGTCCGGCCGCGCTACCGGACGGGGATCGCCGTCAGTCCCTGCCTGGTCAGATCCATCGCGTCCAGCAGCTGCCGCAGCATCCGATGTTCCTCCGGAGTCACCGGAATCGCGTGCCGTTCCAGCAGTTCGACCGTCGCCAGCGTCAGATCCGGCCAGTTCTCCAGTTCGTTCTCCTGGATCAGTTCCCCGCGATCGGGCTCCGGGATCCGCGGCGCGAACGTCGCCGTCAGCGTTTTCGCCAGCGCGGTCGCTTCCGTCGCGTCGAGACTCGGCTGTTCCCTCAGCGACGCGAGGTCCTGCTTCACCTGTTCCGCCCGCCGCCTCAGCGGTTCCGGATCGTCCGGGCTGTCGAACATCTCCAGGTAGCTCGCCAGTTCGGCCCGTTCCCGCGTCGACACCGGCCTGTCCAGCCTCCGCAGTGCCCGGATCAGCGCCTGCACGCTCATCGGCCACTCGCCCACGTCCAGCGTCCGGCGCACCGACGTCAGCGCCTGCTCGTCCAGCCGGTCCGCGAACCGGTCGGGCAGATCCGCCATCCGCTGCGCGATCTCCGCCTCGGAGAGCTGCACCGTCCCGGCTCCTTCCCTCTTGCTGGTCATCCGCGGATTCCACGACCGGTTCGGCCCTGTGGATGACGTTGTTCCGGTCGATGGCGACCCGCACACGCACGCCGTCGTGTTCACCGTAGACCCAGTCCTGCTTCTTGCGCCCCAGCGGTTCGAGCGGGGTCTCGGCGAGCGCGTCCGGCTGCAAGCCGTCGGCCACGATCCGCGTCAGGATGGTCTCGAGCTGCCCGGGTTCGAACCACTCGGCGGGAAACTTGGGCAGCCGCGCGGGGCGGTCCGGGTGCCGGAGGTTCTCCAGCTGGGCGAGCACGGCCTCGGGCAGGGTGGGCGCGATCTCGTGCCGTTCCGGCGTCACCGGCCGGGGGTTGGTGACGACCCCACGGCCCTCCTCCGGGTAACTCGTGGCGATCCAGCCGTCGGGCAGCACGACCACCGCGACGACGACCCCGTCGTGCTCCCTGGTCACGATCCAGGAGTTGTGGTCCTCGTCCCACTGGCCGGCGGTCGGGTGTGCCGCGGTCTGCCGGATGACCGCCTCGATCCGGTCGTCGCTCCACCGGGCGGGGAACTCGGTCTTGCCGGGGACCCCGGTGCCGTGGCGGTGCCCGCCGCCGCGGGTGCCATCCAGGATGTGGTCGTGCAGCACGTCCTGGTCGAGCCGGATCCGGTCCTCGGCGGGGCGGTCCGTGCGGAAGGCGACGTCCGGGTGGTGCCAGCCGTTCGGCCGGGCGGTGTCGGCGAAGGCGGCGGCCACCTCGGCGACCGTGCCTCCCTCGGTCAGCGGCACGACGGCGAAGCCGGCGCCGGTGTCGCCCAGCTCGCCGACGTGGGCGGGCTCCAGCGTCACGCTGAGGCCGGCCAGCTCGCGGCGGAGCGCGCCGAGGTCGGCGTGCGTCCGGACCACCGCGACCTCGGTGCCGTCCGGGGTGCGTGCGACCAGGTGGCCCGGCAGGTCCCCCTCGGGCCTGCTCAACGTCACCCGCGGGACGTTCAGCTCGGCGGCGACCTGGCGCGCCAGACGGCCGCTGGTCAGCGCGCGCCGGACCTCCGGGGTCAGTGCGGCGTCGGCGGGCACCGGCGGGTTGTCGGTGAGGCGCCGCAACTGCGAGTCCAACCAGAACCGGCGGGGGTCGCCGCGGCGCAGCTGGTCGCGCTGCCGCGCGATCTCGGCCACCTGCGCGGCGTGCTGCCTGCCCTCTTCGGTGGTCAGGTGGATCTCGACGGTCCGGCCGTCGGCGGTGGTCCAGGTGGTGTGCCAGCCGTGCCACTGGCGGCCACCGAACTGGGTCGCCGACCGGCGGCCGAACGCGCCGTCGACGTCGGTCAGCGTCAGGCCGTTGGCGTCCAGCTGATCGGCCACGCTGAGGCCCGCGACGAGGTAGTCGTCCGCGGGAACGGTGATGGTGAACCGCGACTCCCCGTCCTCGGTCAGGGCCGCGCCGCGCACCTCGCCGACCGCGTCGGCGATCGGGTCCGGCCGGGTTTCCGGGTCCGGCGTGGTGCCGGGTGCGGGATCGGGAGCCGTGGTGGTGCCGGTGGTGGTCGCGGGGGTGCGCAGCCGCACCTGCACGGGCTGGCCGGTCTCGGCGTGCCGCAGGTCCACCCGGTCGCCGGTGGCGCCGGTGACGTCGAAGCCCCGGTCCGCCAGCTCGGTCAGCAGCGCGTCGCGCGAGGTCGCGTCGGCCAGGTCCACGGCGTAGCGGACCGGCCCGGTCCCGCCCAGGTCGTCGAGCGTCGTCGGCCGGACCTGCGCGCCGTCGGTGGCGGCGACCGCGGCCTGGAACTGCCCGAGCACGCGCCCGGCTTCGGCCGCGGACAGCCGCCCGGCTTCGGTGTTCGGTCCCGGCAGCGGCTCGGCCTGGACGGTGTGGCCCTCCGCGTCGACCACCGCGGCGATGGTCAGCCCGTTGCGCTCACCGCGGACCGCCCAGAGCCCGGACTCCTCGTCGTAGGTCGCGACATCGGGCCGCCGGACGACATCGCGCACCACTTCGCCGAGCACCAGCCGCGGGTTCGCGCCCTCATCGAACCAGCGGCGGGCGACGCGGATCTGCGTGGGGTCAGTTGCCTCGGGACCGTGCCGCTGCACGAGACGGTCGAGCACGTCGCCGGACACTTCGAGGTCGGCGATCGGCGGCCGGTGTTCGTGGTCGGCCACACCCGCCAGGTCCCAGGCGTTGTGGCGCTGCGCCGACAGCAGCTCGATCGTGCTCAGGTCCGGTTCGAGCACGCCGCGCAGGATCTCGGTGCGCTGCCCGGAGTCCGGGTCGAGTTGCGCGGCGTGGGCGCGGGCCGCGACCGAGTCGGGTGTGCCGAACCGCAGCACGAACCGCTCACCGGTGACGGGGTTGGTCCAGCGCGTGGGGACGCCGGATCCCGCGTGGTCCCACTGCAGTTCGGTGGTGTCGGGGCGCAGGCCTGCCTTCGCGAGCGCCTCCATCACCCGGCCCGTGTCCTGGCCGAACGAGGCGGCGTCGGGCATCCGCACCGCGAGGTGGCGCGGCCCGCCCTCCGCGGTCTGCGGCGCGAGCGCGTCCGGCACCAGCCGCGCCCCGCGGACGGTCGTCATGACCGTCCTGGCGAGCGGGACGACGCTGCGGTCCCGGTAGAGCGCGACCGTACCGTCGGTGAGGGTGCCCATTCCCTGCAACGTGGTCCCGACCTCGCCGAGGACGTGGCGCCACTTCACCCGCTCGGAGATCGTGCGCTGGAAGCCGTCGCTCAGCGTCTGGTCCGACACCCGCAGCTGCAGGGGTTCGGCCTGGACCCCGTCGGCGGTGAACCGGGGGTAGACGACCTGGTACTCGCCGGCCGCGAGCTCGGAATCGACCGCCAGCACGGCGTCGACCGTGACGTCGTCGTAGACCAGCCGCACGACGTCGTCGTGGAACTCCACCCGCTGCGGCAGCCGAGCGCCCGATTCGGGGAGGCGCTGCAGCGGGATCGCGTCGCCGAGGGACGGCGCCGACGGGGTGGTCACGGTCTGCGGTGCCGTGGTCCGGCCCAGGCCGCGCACGAAGGAGTCGAACTCGCGCACGACCGCGTCGCTGTCGGCGGTGGTGTCACGCGTGACGGTGACCGAACCGCTGACCGGCTCGCGCGGCACCCGCGACAGCTCGCGGTGGTTGACCGCCCGGTGCGGCTGGTCGCGTCCCGGCACGCCGTCGGCGACCGTGCGCAGCCCCTCTTCCAGCAGCGCGTCGAGGTCACCGCGGCCGATCCGGATCGTGGCCTCACCGGTCTGCCGGGCGGAGCCGTCGGGCCGCACCTGCCAGGTGCCCGCGTCGACCTGCACGTGGTTGTCGGGCACCCGGTCGTCCAGCAGGACCTGCACGAGGACGCGGTTGCCGTTGCCGTACTGGACGACCAACGGCCCCTCGCCCGGCGTGCCATGCAGGGCGGTGGCGATGCGGTGGCTCGCGAGGTCGTTGTCCGGAGTGGACTGCTGGCGGCGGGTGATCGCGTCGGTGAGGTCCTGGGCGCTCGGCGTCGAGGGCATTCGGTCGGGGCCGGCCTGCACGGTGCGGGGCAGCGCGTGCCACCTCGTGCCCGGCTGGGGTGTCGTCGCGCCCGCGACCGTGCCCGCGTGGGTGAACACCAGGGACGGCGTGAGCCCGTCGGGCAGCGGGCTGCGGGCGTAGAGGTGCTCCAGGACCCGGTCCATCATGGCCCGGTTCTGCTGCATGACCTCGGCCAGGTCCTCGGAGACCAGGCTCGAGACGTGGACCTCGTCACCGCGCACCTGCATCGCGCCTGCGGACAGCTCGTCGTTGAGGGTGAGGAAGAACTCCGCGGCCTGGTTGTCCGGCGAGATCACGCTGAACATGCCCGTTTCCCGGTCCACCTGCACGGTGTAACCCGCCTCGTTCAGGGCGTCGAGGGTGCGGGCGGTGACGGCCGTCGCGGTCTCCGGCCCGCGCTCGGCCCTCTCCGGCGGCGTGTCCGGGGTGAACTGCTGCCGGTGCTCACGGTTGTCGGTAGTGCGGACGGCGTCGTCGGGGTTCCCGTCGCGGGTGCCGGAATCCGGGTTCTGGGAGGTGTCGCTCTCCTGGCGGCCCGTGGCGTCGGGGTTCCGGCTGTCACCCTCCTGACGCCCCGTCGCGTCCGGATTCCGCGCATCACCCTCCCCACGCCCCGCGGCATCCGGATTCCGCGCATCACCCTCCTGACGTCCGGGTGCGTCCGGGTTCTGAGTGGTGCCGCCTTCCTGATGTGCCGGCGCATCCGGGTTCCGGGTCGCACCGTCGCGGGTGGACGTTCCGGCGGAATCACCTTCGGCGCGCCCGGAGTACGCCGCGTGGCCGGCGTCGCGTGTGGACTGTTCGGGGTCGGGCGTCGTGGTGCGGCTCGGCTGCGTGCCGGTGTCGCGGGTGCTCGTGGCCGGGTCGCCGCCCGCGGTGGCCACCCGGCGCTGCTCCTCCGGCGCCGGGGTGGCCTCGCTGTCCGGGGTCTCCGCTCGCTGCGGCTCGGTGTCGGGCGTCGTCTGGCGTTCCCCGTCGGACGGTGCGGTCCGGCCGTTGCGCGACGACGCGTCCCCCGCGCCCGAGCCGGAACCCGAACCGCCAGACCCGTGCGAACCCCCCGCACCGGACGGCGTGCCGCCCCGGCCCGCCGAGCCCGCACCACTGCTCGACCCGCCTCCGGAACCCGACGACGACCCACCGGTCCCACCACCGGTCCCACCGCCGGTCGCGGTCTGCGTCCCGCCGCCGCCGAAATGCCCGGCGGCGGGCGCGGCACCGTCATCACTCCACGTGACACCGGCAGGCGCCTGCCCGGGCGACTGCCCGATGAAGTTCGAGAAGTCGTTGCCCGCGTGGAAGTTCGTCAGCAGCCTGCGGTCGGCCAGGTTCGCCTGGAAGTGCTCGCCCAGCTCGAACTGGAAGCTCATGGAAGACCGGTCGAACTTGAAGAGCTGCGTGCCGCCCGCGTAGAGCTCCTGCACACCGCCGACCGCGCCACCGAGCGCGGCCTTCTTGAGGTTGTCCCAGCTGAGCGGGTCCTCCCCCGCCTGCTGGCCACCGCGGGCGCTGCGCGCGGTGGTGTCGTGCGGCGTGCCCTCCGCGTTCATCAGCTTGTCCATGCCCGCGGTGAACCCCACGGACCCGACCTGGCCGATGACACCGCCCGCGGCGCCCAGGATGACGTGCGCGGGCAGCCCCGCCGCCAGCGCCAGCGGACCACCACCCAGCGAAGCACCGACGAAACCCGCGGCGACGTTGGTGAAGTTGACCCGGTACTTGTCCCCCATCTCGATGTCGGTCAAGACCTCGCCGGCGAGGGAGCCGCCCGCGCCGTACATCGCACCGCTGCGCACGCCGTAGCCGAACAGCCGCTGGCCGATGACCTTGCCCGCGCCGCCCTGCGCCACGTGCGTGGCCACGACCTCCGCGATCCGCCGCTCCATCTCGGGCGTCATCGCACCCCGCCGCGCGACCTGGCCTTCGCGCAGGAGCCACTTGGGCCCGCCCCGCCGGGCCGTCTCGGTGATCGCGCGGTTGAGGGCCCGCCCGCCGTAGGCCTTCCCGAGCTGCTGGGCGATTTCCCGCCGGATGTAGGAGTTCTTGATCTGCGGCATGATCCGCATCAGGGTGCGCTCGACCTCACGCGCCCCGATCCGGCCCGCCGTGTGCGCGAGGTAGATCCGCCAGCCGCGGGCGATCGCGTGGCCTGCCCCCTTGATGGTGAACTGGCGCGTCACCGTCTTGATGATGATCTCGCCGATCTCCTGGAGCGCCTTGCGCAGAACGGCACGCAGCGCCAGCCCAGTCGCGGTGATCGAGGCGGGAATGCCGGCCAGGCTCTCACCGACGCTCGCCACCGCGGCGGCCAGGGAGACGGCGATCTCGGTCACGGTCATGACCAGCATGACCTCGTAGCTGTTCTTCGCCAGCGCGAGGCTGGTCTGGAACTGCCCGACTCCCATGCCCATTTCCATGGCGTTCTGGGCCGCGCCGAGGATGACCTTGCTGAACTGCGTGGACGCGGCGGCGAACTGCGCGGGCGCGGCGCCCTGGTAGCCCTGCGTCACCATCTCGGTGAGCGTGCCGAGCTGCCCCTGCAGGTCGGCCAGGTCCAGCCCCTTGGCACTCCAGAAGTCGACGAGCGGCTGGACGTCGTCCGGGTGCGCCTCCGGGTACTCGCCGAGCCACCCGTCGATCGCCGCGCGGACGATCGGCGGGAGCACCGGGAACGGGAGCCAGTCGTTGACGTCGCGGATGAAGTTGTCGGCCGCGTCCCCGAAATCCGCCAACAGCTGAGCGAAGTACGCGAAACCATCATCGATGGTTCTGTGCACTCCCATTGGCGGACCTCTCGAACGGACGGATGCGGCGGATCAGGCGGGCGGGGTGATCTTGTTGATAGCGGCGAGGTTGTCGAGCTCGGTGCCCATCTGTCCGTCGATGGCGGACCGCAGACCGCCGCCGAGGTCCCCCAGCTCGTCGCCGATCTGTTTCATCGACGCGAAGAACTGCCCGGCGTTGGACGCGTCGAAGCCCGGCACGCCGGTCGACCCCGGCGTGCCGTGGTAGGTCGGCTTGAACTGCTTGCCCAGGTCGTCGTTGCCGAACACGGCCAGGTCGGGGCCGCCGGCCTTCTGCTCGTGCTCGCCGTTGGCCGCGCTCGCCAGGTTCGCCAGATCGCTGCCGTTCAACGCGATCTGCTCGCCGAGCGAACGGATCTCCGCCGGGCTGGTGTTGATCTCGAGGTAGCTCACCGGTCTTCCTTCCCTTCCGCGTAGATGTCGGCGTCCAGTCGGTTCATCAGCTTGCCGATGGTGTCGCTCTCGTTGGAGCGCATCTCGTGCTGCAGCGAGCCCATGTCGGCCGGGAACTGGCCGGCCATGATCTCCTCGCGCTGCTGATTGATGTCGATGACGGCTTCCCGCGACGCGGCGAGGATCGCCGCCTGCAGCGCCGCCGCGTCCGGCTTGCGGAACACGCGCGGGTCGATGTCGATGTCGGCCAGCTGGCCCCGCGGACCCACCACGACCTTGACCAGCTTGTCCGGCGACCAGCCGACACCGGTCAGCTTCATCATCCGCTGACTGGCCTTCGGCAGCTCCTCGGTGGCCTTCTTGATCTGCTCGAGCATGCCGATCAGCGCGGGATTCACGCGCCCCGAAGGGGAACTCATGACTACCTCCGTCCATCCGGCACAGTGGCGACATTGCCATGATCACCGGTCACTCCGCTAGCATCGCCGCCGTGAACGCGAAGCGCCTCCGCACGGCACTGGTCACCGCGGCCGCCGGCCTCGCCGCCGTCACGGTGGCGCCGCCGGCCGCACAGGCCCAGCAGAACTGTGTCGTATCCGGGAGCCTCGTGGTTCCCGTTCCGTGGTCCCAGCAGCTCCTGGCACCCGATCGGGTGTGGCCGCTGAGCACCGGCGCGGGCCAGCGCGTCGCCGTGGTCAGCACCGGCGCCGCGGACAACCCGCAGCTCACCGGCCGTCTGGCCGAACGGGCGGCGTTCGCGCCCCCGGACACCGGCCAGTCCAGCGGCAGCCCGGACTGCCTCGGCACCGGCACCGGCGTGAGCGGCATCATCGCCGCGTTGCCGACCACCGTGGTGGGGTTCCACGGCATGGCACCCGGTGCGCAGATCCTGTCGGCGAAGGTCGTGGGCGACCAGTACCCGTCGGGCCGCGAACCGCGGCAGAGCGTGGCGCCGCAGAACCTGGCCGCGGGCATCAACTGGGCCGTCGACCGCGAGGCGACCGTGATCGCCGTCCCCACGATCACCTACGAGGACAACCCGGCCCTGCGCGCCGCCGTGCAGCGGGCGCTGTCCCGCGACATCGTCGTGGTGGCCGCGGTCGGCGAACGCCAGACGAACGAGCCCGGCGGCCTGATCCCCTACCCCGCGGCCTACGACGGTGTCGTGGGCGTGGGCTCGCTCGCCGAGAACGGGCTGGTGGCCGACGATTCCCGGGCGCAGGCGGTCGACCTGGTGGCCCCGGGTGCCAACGTTGTCACGACGTACCCGAACAGCGGCCTCGGCGCCGTGGCCGGCACCGAGTACGCCACCGCCTACGTCGCGGGCACCGTCGCCCTGGTCCGCTCCTACCGGCCGCAGCTGTCCAATCAGGACATCGCGAAACGGCTGTACGCCACCGCGACCCCGGCGCCGGAGGGCACCGGCAGCGCGTCCTACGGCTACGGCGTGGTCAACCCGTACCAGGCGGTGTCCGACGACGTCGTGGCGGGCAACCCGGTGGCGCTGCCCCCGCTCACCCCGGTCACCGTCGATCCGGAGGTCGCGGCGCGGCAGGCCGCCGAGAACCGCAGTGACGAATGGGCCCTCGGCCTGGCCGCGGGCGGCTTCGCCCTCGTGGTGCTGGTGACCGCGATCGTCGTGTTCGGACCGCTCGGCCGGCGGCGTCGCTGGCGCAACGGCCTCGCCCCCGTTCCCCAGGACCGGCCGGACGACGAGCGTCCCGAGCCGCCGGTGGAACTGTTCAGCGACCGCCCCAAGCGGTCCTGACCTGGTCTCGCACAACCGGTTCCTCCCCTGGTCTTTTCCGAGCGTGAGACAAGCCGGTCCCGGAGCGCGGACACGCTCCGGGACCGGCGGTGACGAGAGAGGTCAGACGAAGAAGCCCCTCGCCTGCTGGTCCTTCGCGAACGCCTCCTCGGCGGTGCGCATCACCGTCTGGCCCACCTGGTTGTGCGTGTCCGAGTAGCTCAGCAGCTTCTGGTTCCACTCGGCGTGCGCCTGCTCGAAGGCGGTCGAGGCCTGGCCTTCCCAGTCGGTGCCGAGGATTCCCTTGGCCTGGGCCATGAAGTCGTTGAACAGGTCCGCCAGGTCGGTCGACTTGGTGACGTTCGTCGACCCGGTCTGGCCCACCATGTCGTCATAGCGAATAACCATGCCGTTACCCCTTTCCGGTGTGGTCGACGAGTCAGGCCAGGCGGCTGAAGTTGCCCATGCCCGGCGTGATGGCGTTGATCTTGCTCTGGCCGTCGCTTTCGTGGTCGGCCATCAGGTTCTGGGTACCGACGATGCCGGTCATCAGCTTGTCCAGGATCGGCGCGAGCTGGCTGTTCCAGAACTGCAGCATCTCGTCCGACTTGCCGAGGGCGGCCATCGAGGCGATGCCCTTCCAGTTCGCGCCGACCACGTTCGCGTAGTCGGCCTGCATGCTCCGGCAAAGCTCCTCGCCGCGGTCCTTGGCGTCACGCAGCAGTGTGTTCAACCGGGTCACTTGGTCTTCATCGAGATTCAGGGCCACGCCTGTCACCCCCCGTTTCGGAGACGTTCTACCACCACAGTGCGGACATCTATCAGCAGAGTAGGCGCGGCGGCTGACATCCCCCCGTCGCCCCGTACCACCCTCGCACGGACGAAAACCGCTGGTCAAGGCTTTTGGTCAGATCTTCACCGACGCCAGGTGCGGGCCGACTACGGGACGGCCGACACCATCGCCGCCGACGGGTTCAGCGTCGGGCCCTCCGGGATGCGCTGCACCAGCGCGGCCGGCATGTCGACCGCCGACGAGGCGGCGTACCCCAGCTGACCGAGCACGCCCTCGGACGGCACCGGGTAGCGCAGGCCGGTGTCGGTGACCAGCGTGTACGCCCCCGTGGTCGCCGTGGCCGACGGCAGCACCCGCACGACGGCGACGCTGCCCGGCGGGACCAGCACGCGGTCGGCCAGCTTCGTGCCGGTGCCGCTCTCCACGCTGGTCGTGATGGCCGCGGCCATGGCGTTCGGGTCACCGCCGATCGAGATCACCGGGTCGGTGCGGGCGTCGTGCGTCTCCGCGCACAGGGCCGCGCGGCCCTCGTCGGGAACGGTGGCCAGCTCCGGCGGCAGCGAGGGCGGAGCCGCCTCGCCCTCGGCAGGCACCAGCGCGTTGCTGGTCGGCGCGGCGTTCGCGGCCGCGGCGGGGATCTCCTTGGGCTGCACGGAGTACTGGCCGGAGATGATCCGCACCTGCAGCTCCGTCAGCGGGGCCAGCCCGTCCTGCCGGACCAGGTAGTACTGCACGCCGCGGGACAGCGGGTAGTAGACCACGTCGCCGACCTGGAAACCACTGAGCACAGAGGACGGTGCGCCCTGGCCGGGCACGTCGATGCGGCCGAGGTCCTGCCCCACCGGAAGCCCGTTCAGCCAGGCGGTGCCCGCTTCGACGGGGCTGGCCTGAGCGCCGAACACCGAGCGGATCACGGCGGCGTCGGTGATCCGGTAGCGGTGGTTGTTCCACACCAGGTAGACGGTGCCGTCAGTGGAGTCGCGGGCCAGGATCGCGCGCTGCCCGAGCGGCGCGCCACCCGGCATCGACTGCCCGACCATCAGCGTGGTCGTGGTCAGCGGGGCGCCGGCCAGGTTCTGCCCCAGCACCGAGCACATCGTCCACGGCGTCGCGGTCGCGCGGTTCGCGGGCGGCAGCGAAGCAGGCGCGCCGGGGATGCCCACGGCGGGCTTGCGCGGCAGCCCGGCGAGGTCCTTGCCGGCCACGCGATACGGCCCGGCCTTGTCCGCGCTGGTCAGCAGCCGCGCGGAGGCGTAGTTCAGGGTCGGCCGCAGTTCCCCGGACTGGTACACGAACGTCGCGCCCGTCTCGCGTTCGATCACCACCGCGCCGTCGGCTTTCCAGGACGTGCCACCGACTCCGGTGAACACCCCGTAAACGCCAAAGCCCGCGGCGACCAGCACCGTGATCATCACCCCGGCGAACACCGCGCCCACACCGCGCCGCAACGGGGTCAGCTCCGGATCGGTCTCGTGCACGATGAGCGCGGAGGTGACCCGCTGCATCATGAACTGGTAGGCCTGCAGCTGGTCGCGACGAGTGGGCACGCCTATCCCTCAGCCGATCGAGGCCATCAGGCCCTGGACGTATGCGAAGAATCCGGTGATGAACCCCGCGAACGGGATCAGGGCCACGATAGCCATAACGTCCACGATGTCCGCGATGCGGCCGAACCACGGTGACGGGTTCTTGCGGCTGTAGACCAGCCCGGCCGCCGCGACCAGCAGCGCGATCACCACCAGCGCCAGCAGGAACAGCCCGATCCCGCCGTTGCCGGACGCGGTGCCGAAGCACCAGTCGGCCAGCAGCGCGAACACCCACAGCCCAGCGACCAGCAGCGGGATCCGCTGGCGCGGCACCGGGAACAGCCGGGCCCGCAGCAGCAGCGCCGCGCACGCCAGGATCAGCATGATCAGCCGCGAGCCGCCGCCGTGCGCGGCGAGGAAGATCGATGCCAAAGCGCTGATCAGCGCGGCGCCGGTGAGGAAACCGGTGAGGAGTTCGTCGGCGCGCGCGGCCGCGTCGAACACGGCCGGGGTGGCCGGGTGCGGTTCGTCCTTGAGCAGGTCGGCGGAGCGCTGCGGCAGCGCGGGCAGCGGGACCCGGCCCAGCCGCAGCGACAGCCACGGGTAGCCGGGAAGCAGGCCGATCGCGATGGTCAGGACCAGTGCGCCCGCCGCGTCCGGGTCCATCCAGCCGGCGAAGAGGGCCCCGAGCGCGCCGAGGAACCCGGTGCTGATCGCGGCGACGAACACCCTGCTCATCGCGCCGACGCCGAGGTAGCCGACGATGCCGAACACCAGCAGCGCGATCGTGCCGAGCAGCACCTGCGACGAGCCGAACCCGAAGAGCCCCTGGTGGTCGGCCGCGGTCGGCAGGTACCCGCCGAGGAACGCGTAGGGCAGGGCCGATCCGGCGAACACCGCCCCCGCGTACGCGTCCGGCACCGCGCGCGCGACAACGATGCCCAGCGCGGTCAGGACCACCGCGGCGGACAGCATGATCAGCCCGGCGTCGAGCCACGGTGGTTCGAACAACAGCGAGACCAGACTGCCGCCGCTCAACAGCACCGCGGCGACGACCAGCCCCGCGCGCCGGGTGGCCGCGCGGCCCCAGCTGCGGCCGTACCGCCGGGCGCCGCTGGCGATGGCCTCGACCAGGTCGTCGTACTCGATCTCGGGCCAGTCGACCGGGCCGGGGACGAGGTGCAGGATCTCGCCGTCGCGCACCTGCTGCGCGGCGAGCGTCTGCCTGCCTTCGAGCAGTTCGCCGGTGGGGCGCCGCAGCGACCAGCCGCCGTGCTGCTCGCCGGTGTCCGGCGCGTCCTCGCCCGCGTGCCGCAGGATGTAGGGCAGCAGTTCCGCGACCGGCACGTTCTCCGGGAGCGCGACGTCGATCCCGCGTTTCGGGGTCGTGATGCTCACCTTCGCGAGGGTCGTGCCCATCGCCGACGTCATGCTGCCCCTACCTCCAAATTGGACCCCGAGACCGGCTGGGAGAGTATCAATTAAAGCGCGACACTAGGCTGGCGGAAAGCTCTATGCTGGCGCACCCGGGCGCTCGGGAGGTTTTCGGTCTTGGGAACGATCATAGTCAAGCGGCCACTCCGGCGGCCCGCGCCTGACCTGCCATCAGGCGACGTGGTGCTCGACCCGCCACCGGAGAACCCGCCGCCCGCGGGCAAGAGCTGGTCGCGGGTGCTGATGATCCTGCCCATGCTCGCCGGCACCGGCGGTATGGCCCTGCTGATCGGCGCGGGGCGGTCCGGTCCGCTGATGTACGTCGCCGGTGGTCTCTACGGCGTCGCGGTGCTCGGCATGATCCTGTTCCAGATCATCAGCCAGGGCGGGCAGGGCGCGAGCAAGCAGGAGATGATCGCCAACCGCCGCCGGTACATGCGACGGCTCTCGCAACTGCGCGCGCAGGTGCGGGACACGATCGACCAGCAACGCAAGGCGATGTTCTACCGCCACCCGGACCCGTCGCGGCTGTGGTCGACGGCGCAGAGCGCGCGCGTGTGGGAACGCCGTCCCGGCGACTGGGACTTCACCGTCATCCGGATCGGTCTCGGCTCGCAGGAGCTGGCCACGCCGCTGGTGCCGCCGGAGACCAAACCGATCGACGAGCTGGAACCGCTGTGCGCGATGGCGCTGCGGAAGTTCGTCACCACCTATTCGACGGTGCCGGACCTGCCGGTCGCGGTCGCGCTGCGCGGGTTCTCGCGCATCTACCTGACCGGCGACGACGACCGCAAACGCGCGATGGCCCGCGCGCTGGTCGCGCAGCTGGGCACCTTCCACGCCCCCGGCGACGTGCTGACCGCGTTCTGCGTGCGCGAGCGGGAGCTGTGGGACTGGGCCAAGTGGCTGCCGCACGCGCTGCACCCGACCAAGACCGACGCGGTCGGCCAGATCCGGCTCGTCGCGCCGAGCGTCACCGCGCTGGAGGCCATGCTCGACGACGTGCTCGCCAATCGGCCGCGCTTCAACCCGGGCACGCAGCCGATCGAGGGCTCCACTCACGTGGTGGTGTTCGTCGACGGCGGCGACACCGGCGGGTCCGAGCACCTGATGATCGAGGGTGGCGTCGAGGGTGTCACGGTCATCGACCTCTCCGGTGAGCCGCCGCGCTTGCTCGACTCGGCCACGCTGGTCCTCGACGTCTCGCCCGAAGGCAACCTCACCAGCCGCACCATGGACGGCGCGGGCAACATCGGCACCGCCGACGGCCTGGACGTCGAGGAGATGCGCGGTCTCGTGCGCACCCTCGCGCCGCTGCGGTTGTCCGCGCTGACCGCGAGCGAGCAGCCGCTGTCCGGTTCGCTGGAGCTGACCGACCTGCTCGGGCTGGGCGACCCGTACGAGTTCGACCTCGCGAAGAGCTGGGAGGCGCGGTCCAACCGGGACCGGCTGCGCGTCCCGATCGGGATCACCGCCGACGGCCGCCCGATGGAGCTGGACCTCAAGGAGTCCGCGCAGGACGGCATGGGCCCGCACGGCCTGCTCGTCGGCGCCACCGGCTCGGGCAAGTCGGAGCTGTTGCGGACGCTGGTGCTGGCGCTGGCCGTCACGCACGACTCGGAGATCCTCAACTTCGTGCTGGTGGACTTCAAGGGTGGCGCCACCTTCACCAAGCTGGACCGGCTGCCGCACACCAGCGCGGTGATCACCAACCTGGCCGACGAGCTGCATTTGGTGGACCGCATGCTCGACGCGATCGGCGGCGAGCTGGTGCGCAGGCAGGAGCTGCTGCGCAAGGCGGGCAACTACGGTTCGCAGCGCGACTACGAGAAGGCCCGCACCGCCGGCGCCCCGCTCGACCCGCTGCCCGCGCTGCTGATCGTGGTCGACGAGTTCTCCGAGTTGCTGACCGCGCGGCCGGACTTCATCGACATGTTCGTCCAGATCGGACGCGTCGGCCGTTCGCTCGGCGTTCACCTGCTCCTCGCTTCGCAGCGACTGGAGGAGGGGAGGCTGCGCGGGCTGGACTCGCACCTGTCCTACCGCATCGCGCTGCGGACGTTCTCCGCGATGGAGAGCCGGGTCGTGCTCGGCACGCCGGACGCGTTCCAGCTGCCCCGCTCCCCCGGCAACGGCTTCCTCAAGACCGGTGTCGACGAGCTGACCCGGTTCAAGGCCGCGTACGTGTCGGGCGTGCACCGGCGCGGCACGATCCAGCGCACCGACGACGAGGGCCGCCAGATCGACCCGGTCCAGGACTACTCGACGGCCTACCTGCGCCCGCGGCTGGCGGAGAAGCCGCTGGAGCAGCCGAAGCCGTCCGAGGCCGACGACCTCGGCGAGACGCTGATGGACGTGCTGGTCGAGCGCCTGGAAGGCCAGGGCGTGCCGGCGCACCAGGTGTGGCTGCCGCCGCTGCAGGAACCGCCCACGATGGACCAGCTGCTCGCCCCACTGGTCACCGACCCGGAACGCGGGCTGACCACCGGGATCCGGGAGCACCGCGGGGCGCTGCGCACCGCCGCCGGCATCATCGACCGCCCCGCCGACCAGCGCCGCGACGTGTGCTGGCTGGACCTGTCCGGCGCGGGCGGCAACGTCGCGATCGTCGGTGGCCCGCACAGCGGTAAGAGCACTGCCGTCCGCGCGGTGATGGCGAGCCTCGCGCTCACCCACACCCCGGCCGAGGTGCAGTTCTTCTGCCTCGACTTCGGCGGTGGCGGTCTCGCCGCGCTGCGGGACCTCGCGCACGTCGGCGGGGTCGCGACCCGGCGGGAAATCGACCGGGTGCGCCGCAGCGTGGCCGAGGCGCGCACGCTGATCGCCGAGCGCGAGCAGCGCTTCGCCGAGCACGGCATCGACAGCATGACGACCTACCGCAAGCTGCTGCGCGAGGGCCGCTTCCCGGAGGACCGCTTCGGCGACCTGTTCCTGGTCGTGGACGGCTGGGGCACGCTGCGGGCCGAGTTCGAGGACCTCGAGGCCGACGTCGCCGAGGTGGTCAACCGCGGGCTGGCCTTCGGCGTGCATGTGGTGGCCGCGGCCAACCGCTGGATGGACATGCGCATGAACCTGCGCGACATGTTCGGCAGCAAGCTCGAACTGCGCCTGGGCGATCCGGTGGACTCGGTGATCGGCCGGCGCCAGGCGGCCGGTGTCCCGGAACAGACCCCTGGCCGCGGTCTCGCACCGGACGGGATGCACTTCCTGTCGGCGGTCCCGCGGGTGGACGGCAAGGAGACCGCGGACGAGCTGGCCGAGGGCATCGCGCACCTGGTGACGTCGGTCAACAGCGCCTGGCCCGGCGAGCCCGCGCCGCGGGTCCGGCTGCTGCCGCCGATGCTGCCCTACACCGCGCTGCCCGCCCCGGACGAGCACGGCATCCCGATCGGCATCTCGGAGGCCGACCTGCAGCCGGTCAGCCTGGACTTCGCGGCCGAACCACACCTGGTGCTGTTCGGTGACGTCGAGTCCGGCAAGAGCACCTTCCTGCGCGCGCTGGCCACCAGCCTGATGGCGCGGTACACGCCCGACCAGGCGCAGATCGCCCTGATCGACTTCCGGCGCAGCCTGCTCGGCCTGATCCCGGACGAGTACTTGATCGGTTATGCGACCTCCAGCGGAACCGTTCAGGAAATGGTGCGTCTGACCGTTGACGCCATGGTCAAGCGACTGCCGGGAGGTGACATCACCCCGGAGCAACTCCGCTCGCGCAGCTGGTGGAGCGGCCCCGAACTGTTCATCCTGGTCGACGACTACGACCTGGTCGCGCCGAACCCGCACGACAACCCGCTCGCGCCGCTGCTGGAATACATGACGCAGGGCCGCGACATCGGCCTGCACCTGGTGGTGACGCGCCGCAGCGGTGGTGCCGCGCGGGCGATGTTCGACCCGGTCATCGCCCGGATCCGGGACCTCGCCTCGCCGGGGATCCTGATGTCGGGCAACCGCGAGGAGGGTCCGCTGCTGGGCAACATCCGGCCGCAGAAGCTGCCCGCGGGCCGCGGCTGGCTGATCACCCGCAGCGGGGGCGCCCGCCTGGTGCAGCTCGCCGAGCTGCCACCGCAGGCTTGAGGAAAGTGATTCACCGGGGTTGACTCGAGGTGGTTGGCTAGGGAAGCGGGGGTCCGCCGACCCCTACCCCCGGTGGGCCCCCGCCACCTGAGCTGGGCTTCACGACGTTTGGGAGGGACATCGTGGCACCGATACCGGACGAACCAGGCAGCGTTCCCACCCCGGACTGGGCTGCCAACGGAGCCGAGCTCGAGCTGGACCCGACGAACTTCCGCAACTACGGCAAGAACATCGCCCAGGTCGGCAAGGAGCTGAGCAGCGACACGATGTCCGCCCAGTCGGCGCTGCAGGGCCCCGGCGGCAAGGACATGCTGATGTCCTCGATGTTCGAGCCGGGCCTGGACATGCAGGCCTTCGCCGACCGCAACGCGCAGGAGATGGGGATGTTCATCCCCGACCTGTACAAGAACGTCACCGCGATCGCGTCCGTCGCGCTGATCATGGGCGAGGTCTTCGAGAAGATGGACGGCAACAACGCGTCGATGGTCGACGCGATCGAGTGGGCCTTCCAGATGGACGGCGCCAAGAAGCCGGGCGACGTCCCGTCCTGGCTGACCGACAAGCACACCATCGCCAAGGACCTCACCCCGCCGCCCGGGACCGGCGTCACCCGGACCGGCAACGACACGATGATCAACCAGATCGTCGTGGGCAACATGACGATCACGACCTACCGCACCGCGGACGGCGGCACCCGCACGGTGCAGGCCAACGGCGGGGTGACCACCGAGTACCTGGACGACAAGAACGGCGTCCGGCAGTACATGATCACCTCGACGAAGGGCGAGGACGAGGACACGACGGTCACGACGCTCTACAGCAACGGCGCCCCGGTCGGCGAGACGCGCCGCACCACGAAGCACGACGTCGACTCCAACCCCAACGTCGTCCACCAGGTCACGACGTCGCAGACCTACGACAAGGACGGGAAGCCGGTCAAATCCGACACCCCGGCGCCGAGTCAGCACGTGGTCACATACAACTTCCAGGACGGCTCACACGCCCGCGACTACTACAGCGAGTCGGTGCAGAAGGACGTCAACGACGTCGACCACGACGGCAACACCGAGGAGAAGGTGCCCGTCAAGACCGACGAGCGGTCGGTCAGCACCCAGCACGACCTGCCGAGCGGCGCCGACTACCGGCAGAACTACGACGAGCTCGAGCAGGCACGACGCGCGGCGGCAGGGGGGTAGACGAGCATGGGCGACGACTACTTCGGGTACGACCTGAGCAAGATCGGCACGGGCGTCGGCGGGGCATACTACGACACCGGGCAGGACGCGCCCCCCGCGGTCTGCAAGAACTACGACTTCTCCGGTGACGGCATCGAATCGCTCTTCCTCGCGGTGGTGAAGGGTGAGCAGCCCGGCACCACGGCCGACCGCGCCCGCCAGTGGGGCAACGTCGAGCTGATGATCCAGACCGTCGCGGACAACCTGCGCGAGCAGACGCAGACGCTGGCCGACCACTGGAAGTCGCCCGGCGCCAAGGACGTCTTCCTCAGCAAGGTCGGTATGACCCTGGGGTACCTGCGGCAGTGGCAGGACGCCGCGCTGCACAACAGCACCGCACTCTACGGCCTGTCGAACACGATGTACGAGGCGCAGGCCCAGATGCAGGCCCTGTACGACGAGTACAAGGCCGAGAAGAAGGACGCGATCGACAACGCGACCCACGACATGGGCGCGTTCTACGAGGCGAAGGTCGGCACCAAGCCGGGCAACGCGCAGGACAAGCTCGAGGCGGGCAACAAGGTCACCAAGCATTACGACCGGGAGGCGCGCAAGCTCGCGGAGAAGATCGCCGGCCAGTACGCGCCCTACATCTACAAGCTGCAGGGCGCGCACGCGCCGAAGCTCGAGGTCCTCAACGCGATCCTGCACCCGGAGGCGACCGGGATGCCGCGCCCACCGGAGCTCAACGCGCCCGGTGCGCCCGGCACTCCGCCCGGCGGGTCGCCGGGTGTTCCCCCGGGAACCGCTCCGGGTGCACCTGACAACGCCCCCACCGCACCCCAGAACGCGCCGAAGCCGCCGGGCGATTCTCCCGCGTTCAACGCGAAGAACGCACCCACGGACACCCCGGCGTTCAACGCCACCGAGACGCCGACAGCGCCTCCCGGGCCGGCGCCGGTCGCGCCGACGCCGCCCGGTCCGCCGCCGACAGCGCCGGCCCCGCCCGGCGGACTGAACACGCCACCGGGGAACGCGCCCGGCATCAACCCGGCTCTGCTGGGCCTCGCCGGCGGTGCGGCTCCGATGCTGAACGCGTTCACCGGCGGCAAGGCGCCGGCCGCGCCCTCGTTCGGTGGCAACGGCACGGCGCCCACCCTGTTCTCCGGCAAGGCGCCGAACAACGTCCCGTCGACGCTTGGCCTGAACACCACGTCGACGCCGAGCCCGGGCGCCGGTCCGGGTACCCCGCCGTCGTTCAAGCAGGGCAACAGCCTCTACCCACCGGGCACGATCACACCGCCACCGGGCGGTCAGATGCCGCAGCAACCGCAGGCGAAGGAGCCGGGCGGCAACCAGCCCGGCGCGCCCACGTTCACCACCTCGCTGCCCTTCGACGAGCACCTGAGCCTCGAAGCGAGTTCGGAGTTCCGGCAGGCCATGCAGTCGGCGCCGTCGGTGCCGCCGGGCGGGCAGTCGCCGAACGGCCAGGCCGTGCAGGCGGGGCGACGTCCCGGTGCGCCGCTGAAGAGCGACCTGACCGAGCAGCCGCCCGCCTTCCAGCCGCCGCCGTCGACCGCGCCGGTGCTGAACAACGACCCGAAGCGCGCCAACCGCGGTGGCAGCGCGAAGGAAGCGCCCACCGGAACGCGCGAAGGCCTGCCGCCGGGTGTCGGTGCGCCGCCGGTGCTGTCCAACCCGCACCGCAAGGCGCCGAGCAAGACGTTCAGCGAGTGGATGGCCGAGCGCAAACGCCGGAAGACGCAGGGCGGCAGCCGGAAGCAGTCGGAGTTCGTCGCGAACCTGCCGATGAGCACGACGTCGGTGTTCGACGGGCGGTACTCCGCGCAGGAGTACGTCGCCGGGCCGTCCGGAGAGGTTCCGAACGTGCTGCGGGCACCCACGCCCGTGGTCGCGGCTCCGGACCGGCACGCGAAGCCGGTCGTGCAGGCGGACCGCGCGAAGCGCGTCGTCCGCAAGGACGAGAAGGCTCCGGTCACCGACCAGACGGCGTTCGAGGTCGAGACGCAGGGTGGTTCGGTCGTCACCGGCGGGCAGCAGGAACCGCAGGGCTACCGCAGGCCGGAACCATCCGCATTGGACGGACGGAACTGATCCGCTTTCCGGCGCGTCGGATCCACAGATAACGCGTTCACGTTCGAAGTGGACAGACACCGGAAAGCGAGTGGTACCTCCCCATGAAGAAAACCCGTCTCATCGTGCTCCCGATCCTGGCTTCCGCGGCGCTGGCGCTGTCGGCCTGCGGTGGGGGCGAGGAGCCGAGCAGCCCGGCCACCACCACCGCGGCCTCGTCGTCGTCGGCGGCGCCGAGCTCGTCGGCGCAGGCGGCGCCCGCCGGCGCGGTCGAGAAGACCGCCCCGGGCACCAAGCTCAAAGTCGGCGACCGCGCGGTCATCTCGTGGGACAAGGGCGCCGCGGCGGTCACCGTCACCGCGGTCGAAGCCGGTGACAAGGCCGCGATGGAGCAGCAGTACGGCGACCGCGCCAAGGGGCTGACGCCGTACTACATCCGGTACACCGTCGAGAACGTCGACGGCGCGGACCACGCCTTCGCCTCGTCGCCGAACTTCGGCCTCGCCATGGCCGACGGCGGCCCGACCGGCGTGGTGATCACCGGCGAGCTGGGCAGCTGCACCGACGACGGCGCCCCGAAGGACTTCACGACGGCGGGCGCCAAGTACGAGGCCTGCGATCTGTCCGCCACGCAGGACGGCGCACAGATCGCCGGAGCCGAATTCGACGACGACGAATACAGCGACGCCCCTCTGGTCTGGACCAAGTAGCAAGGTCCCCGCAGCGCGGCTCGCACTCTCCTGGGGTGGAGTGCGGCCGCACTGCATTGCCCGGGGAGTTCGGCCCGGCCGCGACCCGGCGACGAAACAGCAGCGACCACCCAACCAGACCTCCCCCGCCCCCGACCCACAGCAGATCTTTAGTCGCCGACCGGGGTTGTCAAGGCACGCTTCCCCGCCTTGACAACCCCGGTCGGCGACTGAAACACAATCGGGGGCGGGGGCGGTCGGCACCCAGACACAAGGGGCCGGGCGGGGAAGGCCGCACTTGGCCACAAGGGACCGGGCGGGGAAGACCGGCAGGCGGGTCGGCCTTCCCCGCCCGGAGTCAGTACCGCCCGGGCCGTCCCAGGCGCGCTCGCTCGGCAGGCGCCGGGTCCACCCACACGTAGTGGTTGGTCTCCCCCGCCAGCACGGCCAGCATGTCGTCGCGCAACATCTGCAACTGCTGGGTCGTCCGCTGGGCCAGCCGGAGCGCCGGCGCGAGCAGCGACGCCTCGTTGGGCGTGAGCCGCTGCATGAGCACCAGGTCCGAGCCCGGCACGGCCCCCACCCGGTCGGGCGTGAGCCGCCGGTGCAGCAGCACCCGCGTCTGCCACGCCTCCGGCTCGCTCTGCGACTGGGGCGCGTCGTGCAGGCACAGCACGGGCGCGTCGGCGCTGGCGGTGACCGCGGGCGGCGAACCCGGCGCCACCACGGCGACCCGGTCGGTGCGGCCGGTCGCCGACTGTCCGAGCTGGACCCAGTCCGCCGGGTGCTGCGAGAACACCAGCAGCCGCGCGCCGGCCCGCAACGCGCGGTACGCCATCAGCCGCGCCGCCCAGGCGCCGCCGATCAGGCTCACCGACACCGGCTCCGGGCGGAACAATGTCAGCGCCACCGGAAACCCGTTCTGGTCCCGCCCGAGCGGCAGCCCCACCGAGGACGCGGACACCTGGAGCAACTCCAGTGCGGAGTCGGACGCGTGGTGCGCGCCGATGCGCAGCCGCGGGATCGAGCGGTGCCGCCGGGTGCGCCAGTCGCGGTGCTCGCGCGCCGCGCCCGCGGCGGGGCCGGGACCGGGCGGTTGCGGCGGCATCGGCGTCGGCACGCCGACGGCCAGCGCGGGGCGGGCGACCTCGACCGTCGTCGCGGCAGCCGCCTCGGCCGAGCCGGCCTGCTGGGTCTGCGGCGCCGGGGCAGCCACGTTGACGACGGCGGGCGCCTGCGGCATCGCGGGCGCCCCGAGCACCGCCTGACCGGGCGGCATGTGCTGGTGCTGTTGTTGCTGCTGCTGCGCGGGCGGCGGCCCCGGCTGGGCCTGCGCCGGCGGCATGGGCCGCGGCATCGCCTGTGCCGGCGGCTGCGGCCGCGACGGTGGGTACTGTCCGGCGTTCATCGTGCACCTCCCCCGCTCGGTGCCGAAGCATACACGGCCGGGCCGTGCTGACCGTCCAAACGCGACACCCGGGCGCCGTTGCGCCCGGCCAGCGTCTTCACCAGGTCGCACACCTGCGGATACCGCTGCGCCGTCGCGGCGACCCGGACCAGGCAGCGCAGCGTGGTCCCGTCGAACGACGGCTCCAGCAGCAGCGCGATGCTGACCAGATCCGCGGGCAGCTCGGCCAGCGCGGCGAGCAGCCCGGTGCCGCGGTCGGGGTCCGGCCAGGACTGGATCCAGAAGCACCCGTGGGTCAGGCGCGTGGAGTGCCACGACTCCCAGGCCTCGTGCACCCGCGCCGGGCCACCGCCGGGCAGCAGGTCGCAGGAGCGGGCGAGCGCGTCGACGACCTCGTCCGCGGTCAGCATCCGCGCCCGCAGCCCGCGCCGGCGCAGCACGCGCTCGGCACGGCGGGTGATCTCGGCCAGCACGGCGGGCACGTCTAGGCGCCCGCCCGGCGAATCGATCATCGACTCGGCGACGGCCCGCGCGTCCAGGCGCACCGCGACCCACAGGGCACGGTCACGCGTCCCGGGCTCGCGGCCGGGCACGGAGTGCGTGACGACCTGCATCACCACGCCGGCCTGCTCGGCCTCGGCGGCGGTGCGGGCCAGCGCGGCCAGCGGCACCGGCGGGGTCGCCACGTCCGCGCCGCCGGACACCTCGAGCACGGCGAACCAGCCCGCCTCGTCACTGCCCATGCCGAGCCTGGTCTCCCCCGGCCCGTCGATGTCCTCGACGACGAGGTCCGGCGCCAGCTCGCACAGCGCGGTCAGCCGCGGGTCGTCCCGCTTCTCCCCCGAAGTGCCGCGGCGCGACCGGAAACCCATCCACAGCATCAGGCTCTCGGTCCACCAGCGGCCCTTCGAGCGGCCGAACATCCCGACGATCACCGCGAGCCCGATCACGCCCGCGGCGACCAGCGCCCACAGTTCCTGCACGCCGACCGCGGCGACGACCACGAGCACGATCTCGAACGCCAGCAGCCGGGCGAGGCTCACCACACCGAGCCGCCCGCGGCCGCGCACGGGCCGGAACCACGCCTGCCCTCTGGCCTGGGCGCGCAGCTCGGCGGAGCCGCCGCCGCGCGCGTCGAACTGCGCGGCTGCGTGCGGCTGCTGGCCAGTCGTGATCACCTGCGGAGCCCCTTCCACCAGCCAACGATATCCCCGGACCCGGCCGTGATCACCCGGCGAAAATCCGCGGTGCGCACGGCGGTCCCGTAGCCGACCCGCACCGTACCGCACTCCGGCGCGACCGGGTTTCCCATGACCTGGCCTTTTCCGCTTCGACGCACGTCGCCCGGCTGTCGGTTCCGTGCCAGCGCGTTCGGCCACTCTGTCAGGCGTAGCAGACTCCCCTGGCTTGTCGGAGGCAACGGCAGGTGACCCCACCGCTCTTCGAGCCGGCCGATCCGGTCCGCGCGTACCTCACCGGCATCAGCCGCGCCGGCCTCCTGACCATCGAGGAGGAGGTCACGCTCGCCAAACGGATCGAGGCCGGGCTCTACGCCCAGCACCTGCTCGCGACCACGCGGGTGCTCGATCCGCAGCGGCGCGCCGACCTGCTCACGATCGCCGAGGAAGGCCGGGAGGCGAAGAACCGGCTGCTGGAGGCGAACCTGCGGCTGGTGGTGAGCATCGCGAAGCGCTACACCGGCCGCGGCATGTCGCTGCTGGACCTCATCCAGGAGGGCAACCTCGGGCTGATCCGCGCCGTGGAGAAGTACGACTACACGCCCGGCTTCAAGTTCTCCACCTACGCGACGTGGTGGATCCGGCAGGCGATCAGCCGCGCGCTGGCCGACCAGTCCCGCACCATCCGCATCCCGGTGCACCTGGCCGAACAGGTCAACCGCGTGCTCGCCGCGCGCCGCGAACTGGCCGCGCGACTGGGCCGGGAGCCGGGCCACGAGGACATCGCCGCCGAGCTGAGCCTGACGCCGTTCCAGGTGATCGAGCTGCTCTCCTACAACGAAGAGCCGATCAGCCTCGACCAGACGGTCGGCACGGACGGCAGCAGCGTGCTCGCGGACCTGTTGTGCCACCCGGACCGGCCCGGCGTGCCCGCGTCCTACCACGTGCTGCGCCGGGAGATCGACGAGCTGCTGTCCACGCTGAAACCACGGGAGCAGCAGGTGATCCGGCTGCGCTGCGGTCTGGACGACGGCCGTCAGCGCACGCTCGAGGAGGTCGGCCGCGAGCTGGGCGTGACGCGCGAGCGGATCCGCCAGATCGAGCGGCGGACGCTGGGCAAGCTGCGGGAGGAATCGCGCACCGCGCGGCTGCATGCCTACGTCTCCTGAGTCCCTCGTGGACAACCGCAGCCCCGCCGTGGTCGCGCCGTACCGGACCTTCTGACCTGCGGTTTCGATCTTCGCGGGCGGTCAGGCGGGTGCGCTCGATCCGCCAGCGCCGCGGCGCACACTCGATTGGGTAACGACCATCGAGGGGGAAGATGGGCAGGCTGACCATGGCTGAGACGAGCACCCTCTGCCGGACATGCGGGGACTCGGGTGGCTGGATCCTGGAGACCGACGTCGATCCCGTGACCGGTCTGATCACTTCGCGCGAGGTGCCGTGCCCCCGGTGCAGGCCGGCCTCACGGAGGCAGGACGACCTCTTCGGTTTTTGACGTTTCGGGTTCATCTGTCACAGATTCCTCTTGCAGGATCGTTCAACAATCTGTACGGTCACGGCACCCGAAACGAATCGGAGTTGTCATGGCCGCCGTGCTCGAGGTCGTCGACAGCGGTCCGTTGTCGACCGTGCAGGACCTGGGCCGGCCCGGGTACGCCGACATCGGCGTGACGGAGTCCGGCGCCGCTGACCGGGCCTCGCTGCGGTTGGCGAACCGCTTGGCGGGCAACGACGAAGGCGCCGCCGGGATCGAGGTGACCTTCGGCGGCTTCGCGGCGCGCGCGACCACCGAGGTGACGATCGCGGTGGCCGGCGCGCCGTGCCCGATCACGATCGACCGCATGGGGGCGCCGATGAACGCGGCGCTGCGGGTCCCGGTTGGGTCCGAGTTCCGGCTGGGCTGGCCGGCCACCGGGTTGCGCAGTTACGTGGCCGTGCGGGGTGGCATCGCGGTGGAGCCGGTGCTCGGCTCCCGGGCGACCGACCTGTTGTCCGGCTTGGGCCCGGACCCGTTGCGGCGCGGGGTGTTGCTGCCGATCGGGGCGGCTGCCGCGCCGCCGCTGCCGCGGCGCTTCACGCCGGTCGCGGCGCCCCCGTCGGACGAACTGGCGCTGCGGATCCTGCCCGGGCCGCGGGACGACTGGTTCACGGAGTCGGCGTTGCGGACGCTGCTGGCCCAGCCGTACGCGGTGACGTCGGAGAGCAACCGGATCGGAATTCGGCTGGAGGGCCCGGCGCTGCCGCGGGCGCGGCACGGCGAGCTGGTGACCGAGGGCATGGTGACCGGGGCGCTGCAGGTGCCGCCGTCCGGGAAGCCGACGCTCTTTCTGGCGGACCACCCGGTGACCGGCGGCTACCCGGTGATCGCGGTGGTGGTCACGGAGGACGTCGACAAGGCGGCACAAGCGCGGCCGGGGTTGCAGGTGCGGTTCGACCTGGCGGAGCCGGCGCGGGTTTGAGCGGCCGGTGGCCGGGGGTGGGCTTTGTAGCCAGGTGGGTTTGCGCCGTGGCCGGCACGGGTTCGCGCGGTCGGCAGCCGGGGTCGACTCTTGCCAGGCGGGCTCGGTTGGCGCCATGCCCAGCGCGGGTTCACGCGCGCGGCTGCCGGCGCGGGCCGGGTGCGTAGGCGCGGGTTCGTCTTTGCTGCCGGTTCGCACGGTCGGCAGCCGGGGTCGGCTCTTGCCAGGCGGGCTCGGTTGGCGCCATGCCCAGCGCGGGTTCACGCGCGCGGCTGCCGGCACGGTGCGCGACTGTGGGCGCGGGGCGGGTGCGTAGGCGCGGGCCGGGTGCGTAGGCGCGGGTTCGTCTTCGCCAGCGCCGGTTTGCGAGACCGCCGCGCGGGACGCGCGGCTCTGGGCACCGGTTCGTCCGTGCGGCGCCGGGTTGCACGGCCGCCCGCGCCGGTTCACGCCGCTGCCGTCCCAGTCCACGCCCTTACGGGTCGCCTTCGCGTGTGCGGGTTTGCGCGGCCCCGGCGCGGGCGCGCGGTAGGCACAGGCTCACCCTTGCCAGCGCCGGTTTGCACAGTCGCTCACGCCGGTTCGTCACCGCTGGGACACTCGTCCCTTCGCGACAGGACCATCCGCACGACCATCAGTGGGCCACCGGCCTTGCGCCTCGACCGAGCGCCGGGGCACGCACACGTGGCAAGCCGCCAGCACCGGAAGTGAAACCCCTGCAACGACTCGTAGACGCGCGTACACCTGCGAAACCCGCAAGGCGATGGTGTTTTAATTCACCATTCCGGGTGTATACCGTTTCGTGACCGGAGCCCTGGGAATTCGGTCGCTGGTTCTGCCCCCGGCCGGTGGGTCAGTTCCGGAAAGAAGAACCGAAATGCCTTCAACGACTGAAGGAGGGGTTCATACCGTGCCCACTCGAATACGCAGGATGATCGCCATTCCGATCACCTGCGCCATCGCGACCGCCGCCCTGCTGGGGTTCACCGCGCCGGTCGGCGCGACCCAGCTGTCCACCGGCGATCGCATCGTGAACGCGGCCGCTGCGCAGGCCGGGACGCCCTACCGATCGGGCGGCGAGACACCCGGCGGCTTCGACTGCTCCGGCCTGACGCAGTACGCCCACAAGCAGGTCGGGATCGATCTGCCGCGCACCGCCCGCGACCAGCGAGCCGCCGTGCGCAGCGTGTCCAAGTCGGACGTGCGACCCGGTGACCTGGTGTTCTTCTCCACCGGTGGCAGCGTGTACCACGTGGGGATCTACGCCGGGAACAACAAGATCTGGGCCGCCCCCGAATCCGGCGACACGGTCCGGCTGCAGAACATCTGGACCAGTTCCTACTCCGTCGGACGGGCCTGGTAACCGGGCCCACCGATAACCGGCAAAGCCGAGCAGGCCGCGTCCCGCGCGGCCTGCTCGGCCATTTCCACCCGCGGCGGTTCACCCATCAGGACGAGCCGGTGGTAAAGCGGCGCCGTCGCGGCCACCAGCAACCGGTGCGCCTCCACCTCACCCGCGATTTCGCCACGCCGCTGAGCACGCGAGACGACAACCTCGCACCGCCGGTACCGGTCCCGCCAGAACCCTGGCAACGCCTCCGCTGCCTGAGCGGACCGGAACGACGCCGCGATCAGCGCCCGCGTCACCGACGTCTCGTCCCGCAACGACTCGAAAACCTCCTGGTTGAGCGCGATGAGGTCGCCGACGAGCGAACCCGTGTCGGCCGGGACCCACTCGTCCCCCGCGGCCGCGTCGAACACGTCCAACAGCAATCCGCCCACGTCCCGCCACCGCCGGTAGACCGTGGCCCGGTGCACACCCGAACGCTCCGCCACCGCGTCGATGCTCAGCCCGTCGTACCCGGCCTCCACCAGCAGGGACGTCACGGCGTCGAGCACAAGCGCGCGGGTGCGGGCAGTGCGACCGCCGGGCCGGACGGCGCCGTGTGGGTCACCCTCATCCACAGTGGACAGATCGCGCGGATCTCCGGCGGCACCAGGGTTTTCGACCTCGGCCCCGGCTGCGCGCCCGCGGTCATCACCTCGGGCCCGGACGGCGCGCTCTGGTCAGCCACCTGCACGACCACCGCATCGGCCGGATCGCCACCGACGGCACGGCGACCTCCGTCGCACTGCCGCCGGAGTGCGGGCCGTACGGGATCACCGCGGGCCCGGACGGCGCGATGTGGTTCACCGAGATGAACACCGACCGCGTGGGCCGCCTCGACGACGGCGCCATCGAGGAATTCCCCCTTGGCGTCAAGGGTTCCCATCCATCCACAATAGTCTCCGGACCGGACGGCGCGCTGTGGGTGACGCTCAACCAGGCGAACACGATCACGCGTGTCACCACCGGAGGGCGCGGTCACCCACTTCGCCCTGCCCACCGAGAAGGCCGCGCCGGTCGGCATCACCGCGGACGACCAGGCGGTGTGGTTCGTCGAGATCGGCGCCGGGCAGGTCGGCCGCGTCACGCCGGACGGCGAGGTCACCGAATTCCCGCTGCCGACAGCGGGCTCCGAACCCCACGGCCTGGCCGTCCCGGACGACGAGGTGTGGGTCGCGCTCGAGACCGGCAAGGTGGCCACTCTGCGCCCGTAGCACCTCACATACGCGGCCGCCGCGTCGCCGGACTTCCAGCAACCATCGAGAAAGGAAGCCGATGACGACTCTTCGCTCGCGCCTGCCCGACCCCGCCCGCTACATCCCCGAAGTGGGCACGATCGCCGGCGCCACCCAGCAGGCCATCCACAACGGGGCCGTCCCGGACACCACCATCCACCTGGTGCAACTGCGCGCCGGCCAGCTCGGCGGCAGCACCTACCAAACCGTCCGGCAAACCGCCGAGCTGCGCAAAGCCGGGGAAACCGAGGAGCGCATCACCGCTGTGGCGTCGTGGCGGAACGCGCCGTACTTCACCGACGCGGAGCGGGTCGCGCTGGAGCTGACCGTGGCCGTGCTCACCCCGAACCCGTCCGGGTAGCGCGTTCCCGACGAACTGTTCGCCAGGGCGGCCGCCCACTACGACGAGCGGGAACTGTGAACGCTCACCCTGGTGATCGCCCAGATCTGCTTCTTCGTCCCGGTCGCGCTCATCGCCAAACCGATTCCCGGCGCCGCACCAGACGAGAACTACAGCTGAACACGAGGGAGGGCGGCCGCCCCGCGGCCGCCCTCCCTTGAACTCACACGTTCACCGGTTCGCGGCGGCGCACCAGCTTCCGCACCAGCGGCCACGCCAGCAGCACCGCGACCAGCACGTACACGCCGATCGCGAGCGGCGAGTTCACCAGCCCGGTCAGGTCGCCGTCGCTGATCTGCAGCGCCCGCCGCATCTGCTGCTCCGCGGCGGGGCCGAGGATGACCCCGATGATCGCCGGCAGCACGGGCAACCCGAAGCGCCGCATGGCGAACCCGATCACGCCGATCACGTACAGCAGGACCAGGTCGATCACCGAGCCGCTGACCGCGTAGGCCCCGACGCTGGCGAAGAACAGGATCCCGGCGTACAGGTAGGGCCGCGGGATCCGCAGCAGCTTCGCCCACACCGGCGCCATCGGCAGGTTGATCAGCAGCAACAGCACCAGCCCGATGAACAGGCTCGCGATCAGCGTCCACACCAGCGCGGATTCGCGCTGGAACAGCAGCGGCCCCGGCTGGATGCCGTACTGCTGGAACGCCGCCAGCATCACCGCGGCGACCGCCGTGGTCGGCAGGCCCAGCGTCAGCATCGACACCAGCGTGCCCGCCGCCGACGCGCTCGCCGTCGACTCCGGCCCGGCGACGCCCTCGATGGCGCCCTTGCCGAACTCGTCCTGCCTGCGGGACAAGCGCTTCTCGGTCACGTACGACAGGAACGTCGGGATCTCCGCGCCACCGGCGGGGATCGCGCCGAACGGGAACCCGATCACCGGCCCGCGCAGCCACGGCTTCCACGTCCGCCGCAGGTCCGACCGGGACAGCCAGGGCCGCCCGACCGGGATCGCCTCGGCCTGGTTGCGCCGCAGGTGCGCGGCCACCCACAGCGACTCGCCGACGGCGAACAGGCCGACCGCGACGATCACCACGTCGATGCCGTCCGCCAGGTGCAGCGCGCCGAACGTCAGCCGCGACTGGCCGGTCATCTCGTCGAGCCCGACCAGGCCGATCGTCAGCCCGATCAGCAGCGAGGCGTACCCGCGGACGCGAGACTTGCCCAGCACCGAGGTCACCGCGACGAACGACAACACCATGATCGCGAAGTAGTCCGGCGCCCCGATGTCCACGGCGAGATCGGCGATCACCGGCGCGAGAAGCACCAGCGCGACCGTGCCGATGATGCCGCCGGTGAAGTGCCCGATCGCCGCCGCGGCCAGCGCCTGCGGGCCGCGGCCCCGCCGTGCCATGGGATTGCCCTCGATCGCGGTAACCACCGCCGCGCTCTCCCCCGGCGTGTTCAGCAGGATCGACGTCGTCGAGCCGCCGAACATGCCGCCGTAGTAGATGCCGGCGAACATGATGAACGCCGCGGTCGGGTCGAGGCCGTAGGTCACCGGCAGCAGCAGCGCCACCGCCATCGCCGGGCCGATGCCCGGCAGCACGCCGATCGCGGTGCCCAGCAGGACACCGGTCGCGGCGAACATCAGGTGCGACGGGGTCAGCGCGGTGGCGAAGCCCGCCCACAGGTTGGACAGGTCCATGAGCTACAGCACCCCCATCAGCGGGCCGCCGGGCAGCGGAACGCCCAGCAGCACCGTGAAGACGAACCAGGTGACCAGCGAGACGCCGGCCGCGATCAGCGGATCCCGCACCAGATGCCTGCTGCCCAGCGCGTAGGCCGCGCCCCAGAACATGATCGCCGACGACAGCGGGAACCCGAGCGTGTCGATCAGCGCCGCGTTCGCCAGGAACGCGCCCGACAACAGCAGCACCGTGCGCCAGTCCGCGGGGGCGTCCAGGTCGACGTCCTCCCCCGCCTCCGCCTCGCCCCGGCCGCCGCGCAGCACGTCGCGCGCCAGCAGCAGCGACACCAGCAGCAGCAGCGAGCCGACGAGGATCGGCACCGCCTTCGGGCCGACCGGTCCGCGCTGCGTGAAGTCGGTCGGGATGCTCAGGGCGTCGACGAGCACGAGCACGCCGACAGCGAACAGGAAGACGCAGACACCCAGCTCGGAGTGCGTGCGCCACCAGGACTTCGGCGCGGCGGCCGTCTTCTCCTCGATCACGCTCATGCGAGCCCCAGCTCCTTCAGCACCGCGGCCACCCGGTCGTTCTCCGTCTTGAGGAACGCCGCGAAGTCGTCACCCGGCTGGAAAGCCGGCGTCCACCCGTTGCGCTGCAACGCTTCCCGCCACTGGGGCGTGTCCTGCAGGCGCGTGAACAGCCCGATGAGCCGTTCCCGGTCGCTGTCGGACAGCCCCGGCGGCGCGACGATGCCGCGCCAGTTGGTGAACGAGACGTCCACACCGGACTCCTGGAGCGTCGGCGCGTCGATGCCCGGCACGCGTTGCGGGCTGGTCACCGCCAACGCTCGCAGGGCGCCGGACGCGATCTGGTCGCGGGTCTCGCCGATGCCGGAGACGCCGAACCCGACCTTGCCGCCCAGCACGGACGCCATCAGCTCGCCACCGCCGTCGAACGGGATGTAGTTGACCCGTGTGGGCGGGATCCCGGCCGCCTGCGCCATCAGCATCGGCGCCAGGTGGTCCGGCCCGCCGGGCGCCGAGCCGCCGCCGACCGGGACGCTGCCCGGATCGGCGCGCCACGCCTCGACCAGCTGCTGGATCGTCTGGTACGGCGAGTCCTTGCTGACCACGACGATGTCGGCCTCTTCGGTCAGCTTCGCGATCGCGGTGGTGTCCTGCAGCGACGACGGCGACTTGTTGGTGTAGACCGAGCCGACCACGCCGAGCCCCATGGACATGGCGAGCTTGCCGTTGCCGCGCTCGTTGACCAGACGGCCGAGGCCGACGGTGCCGCCCGCACCGGGCAGGTTGAACACTTCGATGTTGCCGTTGAGCCCGGCGTCCTCGACTGCCTTCACGGCCGTGCGGGCCGTGATGTCGTAGCCGCCGCCGGGTGAGTTGGGGACCATCATCCGCAGGCCCCTGATCTGGGGCCCGGTCTCCTCGCCGCCCGCCGACACCAGCGGGGGGACGAGGAGGAGAGCCACGGCCGCGCCGAGAACGGCGAGCCAGGCCTTGCGATTCTTCATCAGCGCACCTCGTTGTGGAGCTTCGTTGCCCGGCATCGTGCACCGGGGCCGCGCCGCTGTCACCCGTTAGGCACCTATCGGTCGTTGTGGTCATTGTGGTCACGGCACGATCGGGCGGCGTGGATGCGATAGTGAGGGCGTGGGTGCGCAAGGATCGCTGGCCCGCCAGCTGCTGGGCTGGCAGCTGATCATCGTGTTCGCCCTGCTCGCGTGCGTGTTCGGCTACTCCGCCGTGCAGTCCGACCGGACGTTCACCGACACGCAGGGCCGCAAGCTGCTCGCCGTCGCCGAACAGGTCGCGGCGACCGCCGGGGTGCGGGCGAGCCTGGCCGATCCGATCCGGCGGGACGCGCTGCCCGCCTTCGCCGAGTCCGCGCGGACCCTGTCCGGGGCGGACTCGGTGATCATCGCCGCGCCCGACCGGATCGTGCTCACCTCCCCGGACCCGAACCAGCTGCGCACCGAGCTGCCGCTGGGCGCGAGCACCGTGCTGCAGGGGCGTGCGTGGGTCGGCGAGATCTCCGGGCAGCTGGTCGCGCACGTGCCGGTGATCGGGGACGCCGGGCAGATCGTCGGGATCGTCGCGGCGGGCACCGAGACGCCCGGCTTGTTCGAGGGTGTGGCGAACTCGCCCAGCGCGGCGCTGACGATGCTGGGGCTCGCGACCGTGGTCGGGGTCGCCGGGTCGCTGCTGCTCACCTGGCGCGTGAAACGGCAGACGCTGGGCATGGAGCCGCGGGAGATCACCGCGCTGGCCGAACACCGGGAAGCGCTGCTGCACGGCATCAAGGAGGGTGTGCTCGGCCTGGACTCCCAGCACCGCGTCACGCTCGTCAACGACCACGCCCGCGACCTGCTGGCGCTGCCCGCGGACTGCGTCGGGCGGCCGGTCGCGGAACTGGGGCTCAACGAGCGCCTCACCGACGTGCTCACCGGACGCGCGCACGGCGTCGACCAGATCGGCCTGCGGGCGGGGCGGGTGCTGGCGCTCAACCGGATGCCGATCGCGCGCGGCGCCGTCGTGACGCTGCGGGACCGCACCGAGCTGGCCGCGCTGCGCGAGGAGCTGGAGGCGACGTCGCGGGCCACGGACACGCTGCGGGCACAGGCCCACGAGTTCAGCAACCGCCTGCACACCATCGCCGGGCTGATCGAGCTGGGCGAGTACGACGAGGTTCGGCACTACGTCGACCTGGTCAGCCAGGCCCAGACGAAGTGGCAGGAGGAGGTCACCGCGCACATCGCCGACTCGGCGGTCGCGGCGCTGCTCATCGCGAAGGCCAGTCTCGCCGCCGAGCGGGGCGTCGGACTGCGGCTCGCGCCGGGCACCGGACTGGACGATGTGGACGACCGGTTGTCGGCGGACCTGGTGACCGTGGTCGGCAACCTCGTCGACAACGCCCTGGACGCGCTGGCCGGGCGGGACGGCGACTGGATCGAGGTCGAGATCCGGCAGGCCGCGGACGCGGTTTCGGTGGTGGTGCGGGACTCCGGGCCGGGGGTGGCTCCGGAGATCGCGACCGAGGTGTTCACGCACGGGTTCACCACGAAGGCGGCCGAGCACGGCGGCAGGCGCGGGCTCGGTTTGGCGCTGACCCGCCAGACGTGCCTGCGCCGCGGCGGTTCGGTGGCCGTGCACAACGCCGACGGTGCGGTGTTCACCGCCGTCCTGCCGACCCGAGCGGAGGTGCCCCGGTGATGCGGGTCCTGGTGGTGGACGACGACTTCATGGTCGCGAAGGTCCACAGTGGATACGTGTCGCGCGCGCCCGGGTTCACCGTCGCCGGGGTAGCGCACACCGGCGCGGAGGCGCTGCGCGCGGCGCGGGAGCTGCACCCGGACCTGGTGCTGCTGGACATCTACCTGCCCGACGTGGACGGCCTGTCGGTGCTGCGGCAGCTGCGGTCCGGCCCGGCGACGCAGGACATCGACGTCCTGATCATCACGGCCGCGCGGGACGTGGAGACGGTGCGCGGCGCCCTGCGTGGCGGCGCGCTGCATTACCTGATCAAGCCGTTCTCGTCGTCGGCGCTGCAGGCGCAGCTGGAGGAGTTCGCCACGCTGCGGCGGAAACTGCACCGGCTGGCGCAGCGCAGCACGGCCGGGCAGGAGGACGTGGACGCGGTCTTCGGCGCCCGTACACCGAAAGCGCTGCCGAAGGGGCTGACCGAGCAGACGGCCGAACTGGTGCGGCAGGCGTTGCAGGCGCATCCGGACGGCCTGTCGGCGAGCGAGTGCGCCGGGGTGACGGACCTGTCGCGGCCGAGCGCGCGGCGGTACCTGGAGCACTTCGTGGCCGCCGGCCGGGCCGAGGTGCGGCTGCGCTACGGCGGAACCGGGCGGCCGGAGCGGCAGTACCACTGGCGCGGTTGAGCACGCCCTCCCCGTCGGCCGGCGGAGCCCCGCCTGCTCAACCACGCCACGCAGGCGGCGGCCGCCCCGCAACCGCGTGGACCAGCCGGCGGGGCGACACTGCCCCTGGCGTGGCCGGGTGCGCACCTCGCAAGCAGCGCCATCCCGGCAACCCCGCACCCACCACGGCGGGCGCGCCGGAGCGGCGATCCCACTGGCACGGCCGGGTGCGCGCTAGGGTGTCGCGCGGTGAGCACTTCCGAGGCGATTCCCGTGGTCCTGGTCGCCGGTTACCTGGGCTCGGGCAAGACGACACTGGTCAACCACCTCCTGACGCACGCCCACGACCACCGCATCGGCGTGATCGTCAACGACTTCGGCCGCGTCAACGTGGACGCGCTGGCCGTCGCCGGGCAGGTCGACGCCATGCTGCCGATGGGCAACGGCTGCCTGTGCTGCGCGGTCGACACCGCGGGCCTGGACCGGATGCTGGAGCGGCTCGCCGAGCCGGAGCTGGGCATCGACGCGATCGTCATCGAAGCCAGCGGCCTCGCCGAGCCACGCGACCTGGTCCGGATGCTGCTGTCCAGCGAGAACCCCCGCGTCGCCTACGGCGGGCTCGTCGAGGTGGTGGACGCGGTCGAGTTCGAAGCCAACCGGGTGCGCCACCCCGAGCTGGACGAGCACCTGCGCTTCGCCGACCTGGTGGTGCTGAACAAGACCGACCGGCGCGACGATCCCGGCCTGGTCGAGCTGGTGCGCAAGGTGAGCGACGGGCGGCCGGTGGTGCGGTCGGCGTTCGGCGCGATCGACCCCGGGCTGCTGTTCGACGCGCGCGAGCGAACGCCGGTGGCGCGGCAGCTGTCGTTCGACGACCTGCGGCACTCCGACGGCGAGGTCCACGAACACCTGCACGACGCCTACCGCAGCGTCGAGTTCTCGTGCGACACGCCGCTCCACCCGCGGCGGCTGCTGGCGTTCCTGACGGAACGGCCTGCCGGGCTGTACCGGATGAAGGGGCCGGTGCGGTTCGCCGTGCCCGGCTACGACGACCGGTTCCTGCTGCAGACCGTCGGCCCGTACCTGCGGTTCCACCGGTCGCCGTGGGGCGCGGAGGCCCCGGCCACGCGCCTGGTGCTGATCGGGACCGGTCTCGACGAGGACGACCTGCTGGCGCGGCTGGCGGCATGCGCCGAACCGGCGGAGCTGCCGGAACGGGCGATCCTGCCGCTGCTCAAGTACTGCGAATAGCAACGCAGGTAACCCCGCACCGCCGGGGCGCGATAGGCGACGCAACCCGGCAAGGAGTGGTTCCCATGCGCGCATCCGCCATCCGGTGGTTCTGGCTGCTCGTGGCGCTCGCGTTCGCGGGCACCGCCGCGGCCGAGGTCTACCTGGCCATCACGATGGGCGCGGCCTGGGCGTGGGCGCTGGCCGGGCTGCTCGGGCTCGTTTCCGCGGCCTGAGTCGCGGCGGCCTTCCGTCGGGACCGCGTCAGCCCGCCGAGGGACCCTGGGATCTGAAACCGGGGGCAGCAGCCCCTGTCGCCGCCGGGGGCCATGCACGAGACTGTCCAGGTGACGGACGAACTCATCAAGCCGGCCGACCTCGAGCTCGCGGACGCGCTCAGTGCGGTGGTGCGCACTCTCGAACCGGAACCGGACGTCGAGCAGACGGTCGCGCACATCGTGCAGGCCGTCGCGGCGACGGTCCCCGGCACCGAGGACGCCGGCATCTCCCTGCTGCAGTCGGGCAGCCTGAAGTCCGTCGCACCGTCCAGCGAGCGGGTCTCGCGCCTCGACCAGCTGCAGCACAAGCTGGGCGAGGGCCCCTGCGTGGACGCGGTGTTCACCGACATCGTCTACCGCACGTCCGACATCGCCGCGGACGAGCGCTGGCCGAAATTCGGGTACGCCGCCGCCGAGCTGGGGATCAACTCCATGCTCGCGGTGCGCCTGTTCACCGGCAAGACGCTGCTCGGCGCGCTCAACCTGTACTCGACCCAACGGCGCGCGTTCGACGACTCCGCCGAGCATGTAGCCGGCCTGTTCGCCGCGCACGCGGCCGTCGCGCTGGCCGGGTCGCGCGCGCAGGCGCAGCTGCGCAACGCGCTGGAGTCGCGCGACGTCATCTCGATGGCCAAGGGCATCCTGATGGAGCGCCACCAGGTGACCGACGACCAGGCGTTCGACCTGCTGGTCCGCGCCTCGCAGAACACGAACCGCAAGCTGCACGAGGTCGCGCGCTGGCTCGTGACCGGCACGAACAACGCGATCAACGAGAACAGCTGACCGCCCGAGCCGCCGGTGGTGCTCCACCCGGCTGGGCCGATGCGGCGGCGCGCTGGGTGGCCCACCACGCCGCGGGGCGATCGCCTCCTGTCTAGCGCTCCACGCGGCAGGGCCGGCTCGATCCCGCGCGCCGCCAGTTGACGGGCCATCGCGCCGCGAGCCCGCCACCCCTGGTGGTGGTCCGCGCGGCGGCTCGAACCCCGCGGCAGCGCCGGTCGGCGGCCCACCGTCCCGGCGGGAAGCGAGGCACGAACCGCCGCGAGCCGGTCACCCCTGGGTGGTGCTCCGCGCCGCAGACGCGCTCCGCGCGACCGGGCCGCCGCGAACGCACGGCAGCGCAGCTCGGCGGCCCACCGCCGCCGCGGGGGAACGCGGCACGAACGCCGCGGCGCGCCGCCGCTGCTCTGTCGGTGCTCCGCGCCCGGCAGCGCTAGTCGAACGAACCCCCGCGGCCTGCGCCCGCCGCGAAGCGTTGTGCGCCGCGCACCGCGTCGGCGGCCATCGAGACCATGCCGTGCCGCCATTCGTTCGCCATCGCGGCCTGCTCGTCCATCCCGTCCTGCTCCAGCAGCGACAGCCGGTCCTCCCGCAGGCACGTCTGAGGGAACCCGGCGATCGCCGCGGCGAGCTCCTCCGCCGCGGCGCGCTCGGTGCCCGCCGGCACGACCCGGTTCGCCAGGCCCATCCGCAGCGCCTCCTCGGCCGCCACCGGGCGACCGGTCAGCACCAGGTCCATCGCCTGGCTCACCCCGATCAGCCGGGGCAGCCGCACGGTGCCGCCGTCGATCAGCGGCACCCCCCAGCGCCGGCAGAACACCCCGAACACCGCGTCCTCGGCGGCGACCCGCAAATCGCACCACAGCGCGAGTTCCAGCCCGCCCGCGACGGCGTGCCCGGCGATCGCCGCGATCACCGGCTTGCCCAGCCGCAGCCGCGTCGGTCCCATCGGGCCGGGGCCGTCCTCGCCCAGCCGGTTGCCGCGCTCGGTGCCGATCGCCTTGAGGTCGGCGCCCGCGCAGAACGTGCCGCCCTCGCCCCACAGCACGGCGACCGCGGCGGAGTCGTCGGCGCCGAACGCCTCGAAGGCCTCCAGCAGCGCCTGCGCGGTCGGCCCGTCGACGGCGTTGCGCGCGTGCGGGCGCGACAGGATCACGGTGTGGACGGGGCCGCTGCGCTCGACCCGGACGGCAGGTTCCACCATGCCGCCACGTTGTCACAACCCCCCGTGCTTGTCACTCAGCCGAGTGTCACGCCCGCGGGCCGGCCGGGCGTCGCTTGGAACGGCTGCTCAGGACCTGGCCCGCAGTTCCACGCAGCACTCCCCCGGGCGCGGTTCCAGGGCCGCCTCCACGCTCGCCGCGTCGAGGCCGGAGAGCACGCCACCGAGGAAGGAGTGGTTGATCCCGCACACCACGGCCGGTTCGCGCGCGGCCAGCGGGTGGAACGGGCAGTTCCGCAGCCGCACGCACACCGGGGACTCGCGGCTGGGTTCGAAGCCGTGCCGTTCCACGACCTCCGTGGCGACGGTCAGCGCCCGCTCGGCGCCGAGGCGCCCCGGCCGCGTCCGCTCGCGCTCGGCGGTCCCGATCGCGCGGCCCCGCTCCCGCGCGACGCGCAGCGCGGCGTCGCGGGCGTTCTCGCGTTCGCCTTCGTCCAGCACCGCGCCGAGCAGGATGTCCGCGAGCAGGTCGTGGTGGCGGGGTGGGATGCTGACCCGCACCTCTTCGCCGGAGGGCTCGTAGACCTTCGGGGTGCGGCCCGCGCCCCGGCGTTCGCCGACGAACTCGTAGCGCGCCCGCAGCAACCCGGCCGCCACGAGCTTGTCGAGGTGGAACGCGGCGAGCTTGCGCGAGATGCCGGCGGAGGCGGCGGCCTCGTCCCGCGTGACCGGGCGCCGGGCCTGGCGGATGAAGGCGTACATGTTGCGCCGCAGCTCGTCGTCGAGCGCGGCCAGCGCCCGGATCGACCCCTCGCTCATCGGGTCACGATATCACCCAATCTCACCTGCGCAATCGCGCGCTCTTGACGTTCACGAGCAATAAGACCAAACTTCATTGGCGAAAACTGAGTAGCCGGAGGTCGTCATGGCAGACGCGAAACGGCCGGCGAGCGCCACGCTCGCCGGGCCATACGGGCACCCGTTCCACCCGATCCTGGTGACGGTGCCGATCGGGGCGTGGGTGAGCAGCCTGGTGTTCGACATCGGGTCCCGGATCGTCGCCGGGCCGGGGTTCCTGACACGGGGATCGGTCTGGCTCATCGCCATCGGGATCATCGGCGCGCTGCTGGCCGCGGCCACCGGCGCGCTCGACCTGCTGGCGGTGCCGCGCGGCACCCGGGCCTTCCGGACCGGCCTCACGCACATGGGGCTCAACCTCGCCGTCACCGGCGCGTTCGCCGCCGGTTTCTTCTGGCGGCAGGGCGAGCTCGACGGGCGAGTCGGCATCGGCCCGCTGGTGCTGTCCGCGGCCGCGCTGGCGGCCTTGGCGGTGTCCGGCTACCTCGGCGGCAAGCTCGCCTACCGCTTCGGCGTCCGCGTCGCCGCCGAGGACGTGCAGGCCGAGGGGTACCGCCCACGACCGGCCCACCGCACCCGCCCCGCCCACTGACCCACCCGACCGAAAGGCACGTCCGTGCAGTCCGAAACCGCCCTGCGAGTCGTCCACGAGCCCGCCGAGGGAGTCGACCTCGCCACCGCCGAGCTCCACGCCGCCCAGTTCCTCGAAGCCCTGGGCGTGTCGCTGGAGTCGGAGAGCCTCCGCGGTACGCCCGGCCGGATGGCCCGCGCCTACGCCGAGCTGTTCTCGCCGCGGCCGTTCGACCTGACCACGTTCCCCAACGACGAGGGGTACGACGAGCTGGTGCTGGCGCGGGGGATCCCGGTGCGGTCGGTGTGCGAGCACCACCTGCTGCCGTTCGTCGGCGTCGCGCACGTCGGGTACCTGCCCGGCGAGCGCATCCTCGGCCTGTCCAAGCTGGCCCGGATCGTCGAGCACTTCGCGCGGCGCCCGCAGGTGCAGGAACGGCTCACCAAGCAGGTGGCGGACTGGCTCGCCGAGCACGTGCATCCGAAGGGCGTCGGGGTGGTGATCGAGGCCGAGCACACCTGCATGACGCTGCGGGGCGTGCAGGCCGTCGGTTCGAGCACCGTCACCTCGACGCTACTCGGCACGCTGCGCGAGGACGCTCGGTCCCGCCAGGAGTTCTTCGCGCTGACCGGCGTCAACCCCTGACGCTCAGGCCAGAGCCTCGACCGCCTCGGCCAGGTTGCGCAGGTGCCGCGTCCCGTCCGGGAGGGCGAGGCCGTCCCAGCCGGGGCCGGCCACGAAGAGCCGCGTGCCGGTCAGCTCGTCCGCCGGGACCTGGCGGGCCAGCTCGGTCGTGTGCGCCCACACGACCGTCGCGGCCGGCTTGCGCACCGTCACGGTCGTGAGCAGGGACCGCGGCGGCACCCGCGCGCCGAGCGAGATCGCGCCGCGGCCGCGTTCGGCGAGCGCGTGCCGCAGGACCTCCAGCGGCAGCGAGTGCTGTTCGTCCGGCGCGCACGCCAGCAGCACCGACGCCGAACCGGTGCCGCCCAGCGAGACCGCGTGCAGCGCCGCGATGATCCCGTCAGTGGCGAGGTGCTCGACCTCGACGGGCCCGCCCGGTTCGGCGCACCGCTCGCCCAGCTCCTGCAGGAACGGGACGAGCAGCTTCTGCCAGGTGTCGACGGTGCCGTGCCGGTCGAGGAAGCCGACCACGATGCGGCGGAACGCGTCCGGGTCGAGCTTCTCGGCGGCTCCGCGCAGTGACCGCCGCCGGCGGCTCGCCACCCGGTCGGGCACCTGACCGGGCGGGCCGATCGGCGGCACCGCACCCGCGCTCACGCTCGCGGCCGCGCTCGCCACCGGCACGCCCTGGCGCACCAGGTGCACCACGCGCTCCAGGCGTCGCAGGTCGCCGACCGTGTACCTGCGGTGCCGGCCCGGTTCGCGGGAGCTCGGCCCCAGCCCGTGCCTGCGGTCCCAGCTGCGCAGCGTCGCGACCGCGACACCGAGCCTGCTCGCCACCGCGGCAGGGGTCAGCACCGCTTCGGGCGGTACCGCTTCACGCGCGGCCCGCCCCGTGCGGCTCATCAGTTCACGCCTCCCGATGACTTCCGGTCACCGCCCCACCGGGCGGATCCATCATTCGATTGTGCAACATTCGCGCCTCTCTTGGTTGACGATCAACTCGGTAAGCGGACAGCAGGGGCACAGGCAGACCAGGGTTACTGGAACGATCGGTTGGCAATACGCTACGCCGCCGATCATGGCGAGGACCAAGGAGTTCGATCCCGACGTCCCGTTGCGCGCGGCGCTGGAGCTGTTCTGACGCCGGGGCTACGAAGCCACCTCGATGCAGGACCTGGCCGACCACGTCGGCCTCAACCGCGCCAGCCTGTACGCCACCTACGGCAGCAAGCACGACCTCTACCTGCGCGCCCTGGACCGCTATTGCGAACTGCGCGGCATCGAGACGATGACCTCACTGAACCGACCCGGCCCGGCGCTCGACACGGTCCGCGACTTCATCCGCTCCTACGTCACCGAATGCCGTGAGGACGCAGAGCGCAAGGGTTGCCTGGTCACCAACACCGCGACCGAGCTGCTGCCCCGGGACGCGAAGGCGGCCCGCCGGGTGGACATCGCCTTCGGGGAGCTGGAGGCCGCGCTGGCAGGCACTCTCTCCCGCGCCCAGCAGGAGGGCGACCTCGCGCCGGACAAGGACCCGCGGGCGCTGGCCCGGTTCCTCGTCACGTTCATCCAGGGCATCCGCGTGGTCGGCAAGACCGACGACGCCCGCCGCCTGCACGAGACCGTCGACCAGGCCTTGTCGCTGCTCGCCTGAAAGCCCTTGCGGCTTGACCTAATGCTGGAACGTACGGTTGTCTATGAAGTGCGTGCGCATGCCGCGCGCGATCTGCGTGCTGAGCCTCGGCGTGTTCGCGATGGTCACGAGCGAGTTCGTCGTCGCCGGGCTGATGCGCCAGCTAGCGGACGGGCTCGGCGTCACGGTGCCGCAGATCGGCTACCTGATCACCGCGTTCGCGGTCGCGATGGCGGCAGGCGGTCCGGTCCTCACCGCCGCCCTGATGCGGCTCGCGCCGAAGACCGCGCTGATGCTGTTGTTCGCGGTCTTCCTGGCGGGCAACGTGCTGGCCGCGACCGCGACCGCGACCGGCTACGGCACGATGCTGGTCACCGCGTCGTCACCGGCGTCGCCGCGCAGGCGTTCTTCGGCATCGGCATCTCGCTGACCGCCCAGCTCACCCGCTCGGAGGTCCGCGGGCGCGCGATCGCCGTGGTGATGAACGGCCTGATGCTCGGCACCCTGCTCGGCCTGCCGCTCGCCACGGTCGTCGGCGAGAACCTCGGCTGGCGCGCGGCGTTCTGGGCGATCGGGGTGCTGGCCGTGGTCGCGGCGCTCGCCGGGGTGCCCGCGCTCGCCCGCGTCGGCCGACGGCGGCACCGTCCGCGAGGAACTGGGCGTGTTCCGCGCCCCGCGGCTGTGGCTGGCGCTGTCGACCAGCACGCTCATCATCGGCGCCACGTTCTCCGCGTTCAGCTACTTCACGCCGAGGTCACCGGGTTCGACGGCGGCACCGTGCCGCTGCTGCTCGTCGCCTACGGCGCGGCCACCGTCTGGGCAACGTCGTCGTCGGACGCCTCGCCGACCGGCATACCCTGCCCGTCCTGGTGGCCGGCCTCGCGCTGAACCTGGTCTTCCTCGCCGCGTTCGCGGTGCTCGCCGACCTGCCCGCGCCCGCGCTGGTGGCGATGCTCGGCATCGGGCTGGTCGGCGTGACGATGAACCCGGCGATGGTGACTCGCGTGCAGCGCGCCGGCAACGCCCGGCCGCTGGTCAACACCGTGCACTCGTCGTTCATCACGCTCGGCGTCATCCTCGGGTCGTCGCTCGGCGGGCTGGTGATCGACACGTCCGGGCTGCGCACGCCGCCGTGGCTCGGCGCCGGCCTCGCGGCGCTCTAGGTGCTGCGCCGTGAACCGCGGGCCGCGGGGGACGGGCGGTGAGCCGGCGGGGCGAGCACCTGCACTACGTCGACCTGGTGCGCGTCCTGACCGTCGGGCTGGTGATCGGCCTGCACGTGCTGGCGCTGGCGCCGTTCGCGCCGGGGGTGCCGATCGGCGGTCTGATCATCGTCTTCCACGTCAGCCGCGAGGTGTTCTTCCTGCTGACCGCGTTCGTGCTCACCTACAGCACGGCGCGCAAGCCGCGGTGGCGTGCTCGTGTCGATGCAGATCTACCTGGTCTGGCCGGCGGTCCGGGCGCTCATCGCGGTGACCCGGCGGTACCACTGGGCGCTGCTGGCCTTCGCGGTGGCGTTCCAGCTGGTGTTCTCGCTCGCCGTGCAGCAGCAGTGGAACCTCGGCGGGCTGTCCGGGTGGGTGCACGCGCCGGAGGCCTGGCTGCCCAGCTACCTCGGCTACGTGCTGGTCGGCGCGCTGGCCGGGACGCACCGGGAACGGCTCGTGGCGTGGACCCGTGCGCACGTGCGGGCGGTCCTCGGCGGGTGCGCGGCGGCGCTGGCGCTCGGCGTGGCTGTCTACCGGGGACAGGTCTACCTGGCCGGGCAACCGCCGCTGGTGGCCGGCATCGTGTTCCAGCCCGTCGTCGCGGTGGAGAGTTTCGCCGTGGCCTGGACGTTCCTCGCGCTCGGTCTGGTGTGGACGGAGCGCGGGACGCCGTGGCGCGGTCTGGTCCGCGCGGCCTCCGACGCGTCGTTCGGCGTGTACCTGATCCACCCGCTGCTGCTGCAGGGCCTGCTCCTCGCGGTCGCCGCCGCCGGCCCCGCGCAGCCGCCGGACGCGGTCCTGCTGCCCGTGCTGGTGCTGGCGGTCGTCCCGCTCGTCTACTCCGTGTCCGGCCTGGTCACCGCACTGGCGCGGCGCACCCCGGCCAGCCTCGCCCTCACCGGGCGGGCCCGGGTGCGCGCACGCGTGCCCGCACCCGCCCTCGTCCCCACAGGAGGAACCCGATGAACACCGGTGTGACCATGGTGATCGACCCCGGTCTGCCGACCGGCGCTTTCACCGACCTGGTGACCAGCCACGGCGACCACATCGACCTGCTCAAGTTCGGCTGGGGCACCGCCTTGGTGACCAGGGACCTGCACCGCAAGGTCGCCGTGCTGCGCGAAGCCGGGATCGGCTGCTTCTTCGGCGGCACGCTGTTCGAGCACTACCTGGTGCGCGACCGGCTGGACGACTACCTCGCGTTCGTCGACGACGCCGGCGCCACCCACATCGAGGTGTCCCACGGCACGATCCCGTTGTCCCAGCACGACAAGGCGTCCTACGTCGAGCGGATGACCGGTACCGGCCGGTGCTCGCCGAGGTCGGCTACAAGGACGCGGGCCGTTCGGCCTGCCTCGGGCCGGGCGACTGGGTCGCCGCGATCACCGAGGACCTCGCCGCGGGCGCGGACTTCGTGATCACCGAGACGCGCGAGAGCGGCCGCAGCGGCCTGGCCAGGCCGGACGGGCACGTGCGTGAGGACGTGCTGCACGCGGTGATCTCCGCCGTCGACCACCGGCGCCTGCTGTTCGAGGCGCCGACCAAGGACCTGCAGGTCGAACTGATCCAGGCGCTCGGGCCGTCGGTGAACCTCGGCAACATCGCCACCACCGACGTGCTCGGCGTGGAAACCCTGCGGCGCGGGCTGCGCGCCGACACCCTCATCCAGCTCACCCCGACTCCGAAGGGAACCGTCCATGCGTGACCCTCGCGATGCCTGCCACGTCGCCATCCCGGCCCGCGACCTCGACGAGGCCGCCGAGTTCTACGTCTTCGGCCTCGGCGCGAAGCTGGCCCGCCGCTACGACGACCGAGTCACGTTCGACTTCTTCGGCGACCAGCTCGTGTGCCACCTGTCGGAGAACGTGCCCGCCGAGGCGGTGGCCTACCCGCGGCACTTCGGCGTGAGCTTCGCGCGGGCCGAGGACTTCGACCGGCTGGTGCGGGTCGTCGAGCACCGGAAGCTGAGGGTGCTGTCCGGGCCGTCGCTGCGGTTCGAGGGGACGGCCGAGCAGCACCGGACGTTGTTCCTGGTGGACCCGTCGAACAACGTGCTGGAGTTCAAGAACTACGACGACCCGCGGTTGCAGTACTGATGGCCGTGCACCTGGTGCGGCACGGGCAGAGCGCGTGGAACGTCGCCGGCCGCGTGCAGGGGCAGTCGCCGCGGGCGGGTTCGCTCACCGCGGCGGGGCGGGCGCAGGCGGCCGCGCTGGACGTGGCCGGGACGGTGCTCGTGTCGAGCGATCTGCCCAGGGCTCGGGAAACGGCGGAGATCATCGCGGCCCGGCTGGGGTTGCCGGTGCTGGTCGACGCCGGTTGCGGGAGCAGCGGCTGGGCGCGCTGGAGGGCAGGCGGTTCCCCGGAGTGCAGCCGGTGATCGACAGCCTCTGGGCGCACCCGCGGCGGCTGCCGCCCGGTGGCGGGGAGAGCGTGGCCGACCTGCACCTGCGGGTGCGGCGGACGCTGGGCAGGCTGGCGGCGCGGCACGCCGGGGAGGAGCTGGTCGTGGTAACGCACGGCGGCCCGATCCGCGTGGCGACGACCGGGGTGGACCGGTGTCGGGGTCCGCGGTGCCGCGGGTGGCGGTCGGGAATGCGGCGGTGATCACTGTGCGTCCGGGCGCGGCCGTCTAGTCTGCGGCCTTGTGACTGTGCGCCTGGACCTCGAGCCCACCGGACTGGCCGTGCTGACGATCGACGCCGGGCCGCTCAACCTGTACACGCTGGAGCTGCACGCGGACTTCGACGCCGCGCTGGACCGCCTCGGGGATGCGCGGGCGCTGCTGATCCGCGCCGAGGGCAAGATCGTCAGCGGCGGGGTCGACGTGTCGCTGTTCGCCGCGCAGGAGACGCCCGGGCAGGCGAAGGAGCTGTTCGACCGGATGCTGGCGTTGCCGGACCGGATCGCGGCGCTGGAGATCCCGACGGTGTTCGCGGCGCACGGCTTGTGCCTGACGTGGGCTTTTGAGGTCGCGGTGGCGTGCGACTTGATCCTCGCGGCGGAGCGGGCGTCGTTCGGGCTGGTGGAGAAGGTCGTCGGCCTGACCCCGGCGATGGGCGGCACGCAGCGCCTGGCCGCGCGGGCGGGCGTCGGGCGGGCCGCGGAGTTCGTGATGACGGGCGACCGCTACCCGGCGGCCGAGCTGGAGCGGTGGGGCGTGGTGAACCGGGTGCTGCCGGACGCCGGGTTCGACGAGGCCGCCCGGTCCTTCGCGGCATCGTTGGCGGAGGGCCCGACGCGCGCCCACGTGGCGACGAAGAAGGTGCTGTCGCACTTCGCGAACGGCGGCGTCGCCGAGGCGAACGCCGCGATTACCTCGATCGCGGCGGACCTGTACCGGACGGAGGACCTGCGCAACGCGGTGCGGTCCTTCCTCGAAGAGGGGCCGGGGAAGGCCACGTTCACGGGCCGGTAGGGGCCCTGCGACTGTTACTGAACAGCACTCGAAGGCAGTAACGGACGCGAAAGATTCGGCCTTACTCTCTGGTATGTATGCCGTTCAACGGCGGCTCGTGGCTCTCCGGCGCAGAGGGGGCGAGGGTGTGTTCAAGAGTTTCGTAGCCTGGCTCGACTCGTACATCACCGAGGAAGGTCTTCCTGCTGCACTGAAAGCCGTGGTCGGCTTGCTGGGCTTCGCGGGCCTGCTCGGCACCCTGTTCGGCAGCCTCCCCATCCGGGCCGGCGCCCGTGCCGCCGTGGCCCTGTCCGTCCTGGGGGCCGTCACCGCCATCTGGCGGGACCGGCGCGAACCGCTGCGTGAACACGAGGAAGACCGGAAGCTTGCTCGCGCGCTACACCGACCTCATCCTGCGGGAGCCTGAATCCCAGGTCGTGATCAAAGTGGCAGCAGGTGACCCACATCGAGTGCAACGGCGACGTCCACGAGTCGAGCATGATGCTCGCGGAGGCCGTGAAGGACGAGCCGCACCTGATCCGCCTTCACGTCGGCAGCGCCTGGAACCAACCCGAGAAACGACGTCGCAAGGTGCGGATCCGGGCGCGGAGCTTGACCGTCGGCGGCACGCCGGGGCCGGAGCCGCACGTCACCCGCACCTGGGGAGTGCACCACCAGGTAGTCCTTCCGCGCGGTGTGCACGCGGTATACAAACCCGTCGGGACCGTCGCGACCCGGATCGAGGCGGGCCATGACGCGTTGGGCCGCTCGACGTTCACGTGCTCGATCGCCGACCTGCCGCACCACGAGACGGTGGGCATGCGGCTGCAGCTGAGCTGAGGCACCCCCGGCGGACAGCTTGCCGGGAGTGCCTTCGGCTCAGCGCTTCGCCTCCGTGGCCGGCAGGATCCTCCCCCGCACCTCGCCGAAACCGATGCGGCCTTCCGAGCCCGGGGCGGTCGCCGTGATGGCCACCTCGTCGCCGTCGAGGAGGAACGTTCGAGACTCGCCGTTGACCTCGATCGGCTCCTTGCCGCCCCAGGTCAGCTCGATGAACGCGCCGCGCTGGTTCTTCTCCGGGCCGGAGATCGTGCCGGACGCGTACAGGTCGCCTGTCCGCGACGACGCGCCGTTGACCGTCATGTGTGCCAGCATCTGCGCCGGCGACCAGTACATCTCCCGGTACGGGGGGCGGCTGACCTCCTGCCCGTTCCACAAAACCGACAACTCGATGTCCAGCCCCCACGGCGACGACTCCCGCAGGTACGGCAACGGCTCCGGCGACTGCTCCGGCGTCGGGACCCGTGCGGCCTCCAGCGCCAGCAGCGGCACCACCCACGGCGAGATCGACGTCGCGAAGCTCTTGCCGAGGTTCGGGCCCAGCGGGACGTATTCCCAGGCCTGGATGTCCCGCGCCGACCAGTCGTTCACCAGCACCGCGCCGAACACGTGCCGCGCGAAGTCCTCCGTCCGGACACCCGAACCGAGCGCCGACGGGACCCCGACGATGAACCCCAGCTCCGCCTCGATGTCCAGCCGCCGCGACTCGCCGAACGACGGCGCGGCCTCGTCCGGCGCCTTGCGCTGCCCGCACGGCCGCACGATGTCCGTGCCGGACACCACGACCGTCCCGGAGCGCCCGTGGTAGCCCACCGGCAGGTACTTCCAGTTCGGCATCAGCGGCTCGGCGTCCGGCCGGAACAGCCGCCCCAGGTTGGACGCGTGGTGCTCGGACGCGTAGAAGTCCACGTAGTCCGCGACCTCGACGGGCAGGTGCAGTTCCACTTCGGACACCGGGAAGACCGCCTCAGCGGGCACTTCACCCCGCACGAGCTCCGAAATACGCGCCCGCACCGAGACCCACCGGTCGTAGCCCTGCGCCATGAACGCGTTCAACGACGGCCGCGCGAACACGTCGTCGCCCAGCGCCACCGCCAGGTCGACCACCGAGTCGCCCACCCGCACGCCGACCCGCGGCTGCGTCCCCGGCGTGGAGAACACGCCGTAGGGCAAGTTGTCCAGCCCGAACAGCGACCCCTCGGGGATGTCAATCGTGGTCACGCCGTCACTCCTCCTCCCAGCGCCGAAGCCGGGACCAGTCCGAGGTCCACCAGCTCGGCCACCGGTTCGTCGATGCTGCAGGTCCCGAACGACCGGAACGACTCACGCGCCGCGGGGTCCACTTCGGACACCAGTTCGGCCACCCGCGCGCCGTCCCGCTCCGCGAGCAACGCGACGAGCTCGTCCTCGCCCGCGCCGGAGCGGGCGGCCGCCGTCGCCAGCAGCAGGTTCAGGAACCCATGCTGCTCGAACCCGGTCGACGGGTCCGTGTTCCGCACCGCGTGGTGCAGCCCGGCGGTCGCCTTGAACGGCACTCCCGCCCGCACCACGGCATGCACCGCCGCGGCCAGCTCCGCCTCGTCCGGGTACAGCTCCGCCTTCACCCCACCGGTCCGGAACTTCGCGGCGTGCCCGGTCTTCGCGCAGGTCGCGATCACCTCGGCGCGGCGGGAATCCCGTGGCACCTCGACGAACACCGGCACATCACCGGCGGCCTCCAGCGCGCGGAAGAACTCCGGCACCGACGACTCCGCGGGCACCGCGACCTCGAACCCGGCCAGCCGCACCGGCAGGTCGGCGGCCCGGCCCAGAGCGTCCGGCAGCTGGGCCGGGCCGCCCGGCGCGGTCACCGACAGATCGAGCGGCTCGGCAGCGACCGCGCCGAGCTCCGCGAGCGCGGGCGCGGCCAGGACCAGCGGGCCGACCAGCTCGCCGTAGCCCGACGCGAGGTGCGCGGCGTGGTCCGGCACCGCCCGCGGCAGGGGCTTCAGACCGGGCGGGAACACCGCCGCGTCGTCGAGGAAGCCGGCGAACACACTCACTTCGGCCCCCGCCCGGCCCAGGTCCACGCGTAGTTCGGGTCCTCGGCCGCGCGGCCGCCCTCACCCAGCTCCAGCGGGCGGAACGTGTCGACCATGACGGCCAGCTCGTCGAAGAACTCCGCGCCGATGCTGCGCTCGTAGGCGCCCGGCTGCGGGCCGTGCGAGTGGCCGCCCGGGTGCAGCGAGATCGAGCCCTGCCCGATGCCCGAGCCCTTGCGCGCCTCGTAGTCACCGCCGCAGTAGAACATGACCTCGTCGGAGTCCACATTGGAGTGGTAGTACGGCACCGGGATGGACAGCGGGTGGTAGTCCACCTTGCGCGGGACGAAGTTGCAGACGACGAAGTTGTCGCCCTCGAACACCTGGTGCACCGGCGGCGGCTGGTGCACGCGGCCGGTGATCGGCTCGAAGTCGCTCACGTTGAACGTGTACGGGTACAGGCAGCCGTCCCAGCCGACCACGTCGAACGGGTGCTGCGGGTACACGAACCGGGTGCCGACGATCCCGGTGCTGCCGCGGTGCTTGATCAGCACCTCGACGTCGGTGCCCTCGACCAGCAGCGGCTCGGTGGGCCCGTGCAGGTCGCGCTCGCAGTACGGCGCGTGCTCCAGCAGCTGGCCGTACTTGGACAGGTACCGCTTCGGCGGCGTGATGTGCGAGTTCGCCTCGATGGCGTACGCCCGCACCGGGCCGTCCGGCACCCAGCGGTGGGTGGTGGCGCGCGGCAGGATCACGTAGTCGCCCTGACGGAACGGCAGCACGCCGAACACGGTCTCGACGACGCCCTCACCGGACTCGATGTAGACGCACTCGTCGCCGATCGAGTTGCGGTACAGCGGGGACACCTCGCCCGCCACGACGTAGGAGATGCGCACGTCGCCGTTGCCGAGCACGAGCCGCCGCCCGGTGACGACGTCGTTGGACTTCCACTCCTCGCCGGGGAACAGCTCGTGCAGCTTGAGGTGCCACGGCCGGAGCGGGTGGTTGGCCTCGGTGGTCAGGTCCGGGAGCTCCCAGACCGTCGAGTCGACGATCGCCGACGGGATGTTGCGGTGGTAGAGCAGCGACGAGTCGCTGGAGAAGCCCTCCTCCCCCATCAGCTCCTCGTAGTACAGGCCACCCTCGGGGGTGCGGTGCTGCGTGTGCCGCTTCGGCGGAACCGCACCGACCTGCCGGTAGTACGCCATGACCTCGCCTCCTTGCCGGTCCGATGTAGTAAATGTATGTACTACTTCGCTCGTGCGCAAGGGTCAGTTGCGGCCACGCACGTCGAACTGGTCGCGGTTGGTGATCAGCTTGTCCAGCAGCATCACCAGGATCCGCTGCTCAGCCTCGGTGAGGACGCTGGTCCACTCGTGCTCGCGCTCGTTGTGCTCGCGGAACACCTCGACCATCTCGGCGCGGCCGCGTTCGGACAGCGACAGCAGCACCGAGCGGCCGTCGTGCTCGCCGGGCGTGCGCTCCAGCAGCCCGTCGGCCACCAGGGTCTTCGACAGGTTGGACACCGCCGCGCGGCTCATGCCGGTCAGCTCGGCGGCCTTCTTCGCCTCCAGCGGGCCGGCCAGCCAGGTAACGAACAGCAGCCGGAAGCCGGACCAGGACTGGCCGCGCGGCCGGTGGACGCTGGCCTCCAGGTCGTAGGTGACGATGCTGGAGGCCCGGTTCAGCGTCAGCAGCACCTCGGTGGCGAGCTGGTGCCGGAAGCCGAACTCCTCGGCGAGCCTGCGGTTGGCGAGCTCGACGAAGGACCAGAAGTCGAGCTCGCCATCCGCCATGACCGCAACCCTATCGCCGGAGGAAGTAGTTAATATCTAAACTACCTCGTGAGTCGCCACGGCGCCAGGCCGTTCCTTCGTCACCTTGAGGAAGGACAGCATCACCGCGCAGATGACCAGGCACGCGATCGGGAAGTACAGGCCCACCGACACGTTGTCGGCGGTGGCGTTCTTTCCGATCACGTACGGCCCGAAGAACCCGCCCAGCGCGGCGATCGAGTTGATCGCGGCCAGCCCGACCGCGGTGTGCTCCTTGGACAGCACCCGCGAGGCCAGCGCCCAGTACGGCGCGAGGTAGCCGAGCACACCGATCGCGACCAGCGACAGGCAGATCAACGCCGCCACCGGGGTGTGCCGGAACTGGATGGTGCCGAACAGGCCGATCGCGGCCAGCAGCATCATCGCGACGACGTGCCCGCGCCGCTCCCCCGTCCGGTCGCAGTTGCGCGCCACCAGCAGCATGCCCACCGCGCCGACGAGCCACGCGATCACGCCGAGGAAGCCGATGTTGGTCGCCGAGTAGGACGGATCCGTCTGCTTGACGATCTGCGGCAGGAAGAAGGTGAACCCGTACAGGCCGCACGCGGCGAACAGGTTCGCGAAGGCCATGTAGAGCACCTTGCGGTCCTTCATGACCCGCAGCTGGCCGAGGTAGGTCTCCTTCTGCTCCGGCGCGTAGTCCTTGTTGATCTCGGTTTCCAGCCACTCGCTCGCCTCGCGCGAGAGGAAGCGCGCCTGGCTGGGCTTGTTCGGCAGATACGCGAGCACGACCAGGCCGACCAGGCCCTGCAGGATGAACACCCACCGCCAGCCGGACAGGCCGAACCAGTTGATGTGGTCGAGGATCAGGCCGCCGGTGAGGCTGCCGAGGATCATCGCGACCGGCTGGGCGATCGCCCCAGCCGTCACCGGTGACGCCCGCCCCGACCTGCTCGCCGAAGCGCAGGTGGTCGCCGCGGCTGCCGTCGGCGGCGACGACGAACAGGTCCTCGCCCGCCCGCAGCGCCGCCGGGTTAGGTCGCGGTCCGGTTCGTCGTCAAGGGGGTGCCCGCGTGTCCGAAGTCGACTCGGGGATGTCGAAAACGCTGCACAACGGGTTGCAGATCCTCGACCTGCTCGTCGCGCACCCGCAGGGGATGACGCTGACCGAGATCGCCGAAGGGGTGGGCGTGCACCCGACGGTGGCGCACCGGCTCGTGCGCACGCTGGAGGCGCACCGGTTGTGCCGGCGGGACCGGTTCAAGCGGATCCCGCTCGGGACGGGCCTGGTGCGGCTGGCCGAGCCGGTGGAGCAGGACCTGCGGACGCTCGCGCGGCCCGTGCTGGAGGAGCTGACGGACCTCACCCAGGCGACGGCGCACCTGGTGGTGCGGGAGGGCGCGGACGAGGTGCGGATGCTGATGATCGTCGAGCCGCGGCAGGCGCGGATGCACGTGAGCTTCCGGCCCGGCCAGGTCGACCCGATCGACCGCGGTTCGGCAGGCCTGGCACTGCTGTCCGCGGCCCCGGCTGTGGAGGACGAGCGCGAGGAGGTCTCGCTGGCCCGCAAGCGCGGCTTCGCCGTGTCCTACGGGGAAATCGCGCCGTCGATCATCGGGGTCTCCGCGGTGGTGCCCGGACGGGACGTCAGCATCGGCCTGTCACTGTTCTCCGCACCCGACGAGGAGTCGCTGGGCCGCACGGTGGTCGACGCGGCCCAGCGACTGGGTTCCTTGCTGCGGTAGCTAGTTCACCTTGGTGAAGGTGCAGCGACTGACCGACACGAACTCGCCCTTCCTGGCGGTGAACTGCATCGTGGACGACCCTTCGGTGAGGTCATTGGCGATGATGTCGTTGCCGGAATCGTCGGCGTAGCGGGCCCAACAGCCACCGTTGGGGCAGTTTCCCTTGTACTTGCCCGCTTCGATGTCCACCCCGACTTCGAACGTGCCCTCCGAAATGGATTTCTTGGGCTTGGGTTTGTCGCCGGGGTGCCAGCCCACCCAGTAGCGGCGCAGATCCCAGGGCACTGCGTCGTAGGTGACCTTCGAGCTGTTCGCGGGACAGTGCAGCGCCGCCGAACTCCGGCTTCTCGGAGAGTGACTGGCAGGCGTTCATGGCGCCGCGGCCGTCACCGTGGACGAAAAGACTGGCGACCGCGACGTGGTGGTCGCCGGCGAGCCGGCCGAGCGAGGAGCGTCCGTCCCGTCGAGGGCAGCCGTCACGCCGACCGTCACACCGGCGACCACCAGCGCACCGACCACCGCGACGCCGATTTCCCAGCGAGTTCTCGATTTCACCGACTGCCCTAACCTGCGTGCCGTGGAGACGTCAGTTGGATCGGAAGTCACCGGCTCGGTGCAACACTGTTCAACGTCGCGATTGGATTACACCTAGGCCGCCGGGCGGACGATGATTTCGTTCACGTCCACCTCGGCGGACTGCTCGATCGCGAAAGTGATCGCGCGGGCGATCGCCGCAGCGGGGATCGTCTTCGCGCGGTAGCTCCGCATTCCCTCGGCGGCCTCCTCGTCCGTGATGCTGTCCGCCAGCTCCGACTCGGTCACGCCGGGCGAGATCGTCGTCACCCGGATGTCCGGGCCCGTCTCCTGGCGCAACCCCTCCGACAGCGCCCACACCGCGTACTTGGTCGCGCAGTAGACCGCCGCCGTCGGCACCACCTCGTGCGCACCGATCGACGCCATGTTCACGAAGCGCCCGCCGCCCTGCCGGCGCATCACCGGCAGCCCCGCGGCGATTCCGTGCAGCACGCCCCGGATGTTCACGTCGATCATCCGGTTCCACTCGTCCAGCTTCAGCCGGTCCAAAGTGGACAGTGGCATCACTCCGGCGTTGTTGACGATCACGTCGACCCGGCCGTGCTCGGCCACCGCCCAGTCCACGAAGGACTGCACGTCCTCCGCGTCCGTCACGTCCAGCCTCCGGTACGAGCCCCCGATGCGCGCGGCCAGCTCCTTCAGCCGCTGTTCCCGGCGCGCGCCCAGCACGACCCGGTGCCCCGCCTTGGCCAGCTCTATTGCGGTGGCCCGCCCGATTCCGCTGCTCGCTCCCGTGATGACGATGACCGGCATTTCCGTTCTCCTTTCCGTCGGAATCCAGTTTCGACGGAGAGAACGACGCCAGCCAGGGCGCGCTGCACCCACTCAGGCCTGCCCCTTGCGCGGCACCAGCTTGACCAGCGCCACTCCGGCGAGCAACAGCATCAGCCCCGCCAGGATCATCCACCCCGCGCCGAACCCGGTGTAGGCCAGCGCGGCCGAACCGGAACCGGCGGCGGTGAAACCCTTTCCGTACATGTCTTTCACCCCCTCACAGCCGTCAGGTGGTGCCATCCGGCCGTACGCCGCAGCACCGCGTCTCGCCACCCGGCCAGGTACACGGCCAGGCGGAAGAAGTCGTAGTACATCTCGGGCAGGAACAGCAGCGTCAGCACAATCCCGCGCCAGCCCGCCTTCCGCACCGTCACCACCCGGTCGACCAGGCACACCGCGCCCACCGCGAGCCAGAACGGGTGCAGCACCAACGGCATCCCGGCCGCCAGCGACAGGCCCAGCAGCAGCGGGTAGCCCACGATCACCAGAAACCCCAGCACCGCCCACAGCTGCTGCCCCAGGTACGGCAACGTGACGCGGTTGACGCCGTGTGAGCGCAGGTTGTCGATCGCGCCGCGCTGCCAGCGCACACGCTGCCGCCACAGGTCCCGCCACGTCGGCATCAGTTCGGTCGTCGTCGCGCACCGCGCCGGCGACACACACCGGTAGCCGAGCCTGAGGCACGCCAGCGTGATCTCCATGTCCTCGGTCAGCGCACGCCGGTCGTAGAACTCCCCAGCCCGCCCCGGCAACACCGCACCACGCGCCGCGGCGATCTCGCGCAGCACCGACACCCGGAACAACGTGGAGGTGCCGGTCAACACCCAGACACCCTTGCCACGCCGCAGCACGTCCCGGGCGTAGCGGACGTACTCGTTGCGCTGCAACTGTTCGATCAACCCCTCGCGCCCCTCGCCGTAGAAGATGCCGCCGACCGCACCCACCCCCGGCCGCTCCATCACGCCGAGCGCGGTTTCGATCCACTCCGGAGCGAGCAGCGAGTCCGCGTCGATGACCAGGACGCGGTCGTCCCCGTCGAGCTGGGGCAGGACGACCTCGAGGGCCTGGTTCAGCGCGCCGGCCTTCTTGTCGGTGTTGCCGACGGTTTCCAGAACCCGCGCGCCGTGCGCCACCGCGATCGCGGCCGTGTCGTCGGAGCAGTTGTCGGCGACGACGAAGATCGCGTCCGGCGGGACCGTCTGCGCCAGCGCGGAGTCGATCGTCGCGCCGACGCTCGCGGCTTCGTCGTGCGCCGGGATCACGACGACCACGCGGTCCCGGCCCGCCGAATGACGAGGAGTCACCAACATGACCGGCATATAGGAAGTTCGGAGCAGGTCATTAGCCCGAGAAGATAGTGACACACGTCACACTTCACCGTGCTGTGTGATCGACACGAAGAGTCGACAACCGGGACGCAGAACGTGCCGAACGGCCCTGCAGGCTGGGGTCTTTCGCCTCTGTCGGCGGGCCGGAACGCAAGATCCTAAGCTCTGGGGATGGCGAAGTACTTCGACGTGCACCCGGACAACCCCCAGCGCCGGTCGATCGGCCAGATCGTCGACCTGCTGCGGCAGGACGGCCTGATCGTCTACCCGACCGACTCCGCCTACGCCCTCGGCTGCCAGCTCGGCAACCGTGACGGGCTGGACCGCATCCGCGCCATCCGGCACCTCGACGACCGGCACCACTTCACGCTCGTCTGCCGCGACTTCGCCCAGCTCGGGCAGTTCGCGCACGTCGAAAACACCGTCTTCCGCGCGATCAAGGCCGCCACGCCGGGCAGCTACACGTTCATCCTCCCGGCCACGAAAGAAGTGCCGCGGCGGCTGCTGCACCCGAAGAAGAAGACCGTCGGCGTGCGCATCCCGGACCACGTCGTCGCGCAGGCGCTGCTCGACGAGCTGGGCGAGCCGCTGGTCTCCAGCACGCTGCTGCTGCCCGACCACGAGGAGCCGCTCACCCAGGGCTGGGAGATCAAGGACGAGCTGGACCACGTGGTCGACGCGGTGGTCGACTCCGGCGACTGCGGCACCGAGCCCACCACCGTGATCGACTTCTCCAGCGGCGAGCCGGAGATCGTCCGAAAGGGTGCTGGGGACACCGCGCGTTTCGAATAGCTCTGGACATCGCCGCGTTCACGGGTCACGCTGGGAAAACGCACCCGTGATCCGCGAGGAGGCTGCGATGAGACTGGGCCGGAAACTTGCCGTGGGCGTGGTCGAAGAATCCAAGGCCGAAGAGGTCACGCCGGTCGAGGAGCCGCGCGAAACCGCCGAAACCCCCGAACCGGAGCGCCCCGCCCCCGTCACCGCCGACCGCTGAGCCATGGCGGGCAGGCTGTCGTTGCGCCGCACGCCCCAGGAACGGCGCGATGTCCCGCTGCGCGGCTACAAGCTCGCCTACCCGATGCTCTCCGCCGACGGCACCGAAGCCGGGTTCACCGGCGTTTCGCTCGGCCGCACGCACGCCTACCGGGTGACAGCCGAGGCGAAGTGCGCGCAGAGCAGCCGTCACCAGAGCCCGTCCCGCCTGTGCGACTGCGGGTTCTACTGCTTCCACGAACTCGCCGACGCCCGCGCGCTTGCCTGCGACCCGCAGTACCAGCAGAGCGTGCTGCTGGAGGTGGACGCCGCGGGGCGCTACTTCCTGTACGAGCGGGGCGTGCGGTACTCGAAGCAGACGGTGACGGCCGTGCACGCGGGGTTGTGCGCGTGCGGCTGGCCGGCTCAGGTGTTCGTGGCCACCGGCACCGGGGTCGTGGGGTGGCGCAAGCTGCTGCCGGTGTGTTCGACCTGCGCGGGCAACCGCCCGCCGCTCACGCTGGAGCATTTCAGCAGGCTGGCCGGGGTGCCGGTGCACCGGGACGACCGTGCGGTCGCCTTCACCACCGGCTCGACCACCTCGGCGCCGGAGCTGGTGCCGCTGCTGTCGGCCGAGGTCGCGCTGCTGCACGCGCGGCTCGACGAGCTGCAGACCCAGCTGGACAAGCTCACAAAGGGCAGTTGAGGCGCGGCCCGGTCAGGTGTGAAGGCCACCCCCGGGCGAGGGCGCGCGCACCATCCCAGGCCGCCACGGCCAGCGCCGGGCTTGCCGCTCAAGTACGCGGGCGCCGCGCCGCGGTGATGGCTTCGGGACGGTGAGCAAGCCACTCGTCCGCGCCGTCCGGCCCGATCGCCGCGCCGTTCGGCCCGCCGCCGCAGTCGGCGACCACTATGACCGACGCGTCCGGCCACACCCGCGACAACGTCACGCGCTCGATCTCCACCACGAGCACCGAGCCGTCGTCCAGCGCGACCGGCCCCTCCGGGAACCGCAGCCGCTCGCGATCTCCTTCACGCCGTCTCCAGGCACTTCGGGTTCGCCACCAGCAACCGGTCCGTCACGTCCGCCCGCACGGCGGCGATCACGTCCGGCACGGCCACGGCGCCCGACCGCACCGCCCGCGCCAGCTCCGCGTGCGTCGCGAACCCCAGCGCCGCGAGCCGGTCCACGTGCCGCCGCTCCTGCGCAGCGCCCAGGCGCAGCTCGCGTGAGACGATGCCCAGCACGTTCGCCGCCACCCGCGCCTGGAACGACACCCGTCCCTCGTGCCCGGCATGACGTCGGCCCGCAGGAACTCCGCCACCGCCTCCACCAGCTCGGCCGCGGTCGGCCTGCCGTGCAGGTCCGGCGCCGGATCCGGCGCCGCGTCCACCGGGACGGCGGGCGTGCCGAGCGCCGTCAGCAGGTCGTGCTCCTGCTCGCACACCCGCCGACCGACCGCCGCCAGCTCGACCGACCGGATCCGCCCGCTCAGGTGCCGGTCGGCCTGCCGCAGGCAGAGCACCGCCCACCGGAACGTGCCGAACACCTCCCACCAGCGCACGGCCGCGGGGCCCGGGCGGAACCCGGCGGCCTCGGCGTACCCGTCGAGCAGCTCCTCCCGGGTGCCGAACCCGCCCGCGGGCAGCGGCGAGGAGAACCGCCACGCCTTCACGCACAACCAGCCGAGGTCCTCCAGCGGATCGCCGCGGTGCGCCAGCTCCCAGTCCAGTACCGCGGCGAGCCCGTCCGGGCCGATGATCAGGTTGCCGGTGCGGAAGTCGCCGTGCACCACGGTGTTCCCCGCCAGTTCCGGGCGGTGTGCACGCAACCAGCGCAACCCGATCTCCAGCGACGGCAACGGCTGGGCCAGCTCGTCGTACAGCTCCACCAGCGACTCCAGCCGGTCCGCCGAGGCCAGCCCGGGCACGTCCGGCATGGCGTGGATGCGCGCCGCGACCCGCCCCAGTTCGGCCGCGAGCTTCGGCCGCACATCCGCGAACTCCGGGTCCCGCAGCAACCGCCACGGGATCGTCTCGCCGTCGACGTGCTCGGTGATCAGGTACGGCGAGCCGAGCACGTCCGGCGCGTGGTCCACCAGCCGCGGCACCGGCACCCCGGCCTCGCGCGCGGCCCGGATCAACGCCGCCTCCCGGGCCATTTCCGCCGGGCGGCACTCCCCCGGCGGATCCCGGCGCAGCACCAGCCGCCCGCCGGGCTCGGCGGTGAACGCCCCAGGTTTCCCGGCTCGCGCCGCCGCTCAGCCGCCGCAGCCCGGTGATCTCCGCGCCCAGCCGCCGTCCGAGCGCCTCCGCCAGCCCGGTCATCGCTTGTTCGGCCCCGCGAACCCGAACAGGTAGCCGGCGATCTTGCGCATCTGGATCTCCTCGGCGCCCTCGGTGATCCGGTAGCGGCGGTGGTGCCGGTAGATGTGCTCGAACGGGGTGTGCCGCGTGTAGCCGAGCCCGCCGTGCACCTGCATCGCGCGGTCGGCGGCGTCGCACACCAGCCGGTTGGCGCGGTAGTTGCACATCGACACCTTGTCGCTGATCAGCATGTGGTCGGTGCGGTCGAGCTCCCACGCCGTCTTGCGCACGAGGGTGCGCACCAGCTCGGCCTCGGTCTGCAACTCGACCAGGGGCCACTGGATGGCCTGCAGTTCGGCGAGCGGGCGGCCGAACGTCCGGCGTTCCCGCGCGTACGCCACGCTCCGGTCGATGCAGTACTGCGCCGCGCCGACGCCGGAGGCGGCCTGGCGGATCCGGTTCTCGTGCACGAAGTGCTGCGCCAGCGCGAGCCCCTTGCCCACCTCGCCGAACACCGCGGTGGCGGGCACGCGGACGTCGGTCAGCGTGACCTCGGCGTGATCGGTGGGCATGTTGAATGTCCACCAGTGGAAGTCGACGGAGAACCCCGGCGTGTCGGTGGGCACGATGAACGCGGTGATGCCACGCGGATCGCCGCCGTCGCCGGAGGTGCGGGCGAAGATCACGTCGTGGGTCGCCGAGTGCAGGCCGGAGTTGAACCGCTTGGCGCCGTTGAGAATCCAGCCGTCGCCGTCCAGCACGGCGGTCGTCTCCAGCCAGGTCGCGTCGCTGCCGTGGTCCGGTTCGGTCAGTCCGAACGCGACCCGCTTCCGCCCGGTGATCATGTCCTCGACGAACTCACTCTGCTGCTCCGGGGTGCCCGCGGCGAGGAACATGTGCACGAACGGGAAGTTGCCGACGACCGAGGACTCGTTCTGCAGGTCGTTGTGCAGGCCGAGGCCCTTCGCGGCGAGGTGCTCGCGGATCACCGCCATGTCGAGGTTTCTGCCGTCGCTGCCGCCCACGGACTTCGGCAGCCCGTACCGCAGCCAGCCCGCGCGATCGGCGCGCCGGAACATCTCCCTCAGCAGCTCCTCCCTTTCGCGGCGCGGGGTGCCGCCCGCCTCGAAGTCGGTGCGGGCGAACTCGCGGCGGTGGTCGAAGAAGCGCTGGGGCACTATCCGCGGATGACCAACCCGTTCGACCTCACCGGGCACGGATCCGTCATCACCGGCGGCAATTCGGGGATCGGCCTCGCGATGGCCGGCGCGCTCGCCACCGCCGGCGCCGACGTCGCGATCTGGGGCACCAACCCCGAACGCAACGACGAAGCCGTCGCCGAGCTGTCCCGGCACGGCACCAAGGTCCTCGCCGTGCGCTGCGACGTCGGCGACGAGGACCAGGTGGAGTCCGCGATGGCGCGCAGCGTGGAAGCGTTGGGGAGCTTGGATTCCTGCTTCGTCAACGCCGGTGTGGGCGGGATGGGCAGCCGGTTCACCGAGACGTCGCTGGCGGAGTTCCGCCGCGTCACCCGGGTCGACCTGGACGGCGCGTTCCTGACCCTGCGGGCCGCGGCGACGGTGATGCTGGCGCAGGGCACCGGCGGGAGCCTGGTCGGCACGTCGAGCGTGGCGTCGGTGCAGGGCCAGCCGCGCGGGCAGGCGTACGCGGCGAGCAAGGCCGGGCTCACCGCGATGATCAAGTCGATCGCCGTCGAGCTGGCCCGGCACGGCATCCGCGCCAACGCGGTCCTGCCCGGCTGGGTGCACACGCCGCTGGCGGCCCCGGCGCTGGACTCCGAAGGGTTCCAGCGCCGGGTGCTGCCGCGGATGCCGGTCGGCCGCGGGGGCAGGCCGGACGACTTCGGCGCGCTCGCCGTGTACCTGGCGAGCGCGGCGAGCGCGTTCCACACCGCCGACACGATCACGGTCGACGGCGGTTACCTCAGCTTCTGACCGGGCCACCGGCTCGCGGGGTCCCGGGGAAGGGCGGGACCCCGTCCGGGTAGTCCACGGAGACACGGCCCGGGAAGGCCGGCGCCCGCTTCTCCAGGAACGCCATCACGCCTTCCATCGCGTCCTTGCCCGCGCCGAGCTGCAGCAAAGCGCTGGAGTCCGCGCGGTGGGCGTCCCACGGCGTCGGCGAGCCGAGCATGCCCCACAGCAGCTGCCGGGACACCGCGACCGACACCGCCGACGTGTTGTCCGCGACCTCGCGGGCGATCGCCGTCGCCGCCGGGATCAGCTCGTCCGGCGGCACGACCCGCGACACCAGCCCGCCCGCGCGGGCCTCGGCGGCGTCGAACACACGCCCGGTCGCCACCCACTCCATCGCCTGCGAGATGCCGACGATCCGGGGCAGGAACCACGACGAGGCGGCCTCCAGCAGGATCCCGCGCCGCGCGAACACGAAGCCGAACTTGGCGTTCTCGCTGGCGATCCGGACGTCCATCGGCAGCGACATCGTCACGCCGACCCCGACCGCGGGCCCGTTGAACGCGCCGATGACGACCTTCTTGCACGCCGCGATCCGCAGCGCCACCGCGCCACCGGCGTCCCGCGGCACGCCGTCGATCTCCCCGAACCCCTTCACCTCGCCGATGGCGTTCTTGTCGAACGTGCCCGCGCCGCGTTCGAGGTCCGCGCCCGCGCAGAACCCGCGCCCGGCGCCGGTCACCACGACCACCCGCACCGAGTCGTCGGCGTCCACCTCGTCGAACGCCGCGACCAGCTCGTGCGCCATCTCCAAGGTGAACGCGTTGAGCCGCGCCGGCCGGTTCAGCGTGATCGTGGCGATCCCGTCGGAGACCTCGTAGGTGATTTCGTCGTTGCTCACCGCACCGCCCATCGTCCCGTGTATTTCGCTTCCGTCTTGGTGAGGAACGCCTCGAACGCGGCGGGCGCGTCCTCGGTCGCGAAGTTCACCGTCTGCGCCCGCGCCTCGCCCTCCAGGGCCTCGCGTAGCGTCCGGCTCGCGCCCTCTTCGAGCAGCCGCTTGCTCAGCGCCAGCGCGACCGGCGGCAGCTCGGCCAGTTCTGCGGCAATCGAGTCCACAAAGGAATCCAGCTCGTCGACGGGCCGCACCCAGGTGACCAGGCCGAGGTCGCGCGCCTCGGCCGCGTCGATCATCTCGGCCCGCAGCGCGAGCCGTTTCGCCTGCTGCAACCCGACGTGCCGGGGCAGCAGCCACGAGCCCCCTAAGTCCAGCGACAGCCCGCGGCGGGCGAAGATCTGGCTGAACCGCGCCCGCTCGGTAGCCACCACGAGGTCACAGCCGAGCGCGAGGTTCCAGCCCGCGCCGACCGCGACGCCGTCGACCTTCGCGATCGTCGGCTTGGAGATCTCGTTCAGCGCCAGCGCGACATCGTTGACCCGGTGCATCCGGGTCAACGGGTGGTCCTTCCGGTCCGCGGACAGGTCGGCGCCGGCGCAAAAGTCGCCGCCCGCGCCGGTGACCACGACCACGCGCACGTCGTCGTCCCGTTCAGCGTCGTGGAACGCGTCGTACAACCCGTCCCACATCGGCAGGTCGATCGCGTTCTTGCGGTGCGGCCGGTTCAGGGTCACGGTGAGCACCGCGCCCGTCCGGTCGAGCAGCACCGGCTGGTCCGTCACGAAACACCGTCCAGTCGTCCGGCGAGCCGGGCCAGCTGCGCGTCATGGCCGCCGAACAGCAGCTCGCAGCTCTTGGCGCGCTTGTAGTACAGGTGCGCGTCGTGCTCCCACGTATAGCCGATGCCGCCGTGGAGTTGCAGGCCGGACGCCGCCGCCGCGAAGTAGGCGGGCCCGGTGAACGCCTGCGTGCTGGCCGCGGCCAGCGGCAGCGCCTCCCGGTCGTGGTCCGCGGCCCAGGCGGCGTGCCGCAGCAGGGATTCCGCGCGTTCGCTGGTGCTGTAGAGGTCCGCGCAGGCATGCTTGACCGCCTGGTACGAGCCGACGGCGCGGCCGAACTGCACCCGCATCTTCGCGTACTCGACGGTGGTCTCCAGCACCTTCCCGATCCCGCCGACCTGTTCCGCGGCCAGCGCCACGGACGCGAGGTCGCGCACCTCCTCCAGCACCGCGGCCGGGTCCGCGGTGTCCAGCCTGCGCGCCGGGGACGCGGCGAACTCCAGCTTCGCCTGGCCACGCGTCGGGTCCAAAGTGGTCAGTGGCATCCGCCGCGCGTCCTCGGCCACGAACCACCCGTCGGCCGTGTAGATGACGAAGACCTCGGCGACGTCACCGGAGATGACGAACGGCGCGTGCCCGTCGAGCACCCAGCCGCCATCGCGTTCGGTGGCACTCACCGGGGCCGGCCCCCACCCCGGTGAAACCGCCAGCGCGCCGATCTTCTCACCGGCCGCCAGCGCGGGCAGCACCTCGGTGTCCCCCAGCGCCGCCAGCGCGTCGGCCGCCAGCACCGCGGAGGCGAAGAACGGCACCGGCGCGAGCGCGCGGCCCAGCTCTTCGAGCACCACGGCCCGCTCCACATGTCCCGCGCCCGCGCCGCCGAGCTCCTCGGGCACCACGAGTCCGGTCAGGCCGAGCTCGGCCAGGTGCCGCCACAGCACGGCGTCGTAGGCGCCGTCACCGTCCACGACGGACCGGACGTTGTTGTGGTCGGCGAGCAGTTTGCGCACCGTCGACCGCAGTTGCTGCTGTTCGGTGTCGAGCACCAGCTGCACGATCCCTCTCCTCTCAGGCGGATCGCTGCGTGCCCACCCGCAGCTCGCGGAAGGGCACGTCGCGGTCGACGACGGGTTCGCGGGGCAGTCCGAGGATCCGGTCCCCGATGATGGTGCGCTGGATCTGGTCGGTGCCGCCGGCGATGCTCGACGACGGCGTCTGGTTGATCGCCAGCGCCAGTTCCTCCCCGGCCGCGTCGCCCGGTTCCCACGCCGTCGCGCGCGGCCCGGCGATCAGCCCGGCGACCGCGACGGCCTGCTGCTGCAGCTGGGCGCCGGCGAGTTTGGCCACCGACCCGCGTGCGCCCGGCGGCGACCCGGCCTCGGCCTCCTGCCGCAGCCGCACGTTGAACAGGGCCAGCGCCCGTTCCGCCGCGTAGAGCTTCGCCAGTTCGGCGCGCACCACGGGATCGGCGTCACGGCCGTACCGCCGGGCGGTCTCGGCGAGGTTCGCGTGCGCCAGGGGGTCGTGCCGCTTGCGCACGAACCCGCCGATCGACACGCGCTCGTGGCCGAGCATGGTGACCGCGGCGAGCCAGCCCTGGCCGACCTGGCCGAGCACCGCGTCCGCGGGCAGGCGCAGGTTCTCGAAGTACACCTCGTTGAACGGCGCCCGCCCGGTCATGTCCTTCAGCGGCCGCACGGTGACCGCCGCGTCGTGCATGTCGATGAGGAACATCGTCAGGCCCTGGTGCTTGGGCACGTCCGGGTCGGTGCGGGCGAGCAGCGCGCCGAAGTCGGCCAGGTGCGCGACCGTCGTCCACACCTTCTGCCCGTTCACGACCCATTCGTCCCCATCCCGGACGGCGCGGGTCTGCAAGCTCGCGACGTCGGACCCGGCGCCCGGCTCGGAGAACAGCTGGCACCAGATCTCGTCGCCACGCAGCAGCGGCGGGATGTACCGGGCCTTCTGCTCCGGCGTGCCCAGGTCGAGGATCGTCGGCCCGCACATGCCCATGCCGATCCGGAAGACCGAGTTGGGCAGGTCGTAGCGGGCCGACTCCTGGTCGAAGACCTGCTGCTCGGCCGACGTGAGCCCCTGCCCGCCGAACTCCTTCGGCCACGTGATGCCGGCCAGCCCGGCGTCGTACAACGCGGCCTGGAACCGCTTGGCGTTCGCCAGTTCCTCGTCGCCGGGCACGTTCTCGGCGAGCCAGGCGCGGACCTTCTCGCGGAACTCGCTCATGCGATCAGCTCCAGGATCGTGGCGTTGGCCTGTCCGCCGCCCTCGCACATGGTCTGCAGGCCGTAGCGGATGCCGGCGGCGCGCATGTGGTGCACGAGGGTGGTCATGATGCGCGCGCCGCTCGCGCCGAGCGGGTGGCCGAGCGCGATCGCGCCGCCGTGCGGGTTGAGGGTCTTGGCGTCGGTGCCGGTCTCGGCCAGCCAGGCCATCGGCACCGGCGCGAACGCCTCGTTGACCTCGAACACGCCGATGTCGGAGATCGACAACCCGCTGCGCTGCAAGGCTTTCCGGGTGGCCGGAATGGGGGCGGTCAGCATGATCACCGGGTCGTCGCCCGCGAGCACCGCGGTGTGCACGCGTGCGATCGGCCGCAGGCCGAGCTCGGCCGCCTTCTCGCTGGTCGTCATCAGCAGGGCGGCGGCGCCGTCGCTGATCTGCGAGCTGTTGCCCGCGGTGATGACGCCGTCCTCGCGGAACGCGGGCTTGAGCCCGGCCAGCTTCTCCAGCGACCCGCCCCGGCGCACGCCCTCGTCCGCGGTGACGTCCGCGACCGGCAGCAGCTGCTCGGCGAACGCGCCCGCGTCCTGCGCGGTGGCTGCCTTTTCGTGCGAGGCCAGGGAGAACTCGTCGACCTGGGTGCGGCTGAAACCCCACCGCTCGACGATCATCTCCGCGCCGATCCCCTGGTTGGGCCGCACCCCGCCGTAGCGGGTCAGCACCTGGTCGCCCAGCGGGTTCTTGCCCTGCGCCGAGAAGCCCATCGGAACCCGGCTCATCGACTCGACGCCGCCAGCCACCACCACGTCGTAGTGCCCGGCGATCAGCCCGGCGGCGGCGAAGTGCACGCTCTGCTGCGACGAGCCACACTGCCGGTCGACGGTCACGCCGGTCACGCTCTCCGGCCAGCGCGCCGCCAGCACGGCGTTGCGGGCGATGTCGCCGGTCTGCTCACCGGCCTGGCTCACGCAACCCCACACGACGTCGTCGACGGCGGCCGGGTCGATCCCGGTCCGCTCGGCGAGGCCGCGCAGCACATGCGCCGACAGGTCCACCGGGTGCACGCCGGACAGGCCGCCCTCACGCTTGCCCACCGGGGTGCGCACCGCTTCCACGATCACCGCGTCTCGCACGGCTCCTCCTCCTACTTGGCCGCGGCCGGAGCCGCGTAACGTTCCTTGAGCCGCCGCTTCACCAGCTTGCCGGTGGGGGTGCGGGGCAGTTCGTCGACGAAGTCCACGCTGCGCGGCGCCTTGTAGTGGGCGATCCGCTCGCGGACGTAGGCCAGCAGCTCGGCTTCCAGCTCCGGGCCGGGCGTGACGCCGGGCGCGGGCTGGACGACGGCCTTGACCGCCTCCCCCATCTCCTCGTCCGGCACGCCGATCACGCCGACGTCGAACACCGCCGGGTGCAGGGCGAGCGCGTCCTCGACCTCCTGCGGGTAGATGTTCACCCCGCCGGAGATGATCATGAACGCCTTGCGGTCGGTCAGGTAGAGGAAGCCGTCCTCGTCGAGGTAGCCGACGTCGCCGGTGGTCGTCCAGGTCTCGTGCTCGGGGTGCTGCGCCTCGCGGGTCTTGGCCGGGTCGTTGTGGTAGGTGAACGGGACCTCGTCGCGTTCGAAGTAGACGGTGCCGACCTCGCCGGTCGGCAGCTCCTTGCCCGCGTCGTCGCAGATGTGCGCGACCCCGACCACCGCGCAGCCGACCGAACCGGGCTTGGCGAGCCACTGCTCGCTGTCGATGAACGTCATCCCGGCGCCCTCGGTGGACGCGTAGTACTCGTAGAGCACCGGCCCCCACCAGCCGATCATCGCCTGCTTGACCTCCACCGGGCAGGGCGCGGCGGCGTGCACCGCGACCCGGTGGCTGGACAGGTCGTAGCGGCCGCGCACCTCCTCCGGCAGCTTGAGCATCCGCACGAACATCGTCGGCACCCACTGGCTGTGCGTGACGCGGTAGGTCTCGATCGCGCGCAACGCGGCCTCGGCGTCGAAGCGCTCCATCATCACCACCGTGCCGCCGAGGCGCTGCGCGGTCGCGCCGAACCGCAGCGGCGCGGCGTGGTAGACCGGCGCCGGGGACAGGTACACCGTGTCCGGGCCGAAGCCGTACATGTGCCGCAGCACCGGGGTCAGCACGTCGCCCGGCTCGTCCACCTGGCGGTCGGGCAGGTCGACCTTGATGCCCTTCGGGCGGCCCGTGGTGCCGGACGAGTAGAGCATGTCGGCGCCCGCCGGCTGGTCCGCGGGCCGCTCGGGCGAGCCGGTGGCGAGGAACTCGTCGAAGTCGCGGTACCCGTCCGCCGCGCCGCCGTAGACCAGCTTGACCGGGACGTCTGGCACGAGCTCGGCCACGGCGGTGGCCAGCGGGCCGAGTGCGGCCGAGACGACCAGGGCCTTCGCGCCGGAGTCGGTGACGATGTAGGCGACCTCGGCGGGCGACAGGTGGCTGTTCACCGCGGCCAGGTAGCGGCCGGAGCGCATGGCGGCCCAGTAGACCTCGTAGGCGCGGACCGAGTTGTCGCTGAGCAGGGCGACGGTGTCGCCCACGCCGAGCCCGGCGCTGGTCAGGGCGTCGGCGAGGCGGGTGGACCGCTCGTCGAGCTCGCCGTAGGTCAGCCGCTCGCCCGAGCCCGCCATGATCACGGCTGGCTTGTCGGGGTCGGCGTCGGCGTGGATACCCGGGTACATGCGGCTCCTCCTCGAACCGTTGAACTCCCCTGCGAGAGTGCAAGGATTCGGCATAACAGTCAACACCGACTGTTATCGGGTTATGGTGATCCCCGTGGTGACCGAAACCCGGACCCGGCAGGACCGCGCGGCAGGCACGCGCACGTTGATCCTGGACGCGGCCGTCGAGTGCCTGGTCGAACTCGGCTACGCGGGCGCGTCCACTTTGGCCATCCAGGCCAAGGCGGGCGTGTCGCGTGGCCGCCTGCTGCACCACTTCCCGTCGCGGGACGAGCTGCTGGTCGCGGCGACGCAGCACCTCACCGCGACCCGGCTCGCGCAGACCGAGGTGCGGGTCGCCGAGCAGCTCGCCGGCGAACCGGAGGGCCCGCGGCGGGTCGAGCGGTGCATCGAGCTGCTGTGGATGACCTTCCACGAGCCCGTGTTCTGGGCCGCCGTCGAGCTGTGGACCGCGGCGCGGACGAACGAGGCGCTGGCGGCGGCGCTGCGGCCGGAGGAGCGGGCGCTGCGGGACGCGATCCGCCGCGTCGGCGACCGGATCTGGGGCCCCGCGGTGTGCACGCACCCGAACTACCCGGAGCTGCGGGAGCTGCTGTTCACGAGCATGCGGGGCGCGGCGCTGCCCTACACCTTCGAGCGGCGGCGGCAGCCGGCGAACGACCCGCACGTCGCGCTGTGGAAGTCGCTGGCGCACCGGCTGCTCTTCGCTGACGGTCAGTGTTGACTGTTTCTCTCGGCGCACGGTAGAAACGCGTTACCCTGACCCACCGGATCGCCGAGGTTGCCGATGTCCGGAGCTGTCGAAGTGCCCCGCCTCCTCGGGCGCGGGATGACCATGGGCGGCCAGCTCGCCCGCCACGCACGCAAGCAGGGCGACGAGCCCGCCTTCTCGTTCGAGGGCGCCACCCTCACCTACCGCCAGTTCGACCAGCGCGTGAGCCGGCTGGCCAACGCGCTGCGCGACCGGGGCGTGCACTATGGCGACCGGGTCGTCGTGCTCGGCCTGAACACGCTGGAAGTACTCGAGGTCTACTTCGCGTCGACGCGCCTCGGCGCGATCTGCGTGCCGGTGAACTTCCGGCTCGTCGCCGACGAGATCGCCTACGTGCTGAGCGACAGCGGAGCCAGGGCGAGCGTGGTGCACGCGCCGCTCGCCGCGGCGCTGGCCAAGGCGCGCGAGCAGGTCGAGGAGCCGGGCCCGTGCCTGGTGTTCGGCGGCGCGTTCGAGGGCATGGAGGACTACGAGGAGGCGCTGGCCGCGGCGTCGCCGGAGTTCGACGAGATCGCGGTGGACGAGCAGGACGCCGCGTTCATCATGTACACCTCGGGCACCACCGGGCGGCCGAAGGGCGCGGTGCTCACGCACCACAATCTGCTCATGCACGCCTTCAGCAACATGGCCTCGCTGGACACCGGGCCCGGTGACAAGGTGTGGCTGGCCGCCGCGCCGCTGTTCCACATCGCCGGGCTGTCCGGGATGCTGCCGAACCTGCTGCTCGGCGGGCGGACGGTGCTGCTGCCGAGCGGCCAGTTCGACCCGGTGGCGGTGGTGGACCTGATGGAGCGCGAGCGGGTGTCGTCGGTGTTCCTGGTGCCCGCGCAGTGGCAGGCGATCGTGAACGTGCCGGACATCGCTTCGCGGGATCTGTCGTCGCTGTCGAAGATCTCGTGGGGCGCGGCGCCGGCGTCGACGACGTTGCTGCGCACGATGATCGACACTTTCCCGCAGGCGGAGGTGACGACGGCGTTCGGTCAGACCGAGTGCAGCCCGGTGACCACGCTGCTGCGCGGCGAGGACTCGATCCGCAAGATCGGCTCGGTGGGCACACCGATGCTCAACGTCGAGGTGCGCGTGGTCGACGACGACATGAACGACGTCGCTCCCGGCGAAGTCGGCGAGATCGTCTACCGCAGCCCGATGGTGATGAAGGAGTACTGGAACAAGCCGGCCGAGACGGCGGAGGCCTTCCACGGCGGCTGGTTCCACTCCGGCGACCTGGTGCGGCAGGACGAGGACGGCTACTACTTCGTGGTGGACCGCAAGAAGGACATGATCATCTCCGGTGGCGAGAACATCTACTGCGCCGAGGTGGAGAACGTGCTGGCGGCGCACCCGAAGATCGGCGAGGTCGCGTTGATCGGCGTGCCGGACGAGAAATGGGGCGAGACGCCGCTGGCGGTGATTTCCCCGCGCTCCCCCGGCGACGCGCCAACGCCCGCGGAGCTGGAGGAGTGGTGCCTCGACCGGCTGGCGCGGTACAAGCGGCCGCGGAAGATCGCGGTGGTGCCTGCGCTGCCCAGGAACCCGAGCGGCAAGGTGCTGAAGACGCAGCTGCGCGCCGACCGGGAGGCCGGGAAGCTGCCCATCGACGAGGCCTGACCGCCCGCCGAGGAATTCAGCCGCCGGTCAGTGCCTTCACGACCCGTGACGGGCTGGGGCGGCCGAGCTGCTGTGCCATCCAGGCGCTCGTCCGCACCAGCGCGTCGAGGTCCACCCCGTGTTCGATGCCCAAGCCGTCGAGCATCCACACCAGGTCCTCGGTCGCGAGGTTTCCGGTGGCCGCCTTCGCGTACGGGCACCCGCCGAGGCCGCCGGCCGAGGAGTCCACTGTGGTCACTCCGGCTTTCAGCGCGGCCAGCGTGTTGGACAGCGCCTGGCCGTAGGTGTCGTGGAAGTGCACGGCGAGCTTGGTGACGTCGTCGAACGCGCGGACGACAGCTTCGACGTGCCCCGGGGTGGCGACGCCGATCGTGTCGCCGAGGGAGAGCTGGAAGCAGCCCATGTCGAGCAGCCTGCGGCCGGCGTTCGCGACCTGCTCGACGGGCACGGCGCCCTCCCACGGGTCGCCGAAGCACATCGAGAGGTAGGCGCGCACCTCCAGCCCTTCGTGCCGGGCCCGCCGCACGACCGGCTCGAACATCGCGAACTGCTCGTCGTAGGAGCGGTTGAGGTTCTTGCGCGCGAAGGTCTCGGTGGCGCTGCCGAAGATGGCGATCGACTCCACACCCAGCGCGAGCGCCCGGTCGAGGCCGCGCTCGTTGGGCACCAGGACCGGGTACTTCACGCCCGGGCGCCGGCCGAGCTTGGCGAGGAGGTCATCGGCGTCGGCGAGCTGCGGAACCCACTTCGGGTGCACGAAGCTGGTCGCTTCGAGGGTCGTCAGCCCCGCCCCGGCGAGCCGCCGGAGGAACTCGAGCTTCGTCTCCAGACCGACGACGGTCTGCTCGTTCTGCAGCCCGTCGCGCGGGCCGACCTCCCAGATCGTCACCCGCTCCGGCAGGTCCCCGCTGAACGCCTCCCGCTGGGGCAACCCCAGCTCACGCACACTCGCCACACCAACAGGTTAACGCTGACTAACGCAGCCGTCCAGTGGGCGTCTTCGCGCGGAAAAACGCCTCACGACGCTCGAAAGGTCACCTTGGGTGCGACCACCCCCGCCCCCGATGCCTGATTGTGTTTCAGTCGCCGAGCAGTCGTGTCAAGGCGGGAAAGAGTACCTTGACACGCCTGGTCGGCGACTAAGGATCGGCTGTGGATCGGGGGCGGGGGAGGTCTGGTTGGGGGTAGTCGCTTACTTTTCGTTGCCGGCTTCCGGTTGCGTTTAGCCGTGTACGACTACGCCTCGGATGTTCTTGCCTGCCACCAGGTCCTCGTACCCCTGGTTGACGTCCTCCAGGCGGTACCGGTTGGTGACCAGCTCGTCCAGCTTCAATGTGCCCGCCTGGTAGAGGTCCAGCATCTTGAGGATGTCCCGCTGCGGGTTACCACTGCCGAAGAGGCTCCCCTTGATCGTCTTCTCCCACAGGGTGAGCACCGCGCCGGAGACGTGGATCGTCGCCTTCGCGGGGTCCGCCAGGCCCGTCACCACGACGACCCCGCCCTTGCCGACGACGTCGAACGCCGCCGACATCACCTCTTCGTCCACCACCCCGACCGTGACCAGCGCCTTGTCCGCGCCCTGCCCGCGGGTCAGCTCGGTGACCACCTCGTGCGCCTCACCCGCCGTCGCGAAGGCGTGGGTGGCTCCCAGCTTCAGCGCGGTGTCCCGCTTGAACGCCAGCGGGTCGACCACCACGACGTTCTTCGCCCCGGCGTGCGCCGCACCCTGCACCGAGTTGATGCCGATCCCGCCGATCCCGTAGATCACCACGGTTTCACCCGGCCGCACGTCCCCCGCGTACACGGCCGTGCCCCACCCGGTCGGGACACCGCAGCCGACGAGCACCGCGGTCTCCAGCGGCACGCTTTCGTCCACTTTGACCACCGAGTGCTGCGAGATCGTCGAGTATTCAGCGAAAGTGCCGAGCATGCACATCTGGCCGTAGTCGACCCCGCCCTTGTGGAACCGGAAGCTGCCGTCCGGGAAGCTCCCCTCCAGGATCGTCGCACCCATGTCGCACAGGCTCTGGCGCCCCGTCGCACAATAGCGGCACGTGCCGCAGTTCGGGATGAACGAGCACACCACGTGGTCACCGGGCTTGACCTTCGTGACGCCCGGCCCGACCTCCTCGATGATCCCGGCACCCTCGTGCCCGCCGACGATCGGGAACCGCGGCGGCAGGTCGCCGTCGGAGAGGTGCAGGTCCGAGTGGCACAAGCCGGCCGCGACGTACCGGATCAGGACCTCGCCCTCCCGCGGGCCGTCCAGGTCCAGCTCGGTGATCTCGAACGGGGTCCTGAAGTCCGTGAGTACAGCTGCCTTGACCTTCATGCGGATTCTCCTCAGAGCGCGACGTTGACGGCTTTGGTCTGGGTGTAGAGGTCGATGGCCTCGGCGCCGAGCTCGCGGCCCCAGCCGGACTGCTTGTACCCGCCGAACGGGATCGCGGTGTCGAAGCCGTTGTAGCAGTTGACCCACACCGAACCGGCCTTGATCTGCTTCGCCACCCGATGCGCGCGCGAGATGTCCCGCGTCCAGATCCCCGCGGCCAGGCCGTACTCGGTGTTGTTCGCGGCCGCGGCGAGGCCGTCCTCGGCCGAGAACGGGATCGCGGCCACGACCGGGCCGAAGATCTCCTCGCGCACCACGCTCATGTCGTCGCGCACGTCCACCAGCACGGTCGGCTCGACGTAGTACCCGGAGTCGCCGTGGCGGCCACCCCCGGTCAGGGCGCGGGCGCCGTCCGCGATGCCCTGCCGCAGGTAGCTGGTGACCCGGTCGAGCTGCTCCTGCGACACGAGCGGGCCCAGCTGCGTCGTCGGGTCCAGGCCCGGGCCGATCTTGACCTGGCTCGCGAACTCGGCGACGCCCTGGGTGAACTCGTCGAAGATCGACTCCTCCACGAACAACCGCGTGCCCGCCACGCAGCACTGGCCGTGGTTGAACAGCCAGGCGTTGGCCGAGCCGGGGATCGCGGCCTCCAGGTCGGCGTCGGCGAACACGATGTTGGGGCTCTTGCCGCCCAGCTCCAGCGACACCTTCTTCAAGTTGCCCTTGGCCGCGTCCACGATCTTCTTGCCCACCTCGGTGGAGCCGGTGAACGCGACCTTGTCGACGTCGTCGTGCGCGGCCAGCGCGGCGCCCGCGTCACCGAACCCGGTGAGGATGTTGACCACGCCGTCCGGGAACCCGGCTTCACAGAACAGCTCGCCGAGCAGCAACGCCGTCAGCGGGGTCTGCTCGGCCGGCTTCAGGATGACGGTGTTGCCCGCCGCGAGCGCCGGCGCCAGCTTGAACGCCGCCATCACCAGCGGGAAGTTCCACGGGATGATCTGCGCGCACACGCCGACCGGTTCCCGCAGCGTGTAGGCGTGCCACTGGCTGCCCGGGATCCACGGCACCGACGGGGTGATCGTGCGGCCCTCGATCTTGGTCGCCCACCCGGCGTAGTAGTGGAAGATGTCGGCCGCCCAGGCGACGTCGACGCCCTGCGCGACCGCCACGGACTTGCCGTTGTCCAGCGCCTCCAGCTGCGCGAACTGCTCGGCGCGCTCCAGCAGCAGGTCGCCGACGCGCCAGATCAGGCGCTGCCGCTCGGACGGCGTGGTGCGGGACCACGGCCCGTCCTCGAACGCGCGCCGCGCCGCGGCCACCGCGCGGTCGACGTCCTCGGCGGCGCCGTGCGCCACCTCGGTGATCTTTTCCCCCGTGGCGGGGTCGAAGGTGGGGAACGTCCGGCCCGACGCCGCGTTCACCCACTGCCCGCCGATCAGCAGCTGCTTGGTCCCGGACACGAACTCCCGAACCGCCGGCCGCACGGTCTGCTCCGCTACCGCAGTCACACCAACCTCCTCGTCGTGGACGTGGCGGTAATGGTGACCTGCGCAACAGCGCGCTAACCGTGTCAACTTGACACAGTGACCTCACATCACGCGGGGCTGCGTCGTCGGACCGGCATGGACATCGCGTTGTGGATCATCGCGGCCGCGCTGGCAGCCGTTTTCCTGGCCAGCGGGGCCGTCAAACTGGCGCAACCAGCGGAAAAGCTGGCCGCCGCCCGGCTCACACTCGGCCTCGGCAAGACCATCGGGGTGCTGGAGGTGCTCGCCGCGGCAGGGCTGATCCTGCCCGCCGCGCTGGACATCGCGCCGGTGCTGTCGCCGCTCGCGGCCACCGGGCTGGTGCTGCTGATGGCCGGGGCGATCGTGCTGCACCTCCGCCGCCGGGAAACGAAAGTCGTGGCGGTGCCCGTGGTGCTGCTCGTGCTGGCCGCCGTCGTGGCCTGGGGGTGGTTCGCGTGACCGCGTTCGAAAACCGCGTCGAGATCGAGGCGCTGCGCGGCGACTTCACCGACGCCGGGATGGTGCGGGACTACGACCGGTTCGCCTCCCTGTTCACGGCGGACGGCCGCTGGTGCATCCCGCCCGTCGCCGACTTCACCGGGCCGGGCGAGATCCGCGCCGGCATCGAGCGGCTGCAGGCGCACTGGGAGTTCTTCGTGCAGACCGCCCACCCCGGCGTGATCCGGATCGACGGCGACACCGCGACCGGGCGCGCCTACATCGCCGAGTTCGGGCGCTTCCGCGACGGCAGCTCGCACGCCAACCACGCGATCTACCACGACCGCTACCGGCGCACCCCGGACGGCTGGCGGTTCACCGAGCGCGTCTACGAGATGCGGTACGTCGACGAGACGCCGCTGCTCGGCAAGATCAGCTCAGCCCCAGGGTCCGCACCCGGCGGTGCAGCGTCGAGCGGCTGATGCCGAGCAGTTTCGCGGCGTGGGCCTTGTTGCCGCCGCAGTCCCGCAGCGCGGCGGCGATCGCGTCGTGTTCGAGCTGCTCGATCGGCGTGAGGTGGCGTGCCCTCGGGCTGCCCTGGTAGGCCTCCGGCAGGTCACGCGGCAGCACGTCACCGCACGCGCGGCCGGCCGCGACGTGCCGCAGCAGCGCCTTCAGCTCACGCAGGTTGCCCGGCCACGGCTGCGCGGCGAGCACCTCCAGCGTGCTGGGCACGAACCGGAGGGTCGAGCCGAGGTCGGCCAGCATCGCCGCGACCAGTGCGGGCAGTTCGTCCCGCCGGGAGCGGAGCGGGGCCAGTTCCCGGCGGGCGATGCAGCGGCTGGCGAGGTCGGCGGCGGGGCCGGTCAGCTCGGACGGCGGCGGGCCGGTGAACGCGAACCAGCCGCGGTCCATGACGGCGCCGACCCGGGCGGCGGCGTCCGCGGGCAGCAGGGCGATGTTCTCGATCACCAGGAGCCCAGTGTGCGACGCGACGAGCTGGTCCAGGGTCGGCGCCCAGCGCTGGGCGTCCACCGCGTCGAGCACGGCCAGCGCGGACTCCCCCGCCAGCTCGCGGGCCACCGTCGAACGGCCGGTGCCGGGCTCGCCGCTGATGAGGACGTGCGTGCGTTGTTCGCGGTAGGTGGTGAAGTCCCGCTGCACCGGCCGCGGGGTGGCGCGCCGCGGGATCGCTTGCACCGTGGGCGGTTCCAGCTCGAACAGCACGCCGGACGCGCCGGTGATGCGCTCGAAGGACACGTCGGCGACGCGGCCGGAGGACAGCCGCACGCTGCGGGCCTGCCGGACGCCGAACGGGGCGTCCATGGCGAGCCCGCGGAGGACGGCGTGGTCGGCGGCGTCGAGCAGGTCGGTGGCGGCGGCGTTGGCGAGGACGACGTCGTCGCCCAGCACCAGGACCGGGCGCAGGCGGTTGAGGGCGGCGGCCTGGTAGGCGGCGAGCATGCGCTGCTCGGCCGCGCGGGAGCCCTCCAGCAGGCGCTGCTCGATGTCGGCGACCGCGCGGCGCAGGAACGGGCCGAGCAGCGGGCTGGCGTGGTCGGCCGGGCAGGTGATGTCGAGGACGCCCTCCAGGCGGCGGGTCACCGGGTGCGTGATCGGGTGGCCGTAGCAGGCGAAGGGCTTGAAGCTGTCGATGAAATGCTCGTGCCCGTGCACGGCGAGGCCCTGGCGCAGCTCGAAGACCGTGGCGATCGAGTTGGTGCCGGTGTTCTCCTCGGTGAAGCGCCTGCCGGGGACGACGCCGAGCCGGTCGAGGGTCGATTCCAGCTGGCGCTCGCCGAAGCGCCGGTCGACGATCCAGGCGTCGCGGTCGGCGAGGATGAGGCTGAAGGCGGTGCCGGCGAGCTCGCGGGTCGCCTGGTCGAGGACGGGTTCGGCGGCGAGAACGAGCCTGCTGCGACGATCGATGTCCGCGACGGTGAGCCGGTCGACCGCGGCGTCCGGCCGGAGCCCCGACAGCTCCGCCCGGCGCCACGACTTGGCGATCTCGGGCCGCAACGCTGCGCTCTCCATCCTCGCCTCCCTTGGCGCCGATGCCCGAGCCACGTTAGCAACGGTTAACGCCGCAGGTCGAGCGGTTGCCCCCGTCCGGGGGTGCCGGCCACCCGTCCCGGAACGGCCAACACACCGCCACGAAGGGCAAACACGGCGCCACGAGCGGCCAACACGCCGGGCCGCCGGCGTGTTGGCCGCTCCAGGCGGTGTGTTGGCCGCTCCAGGCGGTGTGTTGGCTGCTTCGGGTGGTGGGTTTGTCGCTTGGGTGGCGGGGTGTGCGGGTCAGGTGTCGAGCGCCCGTGCGAGTACCTGCGCCAGGTGCAGCGCCTGCCGTCCGGTGAGGTCGTCGATCTGGGTGCGGCAGCTGAAGCCGTCCGCGAGCACCATCGTGTCCGGGGACGCGGCCTCCACCTCGGGCACCAGCACCCGGTTCGCCGCGGCGACCGACACCTCGTAGTGCCCCTTTTCGACCCCGAAGTTGCCGGCCAGCCCGCAGCACCCCGAGTCCAGCGTCCGGTTCCGCACTCCCACCCGGCGGAGCAACCGTTCGTCCGCCGCGTTGCCCATCACCGCGTGCTGGTGGCAGTGCTGTTGCGTGATCGCCGACGCCTCGACCGCCGGGAAGGACACGTCCGGCGCGTACTTCTCCAGGAACTCCGCCAGCGTGAACGCCTGCGACGGCAGCCCGTGCAGCTCGTGGTCGTCCAGCAGCTCCCGCGAGTCGTGCCGGAAGACCGCCAGGCAGCTCGGCTCCAGGCCCACGATCGGCGTCCCCGCCTCCAGTTCCGGCCGCAGCACCCGCAACGTCCGCCGCAGCACGCGGCGCGCCACGCCGAGCTGCCCGGTCGAGATCCAGGTGAGCCCGCAGCACACCGACGACGACGGCAGCACCACGTCGAACCCGGCGTGCTCCAGCACCCGCACCGCGTCGTGGCCGACCTCGGGCGACAGGAAGTTCGTGAACGTATCCGGCCACAACACCACCCGCGGCCGCCCCCGCTCCTGCGCCCGGAACCCGCGCCGGAACGTCCGCGGCGCGAACCGCGGCAGCGACCGCTCCGGCGTGATCCCGCCCGCCTTCTTCACCAGCCCGGACAACCGCCCGCCCAGCACGCGGTTCGCCAGCCGCGGCGCGCCCGACGCCAGCCGCGCCAGCACCGGCAGGAACCCGAGCGTGTAGTGGCTCGCCGGGCGAAGCCGCCCCGCGTAGTGCTGGTGCAGGAACTCCGCCTTGTACGACGCCATGTCCACGTTGACCGGGCAGTCGGACAGACAACCCTTGCACGCCAGGCACAGGTCCAGCGCCTCCAGCACCTCGGTGGAGCGCCAGCCGTCGGTGACCGTCTCGCCGCGCATCATCTCGAACAGCAGCCGCGACCGCCCGCGCGTCGAGTGCTCCTCGCGCCCGGTGACCATGTAGCTCGGGCACATCACGCCGGACGACTTGTCGACACATCCCCCGACGCCGACGCACCGGCGCGTCGCGGTCGCCAGGCTGCCCCCGTCGTGCGGGTACTTCAACGTCACCGGCAGCGACCGCACCGGCCCGTCGAACCGCAGGTCCGCGTCCAGCTTCCGGGGCCGCACCAGATTCCCGGGGTTGAGCAGGTCCCCGGGGTCCCAGATCGCCTTGAACCGCTCGAACAGCGCCAGGATCTCCGGCGGGTACATCCGCGACAGCAGCTCCGCCCGCGCCTGCCCGTCGCCGTGCTCGCCAGACAACGATCCGCCGTGCCGCACCACCAGGTCCGCCGCGTCCTCCATGAACGCCCGGAACTGCCGCCTGCCCTCCTCGCTGGTCAAGCCGAAGTTGATGCGCACGTGCACGCACCCCTCGCCGAAGTGTCCATAGGGGACACCCCGCAGCCCGTACTTCCCCAGCAGGGCGCGGAAATCCCGCAGGTAAGCGCCGAGGTTCGCGGGCGGCACCGCGGAGTCCTCCCAGCCCGGCCACGCCTCGGAACCGTCCGCCATGCGGGTCACGATCCCGGCCGCGGCCTCCCGCACCGACCACAGCACCCACTGGTCCGCCGACCGCGTCTCCACGACCGTCGCCGCGCCGGTGTCCCGTTCCAGGGCCGCCGCGACTTCGGAAGCCCGGGCCGCCGCCTCCGCCGGGTCCGCTCCCCCGACCTCGACGAACAGCCAGCCGCGCCCCTCCGGCAGCAGGTCGACGGCCGGGTGCGACCGGCGCATCAACAGCGAGTCGATGAGGTCGCGGCCCATGCCCTCGACGGTCAACGGCTTCAGCGGCAGCACCGACGGCACCGCGTCGGCGGCCGCGATGTCGTCCGCGTAGCCCGCGACGACCAGCGCGCGGGCCGCGGGCGCGGGCACCAGCCGCACGGTGATCTCGGTCAGCAGCACGCAGGTGCCCTCGGTGCCGACCAGGGCCCGGACCAGGTTCGTCCCGTTCTCCGGCAGCAGCTGGTCCAGCGCATACCCCGAGACGCGCCGCGGGATCGACGGGAACGACGTGCGCAGCAGCGCCAGGTTGTCCAGGGCGAGCTGCTTCGACTCGGCGACCCGCGGATCGTCCGGCAGCGACGGCCCGATCGCCAGCCGCGTCCCGTCCGCGGTCAGCACGTCCAGCGCGACCACGTTGTCCGCGGTCCGCCCCCACGCCACCGAGTGCGAGCCGCACGCGTCGTTGCCCACCATCCCGCCGATCGTGCAGCGGCTGTGGGTCGACGGGTCCGGCCCGAACGTCAGCCCGTGCGGGGCGGCCGCCGCGCGCAACGCGTCCAGCACCACGCCGGGCTGCACGCGCGCGGTCCGCGCCTCCGGGTCGATCTCCAGCACCCGGTTCAGGTGCCTGCTGTAGTCGACCACGACACCTTCGCCGAGCGCCTGCCCGCCGATGCTGGTGCCCGCGCCGCGCGCGGTGAGGGGGATCCGGAACTCCCGGCACAGCCGGACCGTCGTCTCCAGATCCTCCACAGTGGACGGGAACACGACCGCCAGCGGCACGTGCCGGTAGTTCGACGCGTCCATGCTGTAGGTCGCGCGCGCCGTCGTGCCGGACTCGACCTCACCGGTGAGCGCGCGGCCCAGCTCCGCGAGGAACCGGGCCACGCGCTCGTCCGCGACCACCGTCATGAAGCCGATTCCCCCGGCACCGGATCCGGATCGCCGGCCCGCAGCGGCGCGGCGGCGAAGCGCCCCTCGTGGGCGAGCACCGGACGACGGTCCCCGGTCAGCTCCGGGTACTTCTGCTCCAGCTTCTCCCGCCGGGTCATCTGCTGGTGCCAGTGCCGCACCGTTTCCCGGTCGCCGTTGCCGGTGCCGCGCCAGCTCTTCGGCGCGTCGTCCCGGCCGGGCCCGGCCGAGGCGGCCCCGCCGAGCCGCACCGCGGACGGCAGGCGGCGCGGCGACGAACCGCACGCACAGCTCGGCGCGGGGCTGGCGGACGAGGGCACGAGCGCCTCGAACCGGTTCCCGCAGTCGCACGCGTAGTCGTAGATGGGCATCCGATCACCAGTTCTCGATCGACTGGGCGAAGATCGCCTCCAGGTCCTCGGCGCGGACCGGCCGCGGCGAGATGGTCAGCAGCCGCTCCTGCTTGAGGGTGCCCTCGACCAGGTCGCCGATGTCGCCCTCGTCGTAGCCGACGCCGCCGATCCCGTTGGGCGTGCCGATGTCGCGCATCAGCGAGGACAACACGAACGGCAGCTGGTCCACCGCGTCGCGCTGCTTCGGCGCGTGCGGGTCGAGGATCCGCGCGGCCCGCAGGTGCTTCTCCGGGTTCGTCGGGAAGGTGAACCGGAAGGCCGCGGGCGCGGTCAGCGACACCGACTCGCCGTGCGGGACCATCGCCTCGTCCTGCGGGTAGTTCTTCGGCCGGTACTCCTTGACGCGCCCGGCGATCGGGTACGCGCAGGCGTGCGGGATGTGCACGCCCGCGTTGCCGAACCCCATGCCGGCGAACGTCGCGGCCAACATCATGTCCGTGCGCGCCGCGAGGTCGCCCCCGTTGAGCACGGCCTTGCGGAACGAGCGGGCCAGCAGGGTCAGCGCCTGCTCGGTCCAGGCGTCCGAAATCGGGTTCGACCCGCAGTAGGCGACCCGGGTGTCCGCGCGGTGCCGTGGGAAGGAGTCGAACGGCTTGGCCGTGTAAGACTCCAGCGCGTGGCACAGCACGTCCATCCCGCTGGCCGCGGTCACCTCGGGCGGCATGCTCAGCGTCAGCAGCGGGTCGACCACCGCCATCGACGGCCGCAGCCGCGGGTGGCTGATGCCGGACTTCACCTTGAGGTCGAGGAAGTCCATGATGCACACTGGCGTCGTCTCCGACCCGGTACCCGCGGTGGTCGGCACCGCGACCAGCGGCTTGAGCGGCCCGGCGGGCGCCTTGCCCTGCCCGATCGGCTTGTTGACGTAGTCGTAGAGGTCGGCCGGGTAGGTGGTCATCAGGTTGATGGCCTTGGCGGTGTCGATCGACGAGCCGCCGCCGACGGCGATGAACCCGTCCCACTCGGACTGCTTCGCGAAGTCCACCGCGGCCTGGATGCTGACGTCGGTCGGTTCGACGTGCACCTGGTCGTAGACCTCGACGGTCAGCCCGCCTGCCTTGGCCGCGTCGGCGACCCGCTGCGGCACGCCGGTGGCGGCGACGCCCGGATCGGTGACGATGAGGACCCGTTCCGCGCCCATCTGCGCGAGGTCCCAGCCGATCTCGTCGACGGCGCCGGCGCCGAACTTCAGCGGCGTCGCGCCCCAGGTGAAGACGGTCTCGTTGAGGTATTCGGTCATGCCCGTGCCTTTCAGCCGAAGTACCCGTCGGGGGCGAACGGGAGCTTGGCGGCCTGCTCCGGGTCGTGCCCGAAGATCACCTCCGCGTTCGTCTCCTCGGCGATGCGCCGCAGCTTCTCCGCCGACTCCAGCCGGCGCACGCTGTCCCAGACGATCGCGGCGCCGATGGCAGGCGGGCCCCAGCTCTCGCCGAGGTAGACCGCATCGGAGGTGAAGATCTTGGTGCCCGCCTCCGGCAGGTCCACCCGCGGTGACATCGTCCCCCAGGTGTGGCCCGGTGTCTCGATGACGCTGACGCCCGGTGCGATTTCGGCGTCACCCGAGATGAGTTCGTAGTCGATGCCCTCGTAGTCGGCCTTGAGGTGCGCGCCCTTGAACGGCCCGTCGATGCCGAGCGCGCCCTCGTGCTCGTTCGCGTTGACGATGATCCGGGTCTTGCCGTTGTCGAACAGCTTCGCGTTGGCGGCGTGGTCGAAGTGCAGGTAGGACAGCATCAGCACGTCGATGTCGTCCGGCGTCAGCTCCAGCGCGGCCAGCGAGTCGTGCAGGTAGGTGGCGCCCTCCTGAACAGGGAAGAACTCCTGCAGCCCGGTGGGCACCCAGCGGGTCTCCCAGTCCTGCGGAACGCCCGTGTCCCACAGGATGCGCCCGTCCGGGTGTTCGATGAGCACCGCGTGGGTCGGGCACGTCGTCGACACCGCTTCCTTGCGGGTGTTCGAACGGTCGGCGATGGTCGCACCCGGCTTGAGCAGCAGCCAGGTCTGGTCGCATTCCATGGTTCCGGTCTTGAACAGGTGAACCTTGCTCGGTGCCGTCATCTGCGCCTCCTTGCGCGTCAGGACAGAGCCGAGCACAGAGTGGCATGTAGCATGCTACTCGTCAACGACGTGGGTAGCCGGTCCACTCCAACGAGACCGGCGGGACCGGATCACCGCTGGCCGCGGCCTCCTGGCCGATCAGCAGCCGGGCCGTGTTGAGCAGGTGCGCGCGCATCGACTCGGCGGCTTCGTCGGCCTTGCCCGCTTCGATGAGCGCGAAGATCTCCTCGTGCTCGCCGAGGATGTCGGACAGGCTGCGCGAGGTGTCGACGGTCGAGGCGCCGCGCAGCAGGACCATGTCGCGCAGCGAGTCGATGTAGCGGGCGAGCCGCACGTTGCCGGACGCCTCGTTGATGACCTCGTGGAAGCGCCGGTCGGCGGCCATGAAGGTGGCCTCGTCGCGTTTCTCCGCGGCGGCGCGCATCGCCTTGAGCTGGGCGCCCAGCTCCTTGACCCACGCGGCGGTCCGCTGCGTGACGGCGCGGTGGGTGGCCGGGACCTCCAGCAGCAGCCGGATCGCGAAGACCTCCTCCAGGTCGTGCAGCGACGTCTGGAGGATCCGCACCCCGCGGTTGCGCTCGAACCGCACCATGCCACGCTCGGCCAGCTGGATCAGCGCCTCCCGCACCGGCGTCCGGGACACGCCGAGCCGCTCCGCGAGGTCGTGCACCGAGTACAGGCTGCCCGCGACGAGCTCGCCGTTGACGATGGCGCTCTTGAGCTCGTCGAGGATCTTCCCGGCGAGGTTGGCGTCGTTCCCGATCTGCCGCATCCGGGCATTTTCCCACGGCGGCGGGGTCCCGGCGGCGCCGCTTCGGCAACGCGCGGCGCGCCGGGAACGCGGTCGCCGTGGGATCGCCGGTTTCGCGGCTGCCCTGCCGGGTACGCCCCACGTCATGGACGCGGAGATCACCTTGCGTGTCGACGGCGCCACCCACCAGCTGACGCTCGACAGCCGCACCACCCTCCTGGACGCCCTGCGCGAACGCCTCGGCGTCACCAGCCCGAAGAAGGGCTGCGACCACGGCCAGTGCGGGGCCTGCACGGTCCTGGTCGGCGGCCGCCGGATCCTGTCCTGCCTGTCGCTGGCCGTCGCGCAGAACGGGAACGAGGTCACCACCGCCGCCGGGCTCGCTCCGGACGGTGAGCTGCACCCGGTGCAGCGCGCGTTCCTGGAGCACGACGGGTTCCAGTGCGGCTACTGCACGCCGGGCCAGATCTGCTCCGCGGTCGGCGCGCTGGACGAGGTCAAGCAGGGCTGGCCGAGCCACGCGACCCCGGCGGTCAGCGAGCGCCCCCCGCTGACCCGCGCCGAGATCGCCGAGCGGATGAGCGGCAACCTGTGCCGGTGCGCCGCCTACGACGGCATCGTCAGCGCGATCGAGGAGGCGGCCGGATGAAGCCGTTCACCTACGACTCCCCCGCCGACGCCGGCACGGCCGTGCGCACGGTCGCCGCCGACCCGTCCGCGGTGTTCCTGGCCGGCGGCACGAACCTCGTCGACCACCTCAAGCTCGGCGTCGCCCGCCCTGGCCGGCTCGTCGACATCACCCACCTGACCTCCACCGAGATCACCGAGCGCGACGGCCTCCTGTCGATCGGCGCCGGGGTGCGCAACAGCGACCTGGCCGCCGACCCGCGAATCCGGTCGCGCTACCCGGTACTCGCCGAATCGCTGCTCGCCGGCGCGTCCGGGCAGTTGCGCAACATGGCCACCACCGGCGGGAACCCGTTGCAGCGCACGCGGTGCGCGTACTTCCAGGACGTCACGACCCCGTGCAACAAGCGCGAGCCCGGCTCCGGATGCTCCGCGATCGGCGGCTACACCCGCTACCACGCGATCTTCGGCGCGTCCGAGCACTGCGTCGCGACGCACCCGTCCGACCTGGCGGTCGCGCTGGCCGCGCTGGACGCCGAGGTGTCCGCGCTCGGAGCGGACGGCGCGCGCACGATCCCGTTCACCGAGCTGCACCGCCTGCCCGGTGACATCCCGGAGCGGGACACCGTGCTGGCGCACGGCGACCTGATCACCTCGATCGACCTGCCGGCGCCGCCCGCCGGGGAGCAGCGCTACCGGAAGGTCCGCGACCGCGCCTCCTACGCGTTCGCGCTGGTGTCGGTGGCGGCTGTGCTGGCCGTGGAGGACGGCACGATCGTCGACGCGCGCATCGCGTTCGGCGGGGTCGCGCACAAACCGTGGCGCGCCTGGCAGGCCGAGGACGTGCTGCGCGGCGCGCCGGCCACCGACGCGACGTTCCGCGCCGCCGCCGAAGAGGAGCTGGCGCAGGCGCGGCCGTTGCCCGGCAACGAGTTCAAGGTCCCGCTGCTGACCCGGACCCTGGTTTCCGTGCTCCGGGAGCTGTCATGACCGCGATCGGCGAACCCCTGGTGCGACGGGACGGCGCACGCAAGGTCACCGGCACCGCAACGTACGCCTACGAGACGCCGGCCGACGCCCCGGTGTTCTGCCACCCCGTGCAGGCCACCGTGGCCCGCGGCCGGATCGCCGCGATCCACACCGCCGAGACCGAGGTGCTCGACGGGGTCCTCGACGTCATCACCTACCGCAGTGCCGAACGGCTGGCGTCCACAGCAGACGCCGAACTGGCCGTGCTGCAGGACCGCGAGGTCGCCTTCCGCGGCCAGGTGATCGGGCTGGTGGTCGCGGAGACCCCGGAGGTCGCGCGGCACGGCGCGGAGCTGGTGTTCGCCACCTACGACGAGCGCGAGCACGACACCGAGCTGTCCGCGGACCGCGACGACCTGTACAAACCGGAGAAGGTCAACCCGGCGGTCCCCACGGACACCGCGGCCGGCGACGTCGACGCGGCGATGGCGTCCGCCGACGTGACGGTCGAGCAGACCTACCGCACCGCGATGTACCACAACAACCCGCTGGAGCCGCACGCGACGACGGCCTTGTGGGACAACCACGTCCTGACGCTGTGGGACTCGACGCAGGGCGTGCACCCGTCGCGCAAGGCCATCGCGAAGGTGTTCGGCCTGCCCGAGGAACGGGTGCGGGTGGTGTGCCCGTACGTGGGCGGCGGCTTCGGGTCGAAGGGCCTGCCGCACGCGAACGTGGCGCTTGCCGCGATGGCCGCGCGGGCCCACCCGGGACGGCCGGTGAAGCTCGCGCTGACGCGGCAGCAGATGTTCTCGCTCGCCGGGTACCGGACGCCGACGATCCAGAAGATGCGGCTCGGCGCGACCCGCGACGGCAGGCTGACCGCGATCGGGCTCGACGTGGTCGAGCAGACCTCGCGGATCAAGGAGTTCGCGGAGCAGACCGCGTTGCCGTCGCGCATGATGTACGCCGCACCGAACCGGCGCACCACGCACCGGCTGGCCGCGCTGGACGTGCCGGTGCCGTCGTGGATGCGCGCGCCCGGCGAGTGCCCCGGCATGTTCGGGCCCGAGGTGGCGATGGACGAGCTGGCCTACGAGCTGGGCATCGACCCGGTCGAGCTGCGGGTCCGCAACGAGCCGGAAGTGGACCCGGAGTCGGGCAACCCGTTCTCCAGCAGGCATCTGGTGGATTGCCTGCGCGAGGGCGCCCGGCGGTTCGGCTGGGACTCGCGCGATCCGCGGCCCGGCGTGCGGCTGGAGCACGGCTGGCAGGTCGGCACCGGGGTGGCGGCATCGGTGTACCCGTCGTCGACGCGGCCGGGGTCGACCGCGGTGGTGCGGTTCGAGGGCGGCCGGTACGCCGTGGAGATCGGCGCTGCTGACCTGGGGACCGGCGCGTGGACGGTGCTGCCGCAGATCGCCGCGGAGGCGCTGGAGGTGCCGGTCGAGGCGATCGACATGCGGCTCGGCGACACCGCGTACCCGGAGGCGGCGGTGGCCGGCGGCTCGGCAGGGACGGCGACGTGGGGTTCGGCGGTGTTCGAGGCGGCGCGCACGTTCCGCGACAAGTACGGCCGCGACCCGGCCGAGGGCGCCGAGGCGGACGCGACGACCGGGGACAACCCGGCGCGCAAGGAGTACGCGATGTACGCGTTCGGCGCGCAGTTCGCCGAGGCGCGGGTGCACGCGGACACCGGCGAGATCCGGGTGCCGCGGCTGCTCGGGGTGTTCGCCGCGGGCCGGATCGTCAACCCGCGGACCGCGCGGTCGCAGTTCCTCGGCGGCATGACGATGGGACTGTCGATGGCGCTGCACGAGGAGAGCGTGTGGGACCCGCGGTTCGGGCAGGTGGTCAACCACGACCTGGCCGAGTACCACATCGCGGTGAACGCCGACGTCGACGACGTCCAGGCGCACTGGCTAGACGAGCGCGACCCGCACGTGAACCCGCTCGGGGTCAAGGGGATCGGCGAGATCGGGATCGTGGGCACGGCCGCGGCGGTGGCGAACGCGGTGTTCCACGCGACCGGGGCGCGGATCCGGGACCTGCCGATCACGCTCGACAAGGTGCTGGCCGCGTTGCCGTGAATTGTCGGTGGGTCTCGTCATGGTCGGCGCGTGGAGAATTTTCGGATCGCTGTCGACGACCGTGAACTGGCGGACCTGAGGGACCGCCTGGAGCGCACGCGCTGGCCGGACGCCGAGACGGTGGACTGGTCGCAGGGCGTGCCGCTGGAGTACCTGCGGTCGCTGTGCGCGTACTGGGCGGACGGGTACGACTGGCGCGCGTTCGAGAAGCGGGTCAACGCGCTCCCGCAGTACCGGACGACGATCGACGGGGTGGGCATCCACTTCGCGCACGTGCGCTCGCCGCACCCCGGCGCGTTGCCGCTGGTGCTGACCAACGGGTGGTCGGGGTCGATCGTGGAGTACCTGGACGTGATCGGGCCGCTGACCGACCCGGTCGCCCACGGTGGTTCGGCCGCGGACGCGTTCCACGTGGTGCTGCCGACGCTGCCCGGCTACGGCTTCAGCGACAAGCCCGTATCGCCCGGCTGGGATGTGCAGCGGATCGCCGATGCGTGGGCCGCGCTGATGGCCTCGCTGGGGTATACGCGCTACGGGGCGCACGGCAGCGACTGGGGCAACAGCATCACCACCGCGATGGGGCAGCAGCACCCGGAGGTGCTGGCCGGGATCCACGTGCAGCCGCCGATCGCGGCGCCCGATCCGGCGACGTTTTCCGATCTGTCGCCGCGGGAGCGGGAGGGCGCTGGACGCGCTCGCCGAGGCGGAGTCGCGGGAGTCGGGCTACTCGGCCGAGCAGTCGACGAAACCGCAGACCGTCGGGTACGGGTTGGTGGACTCGCCGGTCGCGTTGTGCTCGTGGATCGTGGAGAAGTACCGCTCGTGGGTGGACTCGGGCAGCGTCCTGACGCGACCAGCTGCTCGACAACGTGAGCGTGTACTGGTTCACCCGCAGCGGCGCGTCGTCGGCGCGGTTGTACTGGGAGAGCTTCCGGCAGGTGTCGGAGTGGTTCAGCAAGTCCACTTCGGACACGGTCCCGGTGCCGACGGGGTGCTCGGTTTTCCCGCGTGAGGTGCCGCGCCCGTCCCAGCGCTGGGCCGCCTGCCGGTACACCGACATCCGCTACTGGAACGAACCCGAGCGCGGCGGCCACTTCGCGGCGCTCGAAGCGCCGGAGGTGTGGGTGGAGGATATCCGCGACTTCTTCCGCCTGGTGCGCTGAACGAGAGAGATCGCCACCCGGTCGGGTTTCCGCGGGGGCTCGCAGTGGCCTGGTCACACGCGAGGGGCGTGATGCCCTGGCCAGCCGCGGCGACGTCGCTCACCGGCGCGCGGTCAGCCCTCGCGACACGTCGACCCGGCGGCCACCACGTCCCCCGGCCCCGTAGCCCGCGCACGGATCCCGGCGACGGCGGTCGCCTGCCGCGCTCAGTGCTCCGGCCCGGCTCCGCGGTCGCGCCGGCGACCTCCCACTCCTGGCGCACCACCAGGCGGTCCGGCTCGACGACCACGCCGGACAAAGTTGGCACCGTCACCAAACCCGGACACCCCCGAGCACCCGGACACACCGCCGGAGATTTTTCCCGCATCCGTGGTTTACCGCCCGGCGGCCGGGGTAGTCAGCCCGCGGAGTCGCAAGTCCGGTGGACGCGCAGGGGTGCCGTCGGACGGAGCAGGAAGCCTCGGCCCACCTCCCCCTCGGCGGGCCGGGGCTTCCGTCTGTCCAGGGGTAGTGCACACCCGCCCGCACCGGCGCGGGACAATGGCAGGCGCACCCGACCAGCAAAGGACCGATTCATGGCGAAGGCCGCCGAGCCACCTTCAGGTACCCGCGACTTCCTGGCCGACGACGTGCGTCGCCGGAAGGCGGCGTTCGACACCGTCAGCGCGGTCTTCGAGCGCTACGGCTTCGACCCCCTGGAGACCCCGGCGTTCGAACGCCTCGAGGTGTTCGCGGGCAAGCTCGGCGACGACGCGTCCGCCCTGATCTTCAAGATCCTCAAGCGCGGGGTGCACGAGGCCAGCGGCGAGGCCGACCTGGCGCTGCGCTACGACCACACCGTGCCGCTCGCCCGGGTGATGGGCACCTACGGCAGCAAACTGCCCTCGCCCTACAAGCGCTACGCCATCGGCCCGGTGTGGCGCGCCGACCGCCCCGCGCAAGGCCGGTTCCGCGAGTTCGTGCAGTGTGACCTCGACACCGTCGGCTCGTCGTCCCCGCTCGCCGACGCCGAGACGCTGTGGGCGATCAACGACGCGCTGATCGCGCTGGGCGTCGCGGACTTCCGCTTCCTGGTCAACAGCCGCCAGGCGCTGCATGGCCTGCTCGAGGCCTACGGCATCCCCGAGGAGGCCGGCACGAAGGTGCTCGGCAGCCTCGACAAGCTGGACAAGGCCACCCCGGACGCGGTGATCGCGGAGCTGGCCGACCGCGGCCTGGCCACCGAGACCGCGGAGAGCCTGGTCGGGGATGTCATCGCCACCGACACCGACCGCATCCGCAAGCAGCTCGACACCACCGAGCGCGGCCGCGCGGGCCTCGCCGAGGTCGACAAGCTCGTGGAGCTGACCGCGGGGCTGCCGTCCGGGCGGGTCGTGTTCACCCCGCGGATGGTGCGCGGCCTGGACTACTACACGGGCCCGATCTTCGAGGTCACCGCCGCCGGCTACCCGGGGTCGATCTCGTCCGGCGGCCGCTACGACGGGCTGGTCGCGAAGCTCGGCGGCCCGGACATGCCCGCGTGCGGCGGGTCGATCGGCCTGGAGCGGATCCTCGCCGGTCAGGCCGCGGCCGACGCCGAGGCCGCTGGCCTGGACGTGGCGCTCACCGTGCTCGGCGCGGAGGACGAGGTGCTGCGGCTGGCGAACCGGCTGCGCGCGCAGGGCCTGCGCACGGGCGTCTACCTGGGCACGTCCGGCAAGCTCGCGCGCCAGTTGAAGTGGGCGAACGACCAGCGGGCGCGCACGGTCCTGATCTACGGCCCGGCCGAGCAGGAGGCCGGCGAGGTGACGGTGCGGGACATGACCTCGGGCGAGCAGACCCGCGTCCCGGTCGACGACGTGCCCGCGCACCTGCAGCGCTAAGGACCGCAGCGCGGCGACGCCCCAAACCGCAGCTCGCCAGGCGCCCACCCAGCTCGCCGACGTGCCCGCACCTGCAGCGGTGATCAGCGCGGCGAGGACCCGAACGGCAGGTCGTCCAGGCTCGCCCGGAGTTCACCCAGGTCGGTGAATGTCCGGGCGGCGCCGGCGTCCGTGAGCTCCGCGGCGGAGAACCCACCGGTGAGCAGCCCGACGGACGGCAGGCCGATGCGGCGCGCGGCGACACAGTCCCACACCGAGTCGCCGATCACCACGGCCTCCTCGCCCCGCACCTTCTCCAGCGCGACCTCCAGCAGGTCCGGCTCCGGTTTGGTGGCCTCGACGTCCTGCGAGCTGGTCCAGTCCGCCGCCAGCTCACGGCCGTCGATGAGGTCGAGGTAGTGGTCGACGTGGTCGGGCTTGCCGGAGCTGGCCAGCACCACGCGGTAGCCGGCGTCGTCGGCGGCCTGGAGCAGCTCGTGCGCGCCGTCGAGCGCGCACACCTCGGGCAGCATCCCGTCGACGAGCTCCTTCCACTTGGCCCGGACCTCGTCGCCGCAGGAGTCCTCGACCTCCTGCCCGGCGACTTCGGGCACCAGCTGGTCACCACCCATGCCGATGGCGCGGTGCAGGCGCCACACGGGCACCGTCACACCGTGACGGCGGAAGGCGCGGAACCACGCGAGCGCGTGGTGGTAGTTGGTGTCCACCAGCGTGCCGTCCACATCGAGCACGAGAACCTTGGCCATGCCCGGCAGATTGCCCACGTCCCCGGGCCGGGAAACGCTCACCCGAGGGTGCTGACGTACGCGAGCAGGCCCACCGCCGGCACCGCGACGGCCACCAGCCGGAAGTCCGGCCGCGGCGCGGTGCGGAGCAGGCGCGGCCCCTCGGGCACGAGCGCCACGGCCACGCCCGCCACGGCTACGAGGGACAGCGCGGTCGTCCCCTTGAGCACCCCGAGCGGCATGGCCGCCATCACCACCAGCCCCACCGCCTGGACCGGGTGCAGCACGCGCGCCCGCCAGGCGGCGAACGCGAGCACCGGCCAGCCGAGCATGATCGTGAACGAAAGGTAGCTGAACAGGTGCGTATCGCCGTAGGCGTCGGCGACGAACGCGGTGGCGAACCCGGCCCCTCGGTGGCGGGCCAGCGCGAGGGCGGCCTGGTCGAACCCGGCGTGGAAGACCCGCGCGAACAGCCCAGTCACGACGAGGACCGCGCCCAGGAAGCCCGGCCGGGACCTGACCCGCGCGGCGAGCGTGAGCACCGCCGGGCACAGCAGGAGCGTTCCGGCGAGCACGCAGGTGTAGGCGGCGGCCACCTGCCCGGGGTGGTCGGCGGCCGCGGCGAGCTGGTGGGGGAAGAAGAACGGGACCGGGAGGCGCAACAGCATCCCGGTGAGCAGCAGCGGGGCGGCGATCACCGCCAGGCCGGTGGTCCAGCGCGGTTCACGAGTCATGCGGCGAACCTGTCACCGTCCGGGTCGCGGCGGATCGGCCCACGGCGGACACTTCCGGCCGACGGCGTCCGACCTGGGTATGACCGCCGCGGACGGACGTGCGGGGCAGGGCGCCCGGATATCGTGCGAGGAATGAGCCCTTCGCCGTGGCGTTCGCACGCCGCCGCCATGCTGCCGGCCGTGCTTCCTGATCGCGGTGGACGTCGCCGTCGGCGGCAACCTGCTGCGCGAGGACACCGGCTGGCGGCTGGACGGCTCGGTCGCCGTGGCCGTCGTGATCGGGCTGGCCGTGCGGCGGCGGTGGCCGGTCCCGGTGCTGGTGTTCGTGCGCGCCCGCGGGCAGGGCGCGGAGTTCGACGTCCGGGTCCTCGTAGCCCAGCCGAACAGCAGGCCCTGCCGGCCCGCCCACGGGTTCACCGGTGCCGCCGCGTGGCGACGAGCCAGGCCAGGACGAGCAGGACGACGTTGTGCAGCACCAGATTCAGCGGTTCGGCGATGTGCCCGCCGCCGAAGGCGAGGCCGCCCGCGTTGAACCCGGCGAGCAACACGGTCTGCACGGCCACGGCGGTGCGCGGCGCCCAGCCGGTCAGCACCCACCCGCCGAGGGCGACCTCGGCGAGGCCGATCAGCACCAGCACCACCGCGGCATCCCCGCCGAGCACCGGCACGGATTCGAGGATCGCCCGCTCGTCCGGCCGGGCGCCCAGCACCTTCGCGACGAGCCCTTGGTAAACCCACACGGCGGCCACCGCCCCCGGCGGCACCCATCGGGCCGCCCACTCCCCCACGCGCACGGGTCGACTCCAGATCCCGCTCGGGCTCAGCCGAGGGCGGCGGCCAGCAGGGCGAAGGCGGCGATGATGACAGCGACGCGGATGTAGTGGAAGCGGTCCCAGCGCTGCGCCTGCTGCTTCCAGTCCGCGGGCCGGTTCTCCGGGGTCCACGTCTTGCCCCGGTTGTTGATCGGGACGAGCAGCAGGACCGACATGATCACGCTGACGATCAGCAGCGCGCCGGCGGTGACGACGAGACCGGCGCCGTCGTGGCGCCACCCGGCGACGGCCCAGACCGCGACGAGGGCGAGCGAGGTGAGGTACCAGACCGGCATCACGGCGCCGAGCATCCGGCCGCCGTGGGCGCGGGCGAGCAGGGTGCTGTCGTCCGGGAGGCGGGCGACGATCGGGTTGATGACGAAGGCGACCGAGAACTCCACCCCCACCATCACGCCGACGACGACGGTGGTGAGCACCTCGAGCGTGTTGAGCATGGCGACTCCTCTGCAAATCTAGCGCTGCTAGCCGATGTGGCAATGCTAGCTCAAACATTGCTCGATTGTCTAGCAGTGCTAGCATCGAGTCGTGTCGGTACAGGAACGCAAGGAGCGCGAGCGGGCGAACCGGGAGCGCCTGATCTTGGCGACGGCCCGCGAACTCGCCGAACAGCAGGGCTGGGACGCGGTCACCACCCGCAGGCTCGCCGAGCGCATCGAATACAGCCAGCCGGTTCTCTACAGCCACTTCCGCGGCAAACGCGAGATCATCGGCGCCGTCGCCCTGCAGGGCGCCACGGAGCTGGCCACGGCGCTGCGGGCCGCGGCCGCCGCCGCGGACGGGCCGCGTGCGCGGGTCACCGCGCTCGCCCGCGCCTATCTCGACTTCGCCACCCGCCACCCGGCGGTCTACGACGCCATGTTCCAGCTCGACGGCGGACTGGCGTTCGCGCAGGAGGACACGCCGGAACCGCTGAAGGATGGGTTCGCCGCGCTGCTGGAGAACCTCAGCGAGGTCGCCGGCGACGGCGTGCACCCGGGGTTGTTCACCGAGGTGTTCTGGGCTGCCCTGCACGGGCTGGCGACGCTGACCCGGGCGGGACGGCTGCCGCCGGCGGACGCCGAGCGGCGGACGGAACTGCTGGTGGACCGGCTCGCCGTGTTCTGAGTCCGGTCAGATCCCGAAGAGCGGCAGGCAGGGCGGCAAACCCTCGATCGTCACCGGGACCTCGTCGCGCCACGCGTCGCGGCCGAGGCGCAGCCGGTGCTCGACGGCGAGCGCGTCGCGGACCACGTGCCGCGCGACGCCGTCGGGCCGGTAGCCGAGCTTGCGGGAGACCGCGAGGGAGGCGGCGTTGTCCTCGACGCGCCGGAGACCGCCTCCTCCGCGCCGAGGCCCGCGAAGGCCAGGTGCAGCACCGCGCGGCGCATTTCCGTGCCGATGCCCTGGCCCTGGTGCCGGCGGCCGACCCACGAGCCGGTGTGGACCTCGCGGGTGATGGCGAACCGCTTCGCGCTGACGCTCTGCTGGCCGAGCACCTCGCCGTCGCGGAAGACGACGAGGTCGAGGCCCCAGTCGTCCGGGCTCCACCGGCCCAGCCGGAGCCAGTGGAACTGCACGAGCGACCGCGCCACGAGCGCCGGTTCCTGGTCGGTCCACGGCACGAGGAACGGCATGCTTCCCGGGTCGTTCACCCCCTCCGCGGCGAGCTCCGCGAGCGCCGCGAGCTCCTCCGGCGCAGGCAGGCGTAGTTCGAGCCGAGGGGTCCGCACCCGCAGCGCGAGCAACGGGAAGTGGTCGGCCAGCATCGGCCCATCCTGACAGAGGTTCCAACGACCCGAGGTGAGACGAATGCGCGGCGAGACGATCACGGTTCTGCGACGGGGCGGAGAACAGTGGTACATCGCTGTCGCCGCACTCGCAGTCGCGATCCTGTTCATCTGGGTGGTAGCCGACGGCATCTCCCGCGGAGATCCCTTCGGCAACATCGCCGAATTGGTACTCGCCACCGGATGGGGGTTCTGGGGGCCGATCAGATACCTGCAGGTCAGGGTGGAAGTCAAGGAGAGCGGTCTTGTGGTCCACAACTTCTTCACCCGGTACTCGATCCCGTGGTCGGCGGTGAGCAGGCTGGAAGCCCGGCCCGCTCTGCGAATCCTGTTGTCCGACGGCAAAGTCGTGAAACCGAGCACCGGCGCGGAGTCGCTCGCCGCCACCGTCCGCCACAACCGCACGCAGCGCGCGATGAAAGAACGCATCGAGGCGGCACGGCAGCGCGCACTGGCCCAAGGCTCGGCCGAGGTGGTGACGAAGCGGATCTGGGCCGGCAACCTCACCATCCTCGCCGGCGTGTACGTGGGCATGTTCTCCGTCGCGGGAATCGCCTGGCTCGTCGACTAGCTCAGTCCACGAACACCATTTCCGGGGAGCGCGGTGACGGGCCGTCCAGCAGGTGATCGTTCCGGTCGCGCAGCCACCGGTCGAAGAACGACGCCACCAACGCGCGCTGCGTGCGCACGGCGGTCGCCGGGTCGAGGGTGCCCAGTGGGACGCCCAGCTGCGGCACCAACGCCGCGGCATCGGTGAACGTCGCGTGCTCCGAGCCGAGCAACCGCGGCTGCGCCGTCCAACCCTGCGTCGCCGCGCGGAAGGCGTTCCAGCCGGGGCCCGTGTCGGTCTCGCCGTCCTTGCCGACCAGCAGGAACGGCCCCCGCAGCCCCTCCTCGGCCGGCGGCATCAGGCTGCCGTCGAACCACGTCAGGTTCCCGTCCAGGTTCACCCCGGCCACCACGCGCGGGTCGGCGGCCATCGTCAGCGCCGCGGCCGCCCCGCACGTCGAAGCGCCGTCCGCAGGAACGCGTCAGGTTCGCCGGGGTCGACCATGGTCCGCACCGAGCCGTCCGGGAACTCCACCTCCGGCGACTCCCACGTGTGGTCGATGCTGACCACGACGTACCCGCGGCTCGCCAGGTCCTCGGCCGTCGCGGTGCACCACGTGCGCGGCTCATCCAGCCCCGGCGAGTACACGACCACCGGCCACCGCCCGGGCAGCGGCACGGCGTCGCGCCCAGGGCCGGGCAGCGCCGGGTAGTGCAGGCTGACCATCAGCTCCCGCGGCCCGCCGCGCCACGGATCGGTCCGCGACACGTCCACCAGGTGCAACTCGGTCCGCCCCACCCGGTGCGGGCCGCTGGGCCGCGGCAACGCCAGGCCCGTCGCCGCGGACGCCGGCACCACCGACGCGAGCAGCACCGCCACGGCCAACACGAAGGATCTCCGGATCATGCTGCTCGGCCGCGCACGGCCGAGCAGCCGGGAAAAACCCGGGTAGGTTCGGGCGGTGGCGGAACGCAGGCACGGCACCCCGGCTCCCGCGACCGGCTCGACGGTCACCGGTCAGGACTGGGAGGGCGCGCACCTCAACGGCGAACGGCACGAGCGCGTCGCGTTCGTCCGCGCCGACCTGAGCGAGGCGGTCACCGAGGGCGCGGTCTTCACCGAGTGCACCTTCCGCGACAGCCGGTTCAACGCCTCCCGGCACACCGGCGCCGCGTTCCTGAACTGCACGTTCACCGGGTGCTCATTCTTCGACGCCACCTTCACCGACTGCAAGACCACCGGCTCGATGTTCGACCGCTGCACCTTCGACCTGCTGACCGTCGAGGGCGGCGACTGGTCGTTCACCGGCCTGCCCGGCGCCGACCTGCGGCGCGCGTCGTTCAGCGGCGTGCGCCTGCGCGAGGCCGACCTGACCGGCGCCCGGATCGGCGGCACGGTGCACCGGTGCGATCTGTCCGGCGCCTGGCTGCACAGCGCCGATCTGTCTGGTTGCGACCTCCGGGGCAGCGAGATCACCGGGCTGAACCCGCTGGAGACGAAGGTCGCCGGGGCGACGATCGACCCCGAGCAGGCCCTCGTGCTGGCCGTCGCGCTCGGCGTGCGGATCCGCTGAACCCCGGCGCTCACCCACCACCGTCGTGGACGACCTCGATCGACCACGGACGCTGCTGTGTGTGCAGGTCCCAGTAGTGCTCGGCGATCTCGTCCGGGTCGAACGCGGTGCCGGGCGCGCCCGGCCCGGCGACGGTCACCGACGCGACGTGCACCCCGGCGGGCCCGTACCGCCCGTCGAGCAGGGCGACGAGCGTGCGGACCCCGGCCTTGCCCAGGGACAGGCTCACGTACTCCGGCTTGGGTTCCGGCACCCCGCCGGTGACGAGGATCGTGCCGCTGCCCCGGTCGGCCATCGCCGGGGCGACGTGCGCCGCGGCGGTCAGCGCGCCCACGACGTTCACCGCCCACGCGTCCAGCTGAGCCCGCGCCGGCAGCTCGCCCGGCGCGTCCGCTTGGATTTCCGCCGCGTTGTAGACGAGCACGTCCGGCGTGCCGAACTCGGCGGCCGCCGCGTCCAGCGCGGCCCGCGGCGCGTCCTCGTCCGTGCTGTCGCCGACGAAGCTCCACGCGCCGGGCATGGTCCGCTCCGTGCGCGCCACGAGCGCCACGGGCAGGCCCTCGCGCGCGAACCGTCGCGCCACCGCCTGCCCGATGCCCGGCCCCGCCCCGATGATCACCGCTCCGCTCATGCAGCGACGGTAGAAGCCCGACACGGTGACAAGGTCAAGCTGCGCCGGCACCGGCTCACGACCTGACCCGGCCGCGAGCCGGTGCCGGCCGTGCGGTCAGTTCGTCACGCGCACGTAGTCGACGACGAGCTGCTGGGGGAACTGGGTGCTGCCGTCCGGGTCGCCGGGCCAGTAGCCGCCGACGGCGAGGTTGAGGATCAGGAAGAACGGGTGGTCGAACACCCAGCGGTCGCCGCCGAGGTCGGCGGGCGTCCTGGTCTGGTAGAGCACGCCGTCGACGTACCAGCGGATCTGGTTGGGCGCCCAGTCGACCGCGAAGGTGTGGAAGCCGTCGGAGAAGTTCGGCCCGGAGTAGGCGGCGCCGATGCCCTCCGCGCCCGAGTAGCCGGGGCCGTGGACGGTGCCGTGCACGGTGTTCGGCTCGAACCCGACGTTCTCCATGAAGTCGATCTCGCCGCAGTTCGGCCAGCCGTTGGTGCCGATGTCGTTGCCCAGCGCCCAGAACGCCGGCCACATCCCCTGCCCGCGCGGCAGTTTCATGCGGGCCTCGAAGTGGCCGTAGGTCTGGGCGAACCGGCCCGCGGTGTTCAACCGGGCCGAGGTGTACTCGCAGGGTCCGTACCAGCAGTTGTAGCCGCCGGGGTTCTCGCGGCGAGCGGTGATCACGAGGTTGCCCTGGCCGTCGAGCGCCGCGTTGGCGGCGCCGGCCGTGTAGTACTGCCGCTCGTGGTTGTTGACGTTGTCCCCGGTCTCCAGCTGCCACTTCGCCGGGTCGACCGCGCTGCCCGCTGGGCCGTTGAAGTCGTCGTTGAACGCCACCGTGGCCGCCTGCGCCGGCGGCGCGGTGAGGGTGGCGGCGGTGACCAGTGCGGGGAGGAGGAAACGGAGCCAGCTCGACATCTTCATCGACATCACGCCTTCCGGCCTTTTGTTGTGAGGAAGAACAAAGTAGCGTGGACTAGACCATTCCGACAAGGCGTCCTGGTGGGGGCTTTCCACCCGAGTCCCCTCGCGTGAGTGACCCGCGCATGGGGGATGGTGACGTTTCCGCACTTCCGGGCCGGGTAGCCGGGGCGCCTAGGAGGTGAGCCATGAACATGTTCGACAAGGCCAAGGACGCCCTGGGGAAGAACCCGGACAAGGCGGACCAGGGCATCGACAAGGCCGCCGAGGCCGCCAAGGGCCGCTTCGGCGAACACAGCGACAAGATCGACCAGGCGTCGGAGAAGGCCAAGGACTTCGTGCGCGGGCAGCAGGAGCAGCCGCCGCCGCAGTGAGGAAGTCCACAATGGAACGAGTCCTTCGGGGCGCGCTCTTCGTCCCGAAGGACTCTTCCCCCATCGCGCGCCGAGGAGGATGCTGGGCCAAGTGTCCAGACCCGACCTGAACCCGGTGACGCTGCGCCCCGGCGTCATCGCCTTCCACCAGCCGCCCGGCGGCTGGTTCATCAGCAACGCGGGGCTCGTCGCGGGCCGCGACGCGGCCCTGCAGGTCGACACGTTCGCGACCGAACCGCTGAACCGGTGGCTGGAGACCGCGATCGGCACCTACCTCGCGCCCGGCACGCCCCGCACGGTCGCGCTGACCCACGCGCACGGCGACCACGCCCACGGAGCCGGCCGCCTGGCCGCGGCGGGCGCGACGATCCTGGCCACCCCGCCAGGCTGTCCGGCCCGCACACCTACGACATGCTTTTCAGCTGCGACTGGGGCGCCATCGAGCCACCCGCGGACATCTCCCCCGTCACCGAGCCGGAGACCCTCGACCTGGGCGGCACGTCGGTGGCGGTCGTGCCCGTGCCCGGGCCGGCGCACACGCACGGCGATCTGGTGGTGTGGCACGAGGAGTCCGGCACCCTGTTCACCGGCGATCTGCTGTTCCTGGAGGTCACGCCGCTGGCGCTCTCCGGGTCCGTCGCCGGGTGGCTGGAAGCGCTGACCTGGCTGGAAACCTTCGGCGCCACCACCTACGTGCCCGGGCACGGCCCGGTGACGGCGGCGTCGGAGAACCCGGTCGCGGAGGTGCGCGAGTACTTCGAGTGGCTGCAGGAGGCCGTCGCCGGGTCGGCGGACTACGCGGCGATCGAGGAGGCCGCCAGGGCGCGCTGGCCGGAGTGGGGCGCCGGCGAGCGGCACGGCGTCAACGCGCGGATCGCGTACGCGCAGGTGCACGGGACCGAGCTGGACTTCCCGGCCGGCGTCAAGGACCTGCTCACCAGTGCCGCCGCCCACGGCGAGCGGATGACCGAAACCGGCCTGATCCGCCTCGACATCTGACCCACGAGCCCCACACCCCGGGTCCCGCACCCACGGCCGCGGTTCCCAGGCTCACGGGCGCGAGTTCCGCGTTCGGGCCGGTGCGGTCAGCGGATCTTCTCGCCGTAGACGCGCTCCACCTTCAGCGTCATGAGCACCCGGCGGTCGGACACCATGACCTCGCGGTACTCGGCCCAGTCCGGGTGCTCGCCCGCGGCCTTGCGGTAGTAGTCGACCAGCGCCTCGACCTCGGGGCCGTGCGGGTCGGTGCCAGGGCCGGTCAGGGTGACGGTGCCCTCCGCGGTGGCCCACGCCCAGCCGTCGGAGCTGGTGACCTCCAGGGCGGCGCGCGGATCGCGGCGGAGGTTGCGGGTCTTGGCCCGGCCCTCCGTCATGGACACGTAGATCACCCCGGCGTCGCGGTCGTAGTACGGCGTCACGGGCGAGAGCTGGGGCAGGCCGTTGGCCTTGATGGTGGCCAGCACGGCGATCCTGGCCTCGGCGAGCAGGTCGTGCGGATCGAAGGTCATGGTCCGATCATGCACCCTCACACCGGTGAAAGGGTCAACCGCGCATCCGGCTCGCCGACCGCCGGCCAGGCGCCGCAACCGTAGTCGCACGCTGTGACGGTGAACTTCTGCCTGCCCGATGGCGTCCGGCCCAGGTCGCGGGACCCTCCTGCTGGAGTCATCTTCGGCTACGCTGCCGTCCGTGCCCGAACAGACGTGGTTCCCCGATCCTGAGACGCCCGTGGTGGAATACCGGTCCGGCCGATGGGTGTTCATCGGCGGGCTGGCCATGTTCATCGTCTTCGGGTTGGTCGCCGTCTTCCCGGACGTCGGGCATCCGTCCGCCTCGTCGAGGGCGAAGAACTTTACTCCGACCGCCGCTTCGTTCCTCTTCGGCGCGCTCGCGCTGAGCGGCCTGCTGGTCATGATGGGTTCCGTCCCCCGCATGCATCGCTTCGTCGTCGATCAGCGTGGACTGTGGTGGCGAGCCGGTCGCAGATCCGATCTGATCGCGTGGGAGGAGTTGCGTGCCGTGCGCGGACGGGAACCGCGCCCGCCGGTCAAGGGCGACCCGAACTCGAAGCCCGTGCTGCCGGCCCTCGTGTTCACCCCCGCGGACGGCCGTTTCGCGACCCGCCACAGCGCGCTGGTGAAACCCCTGCCGGACGCCGATCCGGAAGTGGAACTGAGACTGCCGAACATCGCCACGGTCCGGCAGCTGACCCAGGAGATGGCCAGGGTCCGGCCGGACCTGCTCCGATGACGTGAGAGCGCTCCGCGAAATTCGTCAAGACGCCGGGTAGAGGCGTCCCATCAGTTCGAGCACCTCGTCGATCATCCGGCGCGCCTTCGCCTTCGACGACGCGGCCGCCACCTCACGCCCCGCCTCCGTGGCCATCGCCGTCAGGCACAGCACCAGCATGTCCGACAGCGGCCGCGTGTGGCCGTTCACCAGCGTCGAGTTCGCGTGCAGCCACTCGCGGAACCGCTGCCGCGTCAGCAGCCCGAACCCGGCCGGCCCGCTGCCGGACAGGAAGATCCGCGCCAGCTGCCGCTCCTCCCAGCACCCCTCCAGGTACGCGCGGGTACCGGCGATGAACAGCCGCAGCGCGTCCTCCTCCCCCGCGGCCAGCGCGGTCCGGAACGCGCGCGCCGACCGGTGCTGCTGCCGCCGCGTGTACTCGTCGTACAGCGTGATCCACAGGTCCGACTTCGCGGTGAAGTGGTGGTAGAGGCTGCCGATGCTGGCGCCCGCCCGGTCGGCGATGTCGACGAGCTTGGCGTCCTCGTAACCGGAGGCGACGAACACCTCGCGGGCTGCGTCGAGCAGGGCGGCGCGCGTGATCTGCGCCCGCGTGCTCCCGGTGGTGGCCTCGGTCATACCCCGATTGTGCCGGACCGCACGGCTCGCGCCGGTCCCGGCGTGACGTGAGCCCCGCCGGGACGCGGCGCCCACCTCACGCCGCCGGCACGCCGTTGGCCGGCGCCGCCGGTTGCGGCTGCGTGTACGGCACCACCGGTCCGTCGCCGTCGCCGGTGGTCAGCGGCGTGCCGGACAGCACCTGCTGCCCGCCGCGGATGATCGAGATCTGCCCGCCGGTGTAGCCGGCGTGCGACTCCGGCCCGTACCGGAACGGCACGAGACCGGGCCCGGTGATCCCGCCCTTGTTCAGCGCGTCGATCAGCCCCTGCCGCGTCAGGTCCTTGCCCGCGGCCTGCAGCACCTGCGCGAACGTGTACGCATACGACATCGCGTAGATGACGTTGCCGTCGAACGGCAGGTTCGGGATGTAGGTGTCGTGCACCTTCTTGAACAGCTGGATCCACGAGTTCTGCGCGTTGCTGCTCGCCGGCAGGTGACCGACGCGCCGCTCTGCTTGGCGAAGTTCTCCAACAGCCCGGCCACCGTCACCAGGTCCGCGCCCACGCTGGAGGCGACCAGCTGCGGGTTGTACCCCAGCTTCAGCGCGGTCAGCTTGAACCACGCGGTGTATGCCGGGATCGTCTCCAGCACCACGACCTCCGCGCCGCTGCGCGCGATCGCCGACACCTGGGCCGCGACGTCGGTGTTGCCCGGCTGGTAGGGCTGCCGCGACACGACCAGGCTCTGGTCGATGAACTTGTCCAGCCCCTTCATCCCGTCGGCGCCGAAGTCGTCGTCCTGGTAGAAGTAGGCGACCTTCGTGCCGGCGAAGTTCTTCGCGACGTAATCGCCGAGGATCTTGCCTTCGACGGTGTAGTCGGGCTGCCAGCCGTAGGTGTAGGGGTTCTTGTCCGGCTGGTCCCAGCAGGTGCAGCCGGACGCCACGAACAGGTCCGGCACGCGCGAGCTGTTCAGGAAGTCCACGTCGTCGACATACTTGAGGTTGATCTTGCGGCCGTGGATGCCGCCGCTGACGTTGATGTAGTCGAACATCGCCTTCGCCGCCGGCCCCTGCTCGCTGTAGCCGGGCGCCGCGTTGCCGGTCAGCGGCAGGGTGCTGCCGATCAGCACGTCGGCGTCGGTCACGCCGGGCGTGCTGCCGCCGCCCGAACCGCCACCGCCGCACGCGGTCAAGGTGAGCGCGAGCGCCGCGGCGAGCGCGACCGCCGCGCGCGGGCGTCTGGACAGGACCATCTCGTCTCCTTCAGTTCTTCCGGTTACGGCGGAGCAGGCGGCCGATCCGGCGCACCCCGGACTGGATGCCGCCGGGGAAGGCCAGGATGACCAGGATCAGCACCAGTCCATAGAGGACCAACGGGATGTTGGCGTACACCGCGCGCGGCAGGTCGGCCTGCTGCGCGAGGTCGGTCGACCAGTTCGGCAGCAGCGTCACGATCACCGCGCCGTACACCGCGCCGGCGAGGCTGCCGAGCCCGCCCAGCACGGCGGCGGTGAGCAGGGACAGCGACAGGGCCAGCGTGAACGCCCCCGGCGCGGCCAGGTTGCTGACGATCGCGAACAGGCCGCCTGCCAGCCCGGCGCACCCGGCGCTGACGCAGAACGCGAGGATCTGGGTGCGGGCGACGTGCACGCCGGACAGGGCCGCGGCATCCTCGTCCTCGCGCACCAACCGCATGTCGCGGCCGAGCCGGCTGCGGCTGAGGTTGGCCAGCAGGAACAACGCGACCACCAGGCAGATCCCGCAGATCCAGGACTGCCACCGCTCCAGCGGGAACGTCTCGCCCAGCGACAGCGGCGGCACCGGCGGGCTGACGATCAGGCCGTTCGCGCCGCCCAGCAGGTCACGCAGTCCGTGGTAGTCGGCCAGCGACGGCAGCCCGACGGCCAGCGCGAGCGTCGCGCCGGCCAGGTAAGGCCCGCGCAGTCGCGCCGCGGCCACGCCGACCAGCGTGCCGACCAGCGCGGTGCCCGCGGTCACGACCACCAGCACCGGCGCGAGGCTCCACTCGGCGTTCTCCAGCAGCAGCGCGGCCGTGTAGGCGCCGACCGCGACGAACGCGCCGTGCCCGAGTGAGATCTGTCCACTGAGGCCGGACAGCACCGTGAGCCCGGCGACCGCGATGGCCGTATAGGCGATCTGGGCCAGCTGCAGGTTCGCGAACGGGTCCAGCGCGATCGACAGCAGCCAGAACCCGAGCAGCCCCGGCACCGCGAAGCACGCGTGACGCAGCAAAGTGGACCGTCGCCACAGCGGTGCCCTGGACGCTTCCCGCTGGGCAGCCTGCGTTTCCGTCATCGTCATACCCGCCGCCTCGCTCCCGCGCCGAACAACCCGTGCGGCCGCACCATCAGCACCACGATGAGCACGACCAGCGCGCCCAGCGTCACGATGTCCGGGCCCAGGTAGCCCGAGACGAAACTGAGCACCACGCCCAGCGCGACCCCGCCGACGACCGCGCCGGGCGGGCTGTCCAGTCCGCCGATCACGGCGGCGGTGAACCCGAACACCAGCACCGCGTCGAACGCCGTCGGGCTGACGAACGTGCTCGGCGCGATCAGCACCCCGGCGACCGCGCCGACCACCGCGTCCAGCGCCCAGCCGACGGTCAGCATCCGACCGACGCGCACCCCCAGCAGCCGGGCCACCTCCGGCGCGAACGCCGTCGCGCGCATCCGCAGGCCCGCCGAGGTCCGCCGGAACACCGCCGCCAGCACCACCATCACGGCGAGCACCACGCCGACGATCCACAAGTCGTTGGGCGAGAACAGGATCTGCCGCCCGCCCACCTGGAACCCGGCGATGGAGAACGCGGGCGGGTAGGACTGCGGGGTGCCGCCGAACACCATCCCGGCGATGCCCTGGAGCCCGACCAGCAGGCCGAACGTGACCACCACCGCGTCCAGCGGCGGCCGCTTCGCGACCGGCCGGATCAGCACCCGCTCCACGACGGCGCCGAGCACCAGCCCGGCGGCGATCGCGACGGCCAGCGCCAGCCAGTAGGACCCGCCGTGGCTGACCACGGTGTAGCCGAGGAACGTGGTGATCATCATCCCGCCCAGCGCGAAGTTCACGATTCGCGTGGAGCGCCAGATCAGCACCAGGGCCAGCGCGACCGCGGCGTACACCGCGCCGCTGGTCAGCCCGGCGAGCGTCAAGTCGAGGAACCGTCCCATCACATCTCCAGGTAGGCCCGGCGGACCCGGTCGTCGGCGGCCAGCCGGGCGGCTTCGTCGTCGGCGACCTTGCGGCCGACGTTGAGCACGACGGCGCGGTCGGCCACCGACAGCGCCGTGCCCGCGTTCTGCTCGACCAGCAGCAGAGTCAGGCCGGTTTCGGCGCGCAGGCGGCGCAGCGTCGCGACGATCTGCGCGGCGGTGCGCGGCGCGAGGCCCAGCGACGGCTCGTCCAGCAGCAGCAGGTCGGGACGGCTCATCAGGGCGCGCCCGATCGCGAGCATCTGCCGCTCACCACCGGACAGGGTCTGCGCGCGCTGGTGCCGCCGCTGTTCGAGCGGCGGGAACAACTCGAACATGCGCGCCACGCCGGTGCGCAGCCACGCCCGGTCCCGCCGCCACAGCCCGCCGAGGCGCAGGTTCTCCTCGACCGTCAGCTCGACGATCACGCCACGCCCCTCGGGCACGTGCGCCACGCCGAGCCGGACCAGGTCCTCCGGGCCGTGCCGGGTGATGTCCCGGTCGTTCAGCCGCACCGAACCGGCTTTCGCCCGCAGCAGCCCGGACAACGAGCGCAGCAGCGTCGTCTTGCCCGCGCCGTTCGCGCCGAGCACCGCGGTGATCGAGCCGCGCCCGACCGTCAGGTCGATGTCGTGCAGCGCGCGCACCGGCCCGTACTCGGCGACGAGACCGCTAACCTCAAGCATCGGCCGCCACTGCCTCGCCGAGGTAGGCGCGTTGCACGGCCGGGTCCTCCCGCACCTGGGCGGGCGTCCCGGTGGCGATCACCTCGCCGAAGTCCAGCACGACGAGCCGGTCGCAGAGGTTCATCACGAACTCCATGTGGTGCTCGACGAGCATGACGGTGGTGCGCTGCCGCAGCCCGCGGACGATGTCGGCGAGCTCGGTGATCTCGGTGGCGGACAGGCCGACCGCGGGCTCGTCGAGCAGCAGCAGGCGCGGTTCGCTGATCAGCGCGCGGGCCAGTGCCGCGCGTTTGCGGATGCCGTAGGGCAGGCTCGCGCACGGCCGGTGCGCGGCGTCGGCGATGCCGAGCTGCTCGAGCATGTCCATCGCCTGGTCCCGCAGCCGCAGCTCGTGCCGCTCGGCCCACGGCGAAGCCAGCAGCGCGCCGACCGGGCCGGTGCGCGAGCGGTGGGTCGCGCCGGCTACGACGTTGTCCAGCGCGCTGAGGTTGGGGAACAACCCGAGGCCCTGCAGGGTGCGTGCGATTCCCAGCCGGGTGAGCCGGTGCGGTCGGGGCAGGAGACGGCGGCCGTCGAACGACAGGGCGCCGGAGTCCGGGCGGACGAACCCGCAGATCGTGTTGAACAGGGTCGTCTTGCCCGCGCCGTTGGGACCGATGACGCCGAGCACCTCCCCTTCGTCGACTTCGAGCGAGACCGCCTGGAGGACCCGCAATCCGCCGAAGGACACGTTCAGCTCGTCCGCTCGTAGCAACGGGGCTTGCTGCGCCATTTCTCGCGACCACCGCCTCTTCGCAGGTGTTACAAAAACAGAATCAGGTTCGGTTTGGAGGGACCGTAAACAGCCTGGGGCTTCTTGCACAGACCCTCCGGACAATCCGGCCAAGCGTGAGCGGACAGAACCTAGTTCTGTACTTTTGTGGTGACCGGACCACGTGCTATACCCGACGCGGGCGCCACGACGAGGTGGCGCACGAGCCTGGGGGTGCTCCCTTGCTGCGTGCACTGGTGCTGACCGCCGCGTGTGCGGCGTCGCTGCTCACCGTTCCGGCGGCGGTCGCGGCGCCGCCGCGGCTGACCGTCGAATCCGTGTCCAACCCGCACCCCGACCTGGTCAGCGGTGGGCAGGTGCTGGTGCGGGTTCCGGCGGCGCGGGACGTCCGGGTGACGGCGAACGGCCGTGACGTCACCGGCGAGTTCAAGCAGACCGGCGACACCCTGCTCGGCCTGGTCACTGGCCTACGCGACGGGACCAACGAGATCGTCGCGAGCGCGCCGGGCCGGGGACGCGCGAGCCTGCGGGTGACAAACCACCCGATCACCGGGCCGGTGTTCTCCGGACGGCAGCAGGAGCCGTTCTACTGCGAGACGCAAGCCTACGGGCTGCCCGCCGCGACGCCGCCGTTGTGCAGCGCGCCCACCCAGGTGAGCTACCAGTACCGCACGACCGGCGGGCAGTTCCGGCCGCTGGCCGATCCGGCGTCCCGGCCCGCGGATCTCGCGTCGGTCAACGGGATACCCTACATCGTGCGGGTGGAACGTGGCACGATCGACCGCGCCGTCTACGAGATCGCCGCGCTGACCGACGGGACCGCGCCGTCACCGTTCACTGTGGAGCGCGGCTGGAACGAACGGCTCGTCTACACCTTCGGCGGCGGCTGCAATTCCGGGTTCCACCAGGGCGCCTCCACCGGCGGGGTGGTGAACGACCTGTTCCTGTCACAGGGGTACGCGGTGGCCTCGTCGAGCCTGAACGTGCTGGACAACAACTGCAGCCCGATCATCTCCGCGGAGGCGGCGATGATGGTCGAGGAGCACTTCACCGAAACCTACGGGCCGGTGCGGCACACGATTGGCTGGGGCGGATCGGGCGGTGCGATCCAGCAGTACGACATCGCGGAGAACTACCCGGGCATCCTCGACGGCATCGTTCCCGGCATCTCCTACCCCGATCCGCTGAGCACGGCCGGGCCGGTCTCGGACTGCCGCCTGCTCAACCAGTACTTCGCCGGGGCGGGCAGCTCGTTCACCGCGGAGCAGCGGCTCGCGGTGGCCGGGTTCCACACCTACAGCACGTGCGTCTCGTGGGAGCAGACGTTCGCCAACCGCGCGACGGCGACCGGCAGCTGCACCCCGCTGCTGCCGGTTTCCGAGCGCTGGGACCCGGTGTCCAATCCGGACGGTGTCATCTGCAACTCCAACGAGCAGCTGGTGAACCAGCTCGGGCGCGATCCGCGGACCGGGTTCGTGCGCAGCACACTGGACAACACCGGGGTGCAGTACGGCCTGTCGGCGCTGCGAGCCGGGCAGATCTCACCGGCGCAGTTCGTCGACCTGAACGCCTCCATCGGCGGCCTCGATTACACCGGCGCTCCGGTTCCGGAGCGGAGCGCGGCCGATCCGAAGGCGTTGTCGGCGGCCTACCGGTCGGGGTTGTTCAACTCGGCGTCCCTCGGGTTGCGCACGACAACGATCATCGACCAGCGCACAGATCTCGACCTGGCCGGGTTCGGTGCCGACATCCACACCACGGAGTGGTCCTTCGTGATGCGGGAGCGGTTGTGGCGCAACGGGGCGGCGGAGAACCAGGTGATCATCGCGAGCCGCCCGGCGGACGCCGCGGTCGCCGCGGCTTACGAGCTGGACGCGATGGACCGCTGGCTGACGGCGATCGGGAACGACCGGTCGGGGCGCGGCGCACAGCAGAAGGTGGTCGCGAACCGCCCCGCGGACCTGGGCGACGGGTGCTACGTGTCGGCCACCGAGCGCGTGCGGGAGCGGCTGACCTACCCGTCGAGCGGGCGGTGCGGTGAGCTGTTCCCGGTCGCCGCGAACACGCGTCTCGTGGCCGGGTCCGGGCTCGCCATGGACGCGCTGAAGTGCGGCCTGAAGCCGGTGGACTTCCGCGACTACCTGCCGGTCACATTCCCCCGGGAGGAGCAGCAGCGGTTGCGGGCGGCGTTCCCGGACGGGGTGTGCGACTGGAGCAAGCCCGGGGTGGGAGCGCGGAAGCCCGCCGGGGTCTGGCAGCGGTACTGATGACCGCGTCCGTCGACTTCGGGCGCCTGGTCCGGCGGCGGCCGTCCGCGGTGGTGCGGCCGCGCTCGGCCGGGGAGGTCGGCGAGATCGTCCGCGCCGCGGCGGCGGACGGGGTGCCGGTCGCGGCGCGGGGACGGGGCCATTCCGGGTACGGGCAGGCGCTGACCGACGGCGTCGTGGTCGACATGTCCGCCCTGGCCGCGGTGCACGAGGTCGCCGAGGACCTGATCGTGGTGGACGCGGGCGCCGGCTGGGACGCCGTGCTCGCGGCGGCGTGGGAGCGCGGTCGCACCGCCGCCGGTGCTGACCGACTACTTGCGGTTGTCGGTGGGCGGGATCGGCGGGATCGGCGGGACGAGTTTCCGGCACGGGCTGCAGACCGCCACGGTGGTCGCGCTGGAGGTCGTCACCGGTGACGGGGTGGTGCGCACGTGCGGCCCTGGGGACGAGTTGTTCGCCGCCGCGCTGGGCGGGCTGGGCCAGTGCGGGATCATCACGCGCGCCACGCCGCGGCTGGTCACCGCGCCGCCGCGGATCACCCGGCACGAGGTGGACTACGACACGGTGGCGGCCGCGGCGGCGGACCAGGTGCGCTTCGTCGAGGAGGGGCGGTTCGACTTCGTGCAGGGCCAGGTCCGCTTCGGCGAGGCGGGCAGGCGGGTGTTCCTGGAGACGGCCGCGTACTCCGGCGGGGATCTGTTCTACCTGGAGTTCCAGCACCGGCTGGACGCCGCCGAGGCGCTGCTGACCGGGACCGGCGCGTGGTTCCACCCGCACCCGTGGTGGAACTGCTTCCTGCCCGCGTCGGCGGCCGTGGGGTTCCTGACCGCGCTGGTGGAGCGGCTGACGCCCGCGGATCTAGGCCCGGCCGGGTGCGTGTTGTTCTACCCGGTGTTCACCGGCGAGGTACACGCGCCGCTGGTCCGCCTGCCAGCCGAGCGGATCGATTTTCTCGTGGCGATCCTGCGTTTTCCGCCGGACGACGCGGGTCTGGTCGCCCGGCAGGTCGCCGAGAACCGCCGCCTCTACGAGGAGGCGCGAGCTGGGCGGGTTCACCTACCCGGTCGGCGCGATCCCCTTCACGCAGGCGGATTGGCGCCACCACTTCGGCTCGCGGTGGCCTTCGCTGTGCGCGTGGAAGTCGCGTTACGACCCGGCCGGGGTGCTGACCCCCGGGCCGGGGATCTTCTCGCGCCCGGCCAGTTTTCCGCGAGCCGCGCGAGGCCGCCGCGGATCATGCGCCCGTAGCCGTCGTCCCGGAGGGTGTCGATGACCGCTTCCGCCGCGGCGAAGTGGTCGCGTGCCGTGGCGAGGTCGCCGAGGCGGTGGTAGACGTCCGCGAGGTTCAGGTGCAGGGACGGGAAGAAGCCGTGCACCTCGGCGGGATCCGCGGCCTGCGCGACTTCGAGCGCACGGAGGTCCGAGAACAGCTCGCCACGCGGCTTGTCCTGCCGGTCGGCGAGGAAGTGCGCCGCGGCGCAGCGGTCGACCGCGGAGCCCTCCTCCCAGAGCCGCAACAGGATGCGCCGCGCCACGGCGAGGTCCTTCGTCATCGCCAGGGCGAGTTCTTCTCCGGACATGCCTTCACGATGCGCCTTCAAGCGACTGCAAGGTCAAGCAATGCCGGAGGCGAGTTTCGCGATGACCTCATCGAGAGCCGCTTCGGCGGTGGGGTCGACAGGCCAAGCCTCCGGGAGCATTTCCCTCGACCATGTCCACACCACAGCAAGCGCCCCCCGGCGAAGGCCGGGCCGCCCCGCGCGCCATCCTTGTCGCAGCCCGCGCCGCCCCGGGCTGTCCCCGAGAAATCCACCGCCGCGGGGGTCACACTCGACCGGCCAACTCCTCGACAATCCCCTCGAGGTCCGCCTCGGCGGTGGCCAGCGCCAGCCGCTCTTGGTCGTTCCACGGGAGGACCACCAGGGCGATCCGGTCGCACCTCACGACGACCTGCCGGGACGCCCCGCCGTCCAGGACGTTGCTCACCCGTAGTGCCAGGCTCTGCAGCACGGCGGCCATCGAGGCCAGGTACTCGGCGTCGGTGGGGTCCAGGCCGGCCGAGTGGTCCAGCACCAGACCGTCGGCGGTGAGCAGCACCGCGTACCGCACCTGTGGGAGTTCGCGGACGAGACCTTCGAGGATCACATGCCGATAGTGCTGGCCCCTCACGGTGAGCTTTCACGCGGACGCACCATGGCGTGGTGTATCGCGGCAACCGCGGCCTGCGGATGGTCGGCGTAGAACTTGATCACCCGCGCCTCGCCTGGCCGGCCCAGCGGGCGGGTGAAGGCGACCGGGCGGCTCAGCTCGAGCACCACGTTCGTCTGCCAGGACAGCGCCACCGTGAACGTCTGGCCGTCCAGGTCGAACCCCCGCCTGCCCGAGTGGTCCTCGCTCCGGGCGCGCACGCCCGCCATGGCGCTCACCGGAACCCGCACGTCGAGGAACACGCCGTAGCGGACGCGGACCTCGTCCACCGACACGGAATGCGCGGCTGTTGCTCGTCGTGTGCTCTGCTCGATCACCGTCTACGGCGCTCGTTGCGCAGGTAGTGCCGGACCCCCATGATCTCGACGTTACCCGTCGGACTCGAAACCGCGCCGTGGCAGCAGTAGTGGTGTGCCGAGCAGCAGCACACCTGACACGGTGATCGCGAACAGCGGGCTCGTCAGCGTCCCCAGCACGCCCCATCCCGCCATCAGCCCGGCCCGCAACAACTTGCTGCTCACACTCCACGTGCCGAGCACCCGCGCCGCGTGGTCCGCCGGCGTGCGGTGCAGCCGTTCCGTCGCGTGGATCGGGTTGAAGACGCCCATGCAGGTGATCAGCAAGCCCTCCACGACGATCACCGTGACGAGCCCCGGCACGCCAGGGCCCACGAACACCAGCCCCAGCGGGAAGAGCGACCGCAGCCAGCCGGAGGCGGTCAGCACCCGGTGCCGCCCGTAGCGCCGCACCAACCGGGTGGACAGCCGGGCGCCCGCGAAACCGCCGAGCGCCGGGACGCCGAACGCCAGCCCGTACTCCCACGCGGAAAACCGGTACTCACCGAGCAGGAGGACCGCCAGGAGCGGCGTGGTGGCCATGATCAGGCCGCTGACCAGAATCGAGTTGAGGAACAGCCGCCGCAGCACGGGATCCCGCGCGATCACCCGCCCGCCCGCGAGCAGGTCGGCCACGTGGCACCGCGCGACGCGAGGCGCCGAGACATCACCGCCGCGGATGCGTAGCACCCCGAGCGCCGACAGCAGGTAGCTCAGCGCGTCGGCGAGCACCGTCACCACCGGGCCGAGCAGGGCGACCAGCGCGCCCCCGACGGGCGGGCCTGCCGCGGTCGCCACCCAGCTCGTGCCCTCGAACCGCCCGTTCGCCCCGAGCAGCCGCGCCCGGGGCACGAGGTGCTTCAGGTACGCGCCGGATGCGGCGGTGAACGCGATGTTCGCGGTCCCGGCGACGACCGACACGACCAGCAACTGCCCGTAGGACAGCACATCGAAGGCATACGCCGCGGGCACGCTGGCCATCGCGGCGAACCGGGCCAGGTCCATCGCGATCATCACCGGGCGCTTGGGCCGGTGCTCGACCCACCACCCGAGCGGCAGCGCGCACACCGCCGCCGCGGCGAGCCCGGCCGCCTCCAGCACCGACACCGCGAACGCCGGCGCGCGCAGCGCCTGCACCGCGATCAGCGGGAACGCCCCGAAGGCCAGCCACGTGCCGTACGTGCTCACCGCGTAGGCCGACCACAGCCGGCGAAGATCGGCTTCCACGCCGCAGATCACACCGGCGAGGGCGGAACCCGATCAAACAACCGCCTCCCGGCGAGCCACAACCGGGAGTTGACCGTGCTTAGGCTGGCCCGGTGGACACCGAGGCAGTGCGATCATTCGTCCGGGCGGCGGAGCTCGGGCAGTTGCAGCACGCGGCCGACGAGCTGGGCGTGACCCAGCAGGCCGTCTCGAAGCGGATCGCCGCACTGGAACGCGAGCTGGGCGTCCGCCTGTTCACCCGCACCGCGCGCGGCGTCGAGCTGACGCCGGACGGCCGGGCTTTCCTCCCGCACGCGCGGGGTGTCGTCGCGGGCGTGGACCGCGCCATCGCCGCCGTCCGGCCGGGCTCGCGGGCCCCGCGGATCGACGTCCTCGGCCTGCGCAGCGCACAGGCCGTCGTCCTGCACGACTACTGGCGATCACACCCCGGCACCGAGCTGGACGTGGTGACGCTGCGGGTCGACGACCCCCGCGTGGCGGCGGCCGCCGTGCGGTCCGGCGAGGTGGACGCCTCCTTCCGCACCGTCCCCGATCCGGCCGCGCTGCCCGGCGACGTGCGGATGATCCACGTCTTCGACTCGGCGCTGGAACTCCTCACCGGTCCTCGGCACCCGCTGGCAGACGCCCCGTCGGTGACGCCGGCGGAGCTGCGCGGGCTGCGGATCTGGGTGCCCGGCATCGCGCCGCGCAGCGAATGGGCGGAGTTCTACGACCAGCTGGTCACGGCGTTCGGCCTGCGCGTCGACGCGGCGGGCCCGCACTTCGGCGACGACGTGCTGCTCGAGGCGCTCGCCGGGTCCGCCGAGGTGGCCACGCTGGTGGGCGCGCGCGACCGCTACACCCGGCCTGCGCAGTTCGGCCTGCGCCGCATCCCGATCATGAACCCGGTGCTCGCCTACCCGCTCTCCCTGCTGGTCCCGGCGCACCCGCACCCGGGGCTGCGGCCGGTCCTCGCCCACTTCGCGAACCTGGCGCCACTTCCCGAACCGGTGTGGCGCCCGTCCTGGATCCGTCAGGAAGTCCAGCTCAGGGTCGCGCAGTCGATCAGCGCCCAGACCGTCTTGCCGCCGTCCGGCCGCGGCCGGTAACCCCACGACAGGGCCAGCTTGTCCACCAGCACCAGGCCCCGCCCGCGCATGGCCTTCGGGTTCCCGTCCCCCATCACAGGCGGCGACGGGGATCCGTCGTCCACTTCCACCAGAATGCGGTTCGCGTCGCGGGACAGCCGGATCTGGCCGCTCCCGCCGCCGTGGTCGTACACGTTCGTGAGCAGCTCGGTCGCGATCAGCTGCACCGCGACCACCCGGTCGTCGCCCAGGTCGTGCAGCTCGGCCGCCACCCACCGGCGCACCTGCACCAGCGGCGGCACCGTGTGCGGCAGGTCGAGCACCAATGCGCCCACCGACGCGTCATCCAATCCCGCTCACCCACGCCCTGTCTGCTCAAAGCGTCACGAGCGATCGTCCCGCTCGCCGAACCGCGGCGTGTCCATGTCACACCCTCCGGGTACGGAAACACCAGCCCGGCTCCGTTGTGATCACGGCCATCTGGACGGCGAACCGAGGCCTACCTAATTTAGGATCGGCTTACCTAATCCGAGAGGCTTCCCCTATGCGTTTCCCCCAGCCGCGTGCGCGCGGTTCCCTCCTGGCGCTCCTCCTGGGCGCGGTCCTCGTGCTCGCGGGTTGCGGCTCGTCCGCGGAGCAGAGCGCGACCGAGCCGGCGACCCCGGCGAGCGGTCAGTTCCCGGTCACCATCCCGACCGCGTTCGGCGACGTGACGATCGATCAGCAGCCCAAGCGGGTCGTCGCGCTCGGGTGGGGTGACGCGGAGGTCGCGCTGACCCTCGGCGTGCAGCCGGTCGGCGCCGCGGACTGGCTGCCGATCGGGGGCGACGGCGTCGCGCCGTGGATGCCGCAGGACAAGCACTACACGACCGCGCCGACGATGCTCGGCACGCTGGAGGTCAGCGCCGAGCAGGTCGCGGCGCTCAACCCGGACCTGATCCTGGACACCCGCGCCAGCGGCGACAAGGCCCGCTACGACCAGCTGGCCGCCCTCGGCGTCCCCGTGCTGGGCATCCCCGCCGGCGGTGAGGCCTACGCGACCACCTGGCAGCAGCAGCTCGACATGATCGGCAAGGCGCTCGGCCGGACCGCCGAGGCCGAGCAGGTGCGCAACGACCTGGACGCCAAGTTCCAGCAGGCCGCCGACGCGCACCCGGAGTTCACGGGCAAGACCGTCGCGGTCGGCGCGAAGATGGCCACCTCCTACGGCGCCTACGTCAACGGCGGCGCCCGCATCGAGTTCATGGAGCGGCTCGGCTTCACCCAGTCCCCCGCGGTGCAGGCACTGGCCGGGAAGGACTTCTACATCACCGTCTCGCCGGAGCGGATGGACCTGTTCAACGCCGACCTGACCGTGATCTCGCCGATCGGCATCGACGCGAGCCAGATCGACAGCGACCCGCTGTTCCAGGCGGTGCCCTCGGTCAAGGCCGGGCACGTGGTCGTACTGTCGGACAAGACGATCTCGCAGGCCTTCGCCAGCGCTACCCCGCTGGGCTTGAGCTACGCCATCGACAAGGTGGTGCCGATGATCACCGAAGCGCTGGCACGCTGACCCGGTGCTCCGCGAAACCACGACCGCACTCCCCCAGCGCCGCCGGGCCCCGCTCGGCCTCGGCCTGATCCTCGGGCTGGTGGCGCTGGGGCTGGCCGTGGTGGCCAGCATGGCGGTAGGGGCCAAGGGGCTCCCGCCGTCGGCCGTCGCCGACGCCCTGCTGCACCACGACCCCGCGAACCCGGACCACGTGATCGTGTGGGAGGTCCGCATCCCGCGCACCCTGATCGGAGTGCTCGCGGGCGCCGCGCTCGGCCTGGCCGGGGCGATCATCCAGGGCGTGACGCGGAACCCGCTCGCCGATCCCGGCATCCTCGGCGTCAACGCGGGCGCATCGTTGTGCATCGTCGCCGCCATCAGCCTGGCCGGGATCCAGTCGATGACCGGTTACGTCTGGTTCGCGTTCCTCGGCGCGGGGCTCGCGGCGGTCCTGGTGTACGGGATCGGCTCGCTCGGCCGGGACCGCGCGACCCCGTTGAAGATCGCGCTCACCGGCGCCGCGTGCGAGGCCGCGTTCCGGTCGCTGACCACCGGCATCCTGGTCACCGACAACGCCACCTACGAGCAGTTCCGGTTCTGGCAGGTGGGCGCGCTGGCCGGCCGCGATTCGTCGGTCGTGACGCAGGCCCTGCCGTTCCTGGTCGCAGGTTTCGTGCTGGCGCTGGCCTCCGCGCGAGCCCTCAACGGGCTGGCGATGGGCGACGACGTGGCCCGCGGGCTCGGGGTGCACGTCGGCGCCGGCCGGGCGTTGTGCGCGCTGGCCGTGGTGGTCCTGTGCGGCACCGCGACCGCGATGGCAGGCCCGATCGCCTTCGTCGGCCTGATGGTGCCGCACGCCGCGCGGCTGATCACCGGCCCGGACCACCGGTGGCTGCTGCCGTACTCGATGGTGCTGGCGCCGCTGGTCCTGCTGGCCGCCGACATCGTCGGCCGGGTGCTCGCGCAGCCCGGCGAGCTGCAGGTCGGCATCGTGACGGCGGCGATCGGCGCGCCGGTGTTCATCGCGCTGGTGCGGCGGAAGCGGGTGCGTGGATGACCAGCGTCGTCGAGGTCCACCGCCGCACGGCGCGGCGCACCGCGGCCGTCACCGCCGTGCTGGCCGTGGCGGTGCTCGCGGTCTTCCTGCTCGCACTGTCCATCGGGGACTTCCCGATCGCCCTGCCCGACGTGGTGCGCACGCTCTTCGGCGGCGGCACCGTGCGGGACGACTACATCGTGTTGCGGCTGCGCCTGCCGCGCGCGCTCGCCGGCCTGCTGGTCGGGTTCGCGTTCGGCCTGTCCGGCGCTCTGTTCCAGCGGCTGCTGCGCAACCCGCTCGCCAGCCCGGACGTCATCGGCGTGACCGCGGGCTCGTCGCTGGCCGCGGTGCTGTGCCTGATCACCCTCGGCGTGTCCGGGCTGGTCGTGCCCGCGGCCGCGCTCACCGGCGGTCTCGCCACGTCGGTCCTGATCTACGCGCTGGCCTGGCGGCGCGGGGTCACGGGGCACCGGCTCGTGCTGGTCGGCATCGGGGTCGCCGCGCTGGCCGCGAGCGCCATGTCCTACCTGCTGACCCGCGCGGACGTGCGGATCGCCGCGCAGGCCCTGGTGTGGATCACCGGCAGTTTCAACCGCGTCGCCTGGGGCGAGGTCCGGATGGCCGCGGTGTTCCTGGTCGTGCTCGTGCCGGCCGCGTTGCTGCTCGGCCGCACGCTGACGGTGCTGGAGCTCGGCGACGACGCCGCCAAGGGGCTGGGCCTGCGGGTGGACCGGGTGCGGCTCGCGCTGCTGGCGCTCGCGGCCGCGTTGTGCGGGGTGGCGACGTCGGTCGGCGGGCCGATCGCGTTCGTGGCGTTCCTGTCCGGGCCGATCGCGACCCGCGTCCTGCGCACCGGCCGTCCCGGGCTGGTCCCGTCCGCGCTGGTCGGCGCGCTGGTCACGCTCCTCGCGGACTTCGCCGCGCAGCACCTGCTCAGCGGCGCCCACCAGCTGCCGGTGGGGGTCGTCACCGGGGCCGTCGGCGCGCCCTACCTGCTGTACCTGCTGGCCACCGCGAACCGAGGAGCACGTTCATGACCGCCTGGCGCCCCGAGGACGCCGAAGTCGTCACCAGCGAGGCCGAACTGCGCGAGGTGATCAGCCCGCCCGCGCCGGTGATCGCCGCCAAGGGCCTGGCCGGGATCGACGAGCTGAGCCGGAAGTTCATCGACGCCGCCACGCTGTACTTCGTCGCGACGACCGCGCCCGACGGCAGCCTCGACCTGTCCCCGCGCGGCGACCCGGCAGGCAGCGTCCTCGTCTTCGACGACAACCGCGCGCTGGCCTTCGCCGACCGCCCCGGCAACCGGCGGCTGGACACGATGCGGAACCTGCTGCGGCACCCGCGGGTGGGGATGCTGTTCGTGGTGCCCGGCAAGGAAGACGTGCTGCGGGTCAACGGCCGCGCCACGATCGTGCGCTCGGCCCCGTTCTTCGGCGAGCTCGCCGAGGGCGGGGTGAAACCGGCGCTGGCCGTGGTGGTCGAGGTCGAGGAGCTGTTCGTGCACTGCGCCAACGCCTTCCGCCGCTCGGGCGTGTGGGACCCGGCGACCTGGCCGGACCAGGCGGACCTGCCCACCGGCGGTCAGCTGCTGAAGAACCAGCTGGAGACGGCGAAGCTCAAGGGCTGGTGAGCGGCGCGGCGTACCAGCGCCAGTCGCCGAGGCGAGCCCGTCCCGGCAGCTCGCCCCGGCCGGTTGCCCACAGCAGCGTCGGCCACGGCTCGTCCGGGGCGACGTGCGGGAAAAGCCGTCGCACCACGGGCTCGCACAGCTCCCCCGGCGGCTCCCAGGCCAGGCCGAGCCCGGCCGCCAGGTCGTGGGTGTGCACCAGGGTCTGCACGATGCCCATCGCCGCGAACCCGGCCGGGTCGCTGTCGCCCCAGACGTGCCAGGCCCGCACGTGCGCCGGGGTGGTGCGCACCATCGCGGTCAGCAGCGCCGCGCTCACCTCCACGACGCGCAGCGGGCCGGCCGGGCGCGCGTAGCGGTCCGCGCGCACGGCGTTCGACGGGCCGCCCGGCCGCAGCCGCTGCCACAAGTAGGGCACCTCCCCGTGCCGCGGCGGGGTGCGCGGCCCGAGCCGGACCGCGTAGCCGAAGACGTCGTCGGAGAGGTGCTCGGCGGTTTCCCAGCAGCTCCAGTCGAGATCGCCCGCGGGAACGTCCCAGTCGGCGTCGAGTGCGGTGCGCAGCGTGCCGAGCGCGAGCTGAACGGCGTCGTCGAGGTGGCCGGTGATCACGTCAGCCATGATCCCCCGCGAGCGGCATCTGCCAGGTGAAGTGCCGTTCCCCGTGACCGGCCTCGAACGTCAGGGAACCGCCGAGCTGCTCCGCACGCCGGGCCAGTGCGGTCAGGCCCAGTTCGGTGATGCCTGCCGGCAGCACGAGCCCGCGGACCGTCACCGCGCCGACCACGCGGTCCGGCTGGACGCCCACCGACACCGACACCTGCGCCGTCCGGTCCCGCACCTCGCCGATCAGCACCTCGGACAGGACGGCGATCAGGTGCTGTTCGGCCGGCTCGCCGAGCACGCCGTCGAGGCGGGGATCGATCCGGAAGGTGGTCGCGAACCCCTGCGACTCGGCGGCGTGGTCGATGAGGTCCTGCAGCCGCTCGCGGAAGGTCCGGCCGTCCGGGCGCACTCCGCCGGTGCGGAACACCGCGGTGTGCAGGTCCTGCACCACGCCGTCCAGCGCGACGACCACGCCGCGCACGCGCCGCGCCGGCTCCGCCCGGATGATCAGCTCGGCCGCGGAGCTCAGCTCCAGCCCGAGCTGGAACAACCGGCTCACCACCGACCGGTGCAGGTCGCGGGCGATCCGGTCGCGGTCCGCCAGCAACAGCAGGCGGGCGGTGTCGCGCCGCCGGTCGCCCAGTTCCAGCGCCAGCTCGGCCTGCGTGGCGAACGGCTCCAGCGGCAGGATGGCCGAACTGCCCAGCCCGCTCCGGCCCGGCGGGTTCGTGACGACCAGGACGCCGCGGACCTCCTCCTCGTGGCGCAGCGGCACGGCCACCGCGACGCCGTCGCCGGTCACCCGCACCCCGGGCCTGCCGGTCCGGCGGACCTCCGCGGCCAGCGCGGCCGGGTCCATGGCGGCGTCCCCGGCTTCCGCGGCGACGTCGAACCCGTCGCCTTCGCGCAGGAGCACGCACCCGCTCGTGGCGCCGGCGATCTCCTTGGCCCGGAACGCGATCAACCGCAGCACCACGTCGGGTGGCGCGTCGGCGAGCATCGCCGTGGTGATGTCCGTGGCGGCGGCCAGGCGCTGGTTGGTGCGCTCCAGTTCCTTGCTGCGGGCGTAAACCTCCGCCTGCCCGGCCTGCATCTCGGCCGCGTCCTGCCGCGGCAGGCCCAGTTCGCGGAGGACCTCGGTGACCTCCTCGACGCGGTGCAGGATCATCCGGACGCTGCCGTCGTCGTCCAGGACCGGCACGTTGACCGGGCTCCAGAACCGGTGCTCGACCTCGTCCCGGCGGCCCCGCACGGCCACGTCGAACTTGAGCAGCGCCATCACGTTCCGCTCGGCGGTCGCCAGCACGCGGTCCAGCGAGACGCGCAGCGCGCGGGCGGCCTCCGCGTCGTCCGGGAACGCCTCGAACACGTCGTGTCCGACGAGCTCGGCACGCGGGCGCCCGGACACCTTCTCGTACGCGTCGTTGACCGCGACGATCACGAAGTCCCTGGACAGCAACGCACTCGGCGTCGCGCCCGCGCGGAACACCGCCTCGAAATCGACACGGTCCGACATCTCCACATTCCAGCTCACGCGACGCCGGGCGGGTAGGTAGCAGCGCAACCTAGATGGCTCTGCTACCTTGTCGGCGTGGATCAGGAGCGGCGGGCCCAGTGGTTGCGCGGCGTGCTGGACCCGTGCGTGCTGGCGCTGGTCGAGCGGCGCGAGTCCTACGGGTACGAGCTGGCGCAGGCGCTGGACGCGGCCGGGCTCGGCCCGATCCAGGGCGGCACGCTGTACCCGGTGCTGCTGCGGTTGCAGCGGACCGGGCTGCTCACCGCGAGCTGGCGGGAGGGTTCGGCCGGACCGGCGCGCAAGTACTACCGGCTCACCGCCACCGGCGCCGAGAAGCTGCGCCTGACCAGGGCCGACTGGCGCGAGTTCACCGCCGGCGTCGCCGCGGTGCTGGGGGAAGGAACGACGCGATGAACGTCGACAGCTGGCTGGCGGCGCTGGCCGGGGAGCTGCACCGGCACGGTGTCAGCCCGGAGGTGGGCCGCAAGTGGTCGCCGAGGCGGCCACGCACCTGCGCGACAGCGGCGAGCACCCGCTGCGCGTGTTCGGCCGGCCCGCGGCCTACGCGGCGGCGGTCGTGGACAGCGTGGGCCGCGTGCCGCGCCGGGGCGGGCGGGTGCTGCTGGAAGCCGTGGGGATCACGAAGAAGTACGGCAAGCGGGTCGTGTTGTCCGATGTGGACCTGACGGTGCGGTCCGGGCAGATCGCGGCGGTGGTGGGCGCCAACGGCTGCGGCAAGAGCACGTTCCTGCGGCTCTGCGCGGGCATGGCGGGGGCGGACGGCGGCGAGGTGCGGGTGCACGGCTCGCTGGGCTACTGCCCGCAGGCCGGTGGCACGGCGGACTTCCTGACGCCGGACGAGCACTTCGTGCTGATCGGCGCGGGCCGCGGCCTGACGCGGGGAGGAGGCGCGCTCGTCCGGCCGGTCGCGGGCGGCGGTGCTGGACTGGCCTGCCGAGCCGGTGCCGGCGCGGCACCTGTCCGGCGGGACGCGGCAGAAGCTGAACCTGGTGCTGGCCGGGCTGGGCGATCCGGACGTGCTGCTGCTGGACGAGCCGTACCAGGGGTTCGACCGCGGGACCTACCTCGACTTCTGGGAGCAGGCGTGGCGGTGGCGTGACGCCGGGAAGGCGGTCGTCGTGGTCACGCACCTGCTCAACCAGGCCGACCGGGTCGAGCAGGTGCTCGACCTGACCGGGAGGGACCGATGACCAGGTTCGTCACCGTGGCCGAAATGGCGCTGCGCGAGATGCTGCGCCGCCGGTCGGTGCTCGTCATCCTGGCGGCGCTGCCGCTGGCGTTCTACCTCAGCAGGCGGGGCGACCACCTCGGCCAGTCCGTGCGGTTCGTGTGCCTCGGGCTGGGGTGGGCGCTGAGCACGGCGGCGTTGTTCGCGGGGAGCGCGGCGCGGGAGATCGAGCCGCGCCTGCGGTTGTCCGGGTACCGCAGCCACCACCTGTACGTCGGGCGGCTGGCGGCGCCGTGGGCGGTCGGCGTCGCGCTGGCCGTGCCGTACTTCCTGTTGATCCTGGTGGACCAGGACAGCGTGCGGCACGGGCCGGTGGCGCTGATGATGGCGATCATGGTGGCCGTCTCGGCGCCCTTCGGACTCGCCCTGAGCGCCACCCTGCCCCGCGAACTCGAGGGGACGCTGGTGCTGCTGGTGGTGGTCGGACTGCAGATGATGACCGACCCGGGCAGCACGGTGGCGCGGGTGCTGCCGTTCTGGTTCAGCCGGGAGATCGGCACGTACGCGATCGACGGCGTGGACAGCGGATACCTGGCGCGCGGCGTGCTGCACGGGGCGGTGTGCGCGGTCGTGCTGCTGGCCGGGGTGGGGGTGGCGTCGTCCCGCCGGCTGCGGCAGCGGTCGCACCTGACGTTCGTCACGCCCCGCTGATGGCCTGAGCTCGGGTTAGTCACGCGGTCGGCCCATCCCGTCCGACGCCCGGGGAACCCGGGTCACCACCCACCCTCCCCGCACCACCGGCCTCACCCGTCGAGCGGTCTGAACCACCTCGCCCGTCGGCCCCTCGAAAGTTGTGGTCCGAACGGAGTCACTTCTTCCTGTTCGCGACCTTCCAGTGGCCAGTTCGCGACAGACATCTTCCTACCGTGCGCAGAAGTGGTTAGTTTCCCAGAGCATCAGTAGCCCGCTGCTGGGAGGGCAGAGATCAATGTCGATCCGACCCCGAATCACGCTGCCGGCCGGTCTCCGGGCGGGCGTGAAGTGACCGCGACGCTCGACCAACCCCTCAGAGTCCTCACCGGCGAGGAGCTGGCCGTCCTCGCCCTGCTCGCCGACGGCCTGCCGATCGACGCGGTCGCGCGGCGGCTCAACCTGTCCAAACGCACGGTGCAGCGCCGGATCCGGCGGATCTGCGACCGGCTGGACGTGCACGCCCCGATCCAGGCCGTGGTCTGGGCCGCGCGGCACAAGCTCATCTGAACCCGAGCGGGGAAACCCGCGCAGTCCGAGCGAGGGATGGTATGCGCTACCGACGTGTCCACGAACCGAACCGGTCCAGACGCCGGTTCCGCCGGGTGCTGGCCCAGTTGTGCGGGCTGGTCCTGCTCACCGCCGTGCCCGTGCTGCCCGCACTCGCGGCGCCGGCACCCGCGCCGCAGCAACAACAACAGGCACCCGACCCCATCCGGGTCCTGGTCTTCCACGGCCCGTCCGACCGCCAGGCCGACCCGGTCGGCACCGCAGCCGCGGCGGTCCAGGAACTCGGCCGCACCGGCGGGTTCCAGGCCGACGTGGCCGCCGACCCCGCCGTCTTCACCCCGGCCAACCTGGCCCGCTACCGCGGGATCGTGTTCCTGTCCGCCAACTCCGTCACGCTCAGCGCCGCGCAGGAGGACGCGCTCAAGGCGTTCGTCGCCGCGGGCAACGGGTTCGTCGGCGTCCACGACGCCGCCCGCGCTCAGTCCACATCAGACTGGTTCACCGGCCTGATCGGCACCCGGCCCGCCACCAGCCCCGATTCGGTGCAGCAGGCCGTGGTCGACGTGACCGACCGGCAGCACCCCGCCAACGCGGGCCTGCCGCTGAACTGGACCCGCTCCGACCAGTGGCTGAACTGGAGCCCGAACCCGGTCGGCCAGGTGCACACGATCGCGCAGGTCGAGGAGTGGAAGTACCAGCCGGGCCAGGGCGGCAACGGCGCCTTCCACCCGGTGTCCTGGTGCCGCGACTACTCCGGCGGCCGTTCCTTCTACACCGGCATGGGCCGCACCGTCGAGAGCTGGACCACCGACCAGCTCTTCCGCGGCCACCTGCTCGGTGCGATCCGCTGGACCACCGGCATGGTGCGCGGCGACTGCAAGGCCACGATCGCCTCGAACTACACCGTGGAGCGGCTCACCAAGCCGAACCAGCCGGGCCAGCTCGACCAGATCGGCGAACCGCACGGCCTGACCATCGCCCCCGACGGCAAGGTGTTCTACATCGGCAAGGCCGCCTGCCCGTCCGGGCCCATCGTGGACTGGAACGACCCGAACGTCGGCCTCGGCTGCGGCACCATCCACCAGTGGGACCCGAAGACGAAGCAGGTCAAACTGCTCACCACACTGCCGGTGATGGGCAACCGCGGCAGCGGTGACGAGCTGGTCAAGAACGAGGAAGGCCTGGTCGGCATGACGCTCGACCCGGACTTCGCGCGCAACGGCTGGTTCTACGTCTACTGGATGCCGCACGAATCCATCGACCGGGAGAAGCGGATCGGCCAGCGCACGGTGTCCCGCTTCACCTACGACGCCGCGCGGCAGACCATCGACCAGGCCACCCGCAAGGACCTGCTGCACTGGCCGGCCCAGATCCACAGCTGCTGCCACGCCGGCGGCGGCATGGCCTTCGACGACGCGGGCAACCTCTACATCGGCGTCGGCGACAACAACTCCTCCGGCGGCTCCGACGGCTACTCCGGCAACAACTGGACCGCCGAGTACCAGGGCACGTCGTTCCAGGACGCGCGCCGCACCTCGGGCAACACCAACGACCTCAACGGCAAGATCCTGCGCATCCACCCGGAGCCGGACGGCACCTACACGATCCCGCAGGGCAACCTCTTCACCGGCGCCGAGGAGGGCGGCGGCAAGACCCGGCCGGAGATCTACGTGATGGGCGTGCGCAACATCGCCCGCCTTGCCGTGGACCGGCAGCACGACTGGCTCACCGCGGGCTGGGTCGGCCCCGACGCCGGCGCGCCGAACCCCGAACTGGGGCCGGCCAAGTACGAGACGGCCACCGTCCTCACCTCGGCGGGCAACCAGGGCTGGCCGTACTGCATGGGCAACCGACAGCCCTACCGCGACCGAAGCAACACCGACGCCAGCGTGCTCACCGGCTGGTACGACTGCGACAACCTGAAGAACACCTCGCCGCGCAACACCGGCCTGGTGGACATCCCGCCCGCGCGGGACAACGCGATCTGGTACTCGCCCCAGGGCGGCGGGCCGGTCTACCCGGCGCGCGCGGACGGCAGCGGAGTTCCGTCCTATGTGGAGTCCGAGGCGACCTACACCGAGCCCTACCTCAAGGGCGGCGGGCAGGCCGTGATGTCCGGTCCGACCTACCACCGCGCCGAGGTGAACACCGCCAGCGGCGTCGCCTGGCCGGCGTACTGGGAGGACAAGTGGCTCATCGGTGACGAGTCCAACGGCAACAACCGGATCGCGGTGACGCTGGACCCGGCGCGCGTGCCTGCGCAGGGTGCGCCCGCGTTCGCCGAGGACCTGCGTCAGATCATCAAGGGCGGCGGTGGCGACACCGGCCTGCAGAGCTGGATGGACGCCAAGTTCGGTCCGGACGGCGCGCTGTACCTGCTGGACTACGCGGGCGGGTTCTTCAGCCTCGACCCGAACCAGAAGCTGCTGCGCATCACCTACCACGGCGGCGCGGCGACCCCGGCTCCGGAGTCGGCGACCGTCGGGGCCACCACCCAGGCCGGCCCGATGACGATGGCGTTCAACAGCGCCAAGGCCGGTGGCGTCGCGTGGCGCTGGGACTTCGGGGACGGCACCACCTCCACCGAGGCCAACCCCCAGCACACCTACCTGCGCGGCGGCACCTACTACGCGACCCTGGAGGTCACCTACGCCGACGGGACGAAGGCCACCGCGAACCTGCCGGTGACCGTCAGCTGCCCGGCGCCGGACGCCCGGCAGAAGGTGTGGATCCTGGACAGCGAAACCGCGGTGCCCAACCGCAACATCGGCCTCGGCTGCACGATCAACGACCTGGTCGACGACGAGCGGCCGTGGGCGAGCCACGACGCGTTCACCACGTACGCGACCGACGTGGCCACGAAGCTGCGCGGCTTCGGGCTGCTGTCCGACAAGGAGGCCAGCCAGCTGATCCGGGCCGCCTCTGCGTCCCAGGTGGGCCGGTCCACCGCCTACGAATGGCTCTTCGACGGCACCTCGATGAACGGCTGGAGCCAGGCGCCGGACGGCCGGTTCGACCTGCAACCGGACGGCACCCTGCACAGCGCCGGTGGGATGGGCATGCTGTGGTACTCCGGCAAGGCGTTCGGCGACTTCTCGGTGCGGCTGCAGTTCCGTGACGTGGCGCCGGCCGGTGACCGCGCCAACAGCGGCGTGTTCACCCGGTTCCCCGACGTGCGGACCCCGCTAGAGCAACGCCCGCCGGGCAGCTGCGGCACGGTCGGCTCGGCGCGGACGTCGCAGGCGTGGGTCGCGATCTACTGTGGACAGGAGATCCAGATCAACGACAACACCGCGGGTGACGCGCAGAAGACCGGTTCGGTCTACAACTTCTCCCAGGTGGGACTGGACCGGGCGATGCCGACGCCGAAGGGCGTGTGGAACGACTACGAGGTGCGGGTGACCGGCCAGCACTACACGATCATCCGCAACGGCGTGGTGATCAACGAGTTCGACAACACGCCGGGCAAGCAGTCCTCGCGCGCCGGTGACCCGCCGACCGATCTGCGGCAGTTCTTCAGCGGGTTCATCGGGCTGCAGAACCACAGCGACCGCGACGTGATCGAGTTCCGCAACATCCGGGTGCGGCAGCTCTAGCAATCCCGATCCCCCCGGTGGCGCCGCCACGGCGGCGCCACCGGCTCCACCCTGCGAGGAATCCCATGAGAATTCTGCGTGGCGCGCTGGTGGCCGCGACGGCGGGACTGTGCCTGCTCACCGGCACGACCACCGCCGCGATCGCCGAGCCAGTGCCGATCACCGCGGCGGCGGAACAGGTGCTGACCTGGACCGCCGACGACAACATGACCGAGTACGCGTCCGCGCCGGCCACGGCGGTCGCGGGCGCGGCGACCATCGTGTTCGAGAACAGCACCGAGACCGGCAACACCACCGGCATGACCCACACGCTGACCTTCGACACGTCGACCCCGGGCTACAACCACGACGTCGACCTCAACATCACCGCCAGCCCGCTGGACGCCGAGCACGGGCTGCACCAGGCGCAGGTGACCCTCACGCCGGGCAAGTACCGCTACTACTGCGCGATGCCCGGGCACACGATGAGCGGCGAGCTGATCGTCACCGAAAGCGGCGAGCCGGACACCACGCCACCGGAGGTGACCGCGACCGTCGACGGCACCACCGACCCCGACGGCAACTACGTCGGCACCGCCACCCTCACCCTGGCCGCGACCGACGACAGCTCGGGCGTGGACACGGTCGAGTACACGCTCGACGACGACACCTACCGCCCCTACAGCGGCCCGGTCACCATCACCGCGCCCGGCGCGCACACCGTGCACTACCGCGCCACCGACAAGGCGGGCAACGCCAGCGACCCCAAGACGCTGGTGATCAACGTCGTGCAGCCAAACGAGGACACCACCGCGCCGACGGTGAACGCCACCGTCGCGGGCGAGCGCAACGACGCCGGGAACTACGCGGGCAGCGCGACCGTGACGCTCACCGCGACCGACGGCGAGTCCGGCGTGGCGAAGATCGAGTACACAATGGACGGCGGCGCGTACGTAACGTACAGCCAGCCGGCCGTGCTCGGCACGGGCACGCACACGCTCACCTACCGCGCCACCGACAAGGCCGGTAACACCAGCGAGCCGAAAACCCTGACGGTGACAGTGGATCCGCTCGGTGACGTCACGGCGCCGTTCGTGACCGCCGATCTGGACGGGGAGCTGAACACCGAGGGCTCCTTCGCCGGCAAGGCCACGCTCGTGCTCGCCGCCACCGACACCGAGTCCGGGATCGCCTCGATCGAGTACGACCTGGACGGCGCCGGGTTCGTCCGCTACGGCCAGCCGGTGACCATCACCGCGGTCGGCACGCACCTGCTGCACTACCGCGCGACCGACCGGGCGGGCAACACCAGCGCCGTGCGGATGCTGTCGTTCACCATCGCCAAAGCGGGCGACCTGACCCCGCCGGTGGTCACCGTGCGGCTGGCCGGGCCGCAGAACTGGTCGTGGGACTACGTCGGCCCGGTGACGGTCACGCTCGCCGCGACCGACGAGGCCTCCGGCGTCGCACGCATCCAGTACTCGCTGGACGGCAATGTGTTCACCCGCTACCACAAGCCGTTCGTCGTCGACCACGTCGGCACCCACACGATCCGCTACCGCGCGACCGACGAGGCGGGCAACACCAGCGAGACCGGCAGCGTCACGTTCACCGTCGTGTCGTCGAGCGGCCCCTCGAAGCAGGAGCGGCAGCCGAACCCGGCGTTCGAACGCATGGTGTGACTCCTCTCCACGAAAGGACCTTTCCATGGCCAAGATGACGCGGCGTGCCGTGCTCGGCACCGCGGCGGCCGGGCTGGCCGCGTCGGTGCCCGGCGTCGCGGCGGCCGCCCCGGTGCGGGCGGAAGGCACGCCCCGGCGGATCACGATGTACGCCGAAAAGATCTCCGACGAGTTGTACGGCTACGGGCTCGCGCCCGGCGGGGCGACGGTGCCCGGTCCGGTGCTGGAGATGTGGGAGGGCGACACCCTCGAGATCGACCTGGTCAACACGACCGACCGGGTGCTGTCGCTGCACCCGCACGGCGTCGACTACGACGTGAACTCCGACGGCACCCTGATGAACGGCTCCGCGGTGATGCCCGGCCAGACGCGGCGCTACACCTGGCGCAGCCACGTGGGTTACCGGCGGGCGGACGGGTCGTGGGCCGAGGGCACGGCGGGCTACTGGCACTACCACGACCACGCGATGGGCACCGAGCACGGCACCGAGGGGGTGCTCAAGGGCCTGTACGGGGCGCTGGTGGTGCGGCGGCAGGGCGATCTGCTGCCGAAACGTCAGTTCACCGTGGTGTTCAACGACATGATGATCAACAACCGGGCGCACCACGACGCGCCGACGTTCGAGGCGAACCTCGGCGAGCGGGTGGAGTGGATCGCGATCGGGCACGGCAGCAACTTCCACACCTTCCACCTGCACGGGCACCGCTGGCTGGACAACCGGACCGGGATGCGCACCAGCGAGTACGACCCCAGCCCGCTGATCGACATCAAGGACCTCAACCCCGGGGTGTCGTTCGGGTTCCAGGTGATCGCCGGTGAGGGGGTCGGGCCCGGCATGTGGATGTACCACTGCCACGTCCAGAACCACTCGGACATGGGGATGGCCGGGATGTTCCTGGTCCGCAACGCCGACGGCACCATGCCGGCCGGTGTCCACGAGCACTGATTTTCAGGGAAGGAGAGCGGCATGTGCGGTGGTGTTCCGGTCGTTTTCGACCGGCGCAAGTTCCTGGCGGGGGTGGCGGCGACAGCGGCCGGGGTGGCGGCGATGGGCGCTGCACCGGTGGCGGCGGCGTCCCCGGGGCGGCGTATCCCGAACAGCCGGATCGGGTTGCAGATGTACTCGGTGCGGGACGCGTTCATGTCCCAGCCGGAGGCGGTGCTGCGGGCGCTCGCGCGGGCCGGGTACCGGAACCTGGAGTTCGCCGGATTCCCCGGTGGCACGGACCCGGCGCACGCGCGGGAGGTCCGGCCGCTGCTGGACAAGTACGGCCTGCGGGCGGTGTCCAGCCACCACGGGTACGCGGAGTTCCTGGACGACGCTCGGCTGGGTGAGCTGATCGAGATGGCGCGGATCCTGGGGCAGCGCTACATCGTGTGCCCGGGCGGGGTGCCGGACACGGCGGAGGGTTTCGCCGAGGCCGGGCCCGCGTTCAACCGGGCCGGGGAGCGGATCCGCCGGGCGGGGATGAAGCTGGGGTACCACAACCACACCAGCGAGTTCACCGGGCACGGCCCCGACGGGCGGAGCTTCTACCAGATCCTGCTGGACGGCTCCGATCCCGAGTTGCTGTACCTGGAGCTGGACATGGGGTGGTCGTCCGCGGCGGGGCTGAGCGCGCAGGAGAACGTCGAACTGATCCGCGCGAACCGGGGGCGGATGCTGCTGGCGCACGTGAAGGACCTGGACGCCAACGGCAATCTGGCGGACCTGGGCACCGGGGTGGTCGACTACCGCACGATCCTCAGCGGGGCGACCCGCCTGGGCATGCGCGAGTTCATCATCGAGAACGACGACCAGAGCAACCCGCTGACCGATTCGAGGGCCGACCAGATGCACGACTACCTGGCCGCGCTGCGGCTGCGGTAGGGCCGGCCGCGGTGGCTGCGGCTGCAGTCGCGGTAGCTGCGGTGGCCGCTGGTGCGGCGCCGCGGCTGCGGTTGGGGTTCCGGCTCCGGCGGGGTTTGGCAGGCCCGCCGGAGCCGGGCCGCGCGGTGCGCGGGCCGGCACGGTCAGATCATCTCACTCCGCACCGCCCACACCACCGCCTCGATGGGCGTCGCCACGCCGAGGCGGTCGCAGATGGCCCTGATCCGGCGCCGCACGGTCCGGCCGGACAGCCCAACCCGCCCGGCCACCTCCTCCGGCGACAGCCCCTCCGCCAGCAGCCCCAGCAGCACCAGGTCACCGCGGGGCAGGTCGGTCACCTCAGCCACCCCGCGATCGTCATCGCCCGGACCGCGCCGGGTCAATGACAGAACAGGACAAGACGTCTCACACCGCGGCGGCCGGATCGAGCCGGTCCCACCCGCCGGTCGGCAGCGGCCGCACCTCCCGCACCCACGAGGCCCGCACGTACGGCAGGCACATCTGGGCCGGCTCGCGCACCGCCGGCCCCAGCTCCCAAGTGCACTCCCGCCCCTCCAGCGACGCGGCGATGAAGTCGTTCCACCGCCCGTAGTCCGACTCCACGACCAGCCCCGCCGGCGCGTCGAACTCGACCGCCGCGAACCCGCGGCTCAGCTCGTGCTCGGCGTCGAACAACAACATCGCGTCGATCAGCCGCAGCTCCCCGCGCCACGCCCATACCGGCGGCCGCCCGCCCGTGTCACGTACTCCAAGTGGGAAACCGGGGCGTTCCTCCCCACCGAAGTGCAGGTCGCGCACGTTCTCGGCACCCTCGGTGTGATCGGCAACGCGCGGGAAGACATCCTCCGCGACGCCCGCAACGCCGCCAACCCAGACTGGATCACCGAGGGCGTCGACCGGCAAGTCTCAGCGCTGATCGAGTACGAACGGTCTGCCACCCGAATGGTGTGCGTGGCCCCGCTGTTCCCGCCCGGCATGCTCCAAACCGAGGGGACCGCGAACGCTGTTGTCGCCGGCGACGCCGAACGCCGGGGCGAGGAAGTGGACGACAATCAGGTCCGTTCCATCGTCGCTGCCCGTATGGCCCCGCAAAGAAGCCCTGTGGCGGAGCGACCGCATGCAGCTCGACGTGTTCCTCGGGATGCGGGCGATCGAAAGAACCCTCGGCGGCCTCGAAGTCGCCATCGAACAACTTCGGTACACGCAGAAGATGGCCGCGTTGGATAACGTCACCCTCCGGGCCATCCCCAAGACGGACGACTTCAACCCCGCCGACATGGGACCCTTCGTCCTCTACGAGTTCCCCGTCGGGCAGCCGATCGTGTACTTCGAGCCGTACGGAAGCTCCAACTTCGCCCGGCCGCAGGCAGTGCCTGCTCAGGTCAGGGCAGTTGAAGTGTTGGAGGAGATGGCGATGAGCCCCGACGAGGCTCATCGCGGATGTCATCACACGAATGGAGAGACGACACCATGACCGTACCTCGCGGGAGTGGGGAAGAGCCAGTTTGGCGAAAGTCCAGTTTCAGTGGCCCGCAGCAGGAGTGTGTGGAGGTCGCGTCACTGTCTGACGGCAGTTGGCTGGTTCGGGACAGCAAGGATCCGGACGGGCCGCGGCTGGCGTTCACGCCCGGCGAGGTTCAGGCGTTCCTGCCGGGTGTGAAGGCCGGCGAGTTCGACCCGCAGTGACACAGGCGACAAGTGCCCCCGAGGACGGAACCGGTCCTCGGGGGCACTGGCATGTTCCGGGCCGACTCCCAGGATTCAATCCTGGGAGTTCTCTGGGGATCCGCCTGCTGGGGGTGGTCAAAGAAGAAGCCCCAGGTCTGTGACCTGGGGCTCAGCTCCCCCGGCTGGACTCGAACCAGCAACCCTTCGGTTAACAGCCGAATGCTCTGCCAATTGAGCTACAGGGGAACGCTCTGGCCTGCCCGGATCGCTCCGGGCTGACGGGAGAGAACTCTAGCTCATGGGCGATCGCGCTCTGCAAGCACCCCCCGGCAGTTTCGCGCGCGTTGGGGGACAATGAGTGATCGAGGCGGAGACACCAGGAGGCGGGCGATGAAGACTTTCCTGCTCGGCGCGGCCGTCGGGTACGTGCTCGGGGCGCGGGCGGGTCGTGCGCGGTACGAACAGATCGTGCGGACCTATCGGGCGGTCGCTGACCACCCCGCGGTCCAGGGCGCCGCCGGCGTGGTGCGCGCCAAGGTCGGCGAGAAGGTGGGTGACAAGCTGCCGTTCGCGCGCTCCCACAGCGGTCCGAACGGCCACCGGGCCCGCGAACCGAAGGCGACCCAGGCCTGACCGCCGCGACGTTCAACCGGCTCCGCGGACCAGGTGAGCTCAGGGCTGCAGGACGCCTGGGCGGCTGAGGCAGCTCACCCTGGCGGTGGAACATCACGACACGGCGGGTGACCGTCGGGATCACCGGGCGGATCACGCCGCCCTGGCGGGCTCGCTCGGGAGCATCGTGGCGCCGGCCCCGACAACGCCATAGAGACGATCGCGACCCGCACAGCGACCTCGGTGCACACCCCGGCGCCGTCGAGCAGCGGGTCGGCGAAGCGCGCTGGGCGGCCCAGGTCCGGATGGGCGGCCGGGGGCCGGCCGATGCGATGGGTGGATGGCGGGCCGCGTCCAGCGGGAGTTGCTGGAGTGGCGGGGTGGTCTCGGCAGCCGGGTGCCTGCTGTGGTGCGTTAGCGGGTGGTTGTCGGGGTGGATCACACCCCCCTGCCTCAGAGGCTGCGCAGCACCGACACCACAGCGCCCAGGATCACCGCCCGGTCGCCGTCGATTACCTCGTACGCCGGGTTTCGCGGCTCCAGGTACACGTGTCCGTTGCGGCGCCGGTAGACCTTCACCGTCGCCTCCTCGTCGATCATCGCCGCGACTATCTGGCCCGAGTGGGCCTCCGACTGCTGCCGCACCACCACGATGTCGCCGTCGCAGATCGCGGCGTCGATCATCGAGTCGCCGCGTACCCGCAGGCCGAACACCGTGCCCCGCCCGGTCAGCTCCCTCGGCAGCGTCAGCGTGTCGTCCAGCTGCTCGATCGCCGAGATCGGCGTGCCGGCCGCGATGTCACCCACCACGGGCACCGGCACCGAATCGTCCGAATCCGCCCGCGACGACGAACCGGACAGGAACGCCCGCACGTCGATCGGCCGGGACATCGTCGCGCTGCGGCGCAGGAAACCCTTCTCCTCCAAGGCCGCCAGGTGCTTCGACACCGACGACGACGATCGCAGGCCGACCGCCTCCCCGATCTCCCGCGTGTTCGGCGCGTACCCGTACCGGTTCACCCAATCGCGGATCGCGACCAGGATCCGCTGCTGCCGCTCGGGCAGTGACGCCACGTCCAGGTGCTCGAAAAGATCGTCGTAGGAGGCCACCCGCGGATGTTAGACGCTCACACCCGCGCCACCGCGAACACCCGCCGGAACGGGAACCACGTCGTGCCGTCCGCGCGCGGCGGGTAAGCCTCGTTCAGCAACGGCGCCAACTCCGCCCGGAACCGCTGCCAGCCCTCGTCGTCCAGCGCCGCCCGCACCGGCCGCAACGCGGTCCCGGTGATCCACTCGAGCACCGCGTCCGGCCCGCTCAGCCGCTGCACGTACGTCGTCTCCCAGGCGTCCACCGAGCACCCCGCGTCGGCGAACAACTCCGCGTACTCCACCGGCGAGTCGACCGCTTCGACACCCCGCAGCCCGCCCAGCCGCGCCGACCACTCCGGCCGGGCCGCCACCTCCCGCACCAGCGTGTGCGACGGCGAGTCCATGTTCCCCGGCACCTGCATCGCGAACCACGCGCCCGACGGCAGCTCCCCCACCCAGCGCCGCAGCAACGCACGATGCTCCGGCACCCACTGCAACACCGCGTTGGTGACCACCACGTCCGTGTCCGGCTCCGGCGACCACTCACGAACGTCAGCCACCCGCGCGTCGACACCCGCCGCGCGCGCCGCCTCGACCATCTCCGGCGAGCTGTCCAGCGCCTCCAGCTTCGCCCCCGGCCAGCGCGACGCCAGCGCCACCGTCAGGTTCCCCGGCCCGCAGCCCAGGTCCACGACCCGCCGAGGCTCAGCCGCGGCGATCCGGCCGATCAGGTCGTAGAACGGGCGTCCCCGCAGGTCCGCGTAGTCGAGGTACTTCGCAGGATCCCACACAGTACGATCGTACTGCTAAGCCTGGGGCGGCGCCAGCTTCTCCGCGGCCTCCCGCGCGATCGCCGCGACGATCTCGAGGTCGACCCCGGGATCCGGCCGCGCCTGCAGCACCACACCGTCGCGCCCGGGCAGTTTCCGCTGCACGAACCACACCCCGCCGCTGGTCAGCTCCGCCCGGTGGCGCGCCCGGATCGAACCGTCCACGCGCTGCCGGACCAGCCACGGCACCTTGCCCGGCCGCGGCAGCTCGAACCGCACCGGCTCGCGGTCGCGCAGCACTACCGCGGCGCCGGCCGTGCCGGTCTCGTCGGCCTCGGTGACCGTCAGCACGCCGTCACCCCAGATCGCCTTGCTGATCAGGTGCCAGCCGATCCGCCGGGCGCCCTCGGGCACGGGAACCCACAGCCCAAGCTCGGTGACCACCAGGTGCCCGCCACCGCGGACCGGCGCCGACCCGACCGCGTTCTCCCCCTCGGCCAGCCGTCCGGGGAAGTCCTCCGGCAGCGGGTCGCCGATCAGCCGTCGCAGCCACCGCACGGCCTACCCCAGCCCGCCGATGGCCTGCGCCTTGAGCGCCTTGCGGTACTCCTCCAACGCGACGAGGTCGCCGAACAACGCGCGGTAGTCGTCGGCCGCCTCGATCGGCGACAGCCGCTGCAGCCGCGACTTGATCTCGGCGATCTGCCGTCCGACCAGGTTCTCCTGCACCGCGGCGATCATGCTGCCGATGTAGTGCCCGTCGGCCTCCCCCTTGGCACGCAACGGTTCCACGGCCAGCTCGGACAGCAGCGAGCGCACCGGCCCGTCGGGCGTGTACGGGGTCGCCGCGTCGATCAGCGCCGGCCCGGCCAGCCCGCTGCCCGTGCCGCCCGCCTTGAGCACCGCGCGGTGCACCGCAACGTACGCGGGGTGGGTGAAGGCCTCCTCGGGCAGCGCGTCGTACTCCGGGCCCGCGTACGCCGGCTCCTGCAGCGCCGCCTTGAGCACCTCACGCTGCGCCATCAGCCGCGGGTCGTTCGGGTCCGGGCGTGGCACGTCCGCCGCCGGGGCGCCGTTGACCCGCTGCACCGGCTTGCGCCCGTTGGTCCGGACCGCGCCGCCCGCGCTCTCCCGCACGCGTCGCACGACCATCGCCTCGTCCTGCCAGCCGACCCACCACGACAGCTTGGTGGCGTAGCCGTCCCGCTTCGCGCGGTCCTTGATCTGCGCGACCAGCGGCACGGTGCGCTGCAGCGCGGCGACCTGCCCGTCGACCGAGTCGAGGTCGTACTCCTTGAGGATGCTGCGGATCGCGAACTCGAACAGCGGTGTGCGGCGGGCTACCAGGTCGCGCACCGAGGCCTCGCCCTTGGCGAGCCGCAGGTCGCACGGGTCCATGCCGTCGGGGGCGACCGCGATGTAGGTCTGTCCGGCGAAGGTCTGCTCGCCCTCGAACGCCTTGAGCGCCGCCTTCTGGCCCGCCTCATCGCCGTCGAAGGTGAAGATGATCTCGCCGCGGAACGCGTCGTCGTCCATCAGTAGGCGGCGCAGCACCTTCATGTGGTCCTCGCCGAACGCCGTGCCGCAGGACGCGACCGCGGTCGGCACGCCGGACGCGTGCATCGCCATCACGTCGGTGTAGCCCTCGACGACGACCACCTGGTGGCGCTTGGCGATCTCCCGCTTGGCCAGGTCGAGCCCGAACAGCACCTGCGACTTCTTGTAGATCGGGCTCTCGCTGGTGTTGAGGTACTTGGCCTGGATCGGGTCGTCGTCGTGCAGCCGCCGCGCCCCAAACCCGACGACGTCGCCGGACAGGTCGCGGATCGGCCACACCAGCCGGCGGTGGAACCGGTCGATCGGGCCCTGGCGGCCCTCCTTGACCAGCTGGGCCTTGAGCAGCTCGCTGAACTCGAACCCGCGGTTGAGCAGGTACTTCGTCAGCTTGTCCCAGCCTGCCGGGGCGTAGCCGCAGCTGAACGTGCGGGCCGCGGTCTCGTCGAAGCCGCGCTCGGCCAGGAAGTCGCGGGCGATCTGGGCCTCGGGCGTGCGCAGCTGCTCGGCGTAGAACTCGGCGGCGGCCTTGTGCGCCTCCACCATCCGGGTGCGCGTGCCGCGGTCGCGCTGGACGCTGCCGCCACCACCCTCGTAGGTGAGCCGGAACCCGACGCGGTCGGCCAGCCGCTCGACCGCCTCGACGAACGGGAGGTGGTCGATCTTCATCAGGAACTTGATGACGTCGCCACCCTCACCGCAGCCGAAGCAGTGGAAGGTGCCGTGCGTGGGGCGGACGTTGAACGACGGGGTCTTCTCGTCGTGGAACGGGCACAGCCCCTTCAGCGCTCCACCACCGGCGTTGCGCAGGGCCACGTAATCGCCCACGACCTCGTCGATCCGGTTGCGCTGGCGCACCTCCGCGATGTCACTTTCCCGGATCCGGCCTGCCACGACGACCAGTCTAGTGACCGGCGGGGCCGGGTCGTACGGCACACTCGGGTGTGTGAGCACGCTGGATGGGGTCGCCGCGGAGTTCGCCGCGCTGCGCGCGCACCTGACCGCCGTCGCCTACCGGCTGACCGGTTCGGTGAGCGACGCCGAGGACGCGGTGCAGGAGTCGTGGCTGCGCCTGGCCGCGCTGGACGAGGACAAGCGTGCGGGGATCCACGAGCTGCGGGCGTGGCTGACCACCGTGGTCGGGCGGATCTGCCTGGACCGGCTGCGCTCGGCGACCGCGCGGCGGGAGAAGTACGTCGGCCAGTGGCTGCCGGAACCGATCGTCACGCCGCTGGGCGCGCCGTCCGCGGACGATCCGCTGGAGGCCGCCGTCCGCGACGAGGGCGTGCGCATGGCGGCGATGATCGTGCTCGACAAGCTCACGCCCGAGCAGCGGGTGGCGTTCGTGCTGCACGACGCGTTCGCCGTGCCGTTCGACGAGATCGCGGAGATCCTGGGCGTCACCACGGCGACGGCGCGGCAGCACGCGTCGCGCGGGCGCCGTGCGCTGGACGACGCGCAGCCGCCGCCGCGCGCGGAGCTGGCCGAGCAGCAGGAGATCCTCGACCGGTTCATGACGGCGCTGGCGAAGGGCGACGTGCGGGCGGTGGCCGAGGTGCTGCACCCCGACGTCGTGCTCATCGGCGACAGCGACGGCAAGGCGAAGACCACGGTGCAGGTCATGGTGGGCGCGGACAAGATCATCCGCTTCTTCCTCGGCCTGCTGCGGTTCTACCGGCCGGAGGCGCTGGCCGGCGGCCGTCCGCTGCTGGTCAACGGCGATCTCGGGATCTACCTGCCGCCCGCCCCCGGCGGCGACGGCTACCGGCCGCTGGACGCGCACCTGGAGACGTTCACCGTCCGGGACGGGCTGATCACCGCGATCTACGACCAGGCGAACCCCGACAAGCTCAGCCGGCTTGTGGAACCCGGCACGCGTCCCCGGACGTGAAGCCCTGGTCGGTGATGTCGAGGGCGCTGTTGACGCGGGCGCGCTGGTTCTCCAGGCCGATCAGGTAGGTCAGCTCGATCAGCCCGGGCCGGCCGAACTCGCGCTCCAGCTCGGCGACCTGCTCGTCGGTGACCGCGACCGGAGTCCCGGACATCGCGTCGGCGTAGGCCAGCGCGAGTCGTTCCTGACGGGTGAACAGCTCCGACGTGGCGTAGTCGTCGATGTTCTTCAGGCGGTCGATGTCCAGGCCGTGGTGCTTCTGCAGCATGGTGCCGAAGTCGACGCACCACGAGCAACCCAGCCGCACCGCCGTCCGGTACTGGGCGAGCTCGGCCACGTTCACCGGCAGGTGCTTGATCGCCTTCTCGACGAGCATCTCGTGGATCCCGCTGGCGCGCATCAGGGCGGGCCGGTGCGCGACGACGGCGAACGGCTCCGGCACGGCGCCGAAACGCTTGCGCGCGTAGCGGTAGACGAGCTTGGTGAGCAGGCCGGCGTCCTTTTCGGACACCACGGGGATGCGTGGCATGTGGTCCTCCTTCGTGGTCCTACCGTGGGGACGAGACGGCTGCCCGAGGTGTGACAGCGAACGCCGCGGTCACCGCGACAGCGGCGCACGCGAACGCGATCGTCAGCCCCGAGCTGCCGAAACCGCCGGCGAACAGCACCGCGAGCGCGCCGAGGCCCGCGGTGCCGGCGACCCCTCCGGCCTGGCGCGCGAAGGCCAGCACCCCCATGCTCGCGCCGAGCACGTCCGTCGCGGCGGTCGTCCGCACGAGCAGGGTGTACGCCGACGCGGTGAGCCCGAATGCGGCGCCGGTCAGCAACAGCCCGGGCACGAGCACGGCCGCGCCGGCTTGCGGCGCGACCGCCAGCAGGACGAGCCAGGCGACTCCGCTGACACAACCGAGCCGTTCCCAAGCGGGCAGGTTCGGCCATCGGCGCGCCCATGCCGCGAACGACGCCGAGGTGACCGGCTGACCGACCGTCATCGCGGTGAGCAGGGCCGAGGTGGCGCCGATCAGCCCGATGGCCAAGGCGACGTAGGTGAAGGCGCCGAACCACGCGAACCCCGACAACGCGGTGACGACGACCGCGCGGCGGGTGGCGCGGTCGCTGAACATCGCGCGGACGGCCGGGCGCAGTGGCGGTGTCCGGCCGGTTCCCGTGGGCAGGCCGGGCAGCCCGAGGACGAGCGCCAGCAGGCACAGCGGGAGGTTCAGCAGAAGATCCACCGCCAGCCCGGTCCGGCGACGAGCAGCGCGCCAAGCGGCGGGCCGCCGACGGAGGCGAGCGCGAAGACCGCCGTCTGCCACCCGGCGCGGCGGATCAGCTGGTCGCGGTCGACCATCTCGCCGAGCGCGCTCATCGCCGTGACGACGAGCCCGCTGCCGCCGATGCCCTGGACGGCTCGCGCGGCGACGAGCGTGGCGATGTCCGGGACGGCGGCGCAGGCAGCCGACGCGGCGGCGAAGACGAGGCCGGACCCGGTGAAGACGGCGCGCCGGTCGTGTTCGGTCACCGAGCCGGCCGAGGACGAGCGTCGCGATCGTCGCCGTGGCCAGGTGGGCGCTGGTGACCCCGGCGACGGCCGTCCCCGCGGCGAGTTCGGCCTGCAGGGCGGGCAGCGCCGCGACGGGACGGTGGTGTCGAGCTGGGCCATCAGCATGCCGAGCAGCAGCGCGGCGAAAGCCCGGCCTTTTGCGTGCATTTCACACATATTATGCGTGCATTTTGCACACATGCAAGGATGTCGCCGACGGAGGGAATTCGTGATGGCCGCGGGGCGCGCGTTGTTCCGGCTGGTGCGGTTCTGGTCCCGGCGCTGGGCGCCGGAAGTGGCGCAGCGACTGGACGAGGACGCCCCGCGCACCGCGACCGTGCAGAACCTGTACGTCGTGGAGGCCGTGCACAGCGCGGCCCCGCGCGGGGAGGTCACGGTCGCCGACGTGGCGCGCCAGCTGGGCCTGGACCGGTCGGTCGCGAGCCGGATGATCGCGGACGCCGTGCGCGACGGCTACCTGCGGCGCGACACGTCCGCCGAGGACGCCCGCCGTGCGCGGCTGTCACTCACCGAAGCGGGCGCGGAGTTCCTCAACGTGTCGCACGCGCACCAGGAGCAGGTGTTCGAAGCGCTGGTAGCGCACTGGCCGGCCGAGGACCGGCACCGCTTCGCGAGCTACCTCGACCGGTTGGCCCGTGAGGTGCTGGACTCCTAGCCGCGCAGGGCGCGGACGTCCCAGACCCACACGCCGTCCACGTAGACGGCCTGGTCGCCGAGCAGCTGGTCCACCGTCTGGTGCAGCGCGTTGCCGTTGGTCACGGGGGCGAGCACGACCGCGTCGGCCTTCCAGTACTTCAGGTCCTCGACCGCCTGGGCGCGCTGCTGCACCGTCACGTTCGGCACCTCGCCGCTGTCGCGCACCTCGGCCAGCAGGTCGGCCGTCGGGCGGTTCACCGCGCCGTACCGGCCGCGCTTGTCGTCCGGTCCGCTCGGGCCGACGAAGTACCCGTCGGCGAGCGGGAAGCCCAGGTCGGCCTCCACCTGCCAGTGCAGCGCCCGCGCGTCGCCGCCGTTGGGCAGCGGCACGACGACCACCGAACCGGACCCGACGTACTGGCGCCACGCCCCGTCGGCGAAGAAGGCCGGGGTCTCGGGGCGGATGTAGGTCTTGTAGGGCGTCGGCGCGATCGGCAGCAGCACCGCGGCCAGCGCGCCCAGCCACAGAAACCGCACCGGCAGGTTCCGGTCGCGGAAGCCGGGCGCCGCCTCGAACACGCGGTCCGTGGCGATCGCGAGCAGCGCCGCGACAGCCGGGATGCACCCGATCGCGAGCCGCGATTCGAGCAGCGAGTCGAACAGCGGCAGCTCGTACAGCAGCTTCCACGGGCCCGGGATCCCGGTCTCCTCGTGGTTGACGATCATCTCGACGCCCAGCGACAGCCAGGCCATCAGGAACATCGAGATCGCGATGGCGCGCGCCACGACGTTGCGCCACAACCACACGGTCAGCACGACCATCAGGATGATCAGCGGCCAGCCGAAGAACGCGTTCTCCTCGGTGCGGTTCATCGACACGTCGGCGGCGGCCTCGGGGGTGCCCGCGATCGACTCGGTCGCGAACCGGGTGAACGCCGCGGTGTCGTTGCCGACCGGGCCGTGTTCCAGGGTTCGGTAGCTCTGCGGGCCGAAGAACTGCCACCACAGCGGGAAGATCGCGATCGCGATGGCGACGACCGCGGCGACGGTCAGGCCGCCCGCCATCGGCTTGACCATCGGCAGGGCCTCGCGTGGCCGGGACACCGCGTAGCCCGCGGCGAAAAGCACGAACGCCATCATCATGATCAGCAGCGGTTCCTCGCCCAGGAACACCTGGTAGGCGAGCATCAGGCCGAGGATGATGCCGTCGCGGACGGGCCGGTGCCCCTGCGCGAGCCGGATCAGCCGCATCACGATGAACGGGATCAGAAACAGCACCACGAAGTTCGGGTGCGCGTTGCCGTGCGAGATCATCGCCGGCGCGAAGCCGCAGAAGGCGCCGCCGATCGCGGCGGCCGTGCGCGAGGTGACCAGGTGCCGCGAGAACACCCAGTACCAGGCGATCGACGTGCCCGCCAGGCCGCCGGTGAGCGCGATCGCCCAGGTCACGGTGGGGCCGAACAGCTGCGTGACCGGTGACAGCGGGATGCCGAGCCCGAACATGGCCGTGTTGGCCATGAGGTTCACGCCGTCCGGGTAGTTCTGCAGGGTGCTGCCGAGCGGGCTCTCCCAGTTGAACACCGCGTGGGCGGTGACCGCGAAGAACCACTCCCACATGTTCTGGTCCTGGCCGCTGTTGTACATGTAGCCGCCGCTGCCCAGGTTGACCCACAACCCGGCGTAGAGGATGAACGCGGCGACGATGTAGATGCCGATGACCAGTGCGTCGGCGCGGCCGAACCGGCGCCGTTCCTCTCCGACCTCGGGCACGGTCTCGGGCGCCTGCAGCAAAGCGGTCACTCTTTCACCCTCAGGGCTCGACTACGCGGGCGAAAAAGTAGACCACACCCGTCCGGGCGTGCCGCACGAGGAGCAGGAAAGGCCGGTCGACGCGCACCTCGACGGGGTCGGCCGGGGTGACCGCCGCCAGGGTGCGGATCATGACCGCGGTGGCCGCGGCGCCCTCGAGACCCTGCTCGTCGAGTTTGAGAACCGCCTGGTGCTGGACGGCCGAGACGAATGCGCGCGGGTCCGGGGTGAGGCGGCCGAGCGGGGCCTCGCCGGGCTCGAACAGGGTGCGCACGCCGAGGTGCTTGAGCGCGCCGGTGAGGTCGGCCGGGCGGTCGAGGTCGATCTTCGGCACGCGCAGGTCGACCTGGACGCGCTTGGGGGCGGCCAGCAGGGTGGCCAGCCGGGTGTCGTCGAGGTCCGGCTCCTGCGCGGCGAGGTCGCCGTCGGGCAGCAGGACGGTCGCGGTGACGCCGGCACCGGGCAGCTCGACGACCTGCCAGCCGTCCTGGTGCGCGTACCCGAGGGTTTCGGTCTGGCGCATCATCCGGACGCGGCGCGGGCCGCCGGGGCTGTGGAACTGCTCGTCCCGCGTGGTGGCTTCGCGGAACGGGTGCTGCCAGGCGGCCTTGAGGTAGAGGGCGTTGACGAGGCTGGCGACGGTGTCCGGGCCGACCGAGTCCGGGGGCAGCAGCTCGGGGATGAGGTCGCGGGTGGTCTCGGCGACGTCGGCGTTGATGGCCCGGCGGGCGCCGTCGGGGTCGGTGACGAACGGGGCGGTCTTCGCGCTCGCGCCCGGCCAGCCCGCGAGGTCGGCGAGGAAGGTGTCGCGGACCGGCAGCTCGTCCCAGGCCCAGAGGGTGTTGGCGACGGCGAGGACCGGGTCCTCCTGGCGGGTGGTGTTGTCGAGCGTGGCGGCGGCGCGGAGGAGGTCGGCCTGCTTGGCGATGTCCGGGTCGCCCCCGGTGAGCAGGTGGAGCAGCTCGTCGGCGGCGGGGCCGTCGGCCGCCTGGCTCGCGAGGCCGAGCGCGCTGGCGATGGAGTACGGCGAGACCACCGAGTCGCCACTGGCGCCGGCGACGACCCGGTGAACCGCGAGGCTGAATCGCAGATGGTCACTTTCGGGCGTGGTCACGCCCCCGACGCTACCGGACCGGAGCGCGGCGCCGGGGGCTGTGCTGGGGCGGGCGCGAGGTGCTGGGACGAGGAGGCGCAGGTGGGTGACAACTCATGTGCACTGCCAGGTGAAGGACGCCGCGTCGAACCGCCCGGCCGCGAGCTCCGCGGGACGGATGAGCCAGTGCAGCCGGCCCACGTCGCCCCACATCATGCCGGTCTCGTCGTCGGAGTCGATCTGGGCGAGCGCGACCCAGCGCCGGGCTTCCTCCTGCACCGCGGGCCACGCCTGCTCGTCGCGCACGAGGTCGGCGCGCAGGTGCGCGGCAGCGACGCCGAGTTCGACGGCGTCCTGGACCGGGAACGCGTAGCCGCCGATCTGGTGTGCCGGACTCGGCACGGTCGCCGCCAGAGCACCCATGAAGGCGTCGCCGTTGGCGCGGTCGTCGAAGAAGGACAGGACGCCCGCCGGCAGATCCCGGCACGCGGCGCGGAACCCCGGATGGGACCAGTCCGGGCCGGTCAGCCGGTGCGCGGCGGCCAGCGGGATCCAGTCGTAGGGCTCGATGTCGGCGGGTGGTTCGCGTTCGGTGACCGGCACCCCGGCCGGGACGTGGACGACTCGCGCGCCCGCGGTCAGCGACTCCGGGGCCCACACGCCGACGGTGCGCGGCGGGAAGGCCGGGTCGAAGTAGCCGAGGGTGTCGTCGAAGTAGAAGAACAACAGCGTGCCGTCGGCGGGCAGGGCGGGGTCGATCGACTCGCGGGGCAGCTTCGCGCAGTCGACGGACGCGACGAAGCTCAGCGAGCCCTCCCCCGGCCACACCGGCCACTCGAAGTCGTGCGGCACGGCGGGGCAGCCGCCGAGGCGGCCGACCACCCGGTCGCCCCGGCCCGCGGAGCGCAGGCGAACAGCGGGCCGGATCATCGAGATCCAGCGTTCGGCGATGGGCGGCGGCAGAGTCCGGCGCGCGACGGCGCGCAGCCGCGCCTCGTGGGTGGGCATCAGTGGCGTCCGGTGTGCCAGCGGTGCCAGGCGTGCGCCTGCGCATCGGTCAGGGAGGCGACCTGGTCGATGACCACGCGGAGCCTCGCCGAGTCGTCCGGGGCCGCGTGCCACGCCGGGTTGAACGCGGTCTCCAACGGCTCCGGCGCGCGCTCGGCCAGGACCGTCACCAGCTCGGCCAGCAGTTCGCGCTGGCCGGCCTGCATGGCGAGCCGCCGGGGGTCGCTCATCACGTAGCGCAGCGCGAGCGCCTTCAGCAGCGCCACCTCGGCCGCCACGCGTTCCGGCATCACCAGGTTCGCGGCGTAGCGGGTGAGGGGGCCGTCGCCGTACTCGGCGCGGGTTCCGGTAACCGCGGCGGACGCGAACCGGCCGACCAGCTCGCTCGTCATCCGCTTCAGCGCGATCTGCCCGTGCGGCGTCGAGTCGACCCCGGGGCGCGCCAGCTCCGCCACGACCGGCAGGTCCAGCAGGTCCCGCGCGGCTCCCTCCAGCGCGGACACCGACAGCCGCGAGAAGTGCTTGGCCGCCAGCTCGGCCACAGCCGCCCGCTCCCCCGGGTCGGCCAGCACCGACAGCGACAACCGGCCCGACAGCACGCCGTCCTCGACGTCGTGCACCGAGTACGCCACGTCGTCGGCCCAGTCCATGATCTGCGCCTCCAGGCAGGTGCGGCTCTCCGGCGCGCCTGCCCGCATCCAGTCGAACACCTCCCGGTCGTCGGCGTACACCCCGAACTTCGCCGTGCCCGCCCGCCGCGGCCACGGGTACTTCGTCGACGCGTCCAGGCACGCACGCGTCAGGTTCAGCCCGGCCGAGTCGACCTTCGGCTCCAGCCGGGTGAGGATGCGCAGCGTCTGCGCGTTGGCCTCGAACCCGCCGCACGACTGCGCCACCTCGTCGAGCGCCCGTTCGCCGTTGTGCCCGAACGGCGGGTGCCCGATGTCGTGCGCCAGCCCCGCCGTGTCAACCAGGTCCGGATCGGCGCCCAGCTCCTCGGCGATGCCGCGCCCGATCTGCGCGACCTCCAGCGAGTGCGTCAGCCGCGTGCGGGGCACCCCGCTGACCTCGGCGCCCTCCCCCGGCCCGACCACCTGGGTCTTGCCTGCCAGACGGCGCAGCGCCGCCGAGTGCAGCACGCGGGCCCGGTCCCGCGCGAACGCACTCCGGCCGTCCGGCCGCGACCCGGGAAGCGCCGCCCGCTTCGGCGCTTCGTCGAGCCACCGCTGTTGATCGTGCTCGCTGTACACCCCGCAACTCTACGGGCACCCACCGACATTTCCGGGGGGTTCTGACCAGGACCCACGATATGCCCACTCGTGCGGGGGCGACTGGAACGCGAGGTGGAATCCGCCGACGCCGCCCGCCTGCGGGCGAGGTGTTCGAGAGAACAGGACCAGGCAGCCGGCCTCCGCCGCACCGCGCACCGAACGAAACAGCCGACCAAAGCCGTCGCGACTTCCTCCGTGCCGCGCCCGCCAGGAGCCGCCACAGCCAGCCGGGCTCAGCCCAGCCCGGTGCCGCCGATGTTGTCGGCCGGGGTCTTGGTCAGCCGGTAGAACAACAACGCGCCTGTCTCGCGGTAGATGTAGGCGAACTGCGTCTCCCGCGTCTGCACGATCGGCCCCCGGTGCGTCGGCGAGGTCCAGGTGTCCAGGCCGGCGTCGTTGGCCATCGTGCGGGCCCGCAGGGAGTGCCACGGGTCGCTCACCAGCACGGCGGTCCGCCACCCCCGCTCGCCGAACGCGCCGGCCACCGCGCGCAGGCTGCCGAGCGTGTCGCTGCCCTCGCCGATCGCCAGCGTCGCCTCGCGGGGGACGCCCTGCTCGATCAGCCAGTTCGCCCCCGCCGAGGCCTCGGTGTACGCGTCACCGGCCCGGTTGCCGCCCGCGGTGACGATCCGGTCGGCGACCCCCTCCTCGTACAGGTCCATCGCGTGCCGCAGCCGCGCCTGGAAGATCGGCGACGGCTTCCCGTTGTACTGCGCCGCGCCGAGCACCACGATCGCGTCGGCGTGTGTGCGGTCGTCCTCGCGCGCCACCTGCCACACCCGGAACGCCGTCCCGGCGACCACCATCAGCAGCACCAGCACCGTGCCCAGCACGGCCCGGCGCACCCAGCTCACCCGCTCACCCATCCCGGTCATCCTCCCAGACGGGTCTTCACAGCCAGCCGCGCTCCTCCGCCAACCGGACGGCCTCGGCCCTGGTGCGGGCGCCGGTCTTGCCGATCGCGGCGGACAGGTGGTTGCGCACCGTCCCCTCGGACAGGTGCAGGCGCCGCGCGACGTCCGACACCGTGCCGCCGTCGCTGGCCGCGCGCAGCACCTCGTGCTCGCGCGGCGTGAGCGGGCTCGCCCCCGTCGCCAGCGACTCCGCGGCCAGCGCCGGGTCGACCACCCGCAGTCCGTTGTGGACCCGGCGGACCGCGTCGACGAGCTGTTCCGGCGGCGAGTCCTTCACCACGAACCCGGCCGCCCCCGCGGCCATCGCCCGCGCCAGGTAACCGGGCCTGCCGAACGTGGTGCACACGATGATCCGGCACGACGGCAACGCCGCGTGCAGCTCGGCGGCCGCGGACAGGCCGTCCGTGCCGGGCATCTGGACGTCGAGCAGCGCCACGTCCGGCGCGGTCTCCTTCGCCGCGGCGAGCACCTCGTCGCCGGACCCAACCTGGCCGACCACCTCGATGTCCGGCTCCAGCCCGAGCACAGTCGCCAGCGCGCCCCGCACCATCGCCTGGTCGTCGGCCAGCAGCACCCGGATCACGAAACCTCCACCGGCTTCGCCGCGGGCACCTCGGCCCGCAGCTGGAACCCCTCCCCGGGCCGGGCCCGGACCTGCAGCGTGCCACCCAGCTGGGCCAGCCGTTCCGCCAGCCCGCGCAACCCGTTGCCGGCCGCGGCCGGTTCGGTGCCGCGGCCGTTGTCGGAGATCTCCAGCCAGTTCCGCCCCAGCCGCACCTTCACCCGGCTGGCGCCGGAGTGCCGCAGCACGTTCGTCACCGCCTCGCGCAGCACGTACCCGAAGGCGCTCTGCAGCTCCGGCCGCACGTTGTCGACCGCGCTCGGCAGTTCCGCGTCGATCTCCGCGGCCCGCAGCGCCGCCCGCGCGCCCGCCAGTTCGGCGGACAGCGACACCTCGCGGTACTCCGACACCGTCGCGCGCACGTCGGTCAGCGCGCTGCGCGCCAGCGCCTCCACCTCGCGGATCTCGGTGAGCGCGCGCTCCTCGTCGGACGCGGTCTCGATCAGCCGCCGGGCGAGACCGGCCTTGACCGCGATGGTGGTGAGGCTGTGGCCGAGGATGTCGTGCAGGTCCCGCGCCAGCCGTTCCCGCTCCGCGCTCACCGCCAGCGCGGCGATCTCCTCGTTGGCCCGCCGGAGACGTCGCACCGTCTGGGCGAGCCGGCCCATGAAGAACGTCGCCGTGGTGATGCCGACGACCGTGCCGATGTCCGACGGCGTGCCGCGCACGTCGTTGTGGACGAGCAGCAGCAGCCCGCACCCGGCGACCGCGGCGCCGTCGAACACCAGGACCCACCCCGCCGGCATGCTCATCGCGATCGCCAGCGTCGCGTAGAGGAGCATGTAGATGCTGGCGCCCTGGAGCAGCACCGCCCACCCGAGCACGAGCATCAGCAGCGCGAACGGCAGCCGGACCCGCATCCGCCGGTGCGACAGCAGGAAGTACGGGAAGGTCACGTAGCACAAGCCGTAGGCGACGAGCAGCACGATGAGCAGCGGGTCGAGTCGCTGGCCGACCGGCACTGCGCTGGCCAGGTAGAACACTGTCCCGGCGAGCGGCCAGCGGCGCGCGAACCGCGGGCGGGGCCGTCCGGCGGCGTGCTCGTTCCACCACTGCGTCCTGTCGTCGGTGTCGGCCACCGTGCTTCTCTCCCCCGTCACACCCGCGCGGAATCCTTACGGTAACGCCGGACCACCGCGACCCCGATCGCCATGGTCCACACGGCCAGCCACAGCACGTCCTGCCCGAGGCTCGTGGTCAGGTCGGTGGTCACCGCGCCGCGCCCGACCTGCGCCATCCAGTAGCTCGGCAGCACGTGCGAGATCTGCAGCAGCCAGTGCGGCATCGCCTCCACCGGGATGAAGATGCCGCCGAGCAGTGCCATCGGGAGCATGACCAGCTGCGTGATCGGCTGGACCGAGTCAGCCGTGCCGACCTGGCCGATGAGCAGCCCGATCAGCGCGAACGGGATCGCCGCGAGCCACACCCCCAGGGTCACCCGCAGCCAGCTGCCCGCCCCGAGGGACACACCCTGCGTCAGCGCGCCGACCAGCGGCACGAGGATCACCGGCGCGAGCGCGAGCGTCAGGCCGGTCGCGGCCTTCGCGGTCAGGTACCCGCCGCCGGAGAGCGGCGTCAGGCGCAGCTGCCGCTGCCAGCCGGCCTTGCGCTCGACCGCCACCCGCGTGCCGACGAACAGCGCCGCCGACATGGCGCCGAAGGAGGTCATGCCGACCATCAGCGGCGCGACAGCGTCCTGGTCGCCGCGCGCGAAGATGCCGACGTAGAGCAGGAACATCAGAACGGGGAACGCCACGGTGAAGATGAGGAACCGCGGTGCGCGCAGCACGCGGCGGATCTCCAGGATCAGGAACTTCCGGCTCATCGGTGGTTCTCCTCGTCGGCGGTGAGGGTCAGGAAGGCGCCTTCCAGCCCGATCGCGGTGATCTCGATGTCGTGCGCGCCCGGGAAGCGGGCCAGCAACGCCCGCAGCGTGGCGTCGGAGTCCGAAGTGGACACGGCGATCCGGCCGCCGCGCACCTCGTACTCGGTGACGCCGGGCAGGTCCGCGACCGCCGCCGGGGTGGCCTCCGGCACAGCGGCCCGCAGCGTCCGCCCGCTCGCCAGCGCGCGGACCTCGGCGACCGTGCCGTCCGCGACGATCCGCCCGCTGCGCATCAGGACGACCCGGTCGGCGAACTCCTCGGCCTCCTCCAGGTAGTGCGTCGCGAACAACACGGTGCGGCCGGTGTTGGTGTAGGCGTGCATGGACCTCCAGAACTCGCGGCGGCTGCCCACGTCCATCGCGGCGGTCGGCTCGTCGAGCACCAGCAGGTCCGGGTCGCTGACGAGGGCGACGGCGAACCGCACGCGCTGCTTCTGGCCGCCGGAGAGTTTGGTGCCGCGCCGGTTCGCCAGGTCCTCGATGCCGGCGCGGCGCAGCGCCTCGGCGACCGGCATCGGCTTGCGGTGCAGCGACGCGATCATGCCGACCATCTCGCCGACGGTCGCGTCCTCCAGCAGCGCGGCGCCCTGCAGCATGGCGCCGATCGCGCCGCGCGCCACCGCCTCGGCGGGGGTCGTGCCGAAGATCGAGACCTCGCCGGCGTCGGGCGTGGTCAAGCCGAGCAGCATGTCGACCGTCGTCGACTTGCCCGCGCCGTTCGGGCCGAGCAGCGCGACCACCTCGCCGGGCGCGATGGTGAGGTCGACGCCGTCCACGGCGCGCACCTCGCCGTAGTGCTTGCGCAGGCCCGTCAGCCGCACCGCGGCCCGGGTCAGGGTCTGTGTTCCGTCCATACGCCCAGCGTGCCGCCGCGAAGGTCCCGGTTCGCAGGCCGAGCGTCATGATCCGGCCGTGACAAGTGTCAGGGTTCGGTTGCCGCCGCGCGGCTCATGGTGAGCGGCAAGGGGACACGCGCGTCCCCTGGAACGTCACGTGGTCCCGGGGCGGCCCTTGGTCTCCCGCGCAGCGGAGGAACGGTTGCACCGGTAACGGCCTGTCGCCGGGCACCGGTTCGATTCCCACCTGGAAACAGGTGACCAGTGAAGATCCCGGCGCGGCGAGGGGATACTCCCAGCCGGCGTCGTTCATGCCCCACCGGTTGCCGAGCCAGCCCATCGCCTGCGCCCGGTCGTGGAACTGGATGTAGGGGTCGCGATCGCTGACCGGAACCCGGTCCGGGCGTGGCGTCAGCAACGGTACCCGCCTTCGAATCCCAGATCTGGGATACAGTCTCTGATGTGAGAACCATGGAGGATCGCCTGGCCGCGCGGCTGGCCGAACTGCGGGCCGAACGCGGCTGGTCGCTCGACGAGCTCGCCGACCGCTCGGGGATCAGCCGCTCGACGCTGTCCCGTGTGGAACGCGGCGAGATCAGCCCGACCGCGTCCCTGCTGGGCAAGTTGTGCACCGTCTACGAGCGCCCGATGTCGCGCCTGCTGACCGAGGTGGAGGCCGAGGGCGCGCAGGTGGTACGGGCGTCCGCGCAGAGCGTGTGGACCGACGAGGACAGCGGGTTCGTGCGGCGTTCGGTGTCGCCGCCGCACCCGGCCCTGCGCGCGGAGGTCGTCGAGGCCACGCTGCGCCCCGGTGCCGACATCCGGTACGACGCACCGTCCGTACCGGGTCTGGAGCAGCACCTGTGGCTGCTCGACGGGAGCCTGGAGCTGACGGTCGACGGCGAGGCCCACGTGCTCGAACCCGGCGACTGCCTGCGGTTCCGGCTGTGGGGACCGACGCGGTTCGTGTGTTCCGGTCCGGCACCGGCCCGCTATCTGCTGGTGCTGGTGGTGCCGTGATCACGCGACTGTCCACCGCGGACTTCGCCGCCGCCGTGCCCGCCCTTGGCGAGGTGCTCGCGGACTGCACGAACGGCGGCGCCTCCGTCGGGTTCCTGGCCCCGCTCGACGCCGCGTCGGCCGGGGCCTGGTGGAAGGGGCTCGCGGACGACGTGGCCGAGGGGCGCGCCCTGGTCTGGGCGGCCTGGGACGGCACCCGGCTGGTCGGCACCGTCCAGGTCCGGCCTGCGCAACTGCCCAACGCGCCACACCGCGGCGAACTGGCGAAGCTGCTGGTGCACCGGGACGCGCGGGGCCGCGGCCTCGGCCGGGCACTGCTGGCGGAGGCCGAACGCGGCGCCCGCGCGGCCGGGATCACGCTGCTGGTGCTGGACACCGAGACGGGGAGCCCCGCCGCGCGCCTGTACGCCGCGGCGGGCTGGACGGAGGCGGGCACGGTGCCGGACTACGCCGCCGACCCGTCGGGCACGCTGAAGCCGACCACGTTCTTCTACAAGAGCCTCTGACGCCGGCACGGAAAAGCCCTGGTCACCGGCGGGGTGACCAGGGCTTCCGGATGCTTTTCCGTTCAGCAGCCGGGGAGGCGGGCGGCGAGGTAGGCCTCGACCTTGTCGATCGCCACGCGCTCCTGCTGCATGCTGTCGCGCTCCCGCACCGTCACGGCCTGGTCCTCCAGGGTGTCGAAGTCGACGGTGACGCAGAACGGGGTGCCGATCTCCTCCTGGCGGCGGTAGCGCTTGCCGATGGAGCCCGCGTCGTCGAAGTCGACGTTCCAGTTGCGGCGCAGCGCGGCGGCCAGATCCTTCGCCTTCGGCGTCAGGTCGGCGTTGCGGGACAGCGGCAGCACCGCGACCTTGAACGGCGCGAGCCGCGGGTCGAGCTTGAGCACGGTCCGCTTGTCGACACCGCCCTTGGCGTTGGGCACCTCGTCCTCGTGGTAGGCGTCCAGCAGGAACGCCATCATCGGGCGGCCGACACCGGCTGCCGGCTCGATGACGAACGGGCGGTAGCGCTCCTTGGTGGCCTGGTCGAAGTACGCCAGGTCGACGCCGGAGTGGTTGGAGTGCGTGGTGAGGTCGAAGTCGGTGCGGTTCGCGATGCCCTCCAGCTCACCCCACTCCTGGCCGGCGGAGAAGCCGAAGCGGTACTCGATGTCGACGGTGCGCTTCGAGTAGTGCGACAGCTTCTCCTTCGGGTGCTCGTAGTGCCGCAGGTTGTCGCGGTTGATGCCGAGGTCGGTGTACCACTCGGTGCGCAGGTCGATCCAGTACTGGTGCCAGCGCTCGTCCTCACCCGGCTCGACGAAGAACTCCATCTCCATCTGCTCGAACTCGCGGGTGCGGAAGATGAAGTTGCCGGGGGTGATCTCGTTGCGGAAGGACTTGCCGATCTGGCCGATGCCGAACGGCGGCTTCTTCCGCGACGTGGTCAGCACGTTGAGGAAGTTCACGAAGATGCCCTGCGCCGTCTCCGGGCGGAGGTAGGCCAGGCCCTCCTCGGACTCGACCGGGCCCAGGTGGGTCTTGAGCATCATGTTGAACTCACGCGGCGGCGTGTACTGGCCGCGGGTGCCGCAGTTCGGGCACGGGACGTCGGACAGGTCGTCCTCGGAGATCTCCTTGCCGGTGCGCGCGCTGTAGTCCTCGGCCAGCTGGTCCGAGCGGTAGCGGCGGTGGCAGACGGTGCACTCGACCAGCGGGTCGTTGAAGGCGTTCACGTGACCGGAGGCCACCCACACCTGGCGGGGCAGGATCACGGAGGAGTCGAGGCCGACGACGTCGTCACGGCTCTGGACCATCGTGCGCCACCACTGGCGCTTGATGTTCTCCTTGAGCTCGACGCCGAGCGGTCCGTAGTCCCACGCCGACCGGGTTCCGCCGTAGATCTCCCCGCTCGGGAAGACGAAGCCACGACGCTTGCACAGGCTGACGACGGTCTCAATGTTGGCGGGCACTCCACGCTCTCCATCAGATGCGGGGACGGTTATCGGTTCCGTCCAGCGTATCCGGCCGCCGTCGCGGCCCGGCGCGGGGCTTGACATGGCCCCGGGGAGGCGATAACGGCAACCACTACCGGCTGGACACTAGGATGGTGTGACACCGACCGACTCGAGGCTGGAGATGGCTATGCCGATGGCTCGTCCGGACGCCGCGCTGCCCGGGTTGCCCGACGACGCCAACCAGGTCCACGCCGGCGACGAGCTGAAGCCACGCACGCCGCCCCAGCCCGCGGCGACGCTGTCCGAGGCGGGCGAGCTGCTGCGGGCCCTGTCGGCTCCGGTGCGGATCGCGATCGTCCTGCAGCTGCGGGACGCCGACCGGTGCGTGCACGAACTGGTGGACGCGCTGGACGTGGCGCAGCCGTTGATCAGCCAGCACCTGCGGGTGCTGAAGGCGGCCGGGGTGGTGCGGGGTGAACGGCGGGGCCGTGAGGTGGTCTACCGGCTCGTGGACGATCATCTTGCGCACATCGTGATGGACGCGGTGGCCCACGTCCAGGAGGGTTCATGACGAGTAGCGACGTTCGCCGGGCCCCGGTGCCCGGCCGCCGGTCGACGAAGCAGCGCGCGGCCGTGGTCGACCTGCTGTCCGAGGTCGACGACTTCCGGTCGGCGCAGGAACTGCACGACGAGCTGCGCAAACGTGGTGACGGCATCGGACTGACCACGGTGTACCGGACGCTGCAGTCGCTGTCCGAGGCCGGCGAGGTCGACGTCCTGCGGACCGAGTCGGGCGAGGCGATCTACCGCCGCTGCTCGACGCACCACCACCATCACCTGGTGTGCCGGCACTGCGGCTTCACAGTGGAGGTGGAGGGCCCTGCGGTGGAGCGCTGGGCGGAGAAGGTCGCGTCCGGCAACGGCTTCTCGGACATCCGGCACACCGTCGAGATCGTGGGCACCTGCACCGATTGCGCCAAGCGCCTGGGGAGTTAGGTTCGGGCCGGACGGCCGGGGACGGCTCGCGGCCTGGTGCCGGACCCCGTCAAGGGGTAGCGTTTTTTCCTTGCGCCTCCTGATGACTCCGGTGAGGAGGACGACGCATGGCTCACGCAATCAGCGAAACCACCGCGACGACGGTCGACGACTACGACGCGATCTGCCGGGTCGTCCAGCTGTGCCTGGACGGTGAGGCGACGGGCAACGCCGACCAGGTGCGGGAAGCCTTCCACGAGGACGCCCGCATGTTCGGCTCCTTGGGCGGCGAACGATACGACGTTCCGGTCTCGGAGCTGGCCGAGATGGTCGCGAGCGCCCCGGCGGACACCGGGCGCTACCGTTCGCGGATCCTCTCGGTGCAGCAGGCCGGCGACGCGGCGTTCGTGACCGTGGCCGAGGAAGGCTACTGGGGAACGGTCTCCTTCCTCGACTACCTGTCGCTGGCGCGCATCGGCGGGACCTGGAAGATCGTGAACAAGCTGTTCGCGCACACCGGCGGCGAGCCGCCCGACCTGGGCTAGACGGGTAACCACCTCGGCACAGCCGGTGCCGGCAGCTGGCGGACGCTGAACTGCTGACGCCGGCGGTGGCGCAGGTGCTGTTTGGGGGTGCGCTCGGAAGCCTGGTGGTTGCGGTGTGCCCCGCCGTTTGGCCACCCTCACCCAGCTAGTACTCATAGGCGTCCTGGGGTGCCGGGATCGGCCGGAGCGCGGTGACCGTGACGTCGGGCGTGTACCCGTTGGCGGCGACGGCCGTGCCGGGGACCACTTGGCCGGTCACCTCCAGCCAGGTGTCGTCGGGGTAGCGGGCCGCCTGTGGGCTGGCCAGGCGGACCGTCATCGGCGCCGCGTCGGCCGCGCAGCATCGGATCACCATTCGCGCCAGCAGCACGCCTTCGTTGCCGTGCACGACGAAACCGCTCAGCCGGACCGTCCGGCCGTTGAGGGAGCCGCGGGAATCCCAGCCCGCCCGCGTCACGAACTCAGTGAGGGTCAGCGGCACCACGTCGCCGGCCGGCAGCGGCGGGAAAGCGGCGGCGTCCTGGGCGACGGCCGAGCGGGGCGCGCCCGCGGAGGTGCGGATGACCGAGTCGGAACCGAGCGCGGGCGGCGCGACGAGGAACACCGCCAGCACCGGGACGACCAGCAGCCACGCCGACCGCGCCGGATGGTGGTGGCCGTGGCCCGTGGTGACCGTCCTGGCCTGGCGCGCGGCCAGCACGTCCCGCACGATCGCGACCGCGCCGAGCAGCAGGATGACCGCTCCCCCCGCGACCACCCACGGCTGCTGGGCGGGCTTGACGTAGCGCAGGTAGTCGCCGTTGACGCCGATCTTCAACAGCGCCCCGCCGAGCAGCACCAGCAGGATGTTCTGCGTTTCGCGACGCACCGGGCTCCTCCCCTACCGTGCCGGGACGACGGTCAGCCAGTCGGCCGCGGACACCACGAACGCGACGGCGCCGGCCAGCGCGAGCAACGCGGCAAGCGACCCGAACACGATCCCGGCGCGCGCCAGCCCGCCCGCGGCGTCGCGGCCCAGGATGCCGAACAGGACGGCCAGCACCGCCAGCACCAGGATCAGGACCCACAGCGCGCCGAGCACCAACGTGAGCACCACCACCAGCGGTGACGGCAGCGCGTCCCCGGCCCGCGGCCGGACGAACGCCCACGTGACCCACACCGACATGGCCATCACGATCCCGACGGCGCCGAGCGCGGCCGACGCGACGGCGAGCCCGGTCCGCGGCTGTTGCTGGATCATCTCGCACCTCCCAGGACGAGGACCCCGACGATCACCGCGCAGGCGGTCGCCACGAGGAACGTCACCGGGGCGAACCGTACCGCGAAAGACCGCCCGAAGGTGCCCGCCTGCAGGGCGAACAGCTTCACGTCGATGGCCGGGCCCACCACCAGGAACACCAGCCGCGGCAGCAGCGGCAGGGCGGTGAGCGAGGCGGCCACGAACGCGTCGGCCTCGCTGCACAGGGCGAGCACCACCGCGAGGACGGCCATCACGAGCACGCCCAGCACGATCTGGTTGCTCAGGACCTCGAACCACGCCGCGGGCACCAGGACGTTCATGGCGGCGGCGATGAGCGCGCCGAGCACCAGGAACCCCGCGGACTCGACCAGGTCGGCCCGGGCGGTCTCGGTGAACGTGCGCCACCGGTTGCCGCCGTCGGGCAGGCGCTCGAGGGCACGCTGGACGATCCAGTCGAGCTTGCCCCACTTCGCCCAGAGCAGGCCCATCACGACGGCGGTCGCGAAGGAGGCGAGGAACCGGGCGAGCACCATCTCGGGCTGTCCCGGGAACGCGACCGCGGTGGCGACGAGCACGACGGGGTTCACGGCCGGGGCGGCGAGCAGGAAGGTGAGCGCGGCGGCAGGCGCCACCCCCTGCCCGATGAGGCGGCGCGCCACCGGGACGGAGGCGCACTCGCAGCCGGGCAGGGCGACCCCGGCGAGCCCCGCGACGCCCACGGCGCCCGCCTCGTTGCGCGGGATGACCCGGCGCAGGACGCGGGCAGGCACGAACGCCGCGATGGCCCCGCTGATCAGCACGCCGAGCACGAGGAACGGCAGGGCCTGCACGCAGACCGCGACGAACACCGTGGAGCCGGTCCGCAGGGCGGGCACGTCGAGCACGTCGCGCAGCCAGCTCTGCCCGAACACGGCGACGACGAGGAGAGCGCAGAGCACCTCGATGGAGGTGATCCGCCCGCGGTGCCGCTTGCCCTCGGGCTCGGTCCGGTCCAGTACTTCGCTCACCGGGCCGATACTGCCAGGCACCGGCGACAGGATGCGCCGGTTGGGGCGACGAGTGGGTGGTCTCGTGCGCTGAGGCACACGAAGTGACCAGTCGTGCGGGCGCGAGTGGTGGGTTGGTGGGGGCTGGAGGTGGGTGGTTGGTGGTGGGCGGCGGGGCGGCCCGGGGGTTGGGACATCAGGCAGCGGGACCGCTGGGGGGGGCCGGAACGATGGGCGGCGGGAAGGCCGGACCGCCGGGTGGCGGGGCCGCCCGGCGTTGGAACGCGGGTGGCGGAACGCCGGGTAGCCAGAACGCCGGGCGGCGGGAAGGCCAGGCCGCGGGACCGCCGGGCGGCGGGGCGGCCCGGGGTTGGAACGCGGGTCGGGGGAACGCAGGGCAGCGGTAGCGCGGTGGGGCTGTCGGGCGGTGGAGCGCCGCAGCCTGGAGCTGCGGGCTGGAGCACCGCAGGGTGAAACCCGGACCGATGTAAGGCTGGCTGGGCTGCGCTATCGCGCCCCGCCCAGCCAGGCAAACCACCCAGCCACCCCGCCGGGCAATCAAGCACGCAGCCGGCCGAGCCTAGGTCAGCTCGGCACGCAGCTGCGAAGCCGTCGAGACCACCAGCATCAACAGCGTCCCCAGTGCGGAGATCTCCAGCCCCTGCGCGGGGAACGCGTACCGCAGCGTCAGGTCCAGCCCCCGCTCCGCGTGCTGCACCCCGAGCGTGCCGAACAGGCCCTGTCCGGCGCGCTCGGCCGCCTTCGCGGCGAAGGCCGGGTCGTCGGGCAGGTCCCAGCCCACCACGCAGGTCAGGCTGAGCACCGTGAGGCCCTCTGCGAGCTGCGTCGACTGGATCACGCACGGCACGCCGTTGTGGGAGAACGTCAACGCGCCGTCGTCGTCGACGTGGACCTCCAGGTACGTTTCCAGCGCCTCCCTGGCCCGGCTGAGCAGCTCCGCGGTGTCCGCCGCCTCCGTGTTCACGACGCCCCCTTCGCCGCGTCCACCGCGGCGCCGAACCGGCGGTCCCGGCGCGCGTACTCCTCGCACGCCGCCCACAGCTGGCGCCGGTCGAAGTCCGGGAACAGCGTGTCCTGGAAGACGAACTCGGCGTAGGCCGACTGCCAGAGCATGAAGTTCGACGTCCGCAGCTCGCCGGAGGGCCGCAGGAACAGGTCCACGTCCGGCATCTCCGGCTGGTACATGTACTTCGCGAGCATCCGCTCGTCCACCTTGTCCGGGTTGATCTTGCCCTCGGCGGCCAGCCGCGCCACCTGGCGGGCCGCGTCGGCGATCTCCGCGCGGCCGCCGTAGTTCACGCACATCGTCATGTTCAGCAACGTGTTGTGCTTGGTCTTCTCCTCGGCCGCCTGCAGCTCCTTGATGACGCTGCGCCACAACCGCGGCGCGCGCCCGGCCCACCGGATCCGCACGCCGATCGAACCCAGGTAGTCGACCTGGCGGCGGATGGTGTCCCGGTTGAAGCCCATCAGGAACCGCACCTCGTCGGGGCTGCGCTTCCAGTTCTCGGTCGAGAACGCGTACACCGACAGCCACTTGACGCCCAGCTCGACGGCCCCACTGGCGACGTCGATCATCACGGCCTCGCCGCGCTTGTGCCCCTCGATCCGCGGCAGGCCACGCTGGTTGGCCCAGCGGCCGTTGCCGTCCATGACCAGTGCGACGTGGTTCGGCACCAGCTCGGCGGGGATCGCCGGCGGCTTCGCACCGGACGGGTGCGGGTCCGGGGCCCGCAGTTCCACCGCCGCCGAACTCGCCGCACGTGCCTTGAGCCGCACCTGATCCTCCCACTGCCTCGGGTTGCGGCTTCCGACCCTACTTGCCCGGCTGGAGCTCCTTGGCACGCCTCTCGACGAGCGGCAACGACTTCAGCTGCCGTTCGAGGTGCCACTGCAGGTGAGCGGCCACGATGCCGCTGGCGTCCCGCCGGGTCCCGGCGACCGAGGCCTCCGCGACGTCCCAGTCCCCGTGCAGCAGCGACTCCAGCAGCACCAGCACCTCGGGCGCCGGGTGCACCGACCCCGGCACGCGGCAGTTGCCGCACAGCAGGCCACCCGCCTGCACGTTGAACGCGGTGTGCGGCCCGGGCAGACCACACCGCGCGCACTCGGTGATGGCCGGCGCCCAGCCCGCGAAGGCCATCGCCCGCAGCAGGAACGCGTCCAGCACCAGCGAGGCGTCCCGCTGTCCGTCGGCCAGCGCCCGCAACGCCCCCACGACCAGCAGGTACAGCCGCATCGCCGGCTCGCCCTCCTCGACGGTGAGCCGGTCGGCGGTCTCCGCGATCGCGCTGGCCGCCGTGTAGCGCTGGTAGTCGCCGACGAGCGGCAGCGCGAACGCGTCGACCGTCTGGACCTGCGTGATCACGTCCAGGGTGCGGCCGGTGTAGAACTGCACGTCGACGTGCCCGAACGGCTCCAGCCGCGCCCCGAACCGCGACGTCGTGCGACGCACCCCCTTCGCGACGGCCCGGACCTTGCCGTACCGCCGCGTGAGGAAGGTGATGATGCGGTCCGCCTCACCCAGCTTGTGGACCCGCAGCACCACGCCGGTGTCGCGATAAAGACTCACGTCCTCATGGTCTCACGCGTACGCGGACAACCCGGTGAACGGCGCGAACGGCAGGTTCCGCCCCACCCACCACACGAGCGCGAGACCGGCGACGGCCAGCGTGAGCCACCGTCCGCGAGCGCCGGGCGGCCACCACCGGCGAGCCAGCCCGGCCTCCCACCGGACCGCCGCGACCAGCGTGGCCACCGCCAGCGGGAGGAGCACCACCAGCGCGAACGCGTTGTAGGACAGGGCCGCGACCACGTCACCGCGCAACAACGCGCCCACCGCCCGGCTGCCGCCGCAGAACGGGCAGTCCAGGCCGGTCAGCGCGTGGAACCAGCACGGGATCCGGAGCACGCCCGTGCCGAGCGCCACCCCGGCCGCGAGACCGGCGGCGGTCACGGCAGGCGTGACCCGCACGCTCCGCCACGACCGTTCGCCCATGACCTCAGTACAGCGCCTTCGTCGAGATGGCGTAAGTCTTCGCGGCCTTGTCGTGCCAGCCCTGGCGCGCCTGCTCGTCGAAGAACGGCGACAGCACCACCAGCAGCTCGACCAGACCGCCGACGCACGGGATCAGGCCCGGCAGCACCATCGTGGCCAGCCGGGTGAAGGCCGGCCCGCCGCCGATCCCGGCGCCCGGCTGTCCCGCCGACTGCTCGGTGACGATCCGGATGCCCGCCACGTTCTTGCCGACCGTCGCGCCACGCGTGGCGAGCATCGCGCCCTCGTACACCAGCACGGACAGCGAGGTGAGCGGCAGGAACAGGAGGAAGATCCACCACGTGCTCGGGTCACCGGCGAGCACGGCGAGCTGCAGGATCAGCACGAGGATCGTCAGCGGCACGCCGATGATCAGCCCGTCCACTACCCGGGCGAGGAACCGGCTGCCCATCGTCGCCAGCACCAGCGGCGGCGTGTGCCGGAACTGGATCTGCGACCCCGGCACGACGATGTGCGCCTGGCCCGGCATCGGCGGGGTGCCGCCGTACTGGGGCTGGCCGTACGGGGGCTGCCCGTACTGGGGCTGGCCCGGATAACCCTGCGGCGGCCCGTACGCGGGGTAACCGGACTGCGGGTACGGCTGCTGGAACCCGCCGGATGGCTGGCCGTAGGGCTGCGGACCGGTCTGCGGGTACTGCCCGTAGGGCTGCTGCCCCGGCGGCTGACCATAGGGATTAGTCACTGGATCTCCCCCTCGGAGTGGATCACGTCGGGCGGCAGCGTACCCGGTGCTCCGGTGGTGGCCGCGGAAGCGGTCAGAAACCCAGGCGGCGCAACTGCTTCGGGTCGCGCTGCCAGTCCTTGGCGACCTTCACGTGCAGGTTCAGGTAGACCTTGGTGCCCAGCAGCTTCTGGATCTGCTGCCGCGCCTGCGCCCCGACGGCCTTCATCCGCTCGCCCTGGTGGCCCAGGATGATGCCCTTCTGGCTGGGCCGCTCGACGTACACCGTGGCGTAGATGTCGAGCAGGTCGCGCTTGTCCTCGCGCGGCAGCATCTCCTCGACGGTCACCGCGATGGAGTGCGGCAGCTCGTCGCGCACGCCCTCCAGCGCCGCCTCGCGGATCAGCTCCGCCACGAGCGTCTGCTCCGGCTCGTCGGTCAGATCGCCGTCCGGGTAAAGCTGCGGGCCCTCCGGCAGCCGCGCTACGAGCAGGTCCTCCAGCCGCTTCACCTGGAAACCGTCCACCGCGGACACCGGGATCAGCTCCTCGAAGTCCAGCACGTCCTGCAGCGCCAGCAGCTGCTCTGCGATCTGCTCCGGCTTGGCGACGTCGGTCTTGGTGACGATCCCGATGACCGGGGTGCGCTTGGCGACCTTGCGCAGCTCGCTGGCGATGTAGCGGTCGCCGGGGCCGACCTTCTCGTCGGCGGGCACGCAGAACCCGACGACGTCCACTTCGGACCACGTCTCGCGCACGACGTCGTTGAGCCGCTGCCCGAGCAGGGTCCGCGGCTTGTGCACGCCGGGCGTGTCGACGATGACCAGCTGGGCGTCGTCGCGGTGGACGATGCCGCGGATGGCGTGCCGGGTGGTCTGCGGCTTGCTCGAGGTGATCGCGACCTTGGTGCCGACCAGCGCGTTGGTCAGCGTCGACTTGCCGGCGTTGGGACGGCCGACGAAGCAGGCGAACCCGGAGCGGTGGGTCACAGGACTTCCTGCACGGTTCCGGACGGGTCGGCCCGCAGGATCGCGGCCGCCTTCGCCAGGTCGCGCACGGCCTGCACGGACGCCTCGGCCACGAACGGCTCGGCCGTGACGACCGCGGCCGCCTCCAGGCCCTCCGCCCCGCTCGACACCGCCGCCGCGACCGCAGCCTGCAACGCGGTGATCTTGAACGAGGGCAGGTCGACCGTCGTGGCCGCGTAGGTGCGGCCGTCGGTGTCGCGTACCGCGGCGCCCTCGGCGGCGGAGTTCCGCGCCCGCGCGGATCGGGCGAGGATGACGATCTTCTCGTCCTCCGGGTCCAGCTCAGGCATGGTCCACACTCCTGTCGGCCTCGTCGTGGTCACCGTTCCCGGTACGCACCCTACGTCCGGCCAGCTCGTCGCTCTCCGCCTGCACCACCACGGTCGTGATCCGCATCCGGCCGCGGCGGTCCTTGCCGCCCTCGGCGTGCAGCCGCAGGCCGTCCACTTCGGCCTCGGCGCCGGGCAGCGGCACCCGTCCGAGCCGCTGCGCGAGCAGCCCGCCGACGGTCTCCACGTCGTGGTCCTCCAGCTCCAGCCCGAACAACTCGCCAAGGTCGCCGACGCCGAGCCGCGCGGACACCCGGACCGTGCGGTCGTCGAGGTGCTCGACCGGCGGCCGCTCCTCCAGGTCGGACTCGTCGGTGATCTCGCCGACGATCTCCTCCAGGATGTCCTCGATGGTCAGCAGGCCAGCGGTGCCGCCGTACTCGTCGACCGCGATCGCCAGGTGGTTGTGCGACACCTGCATCTCCCGCAGCAGGTCGTCCAGGCGCTTGGAGTCGGGCACGAAGCTCGCCGGGTACATCAGGTCCGACACCGGTTTGGCCTCGCCGCCTTCGAGCTGCGCCCGGACCAGGTCCTTGATGTTGACCACGCCGACGATCTCGTCCACCGACTCGCCGATCACCGGCAGCCGCGTGTACCCGGTGCGCAGTGACAACGCGAGCGCCTGCCGGACGCTCTTGGTCTGCTCGATCCAGATGATCTCGGTGCGCGGCACCATCACCTCGCGCGCCACCGTGTCGCCGAGCTCGAACACCGAGTGGATCATCTGCCGCTCGCCCGGCTCCACCACACCGCGTTCCTCGGCCAGGTCGACCAGCTCGCGCAGCTCGATTTCCGTGGTGAACGGGCCCTCGCGGAAACCCTGGCCTGGGGTGATCGCGTTGCCGATGATGATCAGCAGCCGGGACAGCGGCCCGAGGACCGACCCGAGCACCCGCACCGGCCAGGCGATGACCGTGCCCACGCGGTAGGGGTACTGGCGGCCGATGGTGCGCGGACCGACGCCGATGAGGACGTAGCTGACCAGCACCATCACCAGCGCGGCCACCACCAGCGCCAGCGCTTCGGGTTTGATCCAGCGCAGGAACACGACGGTGACCAGGACCGTCGCGGTCAGCTCGCAGCCCAGTCGCAACAGCACCAGCAGGTTGATGTGCCTGCGCCGCTCGTCGATCACCATGGCCAGCTGGCGGGCGCCGGGGCGGCCCATCCGAACCAGCCCTTCGGCGCGGGCCTTGGACACGGTGCTCACCGCCGCGTCGGCGGCCGCGAGCACCGCGCCGAGCAGCACCAGCGCCACGGCGATCACCAGGAGAGCGGTCGAACTCGCCATCTCCGGCAGCCTCAGCTTTCGGCGTCGGCGGGGCCATCCAGGCCCGCGGCCCCCAGCAGCCGGTCGTCGGCCGTGCGCTGCGCGTCGCGGCGCCTCGCCTCGGCGACCGCGGCCTGGAAGTCGGCCAGGATCCGCTTCTGCAGCCCGAACATCTCGCGCTCCTCGGCGGGCTCGGCGTGGTCGTAGCCGAGCAGGTGCAGCACGCCGTGCACGGTCAGCAGGTGCAGCTCGTCGAGCAGCGAGTGACCGGCGGTACGGGCCTGGTCCCTGGCGAACGCCGGGCACAGCACGATGTCGCCGAGCAGCGCCGGCGACGGGTCACCGGCGTCGGGGCGGCGGGCGGCGTCCAGCTCGTCCATGGGGAAGGCCATGACGTCGGTGGGACCGGGCAGGTCCATCCACCGTTCGTGCAGGTCGGACATGACGTCCAGGGTCACAAGCACCACCGACAGCTCGGCGAGCGGGCTGACCTCCATGCGGTCCAGCGCGAAGCGCGCGGCCGAGACGATCGACGTCTCGTCCACCGCGACGCCGGACTCGTTCGCGATCTCGATGGTCATGCTCAGTGCCGGCCCCGCCAGCCGTTCCCGGTGCCGGTGCCGCGCTCGGCGTCCTGCTCGGCCTGCCACTTCTCGTAGGCGTCCACGATGTCCCCGACCAGCCGGTGGCGCACCACGTCGGAGCTGGTCAGCGTGGCGAAATGCAAGTCTTCCACGCCTTCCAGGATCTCACGCACCACCCGCAGGCCCGACTTCTGCCCGGTCGGCAGGTCGACCTGCGTGATGTCGCCGGTCACCACGATCTTCGAGCCGAAGCCGAGCCGGGTGAGGAACATCTTCATCTGCTCGGGCGTGGTGTTCTGCGCCTCGTCGAGGATGATGAACGCGTCGTTGAGGGTGCGGCCGCGCATGTAGGCCAGCGGCGCGATCTCGATCGTGCCGGCCTGGATCAGGCGCGGGATCGAGTCCGGGTCGACCATGTCGTGCAGCGCGTCGTAGAGCGGCCGCAAGTAAGGATCGATCTTCTCGGACAGCGTGCCCGGCAGGAAGCCGAGCCGTTCCCCGGCCTCGACCGCCGGGCGGGTGAGGATGATCCGGGTGATCGCCTTGGCCTGCAGCGCCTGCACGGCCTTCGCCATCGCCAGGTACGTCTTGCCGGTGCCTGCCGGGCCGACCCCGAACACGATCGTGTGCTTGTCGATGGCGTCGACGTAGCGCTTCTGGTTCAGCGTCTTGGGACGGATGGTGCGGCCGCGCCGGGACAGGATGTCCATGCTGAGCACCTCGGCCGGCGACTCCGCGCCGCCTGCCGACAGCATGCCCACGGTGCGGCGGACGGTGTCCGGGCCGACCTGCTGGCCGCGCCCGGCCAGCGCGACCAGTTCGGCGAACACGCGCTCGCCGAACGCGACGTCCGCGGGCCCCCCGGTGAGGGTGACCTCGTTGCCCCGGACGTGGACGTCGGCGGCCAGCAGTTCCTCGGCCACCCGCAGGTTCTCGTCGCGGGATCCGAGCAGCGTCAGCACCGCGCCGTCCGGAATGGGGAACCGGGACTGGGCGCTGCGCGTGCTCCGTGCGGTTCCGGTGGTCTCAGTGACGTCCCCGGCGCTGTCGGGAACGTCCGATCGGGCGGCTCCACCCTGTGCGGTTCCGGCCAAGTGTCCTCGGGCCTGCCTTCTGCGTTTCCGCTGCTCTCTTCCTGCTTACCCCATCGATGCTAGCGGGCCGGGCGGGGCGCGTGCAGTCGGTTACTTCGCGAGTCGCCCGAAGAACCCGAGCTGTTCCCCGCCCAGGACGTGCGCGTGCACGTGGAAGACGGTCTGGCCGGCGTCACTCTCCGTGTTGAAGACCACGCGGTAGCCGGACTCGGCGATGCCCTCGAGTTCCGCGACCTTCGCGGCCGTCGTCAACACGTCGGAGAGCAGTTGCGGATCGGCGGCGGCCAGCTCGGCGACATTCCGGTAACGCTTCTTCGGGACCACGAGCACGTGCACGCGAGCCTGCGGCTGGATATCCCGAAACGCGAAAGTCGTTTCAGTTTCGTACACCTTCTCGCTCGGGATCTCACCCGCGATGATCCGCTCGAACAGCGTCTCGGCATCACTCATGCGTCGAACCCTATCGCGTGCGGGAAGTGCGGTGACGCAAGGGAAGTCGCGACTCGCGGTAGACGCCGCGGGGCGGTGGAGCCTGGGGGTCGCTCCACCGCCTCCGCGGCTCCGCCGGACCGAGGGGGGAGGTGTCCGGCGGGGCTTTGGGCACCCGGGGCCGACCCCAGGTGTCGTGTGGGTCAGGGTAATGGGTGCGATGCCCGGTGCGCCACAGTCGACAGCCAATTTTTTCCAGGTTTCGAAGACGGGCGGTACGCGAATCAGCCGTTGAGCCGCTTGCGGTGCGGTTTCCGTGATGGTCCACCAGGGTGCCCGGTTCCACGGTTCGCCTGGTCCGGCGACGACAGCGCGTGACCGGCGGCGGGGGGTCAGTCCCAGCGGGAGGTCATCGCGCCGAGGGCGCCCAGGGCCACCGCGGCCGCGGTGGACGTGCGCAGCACCGTCGGTCCCAGCCGGACCCCGACCGCACCCGCCGACGTCAGGGCGTCCACCTCGCCGTCGGTGATGCCGCCTTCCGGGCCCACCACCAGCAGCAGGTCACCGGCGGCGGGCAGCGACAGCTCGGTCAGCCGCCGCGAAGCACTGCCCTCCAGCACCACCGCGCACACCGCCCTGGCCGCCACCGCCGCCAGCTCGGCCGTGCTCACCGGCTCGCGCACCGGCGGCACCCATGCTCGCCGGGCCTGCTTGGCCGCCGCGCGCGCCGTGTTCTGCCAGCGGGCCAGCGCCTTCGCCCCGCGCGGGCCCTCCTCCCAGCGCACCACGCTGCGCTCGGCCCGCCACGGCAGGATCTCGTCCGCGCCGGCCTCCGTCGCCAGCTCCACGGCCAGCTCGCCGCGGTCGCCCTTGGCCAGCGCCTGCGCCACCACGACCCGCAGCGCGGGCGCGGCCTCCGTCCACCGCCGGGAAACCTCCAGGTCCAGCACCGGTTCACGGCCCGGCCGGACCTCCGCGATCACGCACTCCGCGGCCGAGCCGCGCCCGTCGGAAGCGACCAGCCGCTCCCCCGCGCGCATGCGCCGCACGGTCGCCGCGTGGCGGGCCTCCTCGCCGGACAACACGAACCGCGGCCCCGCCGGCATCTCCTCGACCAGGAACACCGGCGGCGTGGTGGACGGCATTACTTGTGGCTCTTGGCGCGCAGCTTCGAGAACAGCCCGCCCTGGTGCCGCCCGTTGGACGTCACCCCGGCCTCCTCGCCGCGCAGCTGGGCCAGCTGCTGCAACAGCTCGCGCTGGGCTTCGTCGATCTTGGTCGGCACCGTGACGTCCACGTGGACGTGCAGGTCACCCCGCCCGTCGACCCGCCCGGACGAGCGCAGCCGCGGCATGCCCATCCCCGCCAGCACCAGCTCGGTGCCCGACTGGGTGCCCGGGTCCACCGACAGCTCGTACTCGCCGTCGATCAGGGTCTCCAGCGGCACCGTCGCGCCCAGCGCGGCCGCCGTCATCGGGATCCGCAGGTTGCAGTGCAGGTCGTGGCCCTCGCGCACGAACACCTCGTGCGGCTCCTCGTCGACCTCGATGTAGAGGTCACCGGCCGGGCCGCCACCGGGGCCGACCTCGCCCTGGGCCGACAGCCGGATCCGCATCCCGTCGCCGACACCGGCCGGGATCTTCGCGGTCACCGAACGGCGGGCGCGCACCCGGCCGTCGCCACCGCACTGGCGGCACGGGTCGGTGATGACCTCGCCGAAGCCGCGGCACACCGGGCACGGCCGCGAGGTGACGACCTGGCCGAGGAAGGACCGCTGCACGGACTGGATCTCACCCTGCCCGCCACACGTGTCGCAGGTCTTGACGGTGCCGCCAGGAGCGGTGCCGTTGCCGTGGCACTGGTCACACAGCACCGCGGTGTCGACGGTGATCTCCTTGTCGACCCCGGTCGCGCACTCTTCGAGGCTGAGGCTGATCCGGATCAGGGCGTCCGAGCCGGGCTGGACGCGGCTGCGCGGGCCGCGCCCGCGGCCGCCGCCGGTGGCCGCGCCGAAGAAGGCGTCCATGATGTCGCCGAGACCGCCGAACCCGCCGAACGGGTCGCCGCCGCCACCACCGGCGCGGGCCCCGTTGTCCAGCGGATCGCCGCCGAGGTCCACGATCTTGCGCTTCTGCGGGTCCGACAGGACCTCGTACGCCGTGGTGACCTCGCTGAACTTGTGCTGGGCGTCCTCGGACGGGTTGACGTCGGGGTGCAGCTCGCGGGCGAGCTTGCGGTAGGCGCGCTTGATCTCCTGATCACTCGCGTTCTTGGGCACCCCGAGGATGCCGTAGTAGTCCCTGGCCACCTTCTGAACCGTCCTCCTAGACAAGCATCGCCCTGGCTAGCCGCCGGCCAGGATCTGCCCCACGTAGTTGGCCACCGCGCGCACCGCGGCGATCGTGCCGGGGTAGTCCATCCTCGTCGGACCGACCACCCCCATACCGCCGAGCAGCATGTCGTTCTTGCCGTAGCCGATCGACACGACCGAGGTGCTGCGCATCTGCTCGTCTTCATTCTCTTCACCGATGCGAACGGTGACCGCACCGGGGTTGCGCGCCGCGGCGAGCAGCTTGAGCACCACAACCTGTTCCTCGAGCGCCTCGAGCACCTGGCGCAGCGATCCGGGGAAGTCGGCGACGCTGCGGGTGAGGTTCGCCGTGCCGCCGAGGACCAGGCGTTCCTCGGGGTGCTCGACCAGGTGCTCGACCAGCAGCGTGCAGATCCGCACGAGCGCGTCGCGCAGCTCGCCGGGCGCCTGGTCGGGCAGTTCGGTGACCCGGGTCGCCGCGTCGGTGAGGCGGCGCCCCGCCAGCGCCGCGTTGAGCATCTCGCGGATGCGGGCGACGTTCTCCTCGGTCATCACGTCGCCGAGGTCGACGGTGCGCTGGTCGACCCGCCCGGAGTCGGTGATGATCACCAGCATCAGGCGCGCCGGTGTGAGTGGCACCACTTCCAGGTGGCGCAGCGACGAGTTCGACATCGTCGGGTACTGGATGACCGCGACCTGCCTGGTCAGCTGCGCGAGCAGCCGCACCGACCGGCGCAGGACGTCGTCCAGGTCCAGCGCCCCGTCGAGGAAGCTGATGATGGCGCGCCGCTCGGCCGGGCTCAGCGGCTTGACCTCGGACAACTTGTCGACGAAGAGCCGGTAGCCCTTGTCGGTGGGAATGCGTCCGGCGCTGGTGTGGGGCTGGGTGATGTACCCCTCCTCCTCCAGCACCGCCATGTCGTTGCGCACCGTCGCGCTGGATACGCCGAGACTGTGCCGGTCCACGAGCGCCTTGGAGCCGACCGGCTCGTGGGTCGACACGTAGTCCGCGACGATGGCGCGCAGGACCTCGAAGCGACGCTCCTCCGAGCTGGGCACGCCTCACCTCCGAACTCCTACGGCGGGTATCTCACCCCGAGTTTACGGAAGACGAGGGCGGCGTGTCCCAGCTCGGTGAGCGGGCGCTCAGGAGTTGCGCGGGAAGCCCAGGTTCACCCCGCCCTGCGACGGGTCCGGCCAGCGCGAGGTGACGACCTTCGTCCGGGTGAAGAAGTGGAACCCCTCCGGCCCGTAGGCATGGCTGTCGCCGAAGAGGGAGTCCTTCCAGCCGCCGAACGAGTAGTACCCGACGGGCACCGGGATGGGCACGTTGAGCCCGACCATCCCGACCTCGACCTCGTTCTGGAACCGCCGCGCGGCGCGGCCGTCGTTGGTGAAGATCGCCGTGCCGTTGCCGTAGGCGTTGGCGTTCACCAGCCCCAGCGCGTCGTCGTAGCTGCCTGCCCGGACGACCGACAGCACCGGGCCGAAGATCTCGTCGGTGTAGATCGACATGTCGGTGCGCACCCGGTCGAACAGCGTCGGCCCGAGCCAGAACCCGCCACCGGGCACCGAAACCGACCGGCCGTCCACCACGAGCGACGCCCCCGCGGACACGCCGGCATCCACATAGGACTGCACTCGGTCGCGGTGCGCCGCGGTCACCAGCGGGCCCATCTCCGAGTCCGGCGACCGCCCGTCGCCGACCGTCAGCGAGCCCATCCGCGAGGCGATCTTCGACACCAGCTCGTCACCGACCGGATCCACGGCGACCACCACGGACACCGCCATGCACCGCTCCCCCGCCGAGCCGAACCCGGCCGACACGGCGGCGTCCGCGGCGAGGTCGAGGTCGGCATCGGGCAGCACGACCATGTGGTTCTTCGCCCCGCCCAGCGCCTGCACCCGCTTGCCGTGCGCGGTGGCGGTCTCGTAGACGTACCGCGCGATCGGCGTCGAGCCGACGAACGAGATCGCCTTGACGGTCGGGTGCGTCAGCAGCCCGTCGACCGCGACCTTGTCCCCGTGCAGCACGTTGAGCGCCCCGTCCGGCAACCCGGCCTCGGCGAACAGCTCGGCGATGAACAGCGACGCCGACGGGTCCTTCTCGCTCGGCTTCAGCACGACCGTGTTGCCGCAGGCCAGCGCGTTGGGCACGAACCACAGCGGCACCATCGCCGGGAAGTTGAACGGCGAGATCACCCCGACCACGCCGAGCGGCTGCGCGATCGAGTACACGTCCACGCCGGTGGAGGCGTTCTCGCTGAACCCACCCTTGAGCATCTGCGGCGCGCCGCAGGCGTACTCGACGTTCTCGATGGCGCGGGCGATCTCACCGGCCGCGTCGGAGAGCACCTTGCCGTGTTCGGCGGTGATGATCGCCGCCAGCTCGTCCTTGCGGTGGGTGAGCAGCTCGCGGAACCGGAACAGCACCCGCGACCGCGCCGCGAGCGAGGTGTCCCGCCAGCCGGGGAAGGCGCGCGCGGCCGCCGACACGGCCTCGTCCACCTGCCCGCCACCGGCGAAGTCCACGCGCGCGCGCACTTCACCGGTGGCGGGGTCGAACACCTCCCCGGTCCGGTCCGGAACCCCAGCCCACGGCTTGCCGTCGATCCAGTGGCTGATCCGCTGCGTCACTTCCGCGCCTCCTGCACGGCGGCGATCGACTCCCGGAGGATTTCGAGCGCCTCGCCGGTCTCGTCGTCGGTCAGGGTCATCGGCGGCGCCAGCCGGATCACGTTGCCGTGCAGCCCGCCCTTGCCGACCAGCAGACCACGGGCGCGCGTCTCCTCCAGCACCAGGCGCGCGGACTCCGGGCTCGGCACCCCGTCCGGCTCGACCAGCTCGACGCCGATCATCAGTCCCTTGCCGCGCACGTCGCCGACCACGTCGTAGCGCTCGGCGATGTCGCGCAGCCCGGTCAGCAGCCGCGCGCCCTGCTTCGCCGCGTTGCCTTGCAGGTCGTGGCTGAGCAAGTAGTCCAGCGTCGCCTTCGCGCCCGCGGTGGACACCGGGTTGCCGCCGAAGGTCGAGATCGAGTTCGCGGTGATGGAGTCCATCAGCTCGCCGCGCGCGACGACGCCGCCGATCGCCAGCCCGTTGCCGAGGCCCTTGGCGAACGTCATCGCGTCCGGCGTGACGCCGTGCGCCTGGATGCCCCAGAAGTGCTCGCCGGTGCGGCCCCAGCCGGTCTGGACCTCGTCGGAGATCAGCAGGATCCCGTACTCGTCGAGGACCTCCTTGAAGGCGGCGAACAACCCGTCCGGCGGCACGTTGAACCCGCCGACACCCTGGATCGGCTCGGCGATCAACGCGGCCACGTCCCCCGACGTGGTGGTCTCCAGGACGTCGCGCAGGTCGTCGGTGCAGGCGCGCACGTAGTCGGCGTCGGACAGGTTCCGGAACGCGTCCCGGTAGCGGTAGCCGCCCTGGACGTAGGAGACCTTGACGGGCGAGAGCGAGCTGGCCGACCAGCCGCGGTTGCCGGTGATGCCGATCGTGGCGAACGCCCGGCCGTGGTAGCTGTTGCGCATCGCGAGCACCTGGTTGGAGCGGCGGTACTGGGTCGCGAGCATCAGCGCGGTCTCGTTGGCCTCGGTGCCGGAGTTGGTGAAGAACACCTTCGCGTCCGGGATGCCGCTCAGCTGCGCGATCTGCTCGGCGAGCTCGACCTGCTTGCGGACCAGGTACAGCGTCGAGGTGTGCAGGACGCCGGAGTCGACCTGGGCGCGGATGGCGTCGGAGATCTCCGCGACGTCGTAGCCGATGGCGTTGGTGAGGATGCCGGCGAAGAAGTCCAGATAGGTGGTGCCGGAGGAATCGGTGACCCGCCTCCCCTGCGCTCGCACGATCTCCAGGGGCTCGTCGTAGTACAGGGCCAGCCAGTTCGGCAGGACCGCCCGGTGCCGGGCCAGCAGCTCCGATTCGCTCATGCCCGCCAGTCTCGGTGGCCGCCGCGCCCGGCCACCACACACAACATGTACCCAATGGCCGGATCGGCCGTACAGTCTGCTTTCTGCGGAGGTGGTGGCGCTTGTACCCGACGGTCGCGGACGTGCTGGCCCTGCCGGTGCTGCGGCACGGCCGCCCGAAGGTCGTGGCCGGCGGGCAGAAGCTGGACACCCGCGTGCGCTGGGTGCACGTCGCCGAGGTCGCCGACATCGGGCACCTGCTCAAGGGCGGCGAGCTGGTCCTCACCACCGGGATCGCGCTGCCGGACGACGCCGCGCAGCTGGCGAAGTACGTGGACGGGCTCGCCGAGGCCGGGGTCGCCGGGCTGGTGGTCGAGCTGGTCCGGCACTGGAGCGACGCGTTGCCGCGGGCGCTGGTCGACGCGGCCGCGCGGCACGAACTGCCGTTGATCACCCTGTCCCGCGAGACGCGGTACGTCGCGGTCACCGAGGCGGTGAACGGGCTGATCGTGGACGCCCAGGTCGCCGAGCTGCGCGCGGCCGAGCACGTGCACCAGGTGTTCACGCAGCTCACCGTCGCGGGCGCGGAGCCGGCCGAGGTGCTGCGCGAGGTCGCGCGCATGACCGAGTCGCCGGTCGTGCTGGAGACCCTGGCCCACGAGGTGCTCGCCTACGACTCCGCCGGCACCGATCCGGCCGAGCTGCTGACCGGCTGGCCGTCCCGTTCCCGCACCGTGCACCTGGGCGAGCGCACCGGCTACCACGCCGACGCGGGCTGGCTGGTCACCGTCGTCGGCGCGCGCGGGCACGACTGGGGACGGCTGGTGGTCGTGTGCGACGAGCCGCCGCCGGACCGGCACGTCGTGGTCGCCGAGCGGGCGGCGTCCGCGCTCGCGGTGCACCGGCTGGTCGCGCGCGAGGCGGACAGCCTGGAGCGGCAGGCGCACCGGGCGGTGCTCGCGGAGCTGATGACCTCGCCCGCCCCGTCCACCGAGCTGCTGGCCCGCGCGTCGGCGCTGGGTGCGGTGTTGTCCGGGCGTCTGGTGGGCGTCGCGGTCCGGCCGCGGATGACCGCGTCGCAACGGCAGGCGGCATCCGCGCCGACGGTGCTGCGGGACCTCGCCGAGACTGTCTCCCTGGCCACCCGCCGGGCGAAGGTGTCCGCACTCGTGGCGGTCGTCGACGATGTCAGCGTGCGCGCGTTGTTGTCGCTGTCGCCGCAGGCCAACGTCGACGCGGTGCTGCGGCGGCTGTCCGCCGAGCTGCGGGCGCGGCCGACGTCGGTGCCCGCGGTGCTGGCGGTCGGCACGGTCGTGGACAGCGCCGCCGACGCCCGCCGCAGCCTGGTCGAGGCCGCCCACGTCGCCGCGGCGGCGCTGCGCTCGGACACCGACCGCGAGGTGCACCGCCTGCAGGACGTCCGCCTGCGTGGGCTCCTGCACCTGCTCGCCGACGACGAGCGTGTCCGGGCCTTCGCCGAGCGCGAGCTGGGTCCGCTGCTGTCGCGGGACGCGGCATCGGGCACCCGGCTGGTCCAGGCGCTGCGGCACTACTGCGAGCACGGCGGCAACAAGTCCGCGGCGGCCGCGGCGGCGCACACCTCCCGCACCGCCTACTACCAGCAGCTCGCGCGCATCGAGCAAGTGCTCGGCGTGCCGCTGGAGGACCCTGAATCGATGCTGTCGCTCTACCTCGCGCTGCTGGCCCATGATCTTTTCGACGATCACCCGAACCGGTAACACAGATCCGGGCTGGACCGGCCGATAGCCCCGATATGCCTTTTTCCGCCCTACTCCCCGCCGCGGCGTCGGTGCTGGCCCTGGCCGCCCCGCCCGCCCAGACCCCCGCGGCCAGCCTGATGCTCTCCCTGCAGGACGGCGCGGGCCGGGTCGTCACCGTGAGCCTGGACTGCCACCCGGCGGGCGGCAGCCACCCCGGCAAGACCAAGGCCTGCGCCACGCTGACCACTGTGGACGGCGACATCGAGCGCATCCCCGGCGAGGCGACGGTGTGCCCGATGATCTACAGCCCGACCACGGCCACCGCGAAGGGCCACTGGCGCGGCAAGCCGGTGGTGTACACCCACACCTTCGGGAACAAGTGCGCCGCGGCCGCCGAGTCCGGCGGGGTCTTCGAATTCTGAACCCGTGTTTCAACCGGGTTGACCAGCTGTCACAACCGGCTTTCACATCCGGGTGATGCACCGGCCCGCGCCGGACGCAATCGACACAATGCGTTCCGACGCGGGCAACGGTGAACACTCTGACAGTGCCTCCCCCGCGGCGGGGACGAGCAGGATTCCGCAATGGAACCCACCTCGCAGCTCACGCGACCGGACGGCCGGGTGGATCTCAGCGACACCGCGCCGATCCGGGGTAGCCGGTTCTTCAACGACGAGCTGGCTCCGGTGCCCGTCGAAAAGCGCACCTGGAGCACCTACAACTATTTCGCCCTGTGGATGGGAATGGCGCACAACATTCCCAGCTACGCGCTCGCCGCGTCGTTGATCGCGCTGGGGATGAACTGGCTCCAGGCGCTCATCACGATCACCCTGGGCAATCTGATCGTGCTCGTTCCCATGTTGCTCAACAGCCACGCCGGCACCAAGTACGGAATCCCGTTCCCGGTGTTCGCGCGTGCCTTCTACGGCGTCCGGGGCGCGAACCTGGCCGCGCTGCTGCGGGCGTTCATCGCGTGCGGATGGTTCGGCATCCAGACGTGGGTCGGCGGCGAGGCGATCTACATCCTGGTCGGCAAGCTGACCGGGTCCGGGTGGCGCAACGCGGCCGAGCTGGGCGGACAGCCGTGGACGCTGTGGCTGTCGTTCGGCGTCTTCTGGGTGGTCCAGATGCTGATCATCTGGCGCGGCATGGAGGCCGTGCGGCGGTTCGAGAACTGGACCGCGCCGCTGGTGTCGGTCGGGTTCCTAATCCTGCTCGCCTACGTGCTCATCAAGGCGGGCGGCCTCGGCCCGATCCTGTCCGAGCCAGCGAAGCTCGGCTGGGGCGCCGGCTTCTGGAAGATCTTCGCGCCGTCGCTGATGGCGATGATCGCGTTCTGGTCGACGCTGTCGCTGAACATGCCGGACTTCACCCGCTTCGGCGGCAGCCAGCGCAAGCAGGCCCGCGGCCAGGTGCTCGGCCTGCCGACCACGATGACGTTCATCGCGATCGTGGCGATCCTGACCACCTCCGGCGGCCAGGTGCTCTACGGCGAGGCGATCTGGGACCCGGCGCAGCTGGCCGACCGGTTCTCCAGCCCGGCGCTGGTGGTGGTCGCGCTGATCGCGCTGGTGCTCGCCACGATCTCGGCGAACCTCGCGGCGAACGTGGTCAGCCCCTCCTACGACTTCTCCAACGCCTTCCCCAAGCGGATCACCTTCGCCGTCGGCGGCCTGATCACCGGCGTGATCGGCGTGGTGATCATGCCGTGGGAACTCTACTCCGACCCGGACATCTACATCTTCGCCTGGCTGGGCTTCTACGGCGGCGTCCTCGGCGCGGTCGCCGGGGTGCTGGTGGCCGGGTACTGGGTCGTCAAGCGCACCAACCTGGACCTGGCCGGGCTCTACGCCGAGGGCGGGCGGTACTGGTTCCGCGCGGGCTGGAACTGGCGCGCGCTGGTGGCCACGGCCGTGGGCGGGGTGCTCGCCGTCGGCGGCGCCTACACCGCGCCGGGTTCGCAGGGGCCGTTCCCCGCCGACGGGCTGATCCCGTTCCTCAAGCCCGTCTACGACTACAGCTGGGTGGCCGGCCTGGCCGGCGCCTTCGTCGTCTACCTCGCGCTGTCCTGGGCGCACCGTCAACCGAAGGAGGAAACCCGTGAGCAATCTGGTCCGAGCCGCGTTGGTACAGCAGCGGTGGACGGGTGACAAGGACTCGATGATCGCCGGCGCGGCCGACGCGATCGGCACCGCCGCCTCGCAGGGCGCGCAGGTCGTGTGCCTGCAGGAGCTGTTCTACGGACCGTACTTCTGCCAGGTGCAGGACGCCGACTACTACTCCTACACCGAGGGCATCCCGGACGGCCCGACGACGAAGCTGCTGCAGGAGGTCGCCGAGCGGCACGGCATCGTGATCGTGGCGCCGATGTACGAGGAGGAGCAGGCCGGCGTCTACTACAACACCGCGGCGGTGATCGACGCCGACGGCAAGTACCTGGGCAAGTACCGGAAGAACCACATCCCGCAGGTCAAGGGCTTCTGGGAGAAGTTCTACTTCCGGCCGGGCAACACCGGCTACCCGGTGTTCGACACCGCGGTCGGCCGCATCGGCGTCTACATCTGCTACGACCGGCACTTCCCGGAGGGCTGGCGCGCGCTGGGCCTGGCCGGGGCGAAGATCGTGTTCAACCCGTCGGCGACCAGCCGCGGCCTGTCGCAGTACCTGTGGCGGCTGGAACAGCCCGCCGCGGCGGTGGCGAACGAGTACTACGTCGGCGCGATCAACCGGGTCGGCGTGGAACCGCTGGGCGACAACGACTTCTACGGCCAGACCTACTTCGTCGACCCGCGCGGCGAGCTGGTCGGCGAGGCCGCCTCCGACACCGAGGACGAGGTCGTGGTGCGGGACCTGGACATGGACAAGCTGGGTGAGGTCCGGGACCTGTGGCAGTTCTACCGCGACCGCCGCCCGGACTCCTACGACTCGATCGTGGCGCCCTGAGGGAGAACGCATGCGCACGCTGATCAAGGGCGGCACCGTGCTGTCCACCACCGGGGCGAGCCGCGCGGACGTGCTCGTCGAGGGCGAGACGATCGCCGCGGTCGCCGCGCCGGGGCTGTTCGAGACCGCAGACGAGGTGATCGACGCGACCGGGAAGTACGTGCTGCCCGGCGGGATCGACGCCCACACCCACATGGAGATGCCGTTCGGCGGCACGTTCTCGCACGACACCTTCGAGACCGGCACCACCGCGGCCGCGTGGGGCGGCACCACCACGATCATCGATTTCGCGGTGCAGCCCAAGGGTTCCACACTGCAGCCGACGCTGGACAAGTGGCACGAGAAGGCCGACGGCAACTGCGCCGTCGACTACGGGTTCCACATGATCCTGTCCGACGTCAACGACACCACGCTGAAGGAGATGCAGGCCTGCATCGACGCCGGGGTGTCCAGCTTCAAGATGTTCATGGCCTACCCGGGCGTGTTCTACTCCACCGACGGCGAGATCCTGCGCGCGATGCAGCAGGCGAGGCAGACCGGCGCCACGATCATGATGCACGCGGAGAACGGCATCGCGATCGACGAGCTGGTCGCGCAGGCGCTCGCCGAAGGCAAGGGCGATCCGGTGCAGCACGGGCTGACCCGGCCGCCGGAGCTGGAGGGCGAGGCGACGTCGCGGGCGATCCGGCTCGCGCAGGTGACCGGCGCGCCGCTCTACATCGTGCACCTGTCGGCGTCGCAAGCGCTTGCGGCCGTCGCGGAAGCGCGGAACACGGGGCAGAACGTGTTCGCCGAGACCTGCCCGCAGTACCTCTACCTGTCCATCGAGGACCTGGCCAAGCCGGACTTCGAGGGCGCGAAGTACGTCGCGTCCCCGCCGCTGCGGGAGAAGTGGCACCAGGGCGACCTGTGGCGCGGGCTGCGCACGAACGACCTGAGCGTGGTGTCGACCGACCACTGCCCGTTCTGCTTCAAAGACCAGAAGGAGCTCGGCCGCGGGGACTTTTCGAAGATCCCCAACGGGATGCCGGGTGTCGAGCACCGGATGGACCTGCTGCACCAGGGCGTGGTGGCAGGCGAGATCTCGCTGGGCCGCTGGGTCGAGGCGTGCTCGACCACCCCGGCGCGGATGTTCGGCCTGTACCCGCGCAAGGGCGTGATCGCGCCCGGCTCGGACGCCGACATCGTGGTCTACGACCCGGCGGCGAAGCAGACGTTGTCCGCCGAGACGCACCACATGAACGTGGATTACTCGGCGTACGAGGGCTTCGAGATCACCGGGAAGGTCGAGACCGTGCTCTCGCGTGGCCGCGTGATCGTGTCGCCGTCCGGGTTCACCGGCAGCGCCGGGCACGGGAAGTTCCTGTCCCGCGACCTGTGCCAGTACCTGAACTAGGGAGCCGTCATGGACTTCGGTGTGGTGCTGCAGACGGATCCGCCCGCGCGCGAGGTGATCCGGCTGATGAAGGCGGCGGAGGACTGCGGGTTCGGCTACGGCTGGACGTTCGACTCCGTGGTGCTGTGGCAGGAGCCGTTCGTCATCTACTCGCAGATCCTGGCCGCCACCTCGGCGATGACGGTCGGGCCGATGGTCACCAGCCCGGGCACCCGGGACTGGTCGGTGCTCGCGTCGTTGTTCGCCACGCTCAACGACATGTTCGGCAACCGCACGGTGTGCGGGATCGGGCGCGGCGACTCGGCGCACCGGGTGATCGGCAAGCGACCGTCCACATTGGCCACGGTCCGGGACGCGATGCACGCGATCAAGGAGCTGGCCGAGGGCAGGGAGGTGGTGCTCGGCGACACCCCGGCGCGCATCCCGTGGGTGCGCGGCGGGCGGCTGGAGATGTGGATGGCCGGGTACGGGCCGAAGGCGCTGCAGCTGGCGGGCGAGCACGCGGACGGGTTCATCCTCCAGTGCGCCGACCCGGCGATCGCGGAGTGGACCATCGGCTCGGTCCGCGAGGCGGCCCGCGCGGCGGGACGGGACCCGGCCGGCATCACGATGTGCGTCGCGGCGCCCGCCTACGTCGGTGACGACCTGCCGCACCAGCGCGACCAGCTGCGCTGGTTCGGCGGGATGGTCGGCAACCACGTCGCGGATCTGGTCGCCCGCTACGGCGAGTCCGGCCCGGTGCCGCACGAGCTGACCGACTACATCCGCGAGCGGCAGGGCTACGACTACGCCCACCACGGCAAGGCGGGCAACCCGTCGACCGACTTCGTCCCGGACGAGATCGTCGACCGGTTCTGCCTGACCGGCCCCGCGGGGGCGCACGTGGCGCGGCTGCAGGAACTGGCCGCCCTGGGGGTCGACCAGTTCGCCGTGTACCTGATGCACGACCAGCGCGAACAGACGCTGCACGCGTACGGCGAGCAGATCATCGGCAAGCTGGGATGAGGACCCCGCCGGGTGGCGGGCAACGTCCGCCACCCGGCGGGGTCCTGGCCGGGTCAGGATGGTGTTCCACACCGTCGTGACCAGGAGGCCCGATGACCACCAGCACCCCGTACGGTCCGCCGCCGGCGTTCGACCCCGAAGCCGCGGCCATGCTCGACGTCATCGCCGAGCACGTCCCGCCCTCAATCCGGCCGGACATGATCCCCGCGATGCGCGAGGGCATGGGCGCGCGCCTGCTCTCCGACGACGAGCTGTGTCAGGACGGGCGCATCGAGCTGGCGGACCGGCGGGTGTCGGACCAGGTGTCCGTGGTGGTCGGCCGCCCCACAGGGCTGCGCACACCGGCGCCCGGGATCTACTGGATCCACGGCGGCGGCATGGTCGTGGGCACCAACCGCGTCGGGCTCGACGAGCCGCTGGCCTGGGCGCTGGAGCTGGGGCTGGTCGTGGTGTCGGTGGAGTACCGGCTGGCCCCCGAGCACCCGCATCCGGTGCCGGTCGACGACTGCTACGCCGGGTTGCTGTGGACCCACGAGCACGCGGCGGAGCTGGGCATCGATCCGTCCCGGCTGGTCGTGGCCGGGGGCAGCGCGGGCGGTGGGCTGAGCGCGGCGGTCGCGCTGATGGCCCGGGACCGCGGCGGACCGCGGCTGACGGGTCAGCTGCTGGTCGCGCCCATGCTGGACGACCGCAACGAGACCCCGTCGACGCACCAGATGAAGGGGCTCGGCGTGTGGGACCGCACGTAGAACGACACCAGCTGGACGGCGCTGCTCGGCTCCGCGCGCGGCGGCCCGGACGTCTCCCCGTACGCCGCCCCGGCGCGGGCCGCCGACCTGTCCGGGCTGCCGCCGGCGTTCATCGACGTCGGCTCGGCGGAGTCCTTCCGGGACGAGGACGTGGACTACGCGCGGCGGATCTGGCTGGCGGGCGGGCCGGCCGAGCTGCACGTGTGGCCGGGCGGCTACCACGGGTTCGACTCGTTCGCGCCGCAGGCCGAGATCTCCCGGGCCGCGAAGGCCGCGCGGTTGCGATGGCTGCGCCGGATCCTCGCCGAGTGACACCATGGACCGGTGAGAGAGCTGGCAGGGCGGCTGGCCGCGCTCGACCCGGAGGCGGGCGCCGCGGTCAGGGTGATCGCATACTTCGACCGCCTCGTCGACGGGCACGCCGGGCTGGAGGCGCTGGTCCGCGGCGCGGCCACCCTCGCCGGCTGCGCCGCGCGGCTGGAGGCGCCCGGCAGGCGGATCAGGGTCTCGGCCGACGGTCGGCGATCGGACCTGGACACTCCGGTCGATCCCGCTTGGCCAGGTGTGGACGGGCTGTGGCTGGAGCGGCCGGGCCCGCCCTCCGCGGTGGATGCGATGGTCCTGGAACGCGCCGACGCCGCGATCCGGCTCGTGCTGGAGCGGGACCGGGTGCCGGAGCCCGTCGAGGTCGTGCTGGACGGCACCGCGTCCCCGCAGGCCAGGGAGAAGGCGGCGCGGCGGCTGGGCCTAGGGGCGACAGCGCGTGCCATCGCCTACGCCGACGGCACGGCCGGGGTGATGATCACTCCGCCGGCCGGGGCACGCGCGGGCATCGGCCCCGCGGTGCCCGTGCTGGACCTGCCGTCGTCGCTGGCCGCGGCCCGGACGGCGGTGCGATTCACCGCCGAAGGCACCCCGGACGACCCGGGTCCGCGGGTGGTCCGCGCGGACGAGCTGGGCGGGCTGGTGGTGCTCGCCGAGGCCGTACGGCCGGGCAGCGAACCGGTTCCGGACGTGCGTGCCCTTGAGCGCGCGGCCGCGTCGGCACCGTGGATGCTCGCGACGCTCGACGCCGTGGCCACCAGCTCCAGCCTGCGCGCGGCGGCCGCCGCGCTCACCGTGCACCACTCGACGCTGCAGGACCGGCTGGCCCACGCGGAAACCCTGCTGGGCTGGTCGGTGCACGACCCGTCCGGCCGCCTGCGCCTGCAGGTCGCACTGGCGCTACGGCGGCTGCACCGTCAGTCGACGACCGCCTGATACACCAGCTGCCGCAGGTACTGCCGGATCGGGTGGGTGCTGGACGGCAGCAGCTGCGTGAAGAACAACGCTGTGATCTCCGCGGCGGGATCGACCCAGAACGCGGTGCTCGCCGCGCCGCCCCAGGCGAACTCGCCCTCGCTGGACAGGGTTTTCGCCTTCACCGGGTCGGTCAGGACGGAGAAGCCGAGCCCGAAACCGAAGCCGTGGAAGGGCATTTCGGCGAACAGCGGACGTCCGTATGCCTCCAGGTCCACGCCGCCCGGCAGGTGGTTGCTCGTCATCAGGTCGACGGTGCGCGGGCCGAGCAGCCGGACCCCGTCGAGTTCGCCGCGGTTCAGCAGGAACTGGGTGAACCGGTGGTAGTCCGCGGCCGTGGACACGAGCCCGCCACCGCCGGACAGGCAGGCGGGCTTCTCGAGCCCGGACCGCCCGAAGGCTTCGTTGCGGACGGCCTTGCCGGTACCGGGATCCGGCACGTACAGCGCGGCGAACTTGTCCGTGGAATCAGTGGCGAAACCCGTGTTGCCCATGCCCAGCGGCTCGAAGATCCGCCGAGCGAAGAACTCGTCCAGCGGCTGCCCGGACACCACCTCCACGAGCCGGCCGAGGACGTCCGTGGCGACCGAGTAGTTCCACTCCGCGCCGGGCTGGAAGACCAGCGGCAGCTCCGCCCACCGCCGCGTGCACTCGGCGAGGTCGGCGCCCGGCGGGGTCCCCCACTCGAAGCCGTTGGCGCGGTAGATCGCGTCGACCGGGTGGGCGTGGTGGAAGCCGTAGGTGAGCCCGGCGGTGTGGGTGAGCAGGTGCCACACGCGGATCGGCTCGGTGGCCGGTTCGGTGACCGGTTTGAGCGCGGAGCCCTTGACGAACACCCGCGGCTCGGCGAACTCCGGCAGCCAGCGGGCGATCGGGTCGGTGAGCTCGAAGGCGCCCTCCTCGTAGAGCACCATCACGGCGACGGACGTGATCGGCTTGGTCATCGAGAAGATGCGCCAGCGCGTGTCCATTTCGACCGGAAGGCCCGCCTCGACGTCCCGGTGGCCCCGCCGCGCGACGTAGGCGATCTTGCCTCGCCTGCTGACCACGGCGAGCCAGCCGGGTAGCCGGCCGTCGTCCACGTACCGGCCGAAATGCCCTTCGATCCGGTCCAGCCGCCGCGCGTCGAACCCCACCTCGGCGGGGTCGGTGTCCACCTTCAGCTCCGTCGCCATGATCTCGTTCTACTCCAGCCGGGCTCGACAGACCAGCGTCGCGCGGTGAAAGCCGGAAAAATCTGTCTTTCGGTAGATGTGCGGCGATTTGCGCGCTCCTAGAATGATCAGCAGAACCGAAACCACAAAGGACAGAAGGAAAACCATGGCCTCGCAGCAGTCCACGATCAGCCCGCGCCGCACCGGCAATCCTGACAACGGCGCTCGGCCCGCACCGCTCACCGCGCCGGCGCCACCGCGAAGAACCCGTCCAGCACGACATTCACCACCCGCCGCACGGCGTCGTCCTGGTGCACCGCGGCAGATCCCGCCGTGATCGCCGCTTCCACCATTTCGAACACCAGCAACAGAACCGTCGGCTGCACATCCGCGCGCAACTGCCCATCAACCTGCGCGCGGCGGAAAGCCGGGGTCAGGATCGTGATCAGCGCGTTCGTCTTCTGCTGCTGGTAGCGCACCGGCAACTCCCGGAACAGGCGGACCAGCGGCCGCCGGGAGACCTGCATGGCCAGCACCATCGCCAGCAGTTCCCGGAACGGGCGGGGCGCGGCCTCCTGGTGCTTCACCATCCGGCACAGCGCCCGCAGTTGTTGCGCCGCCACCGCCAAGCCGAGCGCGCGGCGGTCGGGGAAGTGCCGGTAGACCGTCGCGCGGCCGAGGCGCGCCCGGCGGGCGATCTCCTCCAGCGGGACGACGTCCACACCCTCCGCGAACGCCTCGTCGGCCACGCGCAGGATCGTCTCGCGGTTGCGCAGGGCGTCGCTGCGGTGCGTGCTCAACTCCGGCGACCTCGCATCAGCCGGATGCTACCGGCGAGTAATGAGGTCCGCACATCGTTCCATGTCTCGGTTCACCTCCCTAAACTCCCGCCCGTCACCAAACCCGCACACACCGCAACGGAGGACCCATGCCCGCTCTGAGCCGCCGCACCGTGATCAAGGGGGCGGCCGCCGCCACGGGCCTGCCCCTCCTGCCGGGCGCCGCGTCCGCGAGCCGGGTGCCGGTCACCCGCGAGGAGCACCGGGTCGTGGTCATCGGCTCCGGCTTCGGCGACGGCGTGACCGCACTGCGGCTCGCGCAGGCCAGGATGCCCGTGCACGTCCTCGAACGCGGCATCAGCTGGCCCACCGGCCCGAACGCCGAGACCTTCCCCCACCCCACCGCGCCGGACAAGCGGATCTTCTGGCTCGGCTCCGAGCCCAACCTGTTCGGGCTCGTGTCGTTCCCGTTCGAGCGCTACACCGGACTGCTGGAACGCGTGCCGGGCAACGGCATGGACATCATGTGCGCGGCCGGTGTCGACGGCGGATCGCTGATCTACCAGGGCATGACGCTCCAGCCGACCGAGGAGGTTTTCAACGCCAACTTCCCCGAGCAGCTCGACTACGCGCGCATGGACCAGGTGTACTACCCGCGCGTGGCGAGCATGCTGCGCATCGCCACCGCGCCCGACGAGCTGATCGCCAGCCCGGCCTACGCGGCGGCGCGCGTCTTCGCCCGCAACGCCCGCGCCGCGGGCCACTTGGTCGAGAAGATCCCGATGCCGATCGACTGGAGCTACGCCCTGCGCGAGCTGAAGGGTGAGATGAAACAGTCCTACACCAACGGAGACCGCGCGTTCGGCGTCAACAACGGTGGCAAGCACTCGGTCGACGTCACCTACCTCGCGGCCGCGGAGGCCACCGGCCACTGCACCGTCGCGACCCTGCACAACGTCACCGACGTGGCGGTGGCTCCCGTCGGGCGCTGGCTGATCCACGTGGACCGGATCGACACCGGCGGCGTCGTGCTCGAAAAGAAGGTGCTCACCGCGAATGCCCTCGTGATGGCGGCCGGCACGGCGAACACCACCAAGCTGCTGATGCGGGCCGGCGCCACTGGCGGGATTCCCGACCTGCCGGACGGCCTCGGCACGAACTGGGGTTCCAACGGCGACCAGATCTGCACCTGGACCAGCCTCGCCGACGACCTCGGCTCCCCGCAGGGCGGTCCGGTCATCTACGGCAGCGAGGAGTGGGTCGACCCGGCACTGGCCAACACGGTCATCCAGGCCTTCCTCCCGCCGCTGCCGAACCTGCGCACCACGATGCTCGTCGGCTACGGCGTGAGCGCGGGCCGCGGCCACTTCGTCTACGACGCGGCCAAGGACGACGCGGTGTTGCAGTGGCCGGGCAGCGCGGACGCGAAGCTGGCTCGGCGCATTCACAAGCGGATCACCGACATCGGCGGAGCCGCCGCCGTCAAGCTCAACACCACGACGCTCGTGCCGAGCACGTGGCACCCGCTCGGCGGCGCGTCCATGGGCACGGTCTGCGACCTCGCCGGCCGCGTCCTCGGCCACCGCGGGCTCTACGTGCTCGACGGCGCCCTGATGCCGGGACACCGCCGCGTGCAACCCGTCCATGACCATCGCCGCCATCGCCGAACGGGCCCTGGACGAGATCGTCGCCCGGGACGCGGGCGCTGTCTTCTGAGGAGGCCGATGAACCGTACCGTCGTCCTGTCCCCGTCGCGACGGTGCTCGCCGGCACCGGGCCACCACCCACACCCCGCAACGACGAAGAAGCCCGCGACGACCATCGCCCCGTCACCTTAACCCCATAGGGGACATCCCCCGGCCACCGCCTTGGGGCCCACGATGAACACCCGCACCAGCTGCCGACGCCCCGGCGGCTGCTCAGGAGGTGCATACCGAATCGACCGAAACCGCAACAACAATCTGCCCCGCAGCACACCCTTCGCCGGTCGCAGTGCCGCTCAGCAGTCCCAGGTGACCGGCAACCGGTGCACGCCGTAGATGCTCATGTCGTGTCGCAGCGGCACCTCGTCGGCCGGGACGGCCAAGCGCAGCGTCGGGAACCGGGCGAAGAGCGCGGGGATGGCGACGCGCATTTCGACGCGGGCCAGTTGCTGGCCTAGGCATTGGTGGATGCCGTGGCCGAAAGCCAGGTGCCCGGCGGCGTGCCGGCGCAGGTCGAGCGTGTCCGGGTCCGGGAACCGCTCCGGGTCGCGGTTCGCGGCGTTGGCGGTGATGGTGACCGACTCGCCGGCCTGGATCACCTGACCGTCCAGCTCGACGTCCTCCAGCGCGGCCCGGACACCGGTGTCGGCGATGGTCAGGTAGCGGAGCAGCTCTTCGACCGCGCTGTCCGCGAGGGCCGGGTCGTCGCGGAGCGCGGCGAGCTGGTCCGGGTCGCGCAGCAGGGCGAAGGCGCCCAGCGCGATCATGTTCGCGGTGGTGTCCAGGCCTGCGCCCAGCAGGAACGTGCCGATGCCGGACAGTTCCTCGTCGGTCAGGTCGCTCGTGGTGCGGTTGCCGAGCACGTCGTCGGTGGGCTCGGCGCGTTTGGCCCGCACCAGGGGTCATCAGTGCCGCCACCTGGGTGTGGAAGAACTCGCGGTCGGAGTAGGGCACGCCGAGCAGCTCGCAGATCATCACCGCGGGTACTGGGCGCGCGCAGGCCTGGAACAGGTCCACCGAGGGGCCGTGCTGCGCCATCGCGTCCCGGTGTTCGGTGGCGACTTCCTCGACCCGGTCGGTGAGCTGACGCATCCGGCGGACGGTGAACTTCCCGGCGAGCAGCTTGCGGTAGCGGGTGTGCTCGGGCGCGTCGATGCCGGTGAGGTCGCCGACCGGGGCCCGCGGGACGTCGCCGTCCAGGCCGGGGAGCGGGTAGTGCATGAGCTCGTACCACGAGGTGAACCGCGAGTCGCCGAGGACGGCGCGGGCCTGGGCGTGACCGGTGACCAGCCGGCCGCGGTGCCCGTCCGGGTAGGACATGCGCACAAGGGGCCGGTGTGCCCGGATCTCGCCCAGCTCGGCGGGCGGGTCGAAAGGGCAGCCGGCGGGACGGACGGTGGGCAGCCAGGCGAGTTCTTCCTGTTCCATGACCGCAGCGTGCGGGCGGCCGGTTTCACCGCGGCTTCAGCACGGTTTCGGCGCGGAAGTGACACGGCCCGCGCGGGTCGCGGGACCCGGCTCACCGCGAGCCTGGCAAGCAGCGGGCGCGGGCGAATCCGTACGCCCGGAGTGCTCGACACGCTCGGGTGGCACACGCTCGCCTGGAACGCCGGACCGCACACGCATCCGGCCCAGCGGACCGCCCGGATGATCGCGCGCATCGCCGTGGACACCGCCCTGCTGCGCAACGTGCCCCTGGCGATCACGCCGGAGGAACCGCGGACCCGGCGCGACTGCCGACGCGCTGCACCACGGCCACCCCGCGACCCACTGAAAACGGAGAACGGCTGCCGCGCTCATGCGTGGCAGCCGTTCCCGGGAAGATCGATGTCCACAAGGGACTGTGGTGCGCGATACTGGGATTGAACCAGTGACCTCTACCGTGTCAAGGTAGCGCTCTCCCGCTGAGCTAATCGCGCGTGGAGCGGACGACGGGATTCGAACCCGCGACCCTCACCTTGGCAAGGTGATGCGCTACCAGCTGCGCTACGTCCGCGTGTGGCGCCGGGTTCCAGCGCCGGGAAAGAGAATAGCCGACCGACCCGCCGGCCTCGCAACCACCCGGCGTAACCGGCCGGCGCCGTCACGGACGGCCGGCCGCCTCCTCGGCGGGGCGCTCCGCGGCCTTCTCCGCCCGCCACTCCTCGTCCGTCTTGCCCCGGCGCCAGTAGCCCGAGATCGACAGCAGGTCCTTGCGCACCCCGCGCTCGCCGAGCAGGTACCGGCGCAGCTCCCGGACGAAACCGGCCTCGCCGTGGACGAAGGCCTGCACCGTGCCCGGCAGGAACTCCAGCGCGCGCACGGCGGCCACCAGGTCGTCCCCGGCGGACCGGTGCAACCACTGGATCTGCGCGTCCCCCTTGGTGGCGAGCGGCTGCTCCTCCGCGGGGTCCGCCACCTCGATGAACACCCGCACCGGCACACCGGCCGGCATCATCTCCAGCGCCACCGCGATCGCGGGCAATGCGCTCTCGTCGCCGACCAGCAGGTGCCAGTCGGCCTCCTCGCCGGGGGCGTAGGCGCCGCCGGGGCCGGCCAGCAGCAGCTCGTCACCCGGCTGGGCGGACGCCGCCCACGGGCCGCCGAGCCCCTGGTCGCCGTGGTGCACGAAGTCCAGCGCCAGCTCACCGGCGCGCGGGTCGTAGTAGCGCACGGTGTAGGTCCGCATCACCGGCCACTGCTCGCGCGGCATCTCGGCGCGGATGACGCCCATGTCGAACGGCACCGGGTACTCCACGCCCTCCCGCGGGAACAGCATCTTCACATAGGCGTCGGCGAACTCGTTCGGCTGGAAATCGGCCAGCCCTGGCCCACCGGCGACGATGCGGATCATGTGCGGTGTCAGCCGCTGGGTGCGCAGCACCCGCAGCCGGACCGCCGGCCGGGACTTGCCTGCCATACGCCGCTCCTCACTCGCGTTCAGCGTCTGTGGTTAGGCTACCCTAATCCCGGCCGGAGCAACCGGCGATGGCGGTCAGCAGGTCTTCGATCGCGTCCAGCCGGTGAGCGCTGACGACGGCGTCGCAGTACGGCCACGCCGCCGCCATCCCGCCGGTCGACGGCCGGAACCGGGGGCTGGCCGTGCGCGGGTTGGCCCACACGATCCGGTGCGCGAGCCGCGACAACCGGGCCATTTCGCGGCCCAGCCGCTCGGGGCTGCCGGTCTCCCACCCGTCGGACAGGACGACCACCACCGCTCCGCGCGCCATCCCCCGCGCGCCATGGGTATCCAGGAACTCCCCGAGCGAATCACCGATCTTCGTGCCGCCCGACCAGTCCGGCGCCTCCCGTCCCGCGTCGGCCAGTGCGGCCGACGGCGTCCGCTGCAGCACCCGGGTCAGCCGCGTGAGACGGGTCGCGAACGTGAACACCTCGGCCCGCGCCCCACCCGCGGCGCAGACCAGCAGTTGCAACAGGGCCCGCGCGTAGGGCTCCATCGAGCCCGAGATGTCGCACAGCACGACGAGCTTCCGCGGCTTCTCGCGGGAGACCCAGCGCCGCAACCGGACCGGCTCGCCCCCGGTCCGCCGCGCGACGCGCAAGGTCTCCCGCAGGTCCGCGCGCCGCCCGCCGGGCGAAAGCCGCTTCCGTCGCGACCGCCGCAGCGGGGTCGCCAGCCGGAACTCGCTCATCGCGGCCCGCAGCAGCGCCAGCTCAGCGGGTTCGAGCGTGGCGAAGTCGCGGGTCGCCAGCCGGTCTACCGCGCTGCCCGCCGTGGGAGCCCGCACTTCTCGGGCCGGCCCCGTCGATTCCCCGGCGCTGAACGCCCCGGCGCCGGCGGTGCCGACCTCGGGGGCGGCGAAAACGGTGGCGAATACGCTGGCCAGGACCTGCGCATCGGCCGGGGACGAGGTGAGCGTGGTCAGGGCGCACAGGTACAGCTCGCGCGTGCGCTGCGGCGACACGAGCATCACCGCCCTGGCGAAGCGCGCGGCCCGGTCCGCGCCGACCGCCAGGCCCGCCGACCGCAGCCGCTCGCACAGCCGCGCTGCCAGCTCCGCGAGGTCACTCACCCGGCACCACCGGCGGGCTCAGCCACCGACCACCTCCGCGAGACACACGACCACCACCGGACAGCCGCGCCGCCAGGCCACTCACCCGGCACTACCGCCCGGCCGGAGGGCTCAGCCACCCACCACCTCCGCCAGACGCTCCACCGGAACCGCACCCGCCGGATATGACCGCCACGCCGCCACCGAGAAGAACGCCCGCGCGGCCCTCCTCGCACCTCAGCACCCCGCTCACTCACCCAGCACCACCGGCGGACTCAGCCACCCGCCACCTCCGCGAGACACTCGACCACCACCGCAGAGCCGTCGGCACCAGCTCCGCCGGGCCACTCACCAGGCGCCACCGGCGGGCCGGAGGGCTCACTCACCGACCACCTCCGCCAGCCGCTCCACCGCCACCGCGCGGTCCTCTTCGTACTTGAGCACCGCGCTGAGCGTCCGCTCCACCGCCTGGCCGTCCACCGGCGCCACACCGAGCACCTGCAGCGCCGCGGCCCACGAGATCGCCTCCGCGACCCCGGGCGGCTTGTAGAGCCCGAACCCGCGCATCCGGCCCACCGCCCGCGCCACACGGTCAGCGAGCCAGTCCGCCACGCCCGGCACCCGCAACCGGATGATGGCCGCCACCTGCGCCACCTCCGGGTGCGCGATCCAGTGGTACAGGCACCGCCGCTTGAGGGCGTCGTGCAGTTCGCGGGTCCGGTTGGAGGTCAGCACGACCACCGGCGGCACCACCGCGCGCCGCGTCCCCAGCTCCGGGATCGTCACCGCCGACTCGGCCAGCAGTTCGAGCAGGAACGCCTCGAACTCGTCGTCGGCGCGGTCGACCTCGTCGATCAGCAGCACCGCCGGGCGCGGTCCGGGGTGCGTGATCGCCGCCAGCAGCGGTCGCGCCAGCAGGTAGTCGTCGGCGAAGAGGTCCGCCTCCGCGAGCGACTCGCCCCGCGACTCGGCCAGCCGGATCCCGAGCAGCTGACGCGGGTAGTTCCACTCGTACAGCGCATCCGAAGAGGACAGTCCCTCGTAGCACTGCAACCGGATCAACGGCGTGTCCATGGCGGCCGCCAGCGACTTGGCCGCCTGGGTCTTGCCGACGCCGGGCTCACCTTCGAGCAGGATCGGCTGCCGCATCCGGACCGCGAGGAACAGGGCGGTGGCCAGTGCGTCGTCGGTGAGGTACCCGGCGGCGCCAAGGCGATCGGCGAGATCGCCGACCGTCTCAGGCGTCACCGGTGTACCTGCCCGGCTCGTCGGCGAACGCGTGGCGGCACCCGGTCCCGCAGAAGTAGTACTTCCGCTCGCCGTAGGGCAGCTGCACCGCGTCCGGGGTGATCGCGACGCTCATGCCGCACACCGGGTCGACCGCCTCGGCGGCCACCTCGACGTCCACCGCCGGGTGCCGCGGCGGGCGCGGGCGGGTCGCGATCAGCTCCGCGAACACCGACACCGCCACCTCGGCCGGCGTCCGCGCCCCGATCGGCAGACCGGCCGGGGTGTGGATGCGGCCGGGCTCGGACAGCCCCAGCCGCTCCAGCACCGCCGCGCCGCGCTTTTCGCTGGCGATCAGCCCGATGTAGGCCACGTCCGCCCGCACCGCCGCCTCCAGCACGCGTTCCTCGTCCCGGCCGTGCGACGCCACGATCACCGCGAACGTGTCGTCGGACAGCTCGGCGCCCACCCGCGTCTCGTAGCCGAGTACGCGGCCGACCGACGCCAGCGCCAGCGCGATCGGCCCGTCGCCGTGGATTACGACCAGCAGCGGCGGCATCTGCGCGTCCAGGAAGATCTCCAGCTCCCCGCCGGACAGGCACGGATTCCCGACCGTCACCACCCCCTCCTCGACCTGCTCGCCCGCGCCGGGCTGGATCCGCAGCAGCGCCGACTCGCCGGTCAGCAGCAGCCGGATCCCCTGCTGCCGCACGGTCGACTCGGCGCAGGACCCGCCGACGAAACCCTCGATGGTCCCATCGGCGAGCACCAGCGCGCAGTCGCCGGGTTTCGCGCTGGTGGGGCGTTGCGCCCGCACCACCGTCGCCAGCACGAACGGCGTCCGACCCGCCCGCAGGGACTCCGCGTGCGCGCGCAACTCCTGCCCGTTCATCACGTGATCGCCAAATCTGTCCGGAGTGGACGGTTCTGCAGGGCGCGCCACACGGCCGCTGGGGTCAGCGGCATGTCCGCGTGCCGCACCCCGTACGGTTTGAGCGCGTCGACCACCGCGTTGACCACGGCCGCGGGCGAGCCGACGGTCGCGGACTCGCCGACGCCCTTGGCGCCGATGGGGTGGTGCGGCGACGGGGTCACCGTCTCGCCCAGCTCCCACGACGGGCACTCCATGGACGTCGGGATCAGGTAGTCCATGAACGACCCGCCGAGGTGGTTGCCGTCCTCGTCGAACGCCATCACCTGCATCAGCGCCATTCCGATGCCCTCGGCCAGCCCGCCGTGCACCTGGCCCTCGACGATCGTCGGGTTGATCCGGACGCCGCAGTCGTCGACCGCGACGAACCGGCGCACCTTCACCTGCCCGGTCTCAGGATCGACGTCAACGACGCAGATGTAGGCGCCGAACGGGTAGGTGAGGTTCGGCGGGTTGTAGACGCACGTCGCGTCCAGGTGCCCCTCGACGCCGTCGGGCAGTTCCAGGTCGGAGTGCGCGGCCAGCGCGATCTCCTGGATGGTCTTGCCGGAGTCCGGGTCGCCCTGGACGAACCAGCGACCCTTCTCCCACTCCAGGTCATCCGGGCTCACCTCCAGCATGGCCGAAGCGACGATCTTGGCCCGCTCGCGGACCCGCCGCGCCACCACCGCGGTCGCCCCGCCGGACACCGGCGTCGACCGGGACCCGTAGGTGCCGAGGCCGAACGGCGTCTGGTCGGTGTCGCCGTGCACGACCTCGATGTCGTCCGGCGAGATGCCCAATTCCTCGGCCACGATCTGCGCGAACGTGGTCTCGTGCCCCTGTCCCTGGCTTTGGCAGGACAACCGCAGCACGGCTTTGCCGGTCGGGTGTACACGCAACTCAGCGCCGTCGGCCATGCCCAGCCCGAGGATGTCCATGTGCTTGCGCGGCCCCGCACCGACCGCCTCGGTGAAGAAGCTGATGCCGATGCCCATCAGCGGCCCGTCCCCGCTCACCGCGCGCCGCTTCTGTTCCTCCCGCAGCTCCGCATAGCCGGCGATGTCCATCGCCTGGCTCAGCGCGCGCGGGTAGTCGCCGGAGTCGTACTCCCAACCGGTCTTGCTGACGTACGGGAACTGCTCCGGCCTGAGCAGGTTGCGCTTCCGCAGCTCGGCCGGGTCCATCCCGAGGTCGTAAGCCAGCACGTCGACCAGCCGCTCGACCAGATAGACCGCTTCGGTGATGCGGAACGAACACGCGTAGGCGACACCGCCGGGGGCCTTGTTCGTGTAGACGCCAGTGACCGCGCAGTGCGCCGCCTCGATGTCGTAGGAACCGGTGAAGACGCTGAAGAACCCGGCGGGGAACTTCGTCGGCTGCGCGGTGCCGTTGAACGCGCCGTGGTCGGCGAGCACGTTGACGCGCACCCCGAGGATCTTCCCGTCCCTGGTGGCCGCGATCTCGCCGTGCATGTGGTAGTCGCGGGCGAAGGACGTGCTCATCAGGTTCTCGGAGCGGTCCTCCATCCACTTCACCGGCTTGCCGGTGACGATCGAGCCGACCACCGCGCACACGTAACCCGGGTAGATGCCGACCTTGTTGCCGAACCCGCCGCCGATGTCCGGCGAGATGACCCGGATCTTGTGCTCGGGCAGCCCGGCCACCAGCGCGTACAGGGTGCGGTGCGCGTGCGGCGCCTGCGTGGTCGTCCACACGGTGAGCTTCCCCGTGATGGGGTCCATGTGGGCCACCGCGCCGCAGGTCTCCATCGGCGCCGGGTGCACCCGCGGGTACAGCATGTCCTGCGCGGACACCACGTCGGCGCTGGCGAACACCTCGTCGGTACGCGCGGCGTCCCCTGCTTCCCAGTCGAAGATGTGGTTGTCCCGCTTGCCGTCGATGTCGGTGCGGATGACCGGCGCGTCCGGCTCCAGCGCGCGGCGGGCGTCGACGACGGGTGGCAGCGCCTCGTACTCGACGTCGATCACCTCCAGCGCGTCGCGGGCGGCGTAGCGGTCGTCGGCGACGACGAAGGCGACCTCCTGCCCCTGGAACCGGACCTTGTCGGTGGCCAGCACGGCCTGCACGTCGTGCGAGAGCGTGGGCATCCAGGCGAGGTTCAGTCCCTCCAGGGTCTGGCCGGTGATGACGGCCTTCACCTTCGGGTGCGCCTCGGCCGCGCTCGTGTCGATGGACACGATGCGCGCATGGGCATGCGGGCTGCGCAGCACCGCGCCGTGCAGCATCCCGGGCAGGTTCACGTCGTCGACGTACTGCCCGTGACCGCGGATGAACCGGGCGTCCTCCTTGCGGTGCATGCGCCCGAACCCCATCGGGGTGTGGTTCTCGGTGGTGGTCATGCGGACACCTCCGCACTGTCCACGGTGCTCTCCTCGGGGACCGCCGCGGCGGCGGTGTCGTGCTCGGCGGCCCACTGGATGGACTTGACGATGTTCTCGTAGCCGGTGCACCGGCACAGCTGGCCGGAGATCGCCTCGCGGATGTCCTCTTCGGACGGATCCGGGTGGTGGTCGAGCAGCCAGCGCGCGGTCAGCATCATGCCCGGCGTGCAGAACCCGCACTGCAGGCCGTGGCATTCGGTGAAGCCCTGCTGCACCGGGTCCAGCCCGGTGGAATCGCCGAGCCCCTCGACGGTGCGGACGCGGCGGCCGTCGGCCATCACCGCGAGAACCGTGCAGGACTTGACCGGCGCCTCGTCCAGCCACACCACGCACGCGCCGCAGTTGGAGGTGTCGCAACCCCAGTGCGTGCCGGTCAGGCCCAGCTCGTCGCGCAGGAAGTGCACGAGCAGCAGGCGGGGTTCGACGTTCCGCGTGTGCTGCTGCCCGTTGACGGTAACCGTGATCTCCATGTGTTCAGGCCTCCTGGGGGTGGTTGCCGTGCCAACGGGTGCGGGCCCGGCGCAGCGCGCGGACGGTGAGGACCTCCGCGAGGTGACGCTTGTAGTCGACGGGACCGCGCTGGTCCGCAACCGGTTCGCAGTGCCGCGCGGCGATCCGGCCGGCCTCCGCGAAGCGCTCGTCCACGGCGGGCCCGCCGAGCAGGTACTCCTCGGCCTCCGGCGCGTGGAAGTTCGGCGCACCCAGCGCGGTGAGTCCGATGCCGACCGAAACCAGTTGCGTGCCTTCGATCCGCAACTCCGCGCCGACCGCGGCGACCGCCCAGTCCCCCGCCCTGCGCTCGACCTTCTCGTAGGCCGACGCGGACGAGGAGATCGGCACGCGCAGCTGCACTAGCATTTCGTTTTCCCCCACCACGGTCTGGTAAGGACCGGTGAAGAACTCGCGGACCAGCACGACCCGGCGCCCGCCGGTTCCCTCGATCACCGCCTCGCCGCGCACCGCGGCGAACGCGGCCGACAGGTCCTCCGACGGATCGGCCTGGCACAGCGAACCGCCGACCGTTCCGCGGTTGCGCACCACGGGATCGGCGATCAGCCGCTCGGCGTCGTGGAAGATCGGGAAGTGCTCCCCCACGACCGCCGAGGACAGCAGATCGGCGTGGCGCACCATGGCCCCGACGTACAAGGTGCCGTCCTCGACGCTGATCCGGGCCAACTCGGACAGGCCGTTGATGTCGATGAGCGCCTCCGGCTGGGCCAGGCGCAGCTTCATCATCGGGATGAGACTGTGCCCGCCTGCCACGATCCGGCTCTCCGGTCCGAACTTCGTCAGCAGACTCAACGCGTGCGCCACGCTCGTGGCCCGCTCGTACTGGAACTGCGCAGGTACTTGCATGCGCCCTCCCCGGGCATGGATTTTCGGCACAGGGTGCACCCGGTGGGAGTAACCGACAATGGCCGAATAAGGGATCACTTATGTAGACTGTTCAAGTGATTCGGACCGGTGTGAGATGACCCTCGGTCAGCTGAGTGCCTTCGTCCTCGTGGCCCGGCTCGGCTCGGTGACCGACGCGGCCCGGACCCTCGGCGTCAGCGAACCCGCGGTGTCGCAGGCGCTGGCCGCGCTGCGGCAGCACCACGGGGACAAGCTGATCGTCCGCACCGCCAACGGTATGACGCTGACGCCGGGCGGCAGCCGCCTGCTGCCGATCGCCTCACAGATGGTAGCCCTCGGGGCGGATGCCGATGCGGCCGTCCGGGAGGCCAACGGCGTGGCCGAACGGATGCACGTCGTAGTCACGAGCACGATCGCGGAGTTCGTCGCGGATCCGTTGCTCGAGGCGTTCATGCGCCGGACGGGCCAATCGGTGGACGCCTCGGCGGGGCTGGCTCAGGTGGCGGAAATGCCGGTGCTGGTCACGAACCGGCTTGCCGACGCCGCGCTCGGGCCGCGCCTGGAGGGCGATGTGGCGAGCGAGCCGGTGTTCCGGTGCAACATCGTCGCCGTTGCGGCGCCTGGATTCCGGCCCCGCGGCGGGCCCGCGCAGTGGCCGTGGCTGGTGGACCCGTCGGGGGCGGACCCGGGCAGCGGAACGGCACAACTGTTGCGCCGCATGGCCGTTCCGGAATCCGCCATCCGCGTCTTCCCGAACCAGACCGCGGCGTGGTCGGCGGCGGCCAACGGCAGCGGGGTGTCGCTCGCCTTCGAGCACCTGGTGGCGCCGCAGCGGCGCAGGCACGAACTGGTCGTGCTGCCGACGCCGGTCACCCCGCGGACGGAATACTGGCACCTGACCACGTTGCCGCACAACCGGTGTTCCACCGCGGCGAGCTCGCTGCGGCATTTCCTGGGCACCCCGGCGGCGATGCAGGTGATGCGCGCACCCGGCGCCGGGGTGCCGCCGTCCCGCTTCCGGCCACCGGTCTACGTGACCATCTGGAGCTGACGGCGGGCCCTCCTCGGTGTCGACCATCAGAATCGTCCCGCCGTCGAGGATGCGGCGCACGGTCTTGACCGTGATCAGCGGCGCAGGCGCGCTCGTCGACGTCGTGGCCCTGGTCGTGGTGGCGGGCACGGGGCCGCTGACGGAGCCGCTGTAGCACCGCCCATCCGGCCGGGCCGGCGACTGCGTCTGCACCTCGGGCGGGCACAGCGTCAGGTACTCGTACTCCGCCTCGCCGCTCCGTTGCCGAACCGTCAGGTCCGCAGGCACGCGCAGGCTGTGCAGCATCGAGTGCACGGGCGTCGGCACGAGGCGGACCGACCGCGCGATCTGCAGCATCTTGCCGTCCGGGAGCTGCCAGGCCTTGGCCAGCAGCGAGACCACCCGGTCCGGCGCGATGCGGACCTTCGCCTGCGCTCCCCCGCCGGCCAGGTCCGTCACGATGCCCGACTCCCCGACCTCGCGGTCCGGGAAGTCGCTGACGCGGATCTCCAGGTAGTTGCCGGACGAGCCGTTGTACCGGCCGCTCGCGAACCTGCCGGAGATGGTCCAGGTGCTCAGCTCGAACCCGGAAGGCAGGTCGCCGACCGTGAACGGCAACGCGGGCGCGGGCACCGGGAGGTCGGCCGCCCTGCGGCGGCTTCGATCGACTCCGGCTCGTCCGACGGGCGCAGCACGGTCATCCCGGCGCGACCCCGGCGATCCGTCGCTGGGCGCGCCTGCGCCGGATCCGGCCGTGTGCCCCGGCGAGCACCGCGTCCGGATCGGGGGCGAGCGCCTCCCGGGCCTTCAGCGCTTCCCGCAGATTCCGCATCTCGGACATGGTCAGGCCACCTCCATCTCGGCGCCCATGCGGACCCGCAGCACGGACAGGCCGCGGGAGATGTGACTGCGCACGGTGCCCACCGCGCAGCCGAGTACCGACGCGATCTCGTCGTCGTCGCGGTCCTCGTAGAACCGCAGCACGACGGCGGCCTGCTGCGACCGGCTCAGCCCCGACAGCGGCTTCTTCAGCTGCGCGCCGTCGGCGATCCGGCCGGCGGGGTGCGGCTCGCGGAACCACGTCGGGTCCGCCACCGTCCGCACCGCGCGCTGGTACCAGCGGCGCCGCCACGACAGGTGCCCGTTGACGACCATCTTCCGCAGGCACAGGTCGGGCCGGTCGGTCTCGGCGGCCCGGGCTCACTTCTCGTGGGCCCGCACCAGCGCCTCCTGCACGAGGTCCTGGGCCAGGTCCGGATCCCCGGTCAGGACCGCCGCGAACCGCACCAGCTCCGGCAGCTGCTCGCGGGCGAAATCGTCGAAGTGCACGAAGAGCAGATGCTCGCACCACGGGTGGCCGTTGCACCCGGACCGCACTTTCTCCCGGAAGTGCGGTCCGGGTCACACGATCAGGCCGCGGCAGGCACCCACAGGGCGTCGATCTCCTTCTCCGCGGTGGCGAGGCTCTGCTCGAACAGCGGGATCAGTGCGGCCATGGCCGGGTTCTGCGGCGCGAGGGTCAGCTCGGCGGTGATCACCCGTGGTTCGAGACCGGTCAGGGACAGCCCGTGCGGCAGCCACGGCTCGGCGTGATCCCAGCCCTCGCGCGGCGTGCCCGGGCCGTAGCCGCCGCCACGGCTGGCCAGCACGATGAACTCGCGATCGCCGAGCAGCCCCCGGGCGCTCTCCGGGTCGAACGCCAGGCCGGGAACGATCAGGTGGTCCACCCACGCCTTCACCTCGCTCGGCGGTCCGTAGTTGTACAGCGGCAGGCCCAGCAGCACCGTGTCGGCCGCCTTGATCTCGCCGACCAGCTCCTGCATGCGCGCCCAGGCGGCGGCCTGGGCTTCGGTGTGCTGGGCCGGCGGGACCGTCCGGGCCGTGTTGCCTGCCTCGCCGAGGTGCGGAACCGGGTTCCGGGCGAGGTCGCGGTAGGTGACGGCGCCGTCCGGGTGCGCGGCCCGCCAGGCCGCCGCCGCACGAGCGGTCAGCCTGCGGCTGACGGACTCCTCGCCGCGGATACTCGAGTCGATGTGCAGTAGGTGCGCCATTGGTGGTTTGCCCTTCAAGATTGATTTGTGTTACACGAACTATCTATAGCACACCGATAGGCGCTTCGGTTGGGTAAAGTGACGAGGTGGCCTCCCTGCCGGTTGTGAACCAGCCCGCGCACCGGGTCGGCGCGTTGATCGACCACCTGGCGCGCCGGCTGCGGCTGCGCTCGGAAACCGTGCTGGAGCCGCTGGGCCTGCGGCCCCGGCACCTGCTGGCCCTGACCCTGGTGCGGGACCGGGACGGGATCTCGCAGCAGACGCTGGCGAGCACGCTGGAGATGGACGGGACGAACGTCGTCGGCCTGCTCAACGACCTGGAGCGCGAGCAGCTGGTCGAGCGGCGGCGCTCGCCGGAGGACCGCAGGCGGCACACGGTCTCGCTGACCGAGGCCGGGGCGAAGACGCTGGCGAAGGCGGAGTTCGCGCTGGCGGCGGTGGAGGACGAGGTGTTCTGCGCGCTCGACACCGACCAGCGCGAGACGCTCTACCGGCTGCTGCAGACCGCGAGCAACGGCGAGCAGCCGATCTGCACCGAGACGATCCCCGACTGCTGACCCCCGACCAAGGTCTGAGCCGGTGTAGCCGCAAACCCGACGCGCGCGGCGGGCCGCGCCCGGGACCATCGACGGGTGATCAACCGCGTCCGTTCCGTGGTGCTGGACGTCGTCCTACCGCTCGCCCTCTTCTACGGACTCCGCTCGGCTACCGGCGACACGACGGCGATCGTGACGATCGTCAGCACGCTGTCCTCCAGCTGCCGACCCACCTGCTGCTGCGGCGGTCCGGCCACTGGCGCAGCCTGTTCGGCCGCCCGGTACCTACGACCGGCTGAAGCGGAGCACCTCACCGTCGTCGGCGACGGCGTCCTCGGGCAGCGAGAACAGCTCGATCGCTTTTCAGGGAGCCAGCCGTCGCACGAGGCCGTCGGCCAGCAGGCGTCCCCGGAAGGTCAGCACACAGCGCTGCTTGCCGGCGAGCGCCCCGGCGTCCAGCAGGCCCTCGGCGACCGCGGCCTCGGCCTCCCGCGCCCCGTCGGCGGTCAGCGCGGACACCGGCAGCCCCTCGGCGAGCCGCAGCTCCAGCATGATCCGCTCGAAGGCCTGTTCGTCCGGCGTCAGCACCTCGCGGTCCGCCTCCGGGGACCCGCCGTCGGCCAGCGCCGTGGCGTAGCGCGCCGGGTGCTTCACGTTCCACCAGCGCACCCCGCCGACATGGCTGTGCGCCCCCGGCCCCGCGCCCCACCAGTCGCCGCCGCGCCAGTAGCCCAGGTTGTGCCGGCACGCGGCCGCCTCCGATGCGGCCCAGTTCGACACCTCGTACCAGCTCAGCCCGGCCGCCGACAGCACCGAGTCGATCAGCTCGTAGTCCGCCGCCAGCACGTCCTCGTCCGGCGCGGGCAGCTCACCGTGCCGCACTCGCCGCGCCAGCGCGGTGCCGTCCTCGACGATCAGCGAGTACGCCGACACGTGGTCGACCCCGGCCTCCAGCACCGCGTCCAGCGAGGCACGCAGGTCCGCGGTCCGCTCCCCCGGCGTGCCGTAGATGACGTCGAGGTTCACGTGCTCGAACCCCGCGGCCCTCGCCTCCTTGGCGGCGGCCACCGGGCGACCCGGCGTGTGGGTGCGGTCCAGGATCTTCAGCACGTGCGAGGCCGCCGACTGCATCCCCAGCGAGATCCGCGTGTACCCGGCCTCGCGAAGCCCGGAAAAGAACTCCGGCGACGTCGACTCCGGGTTGGACTCGGTGGTCACCTCGGCCCCCGGCGCCAGCCCGAACGAGTCGCGCACCGCGTCGAGCACGTCGGCCAGCCCGGAGGCGCCCAGCAGCGACGGGGTGCCGCCGCCGACGAACACCGTCTCGGCCGCCGGCGCGTCGCCCAGTGCCCGCGCGCCCAGGTCCAGCTCGCGCCGCAACCCCTCCAGCCACGACTCGGGCGACGCGCTCGTGCCCAGCTCACCGGCGGTGTAGGTGTTGAAGTCGCAGTAGCCGCAGCGCGTCGCGCAGAACGGCACGTGCACGTACACGCCGAAGGGCCGCGTGCCGAGCCCGGCCAGCGCGTGCTCCGGCAGTGCGAACGCCACCGGGGCGGAAGTCTCACTCACGCTTCCCAGTGTCCCTGATCCACTCCGCGCGACAGTCTGCCGGAGATTTTTTCAGCGTGATGCGTATCCCAGCATGCGGAGCGGGCTGGACCACATCGTGAGCAGCGTGGCACGCTGATGCGGTGACTTATGCCGGAGTGCTCCTCGTGGTGCGTCGCCACGTCGACTTCCGGCGTGTCGCCAGCGCCCTGTGCCGCGAGACGAACTGACGCCGCCACCGCCACCCAGCTAGGACCAGCGGGCGCCGTCACGCCGCGGACTGCCAAACCCCCACCACGGGCTTTGACCAGGGCATTTCCGTGTGCGCGGCGCCTTCGCGAGAGCCCCGGAAGGACTCGAACATGGCTTCGCCGACGCGCGACAACCCTGCCGCCGCCCGAACCCCGCGCGCCCGGCAGCGTCGGGGTGAGGGCCAGTGGGCCCTCGGCTACCGGGAGCCGCTGAACCCGAACGAGCGCTCGAAGAAGGACGACCACCCGCTCAACGTTCGATCGCGGATCGAAAACATCTACGCGCGCGGTGGCTTCGACTCGATCGATCCGGGCGACCTCCGTGGCCGGTTCCGCTGGTACGGCCTCTACACCCAGCGCAAGCCCGGCATCGACGGCGGCCGCACCGCGACGCTGGAGCCGGAGGAGCTGGACGACGAGTACTTCATGCTCCGCGTCCGCATCGACGGTGGCGCCCTGACCACCGAGCAGCTCGCGGTCATCGGCGAGATCTCGCAGACCTACGCCCGCGACAGCGCGGACATCACCGACCGGCAGAACGTCCAGTACCACTGGATCCGGATCGAGGACATGCCGACGATCTGGGAGAAGCTGGAGGGCGCCGGCCTGACCACGATGACCGCCTGCGGCGACAGCCCGCGCGTCATCCTCGGCTCCCCCGTCGCCGGCATCGCCGAGGACGAGATCATCGACGGCACCCCGGCCATCGACGAGATCAAGCGCCGCTACCTGGGCAAGCCGGAGTACGCGAACCTGCCGCGCAAGTTCAAGACCGCCGTTTCCGGGCTGCCGGACGTGGCCCACGAGATCCACGACGTCGCCTTCGTCGGTGTCGTGCACCCCGAGCACGGTCCCGGTTTCGACGTGTGGGTCGGCGGCGGCCTGTCGACCAACCCGATGATCGGCCAGCGGCTGGGCGCGTGGGTGCCGCTCGACGAGGTGCCCGAGGTGTGGGAGGGCGTCATCAGCGTCTTCCGCGACTACGGCTACCGGCGGCTGCGCTCCCGCGCCCGGATCAAGTTCCTGGTCAAGGACTGGGGTGCGGAGAAGTTCCGCGAAGTTCTCGAATCCCAGTACCTGAAGCGGAAGATGCTCGACGGCCCGGCGCCGGAGGCGCCCGCCGCGCAGCACGACCACGTGGGCGTGCACCGGCAGAAGGACGGCAAATTCTACGTCGGCGCCGCGCCGGTCGGCGGCCGGGTGTCCGGCTCGACGCTGATCAAGGTCGCGAAGGCCGCCGAGCGCGCCGGCTCGAACCGCGTGCGGCTCACCCCGCTGCAGAAGCTGCTGGTGCTCGACGTCGCCGAGGAGGACGTGCCCGGCCTGCAGGCGGAGCTGGCCGAGCTGGGCCTGCCCACCAACCCGAGCCCGTGGCGGCGCGGCGTGATGGCCTGCACCGGCATCGAGTTCTGCAAGCTCGCGATCGTGGAGACCAAGCAGCGCGCCAAGGACCTGGTGACCGCGCTCGAGGAGCGGCTGGCCGACATCCAGGACCAGGTGGAGAACCCGGTCACGGTGCACATCAACGGCTGCCCGAACTCGTGCGCCCGCATCCAGACCGCGGACATCGGCCTCAAGGGCCAGATCGTGACCGACGACGACGGCAACCAGGTCGAGGGCTTCCAGGTCCACCTGGGCGGCGGGCTCGGCCTGGACGCCGGGTTCGGCCGGAAGCTGCGCGGCCACAAGGTGACCGGCGACGAGCTGATCGGCTACGTCGAGCGGGTCGTGCGCAACTACCTGTCCCAGCGGGAAGAGGGCGAGCGCTTCGCGCAGTGGGTGGCGCGCGCCGACGAGGCCGATCTCCGATGACGGCACAGGAACGCGCGACGCCGTTCCACTGCCCCTACTGCGGGGACGAAGACCTCCGTCCGGAAGAGGACGGAGCCTGGCTTTGCGGCGCCTGCCGCCGCGTCTTCACCGTCAAGTTCATCGGGCTGCGCTTTCCGGAAGGAGCGAGCAAGTGACCACCGCGACGAGGACCGAAGAACTGAAGGCACTGGCGGAGAAGGCGTCCGCCGAACTGGCCGACGCGACCGCGCTGGAGGCCCTGCGCTGGACCGCGGAGACCTTCGGCGACGACTTCATCGTCGCCTCCAACATGCAGGACGCGGTGCTCATCGACCTCGCCACCAAGGTGAAGTCCGATGTGGACATCCTGTTCCTCGAGACCGGCTACCACTTCGCGGAGACGATCGGCACCAGGGACGCGGTCGCGACCGTGTACCCGGACGTGAAGATCGTGAACGCGGCCGCCGAGCAGACCGTGGCGCAGCAGGACGCCGAGTACGGCCCCAAGCTGCACGACCGGGACCCGAACCTGTGCTGCCACCTGCGCAAGGTGGTGCCGTTGCGCAAGACGCTGTCGAACTACTCCGCGTGGGTCACCGGCGTGCGCCGCGTGGACGCCCCGACGCGGGCGAACACCCCGATCGTCACCTGGGACGACCGCAACGGCCTGGTCAAGGTCAACCCGATCGCGCCGTGGACCGACGACGAGTTCAACGCCTACATCGACGAACACGGCATCCTGCAGAACCCGCTGGTCGGCGAGGGCTACCCGTCGATCGGCTGCGCGCCGTGCACCGCGAAGGTGGCGCCGGGCGCCGATCCGCGCAGCGGCCGCTGGGCAGGCAAGTCCAAGACCGAGTGCGGCCTGCACGCGTAGGGAGAGGAAATGACGACAGCCGCGACCGACGCCGCGACCGACAACCTGGCGGCACTGGAATCCGAAGCCATCCACATCTTCCGGGAGGTGGCGGGCGAATTCGACCGGCCGGTGATCCTGTTCTCCGGCGGCAAGGACTCGACCCTGCTGCTGCACCTGGCGATCAAGGCGTTCTGGCCGGCGCCGGTGCCGTTCCCGCTGCTGCACGTGGACACCGGGCACAACTTCGACGAGGTCATCGCGTTCCGCGACCACGTCGTGGAGAAGTACGGCCTGCGGCTGATCGTCGCGAACGTGCAGGACTGGATCGACGACGGCCGCCTCACCGAGCGTCCCGACGGCACCCGCAACCCGCTGCAGACGCAGCCGTTGCTGGACACCATCACCGAGCACAAGTTCGACGCGGTGTTCGGCGGCGGGCGGCGCGACGAGGAACGCGCGCGGGCCAAGGAACGCATTTTCAGCCTGCGCAACGCGTTCGGCCAGTGGGACCCCCGACGGCAGCGTCCCGAATTGTGGAACCTGTACAACGGACGGCACCGTCCGGGGGAACATGTGCGGGTGTTCCCGCTCTCCAACTGGACCGAAGCCGATGTGTGGAACTACATCGCGCGCGAAAAGGTGGAGCTGCCCTCGATCTACTACGCCCACCAGCGCAAGGTCTACAAGCGCGACGGCATGTGGCTGACCGAGGGACCGTGGGGCGGTCCGCGTGACGGCGAAGAGGTGAAGGAGCTGACGGTGCGGTACCGCACGGTCGGTGACGGCTCCTGCACCGGCGCCGTGGAATCCACAGCGTCGACGGTCGAGGAAGTGATCGCCGAGGTGATGGCGAGCCGGCTCACCGAGCGCGGCGCCACCCGGGCCGACGACCGCCTGTCGGAGGCCGCCATGGAGGACCGCAAGCGGGAGGGGTACTTCTGATGAGCTCGTTGCTGCGGCTCGCCACAGCCGGGAGCGTCGACGACGGCAAGTCGACGCTCGTCGGCCGACTGCTCTACGACACCAAGTCGGTCCTGGCCGACCAGCTGGACGCGGTCACCCGCGCCAGCGTCGACCGCGGTCTGTCCACTCCGGACCTGTCGCTGCTCGTCGACGGGCTGCGCTCGGAGCGTGAGCAGGGCATCACGATCGACGTCGCCTACCGCTACTTCGCGACACCGAAGCGCTCGTTCGTGCTCGCCGACACCCCCGGCCACGTGCAGTACACCCGCAACACCGTCACCGGCGCCTCCACGGCGCAGCTGGCCGTGCTGCTGGTCGACGCGCGCAAGGGCGTCATCGAGCAGACGCGCCGCCACGCCGCGGTGCTCGCGCTGCTCGGCGTGCCGCGCCTGGTGCTCGCGGTGAACAAGGTCGACCTGGTCGACTACGACGAGGAGACCTTCCGCGTCATCGCGAAGGAGTTCACCGACCACGCCACGTCGCTGGGCTACGCCGAAGGATCGGTGCTGGCGATCCCGGTGTCCGCACTGGTGGGCGACAACGTGGTGGAACGCTCAGCGCACACCCCGTGGTACGCCGGCCCGACGCTGCTGGAGCACCTGGAGACCGTGCCGGTGGCGCCGGACCCGCACGACGCGCCGTTCCGCTTCCCGGTGCAGTACGTGATCCGGCCGCGCACGCCCGAGTACCCGGACTACCGCGGCTACGCCGGCCAGGTCGCCGCGGGCACGGTGCGTCCCGGCGACGAGGTCGTGGTGCTGCCCGCCGGCCTGCGCACGACGGTCGAGCGGATCGACACGCCGGACGGCGAGCTGCCCGAGGCCGCCGCGGGCCGGTCGGTGACGCTGGTGCTGGCCGACGACCTGGACATCGCACGCGGTGACGTGATCGCCGCGGCGGGTTCGGCCCCGGTGGCGACCGACGAGCTGGACGCCACGCTGGCCTGGCTGTCGGAGAAGCCGCTGCGGCCGGGCGCCCGCGTGCTGGTCAAGCACGGCGCGCGCACGGTGCAGGCGTTCGTCGACGAGCTGGTCTCCCGCTTCGACGAGCAGAAGCTGTCCACAGTGGACTACCCGGAGACGCTGCAGCTCAACGAGATCGGCCGTGCGAAGGTCCGCGTCGCGGAGCCGCTGCCGGTCGACGAGTACGAGGTCAGCAGGCGCACCGGCGCCTTCCTGGTGATCGACCCGGCCGACGGCACCACGCTGGCGGCCGGGATGGTCGGTGCGCCGCTTCCCGTGCTGCGCAGCGACCGGGACGTGGTCTCCCCCGGCCCGTAACTCCCCATCCCCCAACCGAAAGGTCCGTCCGTGAAAACTCGTGTTCTGGCTCTGGCAGCAGTGGCGTTGTCCGCATTGGCAGTGGTGACCGGGTGTTCACGGGCGGACCGATCGGAGGATTCGGCGACGGCGACCGACCAGGGACCCGCGGCCGAGGTGCGACTCGGGTACTTCCCGAACGTCACGCACGCGTCGGCGCTGATCGGGCTCGACCAGAACCTGTTCGCGCAGCACCTCGGGAACACCAAGCTGGTGCCGACCAAGTTCAACGCCGGCCCCGAGGAGGTCAACGCGCTCCTCGGCGGTTCGCTGGACATCGGGTTCATCGGCTCCGGCCCGGCGATCAACGCCTACGCCCAGTCCGGCGGCGAGGCCGTGCGGCTGATCGCGGGCGCCACCTCGGGCGGCGCGCAGCTGGTCGTGCAGCCGTCGATCAACACGCCGCAGGACCTGCAGGGCAAGACCGTGGCGTCGCCGCAGCTGGGCAACACCCAGGACGTGTCGCTGAAGAAGTGGATCGCCGACCAGAAGCTGAGCGACGTCAAGGTCCAGAACATCGACAACGCGCTGACCCTCGACCAGTTCAAGTCCGGCGCGATCCAGGCCGCGTGGCTGCCCGAGCCGTGGGCGTCCCGCCTGGTGCTGGAGGCCGGCGCGAAGGTCCTGGTCGACGAGAAGGACCTGTGGCCGGGCGGGCAGTTCCCGACCACCGTGCTGATCGTGCGCACCCAGTTCCTCAAGGAGCACCCGGCGACCGTGACCGCGATCGTGCGGGGCCTGGTCGACGCGAACACGCTCGCCGCGTCCGACCCGGCGAAGGCGAAGACCGCGGTGAACAACCAGCTGCAGCAGCTCACCGGCAAGGCGCTCGGGGCTGCCACGCTGGACCGCGCGTGGCAGGGCATCCAGCTCACCGCCGACCCGCTGGCCGGGCAGTTCCCGCAGCTCGCCCAGGATCAGGTGACCGCAGGGGTGAAGGACAAGGCCCCGGACGTCGCCGGGTTCGCCGACCTGACCCTGCTCAACACCGTGCTCGCCCAGGCCGGGAAGCCGGCCGTCAGCGCGTCCGGCCTGGACAAGAAGTAGGAGGCTGTTCATGACCGCCACGCTGGGACGCCCGCCGGTGGAGCCCGCGACCGGGCACGCCGTGCGGTTGTCCGGGGTGCACAAGAGCTTCGGGCAGGGTCGCGACGCCGTGACCGCGCTCGCCGGGGTCGACCTGGACGTCGCGCCGGGCGAGTTCGTCTGCCTGCTCGGCGCCTCGGGCTGCGGCAAGACCACCCTGCTGAACCTGATCGCGAACCTGGATCAGCCGAGCGCGGGTGAGATCGAGCTGACCACGTCCCGGCCGGCGGTCATGTTCCAGGAGGCGGCGCTCATGCCGTGGCTGACCGCCGCGGCGAACGTCGAGCTGCCGCTGAAGCTGGCCGGCATGGGCCGCACCGAGCGCAAGACCCGCACCGGCGAGCTGCTGGAGCTGGTGCGGCTGTCCGGAGCGGGCGCCAAGCGGCCGCACGAGCTGTCCGGTGGCATGCGCCAGCGCGTGGCGCTCGCCCGCGCGCTGGCGTCGGCCACCCACACCGAGGACGGCGAGGAGCGGCCGTCGCTGCTGCTGATGGACGAGCCGTTCTCCGCGCTCGACGCCATCACGCGCGACGTGCTGCAGGCCGAGCTGCTGCGCATCTGGGAGGCGACCGGCACCGCGGTGGTGTTCGTCACCCACGACGTGCGCGAGGCGGTGCGGCTCGGGCAGCGGGTGGTGCTGCTGTCTTCGCGGCCGGGCAAGGTCGTGCAGCAGTGGCGCGTCGACGGCCTGGCCGGCCAGGACGAGGTGAACGCGGTGGACGTGATCAACCGCCGCCTGCGTGAGGTGATCAGCAGCCATGCCGCCGCTTGAGGGCTCGACCACCGAACCGGACGCCGCGGCCGTCGAGGCGGGTCTGGACGCGCTCGACACGCCCGTCCGGCCTGCCGCGAAGAAGGGCGGCTGGGGCCGGTTCGTCCGGTCGGTGCTGCCGCCGGTGGTGTTCCTGGTCCTGGTGATCGCGGTCTGGCAGGCGTTGTGGGCGGCCGCGTTCTGGCCGGAGTACCAGCTGCCCTCGCCGCTCGCGGTGTGGAACGAGCTGTGGGCCCGGTTCACCAGCGGAGACGCCTTCGGGTTCGTGTGGACGTCGGTGCACCGCGCGGTGCTCGGGTTCCTCGTCGCCATCCTGATCGCGACGCCGCTCGGGTTGCTGGTCGCGAAGGTCAAGCTCGTGCGTGCCGGGATCGGGCCGTTCCTGTCCGGTCTGCAGAGCCTGCCGTCGGTGGCCTGGGTGCCTGCCGCGGTGCTGTGGTTCGGCGTGGAGCCGGCCGCGATGTACGTGGTGCTGCTGCTGGGCAGCGTGCCGTCGATCGCGAACGGCCTGGTGGCCGGCATCGACCAGATCCCACCGATCCTGCCGCGCGTCGGCAAGGTGATGGGCGCGGGGCGTCTGGCGACGGCGCGGCACATCCTGTTGCCCGCGGCGCTGCCCGGCTACCTCGCCGGGTTGAAGCAGGGCTGGGCGTTCTCGTGGCGGTCGCTGATGGCGGCGGAGATCATCGCGACCTCGCCGTTGCTGGGCAAGGGCTTGGGCGCCTACCTCGACGACGGCCGGTTCCTCAACGACATGTCGACCGTGATCGCGGCGATCTTCCTGATCCTGCTGGTCGGCGTCGGCATCGAACTGCTGGTGTTCCGGCCGCTGGAGCGGGCCGTGCTGCGGGCGCGCGGGCTGGGGTCGCTGTGATCCCGCTGGTCGCCGTCGCGCACGGGAGCCGGGACCCGCGGTCGGCGGCGACCGTGCGGGCGCTGGTGGACCGGATCGCCGCCGCGGCGCCGGAGCTGGACGTGCGGGTGTCGTTCCTGGACCTGTCCGAGCCGCTGGTGACGGATGTGTTGCGGGACCTGGTCGCGGAGGGGCACCGGGAGGCGGTCGTGGTGCCGTTGCTGCTGGGCAGCGCCTTCCACGCGCGGGTCGACCTGCCCGCACTGGTGGCCGAGGTGCCCGCGCTGCGGGCGACGATCGCCGACGTGCTGGGGGCGGACCTGGAGCCGGTGGCGTTCGACCGGCTGGCCGCGGTTGCGGACGTGTCCGATCCCGGGCTGGGCGTGGTGCTGGCGGCGGTCGGTTCGTCGCGCGCCGCGGCGAACGAGGCGGTCGCGGCGGTGGCCCGGCGGTGGCAGTCCCGGCACGGTTTCCGGGCGGTGGCGGCGTTCGCGAGCGCCGCGAAGCCGGACATGCCCGCGGCGGTGGCGAAGCTGCGGGCGCGCGGGGCGTCGCGGATCGCGGTGGCGTCGTGGTTCCTCGCGCCCGGGTTGCTGCCCGACCGGATCGCCGCGCTGGCGCGGGAGGCCGAGCCGTCGGTGGTGCTGGCTGATTGCCTGGCCGGCGACCCGCGTGTGGTGTCGCTGGTGTTGGAGCGGTACGCCACCGCGCTGGCCGGTGCCGCCCGGTCCGCGTGACCCGTAACGTGGGTGTTGTGAAGATCCGGATCGGGGTTGGGCTGGGGGCTGAGACCTCGCCCGTGGAGTTGCCGGGGATCGTGGACCGGCTGGAGGCCGCCGGGGTCGACTCGGTGTGGTTTTCCGAGCAGGTGTACTCGGACGCGGTGGACCCGTTCGTCGGGATGGCGCACGCGCTGGCGCGGACTTCTTCGTTGAAGGCGGGCACTTCGGTGGCGGTGTTGCCCGGTCGGCACCCGGTGCTGGTGGCGAAGCAGATCGCGTCGCTGGCGGCGCTGGCGCCGAAGCGGGTGCTACCGGTGTTCGGCCTGCGCCCCGCGCGCCGCAGCGAGTGGCCCCTGTTCGAGGTCCCGGCAGGCGCGAGGGCCGCGGTGTTCGACGAGTCGCTGCGGTTGCTGCGGGCGGCGCTGGCCGGGGAAACCGAGTTCGGCGGGGAGTTCTGGAAGCTGGCGGACGTCGAGGTGGGCCCGCGCTTGGAGCGCCCAGTGGACATCTGGCTCGGCGGGAGTGCCCCCGCGGCGTACCGGAGGATCGGCCAGTACGCGGATGGGTGGCTGGGCAGCTTCCTGTCCCCGGCGGACGCGCGGAAGGCCCGCGAGGCGATCGAGACCGCCGCGGCTGCCGCGGGCCGCTCGATCGAGGCGGACCACTACGGGATGAGCCTGGTGCTCAGCGAGGACGGCATCCCGGCGCCACTGGCGGCCACGGTGCGCTCCCGACGCCCAGACACCGACCCGGCGGACGTGATCGCCACGGACTGGTCGTCGCTGCACCGCCTGCTGGACGGCCACCTGGAAGCCGGCCTGACGAAGTTCGTGGTCTACCACCGCGGTGGCTCGTCCTTCGAGGCGTTCCTGGAGCGTTTCGTGGAGGAACTGCTACCGCGGCAGAACTGATCACTGCACCTTGGGAAGCAGAGGCTCAAGCTTCTCGGCAAACGCTTGCGCATCCACACAGGCTTGCTGATCGTCGTTGGACGAGAGCGACACCTGCACCATCGCGCGGGCATGCTCACTGACCTCGATCACGATGGCACAACCGCCCAATGGAATAGGCGCCTGCAGGGCGTTGCGTCCATTGACCGAGGTCTCCACAACGCCCTCGCTGTTCTCGGCGAACTCACGGAGCCCCTGAACCGGATCCAGCGCCAAGCCATATGTCCCGAATTCAGGCTTCGTGGCACCGCACTCATTACGACGGCTCTTGTTCTCTCCCGGATTGAATCCCTCGCCGGCCGTAAGTTGATCGAGGACCTGGCAGGCATTGACACCGGCGAAGACGTCGGAGTTCGCCGCGCTCGAGGCGGGCGCCGGCACTGCTGCGCCTGGCACCGTCGTGGCGCAGGCCGTGGTAGCCATCGCCAGACAGGCGATGCCCGTGACAGCCTGCGCGATGCGAAGGTTGGTGGTCACCGTGATTCCCAGTCCTTGAAGGTGTTGAGAGCCTGGGTAGCCGCCTCATCCGAAGCGTCGTACTTGCTGATGGCGATCTCGATCGCCTGGCGAAGGCTGTCGAGCATGTCCTTGGCCGCGAGAAAAACCCGGACGAGGGACTGTTCGTCCGAATCCATCGCGGCGTGAAAGTGAGCCGCAGCTCTCTCAGCGTACTCGTCGTTACCGAACTTGGGCGCCTGCTGCAGCCGCTGAACGCGCTGGGCAAGATCGGTCATCCGGTCCTGCATCTGCGTCACAGCCCGCCGCAGGTGTGACCCCGTCTCCTCGTCGACCGCCCAGTTGCCTGCCTTCGCGTCCGCCAGCATGCGCTTCGCGTCGGCGTGCATGGCGTTCAGGTTCGCCTCGCCGCCGAACACGCCCGCCAGCTGCGCGGCCCCCGTCGTCGCACCGTCCTCAGCCACTGCCGTCCCTCCCCGTCGCGTAGCACCGTAGCGTGCCCCCTGACGCGCTGTCACCGGATCGTCCCGATGCGCAGCCGCTCACAACCACGCTCCCCCGCCGCCCCGCCCGAACTACAGTGACCCTGTGACTGATGAACTGGTGCATTACTCAGTGGCGAGTGGTGTCGCGACGATCACCCTCGACTCGCCGCACAACCGGAACGCCCTGTCGGCCCAGCTGCGCCGCGAGTTGTCCGCCGCGCTGACCAAGGCGAAGGACGACGACGCCGTCCGGGTGATCGTTCTCACCCACACCGGCAAGGTGTTCTGCGCCGGCATGGACCTGAAGGAGGCGCGCGGCGCCGGGGCAGGCGACCAGGGCGTCAACGAGTTCCCCCGCATCCTCGAGCAGATCTGGACGAGCCCGAAGCCGGTCGTCGCCAAGTTGGCCGGGGTCGCCCGCGCCGGCGGGGTCGGCATGGTCGCGGCCGCGGACATCGTGGTCGCCGCCAAGGAGGTCACCTTCGCGTTCTCCGAGGTCCGCATCGGCGTCGTGCCCGCCGTCATCTCACTGACCGTCCTGCCGCGCGTCAACCCGCGCGCGGCGCAGGAGCTGTTCCTCACCGGGGACGTGTTCGACGCCGAGCGCGCCGCCGAGATCGGTCTGATCAACAAGGCCGTCGACGCCGACCGGCTGGACGAGGCGACCGACGCCTACGTCCGCTCCCTCGCGCTGGGTGGCCCGGCCGCGCTCGCCGCGACCAAGGAACTGCTCGCCAGCCCCCGCCCGGCCACCCCGGCCGACGGCTTCCCCGACATGCTCAAGCTGTCCGCGCAGTTCTTCGCCAGCGAAGAGGGCCAGGAGGGCATCCGCGCGTTCGGCGAGAAGCGCAAGCCGAACTGGGTCCCGCAGGACTAGGGCGTGTCCTGTGGGGGTTGTGACCTGCGATAGTTGATCATGACCGGGTGGTGGGTCGTGGTGAGCTGACCGACAAGGCCTGGGCCCGAATCGAACCCCTGCTACCGCCGGTCGCGGGCTGGGGCCGGTACTGGCGCGATCACCGACAAGTGATCAACGCGATCCTATGGAAGCTGCGGACCGGGGCGCCGTGGCGGGACCTGCCCGAACGCTACGGGCCCTGGAAGACCGTCCACGAGCGGCTGCGAACCTGGACCGGGACGGCACCTGGGAACGCATCCTCGACCACGTGGTCGTCAAAAACGACTGGGTCGGAAACGTGGAGTGGATGATCTGCGTGGACTCCAGCAACGTGCGGGCCCACCAGCACTCGGCTGGGGCCCGCAAAAAAAAAGGGGGATGCGCCACCGGATGGGTCGAAGCCCTCGCCGTCGACGGGGAAGCCCTCGGCCGTTCCCGAGGCGGACTGACCAGCACGATCCACCTCGCCGTGGACGGGCGCGGTCTGCCCATGTCGATCATCCTCACCGCCGGGCAGGCCGGGGACAACCCGCACCTGCTGCCGCTGCTGGCCCAGATCAGCGCCGGCCGGGACGGACCGGGCCGGCCCAGCACCCACCCGGACCGAGTGATCGCCGACAAGGCCTACTCGCATCCCTCCACCCGGGCCGCGCTGCGCCAGCGGCGGATCCCGTTCACCTGCCCCGAACGCCGCGACCAGGCCATCTACGCCAACCGGAACGTCGTCGAGCGCTGCTTCAACCGGCTCAAGCAGTTCCAGGACCTGGCCACCCGCTACGCCAAACGCGCCGCCTACTACCGCGCCGAGATCATCATCGCCTCGATCGTGTTGTGGCTGCGTACAGACCTACAGGACACGGCCTAGTCGTCGGTGAGGGCGACCGTCAGCCGGCGGCTGTCGGCGCGGTCGCCCCCCGGCGCCAGGGCGCGCTCGGCGTCCGACAGGACGCTGCGGATCGCCAGGTAAGCCTTCGGGTCGGCGTCCTTGAGCAGGTCCGATCCGGCCCACACCAGGACGTGCTCGCCGTAGGGCAACCACGACAAATCGGTGAGGCAGTCGTAGAGCGCGTCCAGGTTGCGGCCGAACCAGTCCGGAAAGGACAACGCGGACGCGATCGCGTCGAGGGCGGACATCTTGTCCGCCGGCCTGCTGCCGATGATGTGCGAGTAGGCGCCGCGGGCGCGGGCCTGCTCGACGATCGTCTGGGAAGAGGACATGGGGTTCTCGCTACTTCGACGGGTCGACCTGGACGAAGGAAGCGTAGTGATCACCGGTGTAGTACAGCTCGGTCTGCGCCCCGGTGATCAGCCGCCGGGCCCCGCGGTCCGCGCTCCCCGGCGTGGGCACCGTGTATTCATGGTAGTAACCGCTCTCCTTGACGGGGAGCCGCTTTTCCCGGTTCTCGAACACCGTTCCGTCGCTGCGGTACGGGAACGGCCCGCCGGCCTGGATGAGCCGCCACGTCTGGCCCGCCTCGGCGGGCAGACTGGACAACGCCGTGAGCCCACTGGCCGGCTCGGTCGACGTGGTGGTTTCGCGCACGATCCAGCCACCGAACACGAGCACGATGAGCCCGACGAGCGCGACGGTGATCCGCCTCCTGCTTGACACCAGCGACACCTTAGGACCGGCTCGAAACGTCCTCGTCGCGGCCCGGCCGTAACCACGCGGCCACCCGGTCGACGATCCGGTCGATCAGCCAGGCCGCACCGACGCACAGCGGCGCCAGCACGGCGATGACCAGCAGGAACTGCAACGGGAACCACAGCTGCGCAAGCCACAGCTCGGCGTTGTCCCACCAGGTCGCCAGGCCGTCGAACACCTGACCAGGGTACGCCAGGGGGCCCGGCGAGGTACGTTGCAGGCATGTTCGCCGTCTACGCCAGTGAACCGAACCCCGAAAACCCGCTCGACGCCCTCACCGTCGGCGAGCGACCGGACCCGGAGGTGCCGTCCGGCTGGGTGAAGGTCGCCGTGAAGGCCGCCAGCCTCAACATGCACGACATCTGGACCCTGCGCGGGGTCGGGATCAAGCCGGACCAGTTCCCGATGATCCTCGGCTGCGACGGGGCGGGCGTGCTGGAGGACGGGACGGAGGTGGTCCTCCACTCGGTGATCAACGCCCCCGGCTGGCAGGGTGACGACACCCTCGACCCGAAGCGCACCCTGCTCACCGAGAAGTACCAGGGCACCTTCGCCGACTACGTGGTCGTGCCCGCCCGCAACGCCGTGCCCAAGCCCGCCGGGTTGTCCTTCGCCGAAGCCGCCACGATGGGCACGGCGTGGCTGACCGCGTACCGGATGCTGTTCGTGAAGTCGGGCCTGCGGCCCGGGCAGACGATGCTCGTGCAGGGCGCATCGGGTGGCGTCTCGACCGCGCTGATCCAGCTCGGCCGGGCCGCGGGCCTGCGGGTGTGGGTGACCGGCCGGTCCGAGGAGAAGCGGGCGCTGGCCGAGCAGCTGGGCGCGCACCAGACGTTCGAGTCCGGCGCGCGGCTGCCGGAGCGGGTGGACGGCGTGTTCGAGACCGTCGGCAAGGCGACCTGGGGCCACTCGCTCAAGTCGCTGAAGCCGGGCGGGATCGTCGTGGTGTCCGGTTCGACGAGTGGTCCGGACCCGAGCGCGGACCTGCAGCGGGTGTTCTTCCTGCAGTTGCGGGTCGTCGGGTCCACGATGGGCACCCGGGACGAGCTGGAGGACATGCTCCGCTACCTCGACCTGACCGGCATCAAGCCGCAGATCGGCAAGGAGCTCCCGCTGTCGGAGGCCGCCGAAGGGTTCCGGCTGATGCAGGAGGGGGAGACCGCGGGCAAGGTCGTTTTCACCCGCTGACAACGCCCTGACCTGCGAAGACGCCTTGTTGACATGGTGCCGATACCGGTTTGTTATCCCCGTCTACTGAGCGGAACCCGAGATTTACTCGCTAATCTGGGTACATGACCGCAGTGCAGCGGGAGATCGAGGCGGCGCCGGGCTCACGGCTCGCCGGCCCGGAAGTCATCCGGGCCGGCCACCGGAGCTTCGCCGGCGTGCGCACCAGGGTGCTCGAAGTCGGCCCCAAACCGAAGCGCGGCACCGGAAGACTCGTCCTCCTGCACGGTTACTGCGACAGCGCCGATACCTGGCGCCCGGCGCTGGCCGAACTCGCCGCAGCCGGGATCCCCGCGGTCGCGGTCGACCTGCCCGGTTCCGGTGAGGCCGATCCCCTGCGCCCCGGCGCGATGCTGGCGCAGCTCGACGCGTTCGTGGCCGAGGTGGTCCGGTTCTATTCGGACCGCGGCAAGGTCGTGCTGGGCGGCAACTCGCTCGGCGGCACCATGAGCCTGCGCGCCGCGTGCCGCGAGGAGCTGCCGATCGCGGGTGTGGTGTCGATCGCCGCGCCCGGTTTCGTCGACTCCTGGCTGGTCCGGACCGTCGGGAAGTACCCGCTGCCACTGCGGCTGGCCGCGTCGCTGCCGTTGCCGGTGCCCGGTTTCGTGGTGCGGACCATCGCGGAGTTCGTGGTGCCCCGGCTGCTCTACGCCGACCGCGCCGCCGCCGACGTCGCCCACGTCGCCCGGTTCACCGGGCTGTTCCCGGACTTCCGCTCGACCACCACTCGTCTGGACCAGGCGCGCCAGCTGGTCGCCGAACTGGCCGAGGCGTACGAGGGACTGGACGGCATCACCGTCCCGCTGCTGGTCGTCGCGTGCGGCAAGGACCGCCTGGTGACCGCCGCCGCCGGGCGGCGCCTGCACGCGCTGGTGCCGCACAGCCGGCTGATGCTGCGCGAGGAGTGGGGCCACTGCCCGCAGCTGGACGACCCGGTCGCGATCGCCGACCTGCTGAGCTACTTCCGGGCCGGGGTGCTGCACAAGAAGCCGCGCCGCCGCTCGGCCGCGCTCACGCAGAAGGCCGCCGCGGGCTGAGGCTGTCACATCTCGGCGCGCTGTTCCGTCAAGGAGGCAGAAACCCCGAACGGAACAGGAGTTCACCGTGGACGCTCGTCTGAACATCTTCACCAGCCCCACCGCGGGGAAGTTCGTCAAGCACCTCTTCGGGGCGGGCAAGGTGCTCGCCGAGTCGACGTTGCCCGCCCGGACACAGGAACTGGTGAAGCTGCGCGCCAGTCAGATCAACGGCTGCGGTTACTGCACGGACATGCACTTCAAGGACGCCGTGGCGGCGGGCGAGGAGCCGATGCGGCTCAACCTGGTCGCGGCGTGGCGTGAAGCCACCGTGTTCACCGAAGCCGAACGCGCCGCACTGGAGCTTACGGAAGAGGGCACCCGCCTCGCCGACGCCGCGGGCGGGGTCAGCGACGAGGTGTGGGCCAACGCGGCCAAGCACTACGACGAGGAGCAGCTCGCCGCGCTGGTCGCCGCGATCGCGCTCATCAACACGTGGAACCGCATCAACGTCATCGTCCGGAACCCCGCGGGCGACTACCAACCCGGTCAGTTCGGCTGATCCCCCACCGCCCCGGACCTTCGTGGTTCCCGGGGCGAGCCCTTCCCTAGTAACGTGATCCGGTCATACCCGAACGAGTGATTGGGGAGATCGGTGGCCGTACACGAGCTGTTCCGGCGCAAACCCGTCGAGCAGATCGAGGCCGTGGAAGGCGGCGGGCTCCAGCGGACCCTGGGCCTGTGGCAGCTGACCGCGATCGGCGTTGGCGGGATCATCGGCGCGGGCATCTTCTCGCTCGCGGGCGCGGTGGCGAACGAAACCGCCGGACCGGCCGTACTCATTTCGTTCCTGGTGGCCGGGATCGCGAGCGCGGCGGCGGCGTTCTCCTACGCCGAGTTCGCCGGGCTGATCCCGCGCGCCGGATCGGCCTACACCTACGGTTACGCGGTCCTCGGCGAGCTGGTCGGCTGGTTCATCGGCTGGGATCTGCTGCTGGAGTACACCGCGATCGTCGCCGTGGTCGCGATCGGCATCTCCGGCTACTTCAACGACCTGCTGGGCTTCCTGGACATCCACCTGCCACTGTGGATGTCCGGCGCGCCGGGCACCGAACCGGAGGGCGTCGCGGCGGGTTCGTACAAGGTGAACCTGTTCGCGGTGCTGCTGTGCCTGCTGATCGCGTTCGTGCTGAACCAGGGCATGCGCTCCGCGGCGCGGTTCGAGACGCTGCTGGTGTACCTCAAGGTCGCGCTCGTGGCGCTGGTGATCGTGGTCGGCGCGTTCCACGTCAACACCGGCAACTGGTCCGACTTCTTCCCGTTCGGAGTCAGCGGCGCGTTCACCGGCGCGGCGACGGTGTTCTTCGCGGTGTTCGGCTACGACGCGATGTCCACGGCGGCCGAGGAGTCGCGCGACTCGCAGAAGCACATGCCCAAGGCGATCCTGTACTCGCTCGGGATCTCGATGGTGCTGTACGTGCTGGCGTGCCTGGTGCTGACCGGGATGGTGCCCTACACCGACATCGACTCGGAAGCCGCGTTCTCCAGCGCCTTCGAATCGGTCGGGCTGCGCTGGCTCGGCGGCGTGATCGCGGTCGGCGCGATCCTCGGCATCCTCACGGTGCTGTTCACGTTCCTGCTGGGCGCGACGCGCGTCGGGTACGCGATGAGCCGCGACGGGTTGCTGCCCAAGTGGCTCGCCGGCACGCACCCGGTGAAGAAAGTGCCGAGCCGGATGACGTGGATCCTCGGCGTGGCGGCGGCGGTGATCGCCGGGCTGTTGCCGATCGGCGAGGCCGCGGAGCTGACGAACATCGGGATCCTGCTGGCGTTCGTGGTGGTGTGCGTGGCGGTGGTGGTGTTGCGGTACCGCCGTCCGGACCTGCCGCGCACGTTCCGCTGCCCGGGGATGCCGGTGGTGCCGGCGATCGGCGTGGCGTTCTCCATCTGGCTGATCACGTTCCTGCAGCCGGAGACGTGGCTGCGGTTCGCGATCTGGTTCGTCATCGGGCTGGTGGTGTACTTCGGCTACAGCAGGCGGCATTCGAAGCTGGCGCATCACCACCAGAAGTAGACGTACCCGGGGGCGCCGGGCATCCCGGCCGCGCCGCCGGCGCCGATCCCGCCCGGCGGCGCGCTCGGGATCACGCCCGCCTCGCCGGGCCGGTCAGCGGTGCCGTCACTGCCGGGCGCGGCGAGGCCGGGCGAGGTGCCGCAGTCGGCGGCGCCACCCCGGCCCGGCGCCTCGGCTGTCCCGGCCGCACCCCCGTGCGCCACGACGAGCGCCGGGCTTCCCGCGACACCCACGCTGGAGTCGCTGCCCGGCGCCCCGGCCTGCCCGCCCGCGCCGACGGTGACGGGGTACTCGGCGGCCGGGGTGACCGGGACGGAACACCACGCCGCTCCCCCACCGCCGCCGGGGTTCGCCTCGCCACCCCCGCCGCCGGCGCCCCACAGGGCGACGAACACCGAGGTGATCCCCTCGGGCGCGGTGAACGTGCCGTCGACGGTGAAGGCCTGCTCGCCGTGGGCGGGTTCGGCCCCGGCCGCCGGCGCGGCAGCCGTGATCAGGACAGCCGCGACGGCGGCGGCTTTTCCGAACGCCATGCACGAAAGGGTGCGCCGCCGCACGCGGCCGCGCACCTCTTTCAACCGAAGGAGTGATGCGACTCCGGTGCCGGCAGGGCTGCGGAGGCGAGGAGCGCGAGCTTGTCGACGTCGTCGCTACCCGCGTCGGCGTGGTACACGACCAGCATCATCCCCTCGGTGCTGCTGGTGGTGATCACGAGCTTTTCCCGGTGCAGCACCAGCCGCCCGACCTGGGGGTGGTCGAACCGCACCCGCGCGCCCTGCCGCGCCTGCACGTCGTGGCGGGCCCAGAGCCGCCGGAACCGGGGGCTGGCGAGGGACAGCTCGCCGACGAGCTCAACGAAGCGGGGGTTGTCGATGTCGGTGCCCACCGACTGGCGGAAGCCCACGATCAGCTCCTCGGTGGCGGCCTCCCAGTCGGGGAAGAGCGCCCGCTCCCCAGCGTCGAGAAACACGTCCCGCATCCGGTTGCCACCCGGCGCCAGGCGTGGGGACAACCCCGTGGCCAGCGGGTTGGCGGCGAGGACGTCGAAGTAGCGCCCCTCGACGAACGCGGGCAGCGGGAGCGTCCCGATGAGCTTGGCGGTGCCGGCGGGCACCGTCTCCCTCGGCGGCCGCCGCCTGCGCCGGGGCTTGTCGGCGGCGAGCCCGACCAGGTAGGCGGTCATTTCCTCGTCGAGCTGGAGCGCACGGGCGATCGACTCGAGGACCTGGACCGACGGCCTGCGGTCGCGGCCCTGTTCGAGGCGCAGGTAGTAGTCGGCGCTGATACCGGCGAGCATCGCGACCTCTTCGCGGCGCAGGCCGGGAACCCGCCGCACGCCCTGGACGGTGATCCCGGCCTGTTCGGGGGCGACGAGCTCGCGGCGGGCGCGCAGGAAGTCGCCAAGCAGGTTCGGTTCGTCGGCCACGTTCCCACGGTAATCCGCGGCACGGCCGGCGCGCCTGGTCCTGACACCCCCAGTCAGGCGGCTTCCGACAGCAGCAGTTTCGCGGCCACCGTCGCCCCGTCGCCGCAAACCTGGCCGGCCACCTCGGTCGCCCTGGAGCGCGTCCCGCGTGCCAGGGCGGCGGCGAGCGCGGCGGACAGGGAGGCGACGGTCGGCGCCGGGCCCTCGTGCGTCGCGCCGATGCCCAGCTCGGTCACGCGCCCGGCCCAGAACGGCTGGTCCGCGATGCGGGGCACGATGACCTGGGGCGCACCCGCGCGGGCGGCGGTCGTGGTGGTGCCCGCGCCGCCGTGGTGCACGACGGCGGCCACCCGGCGAAACAGCGCCTGCCGGTTGACCTCGCCGAGGACGAAGCAGTCGCCGCCGTCCGGGGTCAGCCCGGCCCAGCCGCGGGCGAGCAGGCCCCGGCGGCCGTGCGCGCGGACGGCTTCTACAGCCACCCGCGCGGCCTCCCGCGCGACGTGCGGGGCCATGCTGCCAAACCCGACGTACACCGGTGGCGCGCCGTCGTCCAGGAACGCCTCCAGGTCGTCCGGCAGCGGTCGTTCGTCGGGCAGGATCCACGCCCCGGTCTGCACGACGTCGAGTTCCGTCCGGCCCTCCGACGGGCACAGCACCGGGTCCGCGGCCAGCCAGGGCCGCCCGGTCAGGACGTGGTCGCGGACGTTGGCGACCGTTGGCAGGCCGATCGCCGCGCGGTGGCTGTTGAGCACTTCGCCGTACAGGTCGTTCACCCGCTGGGCGTCCTGCTCCCACAGCGCCCGGTTGTCGGTTTCCTCCCACGGGGAGGGTTTGCCCGGCCGTCGCCCCGGCGGGAAGTGCCGCGACGGCAGCCCGAGGAGGTGGAAGCAGGCGAGCACGTAGTGGATGCCGAGCTTTTCGGCCACGTCCCTGGCGCCGGCGGGCATCAGGCCGGTCGCCACGAGCGCGTCACAATCCTCGGCAGCGGTGGTGAGCGTTTCGAACCGTGCGGTGACCAGCTCGCGGGCGAGCCGGAACGCGTCCCCCACCCTCGGCGGCTCCAGCCTGGCGACGATGGAGCGGACCGCGGGGCCGAACGGCACCAGCGGCGCACCGGCCCGGCCGAGCAATTCCACGAACTCCTCGTCGGGCGGCACGCAGAGCCGCGCCTCCGCGCCGAGCTCCCGCAGCGCCACCGCGAGCGCCACCAGCGGTTCGACATCCCCGCGCGATCCCCACGACGTAAGCAGCACACGCATTTCGCGATCCCCCCGGTTCCCCGGCTCGTCCGGCCGGCGGTCGGCAATTCTGCGGCACCGACCGGGGCTTGCCGCAAGCCCCCTGGTCCGGGATATGTTGGGGGTGGAGGGAGTGCTCGCGCCGCACGCCGCCCCTGGAACCATCTCGATGAGCGGACACAGGCCAGGTTAGTACCCAGCCGATCGTCATCGTGATCGTGACAGCATTCGGGTGCTCGTGAATCGTGTGGCCTTCCACCAGGTCATATCGTCGCGGCTTGGGAACTGACAGGTCGTCTTCGATCCGACTTGGGGACAAGGTGCTGTGCACGTGGCAGGAAGGCAGGTCCGGCACGCTCCCTGATGCGCTCGGGGAGCCCGGGATGGTCGGCTAGCGTACGGAACGCCGAGGCTTCCGCCTCCTCGTCCAGCAAGAAGGCCAGGGAGACGGTCGCCGAACTTGAGGTCCGCGAGGCGCTGGAAGCCCGCGGCATCGTGTCGCTGTACCCGGCGTTCTCCACCTGGTAACACCCAAGCGGCCGACTGTCCAAAAGGTACTCGGCGGACAGCACACCGCCCGAATCACGGCATGGTGAGGTCGCTGAATCTTCCAGGTGTCAGCCAACCTGCTCACCGCGGTCGCCCTGATGGTCGTGGTGAACACCGGCCTCTGTGCCGGGCGAGCCGTTTCCCCCGGCGCCGGCGGCAGGTGATCATCCTGCTTGTGCTGCTGATGGTGTTCACCGCACCGAATCGGGCTGTGCGACACCCAGCTGGCGCTGGACGGCCGGCGAGGCCAGGCTGATCTTGCGGCCGGCCAAACGAGTCACCTCCGTATTCAGGCGCTGGAAGGCGGACCGAACGGGTCCAGACAGAAGCCGGACCAGGCGTCGGAGTACTCCGAGTCCGCCGCGGGGTTGAGCAGATGCCGGTAGCGACCGGCATGGAACACCAGTGGCTCGCCCACGCGGTCGGCGAGGTGGCGGACCTGGCCGAGGAACAACGTGTGGTCGCCGGCGGGGTGGGCGTCGACGATCTCGGCACCCACCTGCGCCAGCGCCCCGGCCACGAGGGGGACCCCGGCGTGGTCGTCGAACCCTGGTGGCAGGTTCGGGTCCGGCCGGCCGCTGAAGTGCTTGCTGACGGGTTCCTGGTCCGCGGCGAGGACGCTGACGCCGTACACGCCGCTGTTGAGGAGGAAGTCGTGCATCTTGGCGCGTTTGGCGATGGACACCACGACGAGGGCGGGCTCGAGGGACACCGACATGAAACCGTTGGCAGTCATGCAGTGCGGTCCCGCCGGGGTCGGCGTGCTGATGATCGTGATGCCGGTGGCGAATCGGCCCATGGCGTCGCGAAACCGCCTAGGGTCGACGCTCGCCGCCGGCGCGGCGGTACTCATGATCCTCCTTGAGATTCCAGATCCTCAACTGGCGACCGCACCCGCCGTCGCCAGCAGCAGGTCCAACAGGACCCCTTCGACGTTCGCGGTGACCACAGTGTCGGCAAGACCGGTGAAGGCATCGATCCCGGCGCCCGGGTCGACAACGACGATCCGGCCGGCGGCCTTGACCGCCTGGAGCGTGCCGAGGTCGTGCCGCCCGAACCCGAGGTAGACCGCGGGCGCGATGCTGCGGGCAAGTGGCCCGATCTCGAGTTGCGGGGGCAACTCTCCCGCGGCGACCGCGGCCGACGTCGCGGCGAGCGCGATGCCCGGTGTCGCGGCGACCCGTTCGGCGACGCGGTGGGCACCGGTGCCCAGGCCCGGCCCAAGCCCGATGACCAGCCGGGCCGCGGCGAGTCGCGGGCCGTCCAGGAGCTGGACCTGGCGCTCGACCGCGGTGCACGAAGAATCACCGATCGCGGTACCACCGGCGACCTCGACGTTCGGCTCACGCTGGTCGCGAACGGCTCGGGCCGTGAAGGAACCGGGCCGCAGCGTGCCCATCGATGGTGTGGAGTGCGCGATCACCGGGGCGAGCACGTCCGCCGACAGTGCCGGTTTGAGCCACAGCAGGTCGGGATCGTCGGTGTCCGCGTCGCGGACCTCCAGCGCGGTGAAGTCTCCGGTCAGACCGAGCCCGAGCCGGGCGGCGACGCGCGGGGCGTAGTCGCGACCACGGGCGCTGAAGGGCGCGATCACAGCGAACGGCGCATGTGCGGCGATCGCCGTGGTCAGTGCGTCGGTGACCAGATCCGTGCGATATTCCGCCGGCTCAGTGCCACGCAGCACCAGCACCCGGTCGGCCCCGTGCGCGTAGAGCACTCGCGGGAGGTCGTGCGGCTGGTCGCACGGCAGCACCGCCACGATCGTGGCTCGGAGGTCACCGGCGACCGAGCGGGCGCAGGCCAGCGCTTCGAGACTCGTTGGGTGGAGGCCACCGCCGGGAAGCGGCTCGGCGACCGTCCAGATCTCGCGCAACGGGGTGCGCACGACGACTTCGGCCTCATGCTCGAGCGGCGCGAAGGCCGCCTCCAGCAGTTTCGCAGTGTCGAACCCGGCCTCGACGTGCTCGGCCCGGCGTTCGCGGACGTCATGCCGGATCTCGGCCACGAAGGTCGGTGAACCCCGGGTACCGAACTCCCGCGGTCCTCCCCCGAGCTCCTCGGCGGTGAGCGTTTCCACGGCCGACAGGTCTGCCTCGGTCACCCACGGCGGTTCGGCACCCCGTCCGACGGCGACCACCGCGGGCAACGCGACGGTCCAGGCTTCCCGGCCGACGTCGGTTTCCACGTCTGCGGTGAGGACACCGTCGCCGGCCCGCAGGTTCGTGGCCTGGGTCAGCTGCGGGAACTCGGCCAGCTCCGCGAGCTGCGGGCCGACCTGGGCTGTGCCACCGTCGACTGTCCGCCAGCCGGTGAGCACCAACTCCGGGCGCTCCCGTTCGACGAGCCTGGCGAGCGCGCGGGCCGTCGCCAGGGTGTCGGCACCGGCGAAGCGGCGATCGACCAGGTGCACGGCACGGTCGGCACCCCGGCGCAGCGCATCAAGCAGGGTCTCCGCGGCCACGGGCGGCCCCATCGTCACGGCCACCACCTCCCAGCCGGTCTCCTCCCGCAGGGCGATCGCCTGCGCCAGCGCATGCAAGTCCGGTGGGTTGGTGACGGCCTGGTCCTCGTCCCGGCGGATCCGTTTCGTACGTTCGTCGAAGACTCCCCGCCCAGGAACCGGGACCTGCTTGAGACAGACGAGAACGCGGCCGGGCGTGCTCACCCCTGCGCTCCCGCATATGCGTCGTCCTCGACGTCGTACTCGTCACCTGGTGCAAGCATCCGGAACTCTTTCTTGCGCGCCCCGCACACCGGGCAGACCCAGTCGTCCGGGATGTCGGCGAACGGCGTACCGGGCTCGATCCCGCCTTCGGGGTCGCCGAGGCGGGGGTCGTACACGTCCTGGCAGACATCGCAGATCCAGAGCGCCGTGGCCGGATCGGCCTGGGTTTCCTCGGTAGCCACCAGCGTCTTCATCGACGCCTCCTTTCGAGTGTGGAAAGGGGACGGCCCGCGAATCGCGGGTTTCCCGGGCCGTCTCCCCACTTCGTGCAGTGCCGGATCAGGGCTCGAGCCCCGCCATGCGCGTCATCCCGCGCACGCCCAGCCCGCCGTCGCTGTGGATGATCGTGCCGGTGACCGCGGGCGCGCGTTCCTTGGCTGCGAGGAACGCGTAGGCCCAGGAGTGGTCGTCCGGCTGGGCGACCACGCCCAGGGGATTGATCCCCTTGATCAGGCCTTCGATGTCCGGCACGTCCTTCAGCGACTGACCTTCGTTCGCCAGCGCGGGAATCCCCCGCAGGTCCGTGATCGTGCCGCCGGGGGCCACGCCGTTGACCCGTACGTGCGGCGAAAGTTCGTACGCCAGCTCGGTCACCAGACCGCGAACGGCGAACTTCGACGACACGTAGAGCGGACCGCCGCCGCCGGGGTAGAACCCGGCGTTGGAAATGGTGAGGATGATCTGCCCGCGGTTCTCGATCAGCTGTTCCAGCGCCGCCTTCACGGTGAGCAGGTTGCTCTTCACGTTGACGGCGAAGAGCTGGTCGAACGCCTCGCCGATCTTGTCCTTCGGCAGCTGCGGGATCTCGGTGAAGTAGTCGAACACCCCGACCGCGCAGACCACGGTGGTCAGCGAGCCGAACGCTTCCGTCACGTCCGCGACGGCGCGTTCGTTGTCCCACATGGAAGTCGCGTCGCCCTGCGTCACGACCACGGCGTCCACGGGCAGTTTCTCCTGCAGGTCCCGCGCCTTCTCCGGCGAGATCTCGAGGATGCCGACCTTCGCGCCCTCTCGCACGTAGAGGTCGACCACGGCCCGGCCGATACCCGATCCCCCGCCGGTGACCAGTGCGACCTTCCCGTCCAGGAAACCCATGGGAATCAGTCCTTTCCGAGCAGAGCCGACAGCGGGCGCGCGTTGAGCTCCGTCCCGGGTCCGTACGGGGTGTCGAGCAGCTTCGAGTACATTTCGGGTGGCTGCCAGGTGAGGCTTTCCAGCTGCAGCGGGTCGAGCAGGGTCTGGAACCCGAGCCGGGGTGAGCTGACGAGGAGGCGTTCGCGCTGGCCGGTGCTGGTGTAGCTGACCTGGATCACCGTGAACTCGTTGGCTATCTGAATGATCGGGTCCTGGCCCTCGTTGTGGATGATGGTCACCGAACTGCCTCCGTCACATGATCAGAGCGAGGTTGTGCGTCATGATGGTGGTCTGGTCGAGCACGACGACCCGCCTGGCGAGCCGGTAGCCGCCGGCCACCCGGCGGAGCACGTCGTGGCGCTCGCCGGAGAGGATGTCGAACGTCGCGACGTCACCGCGAGTGCGGTACAGCAGCAGGTTCGACTTGACGGCCACCTCGTCCGCCGCCTCGCCGGCGGCGACCCGGACGTTGGTCACGAAGTGCCGTGAGCGCGACGGCGGGTCCTCCGCCCACGCGTACTCGGTTTCCAGGCGCAGGACGCGCATTTCCATCGAGTCCCAGTCGTCGTCCATCAGGGTCATCCCCTCGACGATGTCCGTGTCGGCCTCACGTTCGCGCGTGACCCGCAGCGGGACGACGTACGACAGGTCCTCGGCCACCACGTCGAGCCACTCGCGGTACTTGCCCGCGTCAAGCAGTTCGGCTTCGGTGAAGAGCCACTCGGTGACTTCACGCACGGTGGCGTCGGTGATCTCCGTTGCGGTGGTCATCGGTCCTAGCCCTCCGCCCGTGCCAGCGCTTCGGCCGCGGCCTCGTCGGAGACCTTGCCGTTCCCGGTGTGCGAAGCCGGGTCCGTAACCATCAGCTGCATCCAGTACTCCATGAAGTTGCGCTGGTTGGCTTCGGCGTAGTCCATCGGGAACGCGTTGCCAGGGCCGGGCCAGTCGGGATCGGGCTCGTAGACGCCGCGGCCCATCTGGTAGTTGAGCTCCATCGTCTTGGCGTACTGGGCACCCAGCACCCTGGTGATGCTGCGCCAGTTCTCGGCGTCATCCTGTTCGAAGGCTCCGGAAATCCCGAACGTGCGCACGTAGGCCTGGTAGCTCTCTTCCTTGTACCAGTCCGGCGCTTCCTTCTCGACGAGGAAGAAGGACATGATCTCCATCTTGTCCGGGCCGAGCGGGTGCCACAGCCGGAGCGTGAGGAACGACGTCGGCGGCGAGACGTGGTCCTTCGACATCAGGAAGTTGCCGATCGACAGGTTCGGGAACACGGTGCCGTGGATGAACGCGACCGGCCGGAACACCTCGACCTGCTCCGGCGAAAGCCGGCGCTGCAGCTGCTCGACGATGTTCTCCGGCATGCCCAGGAACTCGGGCAGCGGGATGCCCGGCGGCGGGCCGATGATGCCGAGGCCGTGGCCGTGCTCGGTGTGCACGTGCTCGCCGTAGAGCGCGAACTTCGGGTCCGGCGGGGCCAGCCCGAGTTCTACCATGGACCGGTGGGTCATCATCGTGTGGTAAGCGTCGCCGATGAAGTTGTCAGCGCCGAGCTTCCAGTTCGCGTCGACGACCCAGCGCTGCGGGGCGCCGACGACTTCCAGGCCGGCGTCACTTCGGTCCAGCACGATGTCGAGGTAGAATTTCATGTCCCCGAGGTAGTCGTCGAGGGATTGGGCGTCTGGGTCGAGGCAGCCGAAGATCAACCCCTTGTAGGTGTCCAGTTTCGGAACCGGCTTGAGCTGCCACAAGGACTTGTCCAGTTTGTTGCCGTACGCCTCTCGCCCGGCTGGCACACCGACGAGACTGCCCTTGTTGTTGTAGGTCCAGCCGTGGTAGGGGCAGCGGAAGTGGGACGCGTTCCCCATTTCGGCGCGGCACACCTGCATGCCGCGGTGGCGGCAGCTGTTCAGGTGCCCACGGACTTGGCCGTCTTCGTCCCGGCAGACGATGAACTGGTCTTCCGAGATGTACCGGACGACGTAGTCACCGCGTTCCGGGATTTCGCTCTCGTGGGCGAGGAAAACCCATGAGCGGCCGAAGACGCGCTCGCGCTCGGCGTCGTGCATCTCCGGGTCGTTGATGATCGCGGCCGGAACGGTCCAGTCGGACTCTACGTCGTGCAAACCCTTCTCGAGGATCTGCCGGAGTTCATTCCTCAACATGTGACCACCTTGGCGTCGGACATCTTTGTCTCCTCCAAAGAATGGCGGGCCGACAATGAGTCGGGACCGCGGCGACCGCTTGACTGACTTTCTAAGATACTAGTATCTTCAGCGTCGTTGTCAAACCCCAGTTGTCCGCCGCGGAGGCGAACCGAAGGAGAGCGCACCATGGGAACACCCGTCCTGTCGCCGGAGTGGATGAAGTCCTACGCCGAGCTCTGGAACACCACGGACGCAACACGCGAGGGCCTCAAGAAGCTGAGCATGGTCGTCGAATACCGCCTCGCGGAGAACGAGAGCCGCGCGGGCCAGATCGAGGTGAACGCCGGCGAGGTCGTGCGCGCCGGCGCCCCGACCGAAGGCGTGAAGCCGGACTTCGTGCTGACCGCCAAGGTGGAGACCTGGCAGCGTCTCGGCGAAGGCGAACTGCCCGCCGCCAAAGCCATGGTCACCCGGAAGGTCAAGTTCCGCGGTTCCATGTCGGTGGCGCTCGCCAACCTGCCCGGCCTCGAGGCCGCCATGAAGATGTTCGGCCAGATCGACGACACCGACTGGTCGGTGGACTGACCGAGGGCGCAGGCGGCGGCCACGGCATGCCTGAAGCCGGAGCGGGAGCCCGCTCCGGCTTCAGTGCCGCCCCGGACGGCGCGCCCCTGCTTCACGGCTCAACGAGCCGGCCACCGCACCGCGGCTTTCGCTTCGGCGCCCCCTGCTCGACATTGACACGCTAGAATCTCGGCGTGATCGACAGTACGCCAGCACCGACCTTCCCGCACCGAAGGGCCGGATAGTCCATGCCTATGATCGCGTCAGTCACCAAAACAGACCAGATCTACCAAGCGCTCCTCACCCAGCTGCTCGAGGGGCGCCATCAGTTCGGCGAAATCCTGAGCACCTACGACCTCGCGGCGGAGTTCGGCGTGAGCCGCAGGCCAGTGATGGACGCGGTGATGCGACTGGCCGCGGCCGGATTCATCTCGGTCATTCCCCAGGTCGGATGCCAGGTGACAGTTCCGGACGAACGCAAGGTGCGGGACCACTTTGCCGTAGCGGGTATCCTCGAAGGAGCCGGCGCACGGCTCGCGGCACTCACTGCCACCGACGCCCAGCTGGCCGAGATCGATGACATGCTGATGCGTGGCATCGGCCCAGCCAAACGGCGCGACGCACTCGCCTTCGCCGGAGCCAACCGAGACTTCCACTCCGCCGTACTGGCTGCCAGTGGCAACCAGCGGCTGACCGAACTGGCCATGGATACCTGGGACCTCAACGACTTCTACCTCCAGAAGAACCGGTTGAGCACCGACCTGGCGCAGGCGCAGGCCGAGCACGCCGAGATCACCGAGGCGATCAAGCACCGGGACGCGGAACGGGCAGGCAGGCTGATGGAGGAGCACGTCTCACGGTTCTGGAGGTTCGTGGAAGTGTAGCCACCACTCGCCTGAACGGGTGTCATGACCACGGCCATGACACCCGTTCTACTTTTTCGCCCTCTGACGAAGACAACCTTGCCGAAACATGGCTTGATCCTGAGATTCTAGTATGCCAATATGAGAGGACGTCCCGACAGGAAGGAATGCCGTGGAGCAGCACATAAGCATCTGGGGCGATTTGGCGGGCGCCGAACTGCGCCAGCGGATCGTGGACGCGGCCGGCATCGCCACCCGGGTGGTGGAGGCGGGCGCCGGTCCGGCGCTGGTCATGGTGCACGGCACTGGCGGGCACCTGGAGGCGTATTCCCGCAACATCCGGGACCTGGCGAAAGAATTCCGAGTCATCGTCTACGACATGGCGGGGCACGGACATTCGGCCAAGCCCGACCGGCCTTACACGATCGATTACCTCAGTGACCACCTGATCGCGGTCCTGGACGCGCTGGGCATAGAGAAGGCCCATCTCTCCGGTGAGTCGCTCGGTGGCTGGGTGGCGGCGTGGGCCGCGGCGCACCACCCAGCCCGGATCGACCGGCTGGTGCTCAACACGCCGGGCAACATCACGAACAAGCCGGAGGTGATGGCCAGGCTGAAGGAATCCAGCATGAGCGCGGTCCGCGAGGCAACCCGCCAGAGCGTGCGCACCAGGGTCGAGTGGCTCTTCCACGACAAGAGCCTTGTCACCGACGAGCTCGTGGACCTGCGGCTGCGGATCTACGCTCAGCCGGGGTTCGAGACCGCGATGCGCAACATCCTCGCGGTGCAGGACTGGGAACACCGGCGGCCGTACGTCTGGTCGTCGCAGTGGTGCAACCGCATCGTCTCGCCGACCCTTCTGCTGTGGACCGACCACGATCCGACGGCTTCGGTCGAAGAAGCCGCGCTCCTGGAGGAGCTGATCCCCGGAAGTCGCCTCGAGGTCCTCGAGGGCGCGGGCCACTGGCCGCAGTGGGAGAAGCCGGACCAGTTCAACGACATCCACATCAGGTTCTTGAAAGGAAAGTGATGACCGCACGAAACGGCGCCGCGTACCTCGATCGGCTCCGCACGCACAGCCCTGAGCTGTGGGTTGGGGCCGAGAAGATCACCGACGTGGCCGGGCACAAGGCCACGTCCGGCGCCGCGGCCGAAATCGCCCGCCTCTACGACCTCCAGTTCAAGACCGACAGCATGCTCTTCTCGCCCGAAAACGACGGCCGCAAGGCCGGCGTGCAGTTCCTGATGCCCCGCACGGCCGAAGACCTCGAGCTCCGCCGGTTCATGCACAAGGAGTGGGCGGACTCCAGCCTCGGCATGATGGGGCGCAGCACGGACTTCGTCAGCGCGATGCTGGTGGCATGGAACGCCAACGCCGAGTTCTTCGGTGATGGAGCCGACCGGGTGCGCGCGTACTACGAGTACGTGCGGGACAACGATCTTTTCCTGTCCCACGCCTTGGCTGACCCGCCGGTCGACCGTTCGAAGCCGCCGTCGCAACAGCCCGATCCCTACACCTACCTCGGCGTCAAGCGCGAAACCTCGGACGGCATCGTGGTGAGCGGCGCGAAGATGCTCGCCACGGCCGCGCCCTACTCCGACGAGATTCTCGTCTGGCCCTTCTCGCTCCGGAAGTACGGGGCCGAGGAGAAACCCTACGCCATCGCGTTCGCCATACCCACCGACGCACCGGGTGTCCGGCTGATCTGCCGCGAACCGTTCGGCGGCGGAAACGGCTTCGACCACCCGCTCTCCAGCCGGTTCGACGAGATGGACGCCGTGGTCGTGTTCGACGACGTTCTGGTGCCCTGGGAACGTGTCTTCATCAACCAGGACTACGAGCGGGTCAACAACATCTGGGCGATCAACTCCAACGCCTTCACCGGCGTCCAGACCTCGGTCCGGCTGCTGGCCAAGCTCCAGTTCGTGGCGGGCATCGCCAAGCGGGCGACCGAGATCGTCAAGACCGACCAGTTTCCCCAGGTCCGTGACGCGCTCGGCGAGATCACCACATACATCGAGCTGACCAGGGCCGCGGTCCTTGCCGCGGAAGCGGGCGCGCACCGCAACGACGAGGGCATCCTGTTCCCCGACGTCCGGCCGTTGTACGCGATCCGCAACTCCGGGAACCGCTGGTACCCACGCGTCCGGGAGATCCTGCAGCAGATCCTCGCCGGCGGCCTGCTCTACCAGCCTGCCGATGTGAGCGCGTTCGACTCGCCGATCGCCGCGGACGTCGCCCGGTTCTATCGCGGCCCCGACACGAACAGCCTCGACCGCATCGCGATCTACAAGATCGCCGCCGATCTCGCGGTCTCCGCCTTCGGCGGCCGGCACGAGCTCTACGAGCGGTTCTACGCGGGCGATCCTCTGTTCCTCCGCATCAACACCCAGTTCAACCAGTACGACTGGACCGAGCCGCTGGGCCTCATCGACGGGCTGCTAGCCACCTCGACCAGGGAAGTCGGCGTCCTGCCCGGCGGTACCGGGGAGGGTGCGGCGGCATGACGGCGCACGGTCGCCGGGCGCTGGTGACCGCCGGGTCGAGCGGGCTCGGCACGGCGATCGCGACGTCGCTGCGAGCGGGCGGGGCCGAAGTGTTCATCACGGGAACCGGACCGCACACAGGCGACGTCGCGCGGAAGGTCGGTGCGGCGGGCTGGGCCATCGCGGACTTCACCCAGCCCGGCGCCGCGGCCGCGGCGGCCGAAGCCGCGCGCGCAACGCTCGGCGGGATCGACATCCTGGTGTCCAACACCGGCGGCACCCGAGCGGCGAAGGCCACGGAACTGTCAGCGCACGACTGGGATTCGGCCTACCGGCTCGTCCTGGACAGCGCGATCTCGTTGACCAACGCGGTGTTGCCTGGGATGTCCGCGGCCGGGTGGGGACGGCTGATCTACGTCACCTCGGTCGGCGTGGTCAAGCCGTTGCCGCTGCTGCACCTGTCCAATGTGATGCGGGCGGGAGTGGCCGCACTGGCACGGTCGCTGGCCGCGGAGGTCGCGCCGCAGGGCGTCACCACGCACGTGATCGCCCCCGCGCACATCGACACGCCGCGGCGACGTTCCCTCGCGGCGGCGCGCGCGGCCGCCGCGGGTTTGCCGACCGAAGAACTGGAGCGACGGCAACTCGCGGACGAACTCCCCGTCGGGCGGTGGGGGCGTCCCGAGGAGATCGGTGAGCTCGTGACCCATCTCTGCTCGGAGCTCGCCGGGTTCCAGACCGGCCAGACCCACGTAGTCGACGGTGGAATGACCGCGACCTGACTGGAGTGAGAACCATGACGAATTTCGATCAGTGGATGCACAAGCTCCACGAGATGAAGGACTACGCCCCTGAACGATCGATGCCGGAGCACCTGGTCACCCGCTCGGCGAGTGCCCGGTGGCTCGGCGAGGACGTAACCGGCAACCCCAGTAAGGTCGGCGTCCTCACGGACATCCCGGCGAAGTCGATGGAGTTCTACCTGCAGGAGATCCCCGCCGGCACGGCGACGGACCTCCAGCGCCATGTGCACGAGTCCGTGCACTGCGTGATCGAGGGCAGCGGCTATTCCGAAATCGGGCCGAAGACGCTGCGGTGGTCGGCCGGGGACTTCGTCTACACCCCGCCGTGGGTCTGGCACCGGCACTACAACGACGGCACCGGGCGAGTTCGCATGATCCTCGTCGAGAACTCGCGACAGCTCGATGCCCTCGGCATCAACCGGCGGGAAAGCGCCGGCAACATCCCCTACGACAACATGGACAGGAGTTGACCCACCGATGGGTATTTCACAGGTGGCCCACGCCGAACTCGCCGTCGCCGACCTCGGTGAAGCGATCGGCTTCCACACCGACGTCCTGGGCATGCGGGAACTCGGCCGCGCCGACGGCGCGGTGCGGCTCTCCGTCGGCATCGACGGCGGCTGCGACCTGGTCCTGACCGCCGGTGGGACCGGTGTCCGGCGGTTCGCACTACGTGTTGACGACGTCGCCGACCTCGACCACTACGCGACGCGTCTGGCCGAAGCCGGTGTCGCGACCGAAACCCGCACCGATGAACACCCCGGCGTGGTTCGGTCCCTGCAGTTCCAAGCGCCTTCCGGGCACAGCATGGAACTCGCGGTGCTCTCGACCGGGCCGCAGTACCTCCACCCGTCGAAAGCACCTCACCGCGGCGGCATCCGCGCGCTGGACTTCGACCACCTCACTGTCCAAGCACGGGATCCCAAGCCGCTGGTGGACTTCCTGGTCGAGTTGCTGGACTTTCAGGTGTCCGACATCTTCGCCCCGGCACCCGGGGTGATCGGCGCGGCCTGGTGCCGGGCCAGCACGCTGCACCACGACATCGCGATCATCTCCACGCCCGAGGCCGGGAAGTCGCTGCACCACTACGCGCTCGGGATGGAGTCGTTCGACCACCTCAAACTGGCTGCCGACGAACTCGCCCGGCACGGCGTGCCGATCGAGGTCGGACCGGGCCGGCACGGCGTGGGCGGCAACGTCTACACCTACTTCTGGGCCGCTGGCAACCGCTATGAGCTGTCGGCTGAGATGCCGCGCGTACGTCGCAACGACCCGGTGGTGTGGGACGACTTCCCGAAGGCGTTCAGCCCGTGGGGCCTGCAGCCGCCTGAGTCGTTCGGCCACGCTTCCTGAAGTCCCCGAAGCCCTGGTCGCCCGGCGGGTAAGGCAGCCCCCACCTGACCTGCCGGGCGGATCGCCCATTTCCTGTGAACGCGAGGAGAACGCGATGCAGAAGTTCGGTGTCGACGACCTGCGTGGGGTCATCGCCGTCACGCCAACCCCGGCACTGCCCGGCGCGTCCGCACTCACCGCAAGCGACACCGTAGACCTCCGCGAATCCGATCGGATGATCCGCGCGCTCGTCGCCGACGGTGTGGACGGGATCATCACCAACGGGACGCTCGGCGAGATGGCGACCCTGACGCTGGCCGAGTGGCAGGCCTTCGCCGCGTGCGTCGCGGACGCGGTTTCGGACACCGCTCCGGACCTCCCGTTGTTCGTCGGGGCTACTGCCTCCAACACGAGGGACACGGTCGAGCGGATCCGTTTCCTGCAGAGCCTCGGCGTACGCGGCGTCATGCTCGGCCGTCCGATGTGGAGCGAGCTCGGTGCCGACACGCTGATCGCGTTCTACCGCGGCGTCGCCGGCCTCTTCCCCGACATGGCGATCGTCCTCTACGACAACCCCGAGGCGTTCAAGGGCCCGATTCCGTCAGCAGCCTACGCCGAACTCGCCGGCGTACCCCAGATCATCGGCGCGAAGTACATCGCGATCACCCCGAAATTCGGCGCGGACATGGCAGCGGTCGGCGGCCGGCTCCGGTTGCTGCCACTGGAGAGCGACTGGCTCGCGGCGCACACGCTGCACCCGGAAACGGCGCTCGGCTGCTGGAGCAGCAGCGCCTTGTGCGGTCCGGAGCCCGTGCTCGCCCTGCGCGACGCGATCCGGGCCGGAGACGTCGGCACGGCGCGGCACCTCACCCGCCGGATCGAGTGGACCTACGAACCGTTCCTCGCCAGGACGAACTTTCCCGAGTTCTCCAAGTACAACATCCCCCTCGAGAAGGTCCGTTTCGACGAGGCCGGCTATGTCACCGCCGGGCCCGCACGCCCGCCGTATCACGTCGTTCCCGGCCCCTACGTCGAAGGCGCGCGCGAGAACGGCCGCCGCTGGCGCAGGCTCGTCGGCGAAGTCCGTGCCCAGGACTCCTGAGACCGGCGCGGCGCCGTACTCGGATGTGGCGCGGCCGGGCCCGCGTGACGATTGATGGCGCCGTCCCTGCCGGGGCGGCGCCATCAATCGTCACAGGGGTTCAGGACGTGCCGAGCGAGCCGAGAACCCCGTCCACCGCCTGACCAGCCGTCGCGACGACGCCGTCCAACGGTTCCGGCAATCCGGCGATCGGGGCAGGCGCCGGGGCCGGGGACGTGGCCGATGGCGCGGGCGGGCCGTCCGGTGCGGCGGGGGCGGGCCTGGACGGTGCGGCGGGGGCGGGCCTGGACGGTGCGGGCGCGGCCGGAGCATCACCGGCAGCCGGGGGACGCTCCGGCCGCGCCGCTGGACGGGCTGGGGTGTACGCCACGCTATCGGTGTAGACCGGGTCTTCACCGTCGTACCCGAGCTGGTCCGGCACGGCGAACCAACCGGTGGAATAAGCTCGCATCCACCCGGTGACCTCGTTCAGATAGTCCTCGGAGTGGTTGTAACCGAGAATGGCGCTCCGCAGGCCGGATCCGGTGCTCAGATCTCGACCGCCTGCGCAGAGATACCGGCCGGCCGATTCCGTGGAATCGTAGACATTCTGTACCTCCACCTTGCCGTCCCCGGATCCGTCCGCGCCCCATTTCTGCCAGGTCGAGGGGATGAACTGCATCGGGCCGGCGGCCCTCGCCCATTGCCCGCTCCGCGCGTCGAAAATCCTGGCGAAGCCCGGCGATCCGTCCAAGGCGGGGCCGTAGATCGGCCGGACCATTGTTCCTTCCTTGTCGACGTCGCCGTGGCGAGCGTGGTTCGACTCGACCTTGCCGATGCCCGCGAGCAGCGCCCAGGTCAGGTGACACCCCGGGCTCACGTGGCCGAGCGAGGCCTCGGCCCTGCGATAGGCATCGAGCACCGTTGCCGGAATGCCCGCACCGGACGCGGTGGCGGCACCGAGCCGGCGGTCCGCCGAAGCTGCCAGCGGCTGCGGCACCGCAACATTGGGCACTGTCGCAAGGAGTCCCGCCCCCAGCGTGGATAGCGACGCTGATTCCAGCTGCGCCGGAGACCTGGTCGTCGCGGTGGCGGGGGTGGCCCGCTCGACGGTTGCGGGTTCGCCGAGCAGCATCCCCCCTGCGAGTACAACCGCACCTGTGAGTGCGACCGCGGCGTATACGCCCGGGTCACGCCGGTGACGTCTCCCCGCCCTCCTTCGCACTGCCCGGTGGGTACCTTTGCTTCGATTCCCGGTCACCGCCATGCCACGTCCCTTTCCGTCGCGTCGTTGAAACCAAGGACTGTTATGCTAAGATACTAGCATGTTTCACCAGTAGGGTGAATACAGAGAAAGGACGGCCGGTTCGATGAGCGTTGCTGTGTGCGCCCTGTCCCATTCGCCACTGATCGGGTTCAACCGTCCGGCGAAAGCCGTAGAAGAGCGGGTCGAGGCGGCTTTCGAACACGCGCGGAGTTTCATCGCGGGATTCGACCCCGACCTCGTGGTACTCTTCGCACCCGATCACTACAACGGCTTCTTCTACGACATGATGCCGCCGTTCTGCATCGGGACGAGGGCCACCGCACTCGGGGACTACGAAACCCCGGCCGGCGAGCTTTCGGTCGCCGAGTCCGCACGGATGCTGGCCAAGGACGTGCTGGCGGCCGGAATCGATGTCGCGTTGTCCGAAAAGATGTACGTCGACCACGGGTTCTCCCAGCCGCTGCAGCTCCTGTTCGGCGGGCTCGACCGCGTTCCCGTCATCCCAGTCTTCATCAACTCGGTCGCGGTGCCGCTCTGTCCCGTCGGCCGCATCCGGCAGCTCGGCACGGCAATCGGCCATGCGAGCGCACACCTCGACGAGCAGCGTGTACTATTCCTCGGCTCCGGCGGGCTCTCACACGACCCGCCGGTGCCGCAGCTGGAAACCGCCACAACGGAGGTTGCCGCCCGGCTGATCGACGGTCGCAACCCGACTCCCGAAGAGCGCGCCCGGCGACAGGCCCGCGTGATCGCTTCCGGCCTCGATCTGGCCGCAGGCACGTCGTCGATGCAGCCGATCAACCCGGAGTGGGACCAGCGGTTCCTCGACGTGGTTTCGACAGGCGAACTCCAGCTCGTCGACACCTGGAGCACCGAGTGGTTCGCCGGGCAGGCCGGACACTCCTCGCACGAGGTGCGGACCTGGATCGCCGCCTACGCCGCGATGGCGGCCCGCGGGAAGTACGTGATGAACTACCGGTTCTACGAGCCGGTGCCGGAGTGGGTGGCGGGTTTCGCCGTTACCACCGCAGTTTCCGCCGACGCCTGACCCCCGGGCACAGCGCCGGACCCGTCCGACGAGCGGGTCCGGCGCCCCGCGTTCCCGCCCGGCTTGAGAGGAAACCATGAAGTCAGCGTTGACTCCGCCCCGGAACGGCCGCGGGCACCGTATTCCCAAAGCCGTCCTGCACGAGGTCCGGGCAGTCACCACTCGCGCTCGGTCCCTGCTCGGCAGTGATCCCGGCCAGGACGTGCCCGACGAGTTCCCGGCCGCGGAAGCGGTTCTCGCCGAGCTTGCCGAGCGAATCGGCGAACTCGCCGCAGCGGGGCCCACCGGCGCCGTCCTCGATCTGTTCATCGAAGTCTCAGACGCCCGCGAACGGCTGCGGCAAGCCAATCTCGACCTCCGGGTTCGCGTCCACGCACAGGTCCAGCAGGCACTGACCCAGCTGCAGGACGCGCGCTCGGTGGCCCGGCTCGCCGAGCGCGTGCCGGAGGCGGTGTGCCAGCTCGGCTTCGACCGCGCGCTGTTCTCGGAGATCCGGGAGTCGGTCTGGGTGCCGCAGTCCTGCACCGTGCTGGGCGACCCCGGCTGGGCCGCGGACATTCTGCGGATCGGCCGCGCGGAGTCCCCCGTCCTGGACCGCACCGTCGTCGAGACTGAGGCCGTGCGCAGGCGGCGCGCGTTGCTCGTCACCGACGCCCAGCGCGAGGCGCGTGGGCTTGCCTGCCTGGTCGAGGCCGCCCGGCTGCAGTCCTATGTGGTCGCTCCCGTGGTCGGCGATGGCGGGGTGCTCGGCCTGGTGCACGCGGATCGGTACGTCCAGGGCCGTCAGGTCGACGAGTTCGACCGCGAGGTGTTCGGCACCTTCGCCCAGGGGCTCGGCCTCGCGTTCCGGCGGACCGTGCTGGTCGAACGCCTGTACTCGCTGCGGACCGAGGTCGGCCGGTTCACGATGAGCATCGCCGACGCCATGGACCGGATCCTGAGCAGTAGCCACCCGGCGGCACCGGTCGTCGGAGATCCCGTGGTCCCTCCGCCCGGACCGGTGCCGACCCGGTCCTTCGTCGAGTCGGCGCTGACCCCGCGGCAGCTGGAGGTGCTGCGACTCATGGGCGAGGGCCGGACCAACGCCGCAATCGCCACCCGGCTGACGATTTCGGAGGACACCGCCAAGTCCCACGTCAAGCAGATCCTGCGTAAGCTCGGCGCCGCGAACCGCGCGGAAGCGGTCTCGCTGTTCCTGCGGACCCAGCAGGGCGGGGGAACCCCCGAACCTGCCTGACCGTCACCAGAGGGTCCACACCGCGGCGAGCGCGAACACCACGCCCACGACCTGGAGCGCGCGTCCGCTCCCCCGCAGTTTCCCGATGCGCCGCAGGCGCTCGGGTTCCGGCAGTGCCGGGCTGACCCACCCGGCCGCCGCGCGGCAGCCCCACCGTCCGATCGCCAGCAGTGCGGCGCCCGCCACCGCGAGCACCACGAAGTCCGCGATCATCGCGACGGCCTGGGCTGCCCGGGCACCTGCCCCGGCGCCGGTGACCAACCCGGCGCCTGCTGCGGCGGCGCGGCCGGGTCGGCCGGGCGGTAGGCGTCGGCGTACCGGATGTTCGCGTCCGCGAGCTGTGCCCCGAGCCACCCGCGCCACGTCGCGAGCGCCTTCTCCAGGGGCAGCTGCTGCTTGAGCTGCTCCTTGACCTGGTCGAAGACCGCCGGTTGCGGGGGCAGGACCTGGCGGACCTTGCCGACGTTCCAGCCGTGCGTGGTCTGCACGGGACCGAACAGCCCGCCGGCGGGTGTCGCGAACGCGGCCTTGGCGTAGCCGTCCTCGAGCTGCGCCAACGTCACCTGGCCGAGGTCACCGCCGTTGTCTCGCGTCGAACCGTCCAGGCTCCGCTGGGCCACCAGGGTTTCGAACGGTGTCCCGGCCCCGAGGTCGGCGAGGACCTGGTCGGCCTCCTCCTTGGTCTTGACCACGATGTTGCTGAGCTGTCGCCGTTCCGGCGTGTCCAGCTGCGCCTTGCGCTTCTCGAACGCGTCCGCGACCTCACCATCGCTGATCGAGCTTCCCCGGGTGACCGAGTCGAACAACTGCGAGACCGCGAGCTGGCGCTTGATCTCGTCCAGCACCGCGTCCTCGGACGTGCCGGTCGTGCCGAGCGCCTGGACGAACTTGCTCCGTGCCTCCGGCCCTTCTCCGATCTGCTGGGAGATGAACCGTGTCAGCACATCACGTGCCGCCTTGTCGCCGATGACGATGCCTCGGTCGCGCGCCGCGCGGTCGAGCACCATCCCGACGGCGACCGCCTTCGCGGTGTCCCGGCGGAACGCGTCGGACTTGGCGGCGTCCTGCTGGTCCGGCGGCTGCACGCCATAGAGCGCCGTCAAGGTCCGGAGCCGCTCCTCCAGCTGGGCGACGGTCTCGATCTGGCCGTCGTAGGCGAAAACGGCGTCGTCGGGCAGGTCGTCGGCACGCACCGACCACCAGGCGAGTCCGGCCCCGCTGAGCAGCACGACGAGGACGAGCGCGGTCATGATCCGGCCACGGCGGCTGCGGGGAAGCCGGACCTTGGCGGGCAACGCGGTGATCTTCATGAGATGACTCCCACATGTGTGTCAGGGGCCGGGCTGGTTTCCGCGGGAAGGCCGGGCCGGGGCCGGCCCGGCGCGAGCCAGACGACAAGCCGTGCGGCGGCCATCGACAGCACGACGGCCGCGGCGAGCAGCAGGCCGAACTGCCGGATGACGTCGAGCCTCGAAAACGCCAGTGCGAGGTAGCCGACAGTCGATACCACGCCCACCAGCAGCACGGATCTGCGCAGCGCGTGATCACGACGGCGTTCGGCCTCCACCAGCAGCACCGCGAACTCACAGCCGACAGCGGCGATGAGGGACCCCAGCGCCATCGTGATCGGCGTCAGCGATATCCCGGCCAGCCAGATCGCGAGCAGTCCCGTCCCGGTTGCCACGAGGGCGGTGGCCACCGCCCGCACCGCGTCCTTCCGCCGGGCGAGCACGAGGGCGAGCACGAGGCCGGCGACGGCGATGCCGACTCCGTTGGTCCAGAGCCGGTTGCCGGAGACCAGCTCGTACCCGCGTGCCGCGACGATCGGCAGCCCGGTCAGTTCGGCGCGGAATCCCGGCGGCGCCGGGGGGAGCCGGCTCAGCAGGTCGTCGCGCAGGTCGACCAGGCTCTCGATGTTGTCCAGCCGCACGCCGAACGACAGAACGGACTCCTGCCCGTCAGCTCGCAGAACCGACCCGGTCAGGTAGGGCGGCAACAGGCGCAGGGCCGCGGTGATCTCGTCCTTCGTGGGCGCGGGTCCGAGGAAGTTCAACAGCGTTGGGAGCGAAACGACGGGCCGGAGCCGGTCACCATGCCGCGCGATGGTCACATCCTGGGCTTGACGCAACCAGGCCAGCGCCTGCGGAGAGGTGGCGTCCGGGCCGTGCAGGACGACGTCGACCTCGCCGGAGGAGCCGATGACCTGCTCGACGTGCCGCGCGTCGTCGAACGCGGGCAGACCGTGCACGAAGCTCTCGATGTCGCTCTGCACGGACAGCCTCGGCAGCGTCGCCCAGCCACCTGCCGCCAGCGCGGCCACCGCCAGGCCCACTCCCAGCCGCGCCGGCAGGCTCGCCGCGCGTCCACTGTGGACCTTCACGGATGCGGACTCCGCCCTGCCCGGCCGGAACAGCAGGCCCGTGGCGAAAGCGACCAGCACACCGATCCCGAGCGCGATCCCGAGATCCCGCACGAACGGCAACGGCGCGAACCCCAAGACACCGAACGCGGCCGCGGTGGCGGCGGCGACCGCGAACACGACCCGCCGGTCGGCCCGTCGCGCCAGGTAGGTCGGGAAGTCGCTGCCGACGCCGAGCAACACCGGCAGGAAGGCCACCACCCCGAGCGACAGCGGCCGTCCGAGCCAGCCGAAGAGGGCGACCGTCACCGCGGTGGCCACCAGCGAACCTGCCAACGGCATCAGGCGGTGCCGGCGGCGATGCCACGGGACCAGCAGGAAACAGAGAGCCACCGCGAGCAACGCGGCACCGCCGAGCAGGGGAAGTTCCGCACGGACCTCGTCGGCGAGTGCGCTCGCTATCGCGGGCACGCCGGACAAGGTCACCTTCGCTCCGTCGACGGCGGCCGCGCCGACCGCATCCCGCACGCCCCGGACGAGTCGCTCCGTGGCGGATTGGTCGAGGTTCTGCCGGGGGCGCACCAGGATCGCGACCGCGTTGGCCGACGGCACGACGAAACGCCACTGCGGCCGGGGCTTTCCGTCCGCACCGAAGACGACCGAGGTGACGAACGCCTGGTTCTTCAGCGTCGGCAAGCCCGCCGGCAGGGCCTGGACGAGCAGCTTGCCGTACCGCTGGTCGAACGCGGCCACCGCGCTGTCCCCGGCCTGGCCCGCAGCCCGGTCGGACGCGCCACGCTGCCTGGCCTCGGCCAGCGCCTGCGCGCGCAGCCGGTCGCGGCGGCCGGAGAGCTCCGCCATCAGGTCCTGGGCCCGGCCGGCGGCCTGGTTCAGGACGGTCCCCGGCCCGTAGACGGCGGCGACGTCGGGCAGTTTCGCGAACTCGCCCTCCAGCTTGACCAGAGACGGCAGATGCGGCTGGTCGAGCAGCAACCCGGGTTGTGCCGATTCGAGCAGCACGACGACGGGGTCGCCGCCGAACGACCGGCTCAGCTCCTCGAACCGGGCGACAGCGGGATCGTCGCTGGGCAGGAACGAGCCGACCCCGGTCTCGATGCGAGCTCTGGCCATGCCGGTGGCGACGAACCCGGTGACGACGACGAGGACCGCCGCCATCGCCAACGCCTTGCGGGAGGGCCGCCGCAGCTTGACGCGCATCACTTCGGCGGGTCCTGCTCGACCCGCGGGTAGGCCCCGGTGAACGGCCCCGGGTTCGCCGCCTGCCCGGGCGCTGGGTACGGATTGTTCTTCTTCAGCGGACCGACGTCGACGTTGACCGGAAAGCCTTTCACGCTCTGCTCGTTGAAGACCATGAACAGCCTGATCGCGTTGCCGTTGGCGTCACCCCGTGCAGTCACCTGCCCGATGTTGGTGAAGAACGCGGCCACATCGCGGCCGTAGGGGACCAGGTAGGACAGCATGGGGTTCACGTCGCCCAGCGCCACGTTCAGGGCCGGCAGGAATTTCGACGCATCCGCGGACACCACGGGCACCCGCTGCAGCGTCCCGGGCGCTGAGTCGAGCACGCTGTTCAACGACGGCAGCAGACCACGCAGATCGGCCGAGGTGGCCGGCAGCTCCTGCAGCGCCGCGCCGAGGTCGGGAGCGGCCGCGTTCAGACTGCCCGCGACCGGGGCCAGGGCGGGCGAAAGCCGGCTCAGCCCGCCACTGGCGTTCTTGGCGGTGTCCATCAGGCCGGGCAGCAGCCTCAAGACCTCCCGGAGCTGGGCGTCACTGTCCGCGGTCGCCTGGGTGAGCCTGTCGGCGTCGGACACCAGGTCGGCGATCTGTCCCTGCCGGGTGTCGAGCGCCGCGAGCAGCTTCGCTGTGTTGCCGGTCAGCAGCTGCAGGTCCCCGGACTGGGCCGCGAGTGCCTCCACAGCGCCGTGCCCCTCCCGGCCGAGATCACCGAGCCCTTGCAGTGCCTGGGAAACCCCCTGCTTGGTGTCGTTCGTCCCGGCTCCGAGCGAGCGGACCAGCGTGCCCAGCGACTCCCTCGTCGGCCGGTCGAGGCTCGTGAGTACGTCGTCGAGTTCGACGGCCTCCTTGCCCGCGGATGGCGGCAGCACGGTGCCGCCGGGAAGCGCCGGGCCGTGGCCGTCGGTGATCTCGAGGTAGGTCTCCTCGATCAGGGTCTTGTTCCGGATCTGGACAGTCACTCCCTCGTGCAGCGGCGCGTTCTGGTCGAGCCGCATCGTGACGTGCGCGAGGGCGCCTTCGGTGCGCAACGCCTCGACCTTGCCGACCTTGACCCCGGCGATGGTGATGTCCGAGTCGTACACCAGGTTCGACGCGGCGCGGAACTGTACCTCGGCGGTGTAACCCGCCCGGGAGATACCGGGTAGCCGGCCGCCGGAGTTCAGCCACAGGTAGCCGAACAGGCCGGCGCAGGCCGCGACGAACACCGCCAGCACCAAGGTCCGGATGTGCGGGACCAGTTCACCGGGAATCCTCATTGGACACTCCCCTGTTGCGCGGCGGCGGCTTGCAGGGCGGGCAGCAGCGGCAGCAGGCCCGTGACGCTTTCCGGCGAGAGCTGAGCGATGGCGCGGTACGCCCCACCGGTTCCATCCCGCAGGCTCGTGATCGACCGGGAGTTCGTGACGAACGCGGCCAGGTCGTTCAGGTACGGCAGCACCGCTGTGGTGATCGGGCCCAGCCGTCCGGTCACGTCGTGCAGGTCGCCGAGTGAGGCGTTGACATCGGCGACGAACGGACGCAGGTCCCGGACCACGGGAACGGCCTTGTCGACCGCCGGCCGGGCGGAGTCGACGGTCTCCCCGAGCTTGTCGACCGTGCCGGTGAACCGCTCCAGCGAGCCGGGGAGGGTTCCGCTCGCCTCACGCAGCTTGTCCAGGACCGGGTCCAGCTGTGCACTCAGTGCCCCGATGCTGCCAGTAGCCTGCTCGAGCTGGTGGGTGAAGTCCGGCAGCTGCGCGAGCGCGAGGTCGAAGTCGCCGTTGCGCTGCCCCACCGCCGCCAGGGCCTTCTGGAGAGAGTCGGCCAGAGCGCCGAGCCGCTCGTCGTCGTCACCGGTCGCCGACGCGATCTGCCCCAGCGCGGTGACGAGTTTCTGCAATGTCTCCTTACGGGTTTGCAGTGCGATCGCCACGGGGCGCAGATCCCGCACCACCTGATCGGTCGCCTCGAGGCCCTTCGGCAGATTGGCGGGCGCTCCGGCCAGCGCGACATCCGACTCGGACAGCAGAGTGGTCAGTGCTTCCCTGGTGTTGGCATCCAGGTGCCCGAGCGCTTCGTCGACCTGCACCGGCCGCACCGAGTTGACAACAGGCAGTACCCCGTCCTCGGGTAGCGGCTTCCCCGGCGGACCGCCGGGGTTCAGCTCGATGTACATCTCGTTCAGAGGGCTCTTCGGGCGCAGCAGCACACGCGCGTTGTCATAGACCTGGTGTCTCTCGTCGATCGCCAACTCGAGTCGTGCGTGCCCGCGGTCGTCGACGCTCGCCGCACGGATGTCGCCGACGGCCACTCCCGCGATCCGCACTTCCTGCCTGCTCGACGGATTGATCGCCGGCGCGGACTCGAAGGTGACCGAGAAGTGGGTCTTGCCGTCCCAGGGCACACGGACCTGCTGCATCGTCAGGATGTAGCCACCGGTCACCAGCCCCGCGGTCACGAGCGCGGCCACGGCGAAGACGTTGCGCTTGAGTCGCGGTTCGCTGGAGATCCGCTGCCAGGTCCGCCTGACCCGTCCTGGGTGCGAGTTCATCGGCCGCTCCTGTTCTCCGGCGTGGCGCCCTGCAGGTGGGCGAGCGTGTTCAACAGCTGCTCGAAGTTGATCGGGGTGCCGGCGATGCTTCCGCCGCCGAGCCCCGGCTGGAGGCCCACAGCCGTGCCGTTCGGGTCGGTGAGGGAGGAAGCGCGGTCCATGGTCGCGAACATGTAGCCGACCTCTTTGTAGAACGGCTGGTCCGAACCGCCGCCGGCGTAGATTCCGGTGCCCTTGAAGGGCGACAGCACCATGCTCATGATCGGGCCGTTGACACGGTCCAGCACCGGCCCGCGGACGTCGTCCAAGACCTGAGTGGCGCCGTGTGCGGTGGGAACGAGCTGCTCGACCAGCGGCTGCGCGTCGGTGAGCAGGCCGCGCACGTCCGTCAACAGCGGCCGGGTCCTGGCGAGTACCGGATCGGAGTGCGCCAGGAACGCGTCGAGCTCGCGCGCGACCGGACGCGCGGTGTCCGCGGTGTCCCGCAGTTTGCCGAGCGTGATGCCAAGGTGGGCCAGCCCGTCGTCCGCGTTGTCCAGTGCCCCCGGAAGGGCGGCGATCGCGGCGGCGATGTCGTCCCGCCGGTGGTCGAGCGTCGAGGTGACCTGCTGCAGGTTCTGCACGATCGAGTCGAGTTGGCCTGGCTTCTCGGCCAGCACGCGCGCAGTCGACTCGAACCCGCGCACGACATTGGTCAGGTCGGTGCGTGGGTCCGCGCCCTGCAAGCCTTGCAGGACTGGCGTCATCGCGTCGAGCGTGTCCGGCGCGTCGGCGAGCAGACTCTCGATCGCCGCCGTCCCGCCGGCGCGGAGGGCCTCGTCGACGTTCTGCGTCGCGGAGCGCATGCCTTTCACCGCGTCCGGCTGCAGGGCGTCCGCGACCTGTTGCAGCTCCACCGGGGTCTTGGTCCGCTCTACCGGGATGGTGCCGGCGAAAGTGGTGCGGCCGCCGCCCGGGACGAGTTCCACGTAGTACTTGCCGCCGAGGATGGTGGTCGGGCGCAGGGCGGCGCTCGGTGCGGCACCGAGTTTGCCGGTGACGCCGTCGTCCACCTTCAGCTCGACCAGTGCCGAGCCGTCGCCGGAGCGGTCGACCGAGGAGACCACGCCCACCGGGACCCCGGCAACCTTGACCTGGGAGACGAACGGCTGCAGGTGGTAGTCCTGGGCGAACTGGACGCGGATGATGTCGCCGGGCCGCAGCGCTGTCGCGACGCGGTCCTTCTCGAGCAACGCGTAGCCGGCCAGCAACGTCGCCACGAGGACGACGATGCCGAGCTTGAACGCGGACACCGGCCGCCGGTGCCCGATGCGGGAGCGAAGTGCGAACGGTTTCACCGGCTGCCTCCTGGGATTTTCCGGGCGTCCTGCGCCGCCTCACCCGGTGCGGGATAGGGGTTCCTGGCGACCAGCGGATCCCGCAGGCCCCCCTGCCCGAGCACGGACTCCTCGCTGAACAGCAGATACAGTCTCAGGAAGTGACCGTTGGCGTCACCGTGCGAGAGGGCGGCGGCCCAGTTCGTGAACCACCCGCTGACTTCCGGCGCGTAGGGCGCCAGCACTCGCAGGAACTGGTCGGCGCTGCCGAACGTCTGCGTCAGCCGCGGCGCCAGCGGCCGCGCGTCACCGACGGTCTTCGTCAAGTCGGTCAGCGCGGGCTCAGCCTGCCTGCCGACGCCCGGCACCTTCCCCAGAGGCGGCACCGCTTCCCTCAACACGCCCCGGAGGTCGGGGGTCGCCTGACCCAGAGCCCGTGCCCCGGGCGCGAGCTGGGACATGCCGGCGTGCAGGTCTTCGAGCGGTGCCTGCAGCGATTGCAGACCGGATCGCGCCGCCTGCAGCGTGCCAGGCGCCCGCTGCAGGACCTCGCCGAGCGGCTTCCCTTCATCCACCGCGACCGCCCGCATCGTCGTGTCCAGCCGGCCGAGCAGTTCCGCCAGCTGTTCCTGGCGCCCGGTGAACCGGGCTGAGAGCCGGTCGGCTGTGGTCAGCAGCGCCGTCAGTTCCGCACCGTCGTTCGCAGACAGGGCTTTCGAAACGGTCGCGAGGTCGGGGAGCATCCGTGGCGCGGCCTCGAGCGCGTCCCGGAGGTCCGCTGCGTGTCCGCCGGCGCCGCCCCCGACCTCCCGCACGGTCGAGCCGAGTGCCTCCCGGGTGGGCGCGTCGAGCACGTCCAGCAGGTCGCTCAGTTCCTGCGAGCCCGCGGTCCGCTTGGGCGGGATGACATCCGACGGGCCGAGCTGCCCCGCCTCGGGTGTTCCCGGGTTCAGCGCGATGTACTTCTGCCCCAACGCGGACCGGGAGGCCACCGTGACGGTCTTGGCCTCTGCGGCCGCGTCCCGGTAGATCTCCCGCGTGCCGTCCAGCTGGAGCGTCACTCGCGGGACCCCGCCGACCAGCCGGACGTCCTTGACGCGGCCGACCCGCACACTGGCGACGCGGACGTCGTCACCGGGGCGGAGCGCGCCCACGTCCGAGACGTCGGCGTCGACGAGGGTGTAGGTCGCCCCTGGCAATCCCTGGTCCGCCGTGAGCGCGAGCTGCAGCGCGAGAGCGAACACCACCAGCACCACGGCGCCCGTGGACATCGAGCGGAACTTGCGCGACTGGCGCTTGGCCATCAGGAACCTCCCAGCAGGAACTGGAGAACGCCGCTCTCCTGGCGCTCGTTGAGCCCGGTCACGCCGCCGTCCGGCGCGACGAGGGACTTCGTGTCGAGCAGACCCAGCGTGCCGAGGGGCCCGGGGAGGCCGGGCACAGGCGAGGGCGCGGCCGGCTTGTCCCCGCCCGGAAGGGTGGGCGGCGGTGGAGTCCCGGTCAGGGACGGCAGCAACCCGGTGATCTCCTCCGGGTGGATGATCGCCTGACCGCGGAAGTAGTGTGAAAGCCCGTCCCAGCCGTTGGTCGACATCGCCCAGAACCGGAAGAAGTTCAGGACGTTTTCGATGTTGCCGGTCAGCTCCGCGGTGAGCGGGTTCGCCCCGGCGACGGTGCCCCGCACGCCCGGGCCCGCCTTCCGGAGCTCCTCGACGACCGGGCGGGCCGCATCCATCAGCGTCTCAGCGCGCTGGAGGACGGGCTTCGCGCTCGTCAGCGCCGGGTCCGCCGACTCACTGAAGCTTCGCAGTTCGTCGCTGACCGCGGTGAGGTTGTCGGTCGTCGGCCGTATCCCCGCAAGCACGGGCGTGGTCGCCTTGGCCGTGCCGGTGAGTTCGGCGAGAGTGTCGCGTGCGGCGGCCAGCGTTCCCGGCAGTTCGGCGAGCGAGGCGTCGAGGCCCTGCTGGTTCTCGGCCGTGACACCGAGCACCTGTCGTGAGGAGTCGACCAAATCGCCCAGGGTCTTCCCGTTGTCGGCGGCCAGTGCGTTCGCGACCGGCTGCACGTGGTCGACGAGGTCGATGAGCAGCTGGTTCTGCTGACCGAGCAGCTTCACCAGCCCGTCGGTGTCCTGCATGGACGACGCGAGTACCTTGATCGAGGCCTGGGCGTTGGCGCCGTTGCCCTGCATACCCTGGCCGAGCATCGTGACCAGCGCGGCGAGCGACTGACCGGTCGGGTCGTCGATCGTGTTGAGCACCTGGTCGAGGTCGGTCGCCTGTCCGGTCTGACCGGCCGGAAGCACGTCGCCCTCCTTCAGCACCGGGGCGGAGGCGCTGCCACGGTCGAGGTCGACGTAGCGCTCCCCCAGCAGGCTGACCGGCCGCACAGTGGCGCGGGCATCCTTGTGCAGCGGCAGGGCCGAGCCGTCGACCGCGAGGGTGACCATCGCCTTGGCCTCGTGGACGCTCATGCCGGCCACCTCGCCGACGGTGACGCCGTTGACCTTCACGTCGTTGCCGACGACCAGCGGGCTCGCGTCAGTGAACTCCGCGACGATCGTCAGCTTGTCCGGCTGCTCGCCGGAGCCGGTGTTGGTGACCGCGGCGCCGCCCACGGCCGCCGCGACCGCGGCCGTGGCCAGCACGGCCTGGATCCTGCGCCGTGTCCTCATCGGACTCCACTCCCGAACGCGTCGGTCCACGGCTGCCCGGCGATCGCGCCGGGTGCCGGGAACGGGTCGCTGACCATCCCGGGCGGCATGACTCCCGGATTGTTGTCGAAACTCGAAATCCCAGCCGGGATGTTGACGCGCATGTAGTGGCCGTTGCTGTCGTAGTTGGCCGCCGAAGAGCCCCAGTTCGACAACCAGCCGACCACTTCGGGCGTGTAGGGCCGCAAGAAGCTCAACGCAGGCGTCAGCGACGTCACCGCCGACTCGGTGCCAGGCAGGGCGCCGTGGGCGCTGTCGAGCAGTCCTGGCGTGAACTGCAGCAACGTGCCCAGCGCTCCCAGGGTCGGCCGCAGTTGCGCCACGGTCGGGCGGAGGTCCGCGAGCACCGGGCGCAGGGTGCGGGCCACGGCGGGCAAGCGGTCGGTCGCCGGGCGGAGGTCCTCCAGCAACGGCACCGCTTTGTCTACCGTGCCGGGGACATCGGCCAGCATCCGGTCCGCGGTCCCGAGGGTGCCCGGCAGCTTCGCCAGCGCCGCGCGCAGCTGATCTCGCTGCTGTACGACCGCTTCCGTCGCGCCGGACAGCCCGGAAACGATGGCGCGCACCTGCTGATCACGGTTCACCAGCGTGGTGACCATGCTGTTGAGCTGTCCGACCAGTTCCCTGATCGCCGGCCCGTCCGAGCCGACGGCACGCAGCACCCCGCCGAGAGCTTCCATCGCCGGGCCGGCTTGCCGCAGGGTCTGCCGGAGGTCCGTCTCGTTGCCCACCACGGTGTGGTCAAGTCCCTGCACCAGTGAGCTCAGGTGGGTGCGGGTGGCCGGGTCGAGCGCAGCCAGCACCTTGTCCATCTCGACGGGATCGGACGCCTTGCCGTCCAGGGTGCCACCCGCCGGGATGACCGGGTTCGTCTCAGGGCCGTCCCGGACGTCGAGCTGCCGCTCACCGAGCACGGCTTTCCACACGATGCGCGCCGACGCGCCGGCGTGCAGCGGCGCGAAGTCATTGGTCAGTCTCATGGTGACCTGCGCTCGTCCGTCCTTGATGGAAACCTCGTCGACTTGCCCGGCATCGAACCCGTTCACGAGGACCTTGCTACCGGGGATCAAGCCGGTAGCCGACGGCAACACCACGTTCGCCGGGTACTCGTCGTCGCCTGGGGCGATCAGCACTGCGGCGGCGGCCACCGCGGCCACCCCCAGCACGAAGAGAGGAATTCTGCGCATTGCTTCAGTCCATTCCCAGCGGTCCGGCGGAATCTCCGGAGAGGAACTGGCGGACGAACGGGTCCGGGGAGTTGAAGGCCTCCTCGGTCGGTCCGTAGTGGACAACCTGGCCCTTCCAGATGACCCCGACATAGTCGCTGACTTTGCGCGCGGTGCGGATGTCGTGGGTCACCAGCAGGTAGGTCCCGCGGTACTCCTGGTGCATGTCGAGGATCAGGTCGTTGAGCAAGCTGGTGCGGACCGGGTCGAGGCCCGAGTCGGGCTCGTCGAACAGGACGATGTCGGGGTTCATCACCAGGGCCCGTGCGAAGCCGGCCCGTTTGCGCATCCCGCCAGACACCTCGTTGGGGTATTTGTAGGACGAACGCTCCAGGCCGACCTCCTTGAGCCGCTGGTTGACGATCGCCTCGATCTCGTCCTCGTCCATGTCGGTGTGCTTGCGCAGCGGGAACGCCGTGTTGTCGAAGATGTTCATCGATCCGAACAGCGCCCCGTCCTGGAACAGGACACCGAAGCGCTTGCGCAGTTCATAGCGTTCTCGCTGGTCGATCTTCCAGATGTCACGACCGAAGATCATCACCTCGCCCTGGTCCGGCTCGAGCAAGCCGACGAGATGCTTGATGAGCACGCTCTTCCCAGTACCGGACGGGCCCAGAATGGTGGTGATCGCGTTGTCGGCGAATTCCAGGTTGAGCCCCTTCAGTACGTCGAAGGTGCCGAAGGACTTGTGGACGTCGCGCACCTCCATCGTGTGCACCCGATCAGGTGAGCCGATCTTGTCGACAGCCGTCCCGTTCACCCCGGTGACCATGAGTTCTCCTTGTCAGTTACCGATCGGCATGTTCGGGTAGGAGCCCCAGAAGAACCACGTGCCGAGCAACCCGACGACGTGGATGAGCACCATGTTGAGCATCATCGATTTCGCCGTGTTACTCCCGACCCCTACCGGACCGCCGGCGGCGTTGTATCCGTAGTAACAACCGACGAAGATGATGATCGTGCCCATCGCGATCATCTTCGACATCGCGGCCATCAGGTCGTACGGGTTCTGGAACAACCAGAAGACGAAGGAATACCCACCACTGGACACGGTGCCCAGTTGGTAGACCGTGACCAGGTGCATCGAGATGAACATCAGGCCGAGCCCGACGATGTACAGGAAAGGCATGCAGATCCAGGCGGCCGCGATCCGGGTCCCGACGAGGTAGCTGCGCGACTTGATGCCCAGGACTTCCAGCGCGTCGATCTCTTCGGCGATGCGCATCGAGCCGATTTCCGCGACCAGCCCGCAACCCACCTTCGCCGCGAAGATGTACGCCCACATGTAAACCGACATCTCACGAAGACCGCAGACGTCGTTGAACACCGCGGAATAGATCGGGGCGCCGACCTGCTTCAGGGTGTAGCTGGCCTCAGTCGCACACATCGTGCCGACGACGAACTGCATCAGCCAGACGATGATGCCGCTCGACAGGATCAGGATTCCAGCCTGGGCGAACACTTCCGTGACGTGGTGCCGCAGATCCGGCAGGCTGCGCACCGTGCGGCCGGCGAACTTCATGATGTCACCGCCGACCGCCACGGCGTCGCGCAGCTTCCCCGCCATCCCGCCGAACGTGATGACGACGTCAGGTGTCTTCGTCCGGCCCGGCGGTGTTGCCCCGGGCTCGCGCCGAACGGTTCCGCTCATTCCTCATCCCTCACTTGAAGACCTGCATGTCGGGGTTCAGTCCGAGGAGCGCGGACGTGTAGACGTAGTTGAAGATCCAGATCGAGGCAAACGAGATGACCACCGCCTGGTTGACGGCGCGGCCGACGCCGATCGGACCGCCCTGGGCGTTCAACCCCTTGTAACAGCAGACGACCGACAGGATCAATCCGAACGCGAGGGTCTTCACGATGCTGCCCCACATGTCCGTGGTGGTCGCGTTGGACCAGAAGTTCCCGATGAAGGCCGCACCGGTGGCGCCGAAGATCGGCACGGCCGCAATGTATCCGCCGATCACGCCACATACCAACGCGAACACCTCGAGCAAGCCGGTCATCAGGGTGACCGCGACGATTCGGGGAAGCACGAGTGTCCGGACGGGGTCGACCCCGAGGACCTCCATAGCGTCGATCTCCTCGCGGATCCGCCGCGCGCCGAGGTCGGCGGCGATGGCCGTGCCCATCACCCCAGCGACGATCATCGCATCGATCCACGGCGCGAATTCGCGGACACTCGCCATCAACAGGAAGGATCCGAGGCGGTCGGGAATGCCGAGAACACTGTAGAGGCTGCCGCCCTGCATTCCCGGGCCGGCGAAACCGAGCGCGGTCGTGGAAATAATGACCGGCAGCCAGCACCGGCGCAACGTCTCGAACATGAGGTCGCGGACTTCGCCCCAGTAGCCGAATGGGTGGCGGACCGCGAGCCAGAGCACGCGTGTGAGCAGCTGGACGATCTCGCCGGCTTCGACCAGTGGCCGCTGCACACTGGCGCTGAACCGTCGGGCGGGAGCGGGTTTTGTTGCTGTCATATCTTTCCGCCTCGCTTACCGCGAGCGCGAACGACGTGGCCGGTGAGGCCGGCCAGCCCACCGGCGGCGACGGCGATCACAGTCGTAGCCACCACCTGCGGCGGTTCGACCGACAGCGAGACAATGAAAACCAGTGGCAGCACGAGACCGTAACTACCGACCGCGGTCACGGCACCCTGAAAGATCGGGTGGTTCGTGTCGCCCGTGCGAAAGCCGGCGAAAGCAAACGCTACGGCTGCGGTGATCAGCAGGAAACTCGCACCGGCCAGGGGTGCGACAGCCGCAGCAATCGGCTGCAGGAGGGCGCCGATCACCAAAATCACGAAACCGCGCCAGACACCTCGACCGAACGCCTTGGTGTCGATTCCCTGGGACACCGTCAGCCGGGTGCCGGCCCGGGCATCCGGCCCGACTCGCGATCGGCTCACCATTCCAGCCAACTCCTTCTCCGGGCATGACCGTCATTCCGGCCGGGCCGCGTCGCGGGACTGTGATGGTCGGTAATGATGCGGCGCACGGAACCGGGCGCGCATCACCACCTGGTGGCAAAAGGGTGCCTCGTTGGGGTAGCAACGACCCGCGGACCACGGGGCACTGTCAACGTTGTCGGCGCGACGTCACCGCGCCAGGACGAACCTCTACTGTGGACATTCTCCGGGGCTCTGGTCGAGCAGACCGTAGGCGCCGGCCAGCCCGGCGGCCTCGACCCGATTGGCCGCGCCGATCCTGTTCAGCAACGAGGCGACCATGCGCTTGGCCGTGCGCTCGGAGACCAGCATCCGGTTGGCGATGTCCTGGGTCTCCAAGCCGCGGGCGAGCAGCGCCCACAGCCGCAGATCCTGGGAATCGAGCGCGTCCAGCAGTGCTTCCGGCGGTTTGCGGGCCGTGGTCAGCAACACGTCGAGCAGCTCGCCTTCGAGGACGCGGAAACCGGCGGCAACCGTCAGCAACGGCGCGACGAGGACCTCCGGGTCGGCCGACTTGGTGAGATAGCCGTCCGCTCCGGCGCGCAGAGCCTGCTCGGCAAGTTCCAGATCGTCCGACCCGGACAGCGCGAGCACACGGGTGGCCGGGTGGCGCCGCTTGATCTGGCGGATCGCGGCCGCTCCGCCGAGGGGCGGCATCGCCAGATCGACGAGGGCAAGATCGGCCGCGCAGGACTCGACAAGCGCGGGCGCCTCCTCGACGTGAGTGGTGGTTCCACCCACCTCGAAACGATCACCGGCGTTGGTCGTCAGCAGCAACGCCAACCCTCTGGCGAACAGGTCGTGATCGTCCACGTCCACGACCACCAGACGGCGATCAGTCACCGGCCTAGTATGGCAGCTACGTTCCGCCACCGAGCCGACCGCGGCGATCACAGCGAGTCCTAAGGAGGGCGGCATGGCGGCCGACGGGCAACCCGTACCGGGCGCGCTGCCGGTCGCCCGGGTAATGGTCACCGTGCGGCTCGCGGTCGCGCTGTCGATGGCCCTGCTGCTCCTCTTCGGTGGCGACGACGTCCGGCGGCACCTTCCCTGGGCCGTCGTGACCCTTTCCATCGCGTCCGGGTACGCGGTCGTCGTCGCGGCGAATCCGCGCTGGGAGCTCCACACCTGGCCGGCGGCCTGGCTGCTCACGGTGCTCGACTCGACCTTCACTCTGCTCACGGTCGCCGTGACCGGCGCGGCGACCAGCCCCGGAGTAGCGATCCTGTTGCTCGTCGTCACCGCCGCGGCCATCCGCTTGCCGCTCGGTCCGACCGTGGCACTCGCCCTCGGACTCGGCGTCGCCTATCTGGCCGTGGCGCTGCTGGTCGACCCGGGATTCACACCGGGGCAGGAGCGCTGGCTCCAGGGCCTCTGGTGGGCGGGCTACCTCCTGCTCACCGGCCTCCTCGGCGCGAGCCTGTCCCGGCTGGTCGAACGCGAACGCGAAGCCGGGTTCGCGGCCCGGGTCGAGGCAATGGCCGAGCACACCGCGGCCGAGGAGGAACGCGACCTACGGCGGCGGCTCCTCGAGTCGTACCAGTCCCAGCAGGACGGCCTCGCTGTCCTGCTGCACGAATTCCGCACCCCGGTGATCTCGCTGCGCGCGCTGGCCCGGGGGCTCGCCACGGACGCCACGCTCGCTCTGGCCGACCGCGCAACGGGCAGCCGGCTGATCGCCGAGCACGCGAACCACCTCTCCGACATGCTCGATGCACTGGGTGACGTCGCGGCGAGCCGCCGCCCGGCGTTCGGCACCGGCCGGTCCCGGCCGGTGGAGCTGCGGTCCTTGGTCCTCGCCTCCGCAGACGCGGCCGGAATCCAGCCACCACGGCTGCGCTTGCACTTCGACGATGCGCTGACGGTCACCACGGACCCTCAGCGGTTCCGCCGTGTGCTCACGAACCTGCTCGAGAACGCCGCCCGTCACGGCGAAGGCAAGCCCGTCGACGTCGAGGCCGAAGTCACCGCCGGCAGGCTCCTGCTGCGGGTCCTCGATCACGGCTCCGGTGTGGACGCGAGCAGCCTCGCGAAACTGACCGGCAAGTTCACCGCGGCCGGGTCGAATCGCGGCACGGCCGGGCTCGGCCTCTGGATCGTCGAGCAGATCGTGCAGGCACTCGGCGGCCGTGTCGGGTTCCGGAACCGGCCGGGCGGTGGCCTGGTCGCCGAGGTCGAGGTCCCGGTGGACTGAGTGATCCGGAAGTTGGCCCGCGCGGGCCAGCCGTGGCCCGCGCGGACCATTCCGGCACCGGACCGGCCGGGTGATCCTTGCGGCGCCGGTTCCCGAACACCTGGAGTGGTCATGTCCGTCACCCGCGATATCGAGCCCGGCCACCACCACGAGCTCGGCGGAGTCACCGATACGGGGCGCCGGCCCGATACTGTCCCGCGGAAACTGTTCCGCGACGGCAACGCGAACTTCTGGAACCCCGACGACGTCGACCTCACTCAGGACGAGGCCGACTTCGCGGCACTGACCCCCGAGGAACGACGCCTGACCTGCGTACTCATCGCCAGCCTCATGGCCGCCGGCGAGTCGGTGCTGCAGGACCTGCAGCCGCTGGTAGCGGCGATAGCCACCGAGGGCAGGCCGCACGACGACGCCTACCTGACACAGCTCGTGTTCGAGGAGGCCAAGCACGCGCAGGCGCTACGTGCGTGGTTCGGCGCGCTCGGGATGGGTGACGACCTGCCCCGGTTCATCGCGAGTCGAGACCGCCACCGCCGGATCCTCCTCGAGGAGCTCTCGTGGACGCTGTACACACTCGCCGACGACCACTCGCCCGCCGCCCAGATCCGCGCCTCGGTGGCCCACAATCACCTCGTCGAAGGCTTCTTCGTGCTGACCTGCTACACCGCATGGGCACGGATCTGCCGGAACCGTGGGATCTTCACCGGCCTGCAACGGATCATCGGGCACATCGCGACCGATGAACGCCGTCACGTCGCCTGGGGAACGTTCACCTGCCGGCGGCACGTCGCGGCCGACGACACGAACTGGGCGATCGTCACTGAACGCACGCAGGAACTATTGCCGCTCGCCACCGACGTGCTAGGCGAGATGCTGGCGCCGTTCGGACCGGGAGCGCCGTTCGAGATCAGCACGCAGGAACTCGTCGGCTCCGCGTTGTACGAGGTCGGCCGCCGCCTCGGCTCGATCGCGCGGGCGCGCGGTCGCCGGGTCGAGGAGGTCGACCGCGACCACGCGCCGATGCGCCTCGAACACGAGATCGCGGCGTATACAGCAGACCCAGTCGGCAGGGATATCCGCCGGACCGTCGTCCCGATCAGGCATCAGCTGTGAGCAGCGCCAAGGCCCCGCCGGTCGTACCGGCCGGTCCCAGGCCCGTCCGGAAAGCCGAGCTGCTTGCGCACGGCAAGGAAAACGACAGTTCAAGGCGCGGATGGACACCCGCACTCGCGGAAGTCTCCCCGTAGCAAGATCTTCGCCGCGGGAACCGCGCGCTGGTCCGCTCGATGCCGACAAGCGGCTCGACAGCGTCCCCCGGTCCGCGTCGGCTTCGGTACGTCCCTGTGGAGGATGCCGCCCCACTGTCGACCCGCAGTGCGGCACGACAGGGTGCTGCCCGCCCGCGAGCGGCGGGCGGAGCAGCGTGCGACCTCGGTTCCGAGGATGCGTTCGACGCAGGCGAGTACGCGGCCGGTGGCGCGCAGCCGTGAAGGTTCGGGCGCGGGCCCGTTCCAGCTGCTGGATCCGATCTTGGGCCCTGCTCGGTTGTCGGTCTGGGATCGAACGCGCCTCTGCGAGGATCCAGTGAACGCTTGTGCTGACCGCGTGACGTCCGGATGTTGTCGATGTCCAGGTTGTCGCCGAGGAACAGCTGGCGGGAGAACCCGCCGCGCGGATGGTCGGAGACCTGCATCCGGACGTCGTCGCCGGCGGGCAGCGGGCGCCACGCCGCGCAGGTCGAAACAGACCACGACCCCTGTGCCGGCGCGGCAGGCGTCCATGGGCATCGCGGGCCTCGACCAGGTCCCCGGCGCGCTACCGGACCACTGCTGGGTCAGAGCCGGTCGAACTCACGGCACGCGTCGGCGTCAGTAGGACGACAGTATGGACGATGATCCGATCACGCCCCCCGGCGTCATTCGCGCCGTGGTCGTCGCCGCAGCCGGCGGTGCGCGGAGTGCGAGCAACTGCTCGCCGCACTGCGCACACTGCGCAATGAGCGCAGCGCGCGGGGACCGGAACTGATCAGCGCGCCCCGCTCGAACGGCACCAGCTGAGCGGCACTGGCCCCAGCGTTCGGGGTAGCCAGCGAGCAGGCCGCCGAGCGCCGCTATTCGCGGCTGCAACCGTCCGACACCGGAGCAGCCACCGACGAAACCCGAGTAGGCGCACAGCGCGCCCACTCCGCGACCGAAAAGCGCTCACCACAGGACTGACGCCACCGGATCGCTCACCGGAACCAGGCGCCCTGCCGGCAGTTTTCATGGAGACACATCGGGAAACCTGGCGGCCTCACCCCCTGAGATCGAGGAGAGGCCCTCGCATGACGCCAGCGCGAGCCGGAGGCCCTCTCGGTGGGCCTCCTGACCGATGACGGGCTACCCGCCCGCCTGGCCCACGATCTCGACGACGGGACGACCTGGCACGTCGAGCAGGAGACGCAGTCGTTGCCACTCGACGAAAAGCGGCACATCCGCGACCGCGGCGCCGATCAGCACCTGGCCTTGGCGGGCGCGGCCGGCTACGGCTGCTCGCCGGGATGATCCGGGACGACCGCCGGTGGCGGGTGGTGCGCAACCCCGCCTCCGCGGCCGCAGCGCGCGGGACGTTCGATCCGTGCTGGACCGAAACCACCAATGGTGATCACAAGCAGCAAGCCGGCCGCGTCCGCCACCCGATGCGGGCAGAGCTCACGAAACGGCCGGCTTCCCGCTACCCCACATGGCGCTCTTTCCCGGCGCTCTCACGAAATTGGCCGGCGCATTCGAGCAGCGGGACGAGGCGCCGGCGATTCGCTCTGCCTGTGCCCGCGGAGGTCTCATTTACCCCGCCACACCGGATCCCGCTTTTCCGCGAACGCCCGTGCACCTTCCCGGGCGTCCTCGGAGACGAAGACCGGCTGCACCAGCTCCCGCTGGCGCTCGAAGGCCACCTCCTCGCTCCACCCGGGTGCCCGGCTGACGACCGCCTTGGACACCCGCACTGCCAGCGGTGCATTGGCGGTGATGCGGCGCGCGAGCGCCATCGCCTCGGTCAGTGCCCGGCCCGGCTGTGTCAACCGGTTGACCATGCCGTGGCGGTGCGCCACGGTCGCGTCGAACGGGTCGCCGGTGAGCGCGTATTCCATGGCCAGCTGGTAGGGCATGCGCGTGGGCAGCCGCAGCAGCCCGCCCGCCGCGGCGACGAGGCCGCGTTTGACCTCGGGTATGCCGAACTGGGCGTTGTCCGCCGCGACGATCAGGTCACAGGCCAGCGCAAGCTCGCACCCGCCGGCGAGCGCGTAGCCTTCGACCGCGGCGATCATCGGCTTCGTCAGACGTCGCTCGGTCAGCCCCGCCAGTCCCAGCCCGGGCAGCGAGACGGTCTCCCCCCGCAGGAAGGCCTTGAGATCCATCCCCGCGCAGAACGTGTCCCCGGCACCGGTCAGCACACCGGCGAGCAGGTCATCGCGCTCGGTCAGTCGTTCGAGTGCCGCGTTGACGGCGGTGGCGACCGCCGCGTTCACGGCGTTGCGGGCCCGTGGGCGGTTGATCGTGATGACCAGGACCCGGTCCTGTTCCTCGACCAGCACCTCATCGCTCATCGCGGCATCTCCTTACCGGTCGGGACGAGGGATCGGGCGATGACGTTGCGCTGCACCTCGCTGGTGCCCTCGCCGATCTCCAGGATCTTCGCGTCGGCGTAGAAGCGCGAGATCGCGGACTCGCGGATGAACCCGTACCCGCCGTGGATCTGCACGCTCGCGCTGGCCGCGCGATTGGCCACTTCGGACGCGTACAGCTTCGCCATGGCCGCGGCTTTGGCGAACGGGCGGCCTTGGTCCCCCAGCCACGCGGCGCGGTAGACCAGCCAGCGCGCGGCTTCGACCTCCGTTGCCATGTCGGCGAGCTTGTGCCCAACGGCCTGGAACCTGTTGAGCGGACGGCCGAACTGCTCGCGCTCACCCGCGTGGCGGACGGCGAGGTCGAGTGCGGTCTGCGCGAGCGACAGTGACAACGCGGCGACGCTGATCCGTCCCGCGTCCAGCACCTCGAGGAACTGCCGGAGCCCGTTGCCCTCCTCCCCCAGCAGGTGGTCCTCCGGGACCCAGCAGTCGGTGAACACGAGCTCGCGGGTGTCCAGTGCGTGCCATCCGAGCTTGCGCAGCGGCTGCCCCTTGTCGTAACCGGCGGTGCCGTCCGGTACGAAGAAAGTCCCGTACCGCTTCTTGCCGTTGTCGTCGGTGCCGGTGACGGCCAGCACGGTCACGCCGAGGCTCATCTCGGTGCCGGCATTGCTGATGAACATCTTGGTGCCGTTGAGCACCCAGCCGTCCTCGGTGCGCCGAGCCGTGGTGCGGATACCCGCGGCGTCCGAACCCGCGGTGGGCTCGGTCAACCCGAACGCACCGAGCTTCTCGCCCGTGGCGAGCGGGACGAGCCAGCGCTTCTTCTGTTCCTCGGTCCCGAAACGCGCCAGCGGCAGGGTGGCGATCGTGGAATGCGCGTTCCACGCCGATGCCACCGACTGGTCCGCCTCGCCCAGCGCTTCCATTGCGGCCACATAGGACACCAACCCCGCGTCCGCCCCGCCATAGGACTCGTCGACGAGCATGCCCATCAGCCCCAGCTCGCCCAGCTTGCGGAACACCTGCGCCGGGAAGTGGCACCGTTCGGACCACTCGGCTGCGTACGGCGCGATCTCCTTCGCGGCGAAATCGCGGCACATCCGCTGCAGCGCAATGGTTTCCGCGGGCAGATCAAAATCCATCTCAGTGCTCCTCGGGGTCGAGCAGGATCTTCAGGTGGGAACCGGAGGCGAGGTCGTGGAACGCGTCGAGTCCCCGGGAAAGCGGGTACACACCGGTCAGAAGCGGCGAGGGGTCGAACCGGGCCGCGGCGACCAGGTCGAGCACCCGGGGGATGTCGAAGTTGTAGCCGAGCGTGCCGAGCACGGTCCGCTCGAACGGCACGATCTGCTTCAGCGGCAGCGACGCCGCGCCACCACTGATTCCGGCGAGCACCACCCGGCCGCCGCGCCGCACCGCGGACACGGCGAGCTCGACGAGCTCGGGCCGTCCAGTGGCCTCGACGACGACGTCCGGTCCGATTCGCCCGGTGCGCAGGAACACCTCGCGCCGTACGTCGGTGACGGCGGGGTCGTAGACCTCGGTCGCGCCGAGTTCAGCCGCCCGTTTGGCCCGGTCAGGGACCGGCTCGCTGACGTAGATTCCCGCCGCACCGGCGAGTTCGAGCGCCATCAGCACCGCGACGCCGATCGGCCCGGCACCGAGTAGCAGAACGTTGTCACCCGGGCGCACGCCGGCCCGGCGCACGGCGTGCAGTCCCACGGCGAGCGGCTCGGCCAGCGCGGCGAGCTCGTCGGACACCCCGTCCGGCACCGGGACGAGCCCGTAGGTGGGCACCGTGACCAGCGGGGCGAACGCGCCCGGCGAGGCGAGGCCGACGGAACCACCCTTGGCGCAGATGTGGTACTCGCCGTGGCGGCACCAGCGGCAGCTGCCGCAGCGCAGGCAGGGGTCGACGGCAACCCGGGTGCCGGGTTCGACACCCGGAACCGGGGAGCCGAGTGCGACGACCCGGCCGCTGAACTCGTGCCCGAGGGTCACCGGCGGGCTGAACCCGGTCAGCGGGTGGGGCTTTTCCCTGATCAGGTTTGGACCGTGGGAGTGCTCGTGCAGGTCGGTACCGCAGATGCCCGCGTAGGAGACCGCCACCAGCGCCTCGCCTGGGCCGGGCTCGGGCGGCTCGGGCACCTCGTCCAGTCGCAGATCACCCCGGCCGTGCCACCGCAACGCTCGCATCCGACCCACCTTCGCGTCAGAGTTGTTTTTTCGAACAATCGGTACAAGAATCGTGGTTCCCCGCCAGATGTCAAGGGGGCGGGCCGAAACCCCAGCACGACAAGGGCGAGATCGAGATGACTTCCACCCAGGCGAGCGACGTCGGCGCCGACGTCGCGGCACAGACCGAGATGTACCGGCGGATGCGGCTGATCCGCCAGTTCGAGGACCGCGCCTCCCGGCTCTACCGCGTCAACCAGATCCCCGGGTTCCTGCACCTGTCGATCGGCCAGGAGGCCACAGCCGTGGGGGCCTGCTGGCCGCTCGACGACCGCGACGTGGTCACCTCCACACACCGCGGCCACGGCCACTGCATCGCCAAGGGGCTCGATGTCACCGGCATGTTCGCGGAACTGATGGGCCGCAGCACCGGGACGTGCCGGGGCCGCGGCGGTTCGATGCACATCGCCGATCCGCGCAAGGGCATTTTCGGCGCCAACGGCATCGTGGCGGCCGGACTGCCCATCGCCACCGGAGCGGCGACCGCGGCGCAGCTGCGCTCCCGCGGCGGCGTGGTCGTCGCGTTCTTCGGGGACGGCGCGGTGGCACAGGGCATGTTCCACGAGGCGGTCAACCTCGCCGCCGTGTGGCAGCTCCCGATCATCTTCTTCTGCGAGAACAACCACTACGCCGAGTTCTCCGCGGCGAAGGACCAGCACCGCGCGACGCTGGCCGACCGGGCCCGCGGGTACGGGATCGACTTCGCGCACGTCGACGGGAACGACGTGGTCGCGGTGGCCGACACGGTGAGCGGCCTGGTGCGCGACCTGCGGGCAGGCGGGGGACCGGTGCTGGTGGAGGCCGAGACCTACCGCTGGCACGGGCACTACGAGGGTGACCCGGAACGCTATCGGGAACCAGCCGAGCTCACGGAATGGAAGATGCGCGACCCGTTGACGGTGCTCGCGGCCCGGCTCGCCCCGGACCGGGTCGCCGAGATCGACCGCGAGGTCGACGCGGTCATCGACGCCGCGGTCGAGCAGGCGCAGGCCGCGGACGAGCCGGAACCGGAGACCCTCCACCACTTCGTAGGCGTGCCCAGGGAGCCGGTTCCGGAGCCGCCCGAACCGGACGGCGAGGTCTTTCGCACCATGGACGCCGTCCGGGAGGCGCTCGAGCACGAGCTGGCCGCCGATGAGGACGTGTTCCTGGCCGGGATCGACGTGGGCGCGGGCGGCAACGTCTTCGGGCTCACCCGCGGACTCGCAGAGGCCTACCCGGGGCGAGTGCGCGACACCCCCATCTCGGAGAGCGCCATCATCGGCGCGGGTGTCGGATCGGCCATGGCCGGCCTGCGCCCGGTCGTGGAGCTGATGTACTTCGATTTCCTCGGCGTGTGCCTGGACCAGCTGATGAACCAGGCCGCGAAGCTGCGGTTCATGACCGGCGGCGCGGTGAGCATGCCGCTGGTGGTGCGCACCCAGTTCGGCGCGGGCAAGTCCTCGGGCAGCCAGCACTCCCAGAGCCTGGAGGCGCTGCTCGCGCACATCCCCGGGCTCACCGTGGTGATGCCGTCGACCCCGGCGGACACCTACGGCCTGCTCCGGGCTGCCATCCGCGATCCGAACCCGGTGGTGTTCGTGGAGAACCGGCTGTTGTACGGGCGCAAGGGCCCGCGGCCGCGACCCGGCCACCTGGTGCCGCTGGGCAAGGCAGCCATCCGGCGCGAGGGCACCGACGTGACGCTGGTGTCGTACTCGAAACTGGTGCACGAGTGCACCGCGGTGGCCGAGCAACTCGCCCAGGACGGGATCAGCGTCGAGGTGATCGACCTGCGCACGATCGCTCCACTGGACACCGAGACGGTGCTGCGGTCACTGGCCAAGACCGGCAGGCTCGTGGTGGCGCACCAGGCCGTGGAAGCCTTCGGCGTCGGAGCGGAACTGGCCGCCGTCGCGGCCGAGCACGGGTTCTGGACGCTCGACGCGCCCGTCCTGCGGGTCGGCGCCGCCCACACCCCCGCGCCCTACGCACCCTCACTGGAGCGCGAGTGGCTCCCGGACCAGGAGCGGATCGCCGCCGCCGTGCGGAAATCCGTGCTCGGCTAGCGAAGCGCCGTGTGGGATGGACGCGTGTCCGTCCCACACGGACGCGGCAGCGGGAACGGCCTCATCCCTGCTCGTGCTCCCGGAACCGCCGCACCCGCTCCTCGAGGTCTCCGGCGTCGTAGGACGGGCTGCGGAAGCCGGAGATCAGCGTGGCGCAGTACTCCCGGGACAGGAACTCCGCATCCCACTTACCGCCGGGCTTGGCCCACTGGTAGGTGTGGTTGTGCATGTTGAGGAACTGCAGCATCGCCAGGCGCGCGTCCATCTTGCGGAACGCGCCCGTCTCCATCGCCTCCACGAGCAGGTCCCGCACGATCTTCTCGAACTCCTGCCGCTGGTGGAGCAGCCGCGTTCGGTTCGCACCGCGCAGGTGCCGGTAGTCGTGTTCGTAGACCCAGATGTGGTCGAGCCGAGCCAGGATGAGCTCCAGCAGGGTCTGGGACAGCAGTCGCAGACGCAGGACCGGATCCTCGTCCAGGGCCGCGATCCGCCGGGCGGCCGCCAGCAACGGGTTCAGGACGCGGTTCTGGATCTCGACGAGAAGGTTCTCCTTGGACCCGATGTAGTAGTAGAGCGCACCCTTCGCAAGGCCGGCGACCTGCCCGATCTCGGCGATCCCGGTGGCCGCGTAACCCTGCTTGGCGAACAGCCGCGCCGCCTGGTCGATGATCTCCTGTCGCTTGATCTCGTAACCCGGCCCGTGCCCTGGTGGTCTTGGCATGACACCAGAGCCTATTCCGCTCGCACCACGTCGTGCTCGCTCACCCACCGTCCACACCGATCGCGGAAGCTCACCCGGTCCGGGCTTGTCAGGTTCCGACCCGCGCCTTAGAGTGCTTCCCGTCACCGTTTCGTAGACCGACTGGTACACGAAACAAATCCACCGGCAGCACACTGGAGTGATGGCCCGTGAGTGATGAGAAGTCCCCTGCTCCGCAAGGCCTTTCCGTGCCGCGGGAGGACGTTTCCGAAGAGGACCTGCGCGCGTTGGGCGTCGAGCTCGCCCGCGACTTCCCCGGCAGCACCGCCGCCGACTTCCGGCGCTACCCGGTGCTGTCCGAGGGCGGCTGGTTCACCGTCGTGAAACACCAGAAGACGCTCGAGTCGGTGGCCCGCGAGCCGGGCCCGCTGCTCGGCCCGATCGCTCTGGCCTCCGACGGCCTCGACGTCAACTGAGAAGGGAGAAGCCACCATGATCGGAGTCGATGTCGGCGGGACGTTCACGGACGTCGTGGCCATCGAGGACGGCAAGATCAAGACCGTCAAAGTCGCCACGGACGTGCGCACCACCGAGCGGGGCGTGCTCAAGGGAGCCGAGGAGATCGGCGTCGAGGCGGCCGAAGTCTTCAACCACGCCAGCACCCACGGGCTCAACGCCGTGATCACTCGCCGGCTGCCCAAGATCGCGTTCCTCACCACCGAGGGCCACCGCGACATCCTCGACATCGGGCGCACCTGGCGACCCGTCGAGGGCTTGATGAACCCGGCGTGGCGCCGATCCTACGGCGACGCCAACCGCCCGCTGGTGCCCCGTTATCTTCGCCGCGGTATCCGCGAGCGGCTCACCGCCGACGGTGGTGTGCTGATCCCGCTCGACGAGGACCAGACCCGCGCCGAACTCGCGGTGCTGCGCCGCTGCGGCGTCGAGGGCGTGGCGATCTGCCTGATCAACGCCTATGTCAACGACCACCACGAGGAGCGCCTGCGCCAGCTGGTGCAGGAGGAACTGGGCGACATCCCGGTGTCGATCTCCAGCGAGGTCTCCCCGCTGGCCAAGGAGTTCGCCCGCGCCTCCACGACCGTCGTCGACGTGTTCATGCGGCTGATCTACGGCGAATACACCCGTCGCCTCGACGCCGGACTGCGCGAGTTGAAGTTCACCGGCGATCTCAACTTCGCCGACTGCGCCGCCCAGCTGGTTCGCTCCGACGTCGCGATGGAGCACCCGTTCCGGATCGTGTTCGCCGGCCCGGCCGCGGGCACCGTCTCCAGTGCACACTTCGGCAGCCTGATCGGCGCCCGGAACCTGCTGTGCGCGGACGTGGGCGGCACCTCGTGCGACATCAGCATGGTCACCGACGGCGCGCCGTTCGTGAACACCACGTTCGAGCTGGAACACGACCTCATCGTCAACGCGTTGTCCAACGAGATCTCCAGCATCGGCGCCGGCGGCGGCAGCCTTGTCACGATCAACGCGGCGGGCGAGCTGAAGGTCGGGCCGGGCAGCGCGGGCGCCGATCCCGGACCCGCGTGCTACGGCATCGGCGGCACGCAACCCGCGACCACCGACACCTGTCTGCTCATGGGGATCATCGACCCGGACGGTTTCGCGGGCGGCCGGATGAAACTCGACCCGGAGCTGTCCCGGCAGGCCTTCGAGGCACTGGACACCAAGCTGTCGTTCGAACAGCGCGTGTCCTACGCGTTCAACATCGGGATCAACAACATCGCCGAAGGCGTCACCAACATCGCGATCCAGCACGGCGTCGATCCCCGCGACTACAGCCTGGTCGCCTACGGTGCCGCGGGTCCGATGCTGCTTCCCGCGGTGCTCGACCTGGTGCACGCGGCCGAGGTCATCGTGCCGCCGCACCCCGGCCTGTTCTCCGCGTTGGGCCTCGTCAGCACCGACCTGGTCTACGCCGACAGCCGCAGCGCCTACACCCTGCTCACCGCGGAGGCCGCCGAGTCGATCGACAAGGTCTACCGCTCCATGGAACAGCGGCTCTCGGAGCGGTTGAAGGACGCCGACCGCGGCAAGGTCACCTTCGTCCGCAGCTTCGACGGACGGCTGGCCGGCCAGACCTGGGAGACGCCGTTCATCGCGGTGCCCAACGGCGAGATCACCGCCGAGGGCGTCGAGCAGATGGTGGCCAACTTCCACGAGGCCTACGCCGAACGCAGCGGCAACAAGTTCGAGGCGCTGCCGGTGCAGGGCGTGACGTACCGGGTGCAGGCCGTGGTGAACGCCGACAAGGTCGAGTACCCGGTGCTGCCGGAGCGGCCCGCGGGCGAGCGCCCCGAGCCGACCCGGACCCTGACCATCCGCTACCTCACCGACGAAGACCTCCCCGCACACGAGTACCAGCGGGCCGATCTGCGGGCCGGCGACCAGATCCCCGGCCCCGCCGTGATCAGGGAACCGCTGTCCACCACGTTCCTCGTACCCGGCCAGACCGCCCACGTCGGCTCCCACGGTGAGCTGCGCATTCGCAAGGCGTGAAGGAGAAACCCGTGACCGTTTCACTCAAGGACCTCGACGATGCGCAGTTCGCCGAGCGGTACGGCGCCGACCGGTTCACCGCGACGGTGCTGTCCAGCCGGATGCGCTACATCGTGCAGCACATGTGCACCGGGCTGCTCAACAACGCGTTCTCGCTGATCCTGCGCGACTGGTACGACTTCGCGGCCACCATCTCCGGACCACCGGAGCAGAACTACCCGATGTCGTCGGTCAGCAACAGTCTCGCGATGTTCCTCGGCACCATGTCCGAGGCGGTCCGCAACACCATCGAAGAGTACGGGCCGGAGAACCTGCGTCCCGGCGACGTGGTGATCTGCAACGACCCGTACCGCGCGGGCAACCACGTCAACGACATCTGCTTCATCCGGCCGGTGTTCGCGGACGGCCGCATCATTTCCTTCGTCACGCTGCGCGCCCACCAGCTGGACATGGGCGGCGTCGTGCCCGCCGGGTTCAGCGGCACCAAGCGCAACGTCTACGAGAACGGCCTGGTCATCGCACCGACCCTGCTCTACCGCGACGACAAGCCGGTCAAGTCCGCGTTCAACCTGATCTTCGACAACGCTCGCTACTGCGCGCTGCTGCTGCCCGACATCAAGACCATCTACGCGAACCTGTTGCTGGGCGAGCAGCTGATCCAGGAAAGCGTCGCACGCTACGGGGTCGAGGCCTACCTCGGGGCTATCCGGTACAGCACCGACGTCTCCGCCGAGGCGATGAGCACCGCGCTGGCCGAGCTGCCCGACGGCGTGTACGAGGCAGAGGAGGGCATCGACTGCGACGGCATCGACGACTCGGTCGAATACCGGATCAAGGTCAGGATCACCAAAGTCGGCCCCCGCATGGAGCTGGACTTCAGCGGGACCTCGCCGCAGGCGCGCACCAGCATCAACGCGGGAATCCTGGACACCAAGACCGCCGTCGGTGTCGCACTGAAATTCCTGATCGACCCGGCGACACCGTTCACCTCCGGTGCCTACCGGGACATCGACATCGTGCTGCCCGCCGGGACGTTCATCAGCGCCACCCCACCGGACGGCGCGGTGTTCCTGTACTGGGAGAGCACCGGACCGGTCCTGCTGGCGGTGTTCCGCGCGCTGGAGAAGGCACTGGGCCGCAAGGCCGTCGGCGGTGACTACGGCTCGCTCAACATCCACAACGCCAACGGTGTGCTCGAGGACGGGACGCCGTGGGTGACCACCGCGCAGTGCGGTGGCGAGCACGGCCCGTGGGGCGCCACCGAGGCCGGCGACGCGGACAGCTACTCCGTGGTCTACCAGGCCAACAACCTCGATCCGGCGACCGAGGCGATCGAGTCCGAGCTGCCCGCGGTGGTGCTGCGCAAGGAGTACGTCCCGGACAGCTCCGGTGCGGGCACCAACCGCGGCGGCGCCGCGGTCCTCAAGGACACCCTGTACCTGACCGCGGCCGAGCACTGGTCCAGTCCGCTGCACACCAAGAGCCCCAGCGGTCTCGGGGTGTACGGCGGCAAGAGCGGCGCGCTCGGTGCGACGTGGCTGTTCCACGCCGAGGACCGCGACGTCGTGCGCACCAGGGAACTGCTCGGGACGTCCGACGAGGTGTACGCACGTGCCACCCCGGTGGCCGGGATGCTCGACCCGGAGACCAAGTGCGTCGACCCGGACGGGGAGTACTTCTACTTCGCCAGCACCCCCGTGTGGCACACCAAGCCGCACGCGGTGTTCCGCTACCTCACCAATGGCGGTGGTGGCTGGGGCAACCCGCTCGACCGCGACCCGGAACGGGTCAAGCGGGACGTGCGTGACGAGTACGTGACAGTCGAGGGCGCCTACCGCGACTACGGCGTGGTCATCACCGGCGATCCGCGCACCGATCCGGAGGGGCTGCGCGTCGACGAAGAAGCCACCCGCCGCCGCCGCGCCGAACTGGCCGCGCAGTGAAGGAGACCAGCATGACATCGATCGAGCTCAACGAGAGCCAACGGGAGCTGCGTGAGCGGTTCGTGTCCGAACGGGGCTACTGGAACCCCTTCTGGGAGGGGCTGCTCAGCCTGGACCCCGAGTTCTTCGAGGCCTACCTGACCTTCTCGTCGGTGCCGTGGCGCAAGGGCGTCCTCGAGCCGAAGGTGCGGGAGCTGATCTACACCGCCATCGACGCTTCCACCACGCACCTCTACGAGCCCGGTCTGCGCCAGCACATCCGCAACGCGCTGGGCTACGGGGCGACCAAGGAGGAGATCATGGAGGTCCTGGAGCTGACCAGTGTCCTGGGCATCCACACCTGCACTCTCGGTGTGCCGGTGCTGATGGAGGAACTGGAAGCCCACGAGCGCCGCAACGGCGCCGGCTCGTGACCGGTGTTCTCGCCGCGGGCGGCGCCGCCGGGATGCACGGCCGTCGGGCCGTCGTCACCGGCGCCGCCCGCGGCATCGGCGCGCACATCGCCCGCGAGCTGGCCGCCGCGGGCGCCGAGGTGACGGTGCTCGACGTCAACGACCCCGCCCGCACCGTCGCCACCATCAGGGCAGAGGGCGGGACCGCCACCGGGCACGCGGTGGACGTCACCGACCTGGCCGGGGTGCGCGCGGTCCTGTCCGGGTTGCCCGCACTCGACGCGCTGGTCACCTCGGCGGCGGTGTACGGCGACACGGTTTCCATCGATGACCTCGACGAGTCCGAAGTGGACCACGTGCTGGGCGTCAACGTGAAGGGCACCCTGTGGACCATCAAGGCGGCGTTGCCGCTCCTGCGACGGCACGGTGGCCGCGTGGTCTGCATCGGCTCCGTCGCGGGCAAGGTCGGCGGTGTGCTCGCCGGGCCGCACTATGTGGCCAGCAAGGGCGCCGTGCACGCGATGGTCAAGTGGCTCGCCAAGACCGAGGCTGCGCACGGGATCACCGCCAACGGCGTGGCTCCCGGAGTGGTGGACACCGAAATGGTCGCCGGACGCGGCTACCGGCCTGATTACTGCCCGCTGGGCAGGCTCGCCCAGCCGGAGGAGATCGCGCGGGTGGCGGCGTTCCTCGCCTCCCCCGCGGCCAGCTACATGACCGGCGCCGTGGTCGACGTCAACGGCGGATACGCGATGGGTTGAGAGGAAACGACATGGACTGCGCTGTCATCACCGGAGCCGCCTCCGGTATCGGGCGGGCCTGCGCGGTGCGCCTGGCCGCGACAGGAGCGACCGTCGCGCTGCTCGACGTCAACGGGGCGAGCGGCACCCTGCGGGAGATCGAGGAACACGGCGGCAAGGCCACCGAGTACGCGGTCGACGTCACCGACGACGACGCCGTGCGGGACGTGATCGGTGCCCTGCCCGGGGCGCCGCGGGTACTGGTCAACGCCGCGGGCATCATCGTGCGCAAGAAGCTGCTCGAGTGCTCGGTCGAGGAGTGGCGGCGCGTGGTCGACGTCAACCTCACCGGGTACTTCATCCTGCTGCGGCACGTCATCCCGGCCATGACCGAGGCGGGCGGGGGTTCGATCGTGCAGATCGCCTCGATCGCCGGGCACACCGGGTACGGGTTCTCCTCCTACACCGCGGCCAAGGGCGGGGTGCTCGCACTGACCAAGCAGCTCGCCGCCGAGCTGGCCGAGCACCGGATCCGCATCAACTCGGTGAGCCCGGGCGTGGTCCAGAGCGGCCTGAACCGGGACACCCTGGCCAACCAGGCCATTCGTTCGGCCACTGTGGACAACATCCCGCTCGGACGGCTGGGTGAACCGGACGACATCGCGCGCGTCGTCGCCTTTCTCGCCGGCCCCGAGTCCGATTTCGTCACCGGAGCCGACCTGGTCGCCGACGGCGGCATGACCAGCACGATCCACTGGGGCAAGGCGGGCGCACAACTGCACAGCTTCCACACGGAGGAGCGCTGATGTACAACTTCGCCGCCGTGCTCGAGCACAACCTGGGCCGCTACCCGGACAAGGTCGTGCTGTCCCAGGGCGAGCGCCACGTGACCAACCGCGAGCTGGCCGCCAGGGTGCACGCGCTGGCCGCCGGCCTGCGCGAACTGGGCATCGGCCGCGGTGACATCGTCGCGCTGCTGCTCTACAACCACATCGAATTCCTCGAGACGGTTCTCGCGCTCAACCACCTCGGTGCGGCGTTCCTGCCGTTGAACTACCGGCTCTCCCCCGCCGAATGGGACTACATCGTCGGCAACGCCGAGGCGGCAGCGATCCTCACCGAGCCGGAGTTCGCCGACGCCGCGTCGGCGATCCCGGTCCGGAACCGGCTGATGCTCGGCGAGCGGCGGGAGGGCTGGGCGTCCTACGACGACCTGGTGGCACGGCACCTCGGCGAGGTGGTGCCGCTCGAGGACGTCGGCCCGGATACGCTCCAGCGCCTGATGTACACCTCCGGCACCACCTCCCGCCCGAAGGGTGTGTGCATCACCCACGCCAACCTGCTGTACAAGAACCTCGGCCAGATCGTGGAATTCGGCATCACCAGCGCGGACACCACGCTGGTGTGCGGACCGCTCTACCACGTCGGCGGGCTCGACCTGCCCGCGCTGGCCACCCTGCACGCCGGCGGTTCGCTGATCCTCACGCGGAAGTTCGACGCAGCCGAGGTCGTCGACATCATCGAGCGGGAACGTCCGACCAACATCTGGCTCGCCCCCTCGATGATGAACGCACTGCTGCACCTGCCAGGGCTCACCGAACGGGACACCTCCTCGATCCGGTTCATCATCGGCGGCGGGGAGAAGATGCCGGTGCCGCTCATCGAGCGCATCCGCGCCGCGTTCCCCGCCGCGTGGTTCGCCGACGCCTACGGACTCACCGAGACCGTCTCCGGCGACACCTTCAACGACGCCGAGCACATGCTGTCGAAGGTCGGGTCGGTCGGCAGGCCGGTCGCGCACCTGCGGGTGCGCATCGTCGACGACACCGGCCGCGAGGTACCGCGCGGCGAGCTCGGTGAGATCGCACTCTCCGGCCCCAAGGTGTTCGCGGGGTACTGGCGCGACCCCGAGGCGACGGCCAAGGCCTTGCGCGACGGGTGGTTCCACACCGGCGACATCGGCCGGATCGACCAGGACGGCTACCTCTACGTCGAGGACCGGAAGAAGGACATGATCGTCTCCGGCGGGGAGAACATCGCCACGCCTGAGGTCGAGCGCGTCCTCTACGAGCACCCCGACGTCGTGGAGGCCGCGGTCGTTGGCATGCCCCACGAGCGGTGGGGCGAGGTGCCGAAGGCCTTCGTCGTGCTGCGGCCCGGCGCCGTCGTGGACACCGCCGGACTCGTCGCGTTCTGCCGCGAACGCCTCGCGAAGTTCAAGGTACCCGCCGAGATCCAGTTCATCGATCAGCTCCCGCGCACCCCGTCGGGCAAGGTGCTCAAGCGCGACCTGCGGTCTCTGCCGGTGATCGCGTGAACACGTTCGATCTCGACGGGAAGACGGTGTGGGTGACAGGGGCTGGCAAAGGCCTCGGCCGCACGATGTCCCTGGCGCTGGCGAAGGCGGGCGCACGGCTCGCCGTGACCTCCCGGACCGAGCAGGACCTGCGCACGCTGGCGGAGGAGACCGGGCCGGACACGGTCGTGCTGCCCGGATCCGTGGACCAGCCCGGGTTCGCCGATGACTGTGTGCGACGCCTCGGACGCGTCGACGCCCTCGTCAACTGCGCCGGGATCAGCCCGGTCTTCACGCGCAGCGAATCGTTGAGCGACGACGATTGGCACCAGGTGCTCCGCGTCAACCTCGACGGCACGTACTTCTGTTGCCGCGCCGCGGGTCGCCGCATGCTCGAGCAGGGGGCGGGCAGCATCGTGAACGTGTCCTCGGTGCACGCCACCACCGGCTTCCAGCGGATCGCCGCCTACGCCGCGAGCAAGGGCGGGGTGGAGGCCCTCACGCGGGTGCTCGCGGTCGAGTGGGCCGACCGCGGCGTGCGGGTGAACGCGCTCGCGCCCGGGTACTTCGCCACGGACCTGTCCGACGGCCTGATGAACAGCCGTTGGGGTGAGGTCATCGTCAACGCCGTGCCGCAACGCCGCATCGGTGACGCGAACGAACTGGCCGGCGCGGCGGTCTTCCTGGCCAGCGACGCGTCGTCCTACGTGACCGGCAGCACCCTGCGGGTCGACGGCGGATGGACCGCGCACTGAGTCGCGTGACAAGAAGGCACGGCAGTGCCCGCGCACCGAGCCCGCCGAGCAGCATGCCGCCGAGACCGTACGTCAACGAGATCCCGGTGTAGCGGAAGTGGCGGGGAGAAGCCTTCGGTGAGCACGGTTGCACGGGTTCTTCGTCAAGGTCATGGGTTTGGTCCGCTAAGCCCACGCCCTGGTTCCAGCGATCCGGCGCCGGTGCGGGTTCTGCGTTGGAGCGGTAGACGGCGGATGGTGCTGGGACGAAGACCCAGGTCAGGAGCAGGATGCGGCGTGACCTCTTCGGATTCGCGCAGGTGGTCAGCGCAGCGTGCTCCCCATCTGCTCCCCGCACACGCCAACGGCCCGCCGATGATGGTCGTCGACAGGTCCGTCTGAACAGCTAAAACAACCGGTGGGCGATACTGAGATCGAACCAGTGACCTCTTCGGCGTGGACTATGTCAGTGATATCGCGCTGACCTGCAGGAATACGACTCCCGCACAGGTCGGCGCCGGTCGTTCAGGACCGTGGAGCCTCATCGTGGCCCATCCACCACGTAGCCCCGCTCCCGGCTTGCTCCCCGACGGCGCGATGGCGCTTCACCGGATGCGCATGTGTACGTGACCTGGGTGCGTTGTTGGCACTGGTCCAGGTGATGTAGCCGTGCCGGAAGTCGCTGCGACGACCGTCGGCGATGCTCCTCGTGGCGCTGCATCGGGGTGGTGACCCACGCCGGAGCCCCGATCGACTGGGCCCGTCAACGCTGCGCTCGGACTCGCTGCCGGGCACGCGACCCGCCTGCCGCGCACCTGGCCCGGCATGCCTTCGCCTGTGCGGTGTTGGCGGTGGCTACCGGCCCCGCCGTGGCGGTCACGCTCGCCCCCGGCAGCCTGTCGGTGAGCTGAGCCCGGGGATTGCGGGACTGCGCGCGCCTCCTTTCAGAGATTGTGCTCAGATGTCCAGCGCGCGGCGCACGGCCGCCACGTTCCGCCGGGAAACCGGCACCATCGTGTTCGCCCCGTCGAACTTGTCCAGGACTGCGGACGCGGCCCGCAACCGCCCCTGGTCGGTGGACAGCCACACGTCGTTTCCGTCCGACTCGGCGAAGGACACCTCCGGCAGCCGCAACAGCACCATCCGGTTGTCGCGCGTCGCGACCCCTCGGCGCGGCCGCGGTCGAGGCTGCGCGGAACCGCCCGCCCGCGGCACCTGCGCCCCGTCGGAAGCACCGAAGGAGACCAGGTTCCCGATCACGGCGAGGCGGGTGAAGATCTGCGTCGAGCCGACCCAGTCGGGATTGCTGGCCGCCTGCCTGCTGGCGTACCGGACGGCCCCGATCAGTGCCGGCAGCCCGCGCCGCCAACGCGGCGTGGAGTCGACCGCCGGGGTTGCGGCCGGGACGCCCATGAGCACACACACGGTTCCTGTTCACCGGAACCAACCGGGGCTCGCACCGCCGGTCCAACATCGGTTGGCACGGATGGGCCTGTCGCCGGAGGGCCTGCTCGCGGTGCCGCCACCTCGAACGAGCCCACCCCGGCAGAGATCAAGCAACTGGTCGACCACGTGACGACCAACGTCGTTCCCCGCCGCAACGCAGCGGCGGACGCAACGCAGGCGAACACCTCATCGCCGCCCTGCGCTGCCAGGGCCGACACACCGGGTCCTGGTCGTCGAAGACCGGTGGCTCACCGAGCCGCAGGGCGTCGATGCTCGGGCGACAACTCCGCGCCGAGTGCCGCCTTCGCGTGGACTGACCGTTCGAGCTGAGCGGTCCAGTGCCGGGCCACGACGAGGATCGCCAGTTCGTTGAGCCGGCCGGGCAGGCTGGTGCCGTATCGCAGGAGTTCGCCGAACCGCTGCCGGCGGTCGGCGAGATCGGGCTGGTGCAACGCTGCACGCGTTGCCCCGACCAGCCGTGCACGGGGCCGTCCACGATCTCGCGGTAGACCCTTTCCTGGTCCGGGGTCATGCCTCCGGGTCGAAGCCGGCACACATCGCCACCGAGGCCGCCGCGAGCGAACGGTTCGGCGAGTTTGCCGAGGCGTGGGCAGCCGGGCCACGACGCCTCACGCTACGAGGCGGAGGCGCGCGGTGCAGACGCGTCGATCGGCACCGTACCGCCGGTCCGCTCGGTGATGCGTGCCGCGGTGGAGTTGATCAGCTTGCCGATCGGGTCGATGTTGGCGTAGTCCAGCTCGCTGGAGAAGGCCAAGGTGCCGATCGCCAGGCTGGGCTTGCCCATGTTGTCGAAGACCGGTGCTGCGGCCGCACTCTGGGCGAGGTTGAACTGCCGGATACTGGTGCTGAAGCCCCGCTGCCGCACCGCCGCGAAGACCTCGGCGAGCGATTCACGGTCGGCCACGGTGTATTCGGTGAACTTCTCCACGGCACGGCCCCGGCTCGCGGCGGCGAAGTCGTCGAAGGGACGGTAGGCGTACATCGCCTGCATGAGGGCGGGAGCGGAGAACGGGAAGCGGTCGCCGACATCGACGATGACCCGCACACCCCGGCGGGGATCCGATACGGCGATCACCGTGTACCCGCCCGAGTCGTCCTGCTTGGCGGCGAAGACGACGTAGCCGAGCCGGCGGCTCAGCACGTCGATCTCGTCCTGCACGACCGCGACGATCGAATCGTCGCTGACACCCGTCAATGAGAGGAGCCTGGGGCCAAGAGTCCACCCGCCCCGGCCGTCCAGCTTGCTGACCCACCCGGCGCGTTGCAATGTGGCGAGAATGTTGTAGCAGGTCGACCGGTTCAGCTCGAGCTCGTTGACGAGGACCGTCGGTGAGACGGCCTTCGGCAGTTCCGCCGCCATGCGCTCGAGAATTCGAACGGCTGCACCGACCGCGGGAACCTCATTCGACACGGACGCCCTCCCTCCAGCACCGTTCGGCGATTGCCTGTTCCAGATGACAAGACTGTACATCCCGCCGGCGAGAGGGAGTGCCGTGGTGCAAACCGACGCTCGCCCGGCCGGAGAGGACGGACTCGCCTGCCACGCCATGTCCAGGCACTGTTTCCGAGACTGATCGCGCGTCTTCGCGGGTGGACGCGTTGTCCGTCGTGTCGGCCAATTGCGCAGCCGCGGCAGGTTGTCCTCGGCGAACTGCGTCAGGAACCGCTCCTGGTCGTGGCCGGGGCCATGGAACACGAGGTGGTTCAGGCCCGCGTCCAGGTACGGCTTGATCTGCGCGACGGCCTCGTCCGGGTCCGACGCCACGATCCACCGCTTGGCGATCTGCTCGATCGGCAGCTCGTCGGCCAGCCGCTCCATCTCCTCGGCCGAGGACACGCTGTGCTTCTGCTCCGGGGTCAGCGACAGCGGCGCCCAGAACCGGGTGTTCTCCAGCGCCTTGGCGTGGTCCCGGTCGTAGGACATCTTGATCTCGATCATCTTGTCGATGCCGGCGACGTCCCGCTCCGCCGCGGCCGCGCCCTCGGCGACCGCCGGCATCAGCTTGTCGTTGTAGAGCTCCATGCCCTTGCCCGAGGTGCAGATGAAGCCGTCCCCGGCCCGGCCCGCGTACTTCGCCACCACCGGGCCACCGGCGGCCACGTACACCGGCCGGTCGTAGATCTTGGCGTTGACCAGCGTGTAGTACTCGCCCTCGAACGACACGTTATCGCTGTCCAGGTCAGCACACTTAGGGCGTGTTTGACAAAGATCGCGGTTGGGGGCTGGGATCGTTGTCAGACACGCCCTAGGTCGGTGCCCAGCAGAAACCACTCGCCCTCGCCCAGCACGTCCCGAACCGAGCGCAGGAACTTCCCCCGGTCGGCGGGCAGGAAGTTGCCGATCGTGCCACCGAGGAACGCGACCAGCCGCGGCGGCTCGCCGGGCAGCAGGCCGAGGTGCTCGGTGAAGTCGCCGACCACCCCGCGCACGTCGAGCCCCGGGTAGTCGGCCTGGATCGCCTCCACCGCCTCGGCCGGCCCGTACCCGGCTCGTCCGCTCCGCCACCGCCGACATCGACGCAGGCGCGAGCCCGCCTCGTGCCGCCACGGCAGGAAATGATGGGACACCATCACCTGGTCCAGACCCAGTTCCTCGGCCCGCACTGCGTACTCGACCAGATCCCCCGGACCGAACTGCTCCGCCAGGCCTTGTAGCCGACCTTCAGACCCACGATCATCCTCCCTCGCGATTTACCCGCAGCACGACCCGATGAAGTGCTCGACCGTCAGTTCCTGGGCCTGCGGGCTTTCGATCAGGCTCAGATGCCGGGTCCCCCGAAACACGTGGAGCTTGGAATCCGCGATACCTCGGTGCAGTGCTTCGGCCATGCTGGGCGGGGTCGCGTAGTCGTCCTCGCCGACGAGCACCAACGTGGGCGCAGTGATCGCACCGAGGCGTGCCGAGTCCTCATAGGACCCGAGTGCACGACAGGCTGCGGCGTGAGCCGCGGAGTTCGTGGCGACGAACAGCCGCGACACCCGCTCGACCTCGGCGGGGTTCCGCTCCCGGAAGCCAGGCGAGAACCAGCGGTCGGTCTGGAAGGCGAGTTGCTTGTCGCGGGGCACGCTGACGGCCTTCTCCGCACGCTCACCCCACGCCGCTGCCTTCTCGGGACCGTAGTCGGCGGTGGTGTCCGCCAGGACGAGGTTCGCGACGAGTGCCGGGTGCCGGACCGCCAGGGCGATCGCCGTGCAGCCACCCATGGACATACCCGCCACCCGGGCAGGACCCGCATCGAGGTACTTGATGAGGGCGGCGACGTCAGTGGCGAGGTCCTGAACCGAGAAGGGCGTGCCGTCCCAGCTCGAGCCACCATGCCCCCGGGCGTCGGGAACGACCACCCGGAAGTGCGGGGTCAGCCGGTCGATGAGCCCGCGCCAGATCTCGCCGGATTCCGCGAGCGGGTGGAGCAGGACGACGAGGGGACCGGCACCTTCGTCGAGGAAGTACAGGCGACCCCACGGCCGCTCGAGGTTCATCCGGCATTCCTTTCCGCCGCGAGCCGGACGGCCTTGAGGATCTCCGGGTAGGTGGCGCACCGGCAGATGTTGCCCTCGAGGTGGCTGACGATCTCTTCGTCGGTGGGTGCCGGGTTCTCGGCGAGGAGCTCCTTGGTCATGAGCACGAACCCGGGGATGCAGTACCCGCACTGCATCGCGTTGCTGTCGACGAAGGAGGAGACGACGGGATCGTCCTCGGGCAGGCCGTCCGCAGTGGTCAGCTCGACGTCGTCGAAGCGGACGGCGGCGGCGAGGCACGAGGAGACGCTGTGACCATCGGCGAGCACGGTGCAAGCACCGCAGGCGCCGACCCCGCAGCCCTCCCGGACGCTCGTGATTCCCACGCGCCCGCGCAGAGCGTCCAGCAACAGGGTCTGGTCCTCGACGGGCACCTTGTGGCACGTGCCGTTGACCTTGAGGGTGATATCGCTCATCGCCGGTCCTCCCGGGCATTGCCGTCTCCGGCAGTCAGGGATGTGAGGTGGTTCAGGACCCGCTCAGGGGTGAGAGGAAGAGTGGTGATGCGAGCACCGCACGCGTCCCGGACGGCGGCGGAGTAGGCCGGGGCGATCGCGAGGATCGCCGTCTCTCCCACGCCCTTCGCGCCGAATGGACCGTCGCGGTGGGCACTCTCCACGATGATCGGTGTCAGCTTCTCGGGCACGTCCTTGAACGACGGTAGCTGGTAGTCCAGGAGGGTGGCGTTGGTGAGCTGTCCCTGGTCGTAGACGAGCTCGTCGAACAGGGTGTGCCCAAGTCCCATCAGGGCGGCACCGGCGAGCTGTTGCTCGACCAGCGTGGGGTTGATGGCCTTGCCCACGTCGCCCGCGACGGCGAGGTGCTGGGTCCGGATGCGGCCGGTGTAGGTGTCGACGGCCAGGCGCACAGCGGCCGCTCCGGCGAACCAGTGCTCGGTGGCCTTCTCCGTCAACCCGGTGTCGTGGTCGTAGGGGACCCACCAGCTGGTGAAGTTCTCGGCGGTCGTGACCGTCGCACCGCGTGCGCCGAACTTGGCACACACCAGGTCCTGGACGGAGATCCGGCGGTCGCCGCCGACGTGGACGACTCCCTCGGTGTCGAGCCGGAGCTCTTCGGCCGGGACATCCCACTGCTCGGCGGCGAAGCCCAGCAGCTTGTCGCGCATCGCTTCGGCGACCAGACGCACGGCGTTGCCGGTGTGGTAGGTCGATCGGCTGCCCGCGGTGATGGTGTCGTACGGGGTGGCGTCGGTGTCCGCGCGGACGACGTGGATCAGGCGGCTGTCCAGGCGGAGGACCTGCCCGGCGATCTGCGCCATGATCGTGTCGCTGCCTTGTCCCATGTCGACGGTGCTGATCAGCAGGGTGGCCGAGCCGTCCTGGTTGAGGTTGAGCGTGGCGTTGGCGATCGTGGGCGTGAGCACCGCTTTCATCCCGACCGCGACGCCTTTGCCGTGCACCCACCTGCCGTCGCCTTCGGGCGTGCGCTCGTCCCAGCCGACCGCCTTGGTGACCTCGTCGATGCACGTCACGAAGTCGGCGCTGTGCATCGGTGTGCCGACGGTCGCGACGTCCCCCTCACGGAGCAGGTGACGGCGGCGGAACAGGTACGGGTCCTCCCCCAGCTCGTGCGCCAGCTCGTCGATGAGAGTTTCGTGTGACCAGGTCACCTGAGGGACGCCGAAGCCGCGGAACGGGCCGGCGGACACCTTGTTGGTGTAGACGCAGCGGGAGCGGACGTCGACGCTCTTGATCCGGTACGGGCCGGGCGCGACGAGACCGGACTTGGCGGTGATGCGCGGGCCGACGTCGGCGAAAGCTCCGGTGTCGTAGCGGACGTCGGAACTGAAGGCGACGAGGTCGCCTTCGGCGTCGGCGGAGATCGAGCCGGCCACCTCGGCCCCGTGGCGGCTGGTCAGCAGGAACGCCTCCTCGCGGGTCGCGTCGATCCGGATGCGCCTGCGCGTGGTCCAGGCCAGCGCCGCGGCGAGCGGTTCGAACCGGTCGTACATCTTGCATCCGAAGCTGCCGCCGAGCGGCCGCGTCATGACGCGCACCCGGGACAGCGGCAGGTCCAGCAGATTGGAGATGGTTTGCCGCACGTAGGAAGGTGTCTGCGTGGTGGACAGCATCTCGAGCCGGTCGCTGTCGACCCAGGCGGTGGTCGACGGCAGCTCGATCGGCACGTGATGAGTGGGCGGCGCCCAGGTCGTCGCGGACACCGTGGTGGTGGCTGCGGCGTGTTCCGCGGCCGCGTCCCCGCTGATCTGCCGGTACTCATAGCAGACGTTGGTGTCTCGCACTCCGCGCAGGTGCGCGAGATCGGCGAAGACCGAACTCGGGCGGAGTTCCTCGTGCACGAAGGAGTCGCCGCGCAGGCCGTCGGCGATGTCGTAGACGGGCGGCAACTCTTCGTACTCGACGGCGACCTCCTCGGCGGCGGCCCGGGCTGTCGCCAGGTCGGTCGCCAGCACCGCCGCCACGGCCTCACCGACGTACCGCACCTTGTCCACGGCCAGGCAGGGCTGGTCCGAGAACGCCGGGCCGGTGTAGATGCGGTCACCGAACACCTCGTAGAGGTCCCGGCCCGTGACCACGGCCAGGACGCCCTCGATCTCCAGCGCCGCTGACGCGTCAACCGCCACGATCCGCGCGTGAGGCATGGTGCTGCGGTGGACACCGACGAACGCCGTGCCGGGTCCGACCGGCTCGTCGCCGGCGTAGCTGATCGTGCCGCGCACGCGGCCGAGCGCGTCGAAGCGCGCACGCCGCTCGCCAACCCCGTAGAGGGGCCGTTGGACACCGGCAGCCGGTGACACGCCAGGCCGTGGGGTGTCGGCCGCCGGCGCCTCGGGGGCGGCTGCACGAGTCGCGATCTCAGTCACGGGCGAGCTCCTTCAAACAGCGGCGAACGGCCTCTTCGACGGCGATCCGGCCGAGATGCGCCTTGTAGGCGGCGCTGCCTCGCACGTCGGCGATCGGGTCCATCGCCGAGTTCGCGATGTCGATGGCGGCGTCGACGGCTTGCTGGACGGTCATGTCCGGGGTCTGGTCGAAGGCCAGGTACACGCTCGTGGGGGCCAGAGCGCCCAGCCCTATCCGGATCTCGACGAACCCCTCCTCCGGGACCGCGAGCACCGCGGCCGAGGCGCACGGCCAGTCGTTCTCGCTCAGGCTGCGCATCTTCTCGAAGGCGCCCCGGGAACCGGCCGGTGGCCGGGGCACGGTGATCGCCGTGATCAGCTCACCGTGCTCGACCGCGGTCTCCTGGAAGTCAGTGAAGAACTCGCGGACGGACACCTCCCGGGTCCCGGAGCTGGATGCCAGGTGGACGGTCGCGTCCAGCACGAGCAGCGCGGTCGGCGGGTCGAGCCGGTAGTCACCGTGCGCGATGTTCCCCCCGGCGCTGGCCGTGTTCCGGACCCGCGGGTTCGCGGCCTGTCCGTAGGTTTCCGAGGCCAGCGGCGCGAAGGCGCGAACCCGCGGATCCGTCTCCACCCGGCGCAGCGGGGTCAGGGTGCCGATCGACAGCACGTCCGAGGTGACCATGAGCTCGCCCAGGCCGGGCACCCGGGCGATATCGACGTAGTCCTCGACGAAGAGCAAACCCTGCTTCCGCAGGATCTGGATCGCGGTACCCCCGCCGTAGACCATGGCGTCGTCCAGGTCGTTCAGCAACGCCGTCGCCTCGTCCAGCGATTCCGGACGGTGCACTCGCACGGCACTCACCTCCGCGGGCTCTGACGCTGACCGAGCAGGATCCCGTACCCGAACGACGCGGCGACCGCGAGTCCGATCACGAGCCAGTCGCGACGAACCGGGCCCGCGACTGCGGGCTCAGGAACACCCGTCGGCCCGTGGACCACCGACCTCTGCGACTCGGGGGTGCCGACCGGGGTGACTTGGTCCCCGGAAACCGTGGCCGCCGCGGCAACGGCAGGGGTCTTCTTCTGCGCAGCCGCGCCTCCGCCCTGCAGCACCGGCCGCCCAGCACACACCGCAGTGAGCGCGTCGGCGAACTGCCGCTCCACTTCCGCGGTACGGCGGCGGATCACCGATTCGCCCAGTCGGCCGATCTTGCCCCGGATGGCCAGATCAAACTCGTAGGCGACGTCCGAACCTTCACCAGTGCCCTCACTGCCGGGCGCGAGGGGCGTCACCGTGAGGGTCGCATCAATCCGGATGGTGCTGCCGAGGCGGCGATCCTCGCCGCGCAGGACAGCCTTGACGACGGCGGGCTCGCCGGTGGCACGGGACTCGGTGACCGACAGGATCTCAGCGGTGAATCCGGCCTTCAGCTTCATGTGGGCGACCTCGTTGACCAGGATGCCCCGGTAATGGGTCTCGTCGATCTGGACGAGTTCCTCGCACCCGGGGATGCAGGACTGCATCGTTGCCTGATCGAGGAACAGGGCAATGACCTTGTCGGCCGCCGCCGGGACCGGGAAAGAAGACGCGAGCTTCACCATAATCGACCGCCATAGAGGATTAGATGACCTGTATAGCGGACATTACGACTCGATCCAAGGTGTGTCAAGCAGCATGGCAACCTCGGAGAGAGTAAGGGAACAACGCGGGCGCTCCAGAACCATCGCACTTGCCTCGACACGCAAGCCAGAACTAAGGTCCGTCGGCGACATCCAGTCCGTAGGACGTCGCATCCCCGTTGTGAGACTTGACCGGCAAGCCGAGGAGGCCCCGTGCAGAACAACGCCGTCGCACGACGCTCTTGGCGGGAGGGCGTGACCCGCCGACAGTGGCGATCACTGATCGCAGCCAACCTCGGGTGGCTGTTTGACGGGTTCGAGACCTACGCCCTGATCCTGACCGTCGGTCAGGTCCTGCGCACACTGGACCCGTCCGCCCCGCAGTCCTCGATCGCGTTCCTCAGCGGCGCGACCATCGCCGTGACGCTGCTCGGCTGGGGCATCGGCGGCATCCTCGGCGGAGTGTTCGCCGACTACTTCGGCCGGCGCCGAACCCTTCTCGTCGCGATCGTCCTCTACGCCGTCTTCACCGGACTGACCGCCGCCTCCTGGGACCTGACGTCATTCCTGGTGCTCCGCTTCGTGACCGGCTTCGCGCTCGGCTCCGAATGGGGCACCGGAGCTTCGCTGATCGCCGAGATCTGGCCCAGTCACGCGCGCGCCAAGGCCGCCGGGCTCATGCAGTGCGGCCTGGGTCTCGGCTTCTTCATCGCCTCGGCCTGCTGGTACTTCGTCGCCCCGGTCGGTCCCCAGGCATGGCGGATCATGTTCCTGATCGGTGTGCTGCCCGCGTTCTTCGCTCTGTGGCTGCGGCGCAGCGTCCCCGAGTCCGAGCAGTGGACGAAGGCGAACACTCGTCGGCACTCCCTGCGTGAGCGTCGTCGCGAGAACCTGACCCGTGACGAGGTTTCCTACACCCGGCTGACCCTGCGGCAGATCTTCGCCGACCCGGAGCTGCGGAAGCGCACGATCCTGGGCTCGCTGATGTCCCTCACCACCACATTGGGATGGTGGGGGATCTCGACTTGGGTACCGCTCTACGTCTCCGGGATCGCCGCGGACTCCGGCCGGAGCGCCACGACCTGGGCCAGCGCCGCCGGCATGATCTACAACGTCGGCGCCATCGCCGGTTATATCGGCTTCGGCTTCATCGCCGACCGCGTAGGCCGCAAGCCGGCCACGATGCTCTACTTCGCGGCGTCCCTCCTGCTCACGCCGGTCCTCTTCCTCTGGACCCACGACCTGGGCCTCGTTGTCGTGGTACTGATCATCAACGGCTTCTTCACGCTGGGCCAGTACACCTGGATGCCGGTGTGGTTGCCCGAGCTCTACCCCACGCACCTGCGCGCCACCGGGGCAGCGTTCGTGTTCAACGCGGCCCGCTTCGTCGCATTCCTCGGCCCCCTGCTCGCCGGGGCGATCATCTCCGCCCTGGGCGGGTACGGTGTCGCGGCGACCGTCGTCGGACTGATCTACCTACTCGGACTGGTTGTCGCACCGTTCTGCCCCGAGACCCGCGGCACTTCTTTGGCCGACTGACCCACGACGGCACCCGGCAGTGCCGGACCTGGGATGGGTGGAACTCTTCCCTGCCGAACAACCCTGATCGTGCACCAGGAGTGCAACTCGAGCCTGTGGTTCCGGCGGCCCGATCCGGGCACGTCGGCCGCGCTGGTGGATACCGCCGGGTGGTCCCCCTCGACCACCCGGCGGTCATTCTGGAACGGATACCCACGACAGCAGCAACGGTGCGATCAGCACCCGCACTCCATCGCCGGACACCGGAGTCACCCCCGGCGACCCCGCCCGAAGACAGGTTGCCGTCGGGCGGGGAACTGTGCGAATGTCCCGATCAAACTCGCCGGGCCATCGAGGGGAAGCAGCCATTGTCCCCGGAGGCGTAGGCGACCATGACCGGCGCCGGGACGTGCCGGAGGCACTCAGGCCCGTAGCCGTTCGAGTCGGCGATCGACTATTGGGGCAGCCACGAACGGACGGTGCCCCCCTATCCACATGAAGTTGTCCGTCACCTGCTCAAACTCGCCGAGCACCCCGACGGACCTGCCCTGCGACCAGGCAAGCACTCGCGTGCGGTTCCGCCCCCGACCACGCCGTAGACGCCGAAGCTCGCGGCTGGATAACAGCACCACAGGACGACGACGGCTAACACTCGGCACTTCGAACTCCGGCTCCTGCTCCCACGAGCAGCACAGGCGCCAGTGCGCAACCGGTAGGAGCCGCCCCCCGGGGCACGCGCAGGATGCACACAGGCCGCCACCTGGCAGTTCGGCGCAGCAGGTGGGCGTTCCGGCCGGAAGTCATGTGATCAGCAGATTCGGCTGGGCGGGTGTCATGCACACCGGTCGCGTAACAAACCAGACCAGGAGAGGACCATCGTGGCCGGCTACCCGCCTACCGCGCCCTACCGGGAACCGAGGACTTCCTCTCACAGGAGCGGTCCGTCCGCACGCGGGTCTTCGGCCACCCTTGCCAGGCGATCGAGGGGTACGGCTTCCTGCGCCACGACGGTCACCGCCGGTGTTCCGCGGGCGACGGTGACGGCCCTGGTCACCAACACTGGGCAGGTGGCCGGCGCCGAGGTGATTCAGGCGTACGCCGGCGATCCGATTCTTCAGCGGCCCGGCTCGTGCGCGAACTGAAGGCGGCGGCCAAGAAGCCGGCTGTGTTTGTCGACCGACCGTCATCCAGCTACGAACGTCGCCAAGCGGTCGAGTGCGGTCTCCAGAACGGAGGGGGCGACCGCGTAGCTGAGCCGGACGTGCTCTGGCGCGCCGAAACCACTTCCCGGCACCAACCCGACTCCCTGCTCAGCGAGCAGCTCGCTGCAGAACTCATCCGTGGTTCGGTTCCCGAGCAGTGTCGAGATGTCCGGGAACAGGTAGAACGCTCCGGTCGGGAGTCCGCATCGGACGCCTTCGATCGCGGTGAGCCGCTGGTGGGCGAGGTCGCGACGGTCGCGGTAGGACTTAATCGCCTCCCACGGGACGTCGTCCATGGCGCCGATGGCGGCGTATTGGGCGACGACGGACACGTTGGAGGTGGCCTGGCCCTGCAGGCGGCGGATGAGCTGCGCGATCTCCGGGGGCGCGGCGGTGTAGCCGACGCGCCAGCCGGTCATGGCGCAGCTCTTGGACACCCCGTTGACGACGACGGTACGGTCCTTCAACTCCGGCCCGAGCGAGGCGATACTGGGTACCGCGCCGTCGTCGTAATGGAAGTATTCGTAGATCAGGTCTTCGACGACGAACAAATCGTGCCGCACGACGACCTCGGCGAGTGCCTCCAACTCCGAACGGCTGTAAGTGGCGCCCGTGGGGTTGCCGGGGCTGCTGAGCACAACCGCTTTAGTCCGCGGGGTCACCGCGGCCGCCAGCTGGTCCGCCGTCAGTTTCAAGCCCGCCCCGGTGGGCACGATGACCGGTTCGGCGCCGGTGACCCGCACCTGCTCGGGATAGGTCACCCAGTACGGGGCCGGAACGACGACTTCGTCCCCGTCCTCGCACAGCGCGAGGAAGGCGTTGAAGAGGGCGTGCTTGGCGCCGTTGGCAACGACGATGTCGCCGGGCGCGTATTCCAGGCCGTTGTCTTCGGCGAGCTTGCGCTTGATGCGCTCGCGCAGTTCAGGGACACCGCCGACGTCGGTGTAGCGGTTGCGTCCCTCCGCGATGGCCTTGAGCGCGTAGTCGCGGGCCAGTTCGGGCATCGGGAAGTCGGGTTCGCCGACGGAGAGATTGAGCACCTCCTCCCCCGCTGCGCCGCGGGCGGCGAGCTGAGCGTTGAGCGAGAGCGTCGGTGAGGGGCGGATCGTGGTCGCCCGGGTCGACAGGGGTTTCATGTCAGGGGCCTGCCCTTGGTCTCGGGGGTGAGGAACGTGGTGATCAGCCCGATCGCGACGAGCGCGACGAGGTAGCAGGAGAACACCCAGTCCAACTGATGCGTGTGCAGCCAAGTCAGCACGTACGGGGCGGTGCCGCCGAAGATCGCGACCATCACCGAGTACGGGACGCCGACACCGGAGGCACGGACCTCGGTGGGGAACAGCTCGGCGAAGTAGGCGGGCATGATGCCGACGAAGGCCCCAAGGAAGAACAGCGCGACGCCCATGAGGACACCAAGCCGGAGCGCCGAGTCGTTGATCAGCGACATCAGGGGGAACGACAGCGCCAGAAACACGACCCCGTAGGTGATGAAGACCGGTTTACGGCCGAAGCGGTCGGACAGCTTGCCCCACAGCGGCAGCGTGATCATGAAGAACACGTTGGCCGCCACAGTGGCCCACAGCCCACCGGTCGCGTCGACGCCCTTGCTGCTGATGGCGAATCCGGAGATGCCGACGGCCCAGATGTAGTAGACGACGGTCACGCCGGCGGTGAGCCCGAGGATCCGGGCGAGGCTCTTCTTGTTGCGGGCCAGCGCACGCAGCAGCTCGCGGGTGCTGCGGGTCCTCGCGCCTTCGGTGTAGGCCTCGGTCTCCTCGAGGGTGCGCCGTAGATACAGGCCGACGAGACCGAGGACACCGCCGAGCAGGAACGGCAGGCGCCACGCCCAGTCGCGCAGGGCCTGTTCACCGAACAGGCTCGACCCGGCGGCGCCGATCAGCGACGCCAGCACGATGCCGGCCGTGACCGAGATGTAGAGGCTGGTCGACCACAGGCCCCGCCGCTCGCCGGGGGCGATCTCGGCGACGTAGGTGTAGGAAGCGGCGATCTCACCGCCGTGGGCGAGCCCCTGCAACAGCCGGGCCAGCAGCAGGATGACCGCCGCGCCGACGCCGATCGCGTCGTGTGTCGGCGCGATGCCGATGATGAGGCTGCCCACCGCCATCGTGACCATCGAGGTCGTCAGGGAGAACCGCCGTCCGCGGCGGTCGGCGAGCCAGCCGAAGAAGAACCCGCCCAGCGGTCGCATCAGGAAACCGACCGCGAACACGGCCAAAGTGGACAGCAGGGCGCTCGTGGCGTTGCCACCGACGAAGAACTGCTTGGCGAAGAAGGGCGCGAAGATGGCGTAGACGCTCCAGTCGTACCACTCGAGCGTGTTGCCTATGCCCGCGCCGAACAAGGTGCGGATCTTGCCGGGTGCTTGCCCAGCGGATGCCTTCGCGGGCACGGAGATGGGAGCCGTCATGGGTCCTCCAGGGAAAGGGTCAGGCTGCGGCGGCGCGGCCGGCCACGCGCCCGAAGACCATCCCGCGCAGCACCGAGGTGCCGCCGGGGTACTTGTCGTGGTAGATGCCGGTGCACTCCCCCGCCGCGTACAGGCCGGGGATGGGGGCGCCCTGCTCGTCGACGACGCGGGCGTCCGCGTCAGTCTCCAGACCGCCGAAGGTGAACACGATCGCGCAGCCGACCGGGTAGGCCAGCAGCGGCGCCTCGTCGATCGGCAGCGCCCAGTTGCTCTTGGGTGGGGTGAGCCCGTTGGTGCGCTTGCCATCGGGACGTCGCCAGTTGAACTCACCATCCACAACGGATTTGTTGTAGGCGGTGACGGTTTCGGTGAGCCGGCCTGCGGGCAGGTCCAGCGCGGCCGCGAGGTCGTCGAGGGTGTCCGCGGTGATTGGCTTGCAGCTGGTCAGCAGGCCGCGTTCCCGGTCGGTGACCTGCTCGAACTTCCGGTCGGTGATGAAGTACGCGGTGCCGTCGGGTTGCGACCACACCGCCCGGGCGGTGCTCTCGTAGGTTTCGTCGACGGTGCCACGGCCCTCGTCGAGGAACCGCTCCCCCAGTTTGTTGACCAGGATGCCGTAGGGGAACACCATCACCAGCGCCTCGGGGTTGTCCGCGCGCGGATCAACCGGTTCGGCGTGGAAGCTGTCCCACTGGCCGCCCCGCTTGGCCCCGGCGTCCAGCGCCATCCGGATGCCTTCGCCCTTGTTGAAGGCCACGCCCGGGGCGATGGGGATGAGGGTGCTGACGTCGCCCCTCAGTTCCTTGCCCAGCGTCGCAGGGTCGCCCTCGAACCCTCCGGAGGCGATGACGACCGCGCGGGCGGGGAGGACGTGGTCACCATCCGGGTCGCTGACCCGGACACCGGCGACCCGTCCGTCCGCGGCTGTCACCAGGCTCTGCGCGGTGGTGTGGTAGCGAAACTCGACACCGAGCCTTTCGGCTACCGGGCGCAACGCGGTGAGCAAAGCCTCTCCTCCGCCATGGGGTTGGAGGCGCGGGCGGTTGCTGTTGATGAAATAGGTGGGGAAGCGCCGGAACCGGGCGCCATGCCCCTGGATCCACTCCATGGTCTCGGGCAGGTGCTCGACGAGTGCCTCGACGTACCAGGAGGGGGTGCGGCCGCCGGAAAACGCGACAACCTCCTCCACAAAGGACTCGCTGGGCTCGTAGACGTCGTCCAGGCGCAGGTAGGCCGAGGTCCACTTCGTGTTTCCCCCGGCCTCCAGCGGACCGGCCCGGTCCACCAGGACGACGGGAGCGCCCTGTTCGGCCGCCGAGACGGCGGCCGACAGCCCCGCGATGCCCGCGCCGATCACCACAACCGGGTCCAGCGACGATGCCGATGTCGTCATGCTCTTTCTCCTCGGAAGGCGCGGTCAGGCGCGGGGGTTGAAGGGGTCCTTGACGCCCTGGCCGGTGTCCACCCAGACACTCTTCTCCTCGGTGTACTCGCGCAGCGCGTCGGCACCGTTCTCGCGGCCCAGACCGCTCTGCTTGTAGCCGCCGAAGGGGGTGGCGTAGGAGGTCTTGCGGTAGTTGTTGATCCACACCGTGCCGGCCCGCAGCCGGCTCGCGACCCGGTGCGCACGCTGCACGTTGCCGGTCCACACGCCCGCGGCGAGGCCGAACTGGGTGTCGTTGGCGATGCGCACGGCCTCGTCCTCGTCGGAGAACCGGATCAGCGCGGCGATCGGCCCGAAGACCTCCTCCTGCGCGATGCGCATGTCGTTGGTGACGTCGGCGAACACGGTGGGGCGCACGAACAGCCCGTCCGGGAAGCCGTCGACCTCGGCGGTCGTGCCGCCGGCCACGAGCCGCGCACCGTCGGCCTTGGCCACGTCCACGTAGGACAACACCTTCTCGTACTGCGGGCGGCACGCGACGGTGCCCATCTCGCTGGCGGGGTCCTGCGGGTCGCCGACCTTGATCGCCTCGGCCCGGCGCCTGAGCTCATCGACCACCTGGTCGTAGATGGCATCCTGCACGAGGATCCGGGAACCGGCCATGCAGGTCTGACCGCTGGCCCCGAAGATCCCGGCGACGAGCCCGTTGACCGCGCTGGTCAGGTCGGCGTCGTCGAAGACGATGTTGGGCGACTTGCCACCCAGTTCCAGCGACACGCGCTTGAGCGTCTTGCCAGCCTGCGAGGCGATGGCCTGCCCAGTGGCGGTCGAGCCGGTGAACGCGATCTTGTCCACGCCCGGGTGCCCGGTCAGCGCGGTACCCGACGGGTGCCCGAGACCAGTGACGACGTTGAACACGCCCGGCGGGAGACCGACCTCGGCCGCGAGCTGCGCGAAGCGGATCGCCGACGCCGGCGTCACCTCCGACGGCTTCGCGATCACCGTGTTGCCGGCGGCGAGCGCGGGGCCGAGCTTCCACACCAGCAGCAGCAACGGCGAGTTCCACGGGGTGATCGCCGCGACCACGCCGAGCGGCTCGCGCACGGTGTAGTTCAGCATCTGCTGCACGTGCAGCGGATTGGTGCTGCCGGTCGGCATCTGCGCCAGGCCCGCGTAGTAGTTGAAGTACTCGGGCATCAACTTGGCCTGCCCGACCATTTCACGGATCAGCTTGCCGTTCTCGTTCACCTGCAGCTGGGCGATCTCTTCGGCGTTGTCCGCGATCGCTTCGCCGAACCGGATGAGGAACTTCGCCCGGTCGGCCGCGCGGTAGGCGGGCCAGTCGCCCTCGACGAACGCGCGACGGGCGCTCTCCACCGCCACGTCGACATCCTTCGCGGAGGCATTGGGCACTTGGGCCCACACCGCACCCGACGCCGGGTTCACGACATCGAGGTACTCGCCCTCGATCGGGGCGATCTGCTGGTTGTCGATGAACAGGCCGTAACGGGTGACACCCTCGACAGAGGTGTCCGGCAGCGACTGGGACATGGTCCGCCCTTCTGGTCCTCGATGAGGACACCGAGGCTATCTGATTGTCCCACAATCGGTCAACTAGAACCCTCTGACCAGTTGTTTTGCGTAGATTTATGTACGCCTCTTGATCAAGAGTTTGACCTACAATCGGTCAATAACTAGACTGGGTCCGTGAAGGTGATCCATGCCGCCGCCCCGGTTCGGACCCAGGCGGTCGAGGCCATCCGGGCCGAGATCATCAGTGGCGCGCTCAAACCCGGTCAGCGCCTGGTCGAGCGCGAACTGTGCGAGCAGCTCGAGGTCTCCCGCAACACCATCCGGGAGGCCTGCCGCCAGCTGGAAGCGGAAGGCTTCCTGGTCATCCCGCCGCACAAGGGCCCCACCGTCGCCCAGCTCAGTGACGACGAAGCCCGGGCGATCTACGAGGTGCGCGAAGCGCTGGAATGCTTCGCCGTCCGACTGTTCGTCGAACGCGCTTCCGACCAAACCCTGGGGCGCCTGCGAGACGCACTCGCCAAGCTCAAGTCCGCACACGAATCCGGCCGGGTCACCCGGATGCTCAGCACCAAGAACAAGTTCTACGACGTGCTGTACTCGGGCGCGGGCAACGACGTACTGCACTCCCAGGCGCGACTGTTACACGGACGATTGGCCCAGCTGCGCGCCCGTTCACTGGGCCACCAAGGCCGCCCCCAGTCCAGCATCGCCGAGATCGAGGATGTCGTGAACCTCATCGCCGCCCGGGACGCGGACGGCGCGAGCGCCCTCTGGCGCGACCACATCCGCAACGCCGCGGCGACGGCTCTCGCCTCCTGATACGCCAGTCGCCGGACAGGGTCGAGTTGAACATCCGCGCCGCCGACCGACACTCGATGACTTCAGCTTGCAACCCTGAGGCGTGCCGCGTCATGCGGCCGAGTCGCGGTGTTGCCGACGATCACCGGAACCTTGTGCCAGTTGCCGGCGCGATCGCGTCGCCGGAGGCCGGCACACCAGCACAACCGGCAGTACTTCTTCTTCACCGGTACCCGTCGGCCGCACGCACCGCAGCTACCGACGTGGTGCCCGAAGCGCGGCGCGGAAAAGTGGTAGCAGGCCAGGCACACGCCCTGGGCATGGGCTTCGCCCCACGCCGGAGCACTCCGCACATCTGGTCACCCGCACGAGGGGTCTTCCGGGCGCAGCCTTCGCGGGCGACCACCGGTCACGTCGGGGGCAGGGATCGGCCGTCTCGCCGCCGCGACACCACCCGCGGCGCCGGGCGCTCGCCTGCCACCGACTGATCAGCCTCGCCGGTTTCGTGCCGCGGCACGGTCTCCGGTTCCGGGATCAACAGCTCGCCGACCTCACAGCCCAGCCCCGTGCAGATCACCTTCGGATCGGCGAGCTTGATCGAGGCGGGTTGCCCAGACCATAGGTGCGACATCTTGCCCCGCGAGACGACCAGGCCGCGTTCGGCCAGCAGGCGCTGCAGGTCGGAGGCCTGCCAGACGCCGCGATTGGCGGCGGGTAGCCGCAGGTTCCACCGCATTCACATCAGCCGTTCAGCCGCGCGGCAGCGCACTTCTGCCCGGCGATCCAGGCGTCCTCGATCCGGGTGCGCTGCACATGGACGTACTTCATCGTGGTGACACCCAAGCGCGGCCGTACATCTCCTGAATGGAGATCAGGTCGACGCCGTTCAGGTAGAGCTGCGAGACGCAATAGTGCCGCAGCAGCGTCAGCCGCCCCGTCAACGACGGCAGATGCCGGGGGGCGCCTCGGCCAACCCAACGCGCGCCCTTGCCGGCGCGGACGTGCAGTTTCCCGAATCGGCTCAGTCCCCAGCAAATGTCGGCCAGATCGAGGTCGCGAGCTTCATTGATCTACAGCCCGACGTCGGCCATCAACCGCGCCGCCGTGTGGTTACGCGCCGTCGGAGCGTGCTTCCGACGGTCCACCTGACTCTGTGCCCACCCCGTGAACAAGGTGCGCACCTCGGACTCCAGCGGCGGAATGCGCAGCTTCGCGTGCTTGTTGCCCCGTGGCCGGTTCACCTCGTCCAGCGGACATTCCACGACCCGGCCGGTCATCGTGTGCAACTCGACCTTGTGCCGCAACTCCAGGAGCTCGAAATGCAGAGACAGGGCGCTCGCCCGCGCCAGCCGAGCCGCTGGCTGGACGGATGACACCCGATGTCCACCATCCCGGCCGACGACCGGGCCAGCACCAGCCCGGCCATCGCCCCAACTTCCGCCGACGCGTCTGGCCGCCTGCGCTGGACGGCGACGAGAGCCATGGGACGTGGCTGGTCGAAGACGGCGTCCCGCGGATCCTCTGGCTGGTACGCCTGGGACAAGCGCAAGAACCGCCGACACCTACGTCCACGTGGCTGACGTCATGGTGGAGACGATGCTCGCCGCGCTGCAGCGGCGCTGGGGCCGGACGAAACCCCAGGTCAGGAGCAGGATTCGGCGTGACCTCCCCGGATTTGCGAAGGTGGTCAGGACCTCGTGCTCCCCATCTGCTCCCCGCAAACGCCGACGGCCTGCCGACGATGATCGTCGACAGGCCGTCTGATCAGGGAAAACAACCGGTGGGCGATACTGGGATCGAACCAGTGACCTCTTCGGTGTGAACGAAGCGCTCTCCCCCTGAGCTAATCGCCCGGTGTACCGAAATCCTAGCCCATCCCGCCCGGGCGCTGTGCACCTACCCCAGTCGTCGGGTCACCCGCTCCTGTGCCGCCTTCGCCTCAGCCTTCAGGCGGGCCACGATCTCCGCCGCTGAGCCCTCCGGCGCCACCGAGTACGCCTGCCCGGCCCAGAGGTTCACGCCCTCCGGGTCGCCCGCGGCGTGCGCGGCTGCCCGCACCGGCTTGGTCAGGTGGTGCACCTGCGGGTAGGCCGAGGGTGCGTACGGCGAGTGCTCCGTGAGGAACCGGTTCACCAGCCCGCGCGCCGGGCGGCCGCTGAAGGCCCGTGTGATGGCCGTGACCCGCCCGCCCTCGGCCAGGGCCTTGCGGTGCGTGAGCTGCGTCCCGGCCTCGTCGGCGCGCAGGAACGCGGTGCCCAGCTGCGCCGCGTCCGCGCCGGCGGCCAGCACGGCGGCGACGTCCGCGCCGTGCACGATCCCGCCCGCCGCGATCAACGGCAGGTCCACGGCGGACCCGATCAGCCGCAGCAAAGCCAGCAGCCCGTAGACCTCGCCCCCGGCCGGGTGCTCCGGATCGTCGACGAACAACCCGCGGTGCGCGCCCGCCTCGAACCCCTGCACGCACAGGGCGTCCGCGCCGACCTCGAACGCCCGCACGGCCTCCTCGGGCGTGGTGACGGTCACGATCACCTGCGAACCGGCCTCGTGCAGCCGCGCGACGTCCGTTGTGGACGGCAGCCCGAACGTGAACGACACGAACGGGATCCGCTGCGCCGCCACGAGGTCCACCTTCGCCGGGTAGTCGTCGTCCTCCCAGCGCGGGTCACCCGGCTCGGCCTCGTACTGCCGGGCCTCCTCCTCGATCCGCCGCACGTAGGGCGACAGATCCACATCGGACTTCCGCCCTGGGACGAACAGGTTGACCCCGAACGGCCGGCTCGTCAGCTCCCGCGTCTTCGCGATCCGCTCGCCGAGCGCGTCCGCGCTCAGGTACCCGGCGGCGAGGAAACCGGATCCCCCGGCCTCGGCCACGGCGGCGACGAGTTCGGGGGTCGTGGGCCCGCCTGCCATCGGCGCCACGAGAACGGGGACACGCAGCTCTTCGAACATGCCCCCACCCTAGGGTTTCCGGCGCCGCGCGTACGCCTCGAGACCGTCCAGCAGCCGCTGCACACCGAATTCCAGGTCCGGCAGGATGCTGGATTCCTCCGTGTCCGGGTCGAACGTGCCCTCGGCGATCGTGGCGGCCAGCATCGGGAACCGCTCCGGGTCCAGGTACTTCCGCAGCCCGGCGGCGAAGTCCGCGTCCGCCTCCAGGCCCGTGATACCGGCCTCGCGCTGCGCCTCCGCCATGTCCAGCGAGATCCGCGCGAGCTCGCGTACCGCACCGTCCAGGAACGTCATCGCCCAGATCATCTCGGCGCCGGTGAGGCCGAGCCCGGAGATCGCCCGCATCCCCGCTTCCATCCAGGCCAGCTGCCGGGGACCCGATGGCGGGCCGTTCATCCGGATCCGCAGCATCCACGGGTGCCGCAAGTGGAACTCCCACACCGCGCGCACCCACACCGCGACCTCGGCGCGCCAGTCCTCGCCCGCCGGCTTCGGCGGTTCCTCCTCGGCCGCGTAGTCGACCATCAGCTCGATCAGCTGGTCCTTGCCCGACACGTACCGGTACAGCGACATCGTCGTCTTGCCGACCGCCGCCGCGACCCGCTGCATGGAGAGCGCCTCGACGCCCTCGGCGTCGGCGAGTTCGATCGCCGCGCGGACGATCTTCTCCACGCTCAGCGCGGGCTTCGGTCCCCGGGTGGACCGTTCGCCGCCGCCCCACAGGAGTTCGAGGGTTCGCGTGCGTTCCGCCGTCATCGCCGTCCTTTCGTCCTTGACGGCCATCCTAGAACTGTGTATCACTTACACAAAGCAGTGTATGTCATACACAGTTCCAGGGGTGAGGGTGATGATCGAGGTCAGCGGCCTGCGCAAGGCCTTCGGGGGCAGAGAGGTGCTCGGCGGTGTCGACCTCACCGTCGAGCGCGGCAGCGTCGTGTCCCTGCTCGGGCCCAACGGCGCGGGCAAGAGCACCACCGTCCGCATCCTGACGACCCTGCTCGCGCCGGACGCGGGCACCGTGCGGATCGGCGGGTTCGACGTGGTGCGGCAGGTGCCGGACGTGCGGCGGATCATCGGGGTGACCGGCCAGCAGACCGGGGTCGACCGCCTGCTCACCGGCTACGAGAACCTGGTGTTGATGGGGCGCCTGTTCCGGCTCGGCACCGCGGCGGCCCGACGCCGGGCGAGCGACCTGCTGGAGCGGTTCGACCTGACCGAGGCCGCCGGACGGCCGGTGAAGACCTACTCGGGCGGCCTGGAACGGCGCCTCGACCTGGCGATCAGCATGATCACCGCGCCGCCGGTGCTGTTCCTCGACGAGCCCACCACCGGGCTCGACCCGCGCAGCCGCGCCGGGGTGTGGGAGACGGTGCGCGACCTGCTGTCCGGTGGCGTGACGGTCCTGCTCACCACCCAGTACCTGGAGGAGGCCGACGAGCTGGCCGACCGGGTCGCGGTGATCGACGGCGGGCGGGTCGTGGCCGAAGGCACCCCGGCGTCGCTCAAGCAGCGCGTCGGCAGCGAGCGCCTCGACCTGACCTTCGCCACCGCGGAGGCGTTCGAGGTGGCCCGGATCGTGCTCGATGAGGCGCACACCGGCGAGGGATTGGTGCTCAGCGTGCCCGTCGACGGCGCCCGCGACGTCCGTGAGGTCCTGGAGCGCCTCGACCGGGCCGGCGCGGAGATCGCCGACCTCGCCCTGACCCGCCCGTCGCTCGACGACGTCTTCCTGTCCCTGACCGGCTCGCCGACGATCGGAGCGGCCCGATGAGCACCCTGTACTGGCACGCGAACAACTCGGCCGTCCTCATCGGACGGTCGGTGCGGCACATCCTGCGGTCCCCGGACCAGGCGATGACGGCGATCTTCCTGCCGGTCGCGATCATGCTGATGTTCCGCTACGTGTTCGGCGGCGCGATCAACACCGGCGGCACCGCCTACATCGACTACGTGCTCGCCGGGATCATCGCCATCAGCGTCACGTTCAACTCGACGTCCACCACGGTCGGCGTCGCGGACGACCTCGAACGCGGTGTGGTGGAACGGTTCCGCTCGATGCCGATGTCGAGCGTAGCGGTGCTGACCGGGCACATCGCCGGCGCGATCGTCCGGAACGCGTTGTCGCTCGCGATCATGATCGGCGTCGGCCTGCTCATCGGCTTCTCCCCCACCGCGGGGGTCGGCGGGTGGCTGGGCGCGCTCGGCATCCTGCTGGTGTTCACGGTGGCGATCTCATGGGTCGCGGCGATCCTCGGGCTGCTCGCCGGCGGCACGGAAAGCGCCGCCGGGCTGGGCATGATCCTGGTGTTCGTGCCGTACCTGAGCAGCGCGTTCGTGCCACCGAGCACGATGCCGGACGGGCTGCGCGCGGTCGTGGAGGTCCAGCCGGTCACCCCCGTGGTCGACAGCGTGCGGGCGCTGCTGCTCGGCGGGCCGGTCGGGAACTCAGCCTGGCTCGCGGTGCTGTGGTGGGGCGGGATCACGCTGGTCGCGATGCCGGTCGCGGGCGCGTTGTTCCGGCGGCGCTCCCGGCGCTAGCTTGGCCCCATGACGAACCTCGACGCCGTCCGCTCGCTCGCCGCCCAGGAGACCGGCCTGGCCACGGTGGCGGTCGCGCGGGCGGACGGCTCGGTGCACGCTTCGGTGGTCAACGCCGGGGTCCTCGACGACCCGGTGTCCGGCCGCCCGTCCGTCGCGTTCGTGGCCGTCGGCCACGCGAAGAAGCTGGACCTGCTGCGCGCGCGTGGCAACGCCACGGTGGTGTTCCGGCGCGGCTGGACGTGGGCGGCGGTGCAGGGACCGGTGCGGCTGATCGGCCCGGACCACCCGGACGAGGCCTTCGACCCGGCCGGCCTGACCCGGCTGCTGCGCGACATCTTCACCGCGGCCGGCGGCACCCACGACGACTGGGGCACCTACGACCGCGTGATGGCCGAAGAGCGCCGGTGTGCCGTGTTCGTCGAGGGGGCCCGGATCTCCGGCACCGCGTGAGCGGCCGCTACTTCTTCTTGCCCTTGTCGCCGGAGGGCTCGTCGGTGGACAGCGCCGCGACGAAGGCCTCCTGCGGAACCTCGACCCGGCCGATGTTCTTCATCCGCTTCTTGCCTTCCTTCTGCTTCTCCAGCAACTTCCGCTTCCGCGAGATGTCACCGCCGTAGCACTTGGAAAGCACGTCCTTGCGGATCGCGCGGATCGTCTCGCGCGCGATGATCCGCGACCCGACCGCCGCCTGGATCGGCACCTCGAACTGCTGCCGCGGGATCAGCTCGCGCAGCCGGCCCGCCATCTTGTTGCCGTAGCCGTAGGCAGCGTCCTTGTGCACGATCGCGGAGAACGCGTCGACCGGCTCGCCCTGCAACAGGATGTCGACCTTCACCAGATCGGCGACCTGGGTGCCGGCCTCCTCGTAGTCCAGCGAGGCGTAGCCGCGGGTGCGGGACTTCAGCGAGTCGAAGAAGTCGAAGATGATCTCGGCGAGCGGCAGGTTGTAGCGCAGCTCGACGCGGTCCTCCGACAGGTAGTCCATGCCGAGCAGGTTGCCGCGCTTGCTCTGGCACAGCTCCATGATCGCGCCGATGAACTCCGACGGGGCGATCACGGTGACCTTCGACAGCGGCTCGTGCACCTCGGCGATCTTCACACCGGTCGGCCAGTCGGACGGGTTGGTCACCATCACCTCGGTGCCGTCGTCCTGCACCACGCGGTACTCGACGTTCGGCGCGGTCGCGATCAGATCCAGGCCGAACTCGCGCTCCAGCCGGTCGCGGGTGATCTCCAGGTGCAGCAGGCCGAGGAAGCCGCAGCGGAAACCGAAACCGAGCGCGACCGACGTTTCCGGCTCGTAGGTCAGGGCCGCGTCGTTGAGCTGCAGCTTCTCCAGCGCCTCACGCAGCTCCGGGTAGTCCGAGCCGTCCACCGGGTAGAGGCCGGAGAACACCATCGGCTTGGGGTCGCGGTAGCCGGCCAGCGGCTCGGTGGCGCCCTTGCGCTCGGAGGTGACGGTGTCACCGACCCGGGACTGGCGGACGTCCTTCACGCCGGTGATGAGGTAACCCACCTCGCCGACGCCGAGACCCGCGCTGGGCTTGGGCTCCGGCGAGATGATGCCGACTTCCAGCAGCTCGTGCGTGGCGCCGGTGGACATCATCCGGATCCGCTCGCGCGGCGTGATCTTGCCGTCCACGACGCGGATGTAGGTGACGACGCCGCGGTAGGTGTCGTACACCGAGTCGAAGATCATTGCGCGGGCCGGGGCGTCGGCGTCGCCCACCGGCGGCGGCACCTGGCGGACGACCTCGTCCAGCAGGTCGGGCACACCCATGCCGGTCTTCGCCGAGACGCGCAGCACCTCGGACGGGTCGCAGCCGATGATGTGCGCCAGCTCGGCGGCGTACTTGTCCGGGTCAGCGGCGGGGAGGTCGATCTTGTTCAGGACCGGGATGATGTGCAGGTCCTTCTCCAGCGCCAGGTACAGGTTGGCCAGGGTCTGCGCCTCGATGCCCTGTGCCGCGTCGACCAGCAGGATCGCGCCCTCGCACGCCTCCAGTGCCCGGGAGACCTCGTAGGTGAAGTCCACGTGGCCCGGGGTGTCGATGAGGTGCAGGACGTGGTCGCGGCCGTCGACCTGCCACGGGAGGCGCACGTTCTGGGCCTTGATCGTGATGCCCCGCTCGCGCTCGATGTCCATCCGGTCGAGGTACTGCGCGCGCATGGCCCGCTCCTCGACCACGCCGGTGAGCTGCAGCATCCGGTCGGCCAGGGTGGACTTGCCGTGGTCGATGTGCGCGATGATGCAGAAGTTCCGGATCTGCTCCGGCGGCGTGAAGGTCTGGTCGGCGAACGTGCTCACTCGGATCCTCGGCTCGTCGTGGGGTACGACTCCATGTTCCCATGCCCGATTTCCGGGTCATCCCCGATGCCGGTGAGCGGTGGCGAGTGCTGACCTGGAGGTATGAGCACAACCATCGAGCAGATCCTGGACCGGGCCTTCGGTCACCCCCGCGGCCTGCTGGGCCGCATCGGCGGCGCCGTGATGGCCCAGGCGAACGGCGCGACGGAATCGCACGTGGTGGACGTGGCGAGGCTCACCCCGGAGGAGACGGTGCTGATGGTCGGCCCCGGTCCCGGGGTGGGCCTGCGCTTGGCCGGCCGGCGCGCGGCGGTGGCGCACGGGGTGGATCCGTCGCCGGAGATGCTGGCGCAGGCGCAGGCCCGCTGCGCGGCGGAGATCGCGGCGGGCCGGGTCCGGCTGACCCGCGGTTCGGCGGAGCGGACGGGCCTGGACGAGGCCTCCGTGGACGTCGTGGTGAGCGTGAACAACGTCCAACTGTGGGACGACCGCCTCGCGGGCTTCCACGAGCTGCGGCGGGTGCTGCGCCCGGGCGGCAGGCTGATCCTCTCGGCGCACGACAAGTGGCTCCCCGTGCCGCGGCACGCGCTGGCGGCCGAACTGGTCGACGCTGGATTCACGGAGCTGCAGACGTGGGTGTGGCAACCCCCGGGCGTCACCGCGCCGCTGGCCGCCCAGTTCCGCGCCCAGCGCCCCGCCTGAGCCCGCACGCCATCAGCCCTCCCAAGCGCACCACCAGCCCACGTACACACCTGCCCCGGCGCGATCCGCCGTCAGCGGCGCCGCCCACCCGGCACACGATTCAGCGCTCGCGAGTGCGCCACAGACGCAGCTCGGCGAGATCCGCCGTCAGCTGCACCGGCCCACGGAATAAGCCGCCCCGAGAGGGACGGCCCCACGGGATCCCCAGCTCCCGGCTCGCCACCGGTCCCGCGTCGCGGCTCACCGCGCGCGGATGTCCGTCCGCAGTGGATGGTCCGGCGGTATCTCCACCAGCACGATCGACGTGCCGTCCGGGTCGGAGATGCGCGCCTCGTCCAGGCCCCACGGCTCGCGGCGGGCCTCGCGGTCCGGCACGACCCCGCGTTCGGCCAGCTCGTCGAGCGTGGCCTTGAGGTCGCGGACCTGGAACCACAGCTCGACGTCCGGGCTGGTGCCCCTCTCGCCGCGGCCGACGACCTCCAGGTAGCCCTGGCCGGTGAAGAACACGGTCCCGCCGGGGAACGTGCGGTAGATGGCCAGGCCGAGCACGTCCCGGTAGAACGCCGTCGTCTTCTCGGGGTCGCGGGGGTGGATCAGCACCCGGCTGCTCAGGACGTCCATACCTCCTGCCTACCCCACCTGGTCAGGAAGCCGCAATCGCGGCAATTCCGGCCAGGACGACGACCGAGCCGACCAGGCGGCGCGCCGGGTTCGGCTCGTCCAGCACGAGCCAGGCCGCGATCCCGCCCAGCACGATGCTCACCTCGCGCGCGGGCGCGACCAGGCTGACCGGCGCCATGCGCATCGCGTAGAGCACGAGCACGTAGGCGACCGGCGACAGCACTCCGACGGCCACCGCCTCCCGCCAGTGCGTCCGCCACAGCGCGCCGATCCGTCCGCCCGCCCGCACGGCCGCGGGCGCGAGCAGCAGGCTCTGCAGCACGGAGCCGGCGGCGAAGTAGGTCAGCGGCGGGACGGCGAGGGCGTTGACGGCGTGGTCGTCCCAGAGGGTGTAGGCCGCGATGGCGACCCCGGTGAGCAGCCCGTAGAAGACCCCGGCCCGGCGGGCGCGGGCGTCGGCCGCCGAGCGCGAGCCGAGCCCGATCACGAGCACCCCGGTCACGACGAGGAGCGCACCGGCGAGCCCGAGCCACCCGGGCCGTTCGCCGAGCAGGACGACCGCCGCGAGCACCGAAAGCAGTGGCCCGCTCCCGCGCGCCAGCGGGTAGACGACGGACAGGTCGCCGACGCGGTAGCCGCGCTGCAGGACGATGCCGTAGGCGATGTGGAAGACGGCGGTCAGCAGCGCGGCGGGCAGCCAGATCCATTGTGGATGCTGCCCCTCGATCACCAGTGCCACGACCGCGACCGGGGCGCAGACCACCGCCGAGACGGTGTAGTAGAGGAAGACGAACCGGGCCCCGTCGTCGACCCGCTTGGCCGCGAGGTTCCACGCGGCGTGCACGACGGCGGCGACGAGGACGAGCCCGAGCGCCGTGCCGTTCACTTGCCCCCTCCCCCAGACCAGTGCGAGTGCCACCGTAGCGCCCTGCTAACCTTGTCGGTCGTTGCCGTGCGGCATTCCGCCAGGGAGGAAACCCGCACGCCGGGGCCGGTACAGCGCGGCAGTGAGCCCACCGACAGATCGAAGGAGCGCCTTCATGGCCAACATCAAGTCCCAGATCAAGCGCATCAAGACCAACGAGAAGGCGCGCCAGCGCAACCAGTCGGTCAAGTCCTCGGTGAAGACCGCGATCCGCAAGTTCCGCGAGGCCGCCGAGTCGGGCGACAAGGCCAAGGCCGTCGAGCTGCAGCAGGCCGCCGCTCGCGCCCTGGACAAGGCCGCCAGCAAGGGCGTCATCCACGCGAACCAGGCCGCCAACAAGAAGTCGGCGATGGCCAAGCGCGTCAACCAGCTCTGAGCTTGATCTTCCGCGGGGCGGGCATCCGGCAGGGTGCCCGCCCCTCTGCTGTCCAGGGGTGACGGATTCGTGAGCGCCGGGACCTGAGACTTCCTGCGCCCCCGGCTCCGGCGTCCGCACAGCCGTGGATGCAGCTTCACCACCCGTCACCCGGGTCCGCTGGCCGGCGACCTCACGCACATCCCGAGCAACGGTGAGCCCGCGCTCCCGCGCGCCAAAAGACCGCGGCCCGACCCTGGCGCCACCGCCAGTCCCGAGCAGCGGGGAGCCTGATCCAACACACCGAACACTTCCGCTTGGGCCCCGGGCCGGACACACCTCTCGGCTCGCGCGACGCCGAGCCCCGCACCCACCGCCACGCACACCAGACAACCGCAGTCCGACCCGCGCTCCGGACCAACGCTCGTACCGAGCAGCGGCGCGCCCCCGCCGTCGGGCGAACGACCGCAGCTGACCGCGGTGCCGAACTCAGCGCTTGTCGCGGGCGGCGGCGAGTTCCAGGACGGCCCGCTCGAGCGCGTAGGCCGGGTCCGCGGCCTGGCCCTTGACCTCGGCGTTCACCCGCGCCACCACGGCCATCGCCTCGGCCAGCCCGGCCTGCGTCCACCCGCGGGACTGCCCCTGCGCCTTCCGGATCTTCCACGGCGGCATGCCGAGCTCACCGGCCATCTGGTTCGGGTTGCCGCGGCCCGCCGCCGACACGCGGGCGATGGTGCGGACGGCGTCCGCGAGGGCGTCGGCGATCAGGACGTGCGCCACCCCGATCTGGAGCGCCCACCGCATCGCTTCGAGTGCCGCGCCGCGCTCGCCCGCGACGGCCTTCTCCGCCACCGCGAAACCGGTCACGTCCGCGCGGCCCCGGTGGTAGCGGCGCACGGCTTCCTCATCGACCCGGCCGCCCGAGTCTGCCACCAGCTGCGACGCCGCCGCGGCCAGCTCTCGCAGGTCGGATCCGACGGCGTCGATCAGCGCGGCCACCCCGGCCGGGTCAATTTTGCCGCCGGCCTGTCGGACCTCGTTGCGGACGAACGACTCCCGATCCGCCGGCCGGGTGATCTTCGGGCATTCGGTGACCTGGGCGCCGGCCTTCCGCAGCGCCGCCGGCAGCGACTTGGCCGCCTTGCTGCGGCCACCGCCGGTGTGCACGACGACCAAGACGACACCGTCGGCAGGCATCTTCGCGTAGGCGAGCACCGCGTCGGCCAGCTCCTGGCCGATGTCCTGCGCACCTTCGAGCACGATCACCCGTCCCTCGCTGAACAGCGATGGGCTGACCAGCTCGGCCAGGCCGGGCGGCGTGAGATCGGACACCCGGACCTTCGTCAGTTCGGCCGTCGCGTCCTCCTGGCGTGCCTGGTCCAGGGCGGCGCGGACGGCGCGCTCGACGAGCAGCTCCTCTTCACCGAGCACGAGCTGCAGGGGGGCGGAGGTGGTTGCCGGCGCGGTCACGGTTCAGATCCTCCCACGGACCACCGACAGCTCCGGAGCGTGATGAAACCCGCAGGGGCATGGCGTGCTCCGAGCGTGGTGCCGTATGTTGTCAACCAGGCATCGCGCGAGCGCGACAGCCACACAATCGAATACCGCTCATCCAGAGGGGCAGAGGGAACGGCCCGACGAAGCCCCGGCAACCGGCGTCAGCCTGTCATCTCGATTCCGCGAGGTAGCTGACGATCACGGTGCCAATTCCGGCCCGCGTCAGCGGGGCAGATGAGGAAAGGAACCTCGCGATGACTGCAGCCCTCGATTCGACCACCACCCGTCGCACCGTCGACCTCGGCCCGGCCGTCGAACTGGTCTCCAAGGAAGAGGGCCACCGCCAGCCGCTCGCCCCGGAGTTCGTTTCCGCCGAGGACTTCTCGCCTCTGGAGGTCGCCTACGACTTCGGTCGCGTGCGCCGTGAGGACATCGAGGCGGGCCCGCGCAACATCTGGCGCTACAAGCGGCTGCTGCCGGTGCCGTCGAACGTCGAAGAGATCCCGAACACCGAGCCCGGCTGTACCAGGCTGGTGAAGGCCGACCGGCTCGCCAAGGCTCTCGGTGTGAAGAGCCTGTGGGTCAAGGACGACACCGGCAACCCCACCCACTCGTTCAAGGACCGCGTCGTCGCCGTCGCACTGGCCGCGGCTCGCGAGTTCGGGTTCGACACCCTGGCCTGCCCCTCCACCGGCAACCTGGCCAACGCCGTCGCCGCGGCCGCGGCCCGCGCCGGCTGGCAGTCCGTGGTGCTGATCCCTTCCTCGCTCGAGCGCGCCAAGGTCCTGACGACCGCGGTCTACGACGGCAACCTGATCGCTGTCGACGGCAACTACGACGACGTCAACCGCCTGGCCACCGAGCTGGCCGCCGAGCACGAGAACTGGGCGTTCGTGAACGTCAACGTCCGCCCCTACTACTCCGAGGGCTCGAAGACGCTCGCTTACGAGGTCGCCGAGCAGCTCGGCTGGCGGATCCCCGAGCAGATCGTCGTGCCGATCGCCTCGGGCTCCCAGCTGACCAAGGTGGACAAGGGCTTCCGCGAGTTCGCCAAGCTGGGCCTGGTCGAGGACACCCCGTACAAGGTGTTCGGCGCGCAGGCGGCCGGCTGCTCGCCGGTGTCCACGGCGTTCCGCAACGGTTACGACGTCGTGCAGCCGGTCAAGCCGGACACCATCGCCCGCTCGCTCGCGATCGGCAACCCGGCCGACGGCCCCTACGTGCTCGACACGGTTCGTCGCACGGGCGGTGCGATCGAGGACGTGACCGATGAAGAGGTCGTCGAGGGCATCCGTCTACTCGCCCGCACCGAGGGCATCTTCACCGAGACCGCGGGTGGCGTCACCGTCGCGACGGCGAAGAAGCTCATCGAGGCCGGCAAGATCGACCCAGACGCCGAGACCGTCCTGCTCATCACCGGTGACGGCCTGAAGACCCTGGACGCGATCGAGAACGAGGTCGGCCCGAAGGCGACGGTCCCGCCGTCGGCGGCGGCCGTCCACAATGCTCTGGGTCTCTGACCGGTCCTCTGTCTCTGATCAAGGTTCCACCTCACTTTCCCCGGCGCACAACTGCCGGGCCGGACTGGTCGGGGATCACCGCGGTGTCGCCGTCGGTGTCCGTGCGGGTGACGAGCGCGCCGTCCGCGGTCAGGGTGTCGAGTGTCGTCGGGTTCGGGTGGCCGTAGCGGTTGCCCGGACCGACGCTCACCAACGCCAGCCGCGCGGACACCGCGGCCAGGAACTGCGGCAGCGAGAACCTGCTGCCGTGGTGCGGCACCTTCAGGATCTCCGCACGCAGATCCGTTCCGGCGGCCAGCAGGTCGGCCTGTGCGGCGAGTTCGACGTCGCCGGTCAGCAGCACGCTGCCCGCTGGGGTGCGAGCTCGCAGCACGACCGAGCCGTTGTTGATCTGTGTTCCGTCGTCGTCCTCTCCTTCGGATACGTATCTGGGACCCAGCACTTCGAGACTCAGCGCCGGCCACTCGAGCCGCCGACCCAGCTCGAGTTCGAGCAGCGGGACCCGGTGGCGGGCCGCGATCTGGCCGGCCTGCCGCCACGCCCATCCGGGCTGCCGCCCTGGCCCGACCGCGATCGCGCCCACCGAGCGTCCCTCGAACACCGAGTCGAGTCCGCCGATGTGGTCGGCGTGCAGGTGGCTCAGCACCACCAGCGGCACCCGCTCGATGCCGAGCCGGTCCAGGCAGCGGTCAGCCGGTCCCGGCTCGGGCCCGGCGTCCACCACCACCGCCCGTCCTGGCTCACCGGTGGCGAGCACGAGGCTGTCGCCCTGGCCGACGTCACAGGCGACCACCGCCCATCCCGGCGGCGGCCACCCCGGCGCGATCACCTTGCCCGGGACGACCAGCAGCAACGCCCCGGTCAGCGCCAGCGCCACCAGCACCCGCAAGCGCCGATGGCGCAACGCCAGCACCACGGCGGCGGCGACCACCAGCGCGAGAAACCCGCCCCACCAGCCGCTGGGCCACGCCAGCACCGCGCCGGGCACCTCCGACGCCCGCCGCGCCACGACGACGAGCCAGCCCGCCTCCGGCCCGGCCAGCCGGACGATCAGCTGACCGCCCGCGGGCCACGCGGCTGCGACGACGGTCGCGAGCACCCCGAACACGGTCGCCGGCGCGACCACCGGCGCGGCCAGCACGTTCGCCGCCACGCTGACCAGGCTGAGCTGCCCGGCCATCCCGGCCACGACGGGCGCCGTCACGACGAACGCCGCCGCAGGCACCGCCAGCCCTTCGGCGAAGCCCGGCGGAACGCCCCGCCGCTGAAGGCCTTCCGCCCACCGCGGCGCGAGGAGCACCAGCCCGGCGGTCGCGATCACCGACAACGCGAAGCCGAAGCTGACCGCCATCGCCGGGTCCCACGCCACGAGGACGCAGGTCGCGGCAGCCAGTGCGGGCACGACTGATCTTTCCCGCCCCAGCGCCAGCGCCAGCAGGGCGACCGCGCCCATCACTCCGGCCCGCAGGACACTCGGCTCCCCACCCGCGAGGACCACGAACCCGGCCAGTGCCGCCCCGGACAGCGCCGCGGACAACCGCGGTCCTGCCCGCAACAGCCGTAACAGCAGCAGCACAGCGCCGCACACAATCGCGACGTTGGACCCGCTGACCGCCATCAGGTGGGTGAGGCCGGCGTCGGTGAACTCGCGGTCGAGCCGTTCGGACAGCCCGCTCGTGTCGCCCACGACGAGCCCCGGCACCAGCCCGGCCTGCTCCTCGGGCAGGACCGCGCACGCGTTGCGGAGCGCCTCGCGCATCGACTCCGCGGCGCGCTGCCACCAGGGAGCCTCCGTAGCTGCCACGGGTGGCCCGCGGACGTGGATCGCGGCTACGGTCAGGTCGGCGTCGCGCGGCGGGGCCAGCTCGCCGCTCGCGGTGACCTCCTGCCCCGGGATGATCTCGCTCCACGTCGCGAACGGCGCGAGCAGCGCGACCCGCCCGGTCGAGACCACCGGCTGGGCGCCACGTTCCGCGTGCAGGACATCCGCCGCGATCGCCACCGACCTCGGCCCCGCCTGCTGATCGGCATATCCGGCGGACCGCACCGGTTTCGGGCGTTCCGTCACCAGCACCCGCAGCGTGACCTCCGTGCCCCGCTGCGCGAGGCCGTGGAGCTGGTCGTGCTCCGCCCGGTGCAAGCGGAGGCCAAGCGGGCCGGCCAACAAGAGACCGGCCACGAGCAGCGCCGCCGCGCCCGCCCACCAGCGCGACCGAGCCGGACGTAGCTTGATAACCAGCACCACGGACACCAGCACCGCCGCAGCGCCGCACGCGAGGGCCAGCCACCACGTCCACACCAGTCCGAGCAGAGCTCCGAGCCACAACGACAACGCGGCCGGCACCAGGCGGAAGTCGTGCCGCACAACAGGTTCCGCGATCACGACACCGTCACCTGCTCGCGCAGCCGGGACAGTCGTGTCTCACCGATGCCCTCGACCTCGCGCAGCTGGTCGATCGACCGGAACGACCCGTGCTTGGTGCGCCAGTCGATGATGCGCTGGGCGGTGACCTCGCCAATTCCCGGCAGGGCGTCAAGTTGCTCGGCGCTGGCCGTGTTCAGGTCGACGAGCGCGGGGGCGCCGCCGCTCTCGGCCGGTTGTTGTACGCCGGCAGGCGGCGGGATGCCGACGTAGATCTGCTCGCCGTCAGCCAGCTTGCGCGCGAGGTTCAGCGGCGTGACGTCGGTGCCCTCGATCGCGCCGCCCGCCGCGCGGAGAGCGTCCGCCACCCGCGCGCCGCCGGGGACCGTGACCAGCCCGGGGTTCCGGACCTTGCCGACCACGCTGATCAGCAGCGAACTGTCGGCCACCCGGCTCGCCGACGCGGTGACCGGTGCGGGCCGTTCCGGCGCCGCGGGCAGCACCGGCGCACGTTCGACGGGCGGGCTGCCGCCCAGGAGCACGATCGATGTCCCGACGAGAACCAGGACGCCGACCAGGGCCAGGAGCACCGTGGTCAGGCGCCGCCGCTGGGGGCTGCCGGTGAGCGACTCGGGCACCCAGCGTTCGACCAGCCGTCCGACGGCGCCCGGCGGCCCGGTGTCCCGGTCAGCCGCGAGGGCCTGACCGGCGAGCTGCTCGAGCCGGCGGTTGACGGGGATGCCCGGTGATTCCGGGGCTGATCGTTCGAACACGCATTCGACGCTAGGGGGCGTGGGAAGGAGGGAGAAGTGGGAATCGAGGAAGCTGTGGACAAGTGGGGGTCTGTGGACAAGTGGCGCGTTCTACCGCGGTGCCACGGTTTTCTGTCGGTGCCGTGTGGCATGGTCAAGGGTTCGCGCCCGTCCATCATCTCGCGACTACTCCACACACGAGCGCACCACGAAAGAACCTGCAACTGATCACGGCCACTTCCTATTCTTGGGCCCATGGGGAGCTCGAAGCGTAGGGTTACTTCCTGCTTGCCGCGGTCATATACGGCTGGACGAGCAAGGACGTCGGACTCCCATTCATCATCGCGGGATCCTCGTTAGCGTTTCTCTACATGCTTTTCGCCGCCCCGACCTGGTGTATGGCACCCACTCGCAACAACCTGCCCTGCCGGAACAACGCGAACGGACTGCTGATGGGGTGCAGCTACCGATCGCACAAATGGGAGAAGCTCAAGATGGTCGTCAAGAGGCAGAGGTGGGCGGAGTTGCCGGGGCGGTGCTGGGGGAATGTGGCCAATCGCGCCGCGTCGGTCAGTGCCGCGGGGACGGCGGTGTCCGCTCTCATGGCCACGGCCACGTTCCTCGTCAAATAGAGCCCGGCCCGCCTGGATTCCGTTGCACCACAACGCCGACCACACCCGGCCCGGTGTGTGCGCCGATCACGGCACCCAGTTCCGACACCACGCAACCGTCGACGACGGTCAGCCGCTCCTCGATGCGGTTCGCCAGTTCCACCGCCCGCCGCGGCGAGGCGAGATGGTGCACCGCGACCTCGACCGGCTCCCCGCGCGCGGCCTCCTCGGCGAGTTCGACCAGGCGCGCGGTGGCGCGGTTCATCGTGCGCACCTTCTCCAGCGGCTGGATCCGGCCATCGTCCAGGTGCAGCACCGGTTTCATGGCCAGCGCGGTGCCCAACAACGCCGCCGCCGCGCCGATCCGGCCACCCCGCCGCAGGTACTCCAGCGTCTCGACCACGAACAGGGTCTCCGAACAGCGCACGGCCGCCGTCGCGGCCGCTTCCACCTCGGCCGCTGACGCGCCGGCCGACGCCGCGCGCGCCGCGTGCAACGCCGCGAACCCCAGCCCCATCGCGGTTCCCCGCGAGTCGACGACCCGCACCAGGTCCGGTCCGACCTCCTGGGCGGCCAGCACCGCGGACTCCCAGGTCCCGGAGATCTCGCTGGACAGGTGGATCGACACGACCGAGTCCGCGCCCGCCTCCAGCGCTTCGCGGAAGGCCTTGGCGAACTCGCCGGGCGTCGGCCGCGACGTGGTCACAATCCGGCGCTGCCCCAGCGCCTCGGCGAGCGCCGCCGCCCCAACCTCGACACCGTCGAGCGCCGCGACCCCGTCGATGAGCACGTGCAGCGGGACGACGCGCAGGGCGTGGCGCTCGGCGAAGCCCTCGGGCAGATGGGCGGTGGAATCCGTGATGACGGCAACCGGCACGACGGTCAGCCTACGTGCCGGCGGGCGATTCGCCGGGGGCCAGGAGCGGACCGATCAACGCGGCCATCGCCTTGCCCACGAGCGCGTGCCCCTCCCAGCCCCAGTGCATCCCGTCCGGGTTGCCGCGGCCGCTCAGGACGTGCTCCCCCACGACCTCCGCCAGGTTCAGCACGGGCACGTCCACCCGCCGCGACCAGGCGGCGATGGCGGCCGCCGTCTCCTCCCGGCCGGTGTGCACGTTGCCGTAGGACGACGCGCGGTGGACGCTGGGCAGGACGGCCACGATCGGCAGCTCCGGCCGCAGGATGCGCAGTGCGTAGACCGCCCGGTCCAGGTAGTGCACGGTCAGCTTCGCGGGCAGGACCCGCGGGCGGCCGCGCATCGCGACCGCCAGCCGCGGCTGCGCGGCCAGGTACGCCTTCCGCACAGTGCGGCGGAGCCCGGACGGCCGGAGGTAACGCAGGCCGCCGCGCAGGTAGGTCGGCAGCGGCGACGGCAGCGTGTCCATGCTTCCCACGGCCAGCACCACGACGTCGGCGTGCTTCAGATCGGCCCACACCCGCGGGTCGCCGATCATCGCCCACCACGCGTCGCGCGCCGTCCAGCCCGCGGACGCCACGAGCTCCGCGCTCCCGCCGAGCGCTGAGGCGGCGATGTTCGGCCACAGTCGCGGCTCGTCGGCCGCGCAGGGGCTCTCCGGGCCCTGGAAACTCAGCGAGTCCCCGAAGACCAGCAGCCTCGGCATCTCAGCCGAGCATTCCGGCGTTGTAGGCGTGCAGCCGCCAGTGACCGTCGCGCAGGCCCAGCTCGACCCAGTGGCAGTTGCCGATCCCGCCGAGCTGCGGCCACGCCTCGACCGGCAGGGCCAGCAACTTGCCGGTGAGCGCCGTGATCAGGCCGCCGTGCGCGGCCAGCAGCACGGTCTCACCCTGGTCGTCACTGGCCAGCAGGTCGCTGACGACCTCCGAGGCGCGCTCGGCGACCTCGACCCGGGACTCGCCGCCCGGGGGCGCCCAGGTGGCGTCCACGCGCCAGATGGCGCGGTCGCCGGGCCAGCCCTCGTCGACCTCGGCGCCGGTCAGCCCCTGCCACTCGCCGAGGTGGGTCTCCCGCAGGCGCTTGTCAATGCGCAGCGGCACCCCGATCGCCTCGGTGAGCACCATCGCGGTGTCCATGGCCCGGTGCAGGTCGGACGAGATGACCAGGTCGGGCTGGAAGCGGGCGAGCGCGGGCGCGGCGAAGCGGGCCTGGTTCCAGCCCACCTCGGTGAGCGCCGAGTCCAGGTGGCCCTGCATACGCCCGGCGGCGTTGTAGTCGGTCTCCCCGTGACGCCACAGCACGAGGCGCCGGAAACTCACGAGCCGTCCCCGGCGTCGACGGCCTCGGCGAGCCCGTCGACCTCGATGCGGGGGCAGTCCTTCCACAGCCGCTCGATGCCGTAGAACGAACGCTCCTCGTCGTGCTGCACGTGTACCACGACGTCGACGAAGTCGAGCAGGACCCAGCGGCCCTCCCGCGCACCTTCGCGGCGGACCGGCTTGTGCCCGGCCTCCCGCAGCTTCTCCTCGACGTTGTCGACGATGGCCCCCACCTGGCGCTCGTTGGGCGCCGAGGCGATGACGAACACGTCGGTGATGACGAGCTGCTCGGAGACGTCCAGCACCACCACGTCGGTGGCCTTCTTGTCCGCGGCGGCGTGCGCCGCCACGGTCGCGATGTCACGTGCCTGGGACGTCGCTGCCACTCCTGTGCTCCCTCATCCTGAGACCGTCGGTCCACCGAGGGTACCTGCCGCCGTCCACGACCCCGGCGGCGTGTCAGGCAGGCTTGCGGTACAGCCCGCGCTTGTCGATGTACCGGACAACGCCGTCGGGCACCAGGTACCAGATCGGTTCGCCGTGCTCGACGCGTTCACGGCAGCCGGTCGAGGAGATGGCCATCGCGGTCACCTCGACCAGGCTCACCTTGCCGCTGGGCAGATGGTGGTCGTTGAGCTTGTACCCGGGCCTGGTTACGCCGATGAAGTGCGCGAGGGTGAACAGCTCGTCGGCGTTGTGCCAGGTCAGGATCTGTTCCAGCGCGTCGGCGCCGGTGATGAAGAAGAGCTCGTCCTCGGGGTACTCGGCCTTGAGGTCACGCAGGGTGTCGACGGTGTAGGTCTCGCCGCCGCGGTCGATGTCCACCCGGCTGACCGAGAAGACCGGATTGGAGGCGGTGGCGATGACCGTCATGAGGTACCGGTCCTCGGCCCTGGTGACCTGCCTGCCGGACTTCTGCCACGGCTGGCCGGTCGGCACGAAGATCACTTCGTCGAGGTCGAACCGGGACTGCACCTCACTGGCCGCGACGAGGTGGCCGTGGTGGACGGGGTCGAACGTGCCGCCCATGACCCCGATTCGGCGTGGTGACATGAACGGATCGTAGAAGCGCGAGTGCGCGGGTACTGCCCCGCTCCCCGGTAACAGTACCCGCGCGCCTCGCTCCGCCGGCGGTCCGAGGGGAACCTCCGGAGGCGCCGGCGAACCCGCAAGTGAACCCCGACAGCTTGGAGACTCCGCCGTCCGGGTGTCCTGATGAGGACATTGGTTGTGTCTTGCATCACATTACTCGACGACTGGTCCACTCGGGCGGTACTCGGCTCGGTTTCGTCGCAGCCTTCGGGTAGACGTTGAGCCGTGGACCTTCACCTCCTGCGCGAACGCGCCGAAACGCTGCTCCAGGCACTGGCCGGAGACGGCGCGACCCTGCGCGACGACCAGTGGACAGCCATCGAGGCCCTGGTCGCCCACCACCGGCGCGCCCTCGTCGTGCAGCGCACCGGCTGGGGCAAGTCGGCCGTGTACTTCCTGGCCACCGCCCTGCTCCGCGAGCGAGGAGCGGGTCCGACAGTGATCATCTCGCCGCTGCTGGCGCTGATGCGCAACCAGATCGCGGCGGCCGGGCGGGCAGGCATCCACGCGGCGACGATGAACTCGGCCAACCAGCAGGAGTGGGACGACGTGCAGGCGCGCATCGCCGCCGGCGAGATCGACGTGCTGCTGGTGAGTCCGGAGCGGCTGAACAACCCCGACTTCCGCGACACAGTGCTGCCCAAGCTCACCACCACCGCTGGCCTGCTCGTCGTGGACGAGGCCCATTGCATCTCCGACTGGGGTCACGACTTCCGGCCGGACTACCGCCGCCTGCGCACGCTTCTCGCGGGGCTGCCCGAGGATGTGCCCGTGCTGGCGACCACGGCCACCGCCAACGACCGGGTGGTCACCGACGTCGCCGAACAGCTCGGGCTCGGTCAGGGCGGCGACACGCTGGTGCTGCGCGGTCCGCTCGACCGGGAGAGCCTGCACCTGTCGGTCGCGAAGCTGCCCACCCCGCAGGCGCGGCTGGCGTGGCTGGCGGACCGGCTCGGCGAGCTGCCGGGGTCCGGGATCATCTACACGCTCACCGTTGCCGCGGCGCACGACATCGCGGAGATGTTGCGCGAGCGCGGGTTCCCGGTCACGTCCTACACGGGCAAGACCGAGCCGGCCGATCGCGAGGCGGCCGAGGACGACCTGCTGGCCAACCGGGTCAAGGCGCTCGTGGCCACGTCCGCGCTGGGCATGGGGTTCGACAAGCCCGATCTTGGTTTTGTCGTCCACGTCGGGGCGCCGTCCTCGCCGATCGCCTACTACCAGCAGGTCGGCCGCGCCGGCCGTGGCGTGCGGCGGGCTGAGGTGATCCTCCTGCCGGGTGCGGAAGACGCCGAGATCTGGAGTTACTTCTCCTCGCTCGCGTTCCCGGACGAGCAGCGCGTCAACCAGGTGCTGAACGCGCTCGCCTACGCCGACCGGCCACTGTCGACGGTGGCGCTGGAGCCGATGGTCGAACTGTCCCGGTCGCGGCTGGAGATGGTGCTGAAGGTGCTCGACGTGGACGGCGCGGTGCGGCGCGTCAAGGGCGGCTGGGAGGCGACGGGGCAGGACTGGCACTACGAACGCGAACGGTACGAGCGCGTCGCCGAGGCGCGGCGGGCGGAACAGCAGGCGATGCTGGAGTACCAGTCCACCGCTTCGTGCCGGATGGAGTTCCTGCGCCGTCAGCTCGACGACCCGTTCGCCGAACCGTGCGGCCGGTGCGACAACTGCACGGGCGAGCATCGGGACGTCACCGTTTCGGCGGAGGCGGTCGAGAAGACCGACGAACGGCTCCGGCGGCCGGGGGTCGAGGTGAGCCCGCGGCGCCAGTGGCCGACGGGCATGGCGTCGCTCGACGTGCCGCTGTCCGGTCGGATCGGGAAGGGCGAGCTGGCCGAGCCGGGACGCACGCTCGGCCGGCTGACGGACGTCGGGTGGGGCGGGCCGTTGCGCGAGCTGGTCGGCGAGCGGGCCGCCGACGGCGAGGTGCCGGACCGCATTTTCCAGGCCTGCGTCCAGGTTCTGGCGTCCTGGCGGTGGGAACAGCGACCGGCGGCAGTAGTGGCGATGCCCTCTGCGACCCGGCCGCGCCTGGTGCACGACCTGGCGACCCGGCTGGCTCAGATCGGGCGACTGCGTTTCCTCGGCGCACTGGAGAGCCGAGGCGGGCGACCACGCCGGGCGAACAGCGCGCAGCGGGTCGCGGACCTGTGGCAAACGCTTACGGTGCCAGGTGCGCTGGCCGCCGAGTTGTCCGGTGTGGAGGGTCCGGTGTTGCTTGTGGACGATCTCGTGGACACCGGCTGGAGCATGACGCTGGCCGCCCGGCTCCTACGTCAGGGCGGGGCGCCTGCAGTGCTGCCGTTCGCGCTGGCGAGCACGAACTGAAGGGAGGGATTTGAGGGGGAATTCTTGATCTCGACGCCCAGCTTTTTGGGGCAGGGGCGGGACCGCGACGCATTGACCACCCGCGTCTAGCTGGGAGAGCCTGGCACGGCATGTCGCCCGCAGCCTCATCAGGCGGCCGCGTTGGCCGGGCCGGGGCCGACCAGGACCGCACGGTGCACGCCACCGGTGCTGACCGGCTGGCGGGACAACATGCCTCGCCCGGCGGCACGACCGGCCAGTCGGCAGGACCGGTCAGTCGGCACGGCTCGCCCGGCGGGTGAGGCGGCACGGCTCGCTTGCCAGCCCTGTGGGCCGGACAGCCTGCAGGGCAAGCGCCACGGCAGGCCAAGCCACACTACTGGGCGCGCAGTCCTCCAGGCCGGACCCGACCAGCCGACGCGGGCGGTGCGACTGGTGGCCAGGCGGCACGGCCCGCCCGGCAGCACTGCGGGCCGGACGGCCTGCAGGCCAAACGGCAGGGTCGCCCCCGGGCCTCGCGGACCGAGCGGCCTGCAGGGCAAGCTGCCCAGACCGCCCCGGCGGGCCGAGCCGCTGGGGCGCCGCGCAGGTGAGACGCCGCGGAGATGGGCGCCGTGCAGGTGAGGCGCCGTGCAGGTGAGGCGCCGTGCAGGTTCGCGTCGCGCACATGGAGCACCGCGCAGGTGGGGCTCTCCGGTGTGGGCGCATCGGCCACGTGGGTGTCACTTCGACTCCGCTCGGGGAGAAAAGCCCTGCTCAGCACGTTCCCGGCAGAAAAGAATCTTTCGGTCGCGGCCGAGGTGTGGCATTGTCCGACCCATTCGGGTGAACGTGGAGGTGCGCCATGGTCGAGTCGAAGGTGGGCACAGAAGTCCGGCACCGGCTGCCCGTCCGGAAGTTGTTCGCGGCCAGCGTCGGCAACGCGCTGGAGTGGTTCGACTGGACGATCTACGCGACGTTCAGCATCTACTTCGCCACAGCGTTCTTCCCCGCGGGCAACGACCTGCTCGCCCAGATCAACACGTTCGCCACCTACGCGCTCGCCTTCTTCTTCCGGCCCCTCGGCGGTCTGCTGCTCGGCCGGTTCGCCGACGTGCGCGGTCGCAAGCCGGCCATGATTCTCACCATCACGCTCATGGCGGGCGGCTCCATCGTCATCGCGATCCTGCCCACCTTCCAGCAAGTCGGCTGGCTGGCACCGATCCTGCTGCTCCTCGCGCGCATCGCGCAGGGGCTGTCCCTCGGGGGCGAAGTGTCCAACGCCTCCGCCTACCTCGGCGAAATCGCGCCGCCGAAGTGGCGGGGGCGCTACTCGTCCTTCTTCTACATCTCCACCGGCTCCGCGGTGCTCCTCGCGTCCGTGCTCGGGTTCGTCCTCGCCCGCACGATGGACAAGGCCGCCATGAGTTCCTACGGCTGGCGCATCCCGTTCCTGCTCGGCGGCGTCCTCGGCATCGTCGGCCTGTGGCTGCGCCGCAGCCTCTCCGAGACCGAACAGTTCGAGCAGAACAAGGGCCGCGCGCAACGCGTCCGCCGCCCGCTGCTGACCACCCTGCGCGAACATCCGAAGGCGGTGGGCCAGCTCGTCGGCATCACGATGCTCTCGACGCTGTGCTACTACACGTTCTTCAGCGCCCTCACGCCATTCGCGGTCAAGACCCGCCACGCCAACGACGTCGACGTGTTCCTCGCCCTGTCCATCGGCACCGCGCTGTTCGTCGCGCTCCAATACCCCTACGGCGCGCTCTCCGACCGCATCGGGCGCAAACCCCAGCTGTTCGCCTGGTCCGCAGCCACCGCGATCCTCATCGTGCCGCTGTCCGCCCTGGTCAAACCCGGCCTCGGCAACCTGCTCGTCGTCTTCTGCGTCGGCCTCGGGCTCTACGCCGCCCTGTCCAGCCTCGCGCCCGCGATCATGAGCGAACTGTTCCCCACGGAACTGCGCGGCCTCGGCATCGGCGCCTGGTACAACCTCACCGTCGCCGTGTTCGGCGGCACCGCACCGCTGGTCATCAGCACGCTCTCCGCCGCCGGGGCGTCGATCCTGTTCTTCTGGTATGTCGCGGCCGGCGCGCTGATCGCGTTCCTCGTGCTGCTCACCCTCCCCGAAACGAAGGGCACGGAACTGCGTTAACGGCGGAACGGCACCAGATCGTCGGCGTGCACGACCTCCCGCCGCTGCTCCTCCGGCAGCTCGTGGCTGGACCGGCCGATCAGCTCGGGCAACTCCCCCGCGTCGAACGCCACCACACCACGGGCCACCACACGCTGCGCCGCGTCGACCAGCTCCACCACGTCGCCCGCCTCGAAGTCACCGTCGACACCGGTGACCCCCGCCGCCAGCAACGACCGGCGCCGGCGCACCACCGCGGCCACCGCACCGTCGTCCAGGTGCAGACGCCCCCGCGTCCCCGCCGCGTAGCCGAGCCAGAACCGGCGCGCGGACAGCCGGCTGTCGGCCGCCCGGAACGCAGTACCGACCTCGGCCGTCGACAACGCCCGCGAAGCGTCCGACGCCGCGGCCAGCAGCACCGGGATCCCCGCCGACGCGGCCGTGCGTGCCGCGGCCAGCTTCGACACCATCCCGCCGGTGCCGAGCCCCGAGCTGGACATGCCGACGGCGATGCCCTCCAGATCCGCCGGGCCGGTCACCTCGGCGATGCGCCGCGTCGAACCCGACCGCGGATCCCCGTCGTACAGACCGTCCACATCGGACAACAGGACCAGGGCGTCGGCGCCGACCAGGTGCGCCACCAGCGCCGCCAGGCGGTCGTTGTCGCCGAACTTGATCTCCTCGGTGGCCACCGTGTCGTTCTCGTTGACCACCGGCACCGCGCCCAGCGCCAGCAGGCGGGAGAACGTCCGCTGCGCGTTGCGGTAGTGCGCGCGGCGCACGACATCGTCGGAAGTGAGCAGCACCTGGCCCACCGTCAGCGCGTACCGGCCGAACGACTCCGCGTAGGCGTGCGCGAGCTGCAACTGGCCGACGCTCGCCGCGGCCTGCTGGGTTGCCAGGTCCCGCGGCCGCTTGCCGAGCGCGAGCGGCGCCAGCCCGGCGCCGATCGCACCCGAGGACACCAGCACGATCTGGCTGCCCTGCGCGATCCGCGCCGCGATGGCGTCGACCAGCGCGTTCAGCCGCGTCACGTCGAGCCCGTCACCGGCGGTGGTCAGCGCCGACGAGCCGACCTTGACGACCAGCCGTTCCGCCGCCGCGACGGCTTTGCGGGCCACGCTCATCGTGCTGTCGCGTCCTCGTCCTCGGGCTGGTCCGGCCCGTCACGGCGGATGCGCCGGGCTTCCTTGCGCTCGGCCGCCGACACGCGGTTGTTCTGCTCCAGCCGCGCGTCGGTGCCCCGGCCAGTCATGCGCGCCGCCACGCCCGGCGTGGAGGGCTCCCACTCGAACGTGATGTTGCCGATCGTCACCGGGCAGCCCGGCTCGGCGCCGCGCTTGGCCAGCGCGTCCTCGACACCCAGCCGGTTGAGCCGGTCCGCGAGGTAGCCCACGGCCTCGTCGTTGCCGAAGTCGGTCTGCCGGATCCACCGCTCGGGGCGCGCGCCGCGCACGATGAAGCCGCCCGGCTCCTCCGGGTCCTCCTCGATGGTGAAGCCCGAGTCGTCGACCGCCACCGGCCGCAGCACGATCCGCGTCGGCTCCGCCTCCGGCTGCGCCGCCCGGTACTTCTCGACCTCCTTGGCGAGCGCGAAGGTCAGCTCACGCAGGCCCTGGCGGGTCACCGTGGAGACCTCGAACACCGGCAGGCCACGCGCCTCGAACTCGCCACGCACCATCTCGGCCAGCTCGGCCGCGTCCGGCACGTCGATCTTGTTGAGCACCACGACCCGTGGCCGGGAGTCCAGCTCGCCGCCGAGCGCCGGGGTGTAGCGGGCCAGCTCGGCCTCCAGCGCGTCCACGTCGGACACCGGGTCGCGGCCCGGGTCGTAGGTCGCGCAGTCGACGACATGCACCAGCACCGCGCAGCGTTCGATGTGGCGGAGGAAGTCCAGGCCGAGGCCCTTGCCCTCGCTCGCGCCGGGGATCAGACCGGGCACGTCGGCCATCGTGAACACGGTGTCGCCGGCGTTCACCACGCCGAGGTTCGGCACCAGCGTCGTGAACGGGTAGTCGGCGATCTTCGGCTTGGCCGCGGACAGCACCGAGATCAGCGACGACTTGCCTGCCGACGGGAAGCCGAGCAGGCCGGCGTCGGCGACCGAGCGCAGCTCCAGCACGAGGCTGCGTTCCTCACCGGGCTCGCCGAGCAGGGCGAACCCGGGCGCCTTGCGCGCTTTGGACGCCAGCGCCGCGTTGCCGAGGCCACCGCGCCCGCCCTGGGCGGCGACGAACGTCGTGCCCGGACCGACCAGGTCCGCCAGGACCTCGCCGTCCTCGGACATCACGACGGTGCCGTCGGGCACCTTGAGCTCCAGGGTCTCGCCTGCCGCGCCCGCGCGGTGGCTGCCCTGGCCCTGGCGGCCGTTGGTCGCCTTGGCGTGCGGGTGGAAGTGGAAGTCGAGCAGCGTGTGCACGTTCGGGTCGACGACGAGTCGCACGTCGCCGCCGTTGCCGCCGTTGCCCCCATCGGGGCCGCCGAGCGGCTTGAACTTCTCGCGGTGGATCGAGGCACAGCCGTGCCCGCCGTCGCCCGCGGCGACGTGGATCACCGCGCGGTCAACGAACCGGGACGCCATCGTGAAGCCTCTTCTCGTTTCTCCGAAGGGATATCAGCCATCTCCAGCAACAAGGGGCGGGACCGGATCTGTTCCGGGCCCGCCCCTCGCTGAAGGTGCTGGGTTGTCTAGCCGGACCCTCAGGCCTCGGCCGGGACGATGTTGACCGTCTTGCGGCCACGCTTCGCGCCGAACTCGACGGTGCCCGCCGCGAGGGCGAACAGCGTGTCGTCGCCGCCACGGCCGACGTTCAGGCCGGGGTGGAACTTGGTGCCGCGCTGGCGGACCAGGATCTCACCGGCGTTCACGAGCTGACCGCCGTAGCGCTTCACGCCGAGGTACTGGGGGTTGGAGTCGCGCCCGTTGCGGGAGCTGGACGCACCCTTCTTGTGTGCCATGGCTCCTGCAGCTCCTTACTTCGTGATTCCGGTGACCTCGACGCGGGTCAGCTTCTGACGGTGACCCTGCCGCTTGTGGTAGCCGGTCTTGTTCTTGAACTTGTGGATGCGGATCTTGGGACCCTTGGTCTGCTCGACGACCTTGCCGGTGACCGAGATCTTCGCGAGTGCTTCGGCATCCGCCGTGACATCGCTGCCGTCGACGTACAGCACGGCGGGGAAAGAGTGCTCGGTGCCCGGCTTGCCCTCGAGCTTCTCGACCTCGACGACGTCGCCGACGGCCACCTTGTACTGCTTGCCGCCGGTCTTGACGATCGCGTACGCCGACACGGAAGTCTCCTGCTAACTCGACAATGGGTGAGGGCTTGCGCCACGTCCCGCTGTGTGCGGTCCGGTGATCGCGCCATAGCCCGTCCGGGGACGGGCCGTCTTACAGGTTACGTGACGCCCCGGTGCCGGTTGACACCGGGGCTCACGTAGGTGGATCAGCTCTGGTCCGACGCGTGCACCGGGGGGCCGGCCGGGCGGGAGGCCGCGCGGCGCGGGCGCCTGCGGACCGTCCTCGTGGCCGGGGTGGGCACGCTGACCTCGGGCGACGTCTCGCCGGAATCCTCCTGCCCGCCGGCTTCGGGGCCGGAGGTTTCCGAGGTGGACGCCGGTCCGCCGGCCACGGGGCCGGCCGGGACGGTGGTGACCTGAGGCGCCTCGGTGGCGGCCTGGACCGGCTCCGGGGGCGCCGCGGGCCTGCGGGCGACCCGCCGGGTCCGGGCGCGGGAGGGCTTCGCCTGCTCCGCGGCGGCCGGCTCACCGGTCGGCGGCTGTGCCGCTGCCTCCGGCGAAGGCTGCGCCTCGGTGCGGACCTGGACCGGGGGCTCGACCGCGCCTTCCGGGCCGGCCTGCTCCGCCGCTTCGCCCTGGGCCTGCGCCGCGGGCTCGGTCCCTGCTCCAGGCTGCTCCGACGGCGCGGGCTGCGCCTCGGAACCGGCCTGCGCGGACGGAGCCGCTGCGTCAGCCTGAACCGCGGGCTGAGCAGCTGACTCGTGAGCCGTCGTCCCGAACTGCGGCGGCGCCTCAGCGGGAGCCTGCGCCGCGCCCTCCGGGCTGGTCTGGGCCTGCGGAGCGGCGCCCGCGGTCTCCGGCTCGGGCTGGGGTGCCGCCTCGGGCTGGACCGTCGCGTTCGGCTGGGTCTGGGCTTCGGGCTGGGCCGTCTCGGCGCGGGCCTTCCCACGGGAGCGGGACCGCCGCTCGGAGCGACCGCTGCCCGACCCGGCGGCGTTCTCCGCGCCGGTGTGGGCCTCGGCGGGTGCCGCGTCGGCCGGGGTCGCGCCCGTCTCCGGCTTCTCGCCGCCCTCGGTCTTCGTCGAGGCGATCTTCGCGGCCTTGGCCATGGCCTCGACGGCCGAGATCGTGCTCTCCCGCTGCACCGGGGAGGGCTCGGGCGTCTTCTCCGCCTGCGGCTCCTCGACCTTGGCCCGGCCACGCGACCGGCGCGAACCGCCGCCGCCACCGACGTGCTGGTGACCGCCGCCGTTGCCGCCGTTGCCCGACTTCACCGGCTCGGTCGAGACGATGACGCCCCGGCCCTTGCAGTGCTCGCAGGTCGTGGAGAACGCTTCGAGCAGGCCGGTGCCGATCTTCTTGCGGGTCATCTGCACCAGGCCCAGCGAGGTGACCTCGGCGACCTGGTGACGCGTGCGGTCCCGGCCGAGGCACTCGGTCAGCCGCTTGAGCACCAGCTCGCGGTTGGACTCCAGCACCATGTCGATGAAGTCGATCACGATGATGCCGCCGATGTCGCGCAGCCGCAGCTGGCGCACGATCTCCTCGGCCGACTCCAGGTTGTTGCGGGTGACCGTCTCCTCGAGGTTGCCGCCCGAACCGGTGAACTTGCCGGTGTTGACGTCGATCACAGTCATCGCCTCGGTGCGGTCGATGACCAGGTAACCACCCGAGGGCAGCCACACCTTGCGGTCCAGCGCCTTGGTGAGCTGCTCGTCGATGCGGTGCTCGGCCAGCACGTCACCGGTGCCGACGTAGCGCTTGAGCCTGGGGGTGAGGTCCGGCGCGACGTGCTCGACGTAGGCGCGGATGGTCTCCCACGCCGTGTCGCCCTGGACCTCGAGCGAGACGAAGTCCTCGGTGAACAGGTCGCGGACCACCTTGACCAGCAGGTCCGGCTCCTCGTAGAGCATCACCGGGGCGGACGACTTCTTGCCGGAGGTGGCCGCGTCGGCCTTCTCCTTGACGACCTCCCACTGCGCCTTCAGCCGCCGGACGTCGCGCTCCAGCTCCTCCTCGCTGATGCCCTCCGACGCGGTGCGGATGATCACGCCTGCGTCCTCTGGGACGATCCGCTTGAGGATGTCCTTCAGCCGCCGCCGCTCGTTCTCCGGCAGCTTGCGCGAGATGCCGGTGGCGCCGCCCGACGGCATGTAGACCAGGAACCGGCCCGGAAGCGAGATCTGGGTAGTCAGCCGGGCGCCCTTGTGCCCGACCGGGTCCTTGGTGACCTGCACCAGAACGTTGTCACCGGTGGACAGGGCCTGCTCGATCTTGCGGGACTTGCCCTCCAGGCCGGCGGCGTCCCAGTCGACCTCGCCCGCGTAGAGCACGGCGTTGCGACCGCGGCCGATGTCGACGAACGCGGCCTCCATCGAGGGCAGCACGTTCTGCACGCGGCCCAGGTAGACGTTGCCGACGATCGAGCCGCTGCCCTGCGACGTCACGAAGTGCTCGACCAGGACACCGTCCTCGAGCACGCCGATCTGGGTGTGCTCGCCGCGCTCGGCGACCACCATCGTGCGTTCGACCGACTCGCGACGGGCCAGGAACTCGGCCTCCGACAGGATCGGCGCACGGCGGCGGCCCGCCTCGCGGCCGTCCCGGCGGCGCTGGCGCTTGGCCTCCAGGCGCGTGGAGCCGCGGACGCTGCGCACGCCGTCCGAGCTGCTGCTGCTCTTCTCGTCGGCCTTCGCTTCGCGGACGTGGACGACGGTGTTCGGCGGGTCGTCGGTGGTGGAGTCGGCGCTGTCCCCGTCGGAGCCCTTGCGGCGGCGACGGCGACGGCGACGACGGCTCGACCCCTCGGTCTCGTCGGTGTCCTCGGACGGCTCGCCCTCTTCGGCGGTGTCCTCGTCCTCGCGCTTGGCGGTCTCCTCGGCGGGCGCGGTCTCGTCGGCCTCGGTGGTCTCGGTGGCGTTCTCGTCGCCGCCCTTGCCCCGGCCACGGCCGCGACGGCCCCGGCGGCGGCGACGGCGGCCCGCACCGTCCTCACCCTCGTCGGCGTCCTCGTCCACCGGCTTGACCTCGGCGGCCCGCTCCACCTTGGGGGCGGGCTCCTCCTCGACGGCACCGGCCTCCGGCGGCAGGAACACCGGCGACGGGGCCGCGAAGACCGGCATGTGCGGCGGGCGCTGCGGCTGCCGCACCGGCTCGGGCTCGGCGACCGGCTCGGGTGCCGCGGCCGACGGCGCGGCCTCGGGCTCGGGCTCCGGCGTCGCCTGGGCGGCGAGCTCGGGGGTCGGGGCGGTCGGTGTCTCGGCGGCCGGTGTTTCGACGACCGGCTCGGGCGTGCTCTCCGGAACGGCGTCGGGCGCCGCGTCCTCGGCCGGGGCGACCACCTCGGGGGCAGCCGACTCCTCGACGGCCTGCTCGTCGGCCGGGGCGAGCGCCTCGGCGACCTTCACCGCGACCTCCCGCGGCACGCTCGACTGCGCGCTGCGCGCCGTCTCACCCAGTTCGGTGAGCTTCGCCAGTACGACCCGGCTGTTGGAGCCGAGCAGCTTCGCCAAGGCGTGCACCCGGACGCGAGGCGGCAACTCGCCCAGCGGGCCGGTTGCGGGTAGGGCGGTGTTCCCGCCGGTGTTCTCGGCGGGTGTGTCCGCGTTCGACATACATCTCCTCCGCCCCCGGGCGCGTCCCAGCCGCTTGGGCTGGCGGACGCGGCCGCACAGGGGCCCTTCCTGTCTGTTCCGCCGGGGTGGTCACCGCCGGCGGGAATCCTGTGCCTCGTCTCGCCCCGACGGTGCCGGGGTCCGGCACCCGCCGATGGCAGGTCCGCTCGGTGACGAGCCGTCCGAGCCGGCGGTTCCCGCCCGCCTGCCGCTCGTCGAGCCACCCAGGTGGTTCCTGGCGGCGACGACCTGGCGCTCTTCCGGCCTGTCTCCGGACCGCAACCCCCGGACGGACCGCAGGTCGCGGGCGTGTCGGCGGAAGCAGCCAAGCCGAGTATCCCACACGGTGCGTCCGGTGCGGCGTACTCGGTGCCAACAGGCGCGTGACCACGGCCGGGCGAACTTGCGGCGTGCGCTTGTCGCCGCCGCGCGGGGTGGCTTAGCGTGCGGCAGGACGCCGACGGCTTCCCGGCCGCTGTTCGCCCAGTTGGAGGTCCCCGTTGCCCGGCTTCGGACGATCACTGGTGGCGGTGGCGTGCGCCGTGCTGGTGGCGGCGCCGGCCCACGTCGCGGCGGCGGAGCCGGATCAGGCGTGCTCCGACAGCGGGCGGGACGTGCGTTACCTGGTCGTCTTCGACCGCGACACGCCCGAACCGGCGGCCCGGGACCAGACACGGGCCGCGTGCGGGCAGCTGACCGGGTACCACCCGCAGATCGGTGTGGGCGTCGCCACCTCCGGCGATCCGGACTTCGCGCAGCAGATGGGCCCCGGGCGTGCCTACAGCGCGCAGAACGAGCGGCGGGCCGGGCAGCGGCCGGTACGACCCGCCCTGCGGGCGACCACGCAATCGGAGGTGCCCTCCGCGGACCGCGCCGGTGAGCAGTGGAACCTCGCCGCCGTGGGCGGGCCCGGCGCGGGCAGCCCGGACGTCGTGGTCGGCGTCCTGGACTCGGGCATCGACCCGGACCACCCCGACCTCGTGGACGCGCTCGACCGGGGCGACTCGGCCGGCTGCCTGAGCGGTGTGCCCGACCCGGCCGAGCGCGCGTGGCGGGCCACGACGTCGGCGCACGGCACGCACGTCGCCGGGATCATCGCCGCGGCCGACGACGGGCGCGGCATCACCGGGGTCGCGCCGGGGACGCGGGTGGCGTCGGTCAAGGTCATCGACGACCAGGGCCTGGTCACCCCGGAAGCCGTGGTGTGCGGGCTGATGTGGGCGGCCGAGCGCGGGATGGCGGTCACCAACAGCAGCTTCGCGATCAACACGTGGGCCCCCTCGTGCACTTGGTCGCCGGGGCGCGAGGCGGTGCGCGAAGCGGTCGGCCGGGCGCTGGCCTACTCGGCGTCGCGGGGCACGGTGAACGTCGCCGCGGCGACGAACGACGCCGTGGACCTGACCCCGGCGTCCCGGGCGGGCGGGTGCGACGCGCTGCCCGGCGCGCTGCGGGACGTGGTGGCCGTGTCGGCGGTCGGGCCGGACGAGGTGAAAGCCGGGTACAGCTCGTACGGGCTCGGCGTGGTGGACCTGACCGCGCCGGGCGGCGACCGCGGCACGTGCGTGCTGTCCACCGCGCCCGGCGGGTACGGCGAAATGTGCGGCACCTCGATGGCCGCGCCGCACGTGGCCGGCGCGGCGGCGGTGCTCGCGGCCGAGCGACCCGGTTCGGCTGCCCGGCAGCTGCGGCGCGCGCTGGAAGAACGCGCGCGGCCGGTGCCCTGCCCCGCCGACTACGACCTCACCGGCGACGGGCGGCAGGACGCGTTCTGCGCCGGGTACACCGGCTACAACGGCTTCTACGGGCACGGGATGGTGCGGGTCAGCGCCGGCTGACGGTGGGGCCGCGCTCCGGATGGCCAGGACCGCGCCAGCTTTGAGGCCGATCATGCCGGCGGGAAGGTGGTCCGGCGCCTCCGCGCGCGACAGCGGGCACGGGCTGGCACAGGAGCAGCCCGCTCAGGCGGCGAGCCTCGCTCCGGATGCCCAGCATCGGGACACCAAGGAGGCGATGTGGCCGACCACGCCGGCGCAGGGCGACCCGAGGCGGCGGCAACGGGCGCGCCCGGTGCCGTGCCCAGCGGGCTACGACCTCACGGGACACGGGTCTCAACGCAGGAGCAGCCCGCTCAGGCGGCGGGCCGCGCCCCAGATGCCGAGTACCGCCAGCGCCACGAGGTAGGCGACGTGACCGATCATGCCCGGGTGCATGGCTCCGACGGCCAACTCCCGCATCAGCTGGATGCCGTGGTAGAGCGGCGAGCACTGCACCACCACCTGCAGCGGCCCGGGGTAGACCGACAGCGGGTAGAACGTCGTGGAGAATAGGAACATCGGGACGACGGCCAGCTGGATGTAGTCGAACTGGGACGTCGAGCGGAGGAACGTCGCGCAGGCCATGCCGATCGCGGCGAAGGCCAGCGCGATCAACAGCGCGACCGGGATCAGCAGCAGCGCCCACGGCGAGGTGACCAGGCCCATCGCGGCCATCACGGCGAAGAACGCGACCGAGTAGAGCCCGCCGCGCAGGACGGCCCAGGAGATCTCGCCGATCGCGATGTCCAGCGGGCCGATCGGGGTGGCCAGCATCGCGTCGTAGGTCTTGGCGTAGCGGAACTTGAAGAACACGTTGAACGTGCTGTCGAAGACGGCGCCGTTCATGGCGGACGAGGCGAGCAGGGCGGGCGCGACGAACGCGACGTAGCTCATCGGCTGCCCGTCCGGGCCGGTGGCGTCGCCGACGAGCCTGCCGAAGCCGATCTGGAACGCGACGAGGTAGAGGAGCGGCTCCAGAACGCCGGACGCGAAGACCAGCCACATGCGTGAGTAGGCGAGGATCGAGCGCTCGACGAGCTTGCTGGCGCGGCCGGCGTAGAGGCCAGGCGGCAGGACGCGGAGCAGGACGCCGCGGCGCGGGTTTTCGGTGAGTGTGGTCATCGGGGCTCTCGCGTGGTCGGCCGGAGTCGGGCGCGGGTGGTCCGTGGGGAGCAGGCGGGCATCGTCACACCACCAGGCGGCGGTAGAAGTAGTGGCGCGCTAGGAGCGCCCCGATGGCGAACAGCGCCGCCAGGAAGGCCAGGTGGCCGAGCGCGGGCAGCGGCTCCAGGGCGCCGAGGGTGACGCCCCGCGCGAGTTCGTTGCCGTGCCACAGCGGGGAGATCCAGGCGAGCCAGCGCAGCGCCACCGGGATCTGCTCGATCGGGAAGAACGTGCCTGCGAACAACGTCATCGGCATCACCACGAACCGGAACACGGCGTTGAACCGGACGCCCTCGTCGTACGTCGTCGCGGCCAGGGCCGTCACCGGCGCGGCACACGCCAGGCCCGTCACGGCGCCGACCACCACGACCAGCGCCGCCCCGGCGTTCAGCCACGCCCCGAACGGCACCGCGATCAGGGCGTACACCGCGCCGGACAGCAACAGCCGCAACGTCACCCAGATCAGGTGCCCGCCGAGCACCTGTCCCGGGGAGACCGGCGTCGCCGTGACGGCCAGGTAGTCCTTCTGCCACTTGAATCCGGACAACACCGGGTACGTCGACTCCCCCACCGCGTTCTGCATCGCCGCCGACACCAGCAGCGCTGGCGCGATGTAGTGCACATAGGACAATCCGCCGGTGGCTGGCCCGGCCTGCACCTGCGAACCGAACCCGAGCCCCATCGCCAGCAGGAACAACAGCGGCTGCAGGCCCGTCGAGTACACATTGGACTTCCAGTACCGGCGGTACCACTCCCAGTACCCCTCGACGCGCAGCCACGCGCCCTGCCACGCCGGGACGACCCGGCCCGTCGACCGCACGCTCATCAGTCCACCAGCGTCCGTCCGGTCAGGCGCAGGAACACGTCCTCCAGCGTGCTCCGCCGCACCAGCGACGACAGCGACCGCACCCCGCGCTGGCGCACCTGCTCCAGCGCCGACTCGCCCGCCGCGGTGTAGAGCAGCAGGCGGTCGGGCAGCACCTCGACCCGGTCGGCCAGGTCGGCCACCCGGTCCGCGGGCACCTCCTCCCCCGGCGCGAACCGCAGCTCCACCACCTCGCGGGTGGAGTACCGCAGGATCAGCTCGGCGGGCGAGCCCTCGGCCGCGATCCGCCCGCCGTCCATGACCACGAGGCGATCGCACAGCTGCTCGGCCTCGTCCATGTAGTGGGTCGTGATGATGAGCGTGACGCCCTGCGCCTTCAAGCGGAACAGCCTGTCCCACAACAGGTGCCGCGCCTGCGGGTCCAGCCCGGTGGTCGGCTCGTCGAGCAGCAGCAGCTCGGGATCGTTGACCAGGGCGCGAGCGATGGTCAGCCGGCGTTTCATTCCGCCGGACAACGGCTCCACCTCGTCCTCGGCGCGGTCGGACAGCTGCGCGAACTCCATCAGCTCGACCGCCTTGCGCCGCACGTGCGCCCTGGACAGTCCGAAGTAGCGCCCGTACACGTGCAGGTTCTGCCGCACGGTCAGCTCGTTGTCGAGGTTGTCCTGCTGCGGCACCACCCCGAGCCGGGCGCGGATGCGCGGGCCCTCGATGTTCGGGTCCATGCCGAGGACCTTCAGATCACCGTCGGACCGCGGCGACACCGACGCGATCATCCGCATCGTCGACGACTTCCCGGCACCGTTGGGCCCGAGGAAGCCGAACGCCTCCCCGCGCCGGACCTCGACGTCGATCCCCCGCACCGCTTCGAAGTCGCCGAAGCGCTTCACCAGCGCCTTGGCCTGCACCATGCTCGGTTCGTCCACACCCAGCACAGTACGACCGGGCACCGACAGTTTCGATCGGTTTACGACGCGGCCAGCTCCCGGGTCAGCGCGGAGGCGGCGGTCCGCACGGCCGGCGCCAGCCGTTCCACGTCGAGGCGCTCGGCGCTGCCGGTGATCGACACGGCCGCGACCAGCCTGCGACGCCGGTCGTACACCGGCGCGGCCACCGCGGCGACCCCGACCTCGGCTTCCTCGTGGTTGACCCCGTACCCGCGCTCCACAGCCCGGTCCAGCTCCCGCCGCAGCAACCCGGGCGCGACGATCGTGCGTGGGGTCTTGCGGGCCAGCCCGGCCTCGGTCACGCGCCGGAAGTACTCCGGCGGCCCGAGCGCGAGGAAGACCTTGCCGGTCGCGGTGCAGTGCACCGGCATCCGGCCGCCGACGCGCGAGCCGATGGGCGTCGACCGGTGACCGGTGACCTTCTCCAGGAACAACGTGTGACCGCCGTCCGGCACCGCGAGGTGGATGTTCTCGTGCGTGGCCTCGTACAGGTCCTGCAGGTACGGCAACGCCGCTTCGCGCAGTTCACGCCGCCGCGGCACGCGCTGGCCGAGCTCGAAGAGCTTCATCCCGAGCCGGTAGGAAGCGCCGTGGCGTTCCAGCCCGCCCCAGCGGACAAGTTCGGCGGCCATCCGGTGGGCGGTGGGCTTCGGCAGGCCCGTGCGGGCGGACAGTTCGGCGAGGGAGAGTTCGACGTCGGCGGGTTCGAACGCGTCCAGCAACACCAGCCCGCGCGCCAGCACCGACTTGGGGACATCGCCTTCGTTGGCGGTCATGCCCCAGATGGTAGTTCCCGGAAGGGGCTCCCGGTAAGGATCAACCCCACCGGAAGCCCCCGCGGTTGCTCAGAGGTCGGGGAACCAGAGCTTCAGCTCGCGCTCGGCCGACTCGGGCGAGTCCGAGCCGTGCACGAGGTTGAACTGGGTCTCCAGGCCGTAGTCCCCGCGCAGCGTGCCGGGGGTGGCCTTCTCCACCGGGTCGGTGCCGCCTGCCAGCTGGCGGAAGGCCGCGATGGCCCGCACGCCCTCGACGGCGATCGCGACGACCGGGCCGGAGGTGATGAACTCCAGCAGGTCGCCGAAGAACGGCTTGTCCTTGTGCTCGGCGTAGTGCTCCTCGGCGACCGAACGCTCGACGGTGCGCAGCTCCAGCGCGGCCAGCTTCAGCCCCTTGCGCTCGATGCGCGAAATGACCTCGCCGACGAGGCCGCGCTGTACGCCGTCGGGCTTGACCAGAACCAGCGTGCGTTCACTCACGACTGTGTTTCTCCTTCATCACGTGCACGGATTGCCCGAAGCCTACTGGCCTGGTCAGCGCTGCGGCTCCAGGGTCGTCGACCACAGGGAGGCGCCCGTGCCGTCACGGAGATCGACTCGCAGCTCACCCGAGCCGCCGTCGATGTTGATTTCGCCGAAATGCTGGAAACCGGCCATCGGCGAGGTGTTCGCGGCGGGCGGTGCGTGCACGAAAACGGCCTGCGGGCCGAAGGTCGGGTCGAGCGTGTTCGGGCCGAACGCGCCGGCGTGCAGCGGGCCGGAAACGAATTCCCAGAACGGGTCGAAATCCCGCACCGCGGCGCGGTCCGGCGAGTAGTGGTGCGCCGCGGTGTAGTGCACGTCGGCGGTCAGCCACACGGTGTTGCGCACCTTCCGCTTCGCCAGTTCCCGCAGCACCCACGCGATTTCGCTCTCACGGCCTGCCGGCGCGCCGGGCCGGTTGTTCGCCACGCCCTCGATGCCGGTGGAGCCGTCCAGCACGGCGAGCCCGATGGGCAGGTCGGCCTGCACGATCTTCCACGTGGCGCGGCTGCGGGACAGCCCGTCGACGAGCCACTTCGCCTGCTTCTCGCCGAGGATCTGCCCGGGCTTCGTGGGGTCCGCGGTGTTGGCGTCCTTGTAGGTCCGCATGTCCAGCACGAACACCTCCAGCCGCGAGCCGTAGGTGAAGCTGCGGTACACCCGGCCGTCCACGGCCTGGCGCGGGTCGATCGGCTGCCACTCGTGGAAGGCCTGGAACGCACGCGCGGCCAGGACGTCGACGCGCTTTTCGGTGTACTGCGGCAGGTCCAGGATCTCGCCCGGGTACCAGTTGTTAGTCACCTCGTGGTCGTCCCACTGGACGTAGCTGGGCACGGCGGCGGTGAACGCGCGGACGTTCGCGTCGAGCATGTTGTAAGCGAACTGGCCGCGGTACTCGTCGAGCGTCTCGGCGACCTTCGTCTTCTCCGGGGTCACGATGTTGCGCCAGACGCGGCCGTCGGGCAGCGTGACCTTCTCGGTGAGCGGGCCGTCGGCGTAGACCGTGTCGCCGCTGTGCAGGAACAGGTCCGGTTTGCGGGCGAGCATCGCGGCGTAGGCGGTCATGCCGCCGATGTCCGGGTTGATGCCCCAGCCCTGGCCTGCCACGTCGCCGGACCAGGTCAGCCGCACGTCGCTGCGGCCAACCGGCGCGGTCTTGAACGTGCCGGTCAGCGGCTCGCTGGTGGCCCCGCCGTCGAGCGATTCGGCGGTGACCCGGTAGTGCAGTTCGGTGCCCGGCGCGAGCGCGGAGATCCGCAGTTTGCCGGTGCCGCCGGTGTCCGGGGTCAGCAGCGGGCCGCGGACGGTCCGCACGTCCCGGAAGGACGGGTCGCGCGAGACCTCGACGATCATGCGGGACGGCCGGTCGGCACGGGTCCAGACCAGTGCCGAGTTCGGGGTCACGTCGCCGGACTGGATGCCATGCGTCAGGACGGGGCGGTCCTTGCGGACGAGGGCGGCCTTCGCGAAGGGGCTGCCGAGGACGCCTGCGGCGAGGACACCGGCGCCGACGAGGCCGCTTCTGAGGGCGGAGCGGCGGGTCTGTTCGGTCATGCCGGAGTTCTATGCGGGCTCGGGGGCCGACGGGCCAACTCCGGCTGTCCGGACGGTGAAATCACGCCGTGGCGCGCTGCCTGCCGTCGGCCGTGCGCAGACCGTAACCGAAGGCGCGGTCCACGACGATGTGCGCGAGCCAGGCCAGACCGAGCGTGAAGGCGGCGGGGCTCGCGACGAAGCTGAAGACCACGAGCAGGACCACCGGACCCGCCCAGTGGTGGGCGGCGTTGTAGAACGGCACCACCCGGCGCGGCAGCACGCCGCGCTCGGCGGGCGGCGCGCCGATCCCCGCCAGGAACGTCAGATCCGGCCCGATCAGGCCGAGCAGCAGGGCGCCGACGGTCCAGCCGCCGTGCTTGACGGCCTCGAACACGGCGAACGCGAGCAGGAAGACGCCGGCGACGGCCCAGGCGGTGCGCTTCATGGGAACACTCCTCCGAGATCGGTTGTCCATTTCGAGAGCAGTGATCTCACAAGACAAGAATGACCCAGCGGAGCGCCCTTGTCAAGAGCACCGCTCTCTATTCGGATCGCCGCTACTGCTGCTGGCTGGGCAGACGGCCCTCGGCCATGCGCCGGGCCACGTCGTTGCGCAGCCACAGCGCCCACAGCCAGAACGCGAGGAACAGCAGGCCGATGACGCCGATGGCCACCGTGTCGACGAAGTACGCGACCAGCGCGACCTGCAGCACCAGGATCGCCGGCACCGCCCAGCGCCGCTTCAGGACGCCGCACAGCAGCACGTGCAGGACGGCGATCACGATGATCCCCCAGCCCGCGAGGGTGCCGATGCCGCCGCCCAGGTTGGCGATCACCGGCAGGGCGAGGCCGACCGTGATGGCCTCGCAGATCAGCGTCCCGGCCATCACGCCGCGGAAGGACTTCATCGGGTCCTTCGCCGGGGGCCGGACCGTCTTCTCCTCGCTCACGCGGGCTCCTTCCCGAACAACGTCCGCGCGTCGCCGACCGTGACGACGGAACCCGTGATCAGCACGCCGCCACCGGCCAGCGGTTCGCCGCCGTCGCTCTCCTCGACCAGCGCCACCGCGGTCTCCACCGCCGCGTCCAGGCTGGGCTCGGCGACCACCCGGTCCTCCCCGAACACCGCCAGCGCCAGTTCGTTCAGCTCGTCCAGCGGCATCGCGCGGGGCGAGCTGTTCTTGGTGACCACCACGTCGGAGACCACCGGTTCGAGCGCCTCCAGCACGCCGCGCACGTCCTTGTCCTCGAGCACCCCGATGACCGCGGCCAGCCTGCGGAACGCGAACTCCTCCTCGATGGCGGTGGCCAGCGCCCGCGCGCCGTGCGGGTTGTGGGCCGCGTCCAGCAGGACCGTGGGCGCGGCGCGGACGGGCTCCAGGCGCCCCGGGATCTCCACCGCCGCGAACGCCTCGCGCACGGCCTCGATGTCGAGCCGCCTGTCCTTGCCCGCGCCGAAGAACGCCTCGACCGCGGCCAGCGCCAGCAGCGCGTTGTTGGCCTGGTGCGCGCCGTGCAGGGGCAGGAAGATCTCGTCGTAGACACCGCCGAGGCCCTGCAGGCTCAGCATCTGGCCGCCGACCGCGATCTCGCGCCGCAGCACGCCGAACTCGCTGCCCGCGCGCGCCACCGTGGCGTCCACCTCGACGGTGCGCTCCAGCAGCACGCGCTGCGCGTCCGGCTCCTGCTCGGCGAGGATCGCGACGCTGCCCGCCTTGATGATCCCGGCCTTCTCGCCCGCGATCCCGCCGAGGTCGCTGCCCAGGTAGTCGATGTGGTCGAGGCCGATCGGCGTGATGACCGCGACTTGCCCGTCCGCGACGTTGGTGGCGTCCCAGGTGCCGCCCATGCCGGTCTCGATCACCGCGGCGTCGACCGGCGCGTCCGCGAACGCGGCGAACGCCATGCCGGTGAGCACCTCGAACTTGCTCATCTTCGGGCCGCCCGCGTTGTCCACCATGCCGATGTAGGGCGCGATGTCGCGGTAGATGTCGACGTACTTGGACGCCGCGATCGGAGCGCCGTCGACGGCGATCCGCTCGGTGACCAGCTGCAGGTGCGGGCTGGTGTAGCGGCCCACGCGCAGCCCGAGGCGGGACAGCAGCGCGTCGATCATGCGGGTGACCGAGCCCTTGCCGTTGGTGCCCGCGACGTGGATGACGGGGTACGTCTTCTGCGGGTCGCCCAGCACGGTCATCAGCGCGGCGATGCGGTCGAGCGACGGCTCGATCTTCGTCTCCGGCCAGCGCTGATTCAGTTCGGCCTCGACGCGCAGCAGCTCACGGCGGGCCTGTCGCTCGATCTCCTCCAGGTCGACCGGGTCGATCTCGGCCGGATCGTCGGGCAGGGGCCCGGCTACGAAGTTGCCTCCGCTGGACAGCTCCGCCGGGTACTCCTCGTCCTCGCCCGATGTCACGCGTTCTCCCTCTTCGGCCGGGGTTGACTACCCGACCGAGTCTACTTTCGCGGGTCCTGGCAGGTTGGGCTGCATGCCGTTCGACCACAACCACGCCTACCACCGGTTGCTGCTGCGGCACGTGCCCGCCGGGACGCGCACCGCGCTGGACGTGAGGTGCGGCGCGGGACGGTTCACCCGCAAGCTGGCCGCGGCGGGTCTGGCCGTCGAGGGGATCGACCCGTCCGCGGAGGTCGTCGCCGCGGCACGAGCGCTCGGCCCCGGCATCACCTACCGGAACGGGGACGTCACGACGGCGGAGCTGGACCGCTACGACTTCATCTCGCGCCTCGCCTCGCTGCACCACGTGCTGCGGGCCGCCCTCAACCCCGGGCGGGGTGCTGGCCGCGCTCGGCCGCGGACTGGGCGATGTGGGGCCTGCTCGCGCCGCCGGCCAACCTGGCGGCGCGGCTGGTCGTGGCGGCGGGTGAGCACCTCAACGGCGGTCCGGACCCGGTCGCGAAGGCGCCGGTGCGCGACTGGGACACGACGATGACGCAGGTGCGGCGCGACTCCGCACGGCTACTGCCCGGATCGAGCGTACGGCCGCTGCTGTTCTTCCGCTACCTGCTGCTCTACCGGGCCTGACGCGCGGCGATCCGCGCGCGCACCTCGGGCCGGCGCAACGGGGGCACCGTCGTGGGCGGCTGGCGGCGCGCGGGCAGCTCGCCGAGCAGCCGCGTGGTGATCTCGGCGATCTCCGCGACGGCCCGTTCGAACGGCTCGCGCGTGGCGTCGGACAGGGTCTGCACCCCGGTCACCTTGCGCACGTACTGGCGCGCGGCGGCCTCGATCTCCTCCGCCGTGGCCGACGGCTCCAGCCCGCGGAGCACCGTGATGTTTCGGCACATGTGGCCGAGACTACGCGCGCCGCACCCTCGACGGGGTCACACTGATCGGGCAAGCTCTCCGGAAAGCCCCCGTGCACGAGGAGGTGTGCGCGCTGTCGACCGACTTCGGCGCCTACGTCGAGCGCTTTCCCCACCCGGAAACCGGAATCCCCTTCGCGGTCAAGGACTTCCTCGACGTCGCGGGCCAGAAGACGCGCAACGGCACGCCCGGACTGGGGCACCACGTCGCGGCCGATGACGCCGAGGTGGTCGCCCGGATGCGTGCCGCCGGGTACGTCCCCGTCTCCCGCACCACGGTGCCGGAGCTGGCGTGGTCGGTCCGCACACCCGGCTGCCGCAACCCGTGGGCGCCGGACCGGGACGCGGGCGGGTCGAGCGGCGGCTCGGCGGTCGCCGTCGCCATCGGGGACGTGCCGGTCGCGCTGGGCACCGACACCGGCGGCTCGATCCGAATCCCGGCCGCGCTGTGCGGGGTCGCCGGGCTGCGGCCGACGCACGGCACCGTGCCGATGCGCGGGGTGACTCCGCTCGTGCCGTCGATGGACACCGTCGGGCCGATCGCGCGGACGGCGGCGGACTGCCTCACCGTGCACCGGATCCTGGCCGGTGCGGGTGAACCCGCGCCGGACACGGTCGAGGGCCTGCGCCTCGGCTGGCCGGAGCACCTGTGGCGCGGCAAGGTCGACCCCGAGGTGCTGGAGGTGTTCGAGTCGGCCGCCGGGACCCTGCGCGCGGCCGGCGCGGAGATCGTGCCGGCCGAGCTGCCGCTGGGCGCCCGGCACGCGCGCTCGGCCGGGTTCACGACCATGCTGTACGAGTCCGCCCAGCAGTGGTGGCGGGCCTACTCCGACGACCCGTCCGGCCTGCGTGGCCGTGCGATCGGGCAGCTCAAGGCGGGCACCGAGGTGAGCCGGGACGACTACGACGCCGCCCGCGCCCGCGCCGCCGAGATCGCCGACGAGGTGGACGCGGTGTTCCGCGAAGTCGACGCCCTGTTGATGCCAACCCTGCCGGTCACCGCGGCGCCCGCCGGCACCGACACGGTCGAGCTCGGCGGGCGAGCGGAGTCACTCGAGAACGCCTACTACCGGCTGACGGCACTAGCCTCGGTCAGCGGGCATCCCGCGCTGACGGTCCCGGCGGGGCTGACCGGCGCCGGCCTCCCGGCCGGCGCGCAGCTCGTCGGGCCGCGGCGACAGGAAGCCCTGCTCTGCCTGCTCGGCGGAGTGATCGAAACCGGTCCACCCGCCCGCGCCCTGGCACGGGCCCGCACAGGAAGAACGCCGTCATGACGAAGCCCGACCCCCGTGACCTGCTCGGCATCCGCGACCTGCTGAACGAGGAGGAGCGCGAGATCGCGGACACGGTGCGGACCTTCGTCCGCAAGGAGGTCGCCGACCACGCCGGCCAGTGGTTCGAGGACGCAACGTTCCCGAAGCACCTCGTGGGGCAGCTCGGCGAGATGGGCCTGCTCGGCATGCACCTCACCGGGTACGGCTGCGCGGGCACCAGCGCCACCGCGTACGGCCTGGCGTGCCTGGAGCTGGAGGCCGGTGACAGCGGGCTGCGCAGCTTCGTGTCCGTGCAGGGCTCGCTGGCGATGTTCCCGATCTGGAAGTACGGCTCGGACGAGCAGAAGGACCGCTGGCTGCCGGCGATGGCGCGCGGCGAGGCGATCGGCTGCTTCGGCCTCACCGAGCCCGACCGCGGGTCCGACCCTGGCGACATGCGCACGTTCGCCAAGCGCGACGGTGGCGACTGGATCCTCAACGGGTCCAAGATGTGGATCACCAACGGCACCCTCGCCGACGTCGCCGTGGTGTGGGCGCGCACCGACGACGGCGTGCGCGGGTTCGTGGTGCCGACGGACACGCCGGGGTTCACCGCGCGGGAGATCAAGCACAAGCTGTCGCTGCGGATGTCCGCGACGGCCGAGCTGTCGTTCGACGACCTGCGCCTGCCCGGTGACGCGGTGCTGCCCGGCGTGACCGGGCTGAAGGGGCCGCTGTCCTGCCTGTCCGAGGCGCGGTTCGGCATCCTGTTCGGGGCGCTCGGCGCGGCCCGCACGTGCTACGAAAGCGCACTCGACTACGCGTCGACGCGAGAGCAGTTCGGCCGCCCGATCGGCGGGTTCCAGCTGACGCAGCAGAAGCTGGTCGGGATGGCGATGGAGCTGAACCAGGGCATGCTGCTCGCGGTGCACCTCGGGCGCCGCAAGGACGCCGGCGAGCTGCCGCCCGAGCTGGTCAGCTTCGGCAAGCTGAACAACGTGCGCACCGCGATCGACATCGCCCGCACGGCGCGCACGATCCTGGCCGCGAACGGGATCAGCCTGGAGTACCCGGTGCTGCGGCACGCGAACAACCTGGAGAGCGTGCTGACGTACGAGGGCACGGAGGAGATCCACACGCTGGTGCTCGGGCAGCTGCTGACCGGGCAGAGCGCCTACCGCTGAGCCGGGCTCGCCGGCCGGCCGCGAGCAGGCCTGCCGTCCGCAGAGCGGCGAGTTCCTCGCCGCCGTGGCCGAGCGCGCTTCGCCGGCACGGCAGCCACCGCGAGCACCGACACCGCGCCAGGGCGCGAGAAGGCCCGCGGTCGCCGCCAGGCAGAGCGCCTACCGCTGCGCCGGGAGGAACCACCCGGACCGGTCAGCGAGCACGCCGGGCTCGCGCAGCGCGCCCTTCGTGCCGCCGCCGCGCCGGGCCTGAGCGGCGCCGCCCTACGCGCGGGCCGCCAGGAACTCGTCGATCTCCTGGCGGCCGGGGGCCGTGGCGGGGCCGCGGCGGAGCACGGCCATCGCGGCGGCCGCGTTCGCCCGGTAGGCCGCCGTGGCCAGGTCGGCGCCCGCCAGCAGCTCCGCCGCGAGGACGCCGCAGTGCGCGTCGCCCGCGCCGTTGGTGTCCACGGGCTCCACCGGGAAACCGGGGATCGTCCGCACGTCGCCGTTCTCGGCCAGCAGGCAGCCGGCGGGGCCGTCGCGGACGACGACCGTTCCGCCGAGCGCCAACGCAGCCTCCGTCAGCGAGTCCTTTCCGGACAGCGCACGAGCCTCCGCGGCGTTGCAGCTCAGGATGTCCACGTGCGGCAGCACGACGTCCAGCGGCAGGTCGGCGGCGAGCGGACCCGGGTCGAGCAGCACCCGCGCCGGCACGGTCGGCAGCCACGCCGCCAGCGTCGCGCGGTTCGGGGCGTGCGCCAGCGAGTACCCGCTGACGTACACCAGGTCGTCCGCCGCCACCGGCCCGTCGTCCAGCCGCCCCGGCGCGAGCATCCCCTCGGCGCCGGTCCCGGTCACGAACGTCCGCTCGCCACCGGAATCGACCAGCACCACGCACACCCCGGTGTCCACATCGGACAGCGGAGCTTGCGCCACCGTTATTCCCTCCGCCGCCAGCGCAGCCCGGACCGCGTCGCCGAACCGGCCCGTTCCGTGGGCGCCGGCGTAGACCACCTCGGCGCCGGAGCGGGCCGCGGCGGCCATCACGTTGAAGCCACCACCGGGAGTCAGGTCCATCCCATCCGCGAGGACGTCACCGCCGCGCCTCGGCAGCTCCGGCACCCGCAGCACCAGGTCGACGATCACCTGTCCGGTGTGGACGAGCCTGCTCACTTCGACGCCGTCCGCGCGCCGCCGAGTAGCCCGTACAGGCCGCCCGCCACGACGAGCGTGATCAGCCAGCCCAGCCCGTTCTGCCCTGGCCAGGTGTTCGCGAACGGCCCGGTGAACCACACGTCCTCGCCGGTGCCGGCGGTGGTGAACAGGTACCCGGTGACGATGCCCGCGGCCCACGCCAGCAGCGCACGCGGCTCGATCCCGGCCCGGTACCAGTACACGCTGGTGCGGCGCAGGTCCATCAGCCCGGCCGGGTCGTAGTGCCTGCGGCGCAGCATGTCCACGCCGAACACGCCGACCCACGCGGTGATCGGCACCGCGAGCAGGCTGATGAACGCGATGAACGGCCCGTAGAAGTTGTCCGCGACCAGCATGAAGTACGCGGCCCCGGCGAAGGTGACGATCACGTCGACCACCACCGCGTACACCCGCTTGATCCGGATGCCCAGAGTCAGCGTGGTCAGTCCCGCGGAGTACACCGACAGGTGGTTGGACAGCAGGAGCCCGCCGAACGCGGCCAGCAGGTACGGCACCGCCATCCACGCGGGCAGCATCGACCGGATCGCGGCGACCGGGTCGTCGGCCTGCGCGAGCGTGGGGTCACCCGCGGAGAGCAGGCTGCCAAGGCCGATCAGGAGCACCAGCGGGATCCCCGCGCCCGCGGCGGCGGACAGCACGAGCGACCCGTTGCGCACCGCGGGCGACTGGTAACGCGACATGTCGGCCGAGGCGTTCGCCCAGCCGATGCCGGTGCCGGCCGCGATCGTCCCGACCCCGGCGATCATCGCGCCGACCGACGCCGGCTCGGCGGACCCGACGGCGCTCCAGTCGATGGTCGCGACCAGGTTCACCGCGACGACGATGTTGAGCGCGCCGAAGATCCACGTCGCCCAGCGCTGCACGGCGACCAGCACCGCGTGCCCGAGCCCGGAGACCACCACGGTGCAGGCGACGAAGACCGCGATGCAGGCGATGGTCAGCACCGGCGTGGCCTTCGCGTCCGATGCGGTGCCGAACACGATGGCGCACAAGGACAACAGGGCGAACGCGGCGGTCGTGGTGTTGACCGTCTCCCAGCCCAGCCGCGACAGCAGCGACACCACGGTCGGCCCGGCGTTGCCGTGCACTCCGAACACCGCCCGGGACAACGTCAGGCCCGGCGCTCCCCCGCGCCGCCCGGCGATCGACACCGCGCCGACGATCGCGAACGACCCGACCGACCCGATCACCGCGACGATCGCGGCCTGCCAGAACGTCAGCCCCTGGATCGCGACCAGCGTCGCGCCGAGCGGCAGACCGAGGATGGAGATGTTCGCGGCGAACCACACCCAGAACAGCTGCCCCGGCCTGCCGGTGCGTTCGGCCTCGGGGACCGGTTCGATGCCGCGGGTCTCCAGTGCACCCGCGCGGGACTCGACAGCGGTGTCAGTCGCCATGTCACTTCCTTCCACGAAGTTCCAGCAGCCCGTCGACGACGGGGCCGAGGTCCAGCCGGTTGACCGTGAGGACGGTGCCGACCGGTCCGGCGGGCAGTCCGGCGAAGCCGTGCTGCGCGCCGAGGATCGCGCCGCACATCGCGGCGACGGTGTCGGTGTCGCCGCCCAGTCCGGCGGCGAGGGTGAGGGCGTCGGCGGGCCGCTCGCCCAGCGCCTGCGCCAGCGCGATCGCGGCGACCACCGATTCCTGCGCCGCGACCGAGGTGCCGATCACCTGGTAGACGGCGTCGGCGAGGGTCGCGGAGTCCAGTCCGGACACCCAGCCGCGGGCCCAGCGGATGCGGGCCGCGATGTCGCCACCCGCGCTCCAGGCGCCGCGGCCGGCACCGGCCGCGGCCGCCGCTTCGGCGTGGTCGAGCGCTTCGGGCAGGGACGCGCCGTCCACTCCCGCGGACACGGCCGCCGCGACGGCCGCGGCCGCGGCGATGCCGAGGCTCGAGTTGTGCGTGACCAGACTGGCTTCGGTCACGGCGTCCAGCAGGCAGTCCAGCTCCGGCGGGGTCGCGATCGCCACCGGCGTGATCCGCATGGCGGCGCCGTTCGTGCTGCCCCCGCGCCCGGCCTCGGCCGGGTCGGCGCCCGACTGGAGCAGGTCCAGCGCGCGTTTCGTGGACGGGCCGAGCAGGTCGGCCGAGCCGCGCCGGATCATGTCGGCTTCCCAGTCGAGCAGCGCGCGGGCGAACACCAGCGGGTCGATCCGGCCGTCGCCGTCGATGAGCAGCCGCGCCAGCAGCAGGGCCTGTTCGGTGTCGTCTGTGATGGACCCGGCCGGCATGCCGGGCGCGATCGGCTGGTCCGCCACGGCGTCCACGAGCGTCTCGATCCGCCCGTAGCGGCGGGTGATCTCGGCTCGCGACATCGACTGCGTCGGCATGCCCAGCGCGTCACCGAGGGCGAGCCCGGCGAACGCGCCGAGCGCCCGGTCCCGCGCGCTCACCGGCGGCCGAACGTGAGGTGGAACTGGAACCGCGCCGGGTCCAGGAGGCTGACGACGTGCTCGACGAGGCCGCCCGCCGCGTCGGTGCTCGTGCGGACCGCGCGGAGGAACAGCGTGCCTGCCGGCCGTTCCAGCAGCGCCGCGGTCTCCGGGGTCAGCGCCTCGGTGCCGATCCACTGCTCACCACCTTCGGCGCGCAAACCGGCGTCGGCGAGCGTCGCGGTCAGCGAGCCGCGCACCAGGCCCCGCTCCGGCAGCCCGGCGAGCGCGCCGGCGCCCGGGACGAGCGCGACTTCCAGCGACACCGGGCCGGCGGCCTGGTCGCGGCGCAACCGGCGGATCGAAACGAACGACTCGACCCCGAAGCGTTCGGCGAGGGCGTCGTCGCGCACGCGCTCGATCGCCAGCAGATCGGTGGTGATCTCGAACCCGGACCGCGCGAGCGCGGTGGCCCAGCCGACGGCCTGGTCCAGCTCGACGCCGTCGAAGGTGACGAACGAACCGACACCGCTTTCCGTCGCGATCAGGTCGCGTCGCTGCAGTTCGGACAGAGCGCTGCGGACCGTGCCCCGGCTGACCTGGTACCGCTGCGCCAGCTGGTGCTCCCCGGGCAACCGCTCGCCGCGCGCCAGCCGGCCCGACCGGATCTGCTCGGCGAGATCGGTGACCAGGCGGTGCCGCTTGGAAAAGCCGACCTGTTCAGTCCTGTCCATACCTGTACATTACCCCGGACAGGTGAGGGAACGCGAGCCCACCCGAATGGCGGCGGCACACCGGCCCGCCCGGAGCTATGAACTACCCATGCGCCGCAGCATGTTCGTCCTCCTGGTCGCCGCCTGCACGTTGCTCGCCTCGACGCTCACCGCGTCCGCCGAACCCCGCTACCGGCACTACGTCGCGCTCGGCGACTCCTACACGGCAGGCCCGCTGATCCCGCTGCAGCGCCTGGACCCCGTCGGCTGCCTCCGCTCGACCGGGAACTACCCGTCGCTGCTGGCGATCGCCTTGCGGGTCGGCTCGTTCACCGACGTGTCGTGCAGCGGCGCGGACACCCACGACATGGTCGCCCCGCAGGACGTGATCCTCGGCCCGAACCCACCGCAACTGGACGCCCTGCGCCCGGACACCGACCTGGTCACGCTCGGCATCGGCGGCAACGACTACGGCGTGTTCGGCACGATCATCGGCACCTGCCCCGGCCTGCGCGCCTCCGATCCCACGGGCAACCCCTGCGAGCGCCACTTCACGGTCGACGGTGTCGACACGATCAAGGCCAGGCTGCCGCAGACGCAGGCGAACGTCACCGCGGTGCTCGGCGAGATCCACGACCGCGCGCCGGAGGCCGAGGTGCTGGTGATCGGCTACCCGCGCATCGCGCCGCCGTCGGGCACCTGCCCGGACGTGCTGCCCTTCGCCGACGGCGACTACCCATGGCTCAACAGCGTGGAAGAAGAACTCAACGCGGCGTTGGAAAAGGCGGTCGCCGACGACGGCGACGCGTCCTATGTGGACACCTTCGGGCCGTCGCTGGGCCACGACGCGTGCGCCCCGCCGGGGCAGGCGTGGATCAACGGCAAGGACCTCAAGCCGTGGGCCGCGAACTACCACCCGTTCTTCACCGGGATGCAGGGCGTCGCCGCGGTGACGTACGCGCAACTACGCGATTGACCGCTCGAACCCGAGGTGGTTCGGCAGCTGCCAGGTCATCGACACCGTGGTGCCCTCGTCGGTCGCCATGACCTCGACGTGCCCGGCCAGCCCGCGGATGAGCCGGAGCCCGCGGCCGTCGGACATCGAGCGCCCCGGCGGCGGTGTCTTCCAGCGGCCTCGATCGATGACGGTGACGGCGATCAGGTCGTGGTCCCGGCTCGCGTGCAGTTCGACCGGGCCGTCCGTCCCCGCCGGGTAGGCGTGGGTCACCGAGTTCGTCAACGCCTCGTAGCCGGCGAGACCGATCGCGTGCGCGAGGTGACCCGGGAGGTCGAGGTCCTGTGCCCAGCGCACGAGCTCGTACCGCAGCGCCGTGATGTCCCGGGGCGAAGCCGGCCAGCGGCAGTGCAGGCTGGTCTCGGTGCACCCCGACGGCCCGGGAGTCCTGTCCATCGGTCTTCCCCACTCGAACACCTACAGGTTCGTCCATCTTCACACCTCCGGGTGACCCGCTGAAGGGTCCTTGTGCCCTTCCCTGGCAATTCCACTGATTTGCCGTTTCCCACGCTGACCAGCCCGGAACCGGGCGCGCCCCACCCGCGTCCCAGCTCCGGTTCGATGATCAACTGGGAGCGGTGACGTGTCGTACAAGGTGACGGGTGTACTGGCGGCGGCCTGCGCGGTCGTGGTGCTCGCCGGATGTGGTTCCGACGGTGGGCGAGCGGCCGCGCCGCCGGTGTCCAGCAGCTCCGCGCCGTCCGCGCCGCGGGAACCGCTTCCGGCCGAGTTCGACGCCGCGCGCGGCTGGTCGATCAGCGCGGACCAGGACGTCGAGTACGCGCGCCCGACCGGCGCGCCGGAAGCCCGCCTGTTGCTGGTGCGGGCGAGCGGGCCGGACGGGGTGCACGTGGTCGCGCACGACGCCGTCACCGGGGCGGTCCGGTGGCGCAGCGTGCCGGTGCCGGAACCGGAGGGCGACCTCGACTCCACCGTGTTCGTGACCAGCGACGGCGGCCGCGAGTACGCGGTGCTGGCCACCACCGGCACGGGCGAGGACAACGGCGTCGACAAGCCGTCGCGGAGCACGCACCTCTACGTGTACGGCACGGACTCCTCCGGCACGGCGGTCACGCCCGAACGGGACGTCAGTCTGCCCGTCGCGTCCGGCGACTACTGGGCGCAATCCGACGGCCGGGTGTTCCTGGAGAACGGCGACACCGTCACCGTGGTGCGCGTCGCGGACGGCAGCATGACCAGCTACCCGGAGGACGACGCCGGGCTGCGCCCGCCGAAGGAGTGCCCGCACGCCATCGGCGCCTGCACCGACCGGATGGCCGTGGTCGGCGCGACCGCGAGCGGACCGCTGGTGCAGGGCTTCCAGTCGTTCTGGGTGCCAGGCGCGTGGATCAGCGACGACGTCAGGCCCGCCGGCGCGAGTTCGAACGAGGGCTTCCGCAACGTCGAGGTCGTCGATTCGCCCGGCGGGCAGTCGGTCCTCGCCGGCTGGCCGACCGCGGACCCCACGGAGTGGTTGTGGGCGCTGCACGACGCCGCGACCGGACAGGTCCGCGGCTCGGTGAAGTGCGACCTCGACGGCGCGACCGCCCACGGTCCGTCCGGCCTCGAACCGGTTGTCTCCGGTCACTACCTGCTCGCCGGTCGCGTCGCGTTCGACCTGTGGACCGGGCAGGGCCGCTGCTTCGCGGAGACTTCGGACCGGCGTGCGATCGAGCTGAGCGCGATCGGCGGCGACACGGCCTACGGCACCGCGGGCAGCGACGACACCCCGGTCAGCGTGTCCCTGAGCACCGGCAAGGCGACGCCGCTGCCCGACGGCACCAAGGTCCCGGACGGCGTCGCGGCCGGCTCGGCGTACCTGGGCACGGCCACCAACGGCGGCGAGAGCATCCTCGTCTACCCGCCCGCCTAGAACGAGCACCGCCGGGGTCCCGTCCGGCACGAGCCTGCTGCGGCTCGTGAAGCACCTGATCGCGGTCGAGCACAACTGGTTCGTGTGGGCATACGCGGGCGAAGAGGTCGAACTGCGGGACGACGAAGCGTTCCCCGGTCCCGCGGACACGGCCGAAACGCTGTTCGCCCATACCGCGCGATGGTCGAGCGCTGCAATGCGGTCGTGTCCGCCTGCCCGGATCTGGATCGCCCGGGCGCGCGATCGCTGCGGAAGACCGAGCCGCCGTCGATGCGCTGGCTGCTCGTGCACATGATCGAGGAGACCGCGCGGCGCGGGACCAGCGCCCCGGTGAGTGTCCTGCCATGCCGGCACGGACGGCAGCTCCGCCCGGCGGGAACTCGGCACCGGAACGCGGGCACCGTGCCGGAATGGACTTCGTCGTCCGGCACGGCACCACCCAGTCCCCGGCGGGCTGGGACAGCCTCACCACGATCCTCACCGCTCGCAGTCACCGGCGCGCCTCGCCGGATCTCCCGAGCGGTCACCCCGAGTGGGGAGCGGCCGACTGCATGCGGGCCGTCCGGGGGCCGGTTCCCGCCGAGTTCGACAGGCCGGTCGTGGCCACGCACTCCGGCGCCGGCCTGCTCCTGCCTGCCGTCGCCGCCGGGTTGGCGGTTCGCCACCTCGCCTGGCTCGGGCTGCGGTGCCGGACGTGCCCGGCGGGATGTCGTCGGCGCACCGCCGGACTCACTGCGCGCACGTGTCAGAACCGCAGCTCGTCGCCGAAATCCTCGACAGCATCACCTGAATCCGGGCCTCGTCACGGCTCGCGCTCCGACGGCCCGTTCGCGGACTGGTGCCTCGCGAGCTCGGCTCCGTGGGCCGTCAACGGCGCCGGGACGGGCGCGGGGCCCGTCCCGGACGCGTGATCAGGCCGTGGGCAGCGAACCCAGGCGCGCCGTGAGCCGCTCGATGTCGGCTGCCGCCGCGTCCCGGCGCACCTTGATCTTCTCGACCACGTCGGCGGGCGCCTTGTCCAGGAACGCCTGGTTGCCGAGCTTGCCCTCGGTCTGCTTGAGCTCCTTCTGCGCCGCGGCCAGGTCCTTCTCCAGCCGCTTGCGCTCGGCCGCCACGTCGACCGCGCCGGACAGGTCCAGCTCGACGTGCACGTTCCCGCTGGACAGGCTCACCTCGACCGAGGCGGACGCCGTGAAACCGTCCTCCGGGGCGGTCAGCCGCGCCAGCGCACGCACCGCTTCCTCGTGCGCGGACACGTCGGCGAAGCCCGCGCCGTTGACGCGTGCCGCCACGCGCTGACCGGGCTTGAGACCCTGGTCCGACCGGAACCGGCGGATCTCGGTGATCAGCTTCTGCACGTCGGCGATGCGGGCGTCGGCCGCCGCGTCGGCGTAGGAGGCGTCCGCCTTCGGCCAGTCGGCGATGACGACCGACTCGCCGCCGGTCAGCGCCCGCCACAGCTTCTCGGTGATGAACGGGATCACCGGGTGCAGCAGCCGCAGCACGGTGTCGAACACGTGCCCCAGCACCGCGCGCGTGCTGTCGGCCCGGTCACCGGCGATCTGGACCTTCGCCAGCTCCAGGTACCAGTCGCACAGCTCGTCCCAGGTGAAGTGGTAGAGCCGGTCGACGGCCTTGGCGAACTGGAAGTCCTCCAGCAGCTCGTCCACTTCGGACACCGTGCCCGCGAGGCGGCCGAGGATCCAGCGGTCGGCCTCGGTCAGCTCGGCGGCGGGCGGCAGCGGCGTCGCCACGGTGGCGCCGTTCATCAGCGCGAACTTGGTGGCGTTCCACAGCTTCGTGCAGAAGTTGCGCGACCCGGCGGCCCACTCCTCGGCCAGCGCCATGTCCGAACCGGGGTTCGCGCCGCGGGCCAGGGTGAACCGGGTGGCGTCCGCGCCGTAGCTGTCCATCCAGTCCAGCGGGTCGATGACGTTGCCGCGCGACTTCGACATCTTCTTGCCCTGCGCGTCGCGGATCAGCCCGTGCAGGTAGACGTGGTCGAACGGCTGGACGTCGCCGCCGCCGTACAGGCCGAACATCATCATCCGGGCGACCCAGAAGAACAGGATGTCGTAGCCGGTGGACAGGACGCTGGTCGGGTAGAACTTCGCCAGGTCCGGCGTCTCCTCCGGCCAGCCGAGCGTGGACAGCGGCCACAGGCCCGAGGAGAACCAGGTGTCCAGGACGTCCGGGTCCTGCGTCCAGCCCTCGCCGGACGGCGGCTGCTCGTCCGGCCCGACGCACACCGTCTCGCCGTTCGGCCCGTACCAGACCGGGATGCGGTGGCCCCACCACAACTGGCGCGAGATCGTCCAGTCGTGCATGTTGTCGACCCAGTCGAAGTAGCGCTTCTCCAGCTCCGGCGGGTGGATCTTGGTGCGGCCGTCGCGGACCGCGTCGCCCGCCGCGCGGGCCAGCGGCTCGACCTTGACCCACCACTGCAGCGACAGCCGCGGCTCGACGACCGTGTCGCACCGCGAGCAGTGCCCGACGGCGTGCAGGTACGGGCGCTTCTCCGCGACGATCCGACCCTGCTCGCGCAACGCCGCGACGATCGCCGGGCGCGCCTCGAACCGGTCCAGCCCCTGGAACGGGCCGGGCACGGTGATCGTGGCCCGCTCGTCCATGATCGTCGGCATCGGCAGGTCGTGGCGGCGGCCGATCTCGAAGTCGTTCGGGTCGTGCGCCGGGGTGACCTTGACGGCGCCGGTGCCGAACTCGGGGTCGACGTGCTCGTCGGCGATGACCGGGATGCGGCGGCCGGTCAGCGGCAGCTCGACCTCGGTGCCGACCAGGTGCTGGTACCGCTCGTCGTCCGGGTGGACGGCGACCGCGGTGTCACCCAGCATCGTCTCGGCGCGGGTGGTGGCCACGACGATGGAGTTTTCGCCGTCGCCGTAGCGGATGGAGACGAGTTCCCCCTCGTCCTCGGAGTGCTCGACCTCGATGTCCGACAGTGCGGTGAGGCAGCGCGGGCACCAGTTGATGATGCGCTCGGCGCGGTAGATCAGGCCGTCGTCGTAGAGGCGCTTGAACATGGTCTGGACGGCGCGGGACAGGCCCTCGTCCATGGTGAAGCGCTCACGCGACCAGTCGACGCCGTCACCGAGGCGGCGCATCTGGCCGAGGATCTTGCCGCCGTACTCAGCCTTCCAGTCCCAGACGCGCTCGACGAACTTCTCGCGGCCGAGGTCGTGGCGCGACTTGCCGGACTTGGCCAGCTCGCGCTCGACAACGTTCTGGGTCGCGATGCCGGCGTGGTCCATGCCCGGCAGCCAGAGGACCTCGTAGCCCTGCATGCGGCGGCGGCGCGTCATCACGTCCATCAGGGTGTGGTTGAGCGCGTGCCCCATGTGCAGGCTGCCGGTCACGTTCGGCGGCGGCAGCACGATGGTGAACGGAGGCTTGTCCGACCCGGCCTCGGCCGTGAAGTAGCCCGCGTCTACCCACCGCTGGTAGAGGGCGGCTTCTTCGTCGGCCGGGTTCCACGCGGCCGGGAGGGCGGGCTGCTGGTCAGGGGCGTTCTCCGTCACAACCGGTAAGTGTACGAACCTGCTAATCAGCGCCGCATCCGCATTGCCTCCCGGGCCGGTGACGATCTTCGGCCCGGGGCGGCGCGTCCGAAATGGACGCCCACGAGCACCGGCGCGGGCCCCGCGGAACCGGCGCCGCCGGCGGCTGATGACGGCCCTGGTGACGGCGGCCACACCGGCCCCGCCGAGGTCGCCGCGACCGCGGAGCAGCTCAGGCGGCTGCCCGCCGGCCCGCGTGAGGCTGACCGCGCGGTCGGACCTGCGCATCGAAGGGCCCGCCGCGTGAGCCGCGTCGCATCGTTGTTTGCGGATCGGTCTCAGGCGCCCGAACCCCGTAACACTCGCCCGACGTAGTCGATCAGAAGGCGAGATCGAACCGGAAGGATGGGTCCGAAGTGGACGACTACGACATCGCGCAGCACCCGGATCTGCGGGACCCGGAGTGGCAGCGGCGCGCGGTGAAGCAGGCGCGGGCCGGCGTGCGCCGCCAGCGCCGGACGGGCAAGCGGCTCGCCTGGACCGGCGTGTCGCTGGTCGTCGTGGCCGGGGCGGTGTTCGGGCTCGTCCAGTGGGGCCGCTCGACGTCCGCCCACTACGACGGCAGCGCGCCCCCACCGGCCGAAATGCGTCCGACGGCGCCGCAGGTGATGCCCGACATCGCTCGGGTCGACCTCGCTCGCCCGTTCGACAACACCCCGGCGGCGACCTGGGGCGAGTCGGTGGACGGCCTTGTCCTTCCGCCGGCCAGCCCGATCGGCGCGTTCAGCGCCGGCGAGGTGCAGACCGCCGTGGACCAGGTCAAGAAGTTCATCCACATCGGCAGACTCGACCGGCGGACAATCGAAGGCCACGACGGCGCCGCGTTGGTAGATCTGCTCGCTCCGAGCAATCGTTCCCTGTACGCGAACATGCTGAACCTGCGCCTGACCAGCGAATTCGCGAACATCGTGTCCTACGCCGCCGACGGCTACCGCCTTCTGCCCGCCAACCCCCGCATCTCCGGCACCATCACGGCGGCACCGGGACCAATCCGGGACACGCTGAACCTCCACGCCAGTTATTCCGTCGGCTACCCCTTCGACCCCGGCACCTTCGCACCAATCCTCGCTCCGGGAGAAATCGATGTCTTCCTGCGCTGGGAGGTGGACTTCAAGTTCACCGGCAGCAGCCATCGGAAGGACCTCCGCGGCCTTTCGGTGGGGAGCACCAGCGGCGTCGTCGTCTGGATGGGGTGCGAGGCGTGGAAGAAGGGCTACCTGGCGCCGGCCTACAGCGAGACGATGCAGGGTTCGGACGAGCCCTTCGACGAAGCGGCTGTCTACGACGTGACGAAACCGCTACCAGAGGTGACTGAAGGGTGCACACCCTGACCACTTCGACAGCCCAGACTCAACAGTCTAGGCTGTCTATATGACCCGGGCGCCGAACGACGCTGCGCGTCTCGCCGGTGCGGTGCGCGCCGTCGTCGGGCAGTTGCACCGCCGGTTGCGCCAGGTGGACAACGCGGGCGTCCTGACGCCCTCGCAGTCGGCCGTGCTCGCGCGGCTGCACCGGGACGGCCCGGCCACCCAGGCGCAGCTCGCGGCGGCGGAGCACGTCCGGCAGCAGTCCATGGCGGCCACGCTGGGCGCGCTGGACGAGCTGGGCTACCTCAGCCGCACCCGCGACCCGCGCGACGGGCGGCGCGTGCTCGTCGCCCTGTCGGACCTGGGCGAGAAGACCGTGCGGGGCGTGCACCAGCACCGCGAGGAGTGGCTGGCGCGCGCCCTGACCGACGACCTCACCGCCGAGGAGCGCCGCAAGATCGACGAAGCACTGCCCCTGCTCGCGAGGCTGGCGCAGCGATGAGGAAGTGGTGACCACGTCCCAGCGGACGACACAGCTCACGCGAACCGCCTACCCGCCGCGCATGGTCCTCCCCCTGGTGGCCAGCGCGGTGCTCAACCCCGTCAACTCCACCCTGATCGCCGTGGCGCTGGTGCCCATCGGCCAGGCGTTCGGCGCCGGGCCTGGGGAAACCGCCTGGCTGATCACCTCGCTGTACCTGGCCACGGCCGTCGGGCAACCCGTCGTCGGGCTGTTCGTCGACCGGTTCGGCGCGCGGCGCGTGCTGCTGGCCGGCTCAGTGACCGTGTTCGCCGCCGGTGTCGGCGGCCTGCTCGCGTTCTCGCTGGGCTGGCTGGTCGCGGTCCGGGTCGTGCTCGGCATCGGCACCTGCGCCGGCTTCCCCGCCGCGATGGCGGTGCTGCGCAAACGCGCCGACGCCACCGGCGGCGGCGTGCCGAGCCGCGTCCTGTCGGTCCTCGCGATGTCCTCGCAGACCGTCATGGTCATCGGCCCGACGCTGGGCGGCGCGCTGATCGGGCTGGCCGGCTGGCCGGCGATCTTCGCGGTCAACATCCCGCTCGCCGCGGTCGCGTTCGTGCTCGCGCTCGTCTGGGTGCCCAAGGACCCGCCGCGCGCCGGACGGCGCGCGGCGATCGACGTCGCCGGGATCGCCCTGTTCTCCGCGACCCTGCTCGCGGTGCTCCTCTACGGGATGGCGCCAGCGGTGTCCGACCTGTACCTGCTCGGCGTCGCACTGGTGCTGGGCGCCCAGTTCGTCCGGGTCGAGCTGCACGCCGAGCGCCCGTTCGTCGACCTGCGGATGCTGGCGGGCAACCGCCCGCTCCTGCGCACCTACCTGCGCCAGGCGCTGGCGTTCCTCATCGTCTACTCGATCATGTTCGGCTACGTCCAGTGGCTCGAATCCGCGCGCGGGCTCACCGAATCGACGGCGGGCGCGCTGCTGACCCCGATGTCGGTGGCCGCCGTGCTGGCCGCGGCGTCGGCAGGCAAGCCGGCGCGGCTCAAGGGGCGGCTGGTCGTCAACTCGCTGGCGCTGCTCGCCGGGTCGGTGCTGCTGCTGTTCGTGCACGACGGCACGTGGATCGGCGCGCTCGTGGTGCTCGCCGCGGTGTTCGGGCTGGGCCAGGGCCTGACGAGTGTGACCAACCAGACGGTCCTCTACGGCCAGGTGCCGCCGGAGGTGATGGGCACCGCGAGTGGCCTGTTCCGCACGGCGCAGTACCTCGGCGCGATCGGGTCGTCGACGCTGATCGCGCTGTGTTTCGGCGACCACGCCACCTCGCACGGCCTGCACGAACTGGCCGCGGCGCTCATCGTGATCGGCACCGTGCTGTTCACGGTCACGGTGACCGACCGGCAACTCGGTACTCGCGCGAACGCAGTCGCTGACGCAAGATAGTGAACGTGACACGCAACGCTCCTCGCGCCGATATCGACGAAGCCGCCCTCGAAGTGCACAAGCCCAAGGAATGGGCGGCGGGCATCCCGGGAGTGGCGGTGTCGCTCCTGCGTGGTGTCGAGCAGATGGGCGCCGGCCGCACGGTGAAGACCCTCCGCCTGCTCAACCAGCGCGACGGCTTCGACTGCCCCGGCTGCGCCTGGCCCGAACCGCGCGCGGAGGACGGTGAGCACCGCAAGCTCGCCGAGTTCTGCGAGAACGGCGCGAAGGCGGTCGCCGAGGAGGCCACGAAACGACGCGTCGGGCGGGAGTTCTTCGCCCAGCACCCGGTCGAGGAGCTGCACGGCCGCACCGACTACTGGCTCGGGCAGCAGGGCAGGCTCACCGAGCCGGTGGTGCTGCGCGAGGGCGGCACGCACTACGAGCCGATCGCCTGGGACGAGGCGTTCCGGCTGATCGCGGGCAAGCTCAAGGAGCTGGACAGCCCGGACGAGGCGATCTTCTACACCTCCGGCCGCACCAGCAACGAGGCCGCGTTCCTGTACCAGCTGCTGGTTCGCTCGTTCGGCACGAACAACCTGCCGGACTGCAGCAACATGTGCCACGAGTCCTCCGGCGCGGCGCTGTCGGAGGCCTACGGCATCGGCAAGGGCTCGGTGAGCCTCGCCGACATCCACCACGCCGACCTGATCGTCGTCGTCGGCCAGAACCCGGGCACCAACCACCCGCGTATGCTGTCCGCGCTGGAAGAGGCCAAGGGCCGCGGCGCGAAGGTGATCGCGGTGAACCCGCTGCCCGAAGCCGGGCTGATGCGGTTCAAGAACCCGCAGAACCCGCGCGGCGTGGTCGGCAAGGGCACCCCGCTGGCCGACGAGTTCGCGCAGATCCGCCTGGGCGGCGACCTCGCGTTGTTCCAGGCGGTCGGGCACCTGCTGCTGTCCTGGGAGGAGGCGGCGCCGGGCACGATCGTGGACCGAGAGTTCGTCGAGTCCTCGACGCACGGCTTCGACGACTGGGCCAAGAACCTGCGCGAGATCGACTGGGCGGCGATCGACGAGGCCACCGGCCTGGACCGCGACCAGATCGAGCGGATCGCGCGGATGATCGCGGCGTCCGAGCGCACCGTCTACTGCTGGGCGATGGGTGTCACGCAGCACCGGCACGCGGTCGCGACGATCCAGGAGATCAGCAACCTGGCGTTCGCACGCGGCATGATCGGCAAGCCGGGTGCGGGCCTGTGTCCCGTGCGCGGACACTCCAACGTGCAGGGCGACCGCACGATGGGTGTCTGGGAGAAGATGCCCGAGTCGTTCCTGAGCAGGCTGGAGGACGAGTTCGGCATCCCGGTGCCGCGCAAGCACGGGCTCGACACCGTGGACTCGATCCGCGCGATGCGCGACGGCCGCGGCAAGGTGTTTATCGGCATGGGCGGCAACTTCGCCGCCGCCACCCCGGATTCTGGGCTGACCGAGCGCGCGCTGCGGTCGTGCGAGCTGACCGTGCACGTGTCGACGAAGCTGAACCGGTCGCACGTGGTTCCCGGCCGGACCGCGCTGATTCTGCCCACGCTGGGCCGCACCGAGCGGGATGAGCAGGCCGCGGGCGAGCAGTTCGTCACGGTCGAGGACTCGATGTCGTGCGTGCACGTCTCGCGCGGGCGGCTGAAGCCGGCGAGCGAGCACCTGCTCTCCGAGGTGGCCATCATCTGCCGGCTCGCGACCGAGCTGTTCGGTGCGGACCACGCCGTGCCGTGGCGGGACTTCGAGGGGAACTACGACCTGATCCGCGACCGGATCGCGCAGGTCGTGCCGGGTTGCGAGGACTACAACGCGAAGGTGCGGCAGCCGGACGGGTTCGTCCTGCCGCACCCGCCGCGCGACTCGCGGTCGTTCCGCACCTCGACGGGCAAGGCGAACTTCACGACCAGCGAGCTGGAGTTCCCGCGCGTGCCGTCGGGCCGGCTGCTGCTGCAGACGCTGCGCAGCCACGACCAGTACAACACCACGATCTACGGCCTGTCCGACCGCTACCGCGGCATCGAGGACGCGCGCCGGGTGGTGCTGGTTAACGCCGCCGACCTGGCGGAGCTGGGCTTCGCCGACGGCCAGCTGGTCGACCTGGTGTCGGAGTGGGAGGACGGCAGCGAGCGGCGGGCGGAGCACTTCCGGGTCGTGGCGTACCCGACGGCCCGCAGGTGCGCGGCGGCCTACTTCCCGGAGGCCAACGCGCTGGTCCCGCTGGACTCGGTGGCGAAGAAGTCCAACACGCCGGTCTCGAAGGCGATCGTGCTCCGCCTGGAGCCCGCGTCCTAGAGGACGGTGTTGCCGTACATCTCGCCGAGCGGGTCGGCGATGAGTTCGATGCGCGCGCCGTCGGGGTCGCGGAAGTAGACCGAGACGTCGCTGTGCACCGCGTGCTCGACGCCGGCCTCGGCGAGCTTGGCGACCAGCCGCTGCCACCGCTCGGGGTCGACCGAGATGGCGATGTGGTGCAGCCCGCCGAGCACCTCGGCGTACGGGCCCACGTCCAGGCCAGGGAAGTCGAAGAACGCCAGCAGGTTCCCGTTGCCGATGTCGAAGAAGAAGTGCGACGACCCGGGGTAGTCGCGGTTCTCGATCAGCTCGGTGAGCGGGAACTCCAGCAGGTCCTGGTAGAACCGGACGGTCCGCTCGACGTCGCTGCTGATCAGCGCCGTGTGGTGGAGGCCGCGGGCCGACGACGCCGGCCGCTCCCCCACTGGCTTGAGGTGGGCGTCGCGGATGCGGTCGCGCTCCCGGCGGACCGCGTCGAGGTCGACGGAGGTCATGGCTGGCGTTCCCTTCTCGTGGCGGAGGTGGTGTGCCCGGCTTACCCGCCGGGCACCACCGGCATCCGCGTCAGGCGGTCTTGATCGCGGAGACCTCGAACTCGAGGGTGACCTTGTCGCTCACCAGGACGCCGCCGGTCTCCAGCGCCGCGTTCCAGGTGACGCCGAAGTCCTTGCGGTTGATGGTGGTCGAGCCCTCGAAGCCGATCCGCGTGTTGCCGAACGGGTCCTGGGCGGTGCCCTCGAACTCGAACGGGACCGTGACGGACTTCGTGATGCCCTTGATCGTCAGGTCGCCGGTGACGTCGAAGCTCGCGTCGCCGGTCTGCCGGATCGAGGTCGAGACGAAGGTGATCTCCGGGTGCTCGTCCATCGACAGGAAGTCGTTGCTGCGCAGGTGGGCGTCGCGGTCGGCGTTGCGGGTGTCGATGCTGTTCGCCTTGATGGCGACCGTCACCGACGACTTGGCCGGGTCGTCACCGTCGATGTGGGCGGTGCCGGTGAACTCGTTGAACGCGCCGCGCACCTTGGTGACCATCGCGTGGCGGGCGACGAAGCCGATCCGGGTGTGGGTCGGGTCGAGCGTGTACTCGCCGGTCAGGTTCGCGTAGCCGGTCTGGGTGGTCATTGCGGGTTCCTCCCGTGAAGGTCTGGTTGATGTGTCATCGACACAGTGACACAACTTGGATGACGCGTCAACTATTCCCGCTATACTCGATGGCATGACCCGATGGCTCGATGACGGTGAACAGCAGGCGTGGCGCGCGTACGTGAAGATGCAGAGCCACCTCAACGCCGCGCTGGGCCGCCGGATGCAGGCGGACTCCCAGCTGTCGCTGCCCGACTTCGAGGTGCTGGTCCAGCTCACGGACACGCCGGAGGGCCGGGTGCGGGTGTTCGAGCTGGCCAGGGCGCTGGACTGGGAGAAGAGCAGGCTGTCGCACCACCTGCGGCGCATGCAGAAGCGCGGGCTGGTGGCGCGCGAGGAGTGCCCGGACGACGCGCGCGGCGCGTTCATCGTGCTGACCCGCGAGGGCCGGGAGGCGATCGAGCAGGCCGCGCCGCACCACGTGGACACGGTGCGCGAGCTGGTGTTCGACGTCCTCACGCGCGAACAGGTGGACGCCCTCCGGGCGATCTCCGAGCAGATCCTGCGGGTGGTCCGCCCGGAGGACTGTCCTCAGGACCGCAGGTAGGAGGCGCCGTTGAGGTCGAGGATGGCGCCGGAGGCCCACTCGGCCTCGGCGGAGGCGAGGTAGACCACCGCGGCGGCGATCTCCGGCGGCTCCGCGACCCGGCCGAACGGGGACTGGGCCCGCAGCGCGTCGCCCCGCTCGCCGGTCAGCCAGTCCGCGACCCGCTCGGTCGCGATGAACCCGGGCGCGACCGTGCTCACCGCGATTCCGTGTGGCGCGAGGTGCACCGCGAGCGACTGGCCCAGCGAGTGCAGCGCCGCCTTGGTCGCGCCGTACGCGGGGTGGTCGGGCTCGCCGCGGAAGGCGCCGCGCGAGCCGACGTTGACCACGCGTCCACGCGCGCCGCGGTCGATCATGTGCCGGGCGACGCAGAACGTGACGTCGGCCGCGCCGAGGAGGTTCACCTCGACCGACTGCCGCCAGACCTCCCGCCAGTGCTCGAAGGTCGCCTCGGCGAGCGGGTGCGCGGTCTCGGTGGTGGTCACCACGGCGGCGTTGTTGACCAGGACGTCGACCCCGCCGAGCGCGTCTTCGGCGGCGTCCGCGATGCGCCGGGCCTCCCGGATGTCGCCCCGCACCAGGGCGTGGCCGTCGCCGGGCAGCGCCGCCAGGGTGGCTTCCGCCGCGGCCTGGTTGGAGTTGTAGTGCACCGCGACACGGTCGCCGCGCTCGGCGAAGGCCGTGGCGATCGCGCGGCCGAGGCCCGCCGACGCGCCGGTGACGAGGACGCCGCGGCTCACTTGGCGAACAGCTGGGACTCGTCGCGGAAGGCCTTGAACTCCAGCGCATTGCCCGCGGGGTCGTGCAGGAACATGGTCCACTGCTCCCCCGGCTCGCCCGCGAAGCGCTGGTAGGGCTCGATGACGAACCGCGTGCCCGCGTCCTTGAGGCGGCCGGCGAGCTCGTGGAAGGCCTCGACGGTCAGGACCAGGCCGAAGTGCGGCACCGGGACGTCGTGGCCGTCGACCGGGTTGCGGCCCGCCTCGTTGCGCGCCCCCTCGACCACGTGGGTGACGACCTGGTGGCCGTGGAAGTTCCAGTCCACCCACTTGGCGTCGGAGCGGCCTTCGGACAGCCCGAGCACCCCGCCGTAGAACTCCCGGGCGCGGCCGAGGTCGTCGACCGGGATCGCGAGGTGGAACGCGGGGCGGGTCATGGTGCCTCCTTCATCGTCGGTGGCTCCAGCTTGACCCGGCGGATGGCAGAATGTCAACATTAGGACATGAAGCCCGCCCGGCGGCGTGGTCTGGCCGAGGAGGCCGCCGACCGCATCCGCGACGAGATCCTGTCCGGCCGGTTCGCGCCCGGCAGCGCACTGCGCGAGGTCGAGCTGGCCGCGTCGCTACAGGTCAGCCGCGGGTCGGTGCGAGAGGGACTGGCGATCCTGGAGCGCGAGGGGCTGGTGCACAGCGAGTGGCACCGGGGCACGCGGATCATCGAGCTGAGCGAGACCGACATCACCGAGGTCTACGAGGTGCGCGCGGCGCTCGACCGGCTGGCGACGCTGACCGCGGCCGAGCGGGGCCGCCCCGGCCAGTTCGACGAGCTCGACCGGCTGGTGGCGGCGATGGACCAGGAGGCCAGCGGTGCGGCGGACGGGGCCCGGCTGGTGGCGCTGGACATCGAATTCCACGACTGCGTGTACGCGATGGCCGGCAACGGCAGGCTGACCAGCGCGTGGGAGGCGGTGCGGTCGCAGGTGCACCTGTTCCAGGCCCACCGGGTGCGGCTCTCGCACGAGCACTACCGCACGCGCGTGGTGGACGAGCACCGCGAACTGGCGACGCTGCTGCGCGCGGGGCGGGTCGAGGGGCTGGGCGACCTGGCGGAGGAACATGTACGCTCGGCCAGCCGCGGCCTGATCGAGAGCCTGCGCGAGCTGCACCGCTGAGGAGTCCGGGCCAGGGTCGCCGGCGCCTCAGCGAGAGCTTGCGCGAACCGGCCCGCCGAGGACCTCGACAAGGCTCGCGTACCGGGCGCGTTCCTCGTCCGTCAAGGCGCTGAACCGCTCCCCCACCAGTTCCGCGAACCGCTGCCGGATCCGTTCGCGCAGCTCCTCACCCGCAGGGGTCAGCACGACGCGGCTGACGCGCCGGTCCTTCTCGTCGGGCTCCCGCGCGAGACGCGCTGGAAGCCGGCATGGACGCCGAACGCCTCGCGGCGACCACGGCCCAGACGCCGCTAAGGCGCCTCGGCGAGCCGTCGGACATCGCGTCGATCGTGGCGTTCCTCGCCTCCGCCGGCGGCGGCTGGATCACCGGGCAGACGATCCACGCCGGCGGCGGGCTGTTCTATCCGCCGAACAGCTTGACGACCTTGAGGATCAGTTCGTAGAGGCCGTAGAGGAACGGCACGCCCACCCACAGCCAGGCCAGCGTCATCAACCAGACCCGGCGGCGCGCGGGGACCTGCTCCGGCGTGCTCATTTCGCCTCCTCGCGCGCGGCGTCCGCGCTCTCCGGTTCGTGGTACTTCACGCTCACCGGGCGCACCAGCTCGTTGGCGATGAAGCCGATCACCAGCAGCGCGATCATGATGTAGAACGACGTGGTGTAGAGGTCCGGGCCCTGTTTGCCCGCCCGCTTCTGGCTGTCGGCGATCGCGTTGACGATCAGCGGGCCGAGCACGCCGGCGGCCGACCACGCGGTGAGCAGGCGGCCGTGGATCGCGCCGACCTGGTAGGTGCCGAACATGTCCTTCAGGTACGCCGGGATCGTGGCGAAACCCGCGCCGTAGAAGGACAGGATCACCATCGCCGCGAGGATGAAGACTACTTTGGACGAGTTGCCGGCGAGCGCGATCACCAGGTACAGCAGGGCGCCGACGCCGAGGTACATGCGGTAGATGTTCTTCCGGCCGATGAAGTCCGAAGTGGACGACCAAACGAACCGGCCGAGCATGTTGGTCAGCGACAGCAGCGCGACGAAACCGGCCGCCGCGGTGGCGCCGACCGGAACCGACGTGCCGCGGAAGAAGTCGGTGATCATCGGCGACGCCTTCTCCAGGATGCCGATACCCGCGGTCACGTTGAAGCACAGCACGACCCACAGGCACCAGAACTGCGGCGTCTTGATGGCATTGGCGGCCGACACGTTCGCCGTGGTGATCATCGACCGGGCCTTCGCGGCCGTCGGCTCCCAGCCCTTCGGCTTCCAGCCCTCCGCGGGCACCCGCACCAGGAACACCCCGAGCGACATGAACACCGCGTAGACGACGCCGTGGATCAGGAACGAGGTGCCGATGCCGCTGGGCGTCGACCCGAACGACTCCAGCATCTGGCTCGACCACGGCGAGGCGATCAGCGCCCCGCCGCCGAAGCCCATGATCGCGATGCCGGTGGCCATGCCCGGCCGGTCCGGGAACCACTTGATCAGCGTCGACACCGGCGAGATGTAGCCGATGCCGAGCCCGACACCGCCGATGAGGCCGTAGCCGAGCACCACCAGCCAGTACTGGGAGGTGAACGCGCCGAGCGCGGACACCAGGAAACCGGTGGAGAAGCAGGTCATCGACACGAACATCGCCCAGCGCGGCCCGTTGCGCTCGACCAGCGTGCCGCCGAACGCCGCGGACAGCCCGAGCATGACGATGCCGAGCTGAAACGGCAGCGCGCTCAGCGTCCCGGACAGGCCCAGCGCCTTCTCCAGCGGCGGTTTGAACACGCTCCACGCGTACGCCTGACCGATCGCGAGGTGCACCGACAGGGCCGCGGGCGGGATCAGCCACCGGCTCCAGTCCGGGGGCGCGATGCTGTGCGAACGGTCGAGGAATGTGACGGCCACGGCGGGCTCCCCTACGCTGGTGATTGAGCCTGCAATTTATTACTAGATGCGCGACGACACGGCAAGCTCTTGTCGTCGATGAGTGGATTGGAGTGCCCGATGGGGCGCGTGACGGTGCGACGTCCGGTGCGGAAGCTGACCGAAGGCGGGCAGACGCGGCGCGCCGACCTGCTGGCGGCCGAGGAGCCGCTGGAGCTGCGGGTCGGTGGCAAGTCCCTGGCCGTCACCATGCGCACTCCAGGGCACGACGTCGAGCTGGCGCACGGCTTCCTGCTGTCCGAGGGTGTCATCGCGTCCAAGGACGACGTGTTCACGGCCCGGTACTGCGACGGCGTCGACGACCAGGGGCGCAACACCTACAACGTCCTGGACCTCGCCCTGGCCGAGGGCGTCGCGCCGCCGGAGACGGGTGTGGAGCGCAACTTCTACACGACGTCCTCGTGTGGGGTGTGCGGCAAGGCGGCGCTGGACGCGGTGAAGCTCAAGACCCGCTTCGCGCCCGGGGAGTCGACTTTCGCCGTGAGCACGGAGGTGCTCGCGGGGCTCCCGGACACGCTGCGCAAGCAGCAGCGCGTGTTCGCCAGCACCGGTGGGCTGCACGCGGCCGGGTTGTTCCGGGCGGACGGGTCGCTGCTGGCCGTGCGGGAGGACGTGGGCAGGCACAACGCGGTCGACAAGGTGCTGGGCTGGGCGCTGCTGGATGACCGGGTCCCGTTGTCGGACTGCGGGCTGCTGGTGTCCGGGCGAGCGTCGTTCGAGCTGGTGCAGAAGGCCGCGATGGCCGGGGTCCCGTTCCTCGCGGCGGTGTCCGCGCCGTCGTCGCTGGCGGTGGAGCTGGCCGAGGAGAACGGCATGACGCTGGTCGGGTTCCTGCGCGGCACCAGCATGAACCTCTACACCGGCGACCAGCGCGTCCTGGAGCCGGACGCGATGTGGGCGGTCAGATCCGGGGTATGACCTCGGCGGCCAGGCGTTCCATCTGCTCGGCCTGGTCGGCGAACGGGGTGAACAGGATCAGCTCGGCGCCCGCGGCGGCGACCTCCTGCACCCCGGCCACGCACTCGTCGGGCGTGCCTGCCACCGCGACCGCTTCGAGGCCGCGTTTGCCGTAGATCTCGGCGAGACCGTCGGCGGCGCGGCGGCGGGCCGCGTCCCCGTCGTCGTCCACGACGATGTACACGCGCTTGGCGATCCGGAAGTCCTCACGCCCGGCTTCGGCCAGCACCTCGCGCAGCGTCTTGACCTGCTCGGCGAAGGCCGCGGTGGTCGAGGAACCGGCGCCGAAGAACCCGTCGCCGTGCTTCACGGCCCGCTTGAGGGCGTTCGGGTGGCTGCCGCCGAACCACAGCGGCGGGCCGGGCTTCTGGAACGGCTTCGGCTGCATCGAGGCGCCCTCGAGCTGCCAGAATCGGCCGTCGAAGTCGATCACGTCCTCGGTCCACAGGGCCTTGACCAGGCGGATCCCCTCGGTGAACCGGGCGACGTGCGCCTCGCCGTCGAGACCGAACGCGGCGAACGGCCGGTTGCGGCCACCGCTGCCGACGCCGACCTCCAGGCGGCCACGGCTGAGCTGGTCGAGCGTGGCGAGGCTCTTGGCCAGGTGCGCCGGGATGTGCAGCGGGGTGACGTACACGGCGCAGCCGAGGCGCAGACGCTCGGTGCAGGCGAACGCGTACGCCATGGTCTCGTTCGCCGAGAGGTGCGGGGCCGTTCCGAGGACCTGCTCCTGGGTCCAGCCGCTTTCGAACCCGAGCTCCTCGGCGCGCCGCACGTACGCGCCGAAGGCGGCGGGGTCGAACGTGCCGTCGGCCACGAACTGGGGAATCGAGATCGCGAACCGCATGGGCACGAGATTAGTCCTGTCGGTGTATCGGTTGCGGAACTTCCCGCGACATGGGTTACGGGACTGATGTTCAATGGCGCCGGGAGGCCAGGTGGACGAGGACGAAGCGACTGAACCGCGCAGGCGGCCCAGCCGCCGCTCGGTGCTGATCGCCGGCGCTTCGGGCCTGGGTATCGCCGCGGTCGCCGCCGGGACGGCGACCGGGGTGCTGCCGGTGAGCGAGGCGCTGCAGCGGGCGTTGGGTGTGGCGTCGTCGTCGCCCGCGTCGCAGATCGGGGTCGCGAAGGTCGAGCGGGTGTGGTCGCGGTACCGGAACCGGATGGTCGACCTGGTCATCCTGCTGCCGTCGAAGTCGCCGTCCCGGAACCTGCCGGTGTCGCTGCTGCTGCACGGCCTGCACGGGCGGGCGCGAACGGCGGCGCCGACCGGGACGCTCGCCGAGCTGGCCAGCCAGGTCGCCCGCAAGCGGGTCCAGCCGTACGGTTTCGTCGCGGTCGACGGCGGCGACAACTACTGGCACGAAAACGTTCCCGGCGACGATCCAATGGGCATGCTGCTGGAGGAGGTGCCGCAGTGGCTGCGGGAACGCGGCCTCGGCGGCGTGGACGGGATGCCGTTCGCCTGCACCGGCATGTCGATGGGCGGTTTCGGGGCCCTGCTGTACGCCCGCCGCCGGGCCGAGCGCCGCCAGCCGGTGGGTGCGCTGGCCCTGCTGGCGCCGGCGCTCATCCTGTCGTGGACGGAGATGGCGAAGCGACACGCCTTCCACGACGAAGCCGACTGGGCGTCGATGGACCCGCTACGCCACCTCGAGGCGACGGCCGGCATCCCGACCGCACTGTGGTGCGGCACGGAAGACGCGTTCATCCACGGCGCCCGGCGCTTCATCGCGGCGGTACGCCCCGAAATCGGCTACACCGCACGAGGCAAGCACGGCGACTCGTTCAACCGCACGGTGGTGCCGAGCATGGTGAGCTTCCTAGGCCGGCACCACCCAAGCGCGTAGCGCCGGGTCTTTGAACAAACCCAAGGTAGCTGGGTGGTCATCCCGTCGCCTGACACGGCGAAGGGCCCGCCCTGCGGGCGGAAAAGCGCCTCACGCCGCGGGAAAGGTCACCTTACGACCTCTCCCGCCCCCGATGCCTGATTGTGTTTCAGCCGCCGAGCAGGCGTGTCAAGGCGGGAAAGAGTGCCTTGACACGCCTGATCGGCGACCAAAGATCGGCTGTCGATCGGGGGGAGGTCTGGTTGGGGTAGTCGGTGTCGTTGCGTTGCCGGCTTGCGTTTGCGGGGTGCGGGTCGTTGCTGGGTCAGCTGACCCAGCGGCCCACCACGGACAGCAGCCACAGGCCAATGAGCGTCGCCGCGAAGAGGAGGCTTGACCAGCGCAACAGGGGGCGGTAGTCGCCGTCTGCGGCGCGTACCCGGCGGAGCGCGTAGAACCCGACGCCGAGCACCGGGAGCGGGATCAGGGGCAGCGCCGACAGCCGCACGGGGGCGGCCACCACGCACGCCACCGTCATCAGCCCGAGCAGCACCAGCATGACCTTGTGCAGGATCGGGCTGCCCAGGTACGGCGCGACCACCCGGAAGGTCAGGTCGCTGATGCCACGCACGTCGTCCCGCCCCTCCGGAACGACGGTGTCCCCGGCCCCCTCGGCCGGAGCGGTGCGCTCGCCGGCACCTGAACGGGGACCAGCCCCCTCCACGCTCATCCGGCTAGCTTAGCGAGCGTGGAGGAGCCGCCTTCACGCAGATCAGGCCGTTTTCTCGCCACGTTCGCTGCTGCGCCGCCGGGACGGCTGACGCGACACGATCGTGGGGTTGACGTTCTCGCGGACCGTCTGCTCAGTGATGACGACCTTGGCGACGTCGGTGCGGCTCGGGATGTCGTACATCACCGGCTGCAGCACCTCCTCCATGATCGCGCGCAGGCCGCGGGCGCCGGTGCCGCGCAGGACCGCCTGGTCGGCGATGGCTTCAAGCGCCGTCTTGGTGAACTCCAGCTCGACGTTGTCCATCTCGAAGAGCTTCTTGTACTGCTTCACCAGGGCGTTGCGCGGCTCCGTGAGGATCCGGACCAGCGAGTGCTTGTCCAGGTGCGTCACGTTCGCCACGACCGGGAGACGGCCGATGAACTCCGGGATCAGCCCGAACTTGATCAGGTCCTCGGGCATCGTGTCGGAGAAGACGTCGCTCTCCTCGATCTCGGCCTTCGTGCGGATCTCGGCGCCGAAACCGAGGCCGCGCTTGCCGACCCGCTCGTTGATGATCTTCTCCAGGCCCGCGAACGCGCCCGCCACGATGAACAACACGTTCGTGGTGTCGATCTGGATGAACTCCTGGTGCGGGTGCTTACGCCCGCCCTGCGGGGGCACCGACGCCGTCGTGCCTTCCAGGATCTTCAACAGCGCCTGCTGCACACCCTCACCGGACACGTCCCGCGTGATCGACGGGTTCTCCGACTTTCGGGCGATCTTGTCGACCTCGTCGATGTAGATGATGCCCGTCTCGGCGCGCTTGACGTCGTAGTCCGCGGCCTGGATCAGCTTCAGCAGGATGTTCTCGACGTCCTCGCCGACGTACCCGGCCTCGGTGAGCGCCGTGGCGTCCGCGATCGCGAACGGCACGTTCAGCATCTTGGCCAGCGTCTGCGCGAGGTAGGTCTTGCCGCAACCGGTGGGCCCGAGCAGCAGGATGTTCGACTTCGCCAGCTCGACCGGCTCGTCCTTGGCGTCCTTCGGACTGGTCTTGTCCTCGGACTGGATGCGCTTGTAGTGGTTGTACACCGCCACGGCGAGCGTCCGCTTCGCGTCGCTCTGGCCGATGATGTACTGGTCGAGGAACTCGTGGATGTCGAGCGGCTTGGGCAGCTCGTCGAGCTTGACGTCGCCGGCCTCGGCCAGCTCCTCCTCGATGATCTCGTTGCACAGGTCGATGCACTCATCGCAGATGTAGACGCCAGGTCCGGCGATGAGCTTCTTCACCTGTTTCTGGCTCTTCCCGCAGAAAGAACACTTCAGCAGGTCCCCGCCGTCGCCGATCCGTGCCATGACCGTTGACCTGTTCCCCTCCGGTGCGCCTGCCGGCGCACCTGATCGTGTTCCTGCCCTCGCCGCCGAGCCAGCGGGAAAAATGGCCGCTGCTCCTAGACGGTACCCGCCCGGAGCGCCGCGCGGGAGGACCAACGGGCGCCGGGCGCCCCGAGACCCTAAACCGGGGGCCGGGGCGCGCCGGGTAGGACACGCACCGGCCGGGTCAGAGTCCCGGGGCCGGGCCTCAGCCGATCTGCGACGCCTTGCGGTACGGCAGCACCTCGTCGACGATGCCGTACTCCTTGGCCTGCTCGGCGGTCAGGATCTTGTCGCGCTCGATGTCCGCCCGCACCTCTTCGGCGCTCTTGCTCGTGTGCTTGGCCAGCGTGGTCTCCATCAGGCGGCGCACCCGCTGGATCTCGTTGGCCTGGATCTCCAGGTCCGAGACCTGCCCGTAGGTGCCCTCGGTGGCCGGCTGGTGGATCAGCACGCGGGCGTTGGGCAGCGCGAGGCGCTTGCCCTTGGTGCCCGCCGCCAGCAGGACCGCGGCCGCGGAGGCGGCCTGGCCCAGCGCGACGGTCTGGATGTCCGGGCGCACGAACTGCATGGTGTCGTAGATCGCCATCAGCGAGGTGAACGAGCCACCCGGCGAGTTGATGTAGATCGTGATGTCGCGGTCCGGGTCCTCGTGCTCGAGGTGCAGCAGCTGGGCCATCACGTCGTTGGCCGACGCGTCGTCCACCTGCACACCCAGGAAGATGACCCGCTCCTGGTACAGCTTGCTGTACGGGTTCATCACCCGCTCGCCGTAAGTGCCCCGCTCGATGAAGTCGGGCAGGATGTACCGGGACTGCGGAAGCTGGAAGTTGTTCATGAGAGCTTTCTCCTCGTCAGGCCCGGTCAGCGGCTGCCGTTGCTGGACGGGAGCTGGTTCTCCCTGGAGAGGACGTGGTCGACGAAGCCGTACTCCCGCGCCTCTTCGGCGGTGAACCAGCGGTCCCGGTCGCCGTCCCGGATGATCTGCTCGACCGACTGACCGGTCTGCTCGGCGGTGATCCGGGCCAGCTCCTGCTTCCACTTGCCGAAGACCTCGGCCTGGATCGCGATGTCGGACGCGGTGCCACCGACACCGGCCGACGGCTGGTGCATCAGGATGCGCGCGTGCGGGAGCGAGTAGCGCTTCCCGGGGGCGCCCGAGGACAGCAGGAACTGTCCCATCGAGGCGGCCAGGCCCATCGCGTAGGTCGCCACGTCCGGCTCGATGAGCTGCATCGTGTCGTAGATGGCGAACCCGGCGGTCACCGAGCCGCCCGGCGAGTTGATGTAGAAGCGGATGTCCGACTCGGAGTCCTCCGCGGACAGCAGCAGGAGCTGCGCGGTGATCCGGTTCGCCACCTCGTCGTTGACCTCGGAGCCGAGGACGACGATGCGCTCCTGGAGCAGCCGCTCGTACACCGAGTCGGTCAGATTGAGGCCCGCGGTCGAGCTGCGAGCCTCTGCCTTGTGCTGCGTCACGTCTGCCTGCCTTTTCACCGCTGTGGCCCTCCCGGAGGGAGATCCACTGTGCACTGTCGAAGATGCTGAGATCTTGTAACCGACCCTAACGAACTCGGGCGGCCCGGCATGCCCGGTACCGCCCAAGTTCGCTGACAGCTTTATTTCTCGGAAGCAGCCGCGGGTTCCTCGGTGACCTCGGTCTCAGTGGCGGCCGCGGGGGCCTCGTCCTCGTCGCCGCCGAAGAGGTCGCTCAGGTCGATCTCGGCGCCGGAGGCGTCGGTGACCGTCGCCTTGCGCACGATCGACGCCAGCGCCTTGCCGCGGCGCACGTCGGCGAAGATCGCGGACAGCTGGCCCGACTGCTGGGCCCGCTGCACGTACTCGTCCGGGCTGATGCCGAAGCGCTGGGCCTGGTAGATGATCCGCTCGGTCAGCTCGGCGTCACCCACCTGGACCTCCTCCGCGTCGGCGACGCTGTCCAGCAGCAGCTGGGTGCGCACCGCCTTCTCGGCCTCGGTCTGCAGCTCGGCGTGGAACTCCTCCAGGGTCTTGCCCTGGGTCTCCAGCACCTTGGCGAGGTTCTCCTCGCTGTGGTCCAGGTCGTGGATCGCGTCGTGCTTGCGGTTCTCGACCTCGGCCTCGACGACCTTCTCCGGCAGCGGGACGTCGACGGACTCCAGCAGCTCGTCCAGGATCTTGTCGCGCGCCTGCACGCCCTGCTGGACCTTCTTCATCTTGGCCAGGCGCTCGCGCAGGTCGGCCTTCAGCTCGTCGATGGTGTCGAACTCGCTCGCCAGCTGGGCGAACTCGTCGTCGGCCTCGGGGAGCTCGCGCTCCTTGACGCTCCGCACGGTCACCGACACCTCGGCGTCGCGGCCGGCGTACGCACCCGCCACCAGCTTGGTGGTGAAGGTCTTGGTCTCGCCCTCGTTCGCGCCGATGATGGCCTCGTCGATGCCGTCGACCAGCTGGCCGGAGCCGATCTCGTAGGACAGGCCGCTGGTGGCCGCCTCCTCGACCTCCTGGCCGTCGACCGTGGCCGACAGGTCGATCGACACGAAGTCGCCGTCCTGGGCCGGGCGCTCGACGCCCTTCAGGGTGCCGAAGCGGGCCCGGAGGTTGTCCAGCTCGGCGTCGACCTCCTCGTCGGTGACCTCGACGTCGTCGACGCTGACCGACAGGCCGCTGAAGTCGGGGAGGGTGATCTCCGGGCGGATGTCCACCTCGGCGGTGAACTCCAGCACCTCACGGTCCTCGAGCTTGGTGACCTCGAAGTCCGGCTGGCCGAGGGTGCGCACCTCGCCGGCCCGCACCGCCTCCAGGTACTTCGCCGGGATGGCCTCGTTGACGACCTCATCGAGCACCGGCGCGCGGCCGATCCGGCTCTCCAGTACGCGAGCGGGCACCTTGCCGGGGCGGAAGCCCGGGATGCGGACCTGCTGGGCGATCTTGGAGTAGGCGCGGTCGAAGTTCGGTTTGAGTTCGTCGAACGGCACCTCGACATTGATCTTGACTCGCGTCGGGCTGAGCTGCTCGACGGTGCTCTTCAACGTGTTCTCCTCGAGCCGTGAAAACCTGGTTTTCGGGTGGTAGCCGACAAGCGGGCACGGCTGTGCCCAAAGGCCGAGTCTAGGCCAGCGACCCGACAGCACCGGCCCGGCCCTGCCTGCCAGGCGGTGAGGTACGGGCGCATGCTCTCCGTTTACATTTGCGGACGCCTTGTCTACCGTCTTGGTCCTGCCGTCCCGCCGTCCCCAGGAGCCCGGTCCGTGACAGCCGATGCCCAGGTCCAGGGCGTTCCGCAGGTCGTGGCGGAACCCCCGACACGCCTGCCGATGGTGGTGGTGCCGACCGTCGCGCTCGTCGCCTGCGGGCTGGGTCTGTGGAGCTGGGCGACCCTGCTCGCCCTGGTCTGGCACTCACCGGCGTGGGTGACCGTGCCGCTGCACACGCTCGCCGTGGTCGCCCTCTTCACCGTGCTGCACGAGGCCGCGCACCACGCCGCGGGCAGCCTCACGTGGGTGAACGGGGCGCTCGGCCGCGTGACGGTGCCGTTCGTGTCCCCGTTCGGCGGGTTCCCCGCGGCCAGGTACGTGCACCTCACCCAGCACCGGTCCGGGTCGCCGGAGCACCTCACGCCGTGGAACACGCGCGGCCCGGCGTGGACGCTGCCGCTGCGCTGGGCCTCTGTCGACCTCTGGTACGCGTGGCGCTACCTGTCCACGCCGGGGCGGCCGACCGCGGAGAGCGCCGAGATGCTCGGGATGCTCGTGTTCCTGCCGTGCGTGCTCGCGGCCGTTGTAGGCACCGGGCACGGGTGGGAACTGGCGGTCGTCTACCTGGTGCCGCAGCGGCTCGCGCTCGCGCTGGTGTCGTGGTGCCACGACTGGCGCCCGCGGCAGCGGCCGACCGGATACCACCGGATGCACGCCGAGCGGCCCGGCCGTCCGTTCTACCGCTACACCGCGATCCCACTGCCGCGGTCTCCGGAGCCCCCGGCGCCAGCCGCCGAGGCGCCGTCGGAGTTCCACCCGCTGACCGTCACCGGCGTGCGCGCGCTGACCGGCGAGGCCGTCGCGGTCACCCTCGCCGTGTCGGACGGGCTGCGCGAGGTGTTCCGGTTCGCGCCGGGACAGCACCTCGTGCTGCGGGCCGAGATCGATGGCGAGCCGGTGGAGCGCAGCTACGCGATCTGCGCGTGCCCGGACGAGCCGGAGCTGCGGGTGGCCGTCAAGCGGGTGCCGGGTGGCCGGTTCTCCGGGTACGCCATGGGGTTGCGGCTCGGCGACCGGGTGCTGGCGCGGCCGCCGTCCGGGACGTTCACGCTGCGCTCGGAACCGCGGCACGTGGTGGCCGTCGCGGCGGGGTCGGGGATCGCGCCGGTGCTGCCGGTCGTGGTGCACCTGCTGGAGAAGTCGCCCCGCAGCAGGGTGACGCTGCTGTACGTGAACCGGTCCGGGAACGACACGCTGTTCGCCGACGAGCTGTCGGAGTACGCGCGCCGCTTCGAAGGACGGCTGCGGGTGACGCACTACCGGACCGACGAGCGCGACCCGAGCCTGCGGTACGCGCGCGGGACGCGGCCGTTCGACAGCATCGGCCAGGCGCTGGCGATCTCGTACGAGCGGTACCTGCCGGGCGGGCTGGACCCGGGCCGCATCCGCGGGCTGTTGGAGGCGCGCCTGCACCCGTCGAAGGTGGACGAGTGGCTGCTGTGCGCACCGCCCGAGGTCGCCGGGCCGGTGCGGTCGGCGCTGGCGGAGCACGCCGTGCCGGACGAGGCCGTGCACGTGGTGCACTTCCACCGGCCCTGACCGTCATTCGCACAGCGTCCGGACGGACTCCAGCTCACCACGCACGACCGAAGCCTGCTCCGCGACGACGGCCTCCGGCGTGCCCTCCGGGAAGAACATCGTGAACTCGAACTGCTCGGCCCGCTGAGCGCCGCCGAGCAGCGCTCGTTCCGCGCGATGCTGGCCCGCGTGGCGGAGGGCGCCTAACCGTGGCTCCCTGAAGGCTGGGGCAGGAGAATCTCGCATGAGCGTTCACACCGTGGCAAACGGCGGCATTTACGACGCCTTTCCCGGCTATCGATTGCCGACCGAGCAGAGATCGACCGCGCCTTGCAAACCGCTCTGGTCGTTGTTGACGCCAACGTCTTGTTGAACCTCTACCGGTACACTTAGTCGACCCGCGATGATCTGCTGGGACTCCTGGACAAGCTCGGCGACCGGTTGTGGGCGCCCCATCAGGTACTCCACGAGTTCTGGCGCAACCGCCTCAACGTCCTCGCGAGCCGGGACATCGCGGCCAACCAGGCGCTCAATGCCCTGGCGAAGCAACGGCGCGCGCGGAAGCTGCGCTGTCGCAGTGGGCAAAAGTTACAGCCATCGACGGTTCGGCACACGAACTGTTGATCGAGAAGGTTCGCGGCCTGCACGACGATCTCGAAGACCAGATCCGGTCGCACACTCCTGCGTCCGGCGAGCCAGGGCCCGTCGTTGGCGCCGAACCATTGCTGACCGATCTGGAGCGGCTCCCGCACAAAGCCGGGTCGCTCGTCCGGCGTGCGGGACCAGTCCGGGTGGCACCTCGGGCTCCCGGCCGGGCGGCACCGGGTAGCCCCACGGGTCCCGGTCCAGCAGTTCGGGCAACAGCTCGGTGCACAGGCCCCGGCCGTCGCACGCGGTCCAGTCGATGTGCAGGCGCACGACCATCTCCTCGCGACACATTTTCCGCGCGCGTGGCGCGCGATCTCGTCGGCGAACATCCGCAGCGTGCTGCGCACGAAGCGCGCCGTCCCGTCCGGGTGGTGGCACGCGCCCCGCCCCTCCAAGTAGTCCCCGATCCCCGCCGCCGTCTGCAATCCGCAGTCCGCGGCGCCGAGCGCGACCACCACCCCGGCGCCCAGCGAGCCGGCCGCGGCCCTGGACAGCGGGACGTCGGGCGCCATCCACGCCCCGTGGTAGCCGCCCACCAGCACCACCCGCAGTGGACCCGCTCCCCCGGCCTTGTCCAGCAGCACCGGCAGCGGCGTGCCGAACGGCACCTCGTACACGCCCGGCGAACGCACCGCGCCCCCGACGGTCACGAGGAACGTGCCCGGCTCGTCGGCCGTGCCGCGCGACCGGAACCACTCCGAGCCGTACCGCAGGATCTGCGCCACGTGGGCCAGCGTCTCCACGTTCTGCACCAGGTATCCACTGCGGACAGCCGGGCGCAGCCGGTCGGCGGGCACCGCGCGGCGGCCCTCGACCGCGGCGATCACCGCGGACTCCTGACCGGCGAGGAAGGTCTCCGGCGCGACGACGACCCGGACCGGCCGCGCGTCCCACTCCTGCCGCTCGGCCAGCGCGGTCCGCACCGCCATCGCGCTGCGGGGCGAGACGTAGCAGCACACCGCACGCGCGCCGACCGCCTCCGCGACCAGCTGCAACCCGTCCAGGACGAGGTGCGGCACCACGCTGAGCAGGGTGTGGTCCTTGCGGCTGGCCGGTTCGCCCTCGGCGCCGTTCGCGATCACCACCCCGTCGGGTTTCATCCCGGACAGCTTGCGCGCCGCCGGGAACCCCGCGCCGCCGCGACCGGTCAGCCCGGCCGCCGCCAGGTCCGGGGCGGCCGCTTCGAGCACGGTCATGACACCAGTTCCTTCCGTGTGAACCGCCACCCCGCCGCGCCGAGCACCGCGGCCACGCACACGGCCGCGCCCGCGAGGAACCACGCGCTGAACGCGTCGGTGCCGGTGCCCAGCGAGTGCGCCACAGCGACCGGCCACATCGCGTAGGCCAGCCAGTGCACCGCGCGCCACGTCCGCCTGCCCAGCCCGCTGCCGCAGCAGGCTCGTGACGACCAGCGCGACTAGCAGGTCCAGCGCGACGGTGCCCAGCCCCTGCCAGAACGGCCGGTAGTCGCCCCCGAACGGCACGACGAGGTCGAAGATCCGCAGCTGCGCGCACGGGTCGAACAACAGGAGCCCGACGTGCAGCGCGAGGAACACCACCGACAGCAGGCTCGCGTTGCGGTGCACCTCGGTGACCGCGAACCGCGGCAGCCCGGCCACCGGTTCGCCGCGCCGGGTCAGGATCCCCAGCACGACGCTGACCGTGACCAGCACCAGCGCCACCACCCCGCTGCCACGCCCGAAGTCCCACAGCGCGTCGGTGCTCATGCCGGCCGGCCGCCCGGCGTCGTCGGCGCGGACGAGCGCCGCGGTGGTGCAGGTGTTCGCGTCGACGCAGCGGTCGGCGACCACTGTGGCACTGCGCCAGATCCGCTCGACCGGCTGGCAGGTACGCGGGTCGAGGACGTGGTGCAGCAGCCGCCCGCCACGCAGCCAGCTGCGGCTGCGCGTGCTGGACGTCGCCATCGCCGCGCCGGAGGCAGCACCACCGTGCACGCCGGGTCGTCCGGCTGGTCCTGCACGTGGACGCGCCACCCGCCGGGCGGCGCGGCACCCGCGGTCGCCAGGTCGCCGCCCAGTTCGACGAGCACGCCGGTGCCGAGCCGGCCCGCCGCGTGCCGCGCGGCGCGGTCGGCGGCCAGCGCCTTCGCGGTCGCGCCCAGGTCGACGCGGACACCCGGCGGGATGAGCAACCGCCGTCTCGCCAACCGGATCCGTTGCCAGCCGCGCGGGCCGCACCCGAACCGGCACGGCCGGACCTTCCGCGGGCAACGGCAGCGAGCGGTCGTAGCCGAGCTGCGCGAGCGCCTCGCCGAGCGTCGGGTCGACGTCACCGCCGGTGCGGCGCGCGGCCTCCAGCGCGGCGCCCATCAGCTCGGCCAGCAGCTCGCTGACCTCGACCTCCTCCCCCGCAGCCTCGACCGCGGTCAGTTCGGACGGCCGGAACCGGCTGCACGCCCGCTCGACCTCGTCCAGTTCGCTCTCGACCACGAACCGGGCCTCGGCCAGCGCCGCCGGATCGGTGACGACCACCCGGGCGGTCGTGCTCCACACCGGCCACTCGGCCACCGTCGCGTCGTGGACCAGCGTCATCACGAACCTCCCAACTGCGCGTGCGCCTGCCCGCTGCCCTGCGACAGGTCCCCGCCGCTGAACCCGGGCACCGTCGCCCTGTCCGATGTGGACTCCGAAGTCCCCGCCGTCACCGTCGCCGACGCCTCGTGCGCCGTGCCCGCGACCGCGGTCACCCCGGCGACTCCCGCGACGGCGAGGCCGACCGTCAGCCCGCCCGCCGCGCACCGCTCTCCCGCGCGTCCACGTCAGTTCGCCCCCGAGTCCGAGGTGCCGACGTCGCGGCGCGGCATCACGCCCTGCTGGCCGCCGCCCGGGCCGCCCGCGCCCGCCTGGGCAGTGCCCTCGGTCAGCGTGTCGGCGGTCGCGGTGTCGCCGGACACCGAGGCCACGACCGTGACGGTGTCGCCGGTGGCGATGCTGCTGAGGTCGGCGTTGTCGCCGACCGCGGTGTCACTGTCGATCGTGTAGGTCCTGGTGTAGCCGTCGTCGCTCTTGGCGGTCAGCGACGTCGCGCTGACCTCGGTGACGGTGCCGATCTGCATCAGCACGGTGGTGTAGCCGCCGTTGCCGTCGGCGACGACGTACTCGCCGTGCAGCGCGTTGACCATCGCGCTCGACGAACCGCCGCCGGGCATCCCCATGCCGCCGCCCGGCCCGCCCTGGCTCATCGCCGAGGAGTCGGTCGAGCCGCTCGCCGCGTAGATCGCCACCCCACCCGCGCTCGCGACGCCGACCGCGATGGCGACCGCGGCGACGGTCTTGCGCGCGGACCACTTCCGCGGCGGCTGCCGGGCGCCCCATTCCTGGGACTGCGGGACGGATGAAGGATTCCTGTGCCGACGGACACAGCCGCCTCACAAGGACGGCACAAGCACCACACACGAATCCGACGGATCGTCGTGGCATGAACCTGCCCCACCCTGCCCACCGGCGGGCCGGGACGCGACCGCGGCGCGTCCGCCCGCTGCGGACCAAGCTGATCGCGGCGCTCGTCGCGCTGCTCGCCGTCGTGTGCCTGGTGGTGGGCGTGATCAGCGAGTTCGCGCTGATCAGGTTCCTCACCCAGCAGGTCGACACGCAGGTGCGGGACGCGGTCGAGCGGACCCGGCACTTCGACGGGCCCACCGGGGACGATCCGCTGCACATCCCGGGCACCGCGGAGGGCACGCTGTACGCGCAGCTGTCCGGCGGCCGGGTGCTCGAAGCGGCCACCCTCGCCCCCATCCCCGGCTCGCCCGAGAACGAGGCTCAGGCGCTGCCTGCCGCCGACGCCGCGGCGCTGCTGGCGGCCCCGGTCGACGGCCACGCCCACACGATCTCGCTGTCCGGCGGCGACTACCGGGTCATCGCGACGATCGACGCCGGGATCGTGCTGGTCCTCGGCCTGCCCATGAACCAGGCCGAGGACACGCTGCTGACCGTCGGGATCATCCTCGCCGCGGTCGCCGCGATCGCCATGCTGGGCGCGGGGTTCGTCGGCGCGTTTGTCGTGCGCCGCACGCTTCGCCCGCTCGACCGCGTGGCCGCGGCGGCGTCCAAGGTCACCGAGCTGCCGCTGGACCGCCGTGACGTCGCGTTATCGGTGCGCGTCCCGGTCACCGACACCGATCCGTCCACCGAAGTCGGTCAGGTCGGCTACGCGCTGAACCGGATGCTCGTGCACATCGACAACGCGCTCGACGCCCGCGCGAACAGCGAGGTGCGGGTGCGCCAGTTCGTCGCCGACGCCAGCCACGAGCTGCGCACCCCGCTCGCCGCGATCCGCGGGTACGCCGAGCTGACCCGGCGCAGCGGCGGCCGGGTGCCGCCCGAGATCGCGCACGCGATGAGCCGCGTCGAATCCGAGGCCGACCGCATGACGACGCTGGTCGACGACCTGCTGCTGCTCGCCCGGCTGGACGCGGGCCGCCCGCTCGACGCCGGCGAGGTCGACCTGACCCGCCTGGTCGCCGACGCCGTCGGCGACGCGCACATCACCGGGCCCGGGCACCGGTGGCGGCTCGAACTGCCGCCCGACCCGGTCGTGGTGACCGGCGACGCGCAGCGCCTGCACCAGGTGCTCGGCAACCTGCTCGCCAACGGCCGCACGCACACCCCGCCCGGCACGACGGTGACCACGCGGCTGGCCGTGTCGGCGGACGGCAACGCGGTCCTGACCGTCACCGACGACGGCCCCGGCATCGCACCCGCCCTGCTGCCGCACGTCTTCGAACGCTTCGCGCGCGGCGACTCGTCGCGGTCCCGCGCGGCAGGCAGCACCGGGCTCGGCATGGCCATCGTCGCCGCGGTGGTGCACGCGCACCACGGCACGGTCGGCGTGCACAGCAGACCCGGCCGCACCGAGTTCGAGGTGCGGCTGCCGCGCACAGGTTCCGCACAGGAACGCCACAACGACGGCCAAGCTCGTGCGGTCACAGTGAACTCATGACGGCCCTCGCCGAGCGCGGCTCCGCGCCCTCGACCCCCGAACCACCCGCCACCTCGGATCCGCACCGGCCGGTGTGGGTGCGCCCGGCGCTGGGCGGGCTGCTGATCGCCACCGCGGTGCTGTACCTGTGGGGGCTGGGCGCGTCCGGCTGGGCCAACGCGTTCTACTCGGCCGCCGCGCAGGCCGGCGGGGAGAGCTGGCAGGCGTGGTTCTTCGGCTCCAGCGACGCGGCGAACGCGATCACCGTCGACAAGACACCCGCCGCCCTGTGGGTCATGGGCCTGTCGGTGCGGCTGTTCGGGCTCAGCTCGTGGAGCATCCTCGTGCCGCAGGCGCTGATGGGCGTCGGCTCGGTGTGGGCGCTGTTCGCCACCGTGCGCCGCGTTTCCGGGCCGACGGCGGGTCTGCTGGCCGGCGCGGTGCTCGCGCTGACCCCGGTGGCCGCGCTGATGTTCCGCTTCAACAACCCGGACGCGCTGCTGGTCCTGCTGCTCGTGCTCGGCGCGTACTGCGTGGTGCGGGCGCTGGAAAAGGCGTCCCCGAAGTGGCTCGCGCTGGCCGGGGTCGCGGCCGGGTTCGGCTTCCTGGCGAAGATGCTGCAGGCCTTCCTGGTGCTCCCGGCGTTCGCGATCGCCTACCTCGTCGCCGCGCCCACGTCGGTGGGCAAGCGCCTGCTGCACCTGCTCGGCGCGCTGGGCGCGATGATCGTCTCGGCAGGCTGGTACCTCGCGGTCGTCGAGCTGTGGCCTGCGGACTCGCGGCCGTTCATCGGCGGCTCGCAGAGCAACAGCATCCTCGAACTGACCCTCGGCTACAACGGCGTCGGCCGGATCACCGGCGACGAGGTCGGCAGCCTCGGCGGCGCCCAGAGCGGCGGCAGCTGGGCGCGGCTGTTCGGCAGCGAGATGGCGGGCGGGATCGCCTGGCTGCTGCCCGCGGGGGCGATCACGCTCGGCGCGCTCGCGTGGCTGACCTGGCGCGCCCCGCGCACCGACCGGACGCGTGCCGCGACGATCCTGTGGGGCGGCTGGCTGGTCGTCACCGCCGGCGTGTTCAGCTTCATGAGCGGGATCATCCACCCCTACTACACGGTCGCGCTGGCCCCGGCGGTCGCCACGCTCGTCGGCACCGGCGCGGTCCGGTTGTGGCGGGCGCGGGCGCACCCGATCGCGTCCGGGCTGTTGTCCAGCGGTGTCGTGCTCACCGCGCTGACCGCGTACCTGTTGCTGACGCGGGAATCCACCTGGCTGCCCTGGCTGAAGTACGTGGTGCTGCTGCTCGGGCTGGCCGCCGCGGTGCTGCTCCTGGTGTCCGACCGGCTGCCGCGCTCCGGCGCCCACGGGGTCGCGGCGCTGGCCCTGATCGCCTCGCTGCTCGGCTCCGGCGCGTACACGGTGGCGACCGCGGCCACGCCGCACTCCGGCGCGATCCCCTCGGCCGGGCCGAGCAGCGGCGGGTTCGGCGGCTTCGGCGGCCAGGGCGGACCGCCCGATGGTGGTCGGGGCGGCGGGATGCGCGGCGGCGTCGGCAGCCTGCTCACCACCACGACACCGAGCGCCGAGATGACCGCGCTGCTGCAGGCCGACGCGGAGAACTACACATGGGTCGCGGCCACCGTCGGCTCCAACCCGGCGGCGAGCTACCAGCTGGCGTCCGGTTTCCCGGTGCTGGCGCTCGGCGGGTTCAACGGCACCGACCCGTCCCCGACGCTGGCGCAGTTCCAGCAGTACGTGGCGGACGGCCGGATCCACTACTTCGTCGGCGAGCCCACCGAGATCAACAGCACCGGCGGCAGCGACGCGGCCGAGGAGATCGCCGAGTGGGTGGCCGCGAGCTTCACGGCGACCACTGTGGACGGTGTGACCGTGTACGACCTGACTTCCTAGTCACCACAAGGCTTCTTCAAAGTCCGGGCACAGCACGCGGCGCGACCGTGGAGGCATGACAGTCACAATCCCCGCGGCCGGCCCCGGCACCACCCGCATCGACACCCGGACAGCCAACCCGGTCCTCGATGTCGTCATCCCGGCCTGCAACGAAGAAACCGACCTGGAGCCGTGCGTCCGCCGGCTACACGCCCACCTGGCCGCCACCCTCCCCTACCGCTTCCGCATCACCGTCGCCGACAACGCGAGCACCGACACCACCCTGCAGGTGGCCGAGCGCCTCGCCCGCGAGTTCGCCGAGGTCGAGGTGCGCCACCTGGACCTCAAGGACCGCGGGCGGGCGCTGAACGCCGTATGGTCCACTTCGGACGCTCCGGTCGTGGCCTACATGGACGTCGACCTGTCGACCGACCTGGCCGCGCTGGGGCCGCTGGTCGCCCCGCTGATCTCCGGGCACTCGGATGTCGCGATCGGCGCGCGGCTCGCGGTGGAGCACCTGGTTTCGCTGGGCCGCCGCCGCATCGCGACGGTCGCCGGCCCGCAGGACCAGACCGCGGCGGTCCACCGGCTGTCCGGATGGCGCAAGACCCTGGCCGACGCGGGGCTGGAGTCGTCTGGCCTGGCGGAGGAGGCGGACTTCACGCTGGACGGCGGCCGCGAGGCGATGGACCGGCTGCTCGCGCGCGAACCGGAGCTGGACGCGGTCTTCGTGGCGAGCGACGTGATGGCCGCGGGGGTGCTGCAGTCACTGGGCGCCGCGGGCCGTCGCGTGCCCGCCGACGTGGCGGTCGTGGGTTTCGACGACCACCCGGCGCTGGCCACCGCGATGAACCCGCCGCTGACCACCGTGCACCTGGACCCGGCCGCGCAGGTGCGCCAGATGGTCGCCACACTGACCGCCCTGCTGGCCGGTGAACCGATCCGCCCGCGGCGGCAGGTGCTGCCGGTGTCACTGAAGCTACGGGAGTCGGCCTAGGTCTTGTCCACTCAGGACCGGGCCGGGCCGAGCAGAGCCGCGACGGCGGCGGCCGCCTTGGCCGCGTCGGGTTCCTCCCCGACGATCAGATCGGCGTAGATGAACGACTCCGCGATGCGGGTCATCACGTACGCCGTGTCGCGCACGGGCAGCGGCAGCCGCAGACCGGAATCGGCCTCTTCGGCCTGGAGCAGCCCTTCGAACAGCGCGATCACGCGGGTCTGGTGCACACCGGCCCGGGTGGTGAGCAGCCGCAACGCGCGGTCGCGCTCCCGGCGGAGGTAGGCCCGGAAGAACCCGGCGTCGATGATGGCACCGCTGAAGGCGTGGAACACCGAGACGACCCGGGCCACCCCGGTCCCCTCGGCGCCGCGGACGGCCCCCTGCCAGGTCGGCAGACACAGCGACCAGATCACCTCGGACAGCAACTCGTCGCGGTTGCCCACCCAGCGGAACAGGGTCGCCCGGTCTACCCCGAGTTCCGCGGCCAGCGCCCCCATGTCGACCCGCTCACCGGCGAGGAAGGTGCGGCGCGCCGCCCGCAGAGCCTGGCGCGGCCCGGCGTGGCGGCTCTCGTGTCCCGCGTAGAGCTCGCGGGACAGCCTGGTGAACGGCTCCCGGCGCGCGGACTCCACCGCCGCGTCCGACGCCAGCCTGCTCCAGGACACGTCTGTGCTCACACCGGCACTCTACGGCGAGGGGACACGGTCTGCAACATTTCTGAATGTGTTGCACCGACGCCGGCGCACGGTTATCGTTCCCCACACCCCAAGTGGATCCGATGTGGACAGAAAGGCAGCAACGATGCGCCTTCACCGTGTTCTCGTGGCGGCAGCCCTGATCGCCGTAGCCGTCGCCGTGCCGGCCCCCGCGGTCGCCGCACCGTCCTTCGCGCCGGTGGACCGCCCCGGACCGGAGCTCACCGTGCCCGCCGCGGAGCTGGCGAAGAGCATCACCTGCACGGCGAACGCCGCCGCGGCGACCGAAGACGTGGTGCTCTTCGTGCCCGGCACGACCCTGACCCCCCAGCAGGACTTCGGCTGGAACTGGTTCCGGGCGCTGGACCAGCTCGGCAGGCCCTACTGCGCGGTGACCCTGCCGGACCAGGCGATGTCCGACGCCCAGATCTCCGCCGAGTACGTGGTCAACGCGATCCGGCACGTGCACCGGATCAGCGGACGCCAGGTCGACGTCGTCGGCCACAGCCAGGGCGGCACCGAACCCCGCTTCGCGCTGCGGTTCTGGCCCGACCTGCGCCCGATGGTCGACGACTACGTCGGACTCGGGGCGACCAACCACGGCAGCGTCGTGATCAACGCGATGTGCCCGCCGGTCCTCGGGTGCGCACCCGCGCTGTGGCAGCAGACGCTGAACTCGGCCTACACCAGGGCGATGAACTCCGGTCAGGAAACCTTCCCGGGTATCTCCTACACGGCGGTCTACACCCGCACCGACGAGTTCGTCCAGCCCAACCTCGACGACAGCGGCACCACCAGCCTCCGCGGCGGGGGCGGGCGGATCACCAACGTGGCCGTCCAGGACGTGTGCCCGGCGAACGTGGCCGGGGAGCACCTCGCCGTCGGCACCTACGACCCGACGGCGTACGCGATCGCCATGGACGCCCTGACGCATCCCGGTCCGGCCGACCCCGCACGCGTGCCCCGCGAAACGTGCGGACAGCTGTTCATGCCCGGAGTCGATCCGGTGCGGTTCGCGACCGACTACGCGGCGCTGACGGGTGTGATCGCCGAGCAGCTCGCCCTGCACGGCCGGGTGCAGGCGGAGCCGCCGCTCAAGCCGTACGTCTTCGCCACCCGCTGACGCGCGTTCGGGTCCCGCCCCGGGGAGTGGCCGGGACCGGACGCTCACGCCCGAGCGCCGGACGGTCCGATGTGGACGACCTTCGTCACGGTCATCTCGTCGAGCAGCTCCGGCCCGTAGCCGAACCCCTCGCCGCTGGCCTTGCGCGGGTGGGCCGCCCCGGCGGGCGCGCCACCGAAGACGTTGTTCACCTTCACCGTCCCCACGGGCAGTTCCCGCCACGCCCGCTGCGCGTGGGCCATCGAGTCGCTCAGCACCGTCGCAGTGAGGCCGTACCGGTCGTCGGCCGCCTCTTCCAGCGCCTGGCCGAAGCTGTCCGCCACGCGCACCGGCGCGACCGGCCCGAAGGTCTCCTCGCTCAGCACCCGCATCGACGGCGTGCACCCGGCCAGCACGGTCGCCGGGTAGTGCGCGCCCGGCCCGTCCGGCAACGTCCCGCCGGCCAGCAGCGACGCGCCCTGCGCCACCGCGTCTTCGACGTGCGAGTGCACGTGCTCGCGCTGACGCTCGTCCACCAGCGGCGCCATCGGCACCTCGGACGGGCGCTTGCGCGCCTCCGCCACGAGCGCGTCCAGGAACTCGCCGGCCACCGACCGGTGCACGTAGATCCGCTCCACCGACACGCAGATCTGCCCGGCGTTCGCGAACGCCCCCAGCGCGGCCTGCTCGGCCGCCCACCTGGGATCCACACCCGCGTCGACGATCAGCGCGTCGTTGCCGCCGTTCTCCAGCAGCACCTTCGCCCCGGTCCGCGCCGCGGCCACCGCCACCGAACGGCCGGTCGCGGTGCTGCCGACGTGCGCGATCACATCCACGTCCGCGCACTCCGCGAGCCGCGCGCCCACCCGGCCGTCGCCGTCCACGCAGACCAGCACGTCCGCGGGCAAGTGCCGCGCGATCAGCTCGGTCAGCATCCGCCCCACGTGCGGGCACCGCTCGCTCGGCTTGTGCACGACGACGTTGCCCGTCGCCAGCGCCGCGCCGATCAGCCCGCACGCGACCGCGACCGGGTCGTTCCACGGCGTCAGCGCAACCACGAGACCACGCGGCCCGGGCACCATCAGATCCGTCGCGTCCCAGCCGCCCTGCAGGCTCCGCCCGCGGTGGGCGGGCCCCAGCTCCGCGTACTGCTCCAGGGTCCCCGCACCGGCGAGGACACCTTCGCGTGCCTCGTCCGGCAGCTTGCCGGTCTCGCGGTTGTTCATCGCGGCCAGCTCGTCGGCCCGCTCGCGCAGTTCGGCCGCCGCGGCCTTCAACGCGGCAGCGCGCTCCCCCGCGGCGGTCCGCTCCCAGCCCGCGAACGCCGCCCGCGCCGCGCGCACCGCCTCGGCGACCTCGTCCGCGGTCGCGCTCGGCACGCGTCCCACCAACTCGCCACTCGCGGGGTCGCGGACCTCGATGGCCGCGTCTTCCCGGGTCATCAGCTCAGTCATCGCACCTCCTGTCCGCGGTGCGAGTACCCCTGCTTCTCCTCCGCGACACCCGGCTGGCTCAGCCCTCGGCGATCTGTTGCGCCTTCGCGTAGGCGAGCTGGAGGAAATCCGCGCCGGCCAGCGCGGCCAGCGCCGCCGCGACCAGGCGCGTCACACGAGGCGCGAAGACGTGGCCGACGGTGAACCCGGTCACCACCCACATGTCGAGGCAGAACGGGCAGCTGAGCAGCTCGCCGAGGCTGTGCCGCAGCCCGGAGGGCTTGCGCACCTCCTCCATCACCTCGGCGGGCCCGGCGGTGTCCGCGTATCGGGTGAACGGGGCGCGCAGGGGGCTGGTGACGGCGTCCTTGCTGATCGTCCTGGCCAGTTTGTGGGTACCCATCGCCATCAGGGCGATGTCGGACACCCGCAGGTCACGGGGCATCTTGCGGCCGGTGAGCAGAGCCGCGAGCGCCGCCGTCGCCACGAGCGAGGTGTACACGAGCAGGACGACGAGGTAGCCGCCCAGCGGACGGTCGTGATTCCCCCGGTAGGCGTCGGCCTCGGCGCGACCCGCGGCGGCGAGGTCCCGGAGCCCGGCGTGCTGCGCCATACGCTCTCCTGATACTCGGCTGTTCGTGCGGTCAACGGGTACCCCCCGGGCCCACGGGCAACCGCCCAGCCGCGAAGGAGGAGAAATGCCGCACAAGTACCTCTTCCGACGCGCGACGCCCGACGACGCCGACGCGATCCGGGAACTGGTCCACGCCGCGTACGCGAAGTGGGTGGACATCATCCAGCGCGAACCCCTGCCGATGCGCACGGACTACCGGCAGGCCGTCACCGCCCACCGCATCGACCTGCTCTACGACGACGACCAGCTGGTCGCGTTGATCGAGATGATCCCCGCGGTGGACCACCTGCTGATCGAAAACGTCGCCGTGCGGCCCTCCGCGCAGGGCGCAGGTCACGGACGCCTGCTGATGCGGCACGCCGACCTGCTGGCGCAGTCGATGGGCCTGCCTGGCGTGCGGCTCTACACGAACGCCCTGTTCACCGAGAACATCCGCTTCTACCGGCGGCTGGGTTACCGGGTGGACCGCGAGGAGCCGTTCCTCGACGGCGCGCTGGTGCACATGAGCAAGAGGGTCTGACGCCTCACTTGTCCTTGCCGGGCTTCTTGTCCTGCCCCTTGCCCTTGTCGTCCTTCCGGCTCTTCGCGGGCGCGGGAGCCTCCTCGCTCCGGCTCGTCGGAACGGTTTTCGCCACCGCGGCGGGTGTTTCACTCGTCACCGGCGGCGACGCGGCCACCGGCGCGGGGGCCGGCGCGACGGGTGCGGGCACCGAGGCCGGGGTGTCCGTGGTGGACCCGTTCAGCAGTGTGAACGCCATCGCGGCCGCGGCGGCCACGCCGGTGATCCCGGCGGCGACACCGAGCCGCCGCCGCGGCTTCAACGGGACCAACGGCCGGGTGGCCCCAGCGAGCACGGCCGCCACTTCACGCGCCGACGGCCGCCCGTGCGGGTCCCGGTTCCCCATGCGCCGCAACAGGTCCGCCAGGTGCGCGGGCAGGCCGTCCGGCACCGCGGGCGGGCGCAGCAGGCGCGCCACCGCGGACTCGGTCAGCGACCCGGGGTACTCGCGCCGCCCGGACAGGCATTCCAGCAGCACCAGCCCGAGCGAGTAGACGTCCGCGCGCGGCCCGACCGGTTCCCCGCGCACCTGCTCGGGCGCCATGTACGCGGCGGTGCCCACGACGGTGCCGGTGGTGGTGAAGCGGGTGCTGTCGTGGCCCTGCGCGATGCCGAAGTCACCGAGCACGGCGCCGTCCGGCCCGAGCAGGATGTTCGCCGGCTTGACGTCCCGGTGCGTGATCCCCGCGTGGTGCACGTAGGCCAGCGCGTCCGCCAGCCGCGCGCCCAGCTCGATCGTCTCGTCCAGCGCCAGCGGCCCCTCGGCGATGCGGTCCGCGAGCGTCGGGCCGTGCACCAGCCGCATCACGAAGAACGCGCGCCCGTCGCACACGCCGGAGTCGTACAGCGGCACCAACGCCGGGTGCCGCAAGCGGTCCAGGATGCGGAACTCCTGCGCCTGCCGCCGCTGCTGGGCGGGTGTGGAACCGGCGTGGAAGAGCTTGATCGCGACTTCGCGTTCGGCGACGCGGTCCCACGCGCGGTGCACGTAGGCACTGCCGCCGCCACCGATCCGCTCCTCGAGCCGGTACCGCTCACCCATGTCCACGGGGAATCGCTACCCCCGCGCGGGTGGCGGCAAACCCGGTCAGGGGTGGCCCGGGCGAGGAGGATCGGCAAGAGTGGGGCCATGAGCAGCGCAGAGGTGCGGGACGGCGTTTCGTTGACGAATCTCGACAAGTCACTGTTCGCCGATGCCGGCGCCACGAAGCGCGATCTGGTCGACTACCTGGACGCGGTCGCCGACCGGATGATCGCGGCGCTGCGGGACCGGCCGTTGTCCGTCGTGCGGGTGCTGCGCGGTCAGGACCCGTTCATGCAGAAGAACCTGCCGAAGTACACCCCGGAATGGGTGCCGCGGGTGAGCATGTGGGCGGAGAGCTCGCACCGGCAGGTGACCTACGCCCTGTGCGACGACCGCCGCACGCTCCTGTGGTTCGGCAACCAGCGGGCGATCGAGTACCACCCGACGCTGGGCACCGCCGGGCACCTGGACCGGCCGACGCACCTGGTGCTGGACCTGGACCCGCCGGAGGGCTCGGCGGCCTTCGACCTGGCGGTGCGCGCGGCCCACCTGGTGCGCCGCGCGCTGGACGACTGCGGTCTGGCCGGCGCGGTGAAGACGAGCGGTTCCAAGGGGGTGCACATCTTCGTGCCGGTGCGCGGCGCCGATGCGGAGCAGGCCGCCGCGGCGACCCGGGCGCTGGCCGCGCGCGCCGAGGCGCTCGACCCGGAACTGGCGACGACGGCGTTCATCCGCGAGGACCGCGAGGGCAAGGTCTTCCTCGACTCGACCCGCGCGGGTGGCGCGACCGTGGTGGCGGTCTACAGCCCGCGGGTGCGGCCCGGTCTGCCGGTGTCGTTCCCGGTGCCGTGGAGCGACCTGGACAACGTGCACCCAAGCGACTTCACCCTCCGCGAGGCCCTGCGGCTGCTGGGCTCGGACGACCCGTGGACCGAGTCGCTGCCCGACCCGCAGGAGCTGCCGGCGGAGCTCGTGGAACACGGCCGCACCATCCCGATCGCCCGCGTGCAGGCGATGCACGAGGGCAAACGCCGGGCCCGCGCCCGCCGCGAGCAGGGCTCCTGACCGTGGTGACCCGGGCGCGCTGATCCTTCCTGGCGGCTCACCCGCCGCGGCGGCGCCGGCCCGCCCAGGTCGCAGGCCCGCGCTGTTGCCCCTCCGCCGAGCGGCAGCCCGGCCCTCCAGCCGAAGCCCCCGCACTACTGTGTCGGCCTGCACGGAGTTCTGCACGTCGGTGAGGGCGCGGTAGGAGTCGCTGGTGGTGATGTCGCGGAGGGCTTCCCGCTGGGCGTCCGGCAGGTCGGACAGCAGCCCGGCGGTGAGGACGCGTTGCCCGCCGAGGCGTCGACGAAGGCGCGGTGGGTCTCGGCGTTCGCGCGTCCGGCGGCAGCGGCGCGGGCCGCGGCGTCCTGCCGGGCGAGCATTTCGCCGACGCGGCCGAGGGCGGCCACGGCCAGGGCGACCGGATGTCGTGGATGTCGGCGAGCGCGGATTCGACCGCGAAGGCGGTGTCGATCGCGCCGGAGTAGGCGTCGAAGGTGGCGCGCCAGTCGGCCTGGCGGGCGGTCACCGCGCCCTGGGCGCCGCTCAGCCTGGTCACGTCGGCGACGAGGTCGCCGAGGCGGCTTCAGGTCGGGCGCGATCCCGGCGAGGTCGGCGGCGACCAGGGTCACGCCGTCGCGGAGCGTCGTGAGCGCGGCACGGGTCTGGGCGTACCGCTGTTCGAGCAAGAGCAGGTCACCGGAGCCGGCGAGGTGGGCGGCGACGACCGCGCGTTCGGCTTGCAGGCCGCTGACCAGGCCGGCGACCGGCGCGGTCAGGTGCGTGTCGAACTCCTCGACCTGACGCTGGTTCCACGCGGTCTGCACGGCCGAGGCCGTGGCCAGGCCCCACAGGACCATGAGCGAGACCACCGGCACCGTGAGCGAGACCACCGGCACCATGAGCAGGGCGACGATCTTCGCGCGGACGGACCGCGGCGTCAGGCGGTCGACGAGCCGGGGTGCCGGCGAAATGCGGGCATGCTTTTCTCGGCGCTCGGCCATGGTTCTCTAATTGCGGAATTCGTTCGCGGTTCACTCAGGTTGTCGTCAGTTCCTTTTGCGAACCTGGGGAAAGCGCGACGAACGCCGAGGTCAGAAAGAGGCAGGAACCCAGCACGACGGTGAGCGGGAACACGAACTACATGGGGGTGGCGCCGCTGGTCACAGAATGCCCGCCGTGGACTTCGACGCTGACCGCCGCCATTCCGGTGTAGTGCATGGCGGCGACGCCCAGGCCGGCGAGGACGCCGCCGACGAGCACGGCGAGCGTCTTGGAACGAGGTATCCCACGGCGAACACGCCGATGCCGACGACCGCGATGGCGACCAGCAAGCTGAGCACCGTGAGCGGGACGTCGTAGCGGATTTCGCTGCCCGTGACGCCGAACCCCATCATCGCGATGAAGTGCATGGTCCAGATCCCGGTGCCGATGGCCATGGCGCCGTTGACGAGCCAGTGGCGGCGGGAACGGCCGGTCGCGGAAAGCGCTCGCACCATGCAGCGGAGACCGAGCGCGCTACCCACGCACGCCATGACGTAGGACAGAACGGGCGTGATCCAACCGAACGTCAATTCCGTCATCGAGCCTATTACGTCCTTCGTTCACCGTTGGAAAAAAGCACCACCCCAGATCTACTGGAGGGCGATAAGTGAAGGAGGAGAAAATCTCAGCCATACTGCGAAGTAGCTAACCGAGGTCACCTGATTGCGTGACGCACAAGGTTCCGGTTCCTGGCTCACGAAGTGTTGTTGAACACAATTCAGGATGGCGGTGACGAAAATGAAGCGCTTGCCGGACGCTGCGCCCGTCGCCCGGCATGAGTCCGGCCGGCCGCCACGCGGGCGACCGGCCGGGTGACCGTGGTCGGGATGACAGGATTTGAACCTGCGACCCTCCGCTCCCAAAGCGGATGCGCTACCAAGCTGCGCCACATCCCGGTTCGCCCCAGGGCCGGGGCGGTGCGATCACTCTAGCGCGAGCCGCTAGACTCGCAGACGCGCCCGTACGATGCGGGTGCATGCGGGCGTAGCTCAATGGTAGAGCCCCAGTCTTCCAAACTGGTGGTGCGGGTTCGATTCCCGTCGCCCGCTCTCACTGTCTTCGCAGGTCAAACCCACAACGAGCGGCGGTCCCCGGTTCTTGGGGCCGCCGCTCGCTGCTGTCGTGCCATTACCGTGCCACTAGCTCTCGCGCTGCCGGTAGCGCTCCACCCGGGCGTTGAGCTCGTCGGCGATCTGCCGGTCCCGGGCGCTCGTCGCGTGCTGGTAGATCAACGCCGCCCGCGCGGTGCTCTGCCCCATCCGCTGCATCAGCTCCCGCGTGGTCGCGCCGGCCTCCGCCGCCATCTGGTTGCCGGTGTGGCGGAGATCATGGAAGTGGAAGCCCTCCGGCAACCCGGCCTTGACCAGGATCTTCTTCCAGTCCACCTCACGACGGAAGTTTCCCCGCCGCAGCACCCCGCCCCGCTTGCCGACGAACAGCAGCCCGTCCGACCCCGGTTCGGCGAACTCGGCCAGGTGCTCCGCCAGCTCGTCGGCCAGGAAGCGGGGAAGGGCCACCGTGCGCACCCCGGCCGCGGACTTGGTGGGCCCCACGTCGAGTCGCCCACTCCGCAACTCAGCCGTCCGGCGGGCCACCCGCGCCACCATGTTCACCCGGTCCAGGTCCCGCACGCGAAGGGCGATCAGCTCACCCCACCGCAGCCCGGAGAACGCGGCCAGCAGGATCAGGAACCGGTACCGCCGCGGCATCAGGTCCGCCAGCCGGTACACCTCCTCGATCGACGCATGCGGCCGCTCAGGTGTGCGGTGCTGGTCCGCGCCCTTGATCCGGCACGGGTTCCGCTTGATCCGCCCGTCGTCCACCGCCGTCGTGAACATCGACCGCACCAGCCGGTACGCCTTCGCCGTCCGGTCCTCCGAACGTCCCGAGTCCAGGAGGTCGGAACGCCACCGCCGGATCACCTCGGTGCTGATCTGGTTCACCTGGTAGCGGCCGAGGAACGGCTCGACGTGGTTGCGCCAGATGCTGTCGTGCTCGTCGCGAGTCCGCTGCGACACCTTCCGTTCCTTGATCCACGCCCACCCGTAGTCGGCGAAGCTGATCCGCGCCAAGTCGGGGTCCAGCCAGTCCCCACGCAGGATCTCCGCCTCCACCACCGACAACCACTGTTCGGCGTCCCGCTTCCCCGGGAACGTGTGCGGCGCAGGATGAGTGCGCCCGTCCGGCCCGAGGTAGCGAGCCTGCCACCGCCCCGAGGGCAGCTCACGCACCGCGCCGAACCGTCGGCGACCCTTCTTGTTCGCCATCACGCAGCCCTCCCCAGGTAAGTCGTCCGTGTGATCGGCTCGACCCGCCCGGCCTGCACGAACGCCTCCAGGTCTTCGAGCTTGAACCGCACATGCGATCCGACCTTGTGGAAGGCGATCCGGCGCTCCGCGACGATGCGCCGGATGAAGCGAACCGAGGTGTTCAGGTACTCGGCCGCCTGTTCCACGTTGAGATAGCCCCTTTCCATCGATCCCCCTTCACGCCGCGAGCTGAGTTGCCGAAGTTTCTGGCTCCCCTGGTGGTGGCCCCGCCGCGAGAAGCGCACGGTCGTACTCGGCCTTCCACGTGATCCGCTCCGCGATGGCCCGCATGAGCAGGTGCGCCCGAGGTGGCGCGTCCCTATCCCCCGGCGCGACCTTGCGCCAGATCAGCCGCGAGGTGTCCTCCTCCGGCTTCACGATCCCGACGCCCGCGAGCATGTCCCGCACGAACGCCTTCCGGTCCGCCTTGTGATCCGCGAGCGACTTCCCGGACCACTTGCGCGAGACGAGCACCCGCCGACCAGGCAGCCCGAGCGTGGTGCGTCGGTGCGCGCGCCCCTTGCAGTGCCCCGGAGTCGTCCGACTCGTCACGCCGAGCGGTTGCACACCGTAGAGCAGCCACACCGCGCACCGCGGCGAACACGGGGTGACCGCCAGCTCAGCGTGAAGACGGTCGTGGTGATCCCGCCGCCTGGTGCTGCTGGCTTCGACCACCTCACCCGTCGACTTGGTGAGGTACTTCGTCAGGTACCCGATGTGCCGCCCGGCCTCTTCGGTACCGCCGAGGATGCCCTTCGAGTGCACCTGCCGACCGAACGTCACGACATGCGCCGGTTCCTCGACCGCTTCCACAGCCTCCTCCCACTGCGTCAACGGCTCTCGGCTCTCCGGATCCACAAAGGACTTGCTCCGCATGTCCCACACCGGCAGCCGATCTCCGCCGTAGACAAGCTGGTCATGCGCCGGCCACCAGACCTGGTGATAGGTGGCCTCGGTGACCTGCCGCAGCACCTCATGCGGAATCGACCCCCGCAACGCCGCATGGAGATGCGGAGCGGTCCGCTTCTGCGGCTCCACGGTCGCGAAGTACTGCACGTCCCACCCGACGACGCGGCGGAGGTTCTGCCACCACCGATCCACCAGGGACGAGAAGTGCACCGCATCCCGCGCCGCCCGCCGGTAGTCATAGGTCGCCATGTCGACCGGCGTGCCGTCCTCCCGCACCCGCCCGTAGGTGTCGCAGGTCAGCGTCACGAACATCGACGGCCGGAACTTCCCGGCGTACTCCCGTCCCACCGTCGTTTTGGCGACCTTCTTGCGCGGCAAGTTGGGTGCGTCCTGCCGCCGCCTGGTCGTCCGCTTCACCGGCCGCTTGCCTGGCAGATCCGGCGAGGGCAACCGGCCGCGCATGCCGAGTTGCCGAAGTTCCTCATCGACCCCGCGGATCTCCTCCCGCAACTCGTCGGCCTGCCCCTCCTCCCCGTGCTCGACCGCATCCCGATACCGCGCCACCAGATCAGCGCGGAACTCCATCAACTCCTTCTGCTCCGGAGATGGCGGGACCGGGGCGAAGTCCGGCTCCTCCGTCAGGTGCCAGCCCTCCCGGCACTGCGCCATCCGCAACGCCTTCGCCTTCTTCGCGCACGGACCACAGACGCTCTCCACCGTCGAGCCACACGGCACGGCGACGTAGCGGAGCTCGCCCGTCTCGGGGTCGCCGACCTCCATCGTGAACGGCCGCACGCACACCCCGTGCTTCTCCGCAGTGGCCTTCATGACCTCCGTGGAGAGCGGCTGACGCATCCGTTCTGCCCTGCTCTGGTGCATCAGGCCGCCACACCTCCCCAGTGGCCCACCTGCCCGCCGACGTACGCCTCCAGCGCCTTCACCGCCGCGTCCGGAACCCACCCGGCCCGGACTCGCAGCGGCTCCCGCAGCCCTTCGCCCCACACGTAGCCGACACCGGCCGCGGACTCGTCGATCCGGTTCGCCCAGGCACCCCGCTCGTACGCCTGGTCGCCGAGCACCATGCCGACATGCGACTTCGCGGTGACGCGGAGGCAGATGCGCCGCGGGAACAGCTCCCGGACCGGGACCGTCTCCTTCGTCGGCTCCTGCACATAGCCCCGGACCGTGAAGCCCAGCGCCCGCCCCTGCGTGGTCAGCAGGGCCACCTTCTCCACGATCTGCTCACGGGTCTTGCGGTCGGTGTACTTGGTCAGTGCCCCGATCTCGTCGAACTCGATCAGCTCCAGCGGGTTCTCACTGGAAATCGGGACCGACCGCACGCGACCGGCGAACTCGCTCTTGCGCTTGTCCATCGCGTGCACGAGGTCGTCCAGCAGCGCCAGGGCGTCCTTCGGAGTCACCGCGTACCGATGGAGGATCCCCCGCCCGTAGGCCAGCTCCATGCCCTTCGGGTCGATCCCGGACACCCTGACTAGTCCGTCCCGGATGGCCGGCGCGATCGCCACGAGCGGGCACCACATCACCGAGTTCTTGCCCGCACCGCTGGCACCCGCGGTCAGGGTGTGGCTTCCCGAGCCGAACAACGGGACCCGCCAGTCCTGCCCGTACTCAGTCCGTCCCGCCCACACGTGCCGCAGGTCAACCGGCATCGACCCGAGCTCCGGGCAGGGAACCGGCGCAGCGAGCAGGTCCCGGCGCTGGAAGTCGATCGACACCACGTTGGGAGCGACCTCCCGCACCTGGCACCGGCCGACTTTGCGCGCCGATGCCAGCGCACGAGCCGCGTCGTCGAAGTCCTCCGGCTTCTGTCCCGGCACCAACTGCACCCGGGCCTCATCCCACGACGGCCCGGACTTCACCCGCTTGACCTTCGGGATGCGCACCCCGGCACGTTCCCGGTCCCGGGTGATCTTCTTCCGCCCGACGAGCGTGACCGTCAGGTCCACCGGGATCGCGTCGTCCTTCACGCTCAACCCGCAGGCGTGCAGCCAGCCCGGCAGGTTCGGCACGTAGACGGCCCACTTCTGCCACCAGGTGCGCAGGAACTGCCCGGCCCACTGGTCGTAGGAGACGAGGTGGAACCACCGCCAGCACGCCAAGCCCGAACCGACCACGCACAGGCTGACCAGCAGCGAGACCCAGCCGACCCAGTAACACCAGGCCGCCAGCGCGAGCACGGTGAGCGTTGTGCGCGGATGCATCACGATCTGCGCGACCACCCAGCCGAGGGCTTTGAGCAGCCACCACAGGGAGAAGAACACCACCGCGGCCGCCGCCAGCGCCTCCGCGATCGAGGCCAGCGCGGAGCCGAGCTTGTGCAGCACCCAGACGACCACCGCCAGGCCGATCCCGCCGAGGAGGAGGATTCCGAAGGTGTGCGCGTCCATCAGCGACCACCTGCCTTGGTGGTGATCGGCAGCGGCAGTCGGCCGGCACAGGCAGCACATTCGGTGTCGCCGGGGGCCAGTCGGGTGAACTTCTTGCATGCGGCGCACCGCGTCGGGGTGCGGCCCGTTGACACGGCTCGGTTGCCGTTGTCTATCGTTGCCACTTGTCTGCTCCCAGAGGGTGGACAGCGCAGGAGCGGCACGGTTGGTAGCCAGGTTCCGCTTCTGCGCCTTATGTTTCGAGGTTCCTGCATGAGGGCGCGCTTCATCGCCGCACGTCCCCGCGTGCGTTTCGCGTCTACTGTGGACCTTCCTCTAGAGACCTTCGCTGCCGCGGCCCGCACAGGTCCGGCACACGTACGCCTTGTCCCGCATCAGCCGATGGGTGCGTCCGCACAGCCAGCAGCGCCGCCGGACCAGCCACCGCCGACGAGGCTTCCGGGACCTGGATGGCACTTCGTTCACCTCCTTCCACAGGGAGAGCACGGGAACGGATGCGGCATCCGTTCCCGTGCCGATCTCAATCACCCTGGGCGTTCCGCGGGGCGACGAACGTACCCTTGGACCGGATCGTCATGACGAACCCGCGCTCCCGCAGAATCCGGGTCGCGTGGCGGGCCGATCCCAGCGAAACGCCGTACTCCACTGCCAACCGCTTCTCACTGGGAAGCCGCGCGTACACCGGAAGCTCGCCCGAGTTGATGCGGTCGGCGATGTGAGCCGCCACCCACTCGTAGACGTAGCCCGGCTCCCCACCCTCCGGCCGCTGCCATGCTTGGGCCGGGGGCGCGTGGTCCTCACGCGTCATCATCAGCGCTCCTCGCCCACTCACGCGGCCTTCGCCGACTGCTCAGCCGTTGTCTTCCCCGCGCGTCCGCTGTTCACGGCCTTGAATCCGGTCGCGCGGAAGACGAAGGACTGGTACTTGAACTCGCCGTTGCCGGCCACTCGCGGCTCCGCGGTCAGCCCCTCCAGCTCCACCGGCCGCATGCCGGGAAGCACCTCGCTCGTCGTCGGCACCGGCTGCACGTCGGCGAGGAACATGATCTCGAAGGACGCGCGCTTGGCGTTCGGCTCCGACGGGTCGGTCACGGTCGCCTTCCACTGGCGCTTGCCGGTCACCTCGTCGACGCGCTGCCGAGCGGGACGACCGGCCGCCCTGTCCTCCCGGGACTGGTACTCGTTGTCCGGCGAGATCTCGCCCACCATCACCAAACCCTGCGGGAACGCGTCATCGAACTCGATCGGGAAGCGGTGTCCCCTGGAAATAGCCATGTCGATACCCCTTGTGTGCCTTCGTGTTCTGTGGTCGAGCGCGACCAGTCATTCGGTGTCGTTCGAGCGGTGACCATCAGCGGAGTCGAACGGGAACGAGCGCGAGCGGTTCTGCGTCTCGCACCAGTCCCCGAACTCGATGGCAGCGACAGCCAGGCTCCGCGCGAACCGAGCGGCATCGGTCAGCCCGCCGATGCGCGCGGGAACCTGGATGACGAAGGTGGCGTCCTCCCCGCCGGCGATGAGTTGCCGGATGCCGGGTGACGGTGAAACGACCTCAGCGCCGTACCCGGCGGCGGGCTGGATCACCACGTGAATGCCCATCTGCTCTCCTGGGGGTCTTGGCTCTCCCGCGTCCGGTGGGGCGCGGTATGACCCAGGAGACACCCGGTTCAGGGCGATCACCCGGACAAACTGTCCGGGTAGGTGTTGCAGAGGGCTAGCGCGAGGCGGGAACGGCCTCGTTCACCGCGTCGACTACGGCCGACCAGGGCAATTCACGCCCCGGCGCACTGCGCGGCTCGTGGAGCGGCCAGACGTCATCACCGTAGACGAGACGCACACCGGCCCGCTGAAGCGCAGCGATGTGGAAGTCCCACGACGGGTGGCGCGCATGCGCAGCGTTCACCCGCGGAAACACGACGACCGGCAGGTTCCGGGTGCCGATGGCCTCGTTCACCTGCGTCAAAGCCTGGTTGTCCGCAATACCCATCGCGAGTTTGGCGACCATGTTCGCCGACGCGGGAGCGACCAGGTAGCAGTCAACGGGAGGGTGCGGGCTCTTCTCGTCCGGGTCGCGAGGCTCAACGCGAACCGGGTAGCCGGTCGCCTCCTCGATCTCAGCGAGCGCCCCGGACTTCTGAAGCCAACGGCCGGCAGTGGGCGTCAGGGTGACGACGACCGTCCACCCGGCGTCCTGCGCGGGCCGGATGACGCGCGGAAGCAGCTCCTCGACGCCACCCGCACCAGAGCCGACCAGACCCAGCACCCGCGAACCCATGCAGCTACCTCACCGCTCCACAACGCTCAGGCAGCGCCAGGAGCGCCGACGACTTCCGGCCGGCCGTGGCCGGAGCACGACGGTACATCGACCGCACGACCTCACGGACCACCGTCGAGTGCCGCACGATGGCCGGCGACTTCTGCTCCGCGGACAGCAGAGTTTGAAGTGCTTCGTCGTCCTTCGCCATCAGACTCAGCGCCCGTGCGTAGTCGATCAAGTAGGTGACCTGCCGTTCCGCGGGCAAGTGCTCGACGTCGACCTTCGGAGCCTGCTCGATCACCTGCGTGACGTCACCGAGGTCCAGGGCCGCGGAGAGGCGGTGCAGCTCGACGTTCGCCGGTCCGAAGCCGGTGTGCCAGTAGTTCGCATCCACCCCGAGCTGTTCGCCAGCGCGGGTGGCGTGCGCGAGCAGGTCGTTCGAGGTCGCCCGGTCCTGATGACGGGCTGCGGCGACCGCCGTCCGCAGGTAGAGCATTCCGTAGAGGCTCAGCGCCGCCGGATCACCGGCCGCCATCCGCGGAACCAGCCACTTCGCCGCGGCTTCTCCCAGCTCAAGCGCGTCTTCGAACCGGCCGACCGCCAGGAGCGCGTGAGTACCGGACCTCGCAGCCGACGCCAGCACGAGCGGATCGTCCGCCTCGTCGGCCGCCTGCATAGCCCGCTCAGCCGCGATCCAGGACAAGTCGGCCTCACCGATCTTGCTCAACGTGGTCGCGGTCAGGTGATGAATCCGCGCCGAGAGCGCCGCGCAGGTACGCCGGTAGGCCGGATCATCCGCCGAGGCGGCCTCCATCTGCTGAGTGGTCTTGATCAGCCCAGGAAGAGCCTAGACAACTCGGCCGAGGTCGCCCTTCTGATAGCTCGACCAGGCCCCCTCCACGAGCTGCTGCACCGGGGCCGGGTCGATGTACTCGGGCGACGTGGACGAGGAGAACAACGTCCGCGAAAGCCGCCTGGGAGCCATCAGTGCATCCCGGATCGCCGGAACGTCGTCGTTGCGTTCCTCGTCCTCCATGAGCACGGGTTCCCCGAGCAGATCCCCAAGGGTCACCCGCAGCGCGCGAGCCACGTCCGCGAGCACGTCCAACCTGCGGATGTCGCGCTCACCGCGCTCGATCTTGCTGAGCCAGTCCTCAGAGCGACCGACCAGATCAGCCAGTACGGCCTGCGACAACCCCCGACGACGCCGGTAGAAGGCAATACGCTCCCCGATGCTGAGCTGATCACCCGCACCACGCATACAACCAGGTTAGCAGCAATCATCGCTACGTAGCTGTACACCTACCAATACATCCCGATGACCGACGCGTCTAGCAAGTTCTCCTTTTGACCCATTTCAGGATCGATAGCTTCGACCATAAATTGAGCCCCCTTGCCTTCCCCACCAGGAACGAGTCCATTCATTTCCATAGCGCGATAACGAGCATCTGAATCAAACCTGGAGTTCGCCGATACATCAATCTTCGTTCCAAGCCAATTCTTGATCGAAGCAAAAGCTTCCCGAGAATCGCCGACTGAACCCACTTCATCCTTCCTCTGACTGGCCAGCGCGGTCAGTTCGCGTCGATCTTCAACGGTCATCGCATAGCCGTTCTCACGAGCCAGAAGTTCGGCATAAGTCAGCAGCGCCGAGAATCTATTATCTTCCCGCGCAGACCGCTCTGTTTGAACAGCGGAAACAGCGTGAGAAAAGTCCAAGCTCAACCCCTGCATTTGTCGGCCAAGCATAGGATGGACCTTCTCGAGCGCATTAGTGAGCCTTACCGGATTCCATGCGGGATTGAATCCGTCACCATTGAGTCTACAGAAGACGCGGAACCGAGAAGAGGAGAAGAGAACCCGGCGAACATCCTTCCAGTACAACTCTTGCTCCGTATCGGCGACAAGGTAAACTTCTTCGACCTCCAGAGGGCCCTGCGATGCCAGGGCGTCACTCAGCACCCTCCGCACCAGCATGTCCCTTTGCGCGCTTCGCACCAACACCCAATCGACAACACGGCAACGGATTGGAATTAGGCCGACCATAAGCTTGTCAAGAACCCTATTCAATCCCTCCAGTTGCTCGAAAACGGATCCACTTACCTGCTTTCGCAAATCCTCACTCTCATCCGCCAACTCTTTGAGATTTGACAGAATGGTGCCAATCTGAAATATTGGATCAGCTTCAAGTTCTACTTCAATCTCCACCAACTCGCCTCGTCGAAGCTCGCTAACAGGAACCATCCACTTCGGATCGGCTTCCCCGGCGCCATCGCTAACAATTCTCCTTATCGAATCGAGATCACGCGGCAGTACTCGCTCTTTTAATTCACCTATCGCTAGTAGCGCATTCTCCGAAGCATGCAAATTTCCAAATAGCGTTTGAATGGTCGCCTTGCTCACCACCTGCGAATTTGCACTACGGCTAGATTCGTATTTCGAACCAATTCGAGCCTTTCCTGCCACAGGAACACCGGCCTCCACCTGCCCGCTCACCTCTGCTTTCATCCCAGCGGAAGCGCTGTCGGTAAACTCGTGTGGCACCTTGCCCTCCCGAGACGAAAGCAGACTTGTCACGCTGACCTCGTCAAGGTAGATGAATTCTCGCAACTGACGCAGCTTCTCGCTGCGCTCAACTCGAGCCTTCTCTTCTCGCTTTCGCTTACCGAACAAGATCAATTATCTCCATTCCGAGATTTATTTCGTCGAGTTGACAGAATCAGGGACTTTTGTTGATCAACTCGTTGGAACCCGCCAAGGTAATCTTCCATCAGTACCATGTCCCGGTCGTCGATAACCGCGAGGAGGGCGGCTTCGCTCCAGATAGCGCGCAGATCGGCCGAAGACCATCCGGCAGTCACCTCAGCTATACGCGCATGATCAAGATCGTCCGCAGCATTTAGATTCGCAGCAATTGTTCGGAGGATCTCCTCACGGTCCGCCATGTTCGGGTAGTCGAAGTGAATCTCCCAATCGAATCGCCCAGGTCTCCTCAACGCAGTATCAATGTCTTGAGGACGATTTGTCGTCGCAATTACGATAATGTTGTCGTGCTGATCGAAGCCATCCAATTTGGTCAGCAATTGAGCAACCAATCGCCGAGACGCCTCGTGCGAATCATCTGCCCTCTGGGGCGCAACACTGTCAATCTCATCAAAGAATATTATGGCACGCTCCTGCCGTTTCGCGTCGTCAAAGATCTCGCGGAGGATCTCTTCACTCTGGCCCAAGTATTTACTAATGATCTCCGGACCGCTAATCTTATAGAACTCTGCGTTAGCCTGATGGGCAATAATGCGGCCTAACATCGTTTTCCCAGTGCCCGATGGTCCGGTGAATAACACGCCTTTAATGGCCTTTGCGCGAATCTTTAGAAGAGCATCGCGACGCTGAAGTGGGACCTCGATCAACTCCTTAGTGCGCGCCTTGATCTGCGCATACCCACCGAAGTCGTCATAGCTCAGCGAACCATCCGGGTTTTCTCGCCACCGAGAAATATCGAATGGCTCCCCCAAGGTGAGGTCTAACGGTGATATCGAACGTTCTGTCAGGACGCGAAGAACGCCGTCTACATCGTTCCCCTCAACGGTGAAGCCAGCTTTGAGTGTAACGTTTTCCGGCAACGGGAATGAGCGTAATTGTCCATTGATACCGACAATTACCAAGTCCTCTAACACGCTTCTAACATTGCCGATCCAAGGCGTCCGTGGCCAAAGAGTCGAAGGGGCCTGCTCAATATTGTTCAAATTTGGACCAATGAATACCACCTCGTTAACATAGAGTTCATCCTCATCGTTCATCAAATAAGGAAGGATGCTTCCATTCGGGAGGTCTATAAACGCTATTTGCTCTTCTTTGTCGATCTCTCTTACACGCCCGAGTGCCCGTGTCGGATCATCAGCTCCAGCAGTCACGATCTTGATCCTCCTCAACGGTTCTGCATCACAGCTTTGCAGCTCACTAGCGCCGGCTCTGCGCGAGAAGGTGGGAAGGTGGGGCGGCGCAATAACGTTCAACCACTTTCCCCGCCTGCCGAAATTGGCTCTATGGGATCAAGGCGCGCCGCCGGCGGCGGCGCGCTCTGCCCGTTGCCTTGGGTGCCGCAGCAGGTCCCGGACGCGGCTTACGCCGGGCTGCCGCTCCGCTTCGCCCGGCGAGCCGCGCGGCGCGGCAACCCAGGTGGGCACTTCGCCACCGCCGGCGGCGCGCCCATACAGCCGGACCGAGCGCAGCAGCTCGTCACCTGGGCAGCAACCCGCCGCCTGCCTGGGCACTCTCACGCTCGGTCTCCTTGCGCCAACGCTATGGATTGAACGTCGTTCGCCAGGAGCCGCGCATTACGTGTGCACTGATCACAAGTCGATCACCACCCCGACAGCCGATCGTGACTACGGCCGGCGGCACCGCGTCAAGGCTGGAAAGCGTGCCTTGACCCGGCACCACCGGCCGTGTTCTGGGCTGTGTGTCGGGGTGATGGGAGGGGTGTGGGCACATCAACCGGCGTGCCATTACCGTGCCAGTAGCCCCGGTCAACAGCGGTCAACCGATGACCTCAGCGGACCAGGCAGCAGCAGGTCACCCACACCGGCCGGGCAGCAGACGCAATCTTCCAAACTGGTGGTGCGGGTTCGATTCCCGTCGCCCGCTCTCATCCTCTCGGGGGCGACGGTCGTTGGTACTGTCGCCGGGTGCCGCGGTTGATCCTGCTCAACGGCCCGCCCGCGTGTGGCAAGTCGACGCTCGCGGGGCGATTCGCCGACGATCATCCGCTGACGCTGAACCTGGACGTCGACCGCGTCCGGAGCCTGATCGGACGCTGGCGCGACGACCCGCACACCGCCGGCCTGCTCGCTCGCGGCGTCACGCTCGCCGCCGCCCGCGCGCACCTGTCGGCCGGGCACGACGTGGTGATCCCGCAGTTCCTGGGCCGGACGACGTTCATCGACCAGCTCGAGCGCCTCTCCCGCGAAGTCGGGGCCACGTTCCACGAGGTCGTGCTGCTCGACAGCAAGGAGAACGTGCTGCGGCGCTTCGCCGAGCGGACCCGCGCGGCAGCCGATCCGTTGCACGTCGAAGCCCACGAGATGATCGGGCGCGACGGCGGGTTCGACGACCTGTCGGTGATGTACGACCGCTTGATGGAGGTGACCGCGGCCCGGCCACAGGCCCGGATCGTGCACGTCGAGGAGGGCCAAGTGGACCGGACCTACCACGCACTGCTGCGCAGCCTCGGATGAGTCCGCACCCCTCCACGCTCGACGACCACCTGCGCGCCGACGTCGAGACGCTCTGGCGCTACCACCACCTGGATCACGAGCCGCGGCGGACGGATGTCGGGGTGGGGCTCGGGAGTCATGACCTGGGGGTCGCCGACCACACCGCCGACCTGTACCACGCCGGCCGGTTTCCGCTGGTCGTCTTCACCGGCGCCAACGCGCCCACCACGGTCGACCTGTTCCCGCGCGGCGAGGCCGTCCACTTCGGTGAGCACGCTCGAGCCCGCGGCGTGCCGGCGGCGGCCATCCGGCTCGAGACCCGCGCCACCAACACCGGCGAGAACATCACCTTCACCCGCCGGCTGCTCGCCGACCTCGACGTGCGGTCCGTGACGCTCGTCTCGCGCCCCTACCAGCAGCGCCGCGCCTACGCGACCTGCCGCAAGCTGTGGCCCGAAGTGGACGTCGTGTGCGCCGCCAAGCCGCAAACCCTCGACGAGCACCTGCACACCATCGGCGACGACGACCGGGTGATCAATATGCTGGTAGGCGACACGCAGCGGATCATCCTGTACGCCGAGCGGGGTTTCGCGATCCCCCAACCCTTCCCGGCGGACGTCCACAATGCCCTGCAGCGCCTCATCGCCGCCGGGTTCACCAAACGCCTGGTCTAGCCGCGCGCCCGATCAGCAGCAGCCAGCGACGACACGCATTCCCGGCACCGCGGCAGTTTGCGCCACGCGTGGGTCCGCGCCGGGGAGACCCAGTGGGTGGCTCCGGCGTCGCTGTCGGGCAGCCAGCCCCAGTAGACGCACAGTTCCAAAGGCGATCTGCCGTGCATGCGCGGCAGCGTGGCGAACACCAGCACCCCACGAAAACCAGCCACACCGTGCGGTAACACACGGCTTACGAACGTGCGCCCAGTGTTTACCCGCCCACCTGCCGCGCCGTCGCCATCGCCCGCTCCGTCTCCCAGAACGCCCGCATCGACCGGACCAGTCCGTCGTCACCCACCCGGTAAACGAACACGCCCTCGGTGTCCACGCGGTACCCGCCGGGCAGGTACGTCGTGATCGTCCCGACGTTCGCCACCTCGTCGCCCGCCGCGAACGAATCCTTGATCACGAACTCGAACCGCTCGACCTTCGCGATCGCCAGGTCCCAGAACGCCGCGATCCCCTCGTGCCCGTGGTGCCCGCGCCCCTCCTCGTCGAACATCGACTTGCCGACCGGGTCCTCGATCACCGCGTCCGGCGCGAACAACGCCAGCCACTCGTCCTTCGCGCCGCGGCAGGTCGCGTTCATCGACCGCCACGAAGCGACCCGGGCCGGCGGCTGCTCGGCCTCGACGTCCCAGCACACCTGAACACCCATGACACGCCCCCCCTCAGAACCGGGAAATGACCTCGTCGGCGAACTTGCGGATCGCGTCCTTCTTCGGTCCGACCGGATCGCCGAACCGGATGCCCTCGAATACCCACGGCTGCGTGACGATGTCTGTCACGCCGATCTCGGCCTGCTCGCGGTAGCCGTCCAGGCCGAACCGGTCGATGCACACCGCCTGGATCTCGAACGGAACGTCGGCCCGCCCGTACTCGGCGCGCAGCTCGGCGAGCCGCGAGATCGTGGAGCGCAGGTCGTCGAACTTCATCATCGCCGAGGACCAGCCGTCGCCGACCCGCGCGGCGCGCTTCAACGCCACCTCGGTGTGCCCGCCGATGTAGAACGGCACGTGCTCCGAGGGTGCCGGGCTCATCTGCAGCTTGTCGAAGTCGAAGAACTCGCCGTGGTACTCGACCATCCCGCCGTCCAGGATCAGCCGCAGCACCTCGATCGCCTCGTCCACGCGCTTGCCGCGCTTGGCGTACGGCGCGCCGCACCACTCGAACTCCTCCGGCGACCAGCCGACGCCCAGCCCCAGCCCGAACCGGCTGCCGGACAGCACCGCGACCGACCCGACCTGCCGCGCGAGCAGCACCGGGTTGCGCGAGCCGAGCTTGAGGACCGACGTGTAGTACTCGATCCGCTCGGTCACCGCGGCCATGCTCGCGACCGCCACCAGCGGGTCCGCCCACGGTGTGTCCGCGGTCCAGAACCGGCTGCCGTCCGGCGTGTACGGGTACTCGGCGGACACGTGCTCGGAGTAGAACAGCGAGTCCGGCAGGGCGATCGAAGCGAAGCCGCACTCCTCGGCGGTGCGCGCTAGCTCGGTGAACTGGTCCAGGGGGTTCATCGCGACCGAGAGGGTGAACTTCATGCGACCGAGACTATAACGTGTTCTAGTTTTCGTCGAGAGCGGAACAGCTTGCGGTCGCGTTCCGCCGGCTCACAGACTGGGACCCGTGATCCAGGAATTCGCCGGCGACGTCGCGTCGAACTACGCGCGTTTCCGCCGCGGGTACCGGACGGAGTTCTTCGACCTGCTGGCGGCGGAGTTCCCGCTCGGCCGGGTGCTGGACCTGGGCTGCGGCACCGGCCAGCTGACGGTGCCGATGGCCGCCAGGGCGGGGGCGATGATCGGCATGGACCCCTCACCCGACATGCTCGCGCACGCCCGCGCCGCCGAGGTCCCGAATGTCGTGTGGGTCGTCGGCGCGGACAGCGACGTGCCCGCGCTGGAGCCCCTGCTGGGCCCGGCCAGCCTCGACCTCGTCACCATCGGCCAGGCGCTGCACTGGATGGATCCCGGCCCGCTGTTCGCGGCGCTGTCCCGTCTGCTCCGGCCGGGTGGCGGCGTAGCGGTGATCGCCAACGGCACCCCGGTCTGGACACAGCGCACCCGGTGGGCGACCGCGATCCGGCAGGTGTCCACGCGGTGGCTGGGCGCGCTGGACTTCCCCGCGTGCGGCAGCAGCGACGCCGAGCGCGCGCGGTACCGGGACCTGCTCGAACGGGCCGGGTTCACGCGGGTGCGGGAACATCGCCTTGATCACACCGAGCGGCTCGGTCCCGACGAGGTGGTCGGCGCCCTGTACTCCGCCGGCGCGCTGGAGAAGCTCGACGCCGCAGGCCGGCGCGGTTTCGACGCCGACCTGCGGGCCGCGCTCCGCGAAGCCGAACCCGGCGGCGTCTTCACCGAGGAGGTGCCTGTGCGCGTCCTGTGCGGAAGCTGGGAACCATCGGCGTAGCGTCCACATCGACGACGGCCGCTCCGAGTCAGAGAGGCACAGCTCGTCCGGACGGTCTCCCGGTTGTCACTACCTTCGTTGCCGCCGAACGAGTGAACGACTGTCGATCCGGCAACGGGTGATCCCGGTGTGCTGTATCTCTCGACGAGGCGCCGAATCGTCGGCAGTGTCAACTACTTCAACAGGTCCGTTCGAGTCGATGGCGAGCCCCGGGCCCTGTCAGGGAGCTGCCGCCGGGTGTACGTCCAAACGTTTGACTCTGGCCATTGGCAATTGAGCGCCCGGAGCACCAGTCCCCAATGCGGGGTGTCCGAACAACACATCACCGTGGCTGCCGATGTCCCTGGCGGCGCCGCATACGTCTGGGTCTTGTTCCTGGGACCCGATGGCACCCAGCTGGACGGCTGTGAGGCGCAACCCGGCTTCGAGTACTGCGAATAATCCCCACTACGGCTCGTCCCGGGGCCGCTCCCTTCCATGCCGGCCAGTCGAACGTTTGTGCGACTTGATCGCGATATCGGCGACACCGGAACTACCCCCCGAACCTGTACGTTGCCTGTATGTCCGGTTCGACGGGGATAGGTGCCCCTATTGACCTATCCGCGTTGTCCGGTTCAAGACACCGAACTTCCGGGAGTAAGCCATGGGCACCGCGATCACCGTGATCGTGCTCCTCGTCCTCATCGTGGGCGGCATCGCCTACTTCGCGAAGGCCCAGGCCGCCACGCGGCGGCGCCAGCTCGACGACGCCAAGGCCGACGCCCGGCGCCTGGTCGAGCGCCTGGGCGGCCAGGTGCTGAACCTCGTGGGTTCGAACGAGCCTGCGAAGCAGGCACTGGCCGACGCGTCCGAGCGCTACAACGCGGCCGGGTCCCAGCTGGAGCAGGCGCAGACGGCCGAGCAGGCCAAGCTCGTCAAGGAGACCGCGCTCGAAGGCCTCTACTACGTGCGCGCCGCGCGCGAGGCGATGGGCATGGACCCTGGCCCCAAGCTGCCCGAGGAGACCGAGCGCGAGCGGGCGGGCAAGGTCACCGAGCACCGCAGCGTGGACGTCGAGGGCAGGCACTACGAGGCGTCGCCGAACCCCGGCGACAACACGCCCTACTACTACCCGGGTGGCCGCGTGGCCGGGCGCCCGGTGCCGCAGGGCTGGTACAGCGAGCCGTGGTGGAAGCCGGCGCTCGTGGCGGGCGCGTGGGGCCTCGGGTCGATGTTCCTGTTCAGCGCGATGTTCAGCGGCATGGCCGGCATCGCGAGCGCCGAGGCGTGGGAGTCCGGCTACGACGCGGGCCAGGAGGACGCCATGGCCGACGCGGGAGCCGACGGCGGCGACATGGGTGACGCCGGCGGCGACGCGGGCGGGGACTTCGGCGGCGACATGGGCGGCGACTTCGGCGGAGGCGACTTCGGCGGGGATTTCGGCGGCTTCTGACGCCTCAACGCACAGCGGGCCGGGCACCACGTCCGGCCCGCTTTTTCACGCCGCCTGGCAGACCGGGCACCAGTACAGGTTCCGCCCGGCAAGCTCGGTGTGGGCGATGGGCGTGCCGCAGACCAGGCAGGGCTGCCCGGTGCGCCGGTAGACGTAGACCTCGCCGCCGTGCCGGTCCTGCCGCGGCGCGCGGCCGGTGACCTCGGGCAGGTGCTCATCGTCCACGGTGTCGATGCGGCCGATCCGCACGCCCTTGCGCATCAGCGCGACGAGGTCGGTCCACATCTCCTTCCACTGCACGTGGTCCAGCGCGCGGCCGGGCACCATCGGGTTGATCCGGTGCCGGAACAGCACCTCCGCGCGGTACACGTTGCCGACGCCGGAGATCACCGACTGGTCCATCAGCAGCGCGGCGATCGACGTGCGGGACGCCGAGATCCGTTGCCACGCCTCGTCCGGGCGGGCGTCGCGGCGCAGCGGGTCGGCGCCGAGGCGTGCCTTGATCGCGTCGACCTCGTCCGGCGTCAGCAGCTCGCACCGGGTCGGGCCGCGCAGGTCCGTCCAGTGCGTCCGGCCGGTCAGCCGCAGCCGGACCTGGCCCACCGGCGGAGTTTCCGGCAGCTTCGCCTCGGTGAACGTGCCGTACAGTCCCAAGTGGACGTGCACGGACCCGAGGGGGCCGAAGTCGTGGAACAGGTGCTTGCCGTAGGCCTCGGCTTTCAGCATGACCTGACCGTCCAAAAGGGCCGCCTCGCTCGCGAAGCGGCCCTGCGGACTGGAAACGCCCACCGGCGCGCCCGCGTACCGCCGCTGGTGCAGGCGGGCGAGCCGGTGGAGGGTGTGCCCCTCGGGCATCAGGCAGGCAGCGGCGGCGGGGTACCGGTGCGCTCGTAGTCGAGCATCTGCTGCACGCGGCGGCCGTGCCGCTCGTCCTCCGACGGCGGGGTCGACAGGAACGCGTCGACGATCGCGGTGGCCTCCTCGACGGTGTGCATGCGCGCACCGAGGCCGATGAGCTGCGCGTGGTTGTGCTGGCGGGCGAGCTCGGCGATCTCCGGCTTCCAGGCCAGCGCGGCCCGGGCGCCCTTCACCTTGTTCGCGGCGATCTGCTCGCCGTTGCCGGAACCGCCGATGACGATGCCCAGGCTGCCCTCGTCCGCCACCACGCGGCGGGCGGTCTCGATGCAGAAGGCCGGGTAGTCGTCGGCGGCGTCGTAGACGGCCGGGCCGATGTCGGTGACCTCGTGGCCCTGGCCCTTCAAGTACTCGACCAAGTGGTTCTTCAGCTCGAAGCCGGCGTGGTCTGATCCCAAGTAGACGCGCACGGGTGGAGTCTCGCATCCGGGTGGAAGCCGGGCATGCTGGGGGTGTGGACGCGTTCGCCCAGGGCGGGCATGACCTGCGGTTGGAGTGGGGTGCGGAAGGGGTCGCCGAGCTGGGGCGGGAGTGCGCGGTGCTGATCATCGTGGACGTGCTGTCGTTCAGCACGACAGTGGACCTGGTGACCGGCCGCGGTGGCCGGGTCCGTCCCCTGCGCTGGCGTGGTGACCGAGTGCCGCGGCCTGCTGCGGTCGGGCCGGATCCCGGGCTGCTCGACCTGCCGTCCCCGAACGGCGCGACGCTGTGCGCCGAGGCCGCGGGGACCGGCGCGACGGTGCTCGTGGGGTGCCTGCGCAACGCCTCGGCGGTCGCGGCCGCCGCCGACCGGCTGGCCGGCGAGCGCCCGATCGGTGTCGTCCCGGCCGGCGAGCGCTGGGGCATCAACATCACGACGACCGCTCCCCGCGGGCCGCTCCGCCCGTGTGTGGAGGACCTGCTCGGCGCGGGCGCGATCGCCGCCGCGCTGTCCGGCCGCGACGCCTCCGCCGAGGCGCTGCTGGCCGCCACCGCCTACCGCGGCACCGACGTCGCCGAAGCGCTGCGAGGATGTGTCTCCGGGCGGGAACTGACCCTCAACGGCCACGGACGGGACGTCGACCTCGCCGGTCAGGTGGACGTCAGCACCGCGGCCCCCATCCTCGTCGGTGATCTCCTGGAGGCAGCGTGACCTGGCTCGAACTGGCCGACGGCGTGCACGCCCGGCGCTACGAGCACCTTGACCAGACGCTCGGCCTGGTGGTGGGCGCCGAGCGGTGCCTGGTGATCGACACCGGCTGCGACGAGGTTCACGGCGCGGCCTTCGCGGCGGAGATCCGCGAGGTCACCGCCCTGCCGTGGGTCGTGGTCATCACCCACGCCCACTTCGACCACCACTTCGGCACCGCCGCGTTCCTGCCCTGCCCGGTGTGGGCGCACGAACGCTGCCGGGACGCGCTGATCCGCGAAGGCGAGTCCGACCGGGCGAAGTGGGTGCGCCGGCTGGCGGGCAAGCCGGAAGCTGAGCGACTCGCGGCGGCCCGGCTGGTGCTGCCGGACCACCTGCTCACCCAGAGCGTCCAGCTGGACCTCGGCGGGCGGATCGTCGAGCTGGTCCATCCCGGCGTGGCGCACACCGACCACGACGTGGCCGTGCACGTGCCGGACGCCGGGGTGCTGTTCGCCGGTGACCTGGTCGAGCAGGGTGCGCCACCGTCGATCGGCTCGGACGCGCACCCCGCTCAGTGGCCGACGGCGCTGGACCGGCTGCTCGCCCTGCGCCCCGCCACGATCGTGCCGGGGCACGGCGATCCGGTCGGCCCGGATTTCGTGGCCGCCCAGCGAGACGAGCTCAGTCGAAGTTGAGCTCGCCGGTGCGGGTGCGCTTGAGCTCGTAGAAGTCGGGGTAGCTCGCCAGCAGCCGGGCGCCGTCGAACACCTTCAGGGCGTCCTCGCCCTTCGGGATCGAGCTGAGCACCGGCCCGAAGAACGCGACGCCGTCGATGTGGATGGTCGGGGTGCCGACGTCCATGCCGACCGGGTCCATGCCCTCGTGGTGGCTCTTCTTCAGCGCCTCGTCGTACTCGGCGGAGTCGGCCGCCGACGCCAGGTCGGCGGGAGCGCCCACGGCCTCCAGGGCCTGCCGGGTGACCTCGGGGATGTCCTTGTTGCCCTGGTTGTGGTAGCGGGTGCCGAACTCAGTGTAGAAGTCCCGCAGAACCGCCTCGCCCTTCTCCTGCGCGAGCGCCGTGGCCACGCGCACCGGGCCCCACGCCTTCTCCAGCAGCTCCTTGTACTCCGCGGGCAGGTCGCGCCCGCTGTTGAGGACCGCGAGGCTCATGACGCGGAAGTTCAGGTCGAGGTCGCGCTGCTTCTCCACCTCGAGGATCCAGCGCGAGCTGATCCAGGCGAACGGGCAGACGGGGTCGAAGTAGAAGTCCACCCGTGTGCGCTCTGCGGTCATCAGTGTTCTCCCTGTGGGTGCTGGGCCGTCAAACGGGCCAACAGCACGCGGAGTGCACTTGTTCCCCGCCGGAACATGATTGGATAGCGGGATCACCGAGAATGACAACCGCGAGCGTTTCCGAGGTGCCTGTGCCCGCCCCTAACCTGACCCGTGACCAAGCCAAACAGCGTGCCGAGCTGCTCGAGGTCGAGTCCTACGACATCGCCCTCGACCTCACGGACGGTAACGGCGGCCCGGGCGAGAGAAGCTTCGACTCGAAGACAACCATCCGGTTCGCCGCCACGAAACCGGGCGCGAGCACGTTCGTCGACATCGTCGCCGGCTCCGTCCGCTCCGCGACGCTGAACGGCACGGCGCTGGACGTCTCCGGCTACACGGAGGAGAACGGCGTCGAGCTGCCGGACCTCGCCGCGACCAACGAGCTGGTCGTCGAGGCCGACTGCCGCTACATGAACACCGGCGAGGGCCTGCACCGGTTCGTCGACCCGGTCGACGACGCCGTGTACCTGTACACGCAGTTCGAGACGGCCGACGCCAAGCGCATGTTCGCCTGCTTCGACCAGCCCGACCTCAAGGCCACCTACCGGCTGACGGTCACGGCGCCGAGCGACTGGAAGGTCGTGTCCAACGCGCCGGTGGAGAGCACGGAGAAGACCGCCGAGGGCGCCACCCGCACGGTCTTCGCCACCTCCGAGCGCATCTCGACGTACCTGGTGGCGTTGATCGCCGGCCCGTACGCGGAGTGGCACGACCAGTACACCGACGAGCACGGCACGATCCCGCTGGGCATCTACTGCCGCGCGTCACTGGCCGAGCACATGGACGCCGAGCGGCTGTTCACCGAGACCAAGCAGGGTTTCGGCTTTTACCACAAGGCGTTCGCCACACCGTACCCGTTCCGCAAGTACGACCAGCTGTTCGTGCCGGAGTTCAACGCGGGCGCGATGGAGAACGCGGGCGCGGTGACGTTCCTGGAGGACTACGTCTTCCGCAGCCGCGTCACCCGCTACGCCTACGAGCGGCGCGCCGAGACGCTGCTGCACGAGATGGCCCACATGTGGTTCGGCGACCTGGTCACCATGCGCTGGTGGGACGACCTGTGGCTGAACGAGTCGTTCGCGACGTTCGCGAGCGTGCTGGCGCAGGCCGAGGCGACCGAGTACGAGCACGCCTGGACGAGCTTCGCGAACATCGAGAAGTCGTGGGCCTACCGGCAGGACCAGCTGCCCTCGACCCACCCGATCGCGGCCGACATCGTGGACCTGCAGGCCGTCGAGGTGAACTTCGACGGCATCACCTACGCCAAGGGCGCCAGCGTGCTGAAGCAGCTGGTGGCCTACGTCGGGCTGGACCACTTCCTGGCCGGGCTGCGGGTGTACTTCGGCAAGCACGCGTGGGGCAACGCGACGCTGGCCGACCTGCTCAGCGCCTTGGAGGAGGCCTCGGGCCGCGACCTGTCCGGGTGGAGCGCGCAGTGGCTGGAGACGACCGGCCTGAACTCGCTGCGGCCGAAGTTCGAGACCGACGCCGAAGGCCGGTTCACGTCGTTCGCGGTGCTGCAGACCGGCGCGAAGCCGGGTGCGGGTGAGCTGCGCACGCACCGCATCGCGGTCGGCATCTACGACGACGAGAACGGCAAGCTGGTCCGCAAGCAGCGAGTGGAGCTGGACGTCGAGGGTGAGCGCACCGAGGTGCCGGACCTGGTCGGGCAGCCTGCGGGCAAGCTGGTGCTGGTCAACGACGACGACCTGACCTACTGCACGATGCGCCTGGACGCCGGTTCGCTGACCACATTGGTCGACCGGATCGCCGACATCACCGAGCCGCTGCCGCGGACCCTGTGCTGGTCGGCGGCGTGGGAGATGACCCGCGAGGCCGAGCTGAAGGCCAGGGACTTCCTGCAGATCGTGCTGCACGGGATCCACGCGGAGACCGAGGTCGGTGTCGTGCAGCGGCTGCTGCTGCAGGCGCAGACCGCGCTGAACTCGTACGCGCAGCCATCCTGGGCGGCGGCCGAGGGGTGGCCACAGTTCACCCGGAAGCTGCTGGAGCTGGCCCGTGCCGCCGAGCCGGGCTCGGACCACCAGCTGGCGTTCGTCAACTCGCTGACAGGCTCGGTCCTGGACGACGCGACGGTCGACGTGCTGGCGGGCTGGCTCGACGGGTCGAACCCGCTGGAGGGTCTGGTCGTCGACGCGGACCTGCGCTGGCGCCTGCTGAACGCGCTGGTGGCGCACGGCCGGGCGGCGGACGAGGAGATCGACGCGGAACTGGCCCGGGACGACACCGCGACGGGCCGCCGCCACGCCGAGTACGCCCGCGCCCTGCGCCCCACCCCGGAGGCCAAGGCGGAGGCGTGGCAGCGCGCGGTCTACGACGACGACCTCCCGAACGCGATGAGCAACGCCATCATCGGCGGCTTCTCCCACCCCGGGCAGAAGGACCTGCTGACGGGCTACGTGAACACGTACTTCGCCGCCATCGACGAGGTCTGGTCCCGCCGATCGAGCGAACGCGCCCAGCCCACGGTCGTCGGCCTGTTCCCCGCCTGGGCGGTCGAACACGCCACGGTGCAAGCCGCGGACGAGTGGCTGGCCGGCGACCACCCGGCTGCCCTCCGGCGGCTGGTTTCGGAAGGCCGGGCCGGCATCGTGCGCGCACTGGCAGCACGAGAATTCGACGAGGCCTGATCAACAAAGCAAAGGGCGCCGGGCACAAGCAGCTCGGCGCCCTTTTTGCTGTCAACAAACGCAAGCCGGCAACGCAAGTAGGCCGACTACCCCAACCAGACCTCCCCCGCCCCCGATCCACGGCCGATCTTTAGTCGCCGACCAGGCGTGTCAAGGCACGCTTTCCCGCCTTGACACGCCTGCTCGGCGACTGAAACACAATCAGGCATCGGGGGCGGGGGAGGTCGAAAGGTGACCTTCCGGCGCCGTAAGGCGCACCGCCCGCAGGGCGGAAAAAGATCAAAAGATAGTCCTCGCCGGACGGGCAGGCTCCGGGATGACCAGGGGACCGTTGTCGGCTCACCTTGCCGAGGTGGTCGCCGGGTGGTCATCCCGTCGCCTTCCGGTTTGTGCATATCACCTTGAGCCAGGCTCAAGGTGATGGCACCGGTGTCAGGCGACGGGATGACCACCCAGCTGCCTTTGGTTCAAAGATCAAATGAAGAAGGGCGGCCGCTGGCGCGGCCGCCCTTCTTATTTTCTGCCCTTAGTGCTTGGGGGCGGAGCCAGCCTGGTCGGCCAGCATGCGCAGCCCCGAGGTGAGGCCGCCGATGAGGTCGCCCTCCTTGAAGGACGCCACCATGCTCATCACGGCGAGCTTGGCGCCGCGGTCGGGGAGGCGGCGGATCGCGTCGGAGCCGGTCACGATCTCCACCACACGCTCACCGGGCGAGACGGCGATCAGCACGGCGTTCGCGGAGCTCGGTTCGATCCTCGCGTGCAGCTCCTCGGCGCGGGCACGGCTCTCGGAGCCCAGCTCGCCCAGGTACACGCTGAAGTCGAGCCCGGTCTCCCGGCTCGCGAGCGTCAGCGCCTCGTCCAGACGGGCCAACTGGACGGTGCTGAATGGGCTGGATGGAGCAGCGGGCTCGTACATCCGGGCCACCGAACGGCGGCCGGTCGCGGTAATCGCGACCCCGACCTCCAGCTCTTCGTCCGATCCTGGCTGTCGGGTCAGCTCACCAGCTGCCACGGGCTCCTCCTGCCGCCGTCACGCGCGCGTTCCCGCTCGCGTCCCTGTTCTCCACCGGTTCGCCGGAGTGCGTGTCGTGCACGGTCCCGATACCTTCCGGGTTGCCGCTCCACCACATCGGCGGGTACTCCCAGGCCTGGCCGGGCCGGTAGCGCGGCGTGCCGGTCAGCTTCGACCGCAGGGTGAGCACGCTGATCACCCCGTAGATCGCGGCCGGGATCAGCGCGAAGATCAGGATCGTCTCTCCGATGTTCACGCCAGAAGAGTAGCCCGACGAGCCCAAGCCCGCCGAAGCCGGTCACAACCGCTCGTCGCGTGGGGGCCGCCGTCCGCCGAGCGTCGCGATCCCGTTGGGGCGATGGGCTGAAGAGCGGTCGGACGAAAGGTTGCAACTCAACGTACAGCCGGCCGCACCGGGCGCGATTGCCTTGTCCGGTGGCCCAGTTCCTCGTAGCTTTTTCACCTGTACGGGCCTTGCGCCCCGCTCCCCTTCCCAATGAGTAACGCACAGGTCCCTGGAGGACACATCATGTACCTGCTCCGTACCCTCGCTCAGACCAACGACGACCACGCTCCGTCACTGATCGACGCATCCCGCGGCTGCACCACGCGGGGCACTCGTGTGACGCGAGGCACACGAGTGACGGCCGGTACCCGTGTCACCCGCGGCACCCGGGTCACCAGGGGGACCCGCGTCACCGCCGGTACCCGCGTGACCCGTGGCACGCGAGTCACCCGCGGCACCCGCGTCACGATGGGCACCCGGGTCACCCGCGGCACGCGAGTCACCGCCGCCTGAGACGCCGTCCCTTCCCCGAACTGAACCGAACCACCACCGAGACGAAGACGTCGGAACGCCCCGGCTCACCACCACAGCCGGGGCACCGGTGTGTCCCCTGTCAGGCAGCCACGCCGAGGTAGGGCTTCCACAGCGGGTCCGCATCCCCGGAGTGCACCAGCAGCCGCCAGTGCGGGCCCCGCGGCGCCGTCGGCACCACGCGCAGCTGCCAGCCCAGGTCCTCCAGTAGCCGGTCGGCCTTGCGGTGGTTGCACTTCGCGCAACACGCCACGCAGTTCTGCCAGCTGTGCGGCCCACCCTTGCTGCGCGGCAGCACGTGGTCGATCGTTTCGGCCCGCCCGCCGCAGTACGCGCACTTGTAGCGGTCCCGGTGCATCAGCCCGGCCCGCGTCAGCGGCACCTGGGCCCGGTAGGGCACCCGCACGTACGTGGACAACCGGATCACCGACGGCACGGGCAGCGACAACGTCGCGGCGTGCAACGTCAGACCCCCCGGATCGCCGTGCACGACCTCCGCCTTCCCGCACATCACCAGCACCACGGCCCGCCGCAGCGGGAGCGCGGTCAGCGGCTCGAACGTGGCGTTGAGGAGCAGCACACGACGCCTGCCCATCGAGAAGGAACCGGGCGTGGCAGGGGCGTTCAGACCGGCCGGATCCCGCCCTCTACGCTGACCCGAGGGTCGGCTCACGCGGCCGCCCCGCGGGGGTGGCCCACTGGGTTGAGGTCCGCCTCCGTGCGGCCCCTGACCCTGGTGAGCGCCCTGATCCTGAACAGAACACAGGGCTACCTCCGGCGCCTGCCCGCCCACCGCTTGGTCGGGGGCGCCGAGGGGGATCGGTTGTCGGTCTGGCACTCGACCACCTCCACCGGTGCAGCCATAGTCGACCACAGATCACACCCGCTGCGCACCTGTGTTAGAAGACGTGTCCTGTGAAATTCGTTCGACGTCTGCGTGACGTCGGTCGAAAACGGCCAGAAAGGGATCCCCGAGCCCCGTGACGCCGCTGCTCAACGAAGCACCCGAGTGCATCAACCAGCCCGGTACCTGGTGCTACCAAGTGTTCCAGATCACGCATAACGAATGGCTGGCGGCCTCCGCCAACTGGCTGATCGCCAAGCCGCTGCGGATCATCCTGATCCTGCTCGTCGCGTTGATCATCCGGTTCCTGCTGCACAAGCTGATCGACCGGGTCACCACCATGCCGCGCACCAACGGCGGCAAACTGCCCACGATCCTGCGCCCCCTGCGCGAGCGCGCCCCCGACATCCTCGGCCCGGTCGTGGCCGAGCGGCGCCGCCAGCGGGCCAAGACGATCGGCTCGGTGCTGAAGTCGCTGACCTCGTTCGTGGTGCTCGGGCTCGCCTCGATCTACATCCTCGGCGAGCTGGGCATCAACCTCGGTCCGCTGCTCGCCTCGGCCGGTGTGGTCGGCATCGCGCTCGCGTTCGGCGCCCAGAACCTGGTCAAGGACTTCCTGTCCGGCATGTTCATGATGCTGGAGGACCAGTACGGCGTCGGCGACGTCGTGGACATCGGGCCCGCCACCGGCACCGTCGAGTCGGTCGGCCTGCGCATCACCACGATCCGCGACGTCAAGGGCACCGTCTGGTACGTCCGCAACGGCGAGGTGACCCGGGTCGGCAACTCCAGCCAGGGCTACGCGATCGCCCTGGTCGACGTGCCGCTGAGCTACAACGCCGACGTCGAGCGCGCCACGGCCGTGCTGACCGAGGCCGCCCATACCGCGGCCGCCACCGAGCCACTGTCGGTCGACCTGCTGGAGGAGCCCGAGGTGCTCGGCGTGGAAAAGGTCACACCGGAGAGCATCGAACTGCGCCTGACCGTGAAGGTGCGGCCGGGCCGCCAGTGGGCCGTGCAGCGGCAGCTGCGTGCGGCGTGCCTCACGGCGCTGGAGGAAGCGGGCTTCCTGTCCACGGCGGCCACGGCATGATGGAAGGGTGACCGGTATGAGCGACCCCCAGTCCTTCTACGAGGCCGTCGGCGGGGAACCCACCTTCCGCAAGATCATCGCGCGCTTCTACGCCGAAGTGGCGAAGGACGAGGTGCTGCGGCCGATGTACCCCGAGGAGGACCTCGGGCCGGCCGAGGACCGGCTGCGGCTGTTCCTGATGCAGTACTGGGGCGGCCCGCACACCTACTCCGACCAGCGCGGCCACCCGCGCCTGCGGATGCGGCACGCGCCGTTCAAGATTGGCCCGATCGAGCGCGACGCGTGGCTGCGCGCGATGCGGATCGCGGTCGACGAGGCGGGGCTGCCGGAGCCGCTGGAGACGCAGCTGTGGAACTACCTGGAGATGGCCGCCCAGAGCATGATGAACAGCTGGGTCTGAGCCCCGTGCCCGCCGTCGGGCACGGGGCCGTCGGGCGTCAGCCCAGCTTGGCCAGCGCCTCCGCGAGCGGCTCCAGCACGTCCGGGGTGTGCGGCGGCGGCAGGTAGACGATGGCCAGGTCAAGGCCCTGCTCGCCGAGCGCGGCGGCCTCATCGGCGACCTTGGCGTAGTCGAGATCGGTGCCCAGCCGCACGTGGCTGGACAGCATGATCTCCTTCGGGTCGCGGCCGATGTCGGCGCAGTGCTGGTGCAGCACGTCCCGCTTGCGGGCGAACTCCTCCGGCGTGCCGCCGACGAAGTTCCAGTGCTGCGCGAAACGGGCGGCGGTGCGCAGGGTGCGCTTCTCGCCGCTGCCGCCGATCACGATCGGCGGGTGCGGGCGCTGCACCGGTTTCGGCTCGTTGCGGGCGTCGGTGAGCTGGTAGTACTCGCCCTGGAAGGTGGTCGTCTCCTGGGTGAGCAGGCCGACCAGCACCTCGCAGGCCTCCTCGAACCGGTCGCTGCGCTGCTTGACCGTGCCGAGTTCCATGCCGTAGGCACCGGACTCCTCCTCGTTCCAGCCCGCGCCGATGCCGATTTCCAGCCGCCCGTTCGACACGATGTCCAACGTGGCGGCCATGTTCGCCAGCAGCGCGGGGTGCCGGTAGTGGATGCCGCTGACGAGCGTGCCGAGGCGCAGCCGCTTGGTCGCCTGCGCGAGCGCGGTCAGCGTGACCCAGCCCTCCAGGCACGGGCCGGTCGGGTCGGAGAAGATCGGGTAGAAGTGGTCGAAGGTCCAGCCGGACTCGAACAGCTCGATGTCGTCGGCGACCTGCCACACGGCGAGCATGTCGGCCCACCCGGTGTTCTGCGGTGAGGTTTTGAATGCGAAGCGCATGGCCGCGACACTAGCGACCTGGAGCAGCTCCAGCGCAAGTCAGAACAGCAGGGGCAGCAGCGCATGCCGCCGCCGGACCACCGCGCCGTACCTGGCGTCCAGGCGCATCCACGAGTTCGTGGCTGTCACGCGGATGATGTCGTCCGGGATGGACGAATCGAAGAAACCCATCCCGGACAGGGCGAACAGGCACCGCATCTGGACCTTGACCTCGACGCCGCCCTCGCTGACCGTCACGACCGCCTGGTCCATCAGCGACGCCGGCGGGTTACCGTGCGGGCCGGCGTTCTCGCGGGCCAGGGCGACACCCCGGTCGGTGAGTTCGCTGATCACCCTGGTCGGCAGCTCGTCGACCAGCTGCCAGGGCCCGGAGGCCGGCAGCTCGCCGTGCCAGAGCAGGTCCCGCGGCGGGCCGGGGTCCATCCGCTCGCCGCCGGCCACGGTGAGGGCGGCCAGCAACTCGTTGCCGGACACCGTCACGTCGCCCGGCTCGACCTCGCCATGCACGGCGCGGGTCGCGAGGCAGTCGAACGGGGTGGACACCCAGGCCTCGACGATGCCGCCACCGCGGTTGCGCAGCCGCACCGCGGCCTGGCCGTCCAACCGCACCGCCCTGGCCACGAAGGCCCCGAGCGTCTCGCGGTCGCCCCGGTCCGGGATGCGCAGCTCGGTCACGCGCCCGCCTCCGTCAGCCTCGTCTGCAGGAACGCCCGCTCCTCCGCGGTCAGGCGGCGCGGACGGTTTGTGGTGACGTCGTAGGGAGCCAGGACAGTCTCCGCGGTGACCGCGACGGGCGACTCCGCGTCCGGACCGTCGTGCACCCGGTAGGCCAGGGTGAGCGACGCGAACTTGAGGTCCTGCAACGAGATCTCCACCCGGATCTCCTGCCCGTCGACCACGACCGGGGCGCGGTAGTGCACGGCCAGCTTCACGACGACCATGCCCTTCGCGAACTCCGCGAGCCCGGCGCGGCCCGCTTCGTCGAACAACAACGGCACGCGTGCCTCTTCGAGCAACGTCACCATGTTCGCGTGGTTGACGTGCCCGAACACGTCCATGTCCGACCAGCGGGGCCGCACCTTCGCTACGTACACCCCGATATTCCTACCTCACCGTGCTCCGCAGCTGGCGCGCGGCGACCGACAGCGTCGCCAGGTCGAGCCGGCCCGACTGGTTGATCTCGTCGAGTGCGACCCGCGCCCGCGCCAGGCGAGAGGCGTTCGTCTTCTCCCACTGGGCGATCTTCTCGTCGGTGTCGTCTTCCGGATCGCTGTGCCGCAACGCGTCCAGCGTGATCGCCCGCAACGACGAATACACGTCGTCCCGCAGCGACAGCCGCGCCAGCGCGTGCCAGCGGTTGCCCCGCTCCAACGCGCTGATCGAGGTGAGCAGCCGGTCGACGTCCAGGTGCGCGGACAGCGCGTAGTACAGCTGCGACGCCTCCTCCGGGCTGCGCTCCGCGTCCACCCCGGCCTCGCGCACCGCCAGCTCGGCCACCTCTACGACGTCGAGTAGCCCGTAGGCGTCGAGCAGGCCCGCGACCCGCAGCGCCAGCTCACGCGGCACGCCGGCTTCGGCGTAGCGGTCGGCCTGCTCGCGCACCGCCTCCGCCTCGCGACCGCGCAGCAGGGTGTCGACCTTCGGCGCCAGCTCGGCGACGACCGGCCCGAAGCGCGAGATCTCCGCCCCGACGGCCAGCGGCTGCGGCCGGTTGGCGAGGAACCAGCGTGCGGCCCGGTCCAGCAACCGCCGCGACTCCAGCATCATCTCGTCCTGGACCTCGGTGGGCACCGCGTTGTCGAGCGCGTTGATGTCGTCCCACAGGGCGTTGAGGTTGAACACGCGCGTGACGATCGTGTACGCGCGCACCGCGTCGGTCGCGGTCGCGTTCATCTCCTCCGCCAGGCGGTAGGCGTAGGACACGCCCGCGCCGTCGACGACCTCGTTGACCAGCAGCGTCGTGATGATCTGGCGGCGCAGCGGGTGCTCGCCGATGCGGTCGGCGAACCGTTCGCGCAGCGGCTCCGGGAAGTACTCGGGCAGCCGCCGGGCGAACACCTCCGCGTCCGGCAGGTCGCTGGCCAGCAGCTCGTCCTTCAGCTCCAGCTTCACGTGCGCGAGCAGCGTCGCCAGCTCCGGCGAGGTGAGGCCGTCGCCCGCCTTCTCCAGCGCCTGGAACTGCTGTTTGCTCGGCAGCGCCTCCAGCTTGCGGTCCAGCGCCCCGGCCTTCTCCAGGTTCGCGACCAGCCGGGCATGCACGGGCAGCATCTGCGGCGCGTGCGCCCGGCTCACGCCGAGCACGGCGTTCTGGTGGTAGTTGTCCGCCAGCACCAGGCGGCCGACCTCGTCGGTCATCTGGTGCAGCAGCTCATTGCGCTGCTCGCGGTCCAGTGCGCCGCTGCTGACCAGGTGGTCGAGCAGGATCTTGATGTTGACCTCGTGGTCGGAGCAGTCCACCCCGGCGGAGTTGTCCAGCGCATCGGTGTTGATCTTGCCGCCGGCGCGGGCGAACTCGATGCGGCCGCGCTGGGTCAGGCCCAGGTTGCCGCCCTCGCCGACCACCTTCACCCGCAGCTGGTTGCCGTTGACGCGGACCGCGTCGTTGGCCTTGTCCCCGGCGTCGGCGTGGCTTTCGGTCTCGGCCTTGACGTAGGTGCCGATGCCGCCGTTCCACAGCAGGTCCACCGGCGCCAGCAGGATCGCCCGGATCAGGTCGGCCGGGGCGAGCTGCGTGACGTCGTCGGCGAGGCCGAGCGCCTGCCGCACCTGCGGCGAGACCGGGATCGTCTTGGCGCTGCGGGAGAAGACGCCGCCGCCCTCGCTGATCAGCGAGCGGTCGTAGTCCTCCCACGACGAGCGCGGCAGCTCGAACAGGCGCTTGCGCTCGCGGAACGACGCCGCCGCGTCCGGGTTCGGGTCGAGGAAGACGTGCATGTGGTTGAACGCCGCCACCAGCCGGATGTGCTCGGACAGCAGCATGCCGTTGCCGAACACGTCACCCGCCATGTCGCCGATGCCGACGACCGTGAAGTCCTGGCTCTGGGTATCCACGCCCAGCTCGCGGAAGTGCCGCTTGACACTCTCCCACGCGCCGCGCGCGGTGATGCCCATGGCCTTGTGGTCGTAGCCGACCGAGCCGCCGGAGGCGAAGGCGTCGCCCAGCCAGAAGCCGTAGGACGCGGACACCTCGTTGGCGATGTCGGAGAACGTGGCGGTGCCCTTGTCCGCCGCGACGACGAGGTAGTTGTCGTCGCCGTCGTAGCGCACGACGTCCTTCGCCGGGACCGTGCGGCCCTCGACGAGGTTGTCGGTGAGGTCGAGCAGGCCCGAGATGAACATGCGGTAGCAGGCGATGCCCTCGGCCAGGTGCGCGTCGCGGTCCACGCCCGGGTCGCCGGTCGGGGCGGGCGGGCGCTTGACGACGAACCCGCCCTTCGCGCCGACCGGCACGATGACGGCGTTCTTCACCGCCTGCGCCTTGACCAGGCCCAGGATCTCGGTGCGGAAGTCCTCCCGGCGGTCGGACCAGCGCAGGCCACCGCGCGCGACCGAGCCAAACCGCAGGTGCACGCCCTCGACGCGCGGCGAGTACACGAAGATCTCGAACCGCGGCCGCGGCTCCGGCAGGTCCGGCACGCTCTGCGGGTCGAGCTTGAGCGCCAGGTACGGGCGGGGGCGGCCGTCGGCGTCGGTGACCCGGTAGTTGGTGCGCAGCGTGGCGCAGATGACCGACAGCAGGCGCCGCAGGATGCGGTCCTCGTCCAGGCTGGTGACGGCGTCGATCATCGCCGAGATCTCGCCGACCAGCGCCTCGGTCTGCTCGTCGGCATCCGGGTTCGTGGCCAGGTCGAAGCGGTGCTCGAACAGCTTCACCAGCGCCTTGGCGATGTCGGTGTGCGCGAGGACGGCGCGCTGGATGTACTCCTGCGAGTACGGCGTGCCTGCCTGGCGCAGGTAGCGCGAGTAGGCGCGCAGCACCGCGGCCTGGCGCCAGGTCAGCCCGGCGCGCAGCACGAGGGCGTTGAAGTCGTCGATCTCGCAGTCGCCCCGCCAGGCGGCGGCGAACGCGTCCTGGAAGCGTTCGCGCAGGTCGCGCTCGGCGTCGCCGAGGTCGGTGAGACCGATGCGCAGGCCGAAGTCGTAGACCCAGGAGCGGGTGCCGTCCCAGCGGCGCAGCTCGTAGGGCCGCTCGTCGACGACCTCCAGGCCCATCCGCTGCAGCACCGGCAGCACGGCCGACAGCGTGACGCCCTCGCCGAGCAGGTAGAGCTTGAACCGCCGCTCCCCCGGCTCCGCGCCGTCCGGCGTGTAGAACGACATCGCCAGGTCGTCGGGGCCGGTCAGGCCTTCCAGCTTGCGCAGGTCGGCGAGCGCCTCGACGGCGGTGAAGTCCTCCTTGTACGCCTCCGGGAAGATGCCCGAGTAGCGCTGGCCCAGCTCACCGGCCGACTCCTCGCCGAGGGTGGCGGTGGTGCGGGCGACCTCGCCGGCCCGCTCGCGCCGCTCGGCCAGGATCGCCTCGACCATCAGGTCGTCCCAGTTGCGCACCGCGGCGTTGAGCCGTTCCTGGATGCGCAGCACGTCCGGCTCGACGCGCGTGGCCGGGTCGGTGTGGACGGTGAAGTGCACCTGGGCAAGCGCGGTCTCCCCGACGCGCGTGCCGTACTCGAGGTGGGTGCCCTCAAGTTCGGCGAGCAGCACCTCCTGCATCGCCAGGCGGGACCGGGTCGTGTAGCGGTCGCGCGGCAGGAACACCAGGCACGAGTAGAAGCGGCCGAAGGTGTCGCGACGCAGGAACAGCCGCAGACGGCGCCGGTCGGACAGCGTGATCGCGCCGATGGCGGTCGAGTAGAGCGAGTCGAGGTCGGCGGAGAACAGGTCGGCGCGCGGCCAGTTCTGCAGGACCTCCAGCATGCGCTGGCCGGAGTAGGACTCCATCGGGAAGCCGGCGCGGTGGATGACCTCGCACACCTTGCGCGAGACGACCGGGACGTCAAGGACGTCCTCGTGCAGGGCGGAGGTGGTGAACATGCCGAGGAACCGGTGCTCGCCGGTGACGTTGCCGCGCTCGTCGAACGTCTTGACGCCCACGTAGTACGGGTAAACCGGACGGTTCACAGTGGACGGTGCGCTGGCCTGCGTGAGGACGAGCAGATGCGGGGCGAGGGCGGTGGCGGCCGTGTCGGGGCCGGCGGTGAGGCTGCGCGCGGCGAGACTGTCCTGGCGGAGGACGCCGAGCCCGGACGCGAGGACGGCGCGCAGGGCGGGTTCGTCGGTGCCGGGGTCGGGGTCCTCGACCAGTTCGTAGCGGCGGTAGCCGAGGAACATGAAGTGGCCGTCGGCGAGCCAGCGCAGCAGGTTCGCGCCCTCGGCGACCTCGTCGGAGGGCAGGGGCGGCGGGGTGGCGTCGAGCTCGGCCGCGAGGCTTTCCGCGGCCTGGATCATCTTGTCGGTGTCCTCGACGACCTCGCGGACGTCGCCGAGCACGGAGGCGAGGTGGGTGTCCAGCTCGCGGGCGCGGTTGTGGTCGGTGATGAGGTCGATCTCGACGTACATCCAGGATTCGACCATCGCGCCCTCGGGCGGGTTGGCGACGTCGGCGGCCGGGTGGACCTTGACGAGCTCGCCGGTGATGTCCCGCGTGACGGCGACGATCGGGTGCACGAGGCGCTGGACCTGGACGCCGTCGCGGGCGAGCTTGGCGGTGATCGAGTCGACCAGGTAAGGCATGTCGTCGGTGACGATCTGGACCACGGTGGCGTCGCGGGTCCAGCCGTCCTCGGCGGTGGTCGGGTTCAGCAGCCGGACGGCGGGCCGCCCCGGCATGCGGTTGCGGGCGAACTCCTGGTGGGACCGGACGGCGCCGACGAGGTCCACGGGGTCGTCGCCGAGGATCTCGTCGGCGGGGATGTGGCGGTAGTAGAGGCGGATGAGGTCGGCGATGTCGGGAGCGTGCCGGGCCGCGGCTTCGATCAGCTCGTCCCGGATCTGCTCCGGGCTGGCGGGTCGTAGGCGGTCGGTTCCGGTCGCGGTTCCGGGGCGGACGGACACTCTCGTCGAGCTCATCTCAGGCAACTCTCCACCGAGTCTGATCGCGCGCGTGACGCTGAACGAACACCACCATAACCAGCTCGTAAAACCTGCTGACGCCCGACCGTCGGATTGTTGAATCGATGCACAATCGAGGCAGAACGGCGCTGGGTTCTGGAGGTGCTGTATCGCGCCTCAGGCACCCGGATGCAGGCGGCCCGGCGGGACCACCGGCCGCCTCAGTCCATCACCGCGACTGCCCCGGCTGCCAACGCGGCAAACCTCCGCGGACGCAGCGCCGCCCCGGCCCCCACCCGGTGGCACGCGGCAGCCTCCGCGAGATGCACCGCCGCCCGGTGCCCGCGGCCGCCAGCCGCTGCACCCAGCCGCCCAGCCGCTGCTACGACCGCCAGCACCAGTCGCCCACGCTGCCAGACCTTGCACCAGCCGCCAGCACCAGCCGCCCAGGCTGTCAGCCGCTGCTCCAGCCGCCGGCCCAGCCACCCAAGCCGCCAACCGCCAGCACCAGCTCCAAGCACCAGCCATCCAGCCTGCCAGCCGCAGCACCAACTCCCAGCACCAGCCGCCCAGGCTGTCAGCCGCCGACATCTCACCAACCCACAAGCACCGCACCCGCACTCCGCCCCACCAGGCTCGGGAACCACCGGCCGCGAGCGACCCGCGCCGCACACCGCCGCGAATCCCACCGCGGCCGCGGCCTGCGGCGAATTCCACCGCCGCTCCCCGGCCCCACACCACCGGAGCCTCACCGACGCCCCCACCCCGGCTGCACCCCGGGAGGGACCACCAGCACGGCAACACGGCAACCACGCAGCAAGCTGCCTCCCACACCCGCCGTCGACAGCCTGGCCAGGGACCTCAGCGGTCACCGCCGCCTGCCACGCCCGGCGCCGACAACCCGGCTTGGGAGTTCAGCGGTCGCCGCGGTGGCGGCCGTTTCCGGGCTCGCTGCCGTTGCGTCCGTGGCCGTTGACGGGCCGCGGCTCGGAGGACGATTGGTTGCCGAGTCGCTTCACCAGCGCCGCCGCGCTCGCGGTGCCCGCCTGGTGTTCGGCGAGCGCGCGGGCCAGCAGGTCCGCGAGACCGGCGTCCTCCGGCAGGTCGTCGTCCGGCACGCCGGTCAGCTCGGTGCGGAACGGCTCGCCGAGGCCGTCGTCCTGCAGCACCGGCGCGTTCGTGAACGGGGTCTCCGAGGTGCTGTTGCTGGGCGCGAGTTCGCTGTCCGCGTCGGCGGAGTCGTCCCACGGCGCCAGCGAGGGTGGCAGCCGCAAGCGCGGCAACCAGTTGTCGATGACCGGCACGCTCGGCGCAGGCTCATTCTCACTGCGGGCGTCGGATTCGGCCCGCCCCGCCGGCGGGAGGTCCGCCCGGCTGACCGGCTCCGCATCCGCACTCAACCACGACTCGCTCGACGAATCGACGCCCTCCCGGGTGGCATCATCGCGTCCGGAGAACTCGCGGCGCGCGTCCAAGCCGCCGCCGAGGGTCGCGCTCTCATCCACTCGTCCCGCGGAATCCCGGCCCGCATCGACGGCCTCACCACGGACGTCCTCGCCGACGGCTTCGCGCGCGGCGGATTCCCGGCTCGGACCGTCCTCGGCGCGGCGGCGTCCAACCGACTCGGGCTCCCCGGCGCCGGGCGCGCGGCGGCGCCCGCCACCCGCACCGGTGCTGACCCCCAGCCGGTCCAGCACGCTCCGCGCCGCGACCGACCCGTGCACCGAATCGTGCCGCGTCTTCCGGGACGCTCGCGTGTCAGCGCGCTCCGATCGGGAAATCGCCACGATCTCGGACGAGACTTCGTCGGGCGAGACATCCGCCGGTTGCCCGTCCGGCTTCTCCTCCGCCCGCCGGCGCCCTCCGGCCCGCCGCTCGGGATCCGACGGCTTGCCGGACGCGGCCGTCTCGGGCCGCCGGTACCGCACCACGTCGCCAGAAGCCGGTTCGGACCGCGACACCGCCGCGACCTCGTCAGGCCCCGTCGAGGAATCGGTCCGCTCAGCGTGGGATGCCGTCGCCGCTTCGTCAGCGAGCACCGCCTCACGCGCCCCGAACCGCGACGCTTCCTCGCCAGCCCGGCTCCGCGCGGACTCACGCCGCTCCAGCCGTGACACGCTCTCGTCAGCCCGGTCCCGCACCGACTCACGCTGCTCAAGCCGCGCCACCGCCGCGCTCTCGTCCGCCTTCGCTCGCGCGGACTCACGCTCGGGCCGTGCCACCTCGTCCGCCCGCGAGGGCCGCTCCGGCTCCTCGAACCGCGACCCGGCCCCGATCTCGTCCCACCGCGAAACCCGTGCCGCATCCTCGGCGCGGGAGGCCTTCGCGACGTCCGCCAGCTGCTTGTCGGCGGGTTCGGGCGCCAGCGACCAGCTCGACCGTTCGCTGTTGTTCCGGCCCTGTTCGGCCGCCACGCGGGGGCGCGGGGCGTCCGCGTTCCCGGTCGTCACCTCGGCGCTGGGCTCACGGGTGACCGGAACCTTCGGCTCGGGCACCGACAACGGCGCGACCGCAACGGAAGCGCCCGCCGCCTCGCCCGCCGGCACCGACCCCAGCACGCGGTCCAGGTCGACCTCGTGCCCGCCACCGCCGAACTCACCGGCGAGCAATCCCACCGCCTGACGGCGGGCCCGCGCGTGGATGTGCTCGGCCGCCCGCGCCAGCTGCAGGCACTCAATGGCTTCGGCGTAACGGCCGAGCCGCTCCTCCACGTGCGCCAGCTCGGTCCACAGGCGCGCGGTCAACGCGTGCAACTCGTGCCGTTCCGTGGCGTGCACGGCATCCCGCAGCATGCGCGCGGCCGCCTCGACACTGCCGGAGGGCAGCAGGACCCGGGTCGCGATCGCCATCCGGAGCCAACCCGCCGGGGCGACGGACGCGGCCCGCGCCGGTTCGTCGAGCACCGACTGCGCGAGCTCCAGCGCGTTCCTGCCGTCCCCGCGGTCAAGCAGCGAGCACACGAGCTGGAGCACCAGCCGGATCCGCACGACACCACCGTCGTGTTGCGCGTCCTCCAGCTGCTCGAGGAAGCCGAGCCCGGTGCGCGCCGCGTCGGCCGCGCCGATGACGTCGCCGTGACGCCGCCGGTGCGCCGACACCGCGACCCGCAGCAGCGACCGCGCGAGCAGCCGCCCGTCACCGTCGAGGTCGTCGTCCGCCCCGCACAACCGGTCGGCCTCGGCGAGGGTCTTGTCGAGCTCCAGCTTGCGCCCGAACTGCGCCAGACACGCCACCAGCTGGCTGAGCACCGCCGCCTTCCGCGCGCCGCCGAATCCGGACGCGTCCAGCACCGGCCGCAACGCCGCGAGCCCGGTGAGCGGCGCGCCGACGCTACGGGCGCACACGGCGAGGTCGGTGCGCAGCTGCGCCGCGAGCGTCGTCTGCCCCGTGTCCTCGGCGGCACGCAGAGCGGCCACGGCACGCCCCACCGTCGGCGCGCGCAGACCGAGACGAACCCGCGCGGACACCGCGAGCCCCTCACCACGCACCCACAGCTCCTCGGCGCCGGCGGTCTCGGCCAGGGCCGCCGCCCGCTCCCCGAGTACGAGCGCCAGCTCGGGCGCGCGCAGCTCGAAGTCGGCGGCCTGGCCGAGCATGCGCTCGACCGCGGCGATCTCCGCGCTCCGGCCACCGTCCTGCGGACGCGAACCGGATCGGCTGTGCTGAGTGGCTACCAAGGGGACTCCGCTTCCGTGTCGGCTCGAGCGTGCTAGCACGGGGCTTCCCCGCTCAGTCGCGAGTCAGCTTGCGGTGTGTCACCCGGTGCGGCCGGGCCGCGTCCGGTCCGAGCCGTTCCACCTTGTTCTTCTCGTAGCCCTCGAAGTTGCCCTCGAACCAGAACCACTTGGCCGGGTTCTCGTCGGTGCCCTCCCACGCGAGGATGTGCGTCGCCACGCGGTCCAGGAACCACCGGTCGTGCGAGATGACCACGGCGCACCCGGGGAACTGCTCGAGCGCGTTCTCCAGCGAGCCCAGCGTCTCGACGTCCAGGTCGTTGGTCGGCTCGTCCAGCAGGATCAGGTTGCCGCCCTGCTTGAGGGTCAGCGCCAGGTTCAGCCGGTTGCGCTCACCACCGGAGAGCACGCCCGACGGCTTCTGCTGGTCCGGGCCCTTGAACCCGAACGCGCTCACGTACGCGCGCGACGGCATTTCGGTCTGCCCGACGTTGATGTAGTCGAGCCCGTCGGACACCACCTCCCACACCGTCTTCTTCGGGTCGATCCCGGCCCGGTTCTGGTCTACATAGGACAGCTTGACCGTCTCACCGATCTTGACCTCGCCGTCGTCCGGCTTCTCCAGCCCGACGATTGTCTTGAACAGCGTCGTCTTACCGACACCGTTCGGGCCGATCACGCCGACGATGCCGTTGCGCGGCAGCGTGAACGACAGGTCGTCGATCAGGACGCGGTCCTCGAAGCCCTTCTTCAGATGCGAGACCTCGACGACCACGCTGCCCAGCCGGGGCCCCGGCGGGATCTGGATCTCCTCGAAGTCCAGCTTGCGGGTGCGCTCGGCCTCCGCGGCCATCTCCTCGTAGCGGTCGAGGCGGGCCCGCGACTTGGTCTGGCGCGCCTTGGCGTTGGACCGCACCCAGTCCAGCTCGTTCTTCAGGCGCTTCGCGAGCTTGGCGTCCTTCTTGCCCTGGACCTCGAGGCGTTCCCGCTTCTTCTCCAGGTACGTGGAGTAGTTGCCCTCGTAGCCGACGACGCGGCCGCGGTCGAGCTCCATGATCCACTGGGCGACGTTGTCCAGGAAGTACCGGTCGTGGGTGACCGCGAGGACAGCGCCGGGGTAGCTGGCCAGGAATTGCTCCAGCCACAGCACGCTCTCCGCGTCCAGGTGGTTGGTGGGCTCGTCGAGCAGCAGCAGGTCGGGCTTCGACAGCAGCAGCTTGCACAGCGCGACCCGGCGGCGCTCACCACCGGAGAGGTGGGTGACCGGCTCGTCCGGCGGCGGGCAGCGCAGCGCGTCCATCGCCTGCTCGAGCTGGGAGTCCAGCTCCCACGCGTCTGCGTGGTCGAGTTCCTCCTGGAGCCGGCCCATCTCCTCCATCAGCTCGTCGCTGTAGTCGGTGGCCAGCTGCTCGGCGATCTCGTTGAAGCGGTCGAGCTTCACCTTGATTTCGCCGAGGCCCTCCTCGACGTTGCCGCGGACGGTCTTGTCCTCGTTGAGCGGCGGCTCCTGCTGCAGGATCCCGACGCTCGCGCCCGGCTGGAGGAAGGCCTCACCGTTGCTCGGCTGATCGAGCCCCGCCATGATCTTCAGCACGGTGGACTTGCCGGCACCGTTCGGACCCACGACGCCAATCTTGGCGCCCGGGTAGAACGCGGTGCTGACATCATCGAGGATGACCTTGTCCCCGACGGTCTTGCGCACCTTTTTCATGGTGTAGATGAACTCGGCCATGCCCACGATCGTAGAGCCGTGTCACGCGCGACCGAACGCCGGTCACCATCCCGCGACGGACAGTCAACCCCCCGTCACCGTGGAGAACGCTCCGCGTGTCACGGGCCCTGCCCTCCTCGCGGCCCGGCGAGTGCCGGCGCGGGCGCGTCGACGGGCCCGGCCTGCAGGGTTTCGACGGCGGGCCCGGCAGCCTCCCACAACGGGATCTGGGACGGGACGTCGGGTTCGGGCCGCGAGCCCCGCCTCGGCGAGACGCCGCACTGGGCGAGGTTGGGCCCGAGCGCGAAAGCCTCGAGTTCAAGTTGAGCACGAGACCCGCCGGTGGCCGGATCCCCGGTGTGCAGCCGCCCGTTGACCACGACCGGATCGCCCCGGCGCAGCCCGTCCGCGGCCGATACCGCCATCCCGCGGCGGCACACCACCCGCGCCGAGAACCGCCTGCCCAGCACCCACTCCTGTCTGTTCCGGTCGAACCGGCGCTCGTCGCTGCGCACCCAGAAGATCGCCAGCTCGTGCCGGTCCTGCCCCACCTGCTTGACCGTGATGTCGCTGGTCACCGTGCCCACCAGGGTCACCATCGTCTCCCCGATCGCCATCGCCACTCTCCTTCTCACTGGTCGTCACCGGCTTGAGACCAGAGTGCACCGGGAACGAGCGATTGGGAGAACGAAAGCGAAAACGGCCGAAATCTGTGGATGGTTTCGGGCCGTGTGGACAACTCGCCGGGCTGATCGGTCAGGCCCCCGGAATTGTCGGTGGGCTGTGCTACGGGCGCGGCTTACCCTGGTCCGCCATCTGCTTGAGCATCGCGTTGTAGGCCGCCAGCTCCTGGTCGCCGCTGGCCTCCTCGCGCCGGTCCTTCCGCTTCGCCTCACGCGCGTCGGCCCGCGACCACTGCACGAGCAACGCGATCAGCACCAGCAGAACCGGGACCTCGCCGGACGCCCACGCGATGCCGCCACCGAGGCGCTGGTCCGCGAGCAGGTCGGACACCCACGGCAGGTGCAGCGCCCGGTAGAAGTTGTCGCCGATGATCGTCTGCTTCGACATCAGGATCACGCCGAAGAAGGCGTGGAACGGCATCGCGGCGAACATCATCCCGAGCCGGCCGAGGTGCGGCAGGCGCCGCGGAGCCTGGTCGACACCGATCACCGGCCAGTAGAAGACGTAACCGGCGAGGAGGAAGTGGGCGTTCATCAGAAGGTGTGCCCAGTGGTAGTTCAGCGCCGCGTCGAACAGGCCGGAGAAGTACAGCGCGTAGAACGAACCGACGAACAAGGCCAGCGCGACGATCGGATGGGTGAGCACGCGGGACACCCGTGAATGCACCGCGGCCAGCAGCCACTCGCGCGGCCCCGGCGGAGCGTCCCGGCCCGCCACCGGCAGCGCCCGCAGCGCCAGCGTCACCGGGCCGCCCAGCACGAACAGCACCGGCGCGATCATCGACAGGAGCATGTGGCTGCCCATGTGCACACTGAACATCGCGGGCGAGTAGCGCCCGATGCCGGACGATGTGGCGATCAGCAACACGAAACACCCGGTCAGCCACGCCACAGTGCGTCCGACCGGCCATTCGATCCCCTTGCGCCGCAACCGCCGCAGGCCCGCCAGGTAGAGCGCGGCCAGCACGATCGCCGCCGTGCCGTAGACGAGGTCGAAGCGCCAGTCGAACAGCAGCCGCAGCAAGGTTGGCGCGCCGGGCAGGTCGTAGCCGATGAGCAGTTCCGTGGTCGACGGCTGGACCGCTTCCTGCGGCGGCGGGGTGCGGCCGAGCGCGGTGGCGATGCCGATCGTAACGAACATGATCAGGACCTCGACCGCGGCCAGCCGCAGCAACTGCCCGCCGCCCTGTCCGTCCACCACTGCGCGCACCCCGCGGGTCCGCTGCTGCTGGCCGAACACGCCGAGCACCAGCAACGCGACGACCTTCGCCACGACGAGTAGCCCGTACTCGGTGCTGAGCAGGTCGGACAGCGGCAGCCGGACCAGCGCGTTGACCCCGCCGGACACGGCCATCACGATCCAGCAGACCAGCGCGAGCCGGGAGAAGCGGCGCGCCGCGAGCGACAGGTGCTCCCCGCGCCGCCATCCGAGCGCGAGGAGCGCGACCAGGCCGCCGACCCACAGCGAAGCGGCGATCAGGTGGTAGAGCAGGCTGTTCGTGGCGAGGTCGTGCGAACCGCCGCTGGCCGAGTGGCCGGTCACGGCGACCGGGACGAGCCCGGCGACGGACAGCCCGAACAGCACCGCGGTCCAGCCCCACGACAGCGCCAGTCGGCAGCCGAGCACCAGCACGAGCGCGATGCCCGCCGTCCACAGCCAGGCCTTGGGCTGCTCGATCGCGTCCACCAGGTCCAGCAGGACCTGCGGCGAGAACAGCTCGGTGACCGGCTTGCCCGCCGCGTCCGCCGCGGTGAACAGGACCGAGGCGAGCGCGGCGAAGAACCACACCCACGCGGCGATCCCGGCGGTGCGCAGCGCCGCGTACCCGTCCCGCGCGAGCACGCCGGACTTCTGCGGCGGCACCAGGAACGTCGCGAGCAGCAGGGACCCGACGCATACGACGGAGGCCGCGTCGGCGAGCACCCGGACCACGCCGACGCCGTACTGGGTCACGAGGCCCGGCTCTGGCAGGCCGGCGATCTGGTAGGTGGCCCCGCCCGACAGCGCGAGCAGCGCGACGGCAACCACCGCCGCCAGCAACCCGCACACCAGGAGCAGCGGGAGGACGCTCACCCGGCGCCGGGTCGCGGTCTCGGTAACTTCGGAGGGCACACGTCGAGGGTAGGCCCGGCTCAAACGGGGAGTCCGGCAGCGGTCCGTTCACGGTGACGTGCGCGACTCGCGCCCACCGCGGCAGGCGCGATGAGCGCCGCCAGAACCGCTACCAGCACGAACGAAGCGGACAACGAGGTCGCCTGTGCGATACCGCCGATCAGCGGCGGACCGGCCAGGAACCCGGTGTAGGCGACAGTGGTGACGAACGCGATCTCGCGCTCCCCGCCGCTGCCGTCCGCACGCTTGCCCGCCTCGCCCGCCAGGCTCAGTGCGACCGGGAACGCGGCGGCCAGACCCGCGCCGGCCAACACGAATCCGGCGAAGGCCAGAGCGGCGACCGGGACAAGGGCGGCCACCAGCAGGCCGGCCGCAGCGACGACCGCGCCGATCGCGAGGGTCCGGGTGGCCCCGAGGCAGCGCTGCACCCACGCGCTGCCGAGCCGGGTGACGGCCATGGCGAGCGAGAACGCGGTGAAGGCGAGCGCGGCGGCGCCCTGGCCCGTGCCGTGCTCGGTGACCAGCAGCAACGCGGACCACTCCGAGCTGGCGCCTTCGGCCATCGCGGAACACAGCGGCACCACGGCCAGCAGCCACAGCACTGGCCGCTGGGTGGGCGCGGTGGTCGCCGGCCGGGCGGCCCGTTCGCTGCGGGGAACCGCACGCGGCAAGCCCTGGTATACGACCAGCATCACGAGGGCTGTCACGATGGCGGCGACCAGGAAGTGCCGCTCGGGTGACCAGTGCTGCGCCGCTGCGAGCCCGGCGGCGGCGGACGCGACCAGCCCGCCGAAGCTGAAGCCGGCGTGGAAGACCGGCATGATCGCCTTGCCCGTGCGCCGCTCGACGCTGACGCCGCCGATGTTCATCGCCACGTCGAGCCCGCCGTTGGCGAAGCCGAGCCCGAACAACGCGACCGCGAGCCACGCCACCGAGCCGACGAGCCCGGTCAGCGACAGCACGACGCAGGACAGCAGGGTCGCGGCGAGCATCACGGCACGCGCGCCGCACCGCTCCGACACGCGGCCGGACAGCGGGGCCGCCAGCAGGAGCCCCGCTGTGCCGCCGAGCAGCGCCAGCCCCAGTGCGCCTGGACTGGCGCCGACCTGCTCGGCGAGCGCGGGCACGCGCGGCGCCCACGACCCGTAAACCCCGCCGTTGAGCGCGAAGACGACGAACACCGCTACCCGATCGCTGACCCGAATCACCCGTCCCACAATGACTTAAGCGCTTCAGAACGTCAACCCGGCGGGCGGCCGGTCTAGACTGCGGCGATGACCGGTACCCGTCGGCGCCGCCCGACGCTCGACGACGTCGCCGAAGCGGTGGGCGTTTCGCGGACGACGGTGTCCAACGCGTACAACCGCCCGGACCAGCTGTCGGCCGACCTGCGTGAGGAAGTGCTGCGCGCGGCGAAGCGGCTCGGCTACGCGGGCCCCAACCCGACCGCCCGCAGCCTCGCCACCCAGCGGTCGGGCGCGATCGCCTTCATGCTCGACACCGGGTTGTCGGCGGCGTTCTCCGATCCGGCGTTGTCGATCACGCTGGACGCGCTCGCGAGCCGGGTCGATCCGGAAGGGCACGCGCTGCTCCTCCTGCCGGGCGGGCACGACGGCGGGCCACGGGCGGACCGGGTCCTGGCGGCGCAGGCTGACCTCGCGGTCGCCTACTCGCTGGCGGACAACGCACCGGCGCTGCGGGCGGTGAAACAGCGTGGGCTGCCGCTGGTGGTGATCGACCAGCCGGTCGTGCCCGGGTCGGCGCGGGTGTCCACGGACGACCGCGGCGGCGCGACGGCCGCGACCCGGCATCTGCTGGAACTGGGCCACCGGCGGTTCGCAATCCTGTCCGCGCAGTGCCTGTCCGAACCGCGGAGGGGTCCGTTGAGCGCGGCCGAGGCGGCGCGGAGTCGCTTCCTGGACAACCGGGAGCGGCTCGCCGGCTATCTGGAGACCCTGGGGGCGGCCGGGATCGATCCGGACGCGGTGCCGATCTGGGAGGTGTCCGGGCTGTCGCGGGAGGCGGCGATGCCCGGCGCGGCGGCGTTGCTGGACCGGGAGCCGACCGCGCTGCTGTGCATGTCGGACGAACTGGCCCTCGCGGCGCTCGCCGTTGCCAGGCAACGCGGTCTCCGGGTGCCTGCGGACCTGTCGATCGTCGGGTTCGACGACACGCCGCCGGCGGCGTGGTCGGATCCGCCGTTGACGACCGTGCGGCAGGACCTGGTGCGCAAGGGGCAACTGGCCGGAGAACTGGCGCTGCGCCTGCTCTCCGGGCAGCGTGCGCCGAAGGCGACCACATTGGACGTCGAACTGGTGGTGCGTGGTTCCACGGGTCCTGCCAAATAGCAGAGGTTTCGCCCGTTCGGCAAGAACCAGTTTGCGCCCTGTGGACAAGTGCGTTTTCGAGGCCCCGATCGAGTTAACGGAACCTACTTATCCACAGAAGTAGAAATCCCTGCTGACAGCTCTTCTCCCACCGGCCATTGTGGAGTCCGGAACCGCGCACCGCGGAGACCGACTCACAGGGGAGATGAGAAATGTTCGGGAATTTTCGCGCGTATCTGCCGAAGGCGCTCGTGCTGGCCGCGCTGGGACTGCTGACCGCGGGCGGCATCGCCGAGGCGGAGACCGCGCCACCGGCCGGGTATGGCTGCGAGCAGGGCGAGTTCTGCGCGTGGTCCGAGGAGTTCTACGGCGGGTCGGTGCAGTTCCTCGACCTCCGCACGGCCAATCCCGGGGAATGCATTCCGCTCAGCGGTGACGCGCGGTCGTTCGGGAACCGGCTGGACCGCGACGTGACGGTGTACCAGGGCGAGGACTGCTCCACGGAAGGCGATTTCACCACATACCCGGGTGGCGGGACATTCGTGCCGCACGCGCCGTTCGTCGTGCGGGCCATCCAGATCTGGGACAACTAGGCCGGGTCGCCGCAGACGAGATCGCCGTTCGCCCGCTCCTGGGGACGTGAGTCCGGGCTGGCGGCGGTCCGGGATCCGCTCCCCGCGGTTCCCGCCCGCGGGCGCGTCGCGGGCACACGGCGCGCCCGCGGGTCACCGCTGAAGGTCTTCGCCCACGAGTTGAGGCGCGACCCGGCGGTTCGCACCCCAGCCCTGGCGAGCGCGGCACTGAAGATCGCCCGGCAGGTTCATGCTCAACGCTGGCGCGTCCCTGGCTCAACGGGCTGCGTGCCCGGAGCAACTTGTGTGCCGATGCTCTACTCGTGGGGCTTGTTAGCTGCGCTCCCGGTAGGGGTTCAGTTCCTCCGGGGGCACGGCCGCCGCGGGCTGGGTGAGGATGGCCCGGACGCGGGCCGGATCGAGCTTGGGCACGCGTTCGGCGGTGAGCAGGCCGTTGCTTTCCTGCTCGGTGTCAGTCAGCTGGGTGTAGCAGAAGCCGGCGAGTTCCGGCGACGAGAGGACCGCGGTGACGAGCTGGTCCAGCCGGGCGGCCAGCTCCTCGTCGTCGGTCACCGTCGAGTAGCCGAACCACTTCTCGTCCTCGGCGGGAACGTGGGAGAGGCCACCGAATTCGGTCAGCATGACGGGGCGGTCCGGAGAGGTGTCGTCGAGCAGGAGGCGGCGACCACCGGGACGGCCGTCGGATAGCGTACGGCGCAATCCCGCACCGTACCGTGTGGACAGTTTCTCACCGGTCGGGGCGTAGTCGTGCACGCCGATGATGTCGGCTTCCGGGATCTCCCAGCCGTCGTTGCCGATGACGGGCCGGCTGGGGTCGATGCTCTTGGTGAGGTGGTAGATCGAGCGCACGAAATGGGTTTGCTCGGGTGCCGTGGCGATGTCGGGAACGCCCCAGCTCTCGTTGATCGGTACCCACGTCACGATGGAGGGGTGGCTGCGGTCCCGGCGCAGGATCTCCAACCACTCCCGGGTGAGCCGCTCGACGGCTTCGGGCGCGAACTCGTAGGCGTTCGCGGTCTCGCCCCAGACGAGCAGGCCGAGCTTGTCGCACCAGAAGAGGAAGCGTGGATCCTCGGCCTTCTGGTGCACGCGGACGCCGGTGAAGCCGAGTTCCTTGATGAGCTCGACCTCCCGGCGGAGGGCGACCGAATCCGGCGCGGCGAGGTGCGACTGCGGCCAGTAGCCCTGTTCGAGGACCATTCGCGGGTAGTAAGGGAGGTGGTTGAGGAGGAAGCGACCGTCGGCCACGCCGACCTCGCGCAGACCCAGGTAGCTGCTCACCGTGTCGGACGGCGCTTCCGCGGCGTGGAGTTCGACCGACGCATCGACCAGCACCGGGTTCTCCGGTGACCACAGCAGGCGAGTCCGGTCCTGCCCGTGCCGTAGCGCGGGCACGGCGATGTCGAACCGGAACCGCCGCCGGTCGACGCGCACGGTCTGCTCGGCCAGCACGTCGTCGCCATGCCGCAGCACCACGCGGATCGTCACAGCTTCGCCCGGCGTCGCGGAAAGCTCGCCCTCACAGGAGACCGACGCACGGGTGAGCTCGGGAGTCCACTGCAGTTCGCGAAGGTGGAGCGCCGGGACGACCTCCGCCCACACCGGCTGCCAGATCCCCGTGGTGCGGTGGTACCAGATGTCGTGCGGCTCCGGGTGCCAATCCTGCTTGCCCCTGGGCTGGGTGCCCTCGTCCGGGCGGTCTTCGGCCCGCAGGACGATCACCTGCCGACCGTCGGACCGCAGAGCCGCGGTGATGTCGAAGGAGAACGGCGTCTGCCCGCCTTCGTGGGTGCCGAGGTGGATCCCGTTGATCCACACCGAGGCCGCGTAGTCCACGGCGGCGAAGTGCAGGACGAAGCGGTGTCCGTCGGGGATCGGCGGGGCGTCGAACTCACGGCGGTACCAGACCACCGTGTGCGGTTCGGTCGCGTGCACACCGGAGAGTTCCGACTCGGGCGGATAAGGGACGGTGATGGTCCGGTCGAACGGCTCGGTGGCGGTGAACCAGCGGTCGGCGAGGCCGCGATCGTCGTCGTCGAAGGCGAAGCCCCAGGCACCGTCCAGGTCGAACCACTCGGGCCGGACGAGTTGTGGTCGTGGGCAGAGTCGGTCCGGGTCGGCGGCGATCATGGCGGAAACCCTACGACAGGAAGGACTGTTGAGCATGGCATCGTGAGCTGTTAACTTCGACGCCGTGACTGCCGGGTCGGCCTTGCGCCGCGCACAGACAGGACTCCCGGCCGCGCCGTGATCACCCGGCGGGCCCGTGGCCCGCCACCTCCTGCGCTCTCCCCTTCTCTGGGGCGATGCGAAAGGAGGTGATCACATGTCCCAGTACCAGGTCTCGCAGGCCGTGTGGCGCGATTTCCTCGCCCAGCACGCGGATGGCGGAGTCATCGACGCGACCGTGACGTGGGCGCTTCCGTTCGGCGCTTTGGTCGAACTGCCGCCGGGCGTTCCCGGGCTGCTGTCCAGGCCCGCTTGGACCGCGGAAGCGGAAGCCGGTGAACGGGTCGAGGTCCGCATCGCGAGCCTCGACGTCGAGAACCGGCGCGTGAGCGTGGTTCCGGCGTGATCGGCACGGTGTGATCGAAAGGGTGCGGGGGCAGAATGGCGGGCCCCCGCACCCTGCCGCAGCCTAGTGACGCGCCTCGATGCCGCAAGCAGCCGCGTTGATGCCCACCTAGCGCCCAGCCGAGCGGCTCAAGCGTCAGTTTTTGGGCAGGTCAACGCCAACTGGCCGAGTCGGCGGCTCAGTCAGGTGTTGATCAGACGTGGGTCCGCCGACCGTCGGTCTCGAGGCCGGACCGGGCCTCAGCGGGACGACCGTATGCGCGGCCGTCGTTGCTGCGCTGGAGGAGCCCTGCGTCGACGAGGTAGCGGCGGAGCGCGGCATGGTCCTCGTAGATCGCGGCGAGCTTCGCGCGGACCTCCGGCTCGGTGTAGACCCGGCCGGGCTCGAACTGCTCGGCGAGCTTCACGAGCAGGGCCTGGCGGAGCTTGCCCGGACGCGGGATCGCGGTGAGCCTGCCGCGGCTGAACAGCGCTTCGAGGGGATCGTTCGCAGGCTTGGCGAGCGAATCGCGGAAGGCTTGCGGCACGGCCCGATAGCGGTCCCCGTCAACGGTGACGATCCCAGCCGAAACGAGGCGCATCGCGAGTTTCGCGGTGTGCCGGTCCTCCGCGATCGGTAGCCCGTCGGGCGAAGTACAGATCCGGGCGAAGAGCATCAGGCGTTCGGGGTCCGCCAGCGCGGAGACCAGCGCTTCCGGTGAAGCCATGGCCGAGACCGTACCCGCGGCCGACGATCGCGCGAACCAGTTTTCATGATCCGCACGGGACACGCCGCGAGAGAGCCACCAGGCGCGGCGCGCCGACCGCGGGCGGACAGCCACCTAGGGTGCGTGGTCGCAAGCGGATCTGCACAGCCACCGGCGAAGCCCACCGCGGATGGCACAGCCCGCGGGGCTCCCTCCGCCGGGCGGAGCGTAACCGCAGGTCCCGCGACCTCTACCGGCGCGTGCAGCCTCCGCAGCCTGACCAACCTCAGCCGAGACCTCGGCGAACCCTGCAACCAGCCCTACCATGTGCGGGCGGTCGAACCTAGCACCCAGGCCCAGCGACGCTACCGGCTAGAACGCCGCACCGGCCACGCCGACCATGGCAGCTCCGGCCGGCCATGCCGACAAGACCCGCGCCAGCCACGCCAGCGCCGCCGACCATCCCGGCCGCACCAGCCGAGCCGGCCACATCGACCAGGCCAGCCCGCGCCGCCATGCCGGCCACGCCAGCCCGCGCCGGCCATATAGCTCTAGCCGGCCACGTCAGCCCGAGCCGGCCACGTCAGCCGTACCGGCCACATCGGCCCCGCCGACCAGGCCAGTCCGAGTCAGCCGCGCCAGCCACACCGACCACGCCAGCCCGAGCCGGCCATGCAGCTCTAGCTGGCGGCGGCGGCCAGGCCAGCCCGAGCCGTCAAGCCAGCCACACCGACCACGCCAGCCCGAGCCGGGCACGTCGGCCACGCCAGCCCGAGCCGGGCACGTCGGCCACGCCGACCATGCAGCACTAGCCCGCCACGTCAGCCGCATCGGCCGGGCCAGTCACCTCGGCCACGTCGGCCACGATGCAGCTGATGTTGTCCGGTCCGCCGCCTGCGTTGGCGAGCTCCACCAGCCTCTGCACGGCCTCCTCCGGGGTCGGCACCGTCGTCAGCACCTCGGTCAGCTGGTCCGGCGTCGCCACGTCGGAGAGGCCGTCGGAGCAGATGAGGTACCTGTCGCCGGGCCTCGCGTCCACCACGAAGAGATCCGGTTCGGGCTCGCCGACGCCCTGGAGCGCCCTCGTGAGCACCGAACGCTGCGGGTGGCTCATCGCCAGCTCCGGCGAGATCCGGCCCTGGTCCACCAGCTCCTGCACCACCGTGTGGTCCCGCGTCACCTGCGTCAACTCGCCCTCGCGCAGCCGGTACGCCCGCGAATCCCCGACGTGGGCCACCGCGAACGACGTGCCGTCCCAGGCCAGCACCGTCAGCGTGGTCCCCATGCCCTGCAGGCGGCTGTCCTCCTCGACCTGGGCCCGCAGCCGGGCACCGGCATCGGACACGGCGGCCGCCAGCGCCTCCACGTCGGCCTTCGCGGACTCCGCCTCGAGGCGCTCGTCCAGGGCAGCGATCGCGGCGACCGCGCCCGAACTGGCGACCTCACCGGCGACGTGACCCCCCATCCCGTCGGCGACGGCGAGCAGACGCGGACTGGTGTAGACCGAGTCCTCGTTCGCTTCGCGTCGCTGCCCGACGTCGGAAGCCACGGCGTAGGAAATCGTCAGCGGCCCAGGTTCCATGAGTGAAGTAAAGCAGCGGCCCGCGAACCGCGGCACAGCCTCACCCCGTCCGGCGCGCAATGCGCCACAATCGCGGGGTGTGGTTCGCCGTCCTGGGTCCTGTCGAGGCGCGCTCCGCGGCCGGCGTACCGGTGCCCCTCGGCGGTCCGCGGCCGCGGTCCCTCCTCGCGCTCCTGCTGCTCGACGCCGGCCGCGTCGTCGGCACCGACCGGCTCATCGACGGCCTCTACGGCGACCACCCACCGGGCGACGCGGCCAACGCCCTGCAGGCCCAGGTGTCCCGCCTCCGCCGCAAACTCGGCGACTGGGCCCGCATCGAATCCCAGCCCGCCGGCTACCGCCTCGCGGTCGAACCGGACCGCGTCGACGTCCACCGCTTCACCCGCCTCGCCCGCGACGGCCGCCAAGCCCTGGCGGCCAACGAACACGCCCGCGCCGCGAAGCTGCTCCGCGAAGCCCTGGACCTCTGGCGCGGCCCGGCCCTCGCGGACGTACGCGACGCCCCGTTCGCCGAAGCCCAATCCGCGCGCCTCGACGAGCTGCGCGTCGCCGCCGTCGAGGACCGCGCCGAAGCCGACCTCGCCATCGGCGAATCCCGCGCGGTGATCGGCGAACTCACCGAGTTGTGCGGCGCGCACCCCCTGCGAGAACGGCCCCGCGTCCTGCTCATGCGCGCGCTCGCCGCCAACGGCCGGCAAGCCGAGGCGCTCACCATCTTCGAGGACGCCCGGCGCGCGCTCGCCGACGAGCTGGGCGCCGACCCGTCCCCGGAACTCGCCGCCGCGCACCTGGCCGTGCTGCGCGCAGAGCCGGCGCCCCAACCGCCGAAGATCCCCGCCCAGCTCACCACCTTCATCGGCCGCGAACCGGAACTGGCCCGCATCGCCGGGCTGCTCGACACCGGCCGCCTGGTCACCCTGACCGGCCCCGGCGGCGCGGGCAAGACCCGTCTGTCGATCGAGGCCGGTGGCCGCGCCGACGGCGAGGTGTGCTTCGTCGACCTGTCGCCGGTCACCAGCGGCGCCGACGTCGCCCAGGCCGTCCTCACCGCGCTCGGCCTGCGGGAGACCGGCCTGTTCCCCACCGCCGGCGCCCCGCCGGACCCGGTCGGGCGCATCGAGGTCGCGCTAACCGACCGGTGCCTGCTGCTGATCCTCGACAACTGCGAGCACGTGATCGCCGACGCCGCGAAGCTCGTGCACCGGCTCCTCTCGTCGAGCCCCGGGCTGCGCGTGCTCGCCACCAGCCGCGAGCCACTCGGCATCACCGGCGAAGCGCTGTGCGCGGTGCCGCCGCTCGCGTCCCCGCCGCACGGCACCCGCGCGGCCGAGGCCACCGGCTACGAGTCGGTGCGGCTGTTCACCGAACGGGCCGCCGCCGTGCGGCCAGGGTTCCGGCTCCACGACGACTCGGCCGAGCGGGTGCGGCAGATCTGCGCCGCGCTCGACGGGCTGCCACTGGCCATCGAACTCGCCGCGGCACGCCTGCGGACCCTGCCGCTGGACCAGCTCGAAGCCCGCCTCGACGACCGGTTCCGCCTGCTCTCCAAGGGCAGCCGCACCGCCGCGCCCCGGCACCAGACGTTGCATGCCGTCGTCGGCTGGAGCTGGGACCTCCTCGAGCCCGAGGAGCAGGACCTGGTGCGCCGCTTCGCGATCTTCGCGGGCGGGACGACGGTGGACGCGGTCGCCAGCGTGTGCGGACTGTCCGAACCGGACACCGAGGACCTCCTCGACAGTCTTGTCGACAAGTCGCTCATCGAGTTTTCCGGTGAGCGCTACCGAATGCTGGAGACGATCCGGGCGTTCAGCGCCGAGCGACTGGATGAATCGGGCGAACGGGACGCGGTGGCCAGGGCGCACGCCAGCCACTTCCTGGCCCTCGCCCAGACCGCCGATCCGCACCTGCGCCGCACCGAGCAGATCGAGTGGCTCGCGCGCCTGACCGCCGAGCGGGCGAACCTGCACGCCGCGCTGCGCTGGGCGGTCGAGTCGGACACCGCGCTGGCGCTGCGGCTCGTCGGCGCGTTGTCGTCGTACTGGCGCCTGCAGGGCGTGCGCACGGAAATCGCGCCGCTCGCCGCGCGGCTGCTGGCGAACCTCGACCCGGAACCGCCCGGCGACCTGGCGGAGGAGTACGTGCTGTGCGTGCTCAACGCCGCGCCCGCCGAACCGCCCGGCCTGGACGAGCACCTGCGCCGCGTCGACTCGATCGTGCCGTCGCTGCCGTGGCCGCTGCGGCAGCCGTACCTGCTCGTCCACTGGGCGCTGTTCGCCGGCCCGCCCAGCCCGGCGCGGCGGCCAAACGAGCTGGAACAGGCCATGCTCGACGACGACGATCCGTGGCTCCAGGCGCTCGTGCACTTCTCGACGAGCTACCTACGCCTGTTCAACGGCGACAGCGCGGGCGCCGAAGAGGCGTTCGCCAGGTCGCTCGGACTGTTCCGGCGGATCGGCGACCGGTGGGGCACCGCGCAGGTGCTCGACGGGCTCGCCGAGCTCGCGGACCTGCGGGGTGACCGGGACCGGTCCGCGGCGCTCGTCGACGAGGCGATGGACCTGCTCGGGCAGCTCAACGCAACCGAGGAACTGGCCGAGCTGTGGGCGCGGCGGGCGGACCGGTTGCTGCGCGACGGCGACCTGACCGACGCCGAGGCCGGCCACCGCCACGCGGCGGACCTCGCGCGGCGCGCGGGCGCCTCGACGCTGCTCGGCCTCACCGAGCGCGGGTTCGGCGAGCTGGCCCGGCGTCGCGGGGACTTCGCCCGGGCCAGGGCACACTTCGCGCGGGCCCTGGCCACGCTGGGCACGGACTGGCAGAGCGACGCGGCGAGCGCCCGGACCCTCACCGCGCTGGGCCGGCTCGCCGAGGCGACGGGCGACTGGGCGGAGGCGCGGGCGCGGCACCGGCAGGCGCTGGACATCACGCTGGCGCAGCACTTCCGGACCGACATCGCGGACGCGCTGGAGGGGCGGGCGGGGATGACCCTGCTCGACGGCGACCCCGAACGGGCGGCCGAGCAGCTGGGGATGGCGGTGGCGCTGCGGAGTGCCACCAGGCCGCACGACCAGGACGTGGCGGCGGTGGCGGCGGGCTGCCAGAAGCTGCTGGACACCGACGCCTTCGCCGCCGCCTACGACCGCGGCGCCGCCATGTCCTTCGAGGAGATCTCGGAAACACTGTCGTCCCGGGAGCCTCAGATCCCGTAGTCCTTCAGCTTCGACGTGTTCGCCGCCTTCAGGGTCATCTTGTCGAACACGCCGGCGAACACACGGGTTGTCAGCATGCGGTGCGACTGGTTCCGCAGCCACAGACCGCGCGCGGTGCGGGGCGCCAGGAACGGGCCGGTGCCCTTCGCCTGCTTCGCGCCCGCCTCGGCGGCGGGGCGGACCTCCGACTCGTACCGCTCGAACGCCACGGCGTGGTCCCCGCCCGCGGCCGCCAGCTCGCCCGCCAGCACGTACGCCGCCATCATCGCCAGGCCCGTGCCGCCACCGCCAGGCCCGGCGCCCCAGCCCGCGTCGCCGACCAGGGCGACCCGGCCGCTGGTGTAGCGCGGCAGGTACACGTGCGCCAGTTCGTCAAAATACAGGTCGGCCGCGTCGCGCAGGCCCTCCAACAGGCGCGGGACCTCCCAGCCGACGCCGTCGTACACCTCGGCGATCAACCGCTTCACCTGGTCCTCGTCCTTGCGGTCGTAGGTCAGGCCGTCGGCCGCGAAGACGAAACCGATGTTAGCCGGGCCGTCCGGGTTCTGCGCCGCGTACGTCACGCCCCGGCCGAGCACGTTGTAGATCAGCCCGGTGTGGTCGAGCCGCAGGTGGTTCGGCGCGCTGAACCCCGCGCACGCGTACCCCATCTCGGTGCGGAACCGCGACTCCGGCCCGATCGCCAGCGCCCGCACGCCCGAGTGCAACCCGTCGGCGCCGATCACCAGGTCCACGGTCCGCGGCGCGCCGTGCGCGAACGTGACCTCGACACCCGAGCCGGTCTCCGTCAGCGACGTGATCCAGTCGCCGAAGACGTACTCCGTGCGGTCCTTCGTCGCCTCGTACAGCACGCGGCTCAGGTCACCGCGCTGGATCTCGACCTCGCCGCTGATCATCGACGACGGCAGGCTCGCCACGCGCCGCCCGGACGCGTCCAGGATGTGCTGCTCCCCCATCGACGTCTGGTGCGCGCGGATCTCCTCCAGCAACCCCATCCGCCGCAGCACGGACACCTGCTCGCCGCGGAAGTCGACGGCCTGCCCGCCCTCCCGCAGGGCGGGCGCCCGCTCGACCACGGTCGTCGCGTATCCAAGGCGGTTCAGCCAGAACGCGGTGGACGGGCCGGCGATGCTCGCGCCGGAGATCAACACTGTCCTGTTCATCGAAGCTCCTCGACTCGGTTGACCCGAGCTTCGCCAGGGGCGCTGACCACCGGCTTACCGTCCGCTGACCGGGGAGCGCGCAGTTCCAGCAGCGCTCCCTTCGTCCAGCCGCAGTAGGCACAGCCGCTGGCCCGTCCCGAGCGATTTTCCGGCCGCGAGTTACCCTGCTGGCCGTGCTGGTGCTGCTGCCTCCTTCGGAAACCAAAGCCGCCGGTGGGGACGGCCCTCCGCTGGATCTCGACGCGTTGTCGTTTTCCGAGCTGAACCCGCTGCGGCGCAAGCTGGCCGACGCGCTCGTGGAGCTGGCCGGCAACGTTCCGGAGAGCCTGGACGTGCTGGGCCTGTCGGCGCGGCAGGAGGACGAGGTGGCGCGCAACGCCGCGATCTGGAGCGCGCCCACCCTGCCCGCGCTGGAGCGCTACACCGGAGTGCTCTACGACGCGCTCGACTACGGCGGTCTGCGTCCCGCCGCGCGGGCGAAGGCGGACCGCAGGCTGGCCGTCGCCTCCGCTCTGTTCGGCATCGCCCGCGGCGACGACCGCATCCCGGCCTACCGGCTCTCCGGCAGCACCACGCTGCCCGCGCTCGGCACGCTCCGGTCGCTGTGGCGGCCGGTCCTGGAGCCCGCACTGGCCGAAGTGGACGGTCTGATCGTCGACCTGCGCTCCGGCGCCTACGCCGCGCTGGCCCGCATCCCGCGCGCGATCACCGTGCGCGTGGTCACCGCGAGCGGCAGGACCGTGAGCCACTTCAACAAGGCCTACAAGGGAAAGCTCGCCGCCGCGCTGGCGACCGCCACCCGCGAACCCGCCACTGTGGAAGGCCTGATCGGCGCCGCCGAGCGCGCCGGCATCACACTCGACCGGGTCGGCGAGCAGGAGCTGGAGCTGATCACCGACCGGTGAACCGCTCCGGCCGGTAGGCCGCGAGGTCGACCGGCACTTCCTCGCCGAGCGCGAGGCAGGCGACGAGCCGTCCGGCGAACGGCGCCGCGGTGAGCCCGCCCGGGCCGAAGCCGGTGGCGATCAGCACGTCCGGCCGCTCCGCCAGCGGCCCGAGCAGCGGCAGGCCGTCCGGCGAGGCCGGCCGGAAGCCGATCCGGGTTTCCAGCAGCGTCGCGTCGGCCAGGCCCGGCGCGACGGTCAGGGCGTTGTCCAGCACCTCCCGCTGGCCGGCCGCGGTGATGCGGTGGTCGAAGCCGGAGCCGGTCTCCCGCGTGGCGCCCGCGACGACCCGCGAGCCGGGGAAGGCCAGCAGGTAGTGGCTGGACACCGGCAGCACGACCGGCCAGTGCGCGGTGTCCGCGCCCGGCAGTTCGAAGTGGCTGATCTGGCCCCGCTGCGGCGCCACGGACACCGACGGCACCAACTCGCTGCTCCACGCCCCGGCCGCGACGACGACCTTGTCCGCCGCCAGCTCCTCCCCCGCGACCCGGACACCGCGCCCGGTCAGTTCCGCCGCGCCCTCGACGATCCGGGCGCCGCGCGCCACCGCGGCGTCGAGCAGCGCCCCCCGCATCCGTCGCCCGTCCACGCGTCCGCCGCCGGAGACGTGCACCGCGGCCAGGTCGGGCGCGAGCGCGGGGAACAGCTCGCGGGCCTGCGCCGCATCGAGCCGGGAGACCTCGCCCGCCGCCGGTTCCCCGGCCACGCGCGCACTCACCCGGGCGAAGGCCTCGTCGAGTTCGGCCGGGTCCGCCGACACGACCATGCCGCCGACCACCTCGAACGAGGTGTCGCCCGCACCGTCCTCGGCCAGCTGGGCGACCAGCTCCGGGTAGTAGGCGGCGGCCGCGGCGGCGAACCGGTACTCGTCGTCGCCGCGGCGGCTGGTCCACGGGCACACGATGCCGGCACCCGCGGCCGTCGCCACCCCGGGGCGGCCTGCCTCCGCCACGATCACCTCGGCGCCGCGCCGGGCGAGCTGGTGGGCGGTGCTCGCTCCGGCGATCCCGGAGCCGATCACGATCACGCGCATGCCGCCAGTCTGCCGTTAATTAGGTTGCGGCCGCAGCGCCGCCGCGGGCATGATCACGCGGAACGCCGGTGCGATGGGCCCGGTGGCGAGTGGAGGAGGTGCGTTGTGTCAGTCGTTGCGCTGGGCCGTGCCCTCGCCGCCCGTCCACCCGCCCCACCCGCCCCACCCGCCTGATGGAACGGCGCCGGTGGGGCCCCTCAGCCTTGGAGACCCACCAGTGCGTCAGCACGATTTCGAAAACTTCACCCCAAGCTCACGTCGTCGCCGCCCGCGGTTCGACGACGAGATCAACCCCGCCCGCAGCGGCCGCCTGACCGAACAGGAACGGCAGCGGCTCGCCCGCGTGCGTGAGGACAGCTACGCCGAACCGGCGGTGCCCGGCGGCGGCGACCGCTACTCGACGTGGGACAGCGCCGAGCACGGCCCGCGCCCGCACCCGGTCTGGCTGGTCACCGACCTGGCCGCCGTGGACACCGAGCTTGGTGTCCTCAAGACCGGCAAGGAGGCCGAGGTGCACCTGCTGCGCCGCGGGCTCCCCGACCGCAGCCGGGAATGCCTGCTCGCAGCGAAGCGTTACCGATCAAGCGAGCACCGCCAGTTCCACCGAGACTCCGGCTACCTCGAGGGCAGGCGCATGCGCCGGTCCCGGGAGAACCGGGCCATGGCGCAGCGCACGTCGTTCGGCCGAAACCTCATCGCGGAGCAGTGGGCGGTCGCCGAGTTCGCCGCGCTCAGTCGCTTGTGGACGATCGGTGCGCCGGTGCCGTACCCGGTGCAGCGGGACGGCACGGAACTGCTGCTGGAGTTCGTCGGAGAGCCCGACGGCACGGCGGCGCCACGCCTGGCACAGCTGCGGCCCGAACCGGAGGAACTGCGCGACCTGTGGTTCCAGACGATCGGGGCGCTCGACGTACTCGCGTCGGAGGGGCTCGCGCACGGAGACCTGTCCGCCTACAACATCCTCGTCCACGACGGCCGGATCGTGCTCATCGACCTGCCCCAGGTCGTGGATGTCGTGGCGAATCCGAGAGGAGCGGAGTACCTCACCCGTGACGTCCACAACATCTCCGCGTGGTTTGCCGCGCGGGGACTGCAGGTCGAGGCCGACAACCTGGCTTTCGACCTGCGCCAGCGGGCGGGGCTGAGGTGAGGTCCCCGGCGGTCTTCAGGTATTCTGATCACAGTCCGCAACCGGGCGACGTGAATTCGGGTCGCCCCCTTCATGGGACGCGGACACAACACCGATGGCGCAGCCGCGCCGGGTTCGTCCTTGTGAAAGCCCGCCGAACTTGTTCTTCAGCCTGCCTGCGCGCAGGCACACCGGGCCTCCCTTGCGACGTACCACCACGTCCGAGAGGCAGTGCGTGAGCATCACCCTTGAGTCCACTTCCACCGTGCAGTCGTTCGCCGACCTGAACCTGCCGGAGCCCCTGCTCGGGGCCCTGCGCAAGGCCGGCATCGACGCACCCTTCCCGATCCAGTCGGCGACCCTGCCGGACGCGCTCGCCGGGCGCGACGTGCTCGGCCGGGCGCAGACCGGGTCTGGGAAGACCCTCGCCTTCGGGCTGGCCCTGCTGGCCCGCCTCGAGGGCGGGAAGGCCCGGTCGCGGAAACCCCGCAGCCTGGTCCTCGTTCCCACGCGTGAGCTGGCCCTCCAGGTCAGCGACGCGCTCACCCCGCTGGCCCGCGCGCTGGGCCTGTGGTGCCGGACCGCCGTCGGCGGGATGGCCTTCCCCCGGCAGGCCGACGCGCTGCACCGCGGCGTCGACCTGCTGATCGCCACGCCGGGCCGTCTGTCCGACCACGTCCGGCAGGGCACCGCGGACCTCAGCGAGGTCCAGTTCATCGCCATCGACGAGGCCGACCAGATGGCGGACATGGGCTTCCTGCCCCAGGTCCGGGAGATCCTGGACCTGACCCCGCGCGACGGCCAGCGGCTGCTGTTCTCGGCGACGCTGGACGGCGACGTCGGGCAGCTGGTCAACCGGTACATGCACGACCCGGTCGAGCACTCGGTCGCGCCGGCCACCGCCAGCGTCGACACCATGGACCACTACGTGTTCCAGGTCTCCCGCCAGGAGAAGCAGTCGATCGTCACCGAGATCGGCGCCCGCGAGGGCCGCACGATCATGTTCGTGCGCACCAAGCACCACGTGGACCGGTTGACCGACCGGCTGCGTGAGCGCGGTGTGCGGGCGGGCGCGCTGCACGGCGGCAAGTCGCAGGGCCAGCGCAACCGGGTCCTGCAGGACTTCCGCGACGGCCACACCACGGTGCTGGTCGCCACGGACGTCGCGGCGCGCGGCATCCACGTCGACGACGTCAGCCTGGTGCTGCACGTCGACCCGGCCGCGGACCACAAGGACTACCTGCACCGCGCCGGCCGCACCGCGCGCGCCGGTGCGTCGGGCACCGTGGTCACGCTGATCACGCCGGACCAGCGGCGCACCGTGCGCCGGATGACCGACAAGGCCGGCGTGCGCGCCGACCAGCTGGTCGTTCGGCCCGGTGACGCGAAGCTGTCCGACATCACCGGCGCCCGCGAGCCGAGCGGCGTCCCGGTAGTCGACCGTCCGCGCGACACCGCCCCGCGCCGGGGTGGCGGCTCGCGTGGCTTCGGCGGGCCGCAGCGGCCGCGCCGCGGTGGCAGCTACGGCGACCGCGACCGCGGTCACGGTGGCGGCTACCGGCAGCAGCGTCCGGGCCGCGGCCCGCGTCGCAGCACGCCGTCGGCCAGCTGACGCGCTGACCCCAGAACCGCCGCGATCCCAGCCCGGGGTCGCGGCGGTTCTTTCGTTCAGCAGGCCATTCCCGGTGGGTCGCGCGGCGCGCGGACCAAGCGGCCTCGGCCATCGCCGCTACGCGCTCTGCTCGGCGAGCGCCGCTTCGTAGGCGCTGCGCAGCTTCGCGAACACCGACTCCCGCCCCGGGGGGCGCGGGATGCCGAGGTGCTGTTCGCGCAGCTCGTCCATGAACTCCTCCCACAGCTGCGGCCCGCCGCGTTCCAGGAGCTCCGCCCGCACGGCCAGTTCGCGGGTGACCGGCAGGTGCCTGCGCCCCCACGCGCCCAGGTGCGCCATCACCGGCACGAGCTGGATCGCCGGTTCGGTCAGGCTGTAGATCACCTTCTGCTTGTGCGTGGGGTCCGGGGCGCGGGACACCAGCCCCAGCTCCGTCAGCCGCTGCAACCGGGACGCGAGGATGTTCGACGCGATCCCCTCCTGCGAGTTCTGCAGCAGCTCCCGGAAGTGCCGCAGGTTGCCGAACATCATGTCCCGGATCACGACCAGCGACCACTTGTCGCCGAGCACCTCGACCGAGAGGTTGATCGGGCATCCCGACCGGCGTTCGTCCGTCATCCCACCCTCCTTCCGATTGCAGTTTACAACCGGTTCCGGAAGCAGTACAGTTCCCCGAAACCGATTGCAAACAACAACCAGTAGAGGAGACGGCGATGAGCAAGGTGTTCAGCAGCCTGGGCGTGTCGGCCGACGGTTTCCTGGCGGGGCCGCGTCAGACCCGGAAGGACCCGCTCGGCGAGGGCGGCGAGCAGCTGCACCGGTGGATGTTCGAGACCCCGGACGAAAACCGGGCGGAGATCGACGCGATCGTCGACGCAGGCGCGTTCATCATGGGCCGCAACATGTTCGGCCCGGTCCGCGGCGAGTGGGACGAGGACTGGCGCGGCTGGTGGGGCGATGAGCCGCCGTACCGCGGGCCGGTGTTCGTGCTGACCCACTTCCCGCACGAACCGATCGAGATGGAGGGCGGCACGACGTTCCACTTCGTCACCGACGGCATCGAGTCCGCGCTGAAGCAGGCGCGGGCCGCGGCCGGCGACCGGAACGTGTCGGTGGCGGGCGGCGCCTCGACGGTGAACCAGTACCTGGCCGCCGGCTTGATCCACGAGCTGCGCCTGCACATCGCCCCCCTGGTGCTGGGACAGGGCGAGCGGCTCTTCGCCGGCCTCAGCGACCTGAACCTGGAGCCGGTCTCCTCGCGCACCACCTCGCTGGTCACCCACGTGACCTACCGGGTCGGCCGCTAGATCGGGAACAGCTCGAAGGTGCAGGCCAGGGGCACGCCGGCCAGTTCGCCCGCGGCCGAGGCGAACTGGCGCAGGAACGGCTCCGGTTCGGACATCACCCCACCCAGCGCGGCCAGGTACGCCTTGTGCTCGCGCAGCGACGCGACCGCCAGGTCGAACGTGCCGGTGATGTCCACGGCGTGGGTCTGCACCGGCGATCCGCCCACCGCCACCCACCGCACGCCGCTCCACGGCTCCAGCCCAAGGTCGCGGAAGATCCACCGGTTGGCGGCGTCGCGGACCGCGTCGAGCGTGGCCAGGCCGACGTTGCGGTGGTCGGCCATGTTGAACCCGCCGCCGGGGAACGACTCGCGGTGGTTGAGGGTCACCACCAGCTCCGGGCGGCGCCGCCGGACCGCCGCCGCGATGTCGCGCCGCAACGGGATCCCGTTCTCGATCAGACCGTCCGGGTGGTCCAGGAACTCGACCTCCTCGACCCCGACGATCCTGGCCGCGGCCAGCTGCTCCTTCGTCCGCAGCGGCCCGGCCTCTTCGGGCGGCATGCTGTCGATCCCGGCCTCGCCGCGCGAGGCGAGCACGTAGACGACCGACTTCCCCTGCCTGGTCCACCGGGCGATCGCCCCGGCCGCGCCGTACTCCAGGTCGTCCGGGTGCGCGACCACCGCGAGCGCCCGGTTCCAGTCCTCCGGCATCATCGCCGGTCCCGTGGCGGTCATGGCCCCTCCACTCCCCAGCTGTGGCTCGGTGCGACACTGCGTGACGTGAACCTACCGGCTTCCTCCTCCCCAGAGCAGGTTTTCGACTGGCTCGACGCCGCCGCCGAGAAGCGCGCGGCGGCCGGGCTGACCCGCAGGCTGCGGCCGCGGGGAGCCTCCTCGACGGAGCTGGACCTCGCCGGCAACGACTACCTCGGCCTGGCCCGCGACAAGCGCGTCGCAGGGGCCGCCGCGGCCGCCGCGCTCCGCTGGGGTGCCGGCGCCACCGGTTCCCGCCTGGACACCGGCTCCACCGAGGTGCACACCGAACTCGAGTACGAGCTGGCGCGCTTCTGCGGCGCGCAGGCCGCGCTGGTTTTCTCCTCGGGCTTCACGGCCAACCTGGGCGCCGTCACGGCGCTGTCCGGGGCGGAGTCGGCGATCGTCAGCGACAAGCACATCCACACGTCGCTGATCGAGGGCTGCCGCCTGTCCCGCACCGACGTCGCGGCCATCAGCCACTGCGATCCGGCGGCGATCAAGCACGCGCTGGCGACCCGCCGCAAGCCGCGCGCGCTGGTGGTCACCGACTCGGTGTTCTCCGTCGAGGGCGACCTCGCGCCGCTGCCCGAACTGTCCCAGGTGTGCCGCGAGCACGGCGCGGCGCTGCTGGTCGACGACGCGCACGGGTTCGGCGTGCTCGGCGACGGCGGCCGGGGCGCGGTGCACGCCGCCGGGCTGGCGGGCGAGCCGGACGTCGTCACGACGATCTCGCTGTCCAAGGCGCTCGGCGCGCAGGGCGGCGCCGTCCTCGGGCCGCGCCGGGTGATCCGGCACCTCGTCGACACGGCCCGCAGCTTCGTCTTCGACACCGGGCTCGCGCCGGCCAGCGCGGCCGCGGCGCTGGCCGCGCTCGGGGTGCTCAAGTCCGAGCCCGACCTGCCGGAGAAGGTCCTGACCAACGCGGTCGCGCTGTCCGCCCAGCTGCGCGCGGCCGGCTTCCGGGTGAGCAACCCGGAGGCCGCGGTGATCTCGGTTCAGGCGCCCTCGGCCGAATCGGCGGTCGAGTGGGCGGACCGCTGCGCCGAGCAGGGTGTGCGGGTCGGCTGCTTCCGGCCGCCGTCGGTCCCGGACGGGATTTCCCGGCTGCGCCTCACCGTCCGGGCCGACCTGACGGAGTCCGATGTGGACACCGCGGTGAAGGTGATCAGCGAATCGGCGCCAGCCGGCGCCGCATCGTGATGTGCGGGATGCCGTCCTCGTCGAACTCGTCGCCCTCCGCGACGTACCCGAACTTCTCGTAGAAACCGCGGGCGTAGGTCTGCGCGTCGAGCACGCTGTCCGCGTCGCCGACCGAGATCAGCGCGGCGGTCATCAGGCGTGCGGCGAGGCCCCGGCCCCGGGCGTGCTTCGCGGTGACAACCCGGCCGATGCGCTGGACGCCGTCCCCGTCGTCGAGCACCCGCAGGTAGGACTCGATGCCTTCGGGCCCGTCGATCCAGAAGTGGCGGGTCGTCGGGAGCAGGTCGCGCCCGTCCAGCTCGGGGTACGGGCAGGTCTGCTCCACGACGAACACCTCCACCCGGAGCCGGAGGATGTCGTACAGCTGCTGCGTGGTCAGGTCCGGTCCGCGGACGCCTCTGTCGGGGTTCACGGACTCCTGACTACCAGAACACGAGCCGCGACGACTCGGCTTCGCGGCGAATCTCGTTGACGTAGGTGAGCACGCGGGTGTAAACGCCCGGTTTGCCCGCCTGCGCGCAGCCGTCGCCCCACGACACGAGCCCGATGAGCGTGCCGCCGACGACCAGCGGACCGCCCGAGTCGCCCTGGCAGGCGTCGATCTTGCCGTCCGGGTAGCCGGCGCACACCATCGACCGGGAGTCGTAGTTCGAGTAGCTGGCGCGGCAGCCGGAGTCGCTGAGCAGCGGCACCTCGGCCTTGCGCAGCACGTCCGAGCGCGGCCCGCCGTCGGAGGTGCGGCCCCAGCCCAGCACCGTCGCCTGGGTGCCCTCGGCGTACAGCGAGTCGTCGCTGGGCAGCTCCACCGGCCGGTACGGCAGGCTCTGCGCGAGCTTGAGCACCGCGACGTCGTCGCCCTTGCCGGGGTCGGAGAACGAGTCGGGCACCCACACCTCGCGCACCGACACGGTCTTGCCGTCGTTCGTGCGCTTGTCGGTGCGGCCCGCGACGACCCGCAGGTCCGCGCGCTTCACGGCGTTGGCGCAGTGCGCCGCGGTGGCCACCGCGGTCGCGCTGACGATGACACCGCCGCAGAACTGGTTGCCGCTCTTGTCGGTCAGGTACACCGCGAACGGGTAGCTGCTGGTGGACGCCTCGGTGCCGCCGACGATGTTCGGGCGGGCGCCGGTGCTCGGCATGGCCGCCGCCACCACCGGCACGAACGCGGCGGCGGTGATGACCGCCGTCAGCGCCAGGCGGAACTTGCGGTCGCGTCGGCGGTGCTTCGCCATGCGCGCGCTCCCTTCGGAAAAGCTCGATGTCCCCCGGTGCCGCACCCGATCGTCGGAAACGACTTCGGGGCGTGAGATTTCCGCACATACAGTAATCGACAAGGGCCCGGAACCGGTGTCACTGGATCGGGTGGACTCCGGCTCTGCGAAGCTGGAGACGTGCGAGGAATCGTGGCGCTCCTGCTGGCGCTCGGGCTCGTGGCGTGCGGCGCCCCACCCGAGCCGCCACCCCCGCCCGCGCCCTCGCCGACTCCCCCGGCAGCCACGACCACGACGCCGCCGACCACCACGTCCACCGCACCGGCGTGGACCGTCGGCGCGACGACGCTGCCCCGCCGCCCGGACGGCTTCGGCGAGGTCCAGCCGACCCCGGCCGTCCTGCGCGAACGCCGCCTGCCGACGCGGGACTTCCTGCCACCGCCCGCGGACGGCCGCTACGCGTCCACGGTCAGCGCGGTCCCGGCCGACGTGCTGGCCCGCAGCACCTGGCAGCAGGCGTGCCCGGTGGCCGCGTCCGCACTGCGGTACCTGACGATGTCGTTCTGGGGCTTCGACGGGAAGCCGCACACCGGCGAGATGCTCGTGGGCGCGTCCGTCGCGGAGGACGTGACCCGCGTGTTCGGGCAGCTGTTCGCGGCGCGGTTCCCGATCGAGGAGATGCGCGTCACCTCGCCCGCCGAACTCGACGCGCCGCCGACCGGGGACGGCAACAACACCAGCGCCTTCGTGTGCCGCCCGGTGCGCGGTCAGACGAACTGGTCGGCCCACGCGTACGGTCTGGCGATCGACCTGAACCCGTTCTGCAACCCCTACACCAAGGGCGACGTGGTGCTGCCGGAACTCGCCTCGGCGTACCTGGACCGCTCGTGGGTGCGGCCGGGCATGGTGGAGGCGGGCGACGCGACCGTGCGGGCGTTCGCCGCGGTCGGCTGGGACTGGGGCGGCGCGTGGCGGGAGCCGGTGGACCGGATGCATTTCACGGCCACCGGCGGGTAGGAACGGGAACAGATTCCGGGTCCGGCCCGGTTGTACCGGTGCGGACTGCTTGGGAGGTAATCACGTGCCCCACTACGACCTGGTGATCGTCGGAACCGGCTCGGGGAACTCGATCCTCGACCCCCGTTTCGCGGGCTGGAAGACGGCGATCGTGGAGAAGGGCGTGTTCGGCGGCACGTGCCTGAACGTCGGGTGCATCCCGACGAAGATGTTCGTGCACGCCGCGGACGTGGCCGCGACGCCGTCGGTGGCCAGCCGGTTCGGCGTCGACGAGACGCTGGACAAGGTGCGTTGGACCGACGTGCGCGACCGGATCTTCGGCCGCATCGACCCGATCGCCGAGGGCGGGCGCGAGTACCGGAAAAACCACGAGGACAACGCCGGCGTCACCGTGTACGAGGGCCAGGGGCGGTTCACCGGGCACAAGGAGCTGACGGTGTCGTTCGCGGACGGGCGGCCGGACGAGGTCGTCACCGCGGACAAGTTCGTGCTCGCCGCGGGCGGGCGGCCGGTGGTACCGGACCTGCCCGGGCTCGAGGACGTCCGGTACCACACCTCGGACACCGTGATGCGGCTCGACGCGCTGCCCGCGCGGATGGTGATCATCGGCAGCGGGTTCATCGCCGCGGAATTCGCGCACGTGTTCCGCTCGTTCGGGGTCGAGGTCACGCTGGTGGCCCGGTCCGGCGCGTTGCTGCGCGGCGAGGACTTCGACATCAGCGAGCGGTTCACCGAGCTCGCGGCACAGCGGTTCCACGTGCGGCTCAACCGGAAGGCGGTGCGGGTGCGGCCGTCGGGCACGGGTGTCGCGGTGGAGCTGGAGGGGCCGGCGGGCGCCGAAACCGTCGAGGCGGACGAGCTGCTGATCGCCATCGGGCGCCGTCCGAACACCGACCTGCTGGACGTGGCCGCGACGGGCGTGACGACGACCGAGGCGGGGCACGTGGTGGTCGACGACCACCAGGAGACCGCGGTCGAGGGCATCTACGCGCTGGGCGACATCTCGTCGCCGTACGAGCTGAAGCACGTGGCGAACCACGAGGCGCGGGTCGTGCAGCACAACCTGCTGAACCCGGAGTCGCCGATGACGGCCGACCACCGGTTCGTGCCGCACGCGGTGTTCACGTCGCCGCAGATCGCCTCGGTGGGCCTGACCGAGCAGGAGGCGCGGGCGCAGGGCGTGCCGTACGTGACGTCCAAACAGGACTACGCCGGCATCGCGTACGGCTGGGCGATGGAGGACACCAGCGGGTTCGCGAAGCTGCTGGCTGACCCGTCGACCGGGCAGCTGATCGGGGCGCACATCATCGGCCCGCAGGCGCCGACGGTGATCCAGCCGCTGATCCAGGCGATGAGCTTCGGCCTCGACGCGAAGTCCATGGCACGCGGCCAGTACTGGATCCACCCCGCGATGCCCGAGCTGATCGAGAACGCGCTGCTGAACCTGCCGCTCTGAGCGGCGTCAGACGTAGCGCGGCCGTCCCGCGAAGAAGCCGAACACCATCTGCCCCACCACCACGGCGAGCAGCATCGCGAACGGCACGCTCCACCCGTGCGTCACGTCGTGCAACAGGCCGAACAGGAACGGGCCCACCGCGGCCAGCAGGTAGCCGATCCCCTGCGCCATCGCGGACAGCTTCGCCGTCTCGGCGCCCGTGCGGGCCCGCAGCGCGATCGTGGTCAGCGCGAGCGAGAACACGGCCATCCCGATGCCCAGGAAGATCGACCACAGCAGCGGCGCGGCCTCCGGCGCGACCATCAGGCCAATCACGCCCGCGATGCCGAACACGCCGAGCAGCAGGATCCACCCGCTCTGGCTGCCCCGCTTCGCGGCCAGCGGCGGCACGATCAGGCTCACCGGCAGGCCGAGCAGCGACACCAGGCCCATCAGCAGGCCCGCGTCGGCGCGGCTGACGCCCGCGTCCATCAGCACCTGCGGCAGCCAGCCCATCACGATGTAGGCCAGGCAGGCCTGCATGCCGAAGAAGATCGTCACGACCCACGCCAGCGGGCTGCGGAACAACGACCGCGCGGCGGTCGCGTTCTCACCTGACGTCGGGCCGCCGGACCGGGTGCGCGCGGCGACCAGCCACAGCACGAGCGCCGCCACGGCCAGCACCGCCCAGCTGCCGAGCCCGGGCCGCCACCCGCCGAACGCGCTGTCCAGCGGCGGGGTCAGCGCGGAGCCCAGCGCGCCGCCGGCTTGCAGCGCGCCGGTGTAGAGGCCGGTCATCAGGCCGATCCGCGTCGCGAAGGACTCCTTGACCACGACCGGGATCAGCACGTTCGCCAGCGCGATCCCCGCGGTGCCGATCAGCGTCCCGCCCAGCACCACCAGCGGTCCGTCGAGCACCCGCAGCACCAGGCCCCCGGCGAGCAACGCGAGCGCGAGCGCCACGGCCGCCGCGATCCCCAGTCGGCGGGCGACCAGCGGAGCGGTCAGGCCGGCCAGCGCGAAGCACAGCCCGGGCGCGGTCGTCAGCGCACCGGCCCACGTCGCGGAGGCCCCCAGCGTGTCGCGCATCTCGTCAAGCACCGCGCCGACGCTGGTCACCGCAGGCCTTAGGTTCAGCGCGGCCAGCAGGACCGCCACGCCGAGCAGCCCGGTGCCGATGAGCACCCGCGACGCGGGGACGCGCGTCTTCGCCTGCACCGATGCCTCATCATTGACCGTCACAGGGGCTAGTATGACAAACGTAGGATGATCGGGTGAAGGGATATCCCCGTGCCACTCGCCACGACCCGCCGGACCGGTCTCGTCGACCAGGTGATCGGGCAGCTCAGGGACGCCATCGCACAGGGCGAATGGCCGCTCGGGCAACGGATACCCACCGAGGCGGCGCTCGCCGAAAGCCTCGGTGTGGGTCGAAACACGGTCCGCGAAGCGGTGCGCGCGCTCGCGCACAGCGGGCTGCTGGAGGTGCGTCAGGGCGACGGCACCTACGTGCGCGCGACGAGTGAGGTGTCCGGCGCGATCCGCCGGCTCTGCGGCTCGGAGCTGCGCGAGGTGCTCGGCGTGCGGCGCGCGCTGGAAGTCGAGGCCGCGCGGCTGGCCGCGACCGTGCGCACCGACGAGGAACTGACGGCCATCACCGAACTGCTGGACCGGCGCGATGCGGCCTACCGCGTCGAGGACATCGAGACGTACGTGCACGCCGACACCGAGTTCCACCTCGCTGTCGTGCGTGCCGCCCACAACGACCTGCTCACCGAGCTCTACCGCGGGATCCTGGAGGCCGTGACCGCGAGCGTCGCGGCCACGACGGACACCCACCTGCCGGAGTCCGAGGCGATCGGCCACCGCGGCCTGCTGGAGGCCATCGCGGCACGCGACGCCGAGCGCGCGATGGCCGAGGCCGCGGGCTTCCTGGACTCCCTGATCAGGGAAGCGTGAGGATCTCCGCGCCGGTCGCGGTCACCACCAGGGTGTGCTCGAACTGGGCCGTCCAGCTCTTGTCCTTGGTGGTGACCGTCCAGTCGTCGTCCCAGATGTCGTAGTCGATGGCGCCCAGGGTGATCATCGGCTCGATCGTGAAGGTCATGCCCTCCTCGATCACCGTGGTCACCGACGGGTCCTCGTAGTGCAGCACGGTCGGCGCGGTGTGGAAGGCCGGGCCGACGCCGTGCCCGGTGAAGTCGCGCACCACGCCGTAGCCGAAGCGCTTGGCGTAGGACTCGATGACGCGGCCGATCACGTTCAGCTGGCGGCCCGGCCGCACGGCCTTGATCGCGCGCATCGTCGCCTCGTGGGTGCGCTCGACCAGCAGCCGCACCTCCTCCGAGACGTCACCGGCGCAGAACGTGGCGTTCGTGTCGCCGTGCACGCCGCCGATGTAGGCGGTGACGTCGATGTTGCAGATGTCGCCGTCCTGGATCACCGTCGAGTCCGGGATGCCGTGGCAGATGACCTCGTTGAGCGAGGTGCAGCAGGACTTCGGGAAGCCGCGGTAGCCGAGGGTCGACGGGTATGCCTTGTGGTCGAGCAGGAACTCGTGCACCACCTTGTCGACGTCGTCGGTGGTGTTGCCCGGCTTGACGGCCTTGCCGCCCTCCTCCAGCGCCTGCGCCGCGATCTTGCCCGCCACGCGCATGGCCTCGATGACCTCGGGCGTGCGCACGCCGTTGCCGGTGTCCCGCTTCGGCGCCGGCTTGTCCACGTATTCGGGGCGCGGAATGCTGGCTGGCACGGGGCGGCGCGGCGTCTGGACGCCAGGGGTCAACGGAGCACGCTGGGACATGACTCCACCCTACGACCCCCGCGGGCGGCGCGGCCGTGAGCCCGGTCAGAACAGCACGGTCGCGTACCGGCCGACCTGGCTGAACCCGATGCGCCGGTACGCGGCGAGCGCGGGGCTGTTGAAGCTGTTCACGTACAGGCTGGCGGTGCGGCCGAGCCCGTTGACGAGCCGGCTCACCACGGCCGCCGTGCCGGACGTGCCGAGGCCGTGCCCGCGCCGGTCCGGCCGCACCCAGACCCCCTGGATCTGGCCGACGCTGCGGGACATCGCGCCGATCTCGGCCTTGAACACGACCTCGCCGTTCTCGAACCGGGCGAAGGCGCGGCCGCTGGAGATCAGTTCCGCGACGCGGGCGCGGTAGCTCACGCCACCGTCACCGGCGCGCGGGTCGACGCCGACCTCCTCGATGAACATCGCGATCGCGGCAGGCAGGTACCGTTCCAGCTCGTCCGGGCGCACCGGGCGCACCAGCGGGTCCGGCCCCACCGCGGGCTGGGCGTCCATCGCCATCAGCGGCTGGTCGTCGCGGACCTCGCGGGCGGGGCCCCACTCCCCCGCCAGCTCGTCCCACAACCCAAGGACCTGCTCGGCCGGGCCGACCAGCGAGGAACACACACGTTGCTTGCGCAGGGCCCGGTCGGCGAAGGACCGCAGGGCCGCGGCGTTGCCGCGCAACGGGATCAGGTTCGGGCCGGAGAAGCACAGGCCGGGCAGCCGGCCGCCACGGGCGCCGCGGTAGTCGGCGGCCCACAGCTCGCCGCCGAGGCGCCAGGGGTCCAGACCGGCCACCTCGACGCGCGCGCTGACCATGCAACTGGCCACCGGGTCCGCCGCGAGCACGGCGCGGACCACGGGATGATCCCGATCACTGAGCAGCCGTGCACCGGCAAGCCGCAACACATCCACCAGATTGCCAGATGGAGTGGTGGAACGGGAAATCGTGGGGGATCAAGGTGCCCCGCGGTAGGTCCCGAAGGTCCACAGGTTGCCCTCCGGATCGCGGGCGGTGAACGTGTGGGAGCCGTAGTCGGTGCCGTGGAGGGGCGCGACGATCTCCGCACCGGCCTGGCGCACGCGGTCGTGGATCTCGTCGACGTGGTCGGTGACCACGTACGCGGAGCCCGCGTTCTTCGTGTCGCCGTGGACCCCGTCGGTGTGGCTGGTGCTGCCGAACATGACGCCGCCGCCCTCGGGCCAGCGCAGCTCGGTGTGGGCGATCTGCCCGTCCTCCCCCGGTACGACGAGCGCCTCGCGGAAGCCGAACACCTCGGTGAGGAACGTCAGCGCGGCGCGCGCGTCGTCGTAGCGGAAGGCGGGCCAGACGGTGGGTGGGTTTTCGCTCATGCCTGCGAGTCTGCGTCCGCGGCGGCGCCCTGGTCTTGGAGGAACGGGAGCTCCTCGGCGATCCAGGTGCGAGGCGTGCACCCGGCCAGCGCGCGCCACTCGTTGGACAGGTGGGCCTGGTCGTAGAAGCCGCAGTCGACGGCGAGGGTGGCGAGGTCCGTGGGCGCCTCGCGGAGCCTGCTGATGGCGCGTTCGAAGCGCAGCACGCGGGCGGCCTGCTTGGGCGGCAGGCCCAGCTCGCGGCGGAAGCGTTCGGCGAAGTGGCGGCGGCTCCAGCCGACCTCGGCGGCGAGGTCCTCGACGCGGATCAGCCCGCCCGCCGCGGTGAGGCGGCGCCACGCCCAGCCGACCTCCCGCGCGGGCCGGCGGCCGGCGAGGGCGCCGCGGAAGGCGTCGTCGAGGATGCCGAAGCGGGTCGCCCAGGTGGGCGTCTCCGCGAGCTGCTCGGCGAGGTGCTTCGGGCCCAGCTCGCCGAGGTCGACGACGCAGCCGGACAGATCGGCCGCGGAGACGTGGAACAGGGCGGGCACGGCGAGCGGGTCGATCTCGACGTGGATGCCCGACTGGACGGCGTCCTGGGCGATGAGGGCGGGCGCGGTGTGCATGCCGCCGACCGCCGCGGCGAAGCGCCCGGGTGACTGGTCCGCGCGGGGCATGGCGGTGAAGTGGATCGGCTCGGCGAGGCTGATGACGAGGGTGACGTGCCGGGAGGGCAGCCCTCGGTGGGTGCCGAGGGTCACGCCGTGCTGCGTGTAGCCGATGTAGCGCGTGATCGCGGACCGCAACTCCGGGTGCGGCGCGCGGACCTCCCAGTCGGCGGGCATCGGCTCAGAACTCGGTGGTCTCCAACGGGACCGCGAACGGCTCGCCGATCTCGACCGGCGGCCCGAAGGGGACCCGCACGGTGCGGCTGTAGACGTCCTGGACCGGCTCGGTGAACAGCGAGACCGCCGGGCTGTCCTCGTCGTAGGCGTCGATCAGCAGGTACTGCGGGATGCCGCCGTGGGCGTAGGCCCACTTCTTTTTCTTCCGGTCGTGCTCACCGTCGCTCGGCGAGGTGATCTCGACGACGAGGAGCGCGTGCTCGGCCGGGACCGGATCAGAGTTGTCCGGGACGGCGTCCCGCGGAACCACGCAGAGACCCGGCACGTAGATGCTCCCGGTTGCGCGGATACCGACACCCAGCGTCTGGAAGATGCCGCGCCCAGCAGGGCGCGCCCGGCGCAACGCATCGTCCACCAAATCCGCGATCAGGTTGTGCTTTCCCCCAGGCGGCGGCGGCGTCATCTGAATCGCCTCGGCGGTGAGCTCCGGGCGCCAGCCCTCCGGCACCTGGAGTTCACGCCAGGTGTCCAGCAGCCGTTCCCAGGTCATCGCCGAACCCGCGAATGCGGTGCTCATCGACCCACCCCGTTCCTGCCGTCCACGCGCCGTCCCCCAAGGATAGCGACCGGAGGGGCCGGATGTGCCCTCTGTGAGGGAGGCTAACTCACCGTGACGACGGGCGAACCGCTTCCTTCCGCATCCCCCGCCTCCTCGGCGATCCGCATCGCCTCTTCGATCAGCGTCTCGACGATCTGGTGCTCCGGCACGGTCTTGATGACCTCGCCCTTGACGAAGATCTGGCCCTTGCCATTGCCGCTCGCCACGCCGAGGTCGGCCTCGCGCGCCTCGCCCGGGCCGTTGACCACACAGCCCATCACCGCGACGCGCAGTGGGACCTCCATGCCCTCCAGGCCCGCGGTGACCTCGTCGGCCAGCTTGTAGACGTCCACCTGCGCCCGCCCGCACGACGGGCACGACACGATCTCCAGCTTCCGCGGCCGCAGGTTCAGCGACTGCAGGATCTGGATGCCGACCTTGACCTCCTCGACCGGCGGCGCGGACAGCGACACGCGGATGGTGTCGCCGATGCCCTGCCGCAGCAGCGCGCCGAACGCCACCGCCGACTTGATCGTGCCCTGGAACGCCGGGCCGGCCTCGGTGACACCGAGGTGCAGCGGGTAGTCGCACTGCTCGGCGAGGATCTCGTACGCCCGGACCATGATCACCGGGTCGTTGTGCTTGACCGAGATCTTGATGTCGTGGAAGTCGTGCTCGGCGAACAGCGACGCCTCCCACAGCGCCGACTCGGCCAGCGCCTCCGGCGTCGCCTTGCCGTACTTCTTCATCAGCCGCGGGTCCAGCGAACCGGCGTTGACGCCGATCCGGATGGGCGTGCCGTGGTCCTTCGCCGCCTGGGCGATCTCCTTGACCTTGTCGTCGAACTTCTTGATGTTGCCCGGGTTCACCCGCACCGCGGCGCAGCCGGCCTCGATCGCGGCGAACACGTACTTGGGCTGGAAGTGGATGTCCGCGATGACCGGGATCTGCGACTTCTTCGCGATCGCGGGCAGCGCCTCGGCGTCGTCCGCGGACGGGCAGGCCACGCGCACGATGTCGCAGCCGGCCGCGGTGAGCTGCGCGATCTGCTGCAGCGTCGCGTTCACGTCCGCGGTCAGGGTGGTCGTCATGGACTGCACCGAGATCGGGTGTTCACTGCCCACGCCGACGTTGCCCACCATGAGCTGGCGCGTCCTGCGGCGCTCGGACAGCACAGGGGCGGGGAGGGCGGGCATACCAAGCTCGACGCTCATCGAATCCTCTACGGCGTGAGACGGGCTGCTGACGTGTCCAGCTTACTCACAGGCCGGGCCCGGCCCGGTGGTGACCAGCCGGAGTGAGTTACCCCGCGCGGGGCCCTGACCTGCGAAGAACTGGCGTTACTGCAGCCTGATCGGGTTGACGATGTCGGCGGTGACGGTGAGCAGGGTTACGGCGCCGCCGATCAGCACCAGCACCACGGTGACCGCGGACAGCTTCGAGTAGTCGACCGGGCCGCCCGCGGCCTTGCCGCGCAGCTTGCGCACCCAGTCGCGGACCCGTTCGTACCAGACGATCGCGATGTGCCCGCCGTCCAGCGGCAGCAGGTTGAACACGCCGACGAAGAAGTTCAGGCTCGCCAGCAGCAGCAGGAACAGCGACCACAGCCCGGCCTCGACGGCCTCGCCGCCGATGCGGCTGGCGCCGACCACGCTGACCGGCGTGTTCGGGTCGCGCTCGCCGCCGAAGATCGACGACACCACCGCCGGGATGCGTTCCGGGAACTCGATCAGCCGCTGCCAGGTCTGCACGAACATGTCGCCGGTGAACGACGCCGCACCGCCGATCGCGGTGATCGCGTTGTACTCCAGCGTGCTCGGGAAGGTCACGCCGATCGAGCCGACGGTGACGATCTTCTGCGGGCCGCTGGGGTTGGCCGGGTCGGTGACCGGGCGGTCGACCCGCACGACGTCGACGGTCAGCGGCACGATCTGCCCGTTCCGGTCGACCTCGAACCGGGTCGGGCCGGACAGATTCTGGATCAGGGCCGTGACGTCGGCGTAGGTCTCGGTGCGCTGGCCGTTGACGGAGACGATCTCGTCACCGGGCTGGATGCCGCCGTTCTTGGCCGGCGCGGCGTCGCCCGGCTCGCACACCGGGTTGGCGTACTCCTCGTCGGTGGTCGCGCTGCGCACGCACTCGGAGACCGACGAGATCTGCGGCTTGCCGACGACCGCGTTGGGCAGGCCCATCGTGGCGGCCATCAGGTACAGCACGACGAAGCCGAGGATGAAGTGCGTGACCGACCCGGCGGCCATCACGACGGTGCGCTTCCAGGTCTTGAAGCGCCACATCGCGCGCGGCGCCTCGTCCGGCGTCACCTCGTCCAGCGCGGTCATGCCCGCGATGTCGCAGAACCCGCCGAGCGGGATCCACTTCAGGCCGTACTCCGTCTCGCCGCGGCGGAAGGAGAACACCTTCGGGCCGAACCCCACGAAGTAGCGGCGGACCTTCATGCCGAACGCCTTGGCGGTCAGCATGTGACCCGCCTCGTGCAGTGCGACGGACACGCAGATGCCCAGCGCGAACAGCACGACTCCGAAAACGTAGGCCACCCGCTACTTCCCTCCGGTCATGATTTCGGCGGCCCGGGCTCGCGCCCACTCCTCGGCCGCCAGTACCTCCGCGACGTCGCCCGGCTCGCGACGCCACTCGTCGGCGGCCTCCACCACCTCGGTAACAGTGTCCACAATCGCCGTGAAGCCCGCGTTCTGCGTCAGGAAGGCCTCGACGCACACCTCGTTGGCCGCGTTGTACACCGCCGGCAGGCAGCCGCCGACGGTTCCGGCGTGCCGGGCCAGCTCGACGGCCGGGAAGGCCTCGTTGTCCAGCGGTTCGAAGGTCCATGAGCTCGCCTGGTCCCAGCGGCAGGCCGGGGCCGCGCCGGGCACCCGGTCCGGCCAGTTCAGCGCCAGCGCGATGGGCAGGCGCATGTCCGGCGGGCTGGCCTGGGCCAGCGTCGAGCCGTCGGTGAAGGTGATCATCGAGTGCACGATCGACTGCGGGTGGACGACCACGTCGATCTTGTCGCAGGGGACGCCGAAGAGCAGGCTCGCCTCGATCAGCTCCAGGCCCTTGTTGACCAGGGTGGCCGAGTTGATGGTGACCAGGCGGCCCATCGCCCAGGTGGGGTGGGCCAGCGCATCCTCGACCGTGACGTTCGCCAGGTCGGCGCGCTTGCGGCCGCGGAACGGCCCGCCGGAGGCGGTCAGCACGAACCGGTCGACCTCCTCGGCGCGGCCGCCGCGCAGGGCCTGCGCCATCGCGGAGTGCTCGGAGTCGACCGGGACCAGCTGACCGGGCTTGGCCTGCTTGAGCACGAGCGGCCCGCCCGCGATCAGCGACTCCTTGTTCGCCAGCGCGAGGGTCGCGCCGGTCTCGAGGGCCTTGAGCGTCGGTTCGAGGCCCTGGGAGCCGGGCAGGCCGTTGAGCACGACGTCCACCCCGACCGCGCCGATCAGCTGGACGACGGCGTCGCGGCCGGCGAAGATGCGCGGCATCTTGAACTCGCCCCGCGAGTAGCCGCGCTTCTGGGCCTCGGCGTACAGCGCGAGCTGCAGGTCCTCGACGACCGTGGGCTTCGTCACGGCCACGGCGTCCACTTCGTGCGCCAGCGCCTGCGCCGCCAGCAGAGCCGGGTCGGACCCGCCCGCGGCGAGGCCCGAGATGCGGAAGAGGTGCTGGTTGCGGGCCGCGACGTCGAGGGCCTGGGTGCCGATCGAGCCGGTCGAGCCGAGCACGAGCACGGTGCGGGGTGCGTTCATCGGGGTCATTGTCGCGAACCCGTCCGAGCGGGTCATCGGCGCGGGGCGGGTCGCGGTGTGGAATCATCCGGTTGGACGTTCGTGCAGGGCCTGGAGGAGTGATCGTGGCGAGCAAGGCGGTCGAGAAGCGGCAGCAGGCCGCTCCGGCGAAGGTGGACCCGCGGGACGAGCCGTCGGCCGAGTGGGGCTGGCACGGCGGGTTCCCGAAGGGCGCGCGCATCGCGGGCTGGGTCACGGTCGTCGCGCTGCTGGCGATGATCTACAACAACCACGAGAACAACACCGAGAACGTGTGGCTGATCGCCATCGCGGCCGGCATCGTGATCGGGTTGCTGGTGGACATCAAGAAGAAGCGCACGGCCTGGCGCCGCTGACGGCTCTCCCGGAAAGCCCCTCATGACCTCGTCGTGGGGGGCTTCATCATCTTCGGCGCCCGGGACCGGGCCTCCGGGCGATCAGCCCTCGGCGGCCAGCTGCCCGCACGCGGCGGCGATCTCCTGCCCCCGGGTGTCCCGCACGGTGCACGCCACGCCGCCCTCGTTGACGCGCCGCACGAACTCGCGCTCCACCGGCTTCGGCGAGGCGTCCCACTTCGAGCCGGGCGTCGGGTTCAGCGGAATCAGGTTCACGTGCACCAGCCGGCCCAGGTGCTTGCGCAGCCGCTTCGCGAGCAGGTCCGCCCGCCACGGCTGGTCGTTCACGTCCCGGATCAGCGCGTACTCGATCGACACGCGGCGGCCCGTCGAGTCGGCGTAGTACCGCGCCGCCTCCAGCACTTCGTCCACCGGCCAGCGGTTGTTGACCGGCACCAGGGTGTCGCGCAGCTCGTCGTCCGGGGTGTGCAGCGACACCGCCAGCCGGACCTGCATCTTCTCGTCCGCCAGGCGCCGGATCGCCGGGGCCAGCCCGACGGTCGAGACGGTGACCGATCGCTGTGAGATGCCCAGCCCGTTCGGCGCAGGGTCGGTGATGCGGCGTACCGCGGCCAGCACGCGCTTGTAGTTCGCCAGCGGCTCGCCCATGCCCATGAACACGATGTTCGACAGCCGCCCGGGGCCGCCGGGCATCAGGCCGTCCCGCATGACCGCCGCGGCCGAGCGCACCTGGTCGACGATCTCCGCGGTCGACAGGTTGCGGGTGAGCCCCGCCTGGCCGGTCGCGCAGAACGGGCACGCCATGCCGCAGCCGGCCTGGCTGGAGATGCACAGCGTCGCCCGGTCCGGGTATCGCATCAGGACGCTCTCCAGCAGGGTGCCGTCGTGCGCGCGCCACAGCGTCTTGCGCGTCGTGCCGTCATCGCAGGCCACCGCGCGCACCTCGGTCAGCAGCGGCGGCATGAGCTCGGACACCAGCCGTTCCCGCGACGCGGCCGGGATATCGGTCATCGCGGCGGGGTCGGCGGTCAGGCGGGCGAAGTAGTGGTTCGACAGCTGCTTGGCGCGGAACGGCTTCTCGCCCAGGTCGCTGACGGCCGCCGCGCGTTCGGCGGCGGTCAGGTCGGCGAGGTGGCGAGGCGGCATCCCGCGCCGGGGAGCCTCGAAGAGCAGCGGCAATGTCGACACAACCACACATTGTCCCACGTCGGCACACGGGGAACCCGCGCCGGGGTGCGCGAGCGAAGTGCTGTCGATCGCCGTCGGCGGGCCGGCGGGTCAGCCGCCGCCGAAGGGCACCGGCGCGCCGCGGTTTCCACAGCTCATCCTGGTCGCCAACCCCGGTGACCGGGCACGGGATTTGCCTTCCGACTGTTTCCGATATATCGTGAACATGTCGGAACAGTACGGAAGGAGACCGACATGAGACACGGACATTTCCCCCCGCCGCACGGACGGCCCGCCTTCGGCCCGTTCGCCCGCGGTGGTTTCGGAGAGTTCCCCCCGGGCTGGGGCCCGGGCGGTCCGCGCGGCGAGTTCCGGGGGCGCGGCCCCCGTGGCCCGCACCGCGGGCGGCGAGGACGGCGGGGCGACGTGCGCGCCGCCATCCTCGCCCTGCTGGCCGAGCAACCGCGGCACGGTTACGAGATCATCAGTGAGATCGCCGAGCGCAGCGGTGGCTTCTGGCGGCCGAGCCCCGGCTCGGTCTACCCGACCCTGCAACTGCTGGCCGACGAAGGCCTGGTGGTGGCCCGCGAGGACGGCGGCAAGCGCCTGTTCGAGCTGACCGACGCCGGGCGCGAGGCGGCCGCCAACCAGGACGGGAAGCCGCCGTGGGAGCAGATCGCCTCCGACGTCGACCCCAACGAGGTCGACCTGCGCAAGGCGGGTGCGATGCTGGCCGCCGCCGCGGTCCAGGTGTCCCAAGCCGGGACGCCGGGTCAGAAGCGACGCGCCGCGGAGATCCTCAACGAGGCCCGTCGGTCGATCTACGCCGTGCTGGGCGAGATCGACACCGATGACGAGGACGACGAGGAGTGACCGGGCAGCACGAGGCCGGTGGGCTTGTCGCGGACAAGAACGCGGTAACCCACCGGCACCGTGAAGCCCGCCGCGTGCCGGCGGCGTGATCCGTTGTCCCGCAGGACGTCTTCGATCGCGCGGTCGGCCACCTCGGGGCTGAACTCGATGCGCAGCACCGCCGCGAGGCTTTCGGCGTCGGCGAACCGCCACTTCGCCGTCACGCGACGGCAGCGGAAACCCTGGCCGTCGAAGAACGCGTCGACCGCGGCCGGGTCATAGTCGGGTAGATCCGCCCGCATCCACCGGCCGTACGGCTCACTGGACACGTCCAGATCGACGATCGCCAGCGCACCCCCCGGGCGCAGCACGCGATCCGCCTCGCGCAGGCCGGGTTCGCAGCCGGGGCCGAAGAAGTACGCGGTGCGCGCGTGCACGACGTCGACGCTCGCGTCGGGAACCGGGATCGACTGCGCGGAACCACGCAGCACCCGCACCGACGACAGCCCGGTGACCCGGCTTTCCGCCCGGCGCACCAACGGTTCGTGTGGTTCGACGCCGATCACCGACCGCCCGGCCTCGGCGAAGCGGGGCAGGTGAAAACCGTCCCCGCAGCCGACGTCCAGCACGTCCTTGCCCTGCCAGGGACATTCGGCTTCCAGGACCCGCCAGATGTCGCCTTCGACGTCCTGCGCGCGGTTCTCGAGCTCGTAGGTGTCCGGGTAGTACCAGATGTTGGGGCTGGGCAGGACGTCCGCCCTGGACGTGGTCCGCTGCCCACGCCGGGCGATCTTCCACACACCGCAAGGATATCCGAGACGATGCCCGGAACGCGCTTCGTGTTCGGCATAGACTTGCTGCCCTCCCCACCGATCGGAGGCGGTATGTCCGTCGGATCTTCGGCCCCGTCCGTCCTGCCGTCCGGGGTGCCGTGCTGGGTCGAGCTCGCCAGCGTCGACGAGGCGGCGTCCCACCGGTTCTACGAAGGCCTGTTCGGCTGGACCTTCCTGCTCAGCCGCGATCCGGCGACGCGCACCGGCCGGTACCTGATCGGCACGCGGGACGGTGTGCCCGTCGGCGGCCTCTACCAGGCCGCGCCGGACCAGGCGAACGCCTGGATGATCAACGTTTCGGTGCAGAACGCGCACGCGGCGGCGAACTGGGTGCAGCGGCTCGGCGGAGCCGTCACGCTCGAACCGACCGTGCTGCCGCACCGCGGCAGCATCCTGCACGGCATCGAGCCCTCCGGCGCGCCGTTCGTGCTGTGGCAGCCGCCGGCGGACTGGGCGTTCGCGGCGGGCTTCCCGAATACCTTCTCCGGCGCCGACCTGAACACGCGCGACGGCGAGGCGGCGGACGGCTTCTTCACCCGGCTCTTCTCGTACACGAGCCTGCAGGTGGGCGACGGCCGCGGCGTCGACTACGTGGAATGGCGGCTGGAACAGCAACCGGTGCTGTACCGGTACGTGATGGGACCCGAGTACCCGCCGCAGGCGCCGCCGCACTGGATGGTGTACTTCGGCGTCGACCCGGCCCGCGGCACCGACGCGACGGCGGGGCACGCGCTGATGCTGGGCGGAACCGTGCTGGTGGAGCCATACGACACGCCGTGGGGCCGGATCGCGATCCTCGCCGATCCGGCGGGCGCGGTGTTCTCGATCATCGACCACTCGCGCACGAGCGAGGGCTGGGGCCGCGCCGAGGTGGACGACCCCTACGACGACTGAGCCGTCGCTGCCCGGGCGTGCGATAGGTTCGCCGCCGTGTTCGACGCCTGGCCACCCGTCCCGATCACGACCGAGCGACTCGTCCTCCGCGAGTCCGCGGCCCGGGCGGCGTTCATCGAGCTGTTCGCATCCCCGGAGGTCGGCGGCTCTCGGCCGCGCGACGAGCTGGAGCGCTCGGTGCCCGAAGTGCCCGGACGGCGCCCAGGGCTGTTGGTGGTCGAACTCGACGGCGCGATGATCGGGATGATCACCCTCGACCCGCGAGACGCGGACCGTCCGGGGCACGTGCGTCCGGAGGCCGGGGAGGCCGAGCTCGGCTACCTGTTCCTGCCGCGGGCGTGGGGCTGCGGGTACGGGGGTTCACCGAGGTGGAGCGCTACGAGGAGTACGGCGCCGAGCAGTGGTTCGGCGTGTGGTCCCGCTGACGGCGGTCAGTTCAGGAACGCCGACAGCAGCAGGAACGACACCACGGCGGAGGGCAGGAGCGAGTCGAGCCGGTCCATCAGCCCGCCGTGGCCCGGCAGCAGCGTGCCCATGTCCTTGATGCCGAGGTCCCGCTTCATCAGCGACTCGACCAGGTCGCCCAGGGTCGCGGTCAGCACGATCGCGACCCCGAACACCACGCCCTGCCAGACCTGCCCGTCGAGCAGCAGCGTCAGCGTCAGCGAACCCGCCACGACACCCGCGACGAGCGACCCGCTGAAGCCCTCCCACGTCTTCTTCGGGCTGATCGACGGCGCCATCGGGTGCTTGCCCTTGAGGACACCGGCGATGTAGCCGCCGGTGTCCGACGCGACGACGCCGATCAGGAACGCCAGCACGCGGCCGACGCCGTCGGACGGCGGGACGAGCATCGCCGCGAACGCGCCGAACAACGGCAGGTACGCGGCGGTGAACACGGACCCGCTGATGTCCCGCACGTAGCCAACCGGACCGCCGGGCAACCGCCAGAGCAGGCACGCCAGCACGGTGACCGCGAACGCGATCAGGGCGCCCTCGTACCCGAACGGCCAGGACAGCCACAGCATCGCCTGACCGCCGAGCAGCAGCGGGACCAGCGCGAGGCGGATGTTCGCAGCGCGCCGCAGCGCCTGGGCGAACTCGTACGTGCCGACGGCGATCGCCGCCGCGATGATCCCGATGAACAGGTACCGCACGGTGAGCAGCGACACGAGGATCGCCGCACCCAGTGCCAGCCCGACACCGATCGCCGCGGGGAGGTTGCGTCCGGCCCGCGACGTTTTCTTGGCCGGTTCAGCCGGCTCGGGAGAAGCCACCGGGGCCTTCTCGCGTTCTTCGCTCACCTGTGGCATTCAGACCTCGAGCAGCTCGGCTTCCTTGTGTTTGACGAGCTCGTCGACCTTCGCCACGTAGTTGTCGGTCAGGTGCTGCAGTTCCTTCTCCGCGCGCGCGACCTCGTCCTCACCGGCCTCGCCGTCCTTGGCGATGCGGTCGAGCTCTTCCTTGGACTTGCGGCGCACACCGCGGATGTGGACCTTGGCGTCCTCGCCCTTGGCCTTGACCATCTTCACCATCTCCTTGCGCCGCTCCTCGGTGAGCTGCGGGATGGTGATGCGGATGATCTGACCGTCGTTGGACGGGTTGACGCCCAGGTCGGACTCGCGGATGGCCTTCTCGATGGCGCCGAGCTGCCCCTGGTCGTAGGGCTTGACGATCACCATGCGGGCCTCGGGGATGTTGACGCCGGCCACCTGGTTCAGCGGCATCGTCGACCCGTACGCCTCCACCATGATGCGGGCGAACATGCCCGGGTTGGCCCGGCCGGTCCGCACCGACGACAGATCCTCCTTGGCGAAGGACACCGCTTTTTCCATCTTCTCCTCGGCGTCGAGGAGGGTCTCGTCGATCACGGCTACTCCCGTTGTGTGTGCTGTTGTTCCCGGTCCGTTCGGGGTCAGGCGCTGGGCCCGGCCCCGGAGGTGCTCACCAACGTGCCGATCCTCTCACCACGCACCGCCCTCGCGATGTTCCCCTCGGTGAGCAGGTTGAACACGATGATGGGCATGTTGTTGTCCATGCAGAGGCTGAAGGCGGTGGCGTCGGCGACCTTGAGCCCGCGCTCGAGCACCTCGCGGTGGCTGATCTCGTCGAACATCTTCGCGCTCGGGTCGCTCTTCGGGTCCGCGGTGAAGACCCCGTCGACGGCCTTGGCCATGAGCACGGCCTCGCAGCCGATCTCCAGCGAGCGCTGGGCGGCGGCGGTGTCGGTGGAGAAGTAGGGCATCCCGGTGCCCGCGCCGAAGATCACCACGCGGCCCTTTTCGAGGTGCCGCTCGGCTCGTCGCGGGATGTAGGGCTCGGCGACCTGGCCCATCGTGATGGCGGTCTGCACGCGCGTCGGGACGCCTTCCTTCTCCAGGAAGTCCTGCAGCGCCAGGGAGTTCATGACCGTGCCGAGCATGGCCATGTAGTCGGCGCGGTCGCGGTCCATGCCGCGCTGGGACAGCTCGGCGCCACGGAAGTAGTTGCCACCGCCGATGACGACGGCCATCTGCACGCCGGTGCGAACGACGTCCGCGATCTGCGCGGCCACGGAGTGGACGACGTCGGGGTCGAGGCCGAGCGCTCCCCCGCCGAACATCTCGCCACCCAGTTTCAGCAGCACCCGCCGGTAACCGCCGTCGGCTCGTTTCGCCTCGCCCATATCCGCCTCCGCCCGCTCGGGTGCTCTTGTGGAGCCTGCCTTCACGAGTGTGCCCCGTCCCCGTGATCACGGAGACGGGGCACCCTCACGTCACTGCCGTCGTGTTACGGCTGGCCGACCTCGAACCGGGCGAACCGGGTGACGGTCACGCCGGCCGCGTCGAGCAGCGCCTTGACGGTCTTCTTGTTGTCGAGGACCGACGGCTGCTCCAGCAGCACGGTGTCCTTGTAGAACGCGTTGACCTTGCCCTCGATGATCTTGGGCAGGGCCTGCTCGGGCTTGCCCTCGGCCCGGGCGGTCTCCTCGGCGATGCGGCGCTCGTTGTCGACCAGGTCGGCAGGCACCTCTTCGCGGGTCAGGTACTTCGGCTTGAGGGCCGCGATCTGCAGCGCCGCGTTGCGGGCCGCCTCGGCGGCGCCGTCGCCCTCGCCGTTGTACTCGACCAGCACGCCGACGGCCGGGGGCAGGTCGGTGCCACGGCGGTGCAGGTACGTCGCGACCTGGCCGTCGAAGGCCACCACGCGGCGCAGGACCAGCTTCTCGCCGATCTTGGCGGCCAGCTCCTGCACGGCGTCACCGACGGACTTGCCGCCCTCGAGCTCGGCCGCGGCCAGCTTCTCGACGTCGTCGGTCTTCAGGGTCTGCGCGACCTTGACGATCTTGTTGGCGAGTTCCTGGAACTGCTCGTTCTTGGCGACGAAGTCGGTCTCGGAGTTGATCTCGACCAGCACGCCGCCGTCGCCGGCGACGAGGCCCTCGGCGGTGGCGCGCTCGGCGCGCTTGCCGACGTCCTTGGCGCCCTTGATGCGCAGGAACTCAACGGCCTTGTCGAAGTCGCCGCCGCTCTCCTCGAGCGCCTTCTTGCAGTCCATCATGCCGGAGCCGGTGAGCTCGCGGAGACGCTTGACGTCCGCCGCGGTGTAGTTCGCCATCGTGCGGTGTCCGTTCCTCTCGGAAAGTTTGGGGGCCGCGCCGGTCCGGCGCGGCCGTGCCGGAAAGGTTCAGGAGGCGGTGGTCTGCTCGGCCGGGGCCTCGCTGTTCTTCAGCAGGTCCTGCTCCCACTCCGCGAGCGGCTCGTCGGACACGCCCGGCTCGGGCTTGTCCTGACCCTCGGCGGCGGCGGAGCCGTTGCGGCTGGAGCGGGCCATCAGGCCGGCGGCGGCGGCCTCGGCGACCACCTTGGTGAGCAGCGCGGCCGAGCGGATCGCGTCGTCATTGCCCGGGATCGGGTAGTCGACCTCGTCCGGGTCGCAGTTGGTGTCCAGGACCGCGACGACCGGGATGTTCAGCTTGCGCGCCTCGCCAACGGCGATGTGCTCCTTCTTGGTGTCCACGATCCAGACGGCGCTGGGCACCTTCTGCATGTCGCGGATACCGCCGAGGGTGCGCTCCAGCTTCTCCTTCTCGCGGGTCAGCGTCAGGATCTCGCGCTTGGTCAGCCCCTGGAAACCGCCGGTCTGCTCCTGGGCCTCGAGCTCCTTGAGACGCAGCAGCCGCTTGTGCACGGTCTGGAAGTTGGTCAGCATGCCGCCGAGCCAGCGCTGGTTGACGAAGGGCATGCCCACGCGCTGCGCCTCGCGGGCGATCGCCTCCTGGGCCTGCTTCTTCGTGCCGACGAACATGATGGTGCCGCCGTGCGCGACGGTCTCCTTGATGAACTCGTACGCACGGTCGATGTAGCTCAGCGTCTGCTGCAGGTCGATGATGTAGATGCCGTTGCGCTCGGTGAGGATGTAGCGCTTCATCTTCGGGTTCCAGCGGCGGGTCTGGTGCCCGAAGTGCACACCGGAATCGAGCAGCTGCTTCATGGTGACGACGGCCATGGCCGGATCCGCACCTCTTCTGTGTAGCGCGCGCCCCGCGGGACGCGCTGGTCGGTTTTGTCGCCGTCGGCCGGGTGGCCGGCGACCCTGGTGCAGTGCCGGTGCCCGGACCCCGTGGATGACTCCTCGGGGACCGCCGGGCGCCGTGGGTTCCGTGAGCGGGAACGTGCACGTACACGCGAAGTCGACCTGTCGCGACAGGCCGCGCGAACAGTGTACGCCCTGGCGGCGCGGGGTTCACCACGGGCGGCCTGGTGTTATCGGCTGCGCGGTCCCGGGTGCCGCCGACGGTTCGACCAGCGCCGGTTGTCCACAGGCGAGGCGGAGTTGTCCACAGATTCTATCGCCGCCCGTTCGTGGCGCCCGATGTGCGCCAGGCTGGGCCGATGATGGTGGTGCTTCGCCGGTTGCCCGGGTTCGTGCTGGTCAGTGCCGTGGTGTGGCTCCTGGTCCCGGCTGCACTGGAGGTGCCGTGGGGGCTGGACGCGGCAGGATCATCGGTAGTGGCGGCCAGACCACACGGATCGGCTACCGCGGGACCGGCAGCTGCCTCCGCAGCCCACTCAGCGCGGCCGCCGGCCGGGGCCGGCACATCCCTCAGACCGCCCACCGCAGATCCGGGGGCCGCAGCTACCCCACCGCCGGCGCGGGCCACACATGAGCCAGCGGCCACAGCCGACATGCCCCTCCGAACGGCCACCGCAGGACCAGTGGCCGCGGCAACCCCACCGCCGGTGCGGACCACACCAGAGCCAGCGGCCGCGGCCGTCGCACCCCTCACCCCGGCCACCGCAGGACCGGTGGCTGCAGCCAATTCGCCACACGCGCAAGCCACCACAGAACCAGCCGCTGCGGCCGTCACCAGCTCACCGCGCGGACCGGCAACGAAGCGGCCGGCGGCCGCCGCAGTCAGTTCCCGGCACGGGTCGGCAGCGAAGGGCCCGGCGCCCGTGGCGGGCGCAGCAATCGACCCGCCCGGGACTGGGCCGGCTGCTGTGGCTCGCGCGGTGGCGGGCGAGCTCGATCCCCGGTTCGGGTGGCCGTTGTCCCCGAAACCGGCGGTCGTCCGGCCGTTCCAGGCGCCGTCCGGGCCCTATGGGCCGGGCCACCGCGGCGTCGACCTGGCCGTGGCGCCCGGTCAGCAGGTCCTGGCCGCAGGGCCGGGCGTGGTGGTGTTCGCGGGGCTCGTCGCCGGGCGGCCGGTGGTCTCGATCGACCACGACGGCGGGCTGCGGACCACCTACGAGCCGGTCGTGCCGTCGGTCCCGGTCGGCACGCAGGTGTGGCGGGGACAGCCGGTCGGGGTCGTCGAGGCCGGGCATCCGGGTTGTCCGGTCGAGGCCTGCCTGCACTGGGGCGTCCGGCGGGGCGAGGAATACCTGAACCCGCTCCCCCTGGTCCAAACCGGCTTGGCGATCCGGCTCAAGCCGTGGACCGGCTAGACCCCGGCCTGCTCCGTGAGCCGAGCCCGCAGCCGGAGGACGGCGCGTGTGTGCAGCTGGCTGACCCGCGACTCGGTGACACCAAGGACGCGCCCGATCTCAGCGAGCGTCAGCCGTTCGAAGTAGTAGAGGCTGACCACGATCCGGTCGCGTTCCGTGAGCTGCGCGATGGCCTCGGCGAGCTGGCGGCGGTTGTCCCGGTCGACGAGCACGGCGACGGGGTCGATGGCGTCGTCGTCGGGGAGCGTGTCGACCAGCGAGCCGCTCTCCCGGCCTGCCGCCATGAGGTCCTCGAGCGCGACCACGCTGGTCAGCTGCAGCTGGCTGTAGAGGTCGCGCAGCTCGTCGAGGGTGATGCCCAGCTCGGCGGCGACCTCGGTGTCGGTCGGGGTGCGGCGCAACCTGCCGCCGAGGCGTTCGAGGGCGCGCTCCACCTCACGGGCGCGGCTGCGCACCACTCGGGGCACCCAGTCCTGCGAGCGCAGGTCGTCGAGGATCGCGCCGCGGATGCGCTGCATCGCGTAGGTCTCGAACCGCAGGCCACGCTCGGGTTCGAACTTCTCGATGGCGTCGATCAGGCCGAAGATGCCGGACTGGATCAGGTCGCTGACGTCGACGTGCGTGGGCAGCCCGGTGCCGACCCGCCCGGCGACGTACTTGACCAGCGGCGCGTAGTGCAGGACCAGGCGCTCGCGCAGCCGCTGCTCCGGACGTTCGCGGAACTCGCGCCACACGGCCTGGATCGCGGAGTCACCGTCCCCCGCGCTCCGGGCGGAGGACCCACCCGCTGGAGCGGTGCTGGTGACTGCCGTTTCACTGGCCAGCGGCTCGATGTCCGCAGCTGGGCGAGTGGCCCCAGACGCGTCCGCGCGGCCGGGCGTCCCTTCCGCGGCTTGGGAATCGCCGCTCGCGATGAGCCGGGCCCCGTCCGGTGCCTCGCCACCGGCCGCGAGCGCATCACCGCGAGCTCCGACGCCCGGGACGGGTGCGCCTGTGTGTTCGCTCCGAAGCCCACTGTCCGGTTCGGACCTGGGCTGCATCGGGTGTCCGGCCTGCTCGGGGGCAGGGCGGGCAGGGGTCGCTCGCAAATCGGCCGTCACACGGGAACCGTTCTCGGTAGCGGGCTCAGGTCGTTCTCCGGGCTCGTACGGGACGGGCGGTGTCAACGATCCTGCCTGCCGTCCTCCGAGGTCATCGGGATCGGGGGTGGGCTTGGTCATGGATCGCCTTCAACCGCTCGACGGTCACGTGGGTGTAGAGCTGTGTCGTGGCAAGCGTAGCGTGACCGAGTAGCTCCTGAACGCTGCGAAGGTCGGCACCGCCCTCCAGCAGGTGCGTCGCCGCGGTGTGCCGCAGGCCGTGCGGGCCCATGTCGGCCGCCGAGGGCACCGCGTCGAGAGCCTCGTGCACCACCCGCCGGACCGTTCTCGGGTCCAGCCGACCGCCTCGCACGCCGAGGAACAGCGCGGACGCGTGCGGCTTCGCCACCGCACCCGCCACCGCCGGCCGGCCGTGGTCCAGCCAGCCACGCAAGGCCCGGTCGGCCGGTGCGCCGAACGGGACCATGCGCTCCTTGCCGCCCTTGCCGAGGACCCGGACGAGCCTGCGCCCGAAGTCCACGTCGTCGACATCGAGCCCGCACAGCTCGGACACGCGCATACCCGTCGCGTAGAGCAACTCGAGGACAGCGAGATCACGCAAGGTGACCGGCTCCTGCTGCGCCGCGCCGCTGCCCGCGGCCGTCAGGACGTCCTCGGCCTCGTCCGGCCGCAGCACCGGCGGCAGGGTCCGGTGCACGCGTGGCGCGACCAGCTTCGCGCCCGGGTCGTGGTCGAGCGCGCCCTGGCGGCGGGCCCAGGCGGTGAAGGTCCGAGCCGAGGCCGCCCTCCGTGCCAGGGTGGTCCGGCCGGCTCCCCCGTTGCGCTGATCAGCGAGCCAGGCCCGCAGCGCTCCGATGTCCAGGCCCTCGAGCGCGGCGGCATCCGGCCGCGGCTCCTCACCGTGCAGGAACCCCAGCAGGGACACCACGTCCCCGACGTACGCGCGCACCGTGTGCGGGGACAACCCCCGCTCGAGCCCGAGGTGGCGTTCGTAGGCGTCGACCAGCTCGGCGGCGGCGCGCGGCAGGGCGTCCCGGAGGGCGTGCAGGTCCGTTTTGCGGCCCCGAGATTCCCGTGCGGACATGGTTGTTCACGCTGCGCGAAGGGACGCGCGCGGTCAAGCATCGCCACACCGGCGGCAGATGACGATCGCATCACCTCCTCGTCCTGCGACGCCAGCCGCTCTCGCAGCGCGCGGCGAACTCGTCGAGTTCGAGGGCGGGCAGCAGCGCCCGGACCCGGGCGACCGGCACCCCGGATTCGGTCGCGATCTGCTCGGCGGATTTGCCCTCGCGCCGGTCGAGCGCCTCGTGGACGCGCAGGGCGTCCGGGCCGAGACCGTCCGTCGGCCGTTTCGAGCGGACCTTCTCGGGCCTGGGCGTGCCCAGCCGCCCGACGGTTTCGATCACGTCGTCGACCGAGGCCACGAGCGTGGCGCCGGACTCGCGGATCAGTTCGTGACAGCCGATCGACAACGCGGAGGTGACCGGCCCTGGCACGGCCATCACCACCTTGCCGAGCGCTCCGGCTATGGTCGCGGTGTTGCGGGCGCCACTGCGCCGGCCTGCTTCCACGACGATCGTGCCCTCGCTGAGCGCCGCGATGAGGCGGTTGCGGACGAGGAACCGGTGGCGGGCCGGCGGTGTGCCCGGCGGGTACTCGCTGACGACGAGCCCACCGTGCTCGGCGATCTTGTCGAGCAGGACGACGTGCCCGGCGGGATACCCGGCGTCGAGACCACAGCCGAGCAACGCGACGGTGGTGCCGCCGACGAAGAGAGTCCCGCGGTGCGCCGCGCCATCGACCCCGTAGGCGGCGCCGGAGAAGACCGAGATGCCCTGGCCGGCCAGTGCGGCGGCGAAGTCGCCGGCGACGTGCTCGCCGTACCCGGTGGCGGCTCGCGCGCCGACGATCGCCACGGCCTGCTCGGTGACCTCGTCGAAGCGGACCTGGCCGCGCACCCACAACGCGAGCGGCGGGGCGACGCCCTGCACACCACGGCTGGCGGCGAGTTGAAGGGACAGGAGCGGCCAGCCGGGCCACTCGTCGTCCTCCGGGATGAGCAGCCGCATGCCGAGGCGAGCCCCCTCGTCGAGGTCGCGCTGAGCGTGGTCGTGCGTGCGGCGGGCCTCGGTCTCGTCGCGCACGCGGCTGGGACAGTTGCCGGCGCGAATCGCCTCGGCTGCCGCGACGGGCCCGTGCTGGGCGACGAAGTCGACCACGGCGGGGGCCGGCGGCTCGGCGACGCGAACCAGGTAGGAGCGGGCCAGGCGCACTGCGTCGAGCTTGTCGCTCACGGACTCGGGGGTTGTCATGCTGCCCTCCCCGCGTGGAGTGCCGGTGCGGGAGCGGGGCTGGGCGCCTTGGTGGGTGTGACATATGCCTTGGCCAGCGCCGAGGTGATGCGCTGTGTGAGGTTTGAGGGCTCATGTGGCCGTCCCGATGGGCCGGGGTGGAGCGAAGGTCGATGGCTCATGCGGCCCTCCGGTCTCGAAACTCCAGCGCGGCGGCGACGTGGTCGGCTTGGGGTTCGTCGACGTCGGCGAGGTCGGCCAGGGTCCAGGCGATCCGGAGGCACCTGTCGACGCCTCGGGCGGTCACCGTGCCGCGTTCCAAGCTTCGGTTCAGCAGTGCTGTCGTGGTGGGTGGCAGGGCGAACTCGCGGTGCAGGGCTGGGCCAGGGACCTCCGCATTGGTCTTCCAACCGTGCTCGCTCCAGCGGGCGGCGGCATGGTCGCGGGCAGCCAGGACGCGTTTGCGGACCACCTCCGTCGGCTCGGGCTCGCCGCTCTCGTGGCGGCCCATCGCCGTCATCGGGCGCAGCCGGACACGCAGGTCGACGCGGTCGAGCAACGGGCCGGACAACCTGCTGAGGTAGCGGCGGCGCTCCGTCGGCGAGCACGTGCAGTCGGTTTCGCGGGGTGGCGCGCACGGGCACGGGTTGGTGGCCATCACGAGCTGGAAGCGCGCCGGGTAGCAGACCGAACCGCGGGCGCGGGCGATGCTGACCTCGCCCTCCTCCAGGACCGTGCGCAGGGAGTCCAGGCGCTGCGATCCGAACTCCGCCGCTTCGTCCAAGAAGAGGACCCCCCGGTGGGCGCGGCTGATCAGCCCGGGTGTGGCGATGCCCGCGCCGCCACCGATGAGGGCGGCCTCGGACACCGAGTAGTGCGGCGCGACGAACGGCGGGACTTTGATCAGCGGAGCCTTGGCCGTCAGTTTGCCGTTGATCGAATGCACGGCGGTGACCTCGAGCGACTCCTCCGGCGAGAGCATCGGCAGAAGACCGGGCAGGCGCTTGGCGAGCATGGTCTTCCCGACGCCCGGTGGACCGGTGAGGAGGAGGTGGTGTGCGCCCGCGGCCGCCACTTCGAGCGCCCAGCGGGCCTCGGGCTGTCCGACCACGTCCGCGAGGTCCAGCCCCTTGGGCGGCTCGGTCTCGGTGGGTGGTTCAGGCCGAGCCAGGGCGTTTTCGCCTTCCAGCCAGGCCACGACGTCCCGCAGCCTGGCTGCGCCATAGACCTCAAGGCCGTCGACCAGGGCAGCCTCGAACAGCGTCTGGGACGGCACGATCGCGCGCTTGATGCCTTCCTCGCGGGCCGCGAGCAGACCGGGCAGGACACCGCGGACTTCGCGCACCCGGCCATCGAGCGCCAGCTCGCCCAGCAGGACCGTGCCGAGCAGCCGGGTGGCCGGGACCTTGCCCGCCGACGCGAGGATGGCGACCGCGATCGCGAGGTCGTAGCCCGACCCGAGCTTGGGCAGGTTCGCCGGGAACAGGCCGAGGGTGAGCTTGTCCTCCGGCCAGTGCTGGCCCGAGTTGCGGATGGCCGACCGGACCCTGTCCTTCGCTTCGCGCAGACCGGCGTCGGGCAGGCCGATCATCTTGACCCCGGGCAAACCACCGCCCAGGTCGGCCTCGACCTCGACCAAGCGGCCGTCGAGGCCGACGAGGGCCACCGACCACGCGCGTCCGAGCGGCATCAGAATGCTCCCGGGATGTGCCGGACGCGGGGTTCGCCGTCGCCGTCCGCGTAGACCGCGATGACATCGAAACGGACCCGGCACCAGCCGACGCGGTGGATGCTGAGCCACTGGCCGGCGAGGCGCCGGATACGGGCGATCTTGTCCTCGGTGACCGCCTCCGCGGGATCGCCGAAGCTCTCCCGGGTGCGGGTCTTGACCTCGCAGACAACGAGGGTGCGGCCGTCGGTGGCGATGAGGTCGAGCTCGCCCTGGCGGCAGCGCCAGTTCCTGGCCAGCACGACGAAGCCGAGCTTCTGCAGGTGGCGCGCGGCGATGTCCTCGCCCCGGCGGCCCAGTGTCAGGTGGCGGGCAGGTCTGGCCGCGGTGGTCATGGCTGGTCCCCCAAGGTCGGTGGTCGTTCACTGCCTTCGACGGTGCCATGACCTGCGGTTTCGCCGACAGAGCGAGTTGCCGGACCTGTGGACAAGTGGGGTGTTGTGGACAAGCTGCGGCGGTTGCGGCTCGGTGGGGCGGAAATGTCAGACCCGGGCGGTAAGCGCGGCGGGCGGGCGCGGGAGATGAGCTGGAGTTGGAGACGCGCGGGGCGGCGGGAGCCCCCAGGTGAAGGCGGGAAACGGCCGGGAGTCGGGTCGAGGTGGGAAACGGGCCGCGCAGGCCGGAGACCGGGACAAGGCGCGGGGCCGGAGCAGAGTCGAGAGGTGGGTGACGCCGGGGGGACGGCCGGTAGGTGGCGCCAGGGGCACCCGGTGGGGGTGGAGCCAGGGACGGACGGCCGGTGAGGTGCGTGGGTCAAAAAGAAAAGGGACGTCCCCGCTGGGGGGACGTCCCTCGTCGAGCTTGGGGTGTCAGCTGGAGAACGGGCCCTCTTCGGGGAGTCTCAGCTCTGGCTTTTCCAGCTCCTCCACGTTCACGTCCTTGAACGTGATCACGCGGACGTTCTTGACGAACCGGGCCGGACGGTACATGTCCCACACCCACGCGTCGGACATGCGAACCTCGAAGTAGACGTCTCCCCCGCTGTCCCTGACCTGCACGTCCACCGCGTTGGCCAGGTAGAACCGCCGCTCGGTCTCCACCACGTACGAGAACTGGCTGACGATGTCGCGGTACTCCCGGTACAGCGACAGCTCCATCTCGGTCTCGTACTTTTCGAGATCCTCTGCGCTCATGAAATCCGCGCCCCTCCTCGCGAGTTCGACCGTTCTCCGGCGGCGGAACTCCCATTCTGAACCACGGTGCCCTCCAGAGCACGTGCCGGAGCATCGGACTGCCCCAATGCAGCAGCGGTGAGCATGACCTTCCGCGGCGGTCGCACTCCGTGGGCGGCGGCCGCCGCTGCCACATTGGTGTACGACCACCGGTGTACCTCACACGGCCCGTGTTCGACGAGCGCCGCGCCGTGGTCCGCGGTCGTGTACCCCTTGTGCACATCGAATCCGTACATCGGATACTCCAGGTGCGTCTCGGCCATGATCCGGTCCCGCGTCACCTTGGCCAGCACCGACGCGGCCGCCACGCACGCGACCGCCCGGTCCCCCTTGATCACCGGCACGCTCGGCGCCGGCAGACCCGGCACCTTGAAACCGTCCGTCAGCACGTACCCAGGGCACTCCCGCAACCCCGCCACCGCCCGGCGCATGCCCTCGATGTTGGTGACATGGATGCCGAGCTGATCCACCTCTTCGGGTGAAATGACGACGATCGAATAGTCCAGGGCACGCACCAGGAGCCGCTCGTAGACGCGCTCCCTGGCCAGCGCGGTCAGCAGCTTCGAGTCGTTCAGCTCCGCCAGCCGCGCCGCGTCCCCCGGCCGGAGCACGCACGACGCGACCACCAGCGGACCAGCGCAGGCTCCGCGGCCCGCCTCGTCGACCCCGGCCACCGGGCCGAGGCCACGCCGGTCGAGCGCCGACTGCAGACCCCACGCCGTCTCACCCCGGACGATCGCCCTGGGCGGGCGGAAGGAGGCCAGAACCGCCGAAGACCTACCCAACCTGGTTACCGCTTTCGCTCGACCGCCTCGCGCACCTTCGAGCCCAGTCGCCGTCCACCCCACACCGCGGGCCACGCGGCGACGACCCCGAACCCGAGCGGAACGCCTTCCTGCCACGCCGGAGCGCTCATGCCGAGCGCGGCCGGCTGTGCGGCGGCCTGCGGATTGTGGTCGCTGACCCCGCCCCACCGGCTGGGTGGCAGCACGATGATGCGTGCCTTGCCGATGATGTTGTCCACCGGGACGGCACCGCGGACCCCGCCGCCGCCCTGGCAGCGCGAGTCGCACGAGTCGTTGCGGTTGTCGCCCATCACCCAGACGTAGCCGTCCGGCACCGTCACCGGGTCGAACGGCTCCTGCCGCTGGTTGTCTGGATTCTCCCAGTGGATGTAGGGCTCGTCCAGGGCCTTGCCGTCGACGACGACCCGGTTCTGGGAGTCACAGCACTGGACGGTCTGGCCACCGGTCGCGATGATCCGCTTGACGAAGTCGCGTTCGTCCGGTGGCGCCAGCCCGAACACCGAACCGATGTTCTGGAAGAACCGCACCACCGCGTTGCCCGACCGCTCGGTCGCGACCTCGTTCTCCACCCACGGCTCAGGCCCCTTGAACACCACGACGTCACCCGGTTCAGGGTCGGTGAAGTCGTAGGTGATCTTGTCGACGAGGACCTTGTCGCCGTAGCACCCGGTGCATCCGTGCAGCGTGGTCTCCATCGACCCCGAAGGAATTGTGTAGACCCGCGCCAGGAATTGCTGGAACACGAATGCCAGCGCCAGCGCGACCACGATCAGAATCGGAAGTTCGACCCAGAACGAGCGCTGCTTCTTGGGTTTACGGCGACGCCGTTTCCCATTTGCGCCGGCATCGGCACTGTCGTCCGGATCCGGGCGTTCGGGCTCGTCCTCAGCGGCGCTGGAGGGCACAGGTTCGACCACTTCGCCAGGCTATCGGAGAACGTCCGATCCCTCAGGACGCGGTCGGGGCCTCGCGGCGCTCCTTGATCTTGGCGGCCTTGCCGCGCAGCTCACGCAGGTAGTACAGCTTGGCGCGACGCACGTCACCGCGCTTGTGTACCTCGATCTTCGCGATGTTCGGGCTGTGCACCGGGAAAGTGCGCTCCACGCCGACACCGAACGAAACCTTGCGCACGGTGAAGGTCTCGCGAATACCGCCACCCTGGCGGCGGATCACGACGCCCTGGAAAACCTGAACACGCTCACGGTTTCCCTCGATGACGCGAACGTGCACCTTCAGCGTGTCACCCGGGCGGAAGTTCGGGATGTCGGAACGCAGCGACTGAGCGTCCAGGGCGTCCAGGGTGTTCATCGGGAGTCCGTCCTCGTCCTTCGTCTGTCTGGCAGTCATCCGAGCACGCGCACGCTCACTCACGGCAGGCGACCCGGGGGCTTGTGGCAGGCACGCACCACTGGCACGGCCAACCTGTCAAGTATTGCAGACGCGTCCCCGGCCGGATCACCCGGCCTGCCGCTGCTCGGACCGGACACGGTCGAGTACGGCGAGATCGCGCTGGTCCAGCGTACCTTCCGGCAACCGGTCGAGGAGATCGGGGCGGCGCAGGAGGGTGCGTTCGAGGGCCTGGTCGCGCCGCCAGCGGTCGATCAGCGCGTGGTTGCCCGACCTCAGCACCTCGGGCACGGACAGGTCACGCCACACCTCGGGGCGCGTGTAGCTGGGGCCTTCGAGGAGGCCGTCGGAGAAGGAGTCCTGCTCGGCCGACACGGGGTTGCCCAGCACGCCGGGCAGGAGCCGCACCGTGGCCTCGACCATGACGAGGACCGCGGCTTCGCCACCGACCAGCACGTAGTCGCCGATGGACACCTCATCGACCGGCATCCGGCGCGCGGCGTCGTCGATCACGCGCTGGTCGATGCCCTCGTAGCGGCCGCAGGCGAACACCAGGTGCTTTTCCCGGGCGTACGAGTGCGCCATTTCCTGCGTGAACGGGCGGCCCGCCGGCGTCGGCACGACCAGCCGGGTCTCCGGCCCGCACACCGCGTCCAGCGCGTCGCCCCAGACCTGGGGCTTCATGACCATGCCGGGACCACCGCCGTAGGGCGCATCGTCGACGGCGCGGTGCACGTCGTGCGTCCAGTCCCGCAGATCGTGCACCCCGACCTCGATCAGCCCGCGCTCGATGGCGCGGCCCAGCAACGCGGCCCGCAGCGGGTCCAGGTACTCGGGGAAGATGGTGACGACGTCGATCCGCACGGCGCGAGCGTAACCAGCCCGTCAGCCGGCGTCGTCGAGCAGGCCCTCGGGCGGATCGACCACGACACGGCCGCCCTTGACGTCCACCACGGGGACGATGGCCTGCACGAACGGCACGAGGACGGTGCGCCCGTCGCGGTCGAGCGCGAGCAGCTCGCCGTGCGGGGCGTGCACGACCTCGGTGACGGTGCCGATCACCTCGCCGTCGCTCAGCTCGGCACGCAGACCCTCGAGTTCGTGGTCGTAGAACTCGTCCGGGTCGTCCGATGGCGGTAGATCGGCGGTGTCGGCGAGCAGCAGGGCGCCGCGCAGGGCCTCGGCGGCCTCGCGCGTCACCACCTGCTCGAACGTGACCAGCAGCCGCCCGCTGTGGGGGCGGGCGGCTGCGACGGTCAGCGGGCGCGTGGTGCCGTCGCGGAAACGCGCGGTCACCGTCGCGCCGTCGCGGAAGCGTTCCTCGGGCGAGTCGGTCCGGATGTCCACGGCGAGTTCACCGCGCACACCGTGGGCCTTGGCGACCCGCCCGACGACGACGTCCACGGATGGGTCAGCGGTCGGTGTCGACGACGTCCACGCGGACGCCGCGGCCACCGATGCCGCCCATGACGGTGCGCAGCGCGGTCGCCGTCCGGCCGCCTCGGCCGATGACCTTGCCGAGGTCGTCCGGGTGGACGTGGACCTCGAGCGTGCGACCGCGGCGGGTGGTGATCAGGTCGACCCGGACGTCGTCCGGGTTGTCCACGATCCCGCGCACCAGGTGTTCGAGGGAGTCGGCGAGGAAGCTCACGCCTCGTCCTTCGCCGCCTCGTCGTCGGCCTTCTTGGCCGACTTCTTCTTCGGGGTGGTGGCCTCGTTGGCGGGCTCCTCACCGGCAGCCGCGAGGGCCGCGTTGAACAGCTCCTCCTTGGTCGGCTTCGGCGCGGCGGTCTTCAGCGTGCCCTCGGCGCCCGGCAGGCCCTTGAACTTCTGCCAGTCACCGGTGATCTCCAGGATGCGCTGCACCGGCTCGGTCGGCTGCGCGCCGACACCCAGCCAGTACTGGGCGCGCTCGGAGTCGACCTCGATGAAGCTCGGCTCGGACTTCGGGTGGTACTTGCCGATCGACTCGATCGCCTTGCCGTCCCGGCGGGTGCGGGCGTCCGCGACGATGATGCGGTAGTACGGCGCACGGATCTTGCCGAGGCGCTGGAGCTTGATCTTGACGGCCACGGTGTGTGGGTACTCCTTGGTTCTCTGCGTGCTCGCGGGTGTCGGGTCACGATCCGTGTGGGGACACCGGACGAGTACCCGAAGCTTTCGGTCGCCACGGCACGGTGAGAGGGCCCGGCCGTAGCAGGCAAGCGACTATTCTGCCAGACCCGTTCGCGTGGCCCGCAGGCGGCGTCTAGATCGCCATGACGCCCAGCGCCGTGAGCAGCATCGCCACGGCGGGCAGGAAGTTGTTCATCTGGTGGGCCACGATGCTGCCGAGCAGGCGGCCGGTGAACAGCCGGGCCAGGCCGATCGGGATGGCGATCACCAGCAGCAGCGTGGTGCGCAGCGGCTCCAGGTGGCTGGCCGCGAACACCGCGGTGGACAGCAGGAACGCCGCCAGCCGGGCCCACTTCTCCTGGCCCCAGTGCAACCGCTCGACCGCGCCCCACAGCAGGCCGCGGTAGATGACCTCCTCGCAGATCGGCCCGAGCAGCCACAGGTAGGCGAACATCACGATCGCGGCGCTCACCGACATCGGCTGTTCCTCGACCAGCGCGCTGATCGCCGACCCGGCGTTCGCCTCGCCGACCGCCTGGGTCCAGATGAACACGCTCACGGTGGTCAGGACGAGCCCGAAGGAGCCGAGTTTGAGGCCGAGCTTCACGTCGTCCCAGCGCCAGGACAACCGCAGGTCGGCCAGCGGGCCGTTGCCGCGCACCTTGGTGATCAGGATGGCGACCAGCGCGGCGAGGACGGTCGGGGCCATCGTGCCGATCAGCACGTCCCGCGCCGGCAGCGGCTGACCGGGCGGCGCCGGGCCGAGCAGGACGCTGACGAACGCGGCGGAGGCCAGCAGGACGGCCTCCACGACCAGGAACGCGCCGAACCCCCAGCGGTGCGGCGGCGCGGGCTCGGCGGTGGCCGGCAGATCAGGCGGATCGAGCTCGCCCGGATGTGCCGTCACGGCGCGCCTCCCTCTGATCCTCGCCCAGCACCTACCGAGCCTAGTCGCCATGGTCGTTCCGCTCAGGACCCGGTGAACAGCAGCAACGCGGGGGCGAGGTTGTTCGCCGCGTGCGCGACGAAGCTCGCTCCCACCCGGCCGGTGCGCCACCGGGCCGCGCCGATCACCAGCCCCTGCACGAGCAGCGCCAGCGTCCGGGTCGGCTCGCCGTGAAGGTAAGCGAAGACGACCGCGGTGAGCACGAGGATCACCCACTGCGGGACGCGGTGGTGCTCGAGCGCTCCCCACAGCGAGCCGCGCATCAGCAGCTCCTCGGCCATCGGGGTGGCGACCACGACGACGAGCGCGGCCAGCGCGAGCCACACGAACTCGTCCCGCCCGCCGTCCTCGGCGAGGTCGGTGAGCGGGCTGTCGGAGACGCGGTCGGTGCCGTAGATGCCCAGCAGCACCAGGTTCACCAGGTACCCGGCGAGCAGGGCGAGCGCACCGCAGGCCAGGCCCACCTTGACGTCGCGCAGCGTCGGGAGCCAGCCGAAGTCGCGCCGCGGCCCGCTCCCCCAGCGCCGCGACGCGACCAGCGGGGCGAGGCCGAGCAGGAGGCTGGGCACGAACGCGAGCAGCAGCACCGGACCGACGTCGAGCAGTTCCAGCGGGTCGACGCTCGCGTGCCCGGAACGCAGCGCCGTCATCACGACGGTCACCAGGTGGTACGCGCCGAGGCCGGCGAAGAACGCGGCGAAACCCCAGTGGGCGCCGAAGACCAGCCGGTTCCGCACGTCCCCGCCAACGCCCTGGCCCACCCTCGACGCGCTCATGGAGTTCAGGCTATGTGGCTCGGCGCGATCAATCGACCCCGGGGCGTGAGCGGTGTCACCGGATCCACACCGGCAGCAGGCCGACGGCGACCGGCACCACGGTGGCGAGCGCGGTCGGCAGTGCGGTCCCCGGACCGGGGGCGCTGGGGTGGGGACGGCGCCGGCGACAAGCTGGCCGCGACGCTCGGCGCCGGATCCCCGGCGCGGCCCACGGCGCGGCAGGCGGCGTGGCGGTGCGGCTGTTCGGGGGCGCGGGGCGACGCGGCGGCAGGCGACGTGGCGGGCGGCGGTGGGTCGGGCGGCGCGGCAGCGCGGGGCGGCGTGGCGGTGGGTCTCGGGCTGGGCCTGGGCGGTGGAGCGACGGGATGGCCGGCGCGGTGGGTGCGACAGGACGGTGGAGCGGCGCGGCGGGGGCGGCCGGGCGGCGCGGGGCGCAGCGGGGCGGCAGAGCCGCGGGTGCCGCAGGCCTGCGGCGGGGGCGGCGACTGAGGGTTGGTGCGCGGGGCGGGGGCGGTAAGCGCCGCGGCAAGGCGAGCGGCGCGGCAGGTAGCCCGGCAGATCGACAGCAGCCCGGCGGGCAGCAGCGGCGCGGCGGCCGGAGGCCATCCAGCGGCCGGAGCAGTCGCAGCAGGGTGGCGGGGCGGGCAGGGGCGGCCGGGCAGCGAGGCGGCCGCCCGCCGGCACAGCAGTGCGCCAGCGCAGCGAGCGGGTCACCGCCGCCGCAGTGGGACAGCTGGCGGCGCGGCGACACCTCGCACGAGCAGTTCACCCACCGCGAGGGCAGTATCGGCGAACCGTCAGCGGATGATCGCGCCGCCTAGCAGGATGTGTTTCGGGCCGCGTAGGACGGACAGGTCCTCGCGGGGGTCGGTGTCGTAGATCAGGAAATCCGCTGGGGCGCCTTCGGTGATGCTGGGGTGTCCGAGCCACTCCCGGGCCGCCCAGGAGCCCGCGGCCAGCGCCTGCTCCGCGGTCATCCCCGCGCGGTGCAGGGCTTCCAGCTCGTCCACGAGCCGTCCGTGCGCGATCATGCCTCCCGCGTCGCTGCCTGCGTAGACCGCCACGCCCGCGTCGAGCGCGTTTCCGACCAGCTCGCCGACCCTCGCGTGCAGCGCCCGCATGTGGGCGGCGTACACCGGGTACCTGCCGGCCGAGTCCGCGATGCCCGGGAAGTTCTCGATGTTGATCAGCGTCGGCACCAGCGCCGTCCCCCGGCGGGCCATCTCGGCCAGCAATGACGGGTCCAGGCCGGTGCCGTGCTCCAGGCAGTCGATGCCCGCGTTGATCAGCCCCGGCAACGCGTCCTCGCCAAAGACGTGCGCGGTCACGCGAGCCCCGGCCTCGTGGGCGACCTTGATCGCCTCGGCGAGCACGTCGTCCGGCCACAGCGGCGCCAGATCGCCCACCGACCGGTCGATCCAGTCACCCACCAGCTTGACCCAGCCGTCACCGTCCGCCGCCTGCTCGGCGACCGCCGCGGGCAGCTCGTCCGGGTGCGACAGGTCGATGCCCAGCCCGGGGATGTAGCGCTTGGGCAGCGCGAGGTGCCGCCCGGACCGGATGATCCGCGGCAGGTCCGCGCGCTCCTGCAACGGGCGGGTGTCGATCGGCTGGCCGCAGTCGCGGATCAGCAGCGTCCCCGCGTCCCGGTCGGCCAGCGCGTTCGCCGCCGCGCCGTCGAGGTCCGTCGGCCCGCCCGGCCCGATCGCCGGGTGGCAGTGGGCGTCCACCAGCCCCGGCACCAGGAAACCGTCCGCCACCAGGGTCCGCGCGCCCTCGACCGGGGAGAACGTGACCCGGCCGTCACTGATCCAGACGTCGCGCTGCTCACCGCCGGGCAGCACCACCCCGCGCAGGTGCATCTACTTGTTCTTCGGCAGCTTGAACTTGGACGGGTCGAAGCCGGGCACGTCGTTCATGCCGCCGCCCAGCTGGGACAGGTCGGGCATCCCACCGCCGGCGCCACCGGGCGGGAGCATCGGCATGCCGCCGGGGAACCCGCCGCGCACCTTGGGCTGCGTGGGGCCCTTGCCCTTCTTCCCCTTCTTGCCCTTCTTGCGCTTGGTCGCGCTGCCACCGCCGAAGCCGAAGCGGCCCGCCATCTGCTGCATCATCTTGCGGGCCTCGAAGAACCGGTTCACCAGGTCGTTGACCTCGCGGACCGTCACACCCGACCCCTGCGCGATGCGCTGACGACGCGAACCGTTGATCATCTTCGGATCGGCCCGCTCGGCCGGGGTCATGCCGCGGATGATCGCCTGCAGGCGGTCCAGGTGCTTGTCGTCGACCTGCGCGAGCTGGTCCTTCATCTGCCCCGCGCCGGGCAGCATGCCGAGCAGGTTGCCGATCGGGCCCATCTTGCGGACCGCGAGCATCTGCTCCAGGAAGTCCTCCAGCGTGAGCTGGCCGGTGCCCAGCTTCGCCGCGGCCTTCTCGGCCTGCTCCTGGTCGAAGGCCTGCTCGGCCTGCTCGATCAGGGTGAGCAGGTCGCCCATGCCGAGGATCCGGCTGGCCATCCGGTCCGGGTGGAAGGTGTCGAAATCCTCGAGCTTCTCACCGTTGGAGGCGAACAGGATCGGCTGGCCGGTGACCTGCCGGACGGACAGCGCCGCACCACCGCGGGCGTCACCGTCGAGCTTGGTCAGCACCACGCCGGTGAAGCCGACGCCGTCACGGAACGCCTCGGCCGTGGTGACCGCGTCCTGACCGATCATCGCGTCGACGACGAACAGGATCTCGTCCGGCTGGACCGCGTCGCGGATGTCCGCGGCCTGCTTCATCAGCTCCTCGTCGACGCCCAGCCGTCCGGCGGTGTCGACGATCACGATGTCGTGCTGCGCGTGCTTGGCCTCGTCGATGCCGCGGCGGGCGACGTCCACCGGGTCGCCGACGCCGTTGCCCGGCTCGGGCGCGAAGGTCTGCACCCCGGCGCGCTCGCCGACGACCTGCAGCTGCGTGACCGCGTTGGGGCGCTGGAGGTCGCACGCGACCAGCAGCGGCGCGTGGCCCTGCTTCTTCAGGAACAGCGCGAGCTTGCCTGCCAGCGTCGTCTTACCGGAACCCTGCAGACCGGCGAGCATGATCACCGTCGGCGGGTTCTTGGCCAGGCTCAGCCTGCGGGTCTCGCCACCGAGGATGCCGATGAGCTCCTCGTTGACGATCTTGATGACCTGCTGCGCCGGGTTGAGGGCCTCGGAGACCTCGGCGCCCTTCGCGCGTTCCTTGACGTGCGCGATGAACTCCCGGACGACGGGCAGCGCGACGTCGGCCTCCAGCAGCGCGATGCGGATCTCGCGCGCGGTGGCATCGATGTCGGCGTCGGTCAGCTTCCCCTTGCCCCGCAGGTTCTGCAGGACCGAAGTGAGCCGGTCGGAGAGGGTGTCGAACACGGGTGTGCACGCTCCAGCTGGTCGTGGTTGTCCGCCTGCGGCGTCCCACCAGGGTAGCCGCTCGTGGCGGGTGACCTGTCAGGCCTGCCGTTCGGCGAGCAGGCGCATCCCGCCGGGTTCCAGCAGCACCACGCACGGGACCAGCTCGGTCGTGTCGTACTCGGAGCCAAGCACCTGCTCGTGGATCACCTCGGCCCAGCAGGAGTCCGCGCCCGCCACGAACAACTCGTCCGGGCAGGGCAGGCCGACCACCAGCCGCTCCGAACCGAGGTTGCGGGACATCTGCGCGCCGAAGTCGTCCAGCGCCAGTGCGGACGCGGCCAGCCAGTTCTCCCGGGTCAGGTGCAGCAGGTCGCCGCGCTCGCCGCGGTGGCCGGTGACGCGCAGGCCGCGCTTGAGGTTCGCACCGGCCTCGGCCATCAGCTCGGCGAATGGCGGCGACCCGAGCTCCTGGTAGCCGTGCGTGGTGACGTGGTGCATGCCGACGGTGCCGCGCGGCGTGGGGCCGACGTGGGCGAGGGCGACGGACAGCCGGCCGGGCACCAGCGGGTGGTGCGGGACCGCGCCGAGCACCTCGGCGCGCGGCGACGACGCGCTCCACAACACCGGCAGCAGCTCCGGCTCGGGCGCGGCCTGCTCCGCCAGCACACGCTCGGCCTCGGCGAACGCCTCCGCCCAGCCGTCCGGGCCCGGCCGGTCGAAGCTGTAGGTCTGCCGGATGCCGGGGAACATCAGGGCCACGAACCCGAGGTCCTCGGCGGAGGGCTCCCACTCGCTGTAGACGGCGGTGACGTCCCCGGGCTGGACCTGGCGTTCGGCGCGCACCTGGGCCCACGCCTGCCGCAGGGCGTCGTCCGCCACGGTGGGGGCGCTCGCGACCACCGGTTCGTCCAGGCCGTTGAGCTGGAAGGCGAACAGGTTCTGCGTCACGTCCGTGTTCACGCGGCGCTCACCAGCCAACGGGCGACGTCGATCGTGGTGTGCGCCCCGCTCCTCAGGTCGCGCGGGATCAGCAGATGCAGCATGCGCGACATCCAACCGCGTAAAGGAAAGTGCGGGTGGCCCGCCCCCTCGCCGGGCCACCCGCACACGCACGCCGCGACCGCCGGTCCCCGGTGCTCGCCGTACCCCCAGTACCAGCGAGTCCCTCCGGACATCCGTGGCGTGATGTCCCAAGACTGCCGGTTCCGCGAGGCCCGGGGCAGCGTGAAGACCCCCAAGTAGTGGTAGGTAGATCTACTCAGGAACCGCGTGCGCGCAGAGGTGTGACCCGGGTCGCGCGGGTGCGTGACGCGGGTTCGGGAAAAAAGTTTCAGCGCCGCGTCCTGGGCGCCGACTTCGCCTTCGACGTGGCCTTCCGCGCGCGGCCCTTCGCCTCCGCGGCCTTGTTCGCGGCCGCCTTGGCGTTCGCGACGCGCTGGTCGGCGTGGGTGCGGTCCTGTGCGCTGCTCTGCAGCGCCCGCAGCAGTTCGGTGAGGGACTCGTCCTGGATCGCGGCGGTCGGGGGACCAGCCGGATCGCGACCTTCACCAGCGCGACGCGGCCTGCGGTGAGCAGCGCCTCGGCCAGCAGCACGCGCGGCTTCGTGGGCAGGGACCTCAGGCCGCAGCCACCCGCCGTCGGTCAGGTGGAGCTGGAGCTGGCCGCTGCCGGGCTCCTCGGTGGCGCTGTACGCCTTCACCGGGATGGCAGAGCTGCCCACCCCGATCGTGCCCCTCCAGACCGTCCGCATCCCACCGAGGCTAGTCAGGCAGAACCCCGTGCAACTGCTACAAACGGGTGCTCTCGCCGGCGTCGCTCCGGCTGCCTGGAGTATCTCGACAAGCGCGGCCATTTCGGCCGACGGCATCGCGGCCAGTGCGCCGAACCGCGCTTCGCCGACGCGCTCGGCGAGCCCGGTGAGCGCGCCGGAGAGGTGGCGCTGCCCGGCGACGAGGTGTTTGAGGACGGCGACGATCTCGCCGAGATGGGTTTCCGGCGCCCGGTCCAGCTCCGCCGCGCAGGCCTCCAGGTGCGCGGCGGCGACCGTGAGCGGCAGGATCGTCGACTCTGGCAAGAGCGACATCTTGCCACCCCCGATCAAGAAAACCGTGGCGACACCCCGGAGCGGATCACGCCGCCGCGGCGAGCACCGCCTGCTCGACCCGCTGCCGCCACGCTGGGTCCAGCTTCCCGCCGCGCGGGGACACGGCGAAGGAGTCCACGACAGCCGCGCCGAGCGTCGCGACCTTGGCCCACTTCACCTCCGCGCCGCACGACTGCAGCGCGCCGGCGACCCGGTACAGCAGGCCGATCCGGTCGGTGGCCCGCAGTTCCAGCACGACCGTGTTCGGGCCGCTGGTCTCGTCGTCGAACCACAGCACCTTCGGCTTGGCCGACACCCGGGTCGGCTGGTAGTCCCGTTCCTTCGCCGCGAGCTTCGCCTCCAGCGCGAGCCCGCCTGCGACCGCCCGCGCGAACTGTTCGCGCAGCAGCGCCGGATCGGGCAGCGAACCGAACTTCGGGGACGCGGTGAAGATCCCGGCCCGTCCGGTGTCGTGGCCGCGCAGGACCGCGGTGTGCACCTCCAGCGAGTGCAGCGCGAGCACCCCGGCCGCGGGGGCCAGCAGGTCGGTGCGCGCGGGCGCGGCGACCACCACCGTGGCCATCTTGCCGTCGTGTGTGATCAGCACTTCGCTGCGCCCGGACGCCACCGCCGAGGCGACCAGCTCGCGCCGGCGCGAGTCGAGCGGCTCCGGCGGGCTGAACCCCTTGCCCTGCACGACTTGCCTGCACCGGTTGACCAGGTTGGCGACCAGCCCGGCCTTCCAGTCGGTCCACATGCCGGGCCCGGTGGCCAGCGAATCGGCCTGGGTCAGCGCGTGCAGCAGTTCCAGCAGGACCACGTCGTTGTCGACGGTCTTGGCCACCCGCGCGACGGTGCTCGGCTCCTCGATGTCGCGCCGGGTCGCGGTGTGCACGAGCAGCAGGTGGTGGCGCACCGCGGCCGAGACGAGCGCCGCGTCCGAGTCGGGCAGCCCGATACGACGGGCGACCTGCAACGAGATCGCGGCGCCCAGCTCGGAGTGGTCGGCCTCGCGGCCCTTGCCGATGTCGTGCAGGAGCGCGGCCAGCAGCAGCAGATCCGGCCGGGACACCGTGGTGGTGAGTTTCGCGGCCTCGACCGCGGTCTGCACGAGGTGCCGGTCGACGGTCCACTCGTGCACCGGCTCCCGTGGCGGCAGGTCGCGCACCGCGCCCCACTCCGGGAACAACCGCGCCCACAGGCCGGTGCGGTCCAGCGCCTCGACGGCGTCGATCAGGCCCTCGCCCGCACCGAGCAGTTCGGTGAGCGAGTCCCGCGCGTCGGGCGGCCACGGTGTGCGTAGTTCCGGCGCCGAATCGGCGAGCGTGCGCAGGGTGCCGTGGGAAATCGGGGTGCGGGTGCGGGCGGAGGCGGCCGCGACGCGCAGCAGCAGCGCGGGGTCCTTGGCCGGGACGGCGTCCCTGGCCAGCGCGACCTCGTTCCCGTGCAGCACCACACCGTCGTCCAGCGGGGTGCGGCTGGGACGGCGAGAGAAGCGCCCGCGCGGCACCTCGGCTGTGGCGCGCAAGGCGACGTCGACCGCGTACCCGACCGCGCGCCCGGCGCCGGAGAGCTTGCGCGCCAGCGTGAACCGGTCGCCGAACCCGAGTTCGGCCGCCACCAGCTCGGCGTCCACACCGGACAGTACGTCCCGGTCGCGCCGCAGTTCGCGCCGCATCTCGGTGCGCACGTCCAGCAGCAGTTCCCTGGCCTGGCGCAGTTCCTCGCCCGGCCGGTCGGTGAGCTGGGCGACGGCAAGCGCCTCCAGCACCCCGAGGTCACGCAGACCGCCCCGGCCGTACTTGAGGTCGGGTTCGGCGGACTGGGCGATCTCCCCGCTGCGCTGCCAGCGCTGACGGGTCGACTCGGCCAGCTCGGGCAGGCGTTTGCGCGCGGTGCGGCGCCACTGGTCGCGCGCCGCCGTGGCGAGCCTGCCGGTGAGCTCGGCGTCCCCGGCGATGTGCCGGGCGTCGAGCAGTCCCATCGCGGTCCGCAGGTCTTCCGAGGCGACCTGGAGGGCCTCCCCCGGCGTGCGGACCGAGTGGTCGAGGCCGATGCGCGCGTCCCACAGCGGGTACCACAGCGCGTCGGCGATTTCGGCGATCCCGGGGTGCTGGTTGTGGACGAGGACGAGGTCCAGGTCCGAGAAAGGCACGAGTTCGCGGCGGCCGAGGCCGCCGACGGCGACCAGCGCGACACCGGGTTCGGCGGTGTCCACGCCGGCCGCCGCGGCGGCCTTGCTGAGCCAGAACTCGTACAGGTCCACCAGCGCGGCGCGCAGTGCCGACGCACCGAGCCTGCCGTGCCGGCCTTCCAGCAACCGGTTCGCCGCCTTGGCGAGTTCCCCCCCGACGACCATCCGCTTTCCTAGGTTGTGTTTCGAAGTGGCGGAGCCACTTGCGGTGCGGGACTCAGCCCGCACCGCCGCGGGTTCTGAGGTGGCTCCTGGCGAGGCCAGCGCCGACATGGTGATTGGCATTCATGCGGAGGCGATCCCGGAGCCAGGGGCCGCCTCAGGTTCCGCCACCCGCACCGCCACGCGAATCACTTCGGGACAAGAGCTAGAGCGCGTCCGTGCCGCGCTCGCCGGTACGGACGCGGACGACGGTCTCGACCGGGGTGACCCAGACCTTGCCGTCACCGATCTTGCCGGTGTGGGCGGCGTTGACGATGGCCTCGATGACCTTCTCGACGTTGGCGTCGTCGGTGAGCACCTCGACCCGCAGCTTGGCCACGAAGTCGACGGCGTACTCGGCGCCGCGGTAGACCTCGGTGTGGCCCTTCTGCCTGCCGTAGCCCTGCACTTCGCTGACGGTCATGCCCAGCGTGCCCAGCTGCTCCAGCGCGGCGCGGATGTCGTCCAGCGTGAACGGCTTGACGATGGCGGTGATCAGCTTCATGCCTTGCTTCCTTCCAGTGCCGCCCCGTCCTTCGACGGCAGCGGAGCGGGGGACGATCCACTGTGGCCGCCGATGCTGCCGCCCACGAAGTCGTACGCGCTCTCCGCGTGCTGAGCCTCGTCGATTCCGCTGATCTCGTCCTCCTTGCTGACCCGGAAACCGCCGGCGACCTTGATGATCCCGCCGATGATGAAGGTCAGCACGAACGAGTACACCAGCACGGCGCCGGCCGCGGCGGCCTGCCTGCCCAGCTGCGTGAACCCGCCACCGTAGAAGAGGCCGTCGGCGCCGAGCGAGTTGACGCTGGTGGTGCCGAAGAAGCCGATCAGCAGCGTGCCGACGAGGCCGCCGACCAGGTGCACGCCGACCACGTCGAGCGAGTCGTCGAAGCCCAGCTTGTACTTGAGGCTGACGGCCAGCGCGCAGACGGCGCCCGCGATGACACCGATCGCGATCGAGCCGAGCGGCGTGACGAAACCGGCGGCCGGGGTGATGGCGACCAGACCGGCGATCGCACCGGACGCGGCGCCGAGCGTGGTCGGCTTGCCGAACCGCAGCTGCTCCACGATCAGCCAGCCGAGGACGGCGGCCGCGGTGGCAACGGTCGTGTTGGTGAAGGCGACACCGGCGAGGTCACCGGCGCTCAGCGCGGAACCGGCGTTGAAGCCGTACCAGCCGAACCACAGCAGGCCCGCGCCCAGCAGGACGAACGGCACGTTGTGCGGGCGGCCGGTGTCGCGCGGCCAGCCGCGGCGCTTGCCGAGGACCAGCGCCAGCGCGAGACCCGCCGCACCGGCGTTGATGTGGACCGCGGTGCCACCGGCGAAGTCCAGTGCCTTGAGCTTGTTGGCGATCCAGCCGCCGGCCGCGTCGGGGCTCATGAAGCCGTCGAACGCGAACACCCAGTGCGCCACCGGGAAGTACACGATCGTCACCCACACCACGACGAACAGCGCCCAGCCCCAGAACTTGGCGCGGTCGGCGATGGCGCCGGAGATCAGCGCCGGGGTGATGATGGCGAACATCAGCTGGAACATGGCGAACACGAGCATCGGGATGCCGTCGCCGCCCGGCCAGGGGATCTCCGGCGTCGTGTCGGTAGCCGCGGTGGCGAAGCCGACCAGCTGACCCCAGGTGTCCGCCATGCCCGCGTGGCTGAAGTTGCCCAGCAGCCCGCTGAACGCGTCGTCGCCGAAGGCCATCGTGAACCCGTAGAGGCTCCACAGCACGGCGACGATCGCCAGGCAGATGAAGTTCATCATGAGCATGTTCAGGACGCTCTTCACGCGGACCATGCCGCCGTAGAAGAACGCCAACCCTGGTGTCATGAGCATGACCAGCGCGGCGCTGGCCAACACCCATGCGGTGTCTCCTGCGTTCAGCACATCGTCCTCCCGTACACGAGATATTGACGGGGAGTTTTCGATTCCCGTGTTTCACGACGACACTTCGCACGTTTCCCGTGGGTGAACTGTGCCGCCGCTCTTGTTACGAGCACGTTTCGCGCGACCAGGGCTGATATGTCCGGTCACGAAACGTCGGCGTCGAATACCGGCCGTCACCGGTGACGTTGGATGAGCCCGCCGGTGTGATGAGATGTGGGGCATGACCAGGCCCGCCACGCTGCCCGGCGCCGTCGTCGCGGCGTTGCGGTGCCCGCTGTGCGCGTCCGCCTTCGCCCTCGACGGGCGGTCGCTGCGGTGCCCGTCGCGGCACTCGTTCGACCTGGCGAAACAGGGGTATGTGAACCTGCTGCACGCCGGCATCCCGGCGGGCACGGCCGACACCGCGGAGATGGTCGCCGCGCGGGTGGCATTCCTGGGCGCGGGGCACTACGACGGGTTGCGGGATCTGTTGGCGCAGGTCGCCGCGGGCACCGGCGGTGACGGCCTGGTGGTCGACGCGGGCGCCGGGACGGGTTACTACCTCGCCGGCGTGCTCGATCGGCTGCCGGACGCGGCGGGGCTCGCGCTGGACGTTTCGGCGGTCGCCCTGCGACGGGCCGCGAAGGCGCACGCCCGTCTGGGCGCGGCGGTGTGGAACCTGTGGGAGCCGTGGCCGGTCGCGGCGGAGACGGCTTCGGTGGTGCTGAACGTGTTCGCGCCACGCAACGCCGCCGAGTTCCGGCGGGTACTGCGGCCGGGCGGGACTTTGCTCGTCGTGTCGCCCGAACGGGGGCACCTGGCCGAACTCGCGGCGGTGGCGCCGGTTCTCGACGTGGATCCGCGGAAGGAAGAACGTCTCGACGCCGCGTTGTCGGAGCATTTCGAACTGGTGTCGCGCCAGTCGCTGCGGGACCGGGTGACGCTGGAACCGGACGATGTCCGCAACGCCGTGCGGATGGGGCCCACCGGGCACCACCCGGAGCGCCTCGCCGCGCTCGACGGCGTGACCGGGCCGGCTGCGGTGACGCTCGCGTTTTCGTTGTCGGAGTACCGGAGGACCGCATGACAGCCGTGCCGGCGACCGCGATCACCGACCGGGACTGGCTGTCCGCGCAGCTGCGCCTGGCCGCTGGGCTGTACGGCGACGCGGCACCGGTCGTGCTGGGGACGATCTGGTGGTACTCGGTGTCGGCGGTGCTGGTGACACCCGCGCTGGACCCGCTGGTGGCGACCGGGCGCGCGATGGACCCGGCGCTGGAGGCGGTGACGCTGGACGTGGTGCCCGACGGCCGGGTGCTCGACGCGCGGTCGTCGCGGCCGCTGGGGTCCGATGTGGACGAGATCGGCAAGGCGCTGGCCGGGTCGCTGGACGCCGGGATCGCCGCCGTGGCCGAGGTCAGCGGCGCCGGAACCCGCGCGTTGTGCGCGATCGCGACCGATTCGATCGCGAACGTCCTGCTGTGGGCCGGGAAGGCGGCCGGCGACCCGGCGCGTGGGGTGGCGCTGGCGGAGCCGGTGGTCGCGGCGGTCGGCGACCACCTCCCCCGGCCGAGGTTCGTCGAGGTCGGCGGCGCCCCGGTGGTGCGGCGGGCGTCGTGCTGCCTGATCTACCGGACGGGCGGCGCGCCCAAGTGCGTCAGCTGCCCACGCCAGACGCCGGCGGAGCGGGCGGAGCGGCTGCGCCTCACGTTCGGCTGAGGAACTCGTCCAGCAGCTTGTTGACGGTGTCCGGCACCTCGGCGGCGACGAGGTGGGCCGCGTCCTCGATGACGACCAGTTCGGCGCCCGGGATGGCGGCGGCCATCTCCTCGACCTCGCCGGGCGGGTAGGTCGCGTCCTCCCGGCCGCCGATGACCAGCACGGGCGTGCTGATCGAGGCGAGCAGCCCGCGCTGGTCCGGTCGCCGGGACACGACGCTGGTCACCGCGTGCGCCACGGACCGCGGGTCGTTGCGGCGGGCGAGGTCGAGGACGCGGGCGACGACCTCGGGCCGGGTGCGCAGGGAGGTCGGCCCGAGGAACGCCTTGACCACCGACCGGGTGAGCGGCGGGCGGATGCCGCGCAGGAGCCGCACCGCCGCCACGAGCACCGCGTACTCGGCCTGCTGACGGGCCGGGGCCGCGGAGGCGGTGCCGTTCATCAACGTGCTCGTGAGCACCCGGTCCGGGTGGCGCGCGGCGAAGGTGGCCCCGACCATCGCGCCCCAGGAGTTGCCGACGAAGTGCGTCCGCTCGAACCCGAGTGCGTCGAGGATCGCGAGGACCGCGGTGGCGCACTCGTCGAGTGTGAAGGTCCGGGTGAGCGGGCTGCTCGCCCCGTGCCCCGGTGGGTCGAGCGCGATGGTCGTGTAGCGCCCGTGGCCGGGACTCGCCGAGGCGACCCGCCCGCCGACCTACTTCCCGCTGATCACGATGGCCGAGCGGGACGCGCTGGCCGGCGGGGCCGCCGACCCGGGCCTGCTCGCCCAGCGGGCCGCCGACGGCGTCCGGACCATGGGCGGCGCGCTCGTCGGCCGGCTGCTCGTGGCCGCGCTCGAACGCGAGGTCGACATCGTGGCCGGCACCCCGGTGACCGGGCTCGAACCCGGCTGGACCGTCCGGGCGGGCCGCGAGATCCGCGCGTCGGCCGTGGTCCTCGCCTCCGGCGGGTTCGAGTGGAATCCCACGCTGCGGGAGGCGTTCCTGCCCTTCCCGGTCACCCCGATCAGCGCGCGGAGCAACACCGGTGACAGCCTGGTCCTCGGGTTGCGGGCGGGCGCGGCGGTCGGCGACATGACCGCGGTGTGGGGCGTGCCGGTGCTCACCCCGCCCACCGCGCGCTACGACGGACAGCAGTCCGGCCGGATGGGCAACGTCGAGATGACGCTGCCCGGTTCGCTCACCGTGACCGCCGCCGGACGCCGGTTCGTCAACGAGGCCACCAACTACCACGACCTCAACCGCGCGTTCGGCCCGATCGGCTCGCGCGCGTTCCTCGTGTTCGACCGCGCCTACCTGGACCGCTACCCCGTCGCCGGGTGCTCCGGTCCGCAACCGTGGATGGTCCAGGCGGACACCGTGGCCGGGCTCGCGGCGGCCGCGGGAATCGATCCGGCTCTCGTCGAGACGGTCGAGGCGTTGCGTTCAACGCGGCCGCGCGTCGTGGCGAGGACCCGGAGTTCGGCCGCGGTCAGAGCCCGCGGGACCGCCACCTCGGCGACCCGGCGGTCACCCCGAACCCGTGCCTCGCTCCGGTCGAGACCGCGCCGTTCTTCGCGGTGCCGGTGCACGCCGGAGTGCTCGGGACCGCGGGTGGCCTGGCGACCGACGGGAACGGCCAGGTGGTCGACCACGACGGCGCGCCGCTCCCGGGGCTGTACGCGGTGGGCAACTGCGCGGCGACCCTGTTCCACGACGCCTACCCGGGCGGCGGCGCGACGCTGGGCTCGGCGGTCGTGCGGGCCTACCGGGTCGGACAGCATCTGGGATCGCTGGCCCGGTCCGCGGAACGGGAGGTAGCGTCGGCCGGGTGAGTGAGCGCAGCTGGGGCTTCCGCACCCGCGCCCTGCACGCCGGCGGGTCTCCCGATCCGGTGACCGGGGCGCGGGCGGTGCCGATCTACCAGACCACGAGTTTCGTCTTCGAGGACGCGGCCGACGCGGCGAACCTGTTCGCGTTGCAGAAGTACGGGAACATCTACAGCCGCATCGGCAACCCGACCGTGGCGGCCTTCGAGGAGCGCCTCGCCAGCCTCGAGGGCGGCATCGGCGGCGTCGCGACCAGCAGCGGGCAGGCCGCGGAGTTCCTCACGTTCGCGGCGCTGACCGAGGCGGGCGACCACGTCGTGTCGGCGAGCGGGCTCTACGGCGGCACCGTCACCCAGCTGGACGGGACGCTGCGCCGCTTCGGCGTGGACACGACCTTCGTGACCGGCGACAGCCTCGACGACTACGCGGCCGCGATCACCGACCGCACCCGGCTGATCTTCACCGAGGTCATCGGCAACCCGAGTGGCGGCATCGCGGACCTCGCCGGGCTCGCCGACCTCGCGCACAGTCACGACATCCCGCTGGTGGTCGACGCGACGCTCGCGACGCCGTACCTGTGCCGCCCGATCGAGCACGGCGCGGACATCGTGCTGCACTCGGCGACGAAGTTCCTCGGCGGGCACGGCACCACGCTCGGCGGGATCGTCGTCGAATCGGGCACCTTCGACTGGGGCAACGGGAAGTTCCCGCGCATGACCGAGGTCGTGCCCAGCTACGGCGGCCTCAAGTACTGGGAAAACTTCGGCGAGTACGCGTTCTGCACCCGGCTGCGCGCCGAGCAGCTGCGGGACATCGGCGCGGTGCTGTCGCCGCACTCGGCGTTCCTGCTGCTCCAGGGCGTCGAGACGCTGCCGCAGCGGATGGACGCGCATCTCGCCAACGCCAAGGCGGTCGCGGAGTTCCTGGACGCCGACGACCGCGTGGCGTGGGTGAGTTACGCCGGGCTGCCCGGGCACAAGCACCACGAGCTGGCGAAGAAGTACCTGCCGCTCGGGCCGGGCGCGGTGTTCTCGTTCGGCGTCAAGGGCGGGCGCGCGGCCGGGGAGAAGTTCGTCGAGTCCGTCGAGCTGCTGTCGCACCTGGCGAACGTCGGCGACGCCCGCACACTGGTCATCCACCCCGCCTCCACCACCCACCAGCAGCTTTCCGACGAGCAGCTGAAGGCGGGCGGCGTCGGACCGGACCTGATCCGGCTGTCCGTGGGGCTGGAGGACGCCGAGGACATCCTGTGGGACATCGACCAGGCCCTGACCGCGGCGGTGAAGGCCGCATGAGCCTGGAGACGACCGTGCCAGCCGGAGCCGTCCGGTCGGAATCGCCCCTGTCCTGGTCCCCACCGACGGCGCGCGAGCGGCTCGCGCTGCTGTCGCGGACGAAGTCGGTGACGATCGTGGGCGCGTCGGACAACCCGGCGCGGCCGAGCTACTTCGTCGCGACCTACCTGCTGTCCTCCAGCGAGTACGAGGTGCACTTCGTCAACCCGCGGCTGTCGTCGCTGCTGGGCCGTCCGGTGTACCCGTCGCTGGCCGACGTGCCGGGCGAGCCGGACCTGGTCAGCGTGTTCCGCAAGCACTCCGACCTGCCCGAAGTGGCCGAGGAAGTGATCAAGGTGGGCGCTCGGACGCTGTGGCTGCAGCTCGGCCTGTGGCACGAGCCGGTAGCGCGGCGGGCGAGCGAGGCGGGGCTCGACGTGGTGATGAACCGGTGCGTGAAGATCGAGCACGCGCGCTTCGCGGGCGGGTTGCACCTGGCCGGTTTCAACACCGGGGTGATCTCCTCGCGGCGGCGGTTGAAACCCTGATCCCTCGCCCACGGAAGCGATCCGGCGCGACTAACCCGCCACCGCGGACGGCCGTTCGTGTCAGACTCGGTGGTGTGGCGGGAAGTTCCCCGTGCGGAGGTGGGTGCTGGTGATGGCGAACGGTGTGCAGGTGACCTACGTCGGCGGCCCGACACTGCTGCTGGAGGTGGGTGGCAAGCGGTTCCTGACGGACCCGACGTTCAGCCCGGCCGGCGTGCACGAGCCGACGCCGGGGCGGCCGCTGACGAAGACGGAGGGCCCCGGCCTGTCCGCGGCCGAGATCGGCCCGGTCGACGCGGTGCTGCTGTCGCACGACCAGCACGCGGACAACCTCGACCCGGACGGCCGCCGGTACGTCGAGGAGGCCCTGCTGACGCTCACCACACCGAGCGGCGCGCGCCGTCTGGGCGGCACCGCGCAGGGGCTCGCGCCGTGGCACCAGCTGCACATCGGGCCGGTCGCGGTGACCGCCGTGCCTGCCCAGCACGGGCCGAAGGGCAGCGAGGAGCTGACCGGTGAGGTCATCGGTTTCGTGCTGACCGGCCAGGACCTGCCGACGGTGTACGTCAGCGGGGACAACGCGTCGCTCGACGTGGTGCGGGACATCTCCCGCCGACTGCGGCGCCTGGACCTGGCGGTGCTGTTCGCCGGCGCCGCGCGCACGTCCCTGTTCGACGGCGCCCCGCTGACCCTGACCAGCGAGGACGCCGCCGAGGCCGCCCATGCGCTGCGAGCGCGCAACATCGTGCCCGTGCACACCCGCGGGTGGGCCCACTTCAGCGAGGGCCCCGACGAGGTGCGGAAGGCGTTCGCCGGGGCGGGGTTGAGCGACCGGCTGCACGTGCTGGAACCGGGCGAAAGCACGCATATCAGCTGATGCGTTCGGGATCGCCTACGACACGGTGGTGTTCTCGCTGCACGGCCACTGGCTCAGCGGACACGTGCTCCAGGGGCGGGCGGGGCACGCATGGTGACGCCCCTGTCCCGCCGCCCGGAGGACCGCGCGCCAGGCGCGCCGTCAGCCGGCGCTCTCGGTGAACCTCCGCTCGAAGTCCGTCCGGCCCCGCTCGGTCAGCGCGCCCCACAGGCGCAGCCGCGCCATGCCGCCGTCCGGGTAGATGTCCAGGCGCACCTCGCTCAGCTCGCGTGGCTCCGGGACCAGGAACCGGTGCCGCGTGTCGGGCTGGAGGCGGGTCCTCGGCAGCACCTCGAACCACGAACCGTCCAGCCGTCCGCTCAACGACGCCCAGCCCGGCGCGTTGCCCTTGAAGTGCGTCGTGTCCAGCTCGGCCAGCCGCGGCACGCCCGCGCCGGCCAGTGCGACCGACACCCAGTCGTTGCCGTCGCCGCGGCGGCGGGCCGTCTCCCAGCCCTCCCCCATCACGGCGGCGGAGCCGGGCGAGATCAGGTTCGACGGCGACGAGTAGAACATGTTCGAGCAGCCCACGACGCGCGCGCCGTTCTCCAGCGCCGCCAGGTCCAGGGACGCCGGGTCGACCAGCCGCGGGTCCGCCACCGGCGCGCCGTGCACGCGGAACCGCGCGACTCCGCCGTCCGGGTGGATCGACAGCCGCACGTGCGTCCAGCGCCGCCGCGACGACACGGCGAAGAAGTTCTCCGAGTCCCCCGCCAGCGGCGACTTCGGCACCAGCGGCGTCCACTCCAGTTCCGCCAGCTCCGCCGGGCTCGGGTACCCGTCGACGGCGACCGCCTCCACCGACGCGAACGGCGGGTAGTTGCCGGTGAAGAACGCGGTGTCGACGACCACCCCGGTCACCACCCCGGGCAACCCGAGCCGCACGATCGCCTGGTCCACGCCCGGCTCCCGGCGCCGCCGCGTCTCCCAGCCGTCGTAGATCTGCCCCTTGTGCCCGAAGTTCCACGGCCGGAACTCCGCGGGCCCTGGCTTGATCAGGTTCTCCCGCTCGGCGAAGGCCTCGTCGTTGGCCCACACCACGCTGCCGCCGACCCGGCGCGACGCCAGATCCGGCTCATGAGTCCACTCCGGACGCTCGGTCAACACTATCCTCGATTCAGCAACTCGCCCCGCGGATCGTCCCCGGTGACTTCCTGGCCCCGCAACCACGTCTGCCGCACGACACCGCGCAGCGGGCTGCCGTCGTAGGCGCTCACCGGGTTCCGGTGGCGCAGCTTCGAGACGTCCACGACGAACTCCTCGTCCGGCGCGAACGCGCAGAAATCCGCGTCGTAGCCGACGGCGATGCGTCCCTTGCGCGTCATCCCCGCCAGTTCCGCCGGTCGCGTCGCCATCCAGCGCACCACGTCCGCCAGCGTGTGCCCGCGCCGCGCGGCCCCGCTCCACACCGCGGGCAGCCCGACCTGCAGCCCGGCGATCCCGCCCCACGCCTCGCCGAAGTCGCCGCTGTCGAACCGCTTCAGCTCCGGCGTGCACGGCGAGTGGTCGCTCACCACGCAGTCGATCACGCCGTCGGCCAGCCCCTGCCACAGCCGCTCGCGGTTGCCTGCCTCGCGGATCGGCGGGCAGCACTTGAACTGCGTCGCGCCGTCGCGGATCTCCTCCGCGGTGAAACTGAGGTAGTGCGGGCACGTCTCGACCGTCAGCGCGACCCCCTCGGCGCGGGCCGCCGCGATCATCGGCAGGGCGTCCGAAGAGGACAGGTGCAGGATGTGCGCCCGCGCCCCGGTGCGCCGCGCCAGCTCGATGACCCGCGCGATCGCCCGGTTCTCGGCCTCGGGCGGCCGCGACGCCAGGAACCCCGCGTAATGCGGGCCGTGCGGTCGCGGCGCCGCCTCGATCGTCGGCGCGTCCTCGGCGTGCACGATCATCGGCGCGCCCAGCCCGGCGAGGATCCGCAGGTCCGCCTCCAGTTCGGCGTCGTCGAGCGGCGGGAACTCGTCGACGCCCGAGTGCAGCAGGAAGCACTTGAACCCGAACACCCCGGCCTCGTGCAGGGCCGCCAGTCGCCCGCCGTTGCCGGGGATCGCGCCGCCCCAGAAGCCGACGTCGACGTGCACCCGCCCGGCCGCGGTCTTCCGCTTCACGTCCAGCGCGTCCGGGTCGACCGTCGGCGGCAGGCTGTTCAGCGGCATGTCCACGATCGTGGTGACCCCGCCCGCCGCGGCTGCGCGGGTGGCCGTCTCGAAGCCCTCCCACTCGGCGCGGCCGGGGTCGTTGACGTGCACGTGCGTGTCGACGAGCCCGGGCATCAGGACGACGTCCTCCCCCAGCTCGACGACCCGGTCACCGGACAACGCGCGGCCAGGTTCGACGGCCGTGATCCGTCCTCTGTCGACACCGACCGAGCACGGCCCGTCGCCCGCGGCCGTGATCGCGCGCCGCGCCCGGAAGACCAGTTCCACCCGGCACTCCTTTCGTCCGCTTCCAGTCTCCCCGCCCGTACGGTTACCGTGCGGACGTGGAACTGCAAGCCGAGTTCACCACCGAACCGTTCCGCGGCGAGGGCGAGCCGCCCGAGCACGCCGTCCTGGCCAGGGCCGCCGCCGAAGAGGCCGGCCTGTCCGTGGACTTCGGCCCGCTCGGCACCACCGCCCGCGGCGACGCGGACGCCCTGCTCGGCGCGCTCCCGGCCATCGCGCGCGCGGCGCTGGACGGCGGCGCGAACCGCCTGACCCTGCAGCTGTCCACGCCGACCGCCGGCCGTGAACCGGCCGGCGCGCCGCCCACCACGCTGGAGCGGCTGATCGCGGACGTCGAGCGGGAGCTCGGCTGCAGCCTGGCCGACCTGGACCGGCCCGGCAAGCAACGAGCCGTGCGCCTGCTGGAGGAGCGCGGCGCGTTCGCCATGCGCAGGGCCGCACCCACCATCGCCGAAGCACTCGGCGTCACCCGGTTCACGGTCTACAACTATCTCAACCGCGAGCCATGATTTCAACAAATTGTTGACGCTCGTCGAACACGACCGTAACGTCCATTTCCCAGAATCGGCAGCACCGTGATCCGGAGGAACACTTGACTGTCACGCTCGCCGAGTTCAACACCGCGCCTCCCGGCGGGGCCGGGGAACTGCTCACCGCGTGCCTGGACGTGCCGCGCTGGGTGGACGCGGTGCTGGCCGGACGGCCCTACCCCGACCTCGCCGCGCTGACCGGCGCCGCCCGCCTCACCCTGACCGGGGACGAGACCCGGCAGGCCATCGCGGCGCACCCGCGGATCGGCGAGAAACCGTCCGGCGGCTGGTCCCGGGACGAGCAGTCCGGTGTGGACGATGCCGCGGCCGCGGAGTTCCGCGCCGCCAACGCCGAGTACGAGGAACGGTTCGGGCACGTGTTCCTGGTCTGCGCGGCCGGCCGCAGCGGCGACGAACTGCTGGCGAACCTGCGGAAGCGCATGCACAACGACCCGGACACCGAGCTGGCCGTCGCCGGACGAGAGCTGGTCGAGATCGCGGTGCTGCGACTGGGAAAGGCGGTGACGGCATGAGCCTGGTGACCACCCACGTGCTGGACACCGCCGCTGGACGCCCCGCCGCGGGCGTTGCCGTGCGGCTGGAAGCGAGCGACGGAACGGTGATCGCACGCGGCCGCACCGACGACGACGGCCGCGTCCGCGACCTCGGCCCCGCGGAACTCGACCCCGGCGTCTACCGGCTGGTGTTCGACACCGGCGCCTACCTCGGCCCGGACGCGTTCTTCCCCGAGGTCACGGTGGCCTTCCGGATCACCGACGGCACGCAGCACCACCACGTGCCGGTGCTGCTGAGCCCGTTCTCCTACTCCACCTACCGAGGGAGCTGACGATGGCGATCAAGCTGGGGCCGAACCAGTACGGCAAGGCCGGGGTCCGCCTCGTCACGGTGACTCGCGCCGGGGACGTGCACCACCTCAAGGACCTCACGGTCTCCACCGCGCTGCGCGGCGACCTCGCCAAGACCCACCTCACCGGCGACAACTCCGACGTGGTCGCCACCGACACGCAGAAGAACACCGTCTACGCGTTCGCCAAGGAGAGCCCGGTCGGCGAGATCGAGGACTTCGGGCTGCGGCTGGCCAGGCACTTCGTCGGCCGGTTCGGCCAGATCACCGGCGCGCGCGTCACGATCGACGAGCACGCCTGGGACCGCATCACCGTCGGCGGCCGCCCGCACGACCACGCCTTTTCCCGGTCGAGCGAGGAGAAGCGGACCACCGTCGTCACGGTCGAGAACGACCGCGCCTGGGTAGTGTCCGGCCTGCGCGACCTGGTCGTGCTGAAGTCCACCGGCTCGGAGTTCCACGGCTTCCCGCGCGACGAGTACACGACGCTGGCCGAGACCGACGACCGCATCCTGGCCACCGCCGTCACCGCGCAGTGGCGGTACCAAGGCAGCGCCATCGACTGGCGCAAGAGCTTCGCGGAGATCCGGCGGATTCTGCTGGAGACGTTCGCGACGAAACATAGCCTTTCGCTGCAGCAGACCCTGTACGCGATGGGCGAGGCGGTTCTCGAAGCACGCGGCGAGGTGGCCGAGATCCGGCTGTCGATGCCGAACAAGCACCATTTAGTGGTCGACCTCAGCCCGTTCGGGCTCACCAACGACAACGAGGTCTTCCACGCCACGGACCGTCCGTACGGCCTGATCGAAGGAACCGTCCTGCGCGACGACGCGGAGGACCCGGGCCCCGCCTGGCAGTAGCGCCGGGCGAGTTGGGAGAACCCGCGTGACCACGACCGCCGCGCCCACAGCGTCCAATTCGGACATCCACTCGATCGACCGCAAACCACCGGCGCTCCAACTCGTCGTCGGTGGCGTCCAGCACGTCGCCGCGATGTACGCCGGGGTCGTCGCCCCGCCGCTGATCATCGGCAGCGCCGTCGGCCTGTCCGGCGGACAGCTGAGCCTGCTGATCAGCGCGAGCCTGTTCACCGCGGGGCTGGCGACCCTGCTGCAGACCCTCGGCGTGTGGCGGTTCGGCGCCCGGTTGCCGCTGGTCAACGGCGTCACGTTCGCGAACGTGGCCCCGGTGATGGCGATCGTGCAGCAGCACGGGCCGCAGAACGCGCTCGGCGTCGTCTACGGCGCCACGCTCGTCGGCGCCGCGCTGATGGTGCTCGCCGCGCCGTTCTTCTCCCGGCTAACGCGGTTCTTCCCGCCGCTGGTGACCGGCACGGTCATCACGCTCATCGGGGTCTCGCTGCTGCCGGTGGCGGTCAACTGGATCTCCGAACAGCAGGACTCCGCCGAACCGCACGGCATCCTGCTCGCCGCGATCACGCTGCTCGCGGTGCTGGCGTTCAACCGGTTCCTGCCCGGCTTCTGGAGCCGGATCGCGTTGCTGCTGGGTTTGGTGGTGGGCACGCTGATCGCGTGGCCGCTCGGCGAGGTCGACACGTCGACCTTCCGCGGGGCGCCGGCGTTCGGCGTCGCGAGCCCGTTCCACTTCGGCAGCCCCGCCTTCGACATCGCGGCCATCGTCTCCATGGCGATCGTGATGATCGTGATCATGGCGGAGAGCACCGCGGACATGCTGGCGCTCGGCGAGGTGGTCGGCCGCCCGACGGAACAGCGGACGCTCGCCGACGGCCTGCGCGCGGACGGGGTGGCGACCGCGGTGTCCACGGTGTTCGGCGGGTTCGCCTGCACCGCCTTCGCGCAGAACGTCGGGCTGGTCGCGCTGACCCGCATGTTCAGCCGGTACGTGGTGGCCGCGTGCGGCGCGATCCTGGTGCTGCTGGGCCTGTTCCCGGTCGCCGGTGGCGTGGTCGCGCTGGTGCCGCAACCGGTGCTCGGTGGCGCCGGGCTGGTGCTGTTCGGCAGCGTCGCGGTCTCCGGCATCCGCACCCTGGCCACGGCCGCGTTCGACCGCCCGGCGAACGTGACGATCGTGGCGGCCGCGCTGGGCGTCGGGATCATCCCGATCGCCGCGCCCGAGTTCTACGCGCACTTCCCGTCGGCCGTGCGGACCGTGCTGGACTCCGGGATCAGCGCCGGCTGCGTGGTCGCCGTGGTGCTCAACCTCGTTTTCGGGACGCGACGGGAACGAACTCCCGCAACAGGTTCGTGAGCAGTTCCGGCTGGTCCTCCGGCACGAGCGTGTAGCTGTCCGGCACCTCGGCCAGCCGCGCGTCCGGGAACAACGCCGCCAGCCGCGGCCTGTGCTCGCGGGGCATGAGCTTGTCCTCCTTCGCCCACACCACGAGCACGGGCCCGGTGAACTCCCCGAGCCTGCCGGACCACTCCAGCAGCGTCTCCTTCGGCGGCGTGTGCAGGCCGTACTTCAGCACGTCCCGCATGATCGCCGGGTTCTCGCGGGCCGGGCGGAACCAGCTGTCCATGACCTCCGCGGGCACCGGCGTCTTGCTCATCCACCCCGACGACCCCGGCGCGCGCTGGACGAACCGGAACTTCAACAGGTGCAGCATCGCCTTCAGGCCGCCGGGGATCCGCGCGACGCGGACGCCTCGCACGCCACCAGCGCCAGCCTGCCGACGCGGCCGGCCAGCCGTTCGGAGATCAGGAACTGGCCGCCGCCCCAGTCGTTGAGGACCAGCGTCACGTCCCGCAGGTCGAGCGCCTCCAGGAATTCGGCCAGCAGCCGCACGTGACCGCGCAGCGACAGGTCGGCGTCCGGTTTCATCGGCTTCCGGTGCGAGCTCTGCTTCAGGCCCGCCCCGGTATAGCCGTTGCGCCGGAGCAACTCCGCGCTCGCGGCGAGGAACAGCTGGCCGAGGAGGTGATCCGTAGCTCCGGCATGGAGTACGGGAAGCTGTTCGACCTGCTGATCGCGCCGGCGCCGGACCTGGTCACCGGACTGGAGCAGGCCTTCGCCGCCGCCGCGGTGACGCTGCGGGAGACCGACTACGCCGACGCCTGCCCGATCGCCACCGTGGCGCTGGAGGTGGCGAGCACGAACGAGACGCTGCGCCGGGCGACGGCGGAGGTGTTCGAGGCCTGGATCGTCACCGGGACGGGTGTTTTCACGCGTTTGGGCCTCAGTGAGGACGACGCCCGGCGGCTGGCGATCGCCGTGATCAGCTCACTGGAAGGGGCCTTCGTGCTCAGCCGTTCGCTGCGGGACGTGGAGCCGCTGGCCGTCGCCGGGGAGGCTGCGGTGGCGACCGCTCGTGAAATGCTCACCGGGAGGGCCCGCGGGTAGTGTCGGGTTCATGAGTTCTGCCATCGATCTGCACGGCCAGCCGCACGTCGACCGCTATCTGGAGACCGACGGCGAGGACGGCTACCACTGGCGCAACGGGACGACGATCCTGATCCTGTTCACTAAGGGCCGCAAGTCCGGGCAGGAGCGCAAGCACGCCCTGATCTTCCGCGAGCACGAGGGCGCCTACCTGGTGGTGGCGTCCAAGGGCGGCACCGACGCGCCGCCGGCGTGGTTCGTCAACCTGCAGGCCGACCCGAACGTCGAGGTCCAGATCAAGGGCGAGCGCTTCAAGGCGGTCGCGAGGGTGGCCACGCCCGACGAGAAGCCCGCGATGTGGGCGAAGATGGCCGAGGTGTGGCCGGACTACGACGAGTACCAGAAGAAGACCTCGCGGGAAATCCCCGTCGTGGTACTGGAACGCGCCTGATCCGCCGCCGCGGTTTCCGGTGCCGCTGATGGTGTGCGCCGGGAACCCGCGGCGATTTCCTTCCCGGGCCGAGGTGGTCGTGAACCCGGCGCCGTCACGGGCGCCTCAGCTGACGATGTGCTCCGGGCGCACCGGGACCCGCGGCAGTTCCTTGCCCGTCGCGGCGCGGATGGCTGCCACGATCGCCGGGGTGGCGGAGATCGTCGGGGGCTCGCCGACTCCGCGCAGGCCGTAGGGCGCGTTCGGGTCGGCCCGTTCCAGCACGTCGATGTCCATCGGTGGCATGTCGAGCACCGTCGGGATCAGGTAGTCCGTGAACGACGGGTTGCGGATCTTCCCGTCCCACGTCTGGATCTCCTCCATCACCGCCAGTCCGAGCCCCTGCGCCGAACCGCCCTGGATCTGGCCCAGCACGGCCTGCGGGTTGAGCGCCCGCCCGACGTCCTGCGCGCAGTCCAGCGCGACCACCTTTACCAGCCCCAGCTCGGTGTCCACGTCCACCACCGCCCGGTGCGCGGCGAACCCGTACTGCACGTGCGCGTTGCCCGCGCCGGTCTCCGGGTCGAGCACCTCGGTCGGCCGGTGCCGCCACTCCACCGTCTCGTCGTAGACGTCTTCGCCGAGCGCGTCGGCAAGGTCGGCGACCACGCCGTCCCGGGTGGACACCAGCTTGCCGCCGACGAGTTCCAGGTCGGGCGATCCGATCCGCTTGGCCAGCGCCGTCCGCACCGCGACGCACGCGGCCCGCACCGCTCCCCCGGTCACGTACGTCTGCCGGGACGCCGAGGTCGAACCTGCGTCGCCGATCGAGGTGTCCGCCGGCAGGATCGTCACCTGCTCCACTCCCAGCTCGGTGCGCACGATCTGCTGCAGCACAGTGACCAGGCCCTGCCCGACCTCGCACGCCGCGGTCTGCACCGTCGCGGCCGCCTCGCCGCCGACGACCCGCAGCTGCACGCGCGCGGTCGAGTAGTCGTCGAAGCCCTCGGAGAAGCAGATGTTCTTGATCCCGACGGCGTACCCGACGCCACGCACGACCCCCTCGCCGTGGGTGGTGTTCGAGACGCCACCGGGCAACGTCCGCAGGTCCCGCTCGCCGGTCGGCGCAGGCGGCAGCGGTTTGGCGGCCACCCGCCGCAGCAGCTCGGCGACCGGCGCGGCCGAGTCCACGACCTGCCCGGTCGGCATGCGGGAGCCCTCGCTCATCGCGTTGCGGACCCGCACCTCGACCGGGTCCAGCCCGCACGCCTGCGCGAGTTTGTCCATTTGGGACTCGTACGCGAACGCCGCCTGCACCGCGCCGAAGCCGCGCATCGCCCCGCACGGCGGGTTGTTCGTGTACGCGCCCCAGCAGTCGACCCGCACGTTGTCCACGTCGTACGGCCCCACGCCGAGGGTCGCGGCGTTGGCGACGACCGCGCCGGTGGACGACGCGTACGCGCCGCCGTCGAGGAAGAGCTTCGCCTTGACGTAGACCAGCTTCCCGTCCCGGTCGGCGCCGTGCTCGTAGTACATCTTCGCCGGGTGCCGGTGCACGTGACCGTAGAACGATTCCTCGCGGTTGTAGACCATCTTCACCGGCTTGCCGGTGCGCAGCGCGAGCAGGCACGCGTGGATCTGGATGGACAGGTCCTCGCGCCCGCCGAACGCGCCGCCGACCCCGCCGAGCGTGAGCCGCACCTTGTCCTCGGGCAACCCGAGCGCCGCGACGATCTGCCGCTGGTCGACGTGCAGCCACTGCGTCGCGACGTACAGGTCGACGCCGCCGTCCTCGGCCGGGACCGCGAGCCCGGACTCCGGGCCGAGGAACGCCTGGTCCTGCATGCCCACCTCGTACACGCCCGACACCACCACGTCGGCGGTCGCGGCCAGGTCGCCGCGGCGGATCGGCACGTGCCGCACGACGTTGCCGTTCGGGTGCACCTTCGGCCCGTCGCCACGCACCGCGCGCTCGGCGTCGGTGACCGGTTCCAGCACCTCGTAGCCGACCCGGATGCGCTGCATCGCCCGGCGCGCGGTCTCCGGGTGGTCGGCGGCCACGAGCGCGACCGGTTCGCCCTGGTAGCGCACCACGTCGACGGCCAGCACCGGCTGGTCCGGGTGCTCCAGGCCGTACCGGTTGGCGCCCGGCAGGTCCTCGTGGGTGAGCACGGCCTCCACACCCGGCACCTTCAGCGCCTCGGTGATGTCGATGCCGGTGATGCGGGCCGACGGGTGCGGGCTGCGCAGGGTCACGCCCCACACCATGTCCTCGTGCCACAGGTCCGAGGAGTACGCGAACTCGCCGCGCACCTTCACGATCCCGTCCGGGCGGCGCGGGCTGGCGCCGATGCCGTCGGCCGTGCCGGTGCGCTCGACTGACGTGGTCATCGCAACCTCCTGCTCGCGGCCGCCAGCTCGCCCGCGATCGCGGTCTCGTCGTCCGTGCGCAGCTCGCCGTCGGCGACCACCGGCCGGCCCCCGACGAGCAGCAGCTTCAGCGGCGGGGTCGCGCCGAGCACGAGCGCGGCCAGCGGGTCCTCGATCCCGGCGTAGCGCAGGCCGTTCAGGTTCCACACGGCGAGGTCGGCGAGCTTGCCGGGCTCGATGGAGCCGAGCTCGCCGTCCCGGCCGAGGCAGCGCGCGCCGCCCATGGTGCCCATCCACAACGCCTCGCGGACGGCCAGCGCGGTCGGGCCGCCGCGTTGCCGCGCCTGCAGCAACGCCTGGTGCAGCTCCTCGCCGAGCCCGCCGGACTCGTTGGACGCGGCGCCGTCGACCCCGAGGCCGACCGGGGCGCCGGCGTCGAGCAGGTCCCGCACCGGCGCGATCCCGGTGCCGAGGCGGCCGTTCGACGTCGGGCAGTGCGCCGAACCGGTGCGGGTGGCGCCCATGCGGCGGATCGCCGGGCCGTTGAGGTGGACCGTGTGCGCGAGCCACACGTCGTCGCCGAGCCAGCCCAGCTTGTCGGCGTACTCGGCGGGCGTGCAGCCGTTCTCGGCGACGCACTGCTCTTCCTCGTCCAGCGTCTCGGCGAGGTGGGTGTGCAGCCGGACTCCCTTGCGCCGCGCCAGATCCGCGGCCTGCCGCATCAGATCCTCGCTGACCGAGAACGGCGAGCACGGCCCGGCGGCGATCCGGATGCGCGAGTTCCGCGCCGGGTCGTGGTGGGCGTCGATCGCGGCTTCGGTGCCCAGCAACGCGGCTTCGGTGGTTTCCACCAGGTTGTCCGGCGGCAGGCCGCCGTCGGACTCGCCGCGGTCCATCGACCCGCGCACGAGGTGCGCGCGCACGCCGATCCGGTTCGTCGCCGCGACGAGCGCCTCGATCTGGTCGCTATCCTGTGGGAATACGTAGTGGTGATCGGCGACCGTGGTGCAGCCGGTCATCGCCAGGTGCGCCATCCCGGCGGTCGCGGCGGCGTGCGTGATGCCGGCGTCCAGCCGCTTCCAGACCGGGTACAGGTGGACCAGCCACTCGAACAACGTGGCGTCGGCCGCGAGCCCGCGGGTGGCCCACTGGTACAGGTGGTGGTGCGTGTTGACCAGGCCGGGCGTGACCAGGCAGCCTGCGGCGTCGAGCCGCTCCCCCGGCACGCCCGCCGGACCGGGGCCGACGGCGGTGATCGTGTCGCCGTCGATGACGACGTGCCCGCTGCGGTGCTCGGCGCCGTCGGCGTCGACCGTCGCGATGGCGGCGTTCTCCAGGATCAGGGTCATTTCGCCGCCGCCCGCACCGCGTCGAGGATCTTTTCGTAGCCCGTGCAGCGGCAGAGGTTCCCGGCGAGCGCCTCCCGGATCTCCTCGTCGCTCGGGTTCGGTACCCGGTTCAGCAGGTCGTGCGCGGCGACCACCAGACCGGGCGTGCAGAAGCCGCACTGCACGGCGCCCGCGTCCACAAAGGACTGCTGCACCGGATCGAGCCGGTCGCCGTCGGCCAGCCCTTCGACGGTGCGCACCTCGCGTCCCTCGGCCTGCCCCGCGGCGACCAGGCACGCACAGACCGGCGTGCCGTCCAGGTAGACCGTGCAGGAACCGCATTCGCCCTGCTCACAGGCGTTCTTCGAGCCGGGCAGGCCGAGCCGCTCGCGCAGCAGGTAGAGCAGGCTCTCGCCCTCCCACACGTCGTCGGCCTGCCGGGCTTCGCCGTTGACCGTCACGTTCACGCGCATGTCCGCTCACTTCCCAGGTAGTCCTGCCAGGCCCAGCCGAGTGTCCGGCGGGCGAGCACCGCCAGCGCGTGCTTGCGGTACTCCGCGGTGCCGCGCACGTCGTCGATCGGCGCGGCCGCCGACGCGACCAGCTCGCCGAAGCGCCGTTTGACCGAGTCGCGGAGCGGCGCGGGCGCGTCCCACGGCAGCTCGGCGGCCAGGAACTCCTCGGCTTCGGCGGCTCGGCGGGGAGTGGGCGCCGCGGAGCCGATCGCCGCGCCCGCGCACCGGTGCTCCGGATCGAGCGCGACGGCGAACGAGCACACCGCGATCACCATGGCGTTGCGTGTGCCGACCTTCGCGAACTGCTGGGGCGCGCTCGCGACCGGCAGGTGCACGGCCACGATCAGCTCGTCGGGCGCGAGGCTGTGCTTCTTGACGCCGACGTAGAAGTCGTCCGCATCGATCATCCGGGTGCCCCGCGTGGAGGCGACCTCGACCCGCGCGCCGGTGGCGAGCAGCACCGGGTGCGTGTCCCCCGCGGGCGAGGCGGCGCCGAGGTTGCCGCCGACCGTGCCGCGGTTGCGGATCTGCGGCGAGCCGACCGTGCGCGAAGCCATCGCCAGCGCGGGCAGCTTTTCACCCAGCTCGGTGATCAGCCGCGTGTAGGAAACGCCCGCGCCGAGCCGGACCACGCCGTCCTCGACGGTCCACCCGGCCAGTTCCGCGACGCGGGTCAGGTCGAGCAGCGCCTCCGGACGGCGGTGGTCGAAGTTCAGCTCGACCATGACATCCGTGCCGCCCGCCAGTGGCACGGCGTCCGGGCGCTCGGCCTTCGCGGCGAGCGCCTCGGCCAGGTTCGCCGGTCGCAGGAATTCCATGCCAAGAAGTAGACGCCGGAGGCACGGGCACCGGCAACGGCGGCTCAGTACGAACCGACAGCAGCGTGCGGGCCCGCGTTTGTGCTTTCCTACAACCCTGATGACGACCGTGAAAACTCTGCTGGAGATCCCGGAACTGCGCCTGCGGTTGCGCACCGGCGCCGGGCAGCTCGGCCGCGCGGTCAGCCGGATCTACGTCACCGAGCTGCCCGACCCGAGCCGGTACGTCTTGGCGGGCGAGGTCGTCCTCAGCGGGCTGCTGTGGTGGCGCGAGCCGGGCGACGCCGCGCCGTTCGTCGCCGCGCTGGCCCGGGCCGGGGTCGCCGCGCTGGCCGCGTCCGGCGCGGACACCGGCGGGATCCCGCCGGACGTCGTGCAGGCGTGCGCGCAGCACCGCATCCCGCTGCTGGAGGTGCCCGCCGACCTGTCGTTCGCGGTGATCACCGAGCGCGTGGTGCTGGAGCTGGCCGCGGCGCGGGGCCGGGAGCCGAGCGGCGCCCGCAAACGCTTGCTGGCCGCGGCGACCGAGGACATCTCGCTGCCCGCGTTGCTGAGGCAGGGCGCGATCGAGCTGGGCGCGCCGTGCTGGGTGCTGTCCGGGACGGGCCGGGTGGTCGCGGGCACGGCCGAGCCGCCCGAGGACCTCGTGGCGCATTTCGTGCCCGGCCGGGAGGTCACGGTCCACGACGGGTACGCGCTGATGCCGGTCGGCGGGAGCTTCGCGGTGCCGTGGCTGCTGGCGGTCGCGCAGCCGGATCCGGATGAGCTGGCCGCGGAGCTGGCCGAGCTGGTGCGGCTGGCCCGGGCGCGGGCCGACCAGGTGCGGCGCATGTCGGGCCGGGCGGCCGAGCCGTTGCTCCAAGCGCTGGCCGACGGCGGGCCGGTCGGGGACTCCTTCGCCGCGTCCGGACTGCCCGTCGAGGCGGAGATCCGCGTGCTGCTCGCGCGGGCGCCGGACGACGGCCCGGCCCTGGCGGCGGAGGTGCTGGCCGAACTGCTCGCCGACGCGCGGCCGCTGGTCGGCGTCGTCGGCGCGGACGCCTACGCGCTGGTCGCCGGACCGGGCAACTGGATGCGCGCGGCGGGCGAAGCGCTGACGCGGCTGGACCGGCTGATGTCGTTGTCGCGGTTCCACCTGGGTTCCGGCGGCCCGGCGTCGGTGGACGGCCTGCACGGCGCGACGCAGGAGGCGCGGCACGCGGTCGAACTGGCGGCCCGCCGCGGCGGGCGGATCGAGCTGGTGGCCGGCGAGGACATCGCCGTGCACCAGTTGCTGGCCGCCGGCGCGCCGGACGAGCTGCGCCGGTCGGTGCGGGCGCGGGTGCTCGGGCCGTTGCTCGCCTACGACGCGGCGCAGGGCACGGATCTGGTGCACACCGTGCGGGTCTACCTCGAGTGCTCCAGCTCGCCGACCGCGGCGGCGCGAGCGCTGCACGTCCACGTCAACACGCTGCGGTACCGCATCGCGCGGGCGTCGGAGTTACTCGGCGTGGACCTCAACGACTTCGTCACCCAGGTGGACGTGTATCTCGCGCTTCTGGTTACCGTCTAAGCAGGTTAACTGGTAACGTCCGGCTCTTGGAGGAATTCGAGACACCGGGCGGGACCGTGCGCTGGGCTTCTTCGGGTTCCAGCCCGCCGGTCGTGTTGCTTCACGGCACGCCGTTCTCGTCGTCCGTGTGGCGCGACATGGCGTCCGCGTTGAGCGAGCGGCACCAGGTGTTCGTCTGGGACATGCCGGGCTACGGGCGATCCGGGAAGCGAGACGGCCAGGACGTGTCGCTGGGGACGCAGGCGGAGATCTTCGCGTCGCTGCTGGAGCACTGGGGGCTGGAGTCGCCGCCGGTCGTGGCGCACGACTTCGGCGGCGTCGTCTCGCTGCGGGCGCACCTGCTGCACGGCGCGCGGTACGACCAGCTCGCACTGGTGGACGTCGTGGCGATCGCGCCGTGGGGGACGCCGTTCTTCCACCTGGTGCGGGACAACCCGTGGGTCTTCGAGCAGCTGCCATCGCACCTGCACGAAGTGATCGTGCGCACGCAAACCGCGACCGCGTCCGCTGCCGGTCTGCGCGACGGCGTGCTGGACGAGCTGGTCGCGCCGTGGCTCGGCGCCGCGGGGCAGGCCGCGTACTACCGGCAGATCGCGCAGGCGGATCAGCGGCTCACCGACGAGATCGAGCCGCTGCTGGGCACGCTGGACCTGCCGGTGCTGGTCGGCTGGGGCGAGGCCGACGAGTGGATCCCGGTCGAGCAGGGCAAGGAACTGGCGTCCCGCATCCCGGGCGCGCGGCTGCGCCTGTTCCCCGGCGCCGGGCACCTGGTGCAGGAGGACGCGCCGGCCGCGCTCACCGCCACCCTGCTGGAATTCCTCGGTCAGCCGCGGAAGGACGCGTAGCTTTCCAAGCACGCGCGGGTCAGTCCGGTCGACTCGGTCACCTCAGCAGCGTCGATGGCGCCGCAATCCAAGCCGCGCAACAGGAAACCGGACAACGCCCGTGCCGTGGCCGGCTCGTCGAGCACGCCGCTGTCCAGCTGCGCGGCGTAGTCCCGCAACCTCGCCGCCGCCGCGGGCAGGCCCTCGCGGAAGAAGGCGTACGTCGCGGCGAAGCGGGTGGGCAACTGGTGCGGGTGCAAGTCCCAGCCCTGGTAGAAGCCGCGCTCCAGCGAGCGTCGCACGAGCCGCAGGTGCTCGCGCCAGCCCGGCAGCAGCGCGTCGCCAACCGGAAGTTTGTTCGTCGACCCGTCAGACAGGCGCACACCCGTTCCCGCGACGCTGACCTGCATGAACGCCTTCGCGAAGTCCGCGGCCGGATGGTCCATGCTCTGGTGCTCCGCGGCGATGCCCAGCCCGGCGCTGTAGTCGTAGGTGCCGTAGTGCAGCCCACTGCATCGGCCGTCCGCGGCCTGCACGATCCGGGCCACCGCAACGCGCCCTTCCCCGTCCACGATGGACTGCGCGGTCTCGACCTGCACCTCGAACCGCAGCTCGCCGTCCGGGAGACCGTAGGCCGCCTCCAGGTGGCCGAGCACCTCGGCGGCGGCGCCGACCTGCTCGACCGCCGTCACCTTCGGCAACGTCACCACGAACCCGGCCGGAAGCTCGCCGTGCTCCAGTAACCCGGACAGGAACAGGTCGAGCGTCCGGATGCCGCGACGGCGGGTCGCGCGTTCGAAGCTCTTGAACCGGATTCCGCAGAACGGCGTGGCCGGGTTCGCCGCCAGCACCCGGCCCGCCGTGACCGCGGCGTCGTCCTCGGCGTCGTCGCCGGGGCGGCCATAGCCGTCCTCGAAGTCGATGCGCAGGTCCTCGACCGGCTCGGTCACCAGCTTGCGCCGCACCCGCTCGGCGACGGCCGGGTCGAGCCCGAGCGCGTCGCCGTCGGAGTCGAACACCGCCCGCGCCTGTTCGCCCCAGCGCGCGACCAGTTCGGCGGAGTACCGGTGCGCCGGCACGTAGACCGTGTGCACCGGTTGCCGCCCGGACGGCTCACCGGGGTAGCGCGCCTCGACCCGCGCGTCCACTTCGGACAGCCGGGCGTCGATGCCCGCGTACACGTCCCCGGTGAGCCGTCCGGCCACGGTTACTTGATCCGCTCGTAGGCGGGCAGGGTCAGGAAGTCGACGAACTCGTCGGCGAGCGCGACCTCCTCGAAGATCTCGACCGCCGGGGCGAGCAGGTCGGCCGGGACCTGGCCGTCGAGCTCCTTGCGCACGTCGTCCAGCACCGACTTGACCAGGTCGCGGGTGACCGTCTGGCCGTTGTCGAGCTGGGTGCCGTTCTGCACCCACTGCCAGATCTGCGAGCGCGAGATCTCCGCGGTCGCGGCGTCCTCCATCAGGTTGTGGATGCCCGCCGCGCCATTGCCGCCCAGCCAGGAGGCGATGTAGCGGACGCCCACGTCGACCGCGCCACGCAGGCCGGCCTCGGTGGCGCCGCCCTCGGTGCTCGCGACGTCGAGCAGCTGGTCGGCGGTCACCGACACGTCCTCACGCAGCCGGTCGAGCTGGTTCGGCTTGTCGCCGAGGACCTTGTCGAACTCCTCCTTGCACAGCTCGACCATACCGGGGTGCGCGACCCACGAGCCGTCGAAGCCGTCGTTGGCCTCGCGGGCCTTGTCGGCGTGGACCTTCTTCGAGGCGTTCTCGTTGACCTCGGGGTCCTTGCTCGGGATGAACGCGGCCATGCCGCCGATCGCGAACGCGCCGCGCTTGTGGCAGGTGCGCACCAGCAGCTCGGTGTAGGCGCGCATGAACGGCGCGGTCATGGTGACGCTGTTGCGGTCCGGCAGCACGAACTTCTCGCCCGCGTCGCGGAAGTACTTGATGACGCTGAACAGGTAGTCCCAGCGACCGGCGTTGAGGCCGGAGGCGTGCTCGCGCAGCTCGTAGAGGATCTCCTCCATCTCGAACGCGGCCGGGATGGTCTCGATCAGGACGGTGGCGCGGACGGTGCCGTGCTCGATGCCCAGCGTCTTCTCGGCGTGGGTGAACACGTCGTTCCACAGGCGGGCCTCGAGGTGGCTCTCCATCTTCGGCAGGTAGAAGTACGGGCCCTTGCCGCGCTCGAGCAGCTCCTTCGCGTTGTGGAAGAAGTAGAGCCCGAAGTCGACCAGCGCGCCGACGCCCTTGCGGCCGCCGAAGGTCAGGTTGTGCTCGTCGAGGTGCCAGCCGCGCGGGCGGACCACGATGGTCGCCAGCTCGATGTCGTTGCGCAGCTCGTAGTGCTTGCCGTTGGAGTCGAGCTCGATGGTGCCGCGGATCGCGTCGTACAGGTTGACCTGGCCGCCGACGACGTTGTGCCAGTGCGGGGTGTTGGCGTCCTCGAAGTCGGCCAGCCACACCTTGGCGCCCGAGTTGAGGGCGTTGATCGTCATCTTGCGGTCGGTCGGGCCGGTGATCTCCACGCGGCGGTCACGCAGGGCAGGCGGCGCCTCGGCCACCCGCCAGTCGCCCTCGCGGATCTCCTTGGTCTCGGGGAGGAAGTCCAGGCGCCCGGTGCGCTTGGCCTCCTCGCGCCGCTTCGCGCGGGCGGCGAGCAGCTCGTCACGGCGAGCCGCGAAGTTCTCGTGCAGCCCGGCCAGGAAGTCCAGCGCTTCCCGGGTCAGGATCTCGTCGCCTCGCTCGACGGAGCCACCGAGCACCTGGACGTCAGCCATGCGGAACACTCCCAAGAAGACTTGCGGTTCGGTTTTTTACATCCCGGACTATAGTTTCTACATAGCGGAAGCTCAATGTGAGGAGTCGCGGTGGCCGAGGAGAAGGCAGGACGAGACGGCGGGGTCCAGTCGCTGCGTCGCGCGTTCGAGCTACTCGAGCGGCTGGCGGACACCGGCGGCGAGGCCAGCCTGTCCGAGCTGGCGGCCACCTCGGGCCTGCCGATGCCGACGATCCACCGCCTGATCCGCACGCTCGTGCAGCTCGGCTACGTGAGGCAGAACACGAACCGGAAGTACGCGCTGGGGGCGCGGCTGATCCGGCTCGGCGAGAACGCGAGCATGCAGTTCGGCACGTGGGCGCGCCCGCTGCTGGCGGAACTGGTGGAGGCGACCGGCGAGACGGCGAACCTGGCGGTGCTGGAGCGCGACGAGGTGGTGTACGTGTCGCAGGTGCCGTCGAAGCACTCGATGCGGATGTTCACCGAGGTCGGACGGCGGGTGCTGCCCCACGGGACGGGCGTCGGGAAGGCCATCCTGTCGCAGCTGCCCGCCGAGGACGTCCGCGCGCTGCTGGACCGCACAGGCATGCCCGCATACACCGACCACACCTTCACGGACCCCGACGAGCTCCTGGCGCACCTCGCCCAGGTGGCCGCGCAGGGTTACGCCGTCGACGAGAGCGAGCAGGAACTGGGAGTGCGGTGCATCGCGGTCCCGCTCACCGGGACACCGGCCCCCGCGGCGGTCTCGGTGTCGGGCCCGTCCGGGCGGCTGACACGTGAGGCGGTCTCGCGGATCGCTCCGCTGGTTCAGGCGACGGCGGCGACGTTGTCGACGCACTTGGCGGAAAGCGCCTGATCAGCCGAACCAGGGGTTTTCGAGGGGCTGGTCGTCGACCTGGATGTGGTAGTCGGCGCCGCCGTTCGCGACTGCGTGACAGTCGCGGTGACCCCGTAGCGCTTGCCCCCGACGGTGAGCACGCAGCGAGCGCTGTTACCCGGCTGCGCGGTCAGCGGATCCGGGCAATCGACCGCCTCGGGCGGGTGCCCGACCATGCTGAGGACCGTGTCGGAAATCCCCTGCTCGACGGTCTCCTGACTGAGCGAACGGGTCGTCCCGACGGTGACCGTGCAGGCGGCGAGCAGCAGGGCAGAGCAGACGACGAGCGCGGCGCGGAACATTGCGAGAACCCCAGGAAGTGAAAGCGCGCGCCGCCTCCCCAGCGACGCGCCCTCACATCCTGCACTGCTCTGACCTGGCTTGTACAGCGTTCCCGATCTTCTCACCCGATCAGGGGGATGCGGTCGAGGATGTCGCAGCGGAGGTCAAGCGCCGCGACCAGTTCGGCGGGATCACGGTGGTCGCGGATCCGGTCGAGGGCGTCGGCGCGGTCGGCGAACAGCGTGAACCCGCGGAACCGGCGTTCATCGGTGAGCAGGAACTCCGCCAGCGCCGGGGTGATCACGTGGGCGAGGAACCGCTCGTCCGGCCCGTTGACCTCGAACCGGTCGTCGAAGGCCGGGTGGCCGGTGCGGAAGTCGCCCTGCCCGACGGCCGCGTTGATCTTGCTGACCATCCCCACCGTCTGCCGCACGTACACCGGCGGGCACGGCGCGGGCGTGCGCACCCAGATGCAGAGTTCGGTGGTGATCTGGTGCATGTAGAAGATTTCGAGCGTCGCGGCGACGAACGGGCGGCCGGGGCGGGTGCCGGTGATGATGTCGTGAGCGCTTCGCGCGTGCGGCGGCCGGATGAAGTGCTGCTCCAGCGGCCCCGGCGCCTTGACCTGGAAGCCGGACCGCCATACCGGCTGGTTCGGGCGCCAGAACTGGCTCTGCTCCGGGCTCCAGAACTGCTCGTACTGCCGGTTGTAGGCCTCGGCCAACGAATCGTCGCGCTCGACGTACGTCCACCCCCGCCGCGGCAACTCCTCCCGCAACTTGGCGAGCGTGACCGCCGCGGCGGCACCCTGCCTGCGGTTGAACCACACGATCAGCCAGGTGATCAGCCCCATGAAGACCACTGACCCGCGACCGCCATCGCGACGACCGCTCCCGCGCTCACCGGCCCGAACCGTCCGCGAACAGGTCGGTCTCCTCGAACGGCTCGTCGTCCTGCACGGGCGGCCGCCGGTGCGCCGCGGGCACTCGAGGCGGCACCGGCATCGGGGCGGGAGGCGGTGGCGGCGGAACAGCCGGGCACTCCTCGAAGAGCTGGTCGGCGCTCGCCAGCGGTTCCTGTTCGCGAGGCGGGACGAACACGGGAGCCGGACCGGGGTGCTTCGGCCGCTGGTCGCCGAACGTGTTCTCGTCCGCGTCGAGCACGCGGTCCAGGAGCTCGGTGTCGCCGAGGCCCCGGCGCACGACCTCGGCCTGCTGCCTGGCCGCGGCGGCCCGCGCGACCGCGAGGGTGTGCATCACCACTGCGGACAGCGCGGCCGGCGGCAGGTCGCGGACGCGTTCGCCGAAGGTCACCGCCTTGACCTCGCCACCCGCGCCCGCGACGACCCGGACGGCACCGTCCGGCGAGACCGCCTCCGCGGTCACGTCCTTCAGTTTCCCGGCCATCTGCTTGTAGGTCTGGACGCGACGGCGGTTGTCGGCCGCCGCGGTGTCGATGGCCTCGATCCGGCGCAGCAACCCGGCCTCCTTGCGCCTGCCGAGCTGGGCGTCGGGCGCGCCGCAACCGGTCCAGCGCCGCGTCGGCGAGTTCGGTAAGCGACACATCGCGGGGGTGCAGCTCGCCGCTGATCGTGATGTTCGGGGTGAACCCCTTGAGCGCCGGCGGGCGCAGGGCCACGAACGCGGCCTCGTCGGCCTTGACCTCGGCCGGTCGCACCGACTGCCAGCCCTCGGGCAGCGAGAACTGGATCGGCACCGGAATGGTGCCTACCACGATTTCTCCGTCTCCGTCCTAGAACAGGAAGTCCGCGACCGCGTCCGCGGCGTTGGCCAGCCCGTGCCCGACGTCCGTCGCGATGTCGGCAACGTCGTCGGCCACGTCCGTCACAGTGTCCACGACCTCCTGCGGGTCGATCGCGATGTCGAACCCGACGTCCGCGCCGATGCCCAAAGTCAGGCCGCGCGACGCGCTCAGGTGGAACTTGCCGTCGTCGCCCATCCCGATCTGGCCGTCCGCGTGCGCACCGACTCCGGCCGAGAGCCCGCCGTGAACGCCCGCGCCGAGACCAGCCCCCTCGGCACTCGCCGCGACACCGGCTCGGACGCCGGCAGAGCCTCCCAGGCTGCCCCGGACACCGGTCAGGCTCGCGCTTCCCTCGGCCTCGGCCCGCACTCCAACGGAGGCTTCCGCGTGCCCGGAAGCGCCGGCGTGCGCCCCGAGCTTGACCTGTCCCTCTGCCGCCCCCTTGGCCAGCCACGCCTCGGCGTTCGCCGCTGCGGTCACACGAGGGCGTTGGCGCTTCCGGACACGCCGGCGCTGGCGCCGAAGAGCGAGCCTTCGAGCTTCCCCGATCCCGACAGCGCACCGGCGCCGAAGGAGCCGTCCAGGCTCCCGCCCAGCAGCTCCCCGCTCGCGGAGGCGCTGAAGGTCTCGTCCGAGAGGTCGAAGCCGAGCGCTTCGAGGGTCGCGTCGATCCGGTCGCTGAGCATCCCGTCGGACTGGGAGCCCCACTCGAACCCCTTCTGCCTCCCGGGTTCGTGGCTCTTCTCGCCGAGCTCCTTGCGGTACCCGCCGTCGCCGTCGGGCTCGAATCCGACGGCCGCCGCGACGGAATCGCCGATCTGGCTCACGTGGGCGCGGGCGAAGTCGAGCACCGACTGGGCTTCCCTCGCCAGGGTCCTGGAACGGAGCGAGAGCCTGACCGACGGCCTGGGCCCGCGCGGCCTGGCGTTGTACTGCGCGGCTGCCGCGCGGGAGGCGGCCTGCGCCTCGGTGTACATCTCGATGGCGCGCTGCGCTTCGGACTGCGCCCAGGTCAGCGCGTCACCGAAGTCCGCGAGCGACTGACCGCCCTGGCCCAGGAGGGCCGCGGTCTCGATCCACTTGGGCGGCTCCGCGCCGACGCCTCCCGGAAGGCGTCGGCGGCCGCACCGCTCCACTGCGCGGGGACGATCCCGGCGAGCCCGTCGCCGGTGGTGCCGATCTGCTGGATGCCGGCGACCAGATCACGCAGGTCGCCTGCGATCAGCTCCGGCTCGCCCGGGATCAGCTCCCTGGGGCTGGTCGTCTCACCGAGTCCGGCGGCCATCAGTAGGTCCGCTCGTCGGCGTCGAATTCGGCGGGGTTCAGCCGGCTGGAGATGCTGCCGCCGTCCGGGAACAGCTCGCGCGCGCGTTCCGGGCTCATGATCCCGGCCTGCTCGACCGGACCACTGGCGGCGCCCTGGAGACCGGCGGCGCTCGCGGTGGCGCTGCCCGTCACGCGAGCACCGGCGAAGCCGCCGCCGACCATGCCGCCGAGCGGGTCACCGGTCTCGCCCATGCCGGCCAGGGACCGGCCGGCGTCGTCGTCCGACTCCAGGTACACGCCTGCCGCCACACGCAGGCTCTCGCCGTGCTCCTCGGCCTTGGCGCGCAGCTTCTTCAGCTGCGCCTCCATCTCGCGGAGGAAATCAGTCCAGCCCGCCTGCCGGTGCGCGGAAGGCCAGGCCGGCGACGCCGGACACTACGTCGCCGATGGTGCTCGCCGTCTGCCGCAGTTCGTCCGGGACCGCGTCGAAGCCGGTCATCGCCCACCCAGTCAAGGACAAGGCGCGCCGCTCCCCGCGGCGCGCCTTCACAGACTGGCGAACTCCAGCCGACCTTGTACGGCGTTTATGATCATCTCACCCGGACGGGCGACAGCTCATCCGAGCAGGGCGTCCACGAAGGCGGCCGGCTCGAAGGGCGCCAGGTCGTCCGGCCCTTCGCCCAGTCCGACGAGCTTCACGGGCACCCCGAGCTCCCGCTGGACCTGGAACACGATGCCGCCCTTGGCGGTGCCGTCGAGCTTGGTCAGCACGATCCCGGTGACGTCCACGACCTCCCGGAACACGCGGGCCTGCATCAGCCCGTTCTGGCCAGTCGTCGCGTCGAGGACCAGCAGCACCTCGTCCACCTTGGCCTGCTTCTCGACCACCCGCTTGACCTTGCCGAGCTCGTCCATCAGGCCGGTCTTCGTGTGCAGGCGGCCGGCCGTGTCGATCAGCACCGCGTCGACCCCGGCGTCCACGCCCCGCTTGACCGCGTCGAACGCCACGGACGCCGGGTCGGCGCCCTCCTTGCCGCGCACGACCTCGGCCCCGACCCGCTCCGACCAGGTCTGCAGCTGCTCGGCCGCGGCGGCGCGGAAGGTGTCCGCGGCGCCCAGCAGCACCTCGCTGCCCTGCGCGACCAGCACCCGCGCGAGCTTGCCCGTCGTCGTGGTCTTCCCGGTGCCGTTGACACCCGCGACCAGCACGACGGCCGGCTGCTTCGTCTCGTCCACGGTGTGCGCGAGCGCCCGCACCGAGCGGTCCCAGTCCGGGTGCAGCGCGTTGGTCAGCACGGTCTTGAGCACCGTGCGCGCCTCCGCGGACGTCCGCACCGCCCGCGCGGTCAGCTCGGTCCGCAGCGTCTCCACGATCTCCGTCGTCGTGGCCGCGCCGAGGTCCGCCATCAGCAGGGTGTCCTCGACGTCCTGCCACGAATCCTCGTCCAGGTCACCCGCGCCGAGCAGGCCGAGCAGGCTCTGGCCGAACATCGACCGGGACTTCGACAGCCGCCCGCGCAGCCGCTCAATCCGCCCGGAGACCGGCTCCGGCTCCTCGACCGCGACCGCGGCCTTCTCCGGCTCACGCGCGGCAGGCACCTCGGGCGTCGTCGGCACCTCGGGGGCGGCCGGGACCTGCGTCGGCGGCACGGGCGCCTCGGCCTCCGGGAGACCGACGTCGACGATGCCCCGGCGCGGCGAGTCGCGGGGCACGGAGGCGTCGTCGCCGACACCCGGCTGCCCGTCCACCTCGGTGCGCTCACCGGCAGGGTGCTCGGGCGGTTCGGCCGTCTCCGTCTTCCGACCACCAGGCGCCAGGGCGATGCCGCCGCCGGCCTGGTAGTTCCCGCCTCTCGGGGGCTTGGTCTCCCGCTCCGGCTCCGCCTCGGTCAGGCTGATCCGCCGCCTGCGGGCGAAGACCAGACCGGTGATGAGGAGGATCGCCAGCAGGACGACGACCACCAGGATGATCCAGAACCAGAGGTTTTCCGCCACGTGGCCATCCTCGCATCTGCTGGTCGACCGGGCAGGACACCCCTCGCGGACAAAAACTCACCGGATGCCTTGCGCTCCGGTCAAAAAAGGACTAGACCACTCGGTCATGCGCGTCGTCGGGCTCATCTCCGGCACGTCGGTCGACGGGATCGACGTGGCACTGGCCGAGTTGACCGCGTCCGGCGACGAGGTCGTGCTCGTCCCGCTCGGGCACTCCGCGGTCCCCTACCCCGGCGACCTGCGGCGGGAGCTGCTCGCGGCGCTCCCGCCGTCCGGAACCACCCTCGAGCAGGTCACGCGCCTGGACACCAGGGTGGGGCAGGCCTTCGCCGAAGCCGCGAGCACCCTGTCCGGCACCGCGGACCTGGTCGCTTCCCTCGGCCAGACCGTCTTCCACTGGGTCGACGGCGGCCGCGCCCGCGGCTCCCTGCAGCTGGGGCAACCGGCCTGGATCGCGGAACGGACCGGGCTGCCGGTGGTCGCCGACCTGCGCGTCCGGGACATCGCGGCGGGCGGGCACGGCGCTCCCCTGGCCAGTACGCTCGACGCGTTGTGGCTGCGGGACCTGGCCCCGGCCGTCGCGTTGAACATCGGCGGCATCTCGAACGTCACCGTCGTGCGGGCGGGCGGCGTGCAGGCCTTCGACACCGGCCCGGGCAACGCACTGCTCGACCTCGCCGCGCACCAGGTGACCGGCGGCGCGCAGAGCAGCGACCTGGACGGCGCCATCGCCGCCCGCGGACGCGTGCACGACGAACTGCTCCGCCGCCTCCTCGACGAGCCCTTCTACACGGCCCCGCCACCGAAGTCGACCGGCAAGGAACTGTTCCACGGCGGCTACCTGCGTGCCGCGACCGACGGGCTCGACGTCCGCGACGAGGACCTGCTCGCCACCCTCACCGAGCTGACCGCCGTCACCATCGCCCGCGCCTGCGCGGACGCGACCACCGTGATCGTCTCCGGCGGCGGCGCCGACAACCCGTCGCTGATGCGCGCGCTGGCGCGGCACCTGCCCGGCGCCCGGCTGGCGACGAGCGACGAGTTCGGCCTGCCCCGCGACGCGAAGGAGGCGTACCTGACCGCGTTGCTCGGCTGGCTCACCTGGCACGGTGTCCCGGCGAACCTGCCGGAGGCGACCGGCGCACGCGGACCCCGGCTGCTCGGCAGCATCACCCCGGGCGCGCACCCGCTGTCGATGCCCGCTCCACATCCGGTGACCGTCACCCGTCTGCGGGTAGCGGCCCACCCGGACCAACCGATAGGAGTGCCTGATGCACCCAGTTGACCTGGCGATCATCGTGGTCTACCTGGCCGCGATGCCCGCGATCGGCGTGCTCGTGGGGCGGCGCCAGCGCTCGGCGGCGGACTACTTCATCGGCGAACGCAGCCTGCCGTGGTGGGCGGTGTGCTTCTCGATCGTCGCCACCGAGACCTCCACGCTCACCGTGATCAGCACGCCGGGCCTGATCTGGGCGGCATCCGGCAACTACAACGGCCTCACCTACCTGCAGCTGCCGTTCGGCTACATCATCGGGCGCACCCTGGTGTCGTTCGTGCTGCTGCCGCGCTACTTCAAAGGGCAGCAGACCACCGCGTACGCGTTCCTCGGCGAGCGGTTCGGCTCGGCCATGCAGGGTGTGTCGTCGGTGGCGTTCATCGTGACGCGGCTGCTGGCCGAGGGCGTGCGGCTGTTCGCCGGCGCGATCCCGATCCAGGTCATCCTCAAGCACTTCGGGCTGAACACGTCGTACTGGCAGATCGTGGTGGTGCTGACGGCACTCACCGTGATCTACGCCCTGGTGGGCGGCATCAAGGCCGTCGTGTGGGTGGACGTGATCCAGCTGTCGGTCTACGTCGGCGGCGCGATCATCGCGATGATCGTGCTGGCCGGGAAACTGCCCGACGGGTGGACCTCGCGCGCCGCGGACGCCGGGATCTTCCGGTTGTTCGACTTCAACTTCGACTTCCTGCACCTGCTGACCAGCCAGTACGCGTTCGTCACGGCCGTGGTCGGCGGCGCGATCTTCACCATGGCCTCGCACGGCACGGACCAGCTGATCGTGCAGCGGTTCCTCGCCTGCCGCAGCGTCGCCGACGGCCGCAAGGCACTGATCGGCAGCGGCGTCGCGGTGACCGTCCAGTTCGCGTTGTTCCTGTTCGTCGGCGCGATGCTGTGGGCGCACAACAGGTTCCGCACCCTGCCCGAGCTGGGTGTGAAGGGTGACGACGTGTTCACCAACTTCATCACCAGCGAGCTGCCGGTCGGCGTCGCGGGACTGCTGATCGCCGCGATCCTCGCCTCCACGATGGGCGCCCTGGCTTCGGCGCTCAACGCGTTGTCCAACTCCACGGTCGCCGACCTCTACCAGCGGTTCACCAAGCGGCAGCCAGAGGATTCGAAGCTGCTGCGGCACGGCCGGATGTGGACGCTGGTGTGGGCGGTGGTGTTCGCGGTGTTCGGTTCGCTGTTCAGCAACCGGAACAACCCGGTGATCGAGCAGGGCCTGTCGATCACCGGCTACACCTACGGCGCGATGCTGGGTGCGTTCTTCCTCGGCATGTGGGTCAAGCGGGCGCGGCAGCTGGACGCGATCATCGCGTTCGTGGTGACGGTCGCCGTGATGGCGGTCGTGGTGCTCGCGGTGAAGATCCCGCCCGCGCCTGGAGCGAAGCCGGTCGTGCTGGCGTTCCCGTGGTATACGCTGCTCGGCGTACTGATCACGCTCGTCGTGGGCGGCGCGCTGTCCCTGCGGCACCGCACTCCGGAAACCACGGCCGCGAAGGAACCGGAGCCGGTCTAGATGGATGCGAACGCCCTGCTGTCCACCGCGCAGGAGTGCGCGGAGTTCCTGTCGGGGCAACTGCACCGCGACTGGTCGGCGGCGATTCCGGAGATGGACATGACGGTCGCGCAGGTCGTCGCCCACATCGCGGACTGCGTGCACTGGTACTCCTACGACCTCGCCGCCGGGCCGGTCGAGCTGTCGACCATGGAGGCGAAGGTGCGGCCGGAGTCCGAGCCGGCCGAGCTGGTGGTCACGCTGGGCACGACGGCGAAGGTGCTGGCCGCGATGGTCGCGACCAGCTCGCCCGACGCCCGCGGCTGGCACCCGTGGGGCATCGCCGACGCGTCCGGTTTCGCGGCCATGGCGTGCGACGAGTTGCTGGTGCACACCTCCGACGCGGCGCGCGGTCTGGGCGTGGAGTTCTCGCCGACGCCCCGCCTGGCGGCCGCCGCGCTGTACCGGTTGTTCCCGTGGACGCCGATGGACACCGACCCGTGGCCCACCTTGCTGTGGGCCAACGGGAGGGCGTCCCTGCCGGGCCACCCGAGGCTGACGAAGTGGCGGTGGCACTGCGCGCCACTGTCCGAATGGGACGGTTCAGCGCCGATCAGCTAGGGGCCTGCCGTGGGCTAGTCCTGCGCACGCCGGCGAGCAGCCAGCGACCGTGCCGAGCGGCCTCGCGACGCGAGACTGCCACCCCGGCGCACCCGCTGGACCACGAACCACCCGCGCAGCCACAAGCCGGCCCCGCGCACCGGAGCAGCGCTCGTGCCGCTAGTCCTGCGCGGGCTGGGGCGGCGCGCCCTGCGAGAAGACCGTATAGCGCGACGCCGACCAGGCCGGCGCGCCCGCGACCGGTTCCAGCCGCACCTGCACCGAGGTCTGGCCTGTCGTCGCCGAGGCCGGGATGTCGAAACTGTCCTCCAGCCACCGCGAATGCGTGTTGCCCAGCGGCTGGTACCAGTCGCCGACGAGCCGGTCGTTCACGAACACCCGCGCGTGCTGGAACGCCTGGGCCTGGTCGGAAACCCGGTGCAACCGCAAGCCGCCGTTGGACTGGTCCACCCGCGCGGTGAACGTCACCGGCTGGGTGGTGGCCGTCGTGGTCCCGGTGACCGGTGTGCGGTCCCCCTTGCCCTCGAACGCCGACGTCAGCGACTCGCGTGTTTCGCCGGGCGCCGAATACCCGTGCTGCGACCGGCTCGCGTCGTCGCCGACCTCGACCACGTCGCTCTGGCTCATCGACGGCGTGCTCTGCCCGTACCAGTACGCGGTCGAGCTGTAGTCGGCAGGCATCGACGACCGGTCGCCGTGCTCGATGTCGAACTCGATGCCGTTGCCGAACGGCACGCCGTCGCCGATCATCAGCCGGTAGGCGTTGAGGCACACGTACCGGCAGCCGTCGCTCGCGTCTTCCCGGCTGACCAGCCCCGCCTGCGGCATCGCGTACGGCACGCCCTCGACCCCGCCGTCGCGGCCGTCCTGGAAGTACCAGCCGGACTCGTAGAAGTCCTCGGACCCGGTGCCATGGATCGCCGGGCTGGCCGAGCCGTTCGGGTACATCCGCTCGTCGCCTTCGAGGTGGTTCAGCTGGTTCTGCCCCGGCGGGATGCCGCCGCGCATGCTGGAGGTGACCCCGTAGAACACGCCCCGCCCTTGCGCGGTGAGGAAGTTCCAGTCCTGACCGGACACCGTCGCGGCCCGGTGGTGGGTCGCGTGGAAGTAGCCGAGGGTGCCGTCCCGCAGGCCCGCGGTCACGCCCGAGTCCGGCGCGGAGGTCACCTCCAGGCTGCCGCCGGTGACCGGCGCGCCCGAGGTGTTGACCAGTTCCGCCACCGCGCTGCGGGCGTAGGGCATCGGCCACCACGCCGTGAACGCACCGTTCTCGGTGGTGTCGATGGCGTGCAGCAGGGTCCGCGACGCGTACTTGCCGAGCCCGGAGCCGAAGAACTCGCCGACCGGGGCGTCGACCGTGGTCTGCCCGTCGAAGGTCAGCCGCAGCCGCAGACCCTCCAGCGCGGCCTCGGACGCCGTGGCCTGTCCGGGGTCGGCCGGGTAGCGGAAGCGCCGCAGTCCGGCCCACCGCTCACCGTCCACCCGGTACCCGTGCACGGCCTCCTCGTTGGGGTGGTTGTGGCCGAGGTCGAGCACGTCGGTGCGCTCCCACCGCCCGCCAACCTTGCTGTGCACCTCGTAGCGGAACTCGTTGACGTCTTCGGCGGAGGACACGAACCTGGTCGCGACCTGCACCTGGGACCGGTTGCGGGTGAGGTCCGCGGGCACCTCGACGACCTGGTCCAGCCAGCCGCCGCCGGCGCGGGCCGGCCCGCTGTAGAACTGGCCTGCCGGGCGCCCGCCGACCAGCAGGTCCGCGCGTTGTTCGCCGATGCCGGCGTCGACGCGGCGGGTGATCCGCACGCCGTCGTTCTCCGGGGCCACGGTCGCGGTGAACGAACTACCGCCCGCGCCGTACGCGCGGCCGTCGTCGGACAGCCCGGGGGCCGCGATGACCTGCGGCAACCGGAGGTAGAGCTGCGTGATGCGCCGCGCGCCGGATGGCAGCGGGATCGAGGCCGCGGACCCGCCCGGGACGTCGACCGCGGCCGACTGGACCCGCGCTCCTGGCGCCACCGGTTTCGGGTCGCGCACGCCGAACCCGCGCAGGCGCTGGATGACGTCCGTGGCCTTGTCGGCCGGGTTGAACGTGCGCACCCCCGCGGCGTCGGCGAACTGCCGGTAGGTGACGTGGTAGAAGTGCGGGTTGTTCTCGGTGGTGATCCGCATCGACGTCGTGTACGGCATCGGCACCTTGATCGCCGCGCCGCCCATGGTGTCGGCCGAGTTCCCCACCAGCGGCCACACGAACGGCGCACCCTTCGCGCCGTTCACGATGTCCTGCAACGAACCCTGCAGCACGACCTTGCCGTCCAGCTCGATCTTGATCCGCCCGATCGCGGCGACCGACGTCGACTCGTAGGTGAACCAGATCGAGGACACCTCGCCCGCCCCGCGCGCGTCGGCGAGCAGGCAGTCCCCGTTGGCCTCATCGCGCAGGCACGAGTAGGTGCCGGCGAAACCGTCGTCGTTGTTGCCCGCGCGGTCGAAACTGGAGAACTGCTTGACCTGCTCACCGGGCCGCATCCGGGCGAGCCCGTCGATCGATCGGTAGACGTCCCAGCCCACGGGTCCCTTGTCGCTCGCCCCGGGAGCAGGCGCCGCACCGGCGGGAACACCGACGACGAGTGCGAGAACCAGCCCGACCACGACGATCACGGAGCGGTTTTTGGGCGCGACAAAGGAACTTTCGGGCACAGTGGGGACCCCCAGCCTGGACGGACCGCCGCGCCGCAGCGCGAGTAATCGTTTTCTGAACTTAGCGCTTGGTGGCTTCAGTGTGTCTAGCGCCACATGGGTGGTTACGGATCGAACACTGAGGGTTATTGCCGGGCAGGAGTGATCGAAACGGACACTTTCGAGGGAAGCGGGTGTCAAACGTCCGACAGATCGCCTTGGGGTTAACCTCCGCCGCCCGACCAAAGATCGGCTGGGGATCGGGGGCGGGGGAGGCCTGGGGCGCGGTCGGTCCGCTTCCGTTGCCGGCTTGCGGTTGAGCAGGGTCCGCGGCGCGGTCTAGGCCTCCTGGCGCAGGCGCTGGCTGATCACCTTCGTGATGCCGTCGCCCTGCATGCTGACTCCGTAGAGGGCGTCCGCGATCTCCATCGTCGGCTTCTGGTGCGTGATGATGATCAGCTGCGAGGACTCCCGCAGCTGCTCCAGCAGGCCGATCAGGCGCCGCATGTTGGTGTCGTCCAGCGCGGCCTCGACCTCGTCCATCACGTAGAACGGCGAGGGGCGCGCGCGGAAGATCGCGACCAGCATCGCGACCGCGACCAGCGACTTCTCCCCACCGGACAGCAGCGACAGACGCTTGACCTTCTTGCCCGGCGGGCGGGCCTCGACGTCCACACCGGTCGCGAGCATGTCGTCCGGCTCGGTCAGCACCATCCGGCCGTCGCCGCCGGGGAAGAGCACCGAGAACACCGTCTCGAACTCGCGGGCGACGTCGTGGTAGGCGGACGTGAAGACCTCGAGGATCTTGTCGTCGACCTCCTTGATGACCGTGAGCAGGTCCTTGCGGGTCGCCTTCAGGTCTTCCAGCTGGGTGGACAGGAACTTGTACCGTTCCTCCAGCGCGGCGAACTCCTCGAGCGCCAGCGGGTTGACCTTGCCCAGCGTCGCGAGGTCCCGTTCGGCCCGCTTCGCACGCCGCTCCTGGGTGCTGCGGTCGTACGGAATCGACGGCGGGGCGCTGACCTGCTCGCCGTTCGCCTTGGCCTCCTCGTACTCGGCCATCTCCTGCGCGCTCGGCGGCACCGGCACGTCCGGGCCGTACTCGGCGACCAGGTCCTCCAGGCCGATGCCGAAGTCCTCGGCGATCTTCGTTTCCAGCTGCTCCAGCCGCAGGCGCTGCTCGGCGCGCAACACCTCGTCCCGGTGCACCGCGTCGGTCAGCTTCTCCAGCTCGTGGGTCAGCTCACGAACCTTGTTACGCACCTGGGTGAGCGCGGCCTCGCGCTGCTGGCGCACGGCCTGCGCCTCGTCGCGCTCGGCGGCGGCCCGCTGCACCGACAGCTCGATCCGCTCCAGCGCCAGCTCACCCGCGTCGACCACGGCCGCGGCGATCTCCGCGCCACGGGCCCGCGCCGCCCGCGCCTTCTCGGCCCGCTCCCGCGCCGCGCGCTCCGCGTGCGCGGCCCGCCGCAACGAGTCCGCGCGGCCGGCGATGCTGCGTGCCCGCTCCTCGGAGGTCCGCAGCGCCAGCCGCGACTCGACCTCCTCCTGGCGCACCGCCGCCAGCCGCTCCGCGGCCTCGTCGCGCGCGCTGGTGTCCGGGTCCTCGTCCACCGGCTGCTCGGCGACCGCGGCCAGCCGCTCCTCCAGCTCCGCCAGGCTGGCCAGCGCCTGCTCGCGGCTGGCCTCGACCTTCGCGCGCTGGTCCCGCAGCCGCGTCACCTCGGCCTCGGCGGACCGCGCGGCCTGCTGCAGCCGGTTCAGCCGCTCCGACGACCTGGCCTTGCGGACCTTCGCCTCGGACAGCGCTTCCTTCGCCTGGGCCACCTCTTCACGCCGGGCCTGCTGCTCGGCGCGGGCGCCCTCCAGCTCGGCGGCCGTCTGCTCCAGGCGGCGTTCCGCGGCCATCAGCCGGTCGCGCGCCTCGTCGACCGCGGCCTGCACCTCGATGACACTCTCGCTTCGGCCCGAACCACCGACGGCCCAGTGCGAGCCGAACACGTCGCCCTCGGCGGTCACGGCGCTGACCTCCGGGTGCGCCGCGACCAGCTGCCGCGCCGTCTCCAGAGTGTCCACCACCGCGATCCGGTCCAGCGCGCGCTCCACCGCCGGACGCAGCGGCTCCGGCGCGGTGACGACGTCCCGGGCCCAGCGCGCGCCGTCCGGCAGCGACGGCCAGGACGAGGTGTCCACTGTGTACGGAGCGCCGCCGAGCAGCACGCCGGCACGGCCGGAGTCGTTGTCCTTCAAGAACTTCAGCGCCGCGATCGCCTCGTCGCCACCCTGCACCGCGACCGCGTCGGCGACCGGGCCGAGCGCCGCGGCGAGCGCGACCTCGTAACCGGTCTCGACCGACAACAGTGCGGCGACCGACCCGAGCAGCCCGGGCAGCTGATCGCTCGCACCGAGCAGCTCACCGGCGCCGTCCTTGCGCCGCAGCCCCATCGACAGCGCGTCCACCCGCGCCTTCTCCGACGCGATCTCGCGCTCGGCCTGCCGCTCGGCCTTGACCAGCTCCTCAACGCGGGCCTTGGCGGCCTGGTTGGCCTGCACCGCGCGGTCGTGCCGGTCCTGCAGGTCGGCGTCGTCGGACTCCTCGACCCCGCCCTCGGCCCTGGCCTCCTCCAGCTCCTCGACCGCCAGCTCGGCACGCGCCGCGGCCTCGTCGATGGCCGCGGTGAGGCGGTCGATCTCGTCGGAGGTCGCGCTGTTCTTGCTGCGCAGCGCTTCGACCTGGCCGGTGAGCTTCGCCAGGCCCTCGCGCCGGTCGGCGATCGCGCGCACCGCGGCCATGTGGGCCTTCTCCGCGGCCTGGACCTCGTGCTCCAGTTCCTCGCGGCGCAGCACGGCCTCGGCGAGCGTCTCGCGGGCGATCATCACCGCTTCGTTCAGCTCGGCCTCGCGCTCGGCGACCTGCTCGGCCTCGGCCAGCAGCTCCTCCGGATCGCGGCCACCCGACGAGGTCTCGACGTCGGCGGACAGGTGCCGCTGCCGCTCCACCGCCAGCCGCACCGTGCCACGCAGCCGCTCGCCGAGGGCGGACAGCTTGAACCAGGTGTCCTGCGCGGCGTTGAGGCGCGGCGCGTCCTCCGCGACCATCGCCTCCAGCTGGGCCTCTTCGGCGCCGGCGAGTTCGAGCGCCTGCTCGACCTCGGCGCGGCGGGCGCGGGCGGCGTTCTCGTCCGCCTCCTCGCGCGCGATCGCCTCGCGCTGGGTGACCAGGTCGTCGGCCAGCAGGCGCAGCCGTGAGTCCCGCAGCTCGGCCTGCACGGCCTGCGCCTTCCGAGCGATCTCGGCCTGCTTGCCCAGCGGCTTGAGCTGGCGCCGCAGCTCGGCGGTCAGGTCGTTCAGGCGGTCCAGGTTCGCCTGCATCGCGGTGAGCTTGCGCAGCGCCTTTTCCTTGCGCTTGCGGTGCTTGAGCACACCCGCGGCCTCCTCGATGAAGGCGCGGCGCTCCTCCGGCTTGGATTCCAGGATCTGCGCCAGCTGCCCCTGGCCGACGATGACGTGCATCTCGCGGCCGATGCCGGAGTCCGACAGCAGCTCCTGGATGTCCAGCAGACGGCACGAGCTGCCGTTGATCTCGTACTCGCTGGCGCCGTCGCGGAACATCCGGCGCGTGATCGAGACCTCGCTGTACTCGATCGGCAAGGCGCCGTCGGCGTTGTCGATGGTCAGCGTGACCTCGGCGCGGCCGAGCGGGGCGCGGCCGGAGGTGCCGGCGAAGATGACGTCCTCCATCTTGCCGCCGCGCAGGTCCTTCGCGCCCTGCGTGCCCATCACCCAGCGCAGCGCGTCGAGCACGTTCGACTTCCCCGACCCGTTCGGGCCGACGACGCAGGTGATGCCCGGTTCGAACCGCAAGGTGGTAGCCGAGGCGAAGGACTTGAAGCCCTTCAGCGTCAAGCTCTTGAGATGCACGTGGCGGGACCCTTCAACGCCTGGGTGATCCGCAGAGTCTATCGGGGGCGGGTGGGCGTCCCGGTCATGCCCGTGGGCGTGTTGTCCCCGGGAGCCCCACTGTGCTCACCGGCCCCAGGTGTCACTCCTCGACGAAGCCGTCCAGTCCGCCCTGCGCCGGCGACCAGTGCTCGACGACTTGATCCACACGACCGGGTGATGATGTTGAGCGAAGGGAGTCAAGTAGCTGCTGACAGTTGTCCCGACTACCCTCCGCCAATACCCGAACACGCCCGTCGTCGAGGTTGCGCGCGCTGCCGACCAAGCCGAGCTCGAGCGCCCGGCACCTGGTCCACCAGCGGAAACCCACTCCCTGAACCCGTCCGCCGACCCACGCCGTGAGCCGGACGGCGTCCTTTTCACCCGTCACGTCCCCTATCCTGCCGGAAGCTTTCCGAATGCGGAGGGTGATCATGCCGGTGCTCCTGGACAGATCGGTATTCACTCCCAGTGCTAATCTCCCCGGCAGGCGCCACCATTCGGGCTCACCCGTCCGGATGTGCTCAAGCCGGTTTCCCCGCCAGTCAAGGAGCGTCAAATGGCCCACATGGGTCGTCGGACCGAGGTGTCCCCGCCACGCGACTCCGCCTCGCGCAGCCAGCGCAGCGGCTACGTGCTGCTCGCGGTCAGCGGCGTCGTGCTCGCCACCGCGTTCGGCGGACTGGCCACGATCATCGCACCGGGCGGCTCGCCGAAGGTCGCGGTGCCGGGCGGCACCAACTCGACGTCGGGGGCGCAGCTCATCCCCGGCGACGCGGCGCCCGGCCAGACGCCGGTGACCGTCGACGGCGTGGCGATCCCCGCGGGCACCCGCACGGCCGTGGTGACCACCAACCCGGACGGGACGCAGGTCGTGACGCTGGTGCCGGCCGAGGGCTCCGGGGAGGCGCCGATCGTGCTGCCGCCCGGCACGCCGCTGCCGCCCGGCACGGTCATCCCGCCCGGCACCACGCTCCCGCCGGGCACCACGACCACTCCCCCGCGCAGCGACACCACCACGAAGCCGACCAGCACGAAGCCAACGACCACCCCGCCGGACACGACTTCGCCGACCAGCGACCCGACGACGTCCACCAGCAGCAGCACCAGCACGACCACCGACAGCAGCACTCCCGAGGACCCGTCGTCGTCAAACGGTAGCGGCAGCTCGAACCCGTCGACCTCCTCGTGATCGGCTGACCAGCCGCGTCACCAGCGCGATCACCGACAGCAGCGGTATCGCAAAGCCCAGTACCAGGCCGATCCCGGCATCGGCGGGCGGGGCGCACACCGCGGCGGCGAACACCCACACCGGCCCGGTCTGCGGCTTCGCGGTACCGGCGGAAGGCGTGCGCTTCCAGGGTTTCGCGACCGACAGCCAGGCCTGGAACGCGATCGCGCTCACCATGAGCGCCGTGCCGGCGACGAGCCCCCACGGCGCGGGCGACGGATCCCCCGCCAGGGCAGCCTGTTCGGCGTCCGCCAGGGCCGGGGACAGCACGATGATGGCGACGTTGAACTGCACGAGGGTGATCGTGAACTTGCCGAACACCCACCAGTGCCGGAAGAAACCCCACGGCGTCGCCGCCGCGAGCAGGAACCCGGTGAACGCGGACGCGTTGGCCAGCGGGGCGAGCAGGTGCAGGTCGATGGCGTGGGCCATGGACATCGCGCTCGCCCGGCGGGCGGGATCCCCGCCCGAGCCGATCAACATGAGCACGAACAACGTGAGAGCCTCGGCCATCCAGCCGACGGACGTGATGATGTGCGACCAGACGGCCGCATGCCGCCAACTCTTGAGCATGCTTCCGAGCCTGCCGCCCGGGAAAGCCGCCCACGTCGGGCGACGCCCGGATCTCTGCCCTGGTACGGAAGTCGCCGGATGTTGACATGGCCGATCGCCCGGAGGCGACCGCTCCGGGCGGCGACTTGGCCACCCCAAGGCGGCAGGACCGCGCAGCCCGGCCGGGCTCAAGCCTCGAAGCGGTACCCCATGCCGGGCTCGGTGATCAGGTGCCTCGGCCGGGACGGCTCCCGCTCCAGTTTCCGCCGCAGCTGCGCCAGGTAGACCCGCAGGTAGTGCGACTCGTTCTCGTACCCCGGCCCCCACACCTCCCGCAGCAGCTGCTTCTGCGCCACCAAGCGGCCCCGGTTGCGCACCAACAGCTCCAGCACCCCCCACTCGGTCTTCGTCAAGTGCACCTCGACCCCGTCGCGGTGCACCTTCTTCGCCAGCAGGTCCAGCGTGAACGACTCGGTCTCGATCAGCGCCTCGCCCTCCGCGGACGGCACCGTGGAGCGCCGCACGGCCGCGCGCAGCCTGGCGAGCAGCTCGTCCATCCCGAACGGCTTCGTCACGTAATCATCCGCGCCCAGGTCAAGCGCCTTGACCTTGTCGGGCGACTCGCCGCGCGCGGACAACACGATGATCGGCACCGTGGTCCACCCGCGCAGCCCGGTGATCACGTCCGTGCCGTCGATGTCCGGCAACCCCAGGTCCAGCACCACGACGTCCGGTTTCGTCTCGGCCACGGCCCGCAGCGCCGCGGCCCCGTCGTGCGCGGTCACCACCTTGTACCCGCGCGCGGTCAGGTTGATCCGCAGCGCGCGCACGATCTGCGGCTCGTCGTCGACCACCAGCACCGTGCCGGTCTGCTCGGTCACGGAGCCACCTCCTTCAGCACCACCGGCACCACGTCGGGAGCCTGGCACGCCTTGAGCGCCACCACCACCGTGAGCCCTCCACCAGGCGTGTCCTCCGCCCGGATCGTGCCGCCCATGGCCTCGGTGAATCCTTTCGCGACGGACAACCCGAGCCCGACCCCGGGCGTCGCGTCCCGGTCCCCGAGCCTTTGAAATGGCGCGAACGCCGCCTCCGCCATCCCCTTCTTCAAGCCGCGCCCGTGATCCACGATCCGCAGCTCGACCCACTCCGCGTACGCCGAACCCCGCACCGCCACCGGACCGCCGCCGTGCCGCAACGCGTTGTCCAGCACGTTCGCGATCACCCGCTCCAGCAGCCCCGGATCGGCCATAACCGCCGGCAGCCGCTCGTCCACCTCGACCGACACCGACTCCGAACCGTCCACATTCGACAGCGCGTGCGCCACCACTTCGTCGTAGCCGACCGGCCGCAGGTGCGTCCGCACCGCCCCGGTCGCCAGCCGCGACGAGTCGAGCAGGTTGTTCACCAGCCGAGCGAGCCGGTCGGTCGACTCCTCCGCCGCCTCCAGCAGCTCCTCGGTGTCCTCCGGCGACAGGTCGATGTCCTGCGCGCGCAGGCTGCCGATCGCGGCCTTGATCGAGGTCAGCGGCGTGCGCAGGTCGTGGCCCAGCGCGGACAGCAACGCCGTGCGCAGCTGGGTCGCCTCGGCCTGGCGCTCGGCCTCCGCCTGTGCCGCCGCCATCCGCTGCTGCCGCAACGCGAGCAGCGCCTGCCCGGCCGCCGCCTCCAGCGCCCGCCGGTCCGCCGCCGGCAACGCCCGGCCCCGCAACGTCAGGTGCACGTCCGCGGTGACCGGGATGTCCACATCGGCCTCGTCCGGCTTGCCGCACGGGTTGACGCCGGCGTGCTCGACCGCCTGCCACTTCCCGTCGCGCTTTTCCAGCAGCACCACGCATTCCATACCGAAGTTCTCGCGCACCTTCTCCAGCAGCCGCGGCAACGGCTCGGCGTTCGTCAGCACCGTGCGCGCGTAGGACGCCAGCAACGCCGCCTCCGTGCGCGCCTGCGCCGCCTGGGTGGCCCGCCGCGCCGCCCGGTCCACGACCAGCGCGACCAGCACCCCGACCAGGACCATCGCGACCAGGGTGATCACGTTGCTCTGCGCGTGCACGGTCAGGGTGTAGAGCGGTTCGGTGAAGAAGAAGTTCAGCAGCCCGGCCGACAGCAGCGCCGCGACCAACGCCGGACCCAGCCCGCCGACCAGCGCGACCACCACCGTGGCGAGGAAGTAGCCGACCACGTCGGTGGAGAAGTCCAGCTCCCGGCGCAGCAGCACGCCGGTCAGCGTGGCCAGGGCGGGCGCGAGGAACGCCAGCACCCAGCCGGCCAGCAGCCGCGACGGCGCCAGCGGGCTGCGCCTGCCCAGCCACGACCGCAGCCGCCCGCCCGCCTCGTCGTGGGTGACCATGTGCACGTCGATCTGCCCGGACCGCTGCACCACCGTCGCGCCGATGCCCTCGTCGAACAGCCGCGCGACGCGCGACCGCCGGGACGTGCCCAGCACGAGCTGCGTCGCGTTGACGCCGCGTGCGAAGTCCAGCAGCGCGGTCGGCACGTCGTCGCCGACGACGGTGTGGAACGTGCCGCCCAGCTGGTCGGTGAGCTTGCGGTACCGGCCGGTTTCGACGTGCCCGAGCGCGGACAGGCCGTCGCCGCGCAGGACGTGCAGCACCAGCAGTTCCGCCCCGGCCCTGGTGGCGATGCGGCTGCCGCGCCGGATCAGCGTCTCGCTCTCCCGGCCGCCGGTGATCGCGACAACCACCCGCTCCCGCGTCTCCCACGTGTCGGTGATGCGCTGCTCGGCGCGGTAGCGCTGCAACGCCACGTCCACCTGGTCGGCCACCCACAGCAGCGCCAGCTCGCGCAGGGCGGTGAGGTTGCCGGTGCGGAAGTAGTTGCCCAGCGCGGCGTCGATCCGCTCCGCCGGGTAGACGTTGCCGTGCGCGAGCCGCCGCCGCAACGCCTCCGGCGTGATGTCGACCAGCTCCACCTGCTCCGCCCGGCGCACGACGTCGTCGGGCACGGTCTCCTGCTGCGCGACGCCGGTGATGCGCTCCACGACGTCGCTCAGGCTCTCCAGGTGCTGCACGTTCACGGTCGACAGCACGTCGATCCCCGCGGCGAGCAGCTCCTCGATGTCCTGCCAGCGCTTCTCATTGCGCGAGCCGGGCACGTTGGTGTGCGCCAGCTCGTCCACAATGGCCACCTCGGGGGCGCGGGCGAGCACCGCGTCCACGTCCAGCTCCTCGAAGTCGCGGCCACGGTAGGTCATCCGCCGCCGCGGCACCGCCTCGATGCCCTCCAGCAGCGCCGCTGTCTTCGCCCGGCCGTGGGTCTCGACCAGCCCGGCGACCACGTCGGTGCCGCGGTCGAGGCGGCGCCGCGCCTCGCCCAGCATGGCGTAGGTCTTGCCGACGCCGGGCGCCGCGCCGAGGTAGATGCGCAGCTCGCCCCGGCGCGGCGGTTCCTTCTCCACGTCCACGCTTTCAGTGTGCTCCTGCCGACTGGACGGCGAGGTTGAGTTCGAGCACGTTCACCCCCGGGACGCCGATGCCGTGACCGGTCGTGTTCGCCTCGACCAGCTGCCGGACCCGGTCCTCGGTCAGCCCTGTGTTGCGCGCCACCCGCGGCACCTGCAGGTCGGCGTAGGCGACGCTGATGGTCGGGTCGAGACCCGACCCCGAGGCCGTGACCGCGTCCGTGGGCACCGCGTCCGGCGAGACGCCCTCGCGCTGCGCGATGGCCGCTTTGCGCTCCTCGACGGCGGCGACCAGGTCGGGGTTGAACCCGCCCTTGTTCGACCCGCCGGACACCGACGGGTCGCCGGTGGCGGACGGCCGGGTGTGGAAGTACGGGTCGCGCGCCGGATCGGCCGGGACCGGGTCGATCCCGATCAGCGACGAGCCCACGACCTGCCCGTTCGCCGTCACCAGCGCCCCCTCGGCGTTGTCGTGCAGCCCCGGGATCCGGGACACCGCCCACACGCCGAGCGGGTAGACCACCCCGAGCAGCACCGTGAACACCAGCAGCACCCGCAGGCCGGCGCCGGTCTGCTTCACCAGATTCTTGATCATGACTACCCGATTCCAGGGATGAAACGGACGACGAGGTCGATGAGCCAGATGCCGAGGAACGGCGTCACGATGCCGCCGACCCCGTAGACCAGCAGGTTGCGCCGCAGCAGCGCCGACGCGCTGGACGGCTTGTACCGCACGCCCCGCAGCGCGAGCGGGATCAGCACCACGATGATCAGCGCGTTGAAGATCACCGCGGACAGGATCGCCGAGCGCGGGGTCGCCAGATGCAGGATGTTCAGCGCGGCCAGCTGCGGGAAGATCGCGACGAACATGGCGGGCAGGATCGCGAAGTACTTCGCGAGGTCGTTGGCGATGCTGAACGTCGTCAGCGCGCCGCGGGTGATCAGCAGCTGCTTGCCGATCTCCACGATCTCGATCAGCTTCGTCGGGTCCGAGTCGAGGTCGACCATGTTGCCGGCCTCCTTCGCGGCCGACGTGCCGGTGTTCATCGCGACCCCGACATCGGACGTGGCCAGCGCGGGCGCGTCGTTGGTGCCGTCGCCGGTCATCGCGACCAGGCGGCCGCCCTCCTGTTCGCGGTGGATGAGCGCCATCTTGTCCTCGGGCTTGGCCTCGGCGAGGTAGTCGTCGACGCCGGCGTCCTCGGCGATGGCCTTCGCCGTGCGCGGGTTGTCCCCGGTGATCATCACCGTCCTGATGCCCATCCGGCGCAGCTCGGCGAACCGTTCCCGCATGCCCGGCTTGACCACGTCGGACAGCCGGATCACGCCACGCACGAACGCGCGCCCGCCAGTCAGCTCGGCGACCACCAGCGGGGTGCCGCCCTGTTCGCTGATCTCGTCGACGATCCGCTCGGTCTCGTCCGGGAAGTCGCCGCCGTGCTCCCGCACCCACTCGCCGACCGCGCTCGCCGCGCCCTTGCGGACCTGACGGCCGGGCAGGTCGACGCCGCTCATCCGGGTCTGCGCGGTGAACGGGACGAACTCGCCGCCGCTGGGGACCGTGGTGCCCTCGGTCAGCTCGACGACGCTGCGGCCCTCCGGGGTGCCGTCCGCGAGGCTGGACAGCCGGGCGGCCTCGGCCAGCTGGTGCGGGTCCGTCGGGCCGACCGGGATCAGCTCGGTCGCCCGCCGGTTGCCGAAGGTGATCGTGCCGGTCTTGTCCAGCAGCAGCGTCGACACGTCACCGGCGGCCTCGACCGCGCGGCCGGAGGTGGCGAGCACGTTGCGCTGCACGAGCCGGTCCATCCCGGCGATACCGATCGCCGACAGCAGCGCCCCGATCGTCGTCGGGATCAGGCACACCAGCAGCGCGGTCAGCACGATCACCGACTGCTCACTGCCGGAGTAGGCAGCCATCGGCTGCAGCGCCACGACCGCGAGCAAGAAGATGATCGTCAGCGTGGACAACAGGATCGTCAGCGCGACCTCATTCGGGGTCTTCTGCCGCGAGGCGCCCTCCACCAGCGCGATCATCCGGTCCACGAAGGACTCGCCTGGCTTGGTGGTGATCCGGACGACGATCCGGTCGCTCAGCACCGTGGTGCCGCCGGTGACGGCGCTGCGGTCGCCGCCGGATTCGCGGATCACCGGCGCGGACTCCCCGGTGATGGCCGATTCGTCGACCGTCGCGATGCCCTCGACCACGTCACCGTCGCCGGGGATGGTCTCGCCCGCCTCGACGACCACCAGGTCGCCCACCCGCAGTTCGACGCCCGCCACGCGCTCCTCGTCATCCGGGGTGAGCCGCCGCGCGACGGTCTCCTTCTTGGTGCGGCGCAACGACTCCGCCTGTGCCTTGCCGCGCCCCTCGGCGACGGCTTCGGCCAGGTTCGCGAACACGACCGTGAACCACAGCCACACCGCGATCAGGATCGTGAACACGCTCGGGTCGGTGACCGCGAAGAACGTGGTGAGCACCGAGCCCACCCACACCACGAACATGACCGGGTTGCGGACCTGGTGCCGCGGGTGGAGTTTGCGCAGCGCGTCGGGCAGCGAGGTCAGCAGCTGCCGTCCGTTGAACACGCCCGCGCCGACGCGAGCCGGCGTTTCGACGGGCCGTTCCTGGGTGATGGTCATGCCATGGCCTCCGCGATGGGACCGAGCGCGAGCGCCGGGACGAACGTCAGCGCCGCGACGAGCAGGACGGTTCCGGCGAGCACGGAGCCGAACAGCGGCCCGGTCGTCGGCAGGGTGCCCGCGGTCTCCGGCACCTTCTTCTGCGCGGCCAGCGAACCGGCCAGGCACAGGACCGCGATGATCGGCACGAACCGGCCGATCAGCATCGCCACCGACAGCGAGGACTGGAACCAGCCGTCCGTCACCGTGATGCCGGCGAAGGCGCTGCCGTTGTTGTTGCCGGTGGAGGCGTACGCGTAGAGCACTTCGGACAGTCCGTGCGCCCCGCTGTTGCCCAGCGCGCCCGTGGTGCCCGGCATGAGCAGGGCCGCGCCGGCGCCGAGCAGGACGACCGCGGGCATCGCCAGCATCGCGATCGCGGCGGCGGTGACCTCGCGCTTGCCGAGCTTCTTGCCCAGGTACTCCGGGGTGCGGCCGACCATCAGGCCGGCCAGGAACATCGCGATGATCGCCAACACCAGGATGCCGTACAGACCGGTGCCGACACCGCCCGGCGAGACCTCGCCGAACAGCATGTGCAGCAGGGTCATGCCGCCGCCGAGACCGCTGTAGCTGTCGTGCAGCGAGTTCACCGCGCCCGTCGAGGTGCCGGTGGTGCTGGTCGCGAACAGCGTCGACGCGCCGATGCCGAACCGCTGCTCCTTGCCCTCCAGGTTCGCGCCTGCCAGCAGCGCCGCGGGCCCGTTCGGATGCGACTCGGCCCACCAGGTCACCGCGAGCACGAACGTCCACAGCAGACCCATCACCGACAGCAGGACGTACCCCTGCTTCGGGTTGCCGACGAGCCTGCCGAAGGTCCGGGTCAGCGACACCGGGATCACCAGGATCAGGAAGATCTCGATCAGGTTGGTCCAGACGTTCGGGTTCTCGAACGGGTGCGCGGAGTTGGCGTTGAAGATGCCGCCGCCGTTGGTGCCGAGTTCCTTGATGACCTCCTGGCTCGCCGTGGGCGCCATCGAGATGGCGCTCAGCGTGCCGTCCAGGCCGGTGACCGGGACGCCGGCGCGGAGGCTCTGGGTGACCCCGAACGCGATCAGCACGATCGCGAACACGACCGACAACGGCAGCAGGATCCGCACGGTGCCGCGGGTCAGGTCGACCCAGAAGTTGCCCAGCCGGTCGGTCCTGGACCGGGTGAAACCGCGGACCAGCGCCATCGCGACGGACAGGCCGACCGCGGCGGACAGGAAGTTCTGCACCGTCAGCCCGGCCATCTGGACGAGGTGGCCCATCGTCGTCTCGGGCACGTAGGACTGCCAGTTCGTGTTGGTCACGAAGCTGACCGCCGTGTTGAATGCGACGCCGGGGTCGACCGCGCCGCGGCCGAGGCTCAGCGGCAGGACGGACTGCAGGCGCTGCAGCAGGTACAGGAAGACGATGGACACCAGCGAGAACCCGAGCACGCCCAGCGCGTAGGTGGTCCAGCGCTGCTGGGAGGACGGGTCCACCCGGAACGCGCGGTACAGGCCGCGCTCCAGCTTGAGGTGCTTCTCGCTGGTGAACACGCGCGCCATGTAGTCGCCCAGCGGCTTGTGGACCAGGGCGAGCGCGGCGACGAGGATGCCGACCGTGACCAGGCCGGAGGCGAGGTCGGACACTAGAACCTCTCCGGCTTGGTCAACGCGATGAACAGGTAGACGATCAGGCCCAGCGCCAGCACCCCGCCGACGACATTGGCCACCACCCCGGCGCCGCTCACAGCTTCTCCAGCCCGCGCAACGTCAGCGCCAGCACCGCGAACACCGCGATCAGCAGCACGGCGTACAGCAGATCCGCCACTTCACACCTTCCAGCACGGGTCACCCGATCGGTGACCGCTCCGGTGACAGCGTGCGCTGGGACGTCCCGTCTCCTCGTCCGGATGACGGCGCCTTGACGCCGCTTCAGCGCGGATTTACGCGTTCTTGAGGTGCGTGTGCAACCGGCCACACTGCGTGAAACCCATCCCGTCAGAGCGGACGAATCGAGCAGACAGTTACCGGCGAGTTGTGTTACCACGGTGTTACGCATAGTTGTACTTGCTAAGCATCGGGAGGGTAGTACGCATGTGCGGCATCACCGGCTGGGTCTCCTTCGAGACCGACCTCACCCAGCGGCGCGAAGTGCTCGACGCCATGACCGGGACCATGGCCTGCCGTGGCCCGGACGACTCCGGGACATGGCTCGCCCCGCACGCTGCCCTCGGCCACCGCCGGCTCGCGATCATCGACCTGCCCGGCGGACGGCAGCCGATGTCGGTGACCACGCCGGCCGGCGAGGTGGCCATGGTCTACAGCGGTGAGGCCTACAACTTCACCGAGCTGCGCCGCGAACTGGAGGGCAAGGGGCACACCTTCCGCACCGACAGCGACACCGAAGTCGTGCTGCACGGGTACCTGGAGTGGGGCGAGTCCGTCGCCGACCACCTCAACGGCATGTACGCCTTCGCCATCTGGGACGCGCGCGACGAGAAGCTCGTGATGATCCGCGACCGGATGGGCATCAAGCCCTTCTACTACTACCCGACGCGCGACGGCGTGCTGTTCGGGTCCGAGCCGAAAGCGATCCTCGCCAACCCCGCGGCCAAGCGGATCGTGGACGCGGACGGGTTGCGGGAGCTGTTCTCCTTCACCAAGCAGCCCGGCTGGTCGCTGTGGTTCGGGATGTCCGAAGTGGAGCCTGGCACGATCGTCCGGGTGGATCGGGACGGCGCGCACACCCGGACCTACTGGAAGCTGGAGGCGCGCGAGCACACCGACGACCAGGAGACCACGGTCGCGCGCGTGCGCGAGCTGATGACCGACATCGTGCACCGGCAGCTGGTCGCCGACGTGCCGCGCTGCGTGCTGCTGTCCGGTGGCCTGGACTCCAGCGCGATCACCGGCCTTGCCGCCGCGCGGCTGCGTGAGGAGGGTGAGCAGCTGCGCACCTTCTCGGTCGACTTCGTGGGGCAGGAGGAAAACTTCAAGCCCGACGAGATGCGCGACACCCCGGACTCGCCGTTCATCCGGGACGTGGCGAAGCTGGTCGGGTCGGCGCACCAGGACGTCGTGCTCGACCCGGCGGCACTGACCGATCCGGCGGTGCGGCGGGCCGTGCTGACCGCACGGGACATCCCGGCCGGCTTGGGCGACATGGACACCTCGCTGTACCTGCTGTTCAAGGCCATCCGGGCGGAGTCGACGGTGGCGCTGTCCGGCGAGTCGGCCGACGAGGTGTTCGGCGGGTACCGGTGGTTCCACGACGACACCGCCCGCAACGCCGGCACGTTCCCGTGGCTGGCGTTCCGCACCGGGGTCCAGGACGGTGGCAACCTGCTGCGCCCGGACGTGTCGCGGAAGCTGGACCTGGACGGTTACATCGCGGACCAGTACCGCACCGCGCTGGCGCAGGTCGAGCACCTGGACGGGGTCTCCGCGGACGAGCGCCGGATGCGCGAGGTGTGCCACCTGCACCTGACGCGGATGGTGCGGGCACTGCTGGACCGCAAGGACCGCGCGTCGATGGCGGTGGGCCTGGAGGTGCGGGTGCCGTTCTGCGACCACCGGCTCGTCGAGTACGTCTACAACACGCCGTGGTCGCTGAAGACGTTCGACGGCAGGGAAAAGAGCCTGCTGCGGCACGCGACCAAGCACGTGCTGCCGCAGTCCGTTGTGGACCGGGTGAAGAGCCCGTACCCGTCCACGCAGGACCCCGGGTACGCGGCGGCGTTGCAGCAGCAGGCGAAGGAGGTGCTCGCCACGCCCGGGGACCCGGTGTTCGAACTGGCCTCCCGCGAGTGGGTGACGGACGCGGTGAGCCAGGACCCGGCCACGATGACGTCCCTCACACGCCACGGCCTGGACCGGCTGCTCGACCTGCACCACTGGTTCGACATCTACCGGCCCGAGCTGCGAGTCTGAGGATTCCCTGTGAGGTTCGGACATGGGGCACAAGTGGGTATGCGGGAGCGTTGAACAGGTCAGGAGAGGTGAGGAAGATGACCCAAGCATTCACGCAGACCGCTTTCACCAACGCCCGGACGAGCCCGCAGCTCCCGACCCTGCCGACCGGCTGGCCGATCGGGTCCTACGAGTCCTACGAAGAGGCCCAGCGGGCGGTCGACCACCTCGCCGACAACGACTTCCCCGTGGCGGACGTCACGATCGTCGGAGTCGAGCCGATGCTGGTCGAGCGGGTCGCCGGCAAGCTCAGCTGGGGCCGCGTGCTCGGCGGCGCCGCGACGTCGGGTGCCTGGTTCGGTGTCTTCGTCGGCCTGTTGCTGACGCTGTTCACGCCGGGCGCCGGGCTGCTGCCGATCCTGTTCGGTCTGGTCGCTGGTGTCGCGTTCAGCATGGTGTTCGCGGCGATCAGCTACGGCGCCACCCGCGGCAAGCGTGACTTCGTGTCGCAGACGCAGCTGGTCGCACGCCGCTACGACGTGCTGAGCCAGCCGCGCACCGCCGAGAAGGGCCGCGAGCTGCTGGCGAACCTCGCCGCGCGGACGCACGTGTTCAACTGAGTCACCCCGACCAGAGCCCCGAGCCCCACCCCCTGGGTTCGGGGCTCTTCCCCGTTCAGGTGCCGCTCGACACGCCCAGTTCCGGGCCGGGGTTTGTTCTCCGGCCCGTGCGCAGCAGGTGCCGCCACCGGCGCACGTCGTGCTGAGCTGGCGCGGTCGTGGTGAGGAAGTCGCGCGGGACGGCCAGGAAACGCTGCGGCTCGGTGTGGTGCGGAAAATGCCCCGCCCCCTCGAAGATCTCCAGCCTGTTGCCCGGCATCGCGCCGTGGGCGACCAGCGCGTGCGCGCTCGGCACGACGTGGTCCCGCGTCCCCCACACGAGCAACGTCGGAATGCCCTCGGTGAGGTAGCAGCGGTCGAGCATGTTCACCACCTGCCCGCGCCAGTCCACGACCGCGCGCAGTGTGCGCAGGAACGCCTGCCTGCTGGTCGATTCCGCGAGCCGCACGTACTTGCCGACGACGTAGTCGAGGTCCTCGCCCAGCCCGAACCCGCCGCCGCCCTTGAGCACGCTTTGGAAGCGCCGCAACGCTTCCCGCACCGGCAGGGTGCCGAGCAGGGGCAGCACCAGCTCGGCGCCCGGCGCGGCCGCGAGCCGCAGCAGCGGGTGCACGCCCGCGCCGACGCCGCCGGAGCTGACCAGGGCCAGCCGCTCGCAGCGTTCCGGGAACTGGTAGGCGAACTGCATCGCCACGCCACCGCCAAGCGAGTGGCCGATCACGGTCACCCGGTCGACGTCGAGCGTGGCCAGCAGGTCCCGCATCCCGCACGCGTAGGCGGCCACCGAGTAGTCGGCGCGCGGCTTGTCCGAGCCGCCGTGGCCGAGCAGGTCCGGCGCGATCACCGTGTAGTCCCTGGTCAGTGACGCGAGCACGTCCAGCCAGGTGGACGAGTCGTCGCCGATGCCGTGGACGAACAGCAACGCGGGACCGCTGCCTGCCATGCGGTATGCGCGCCGGTAGCCGTGGATGGTGCGGTGGCGCAGGTCGAACGTGTCCGGGCCGATCCCGGTGAGCGCGGTGTCCGGGGAACGCACCCGGCAAGCCCACCAGCCAGCTGTTACCGCTGTGTTGCCCCCGCCGAAAGAGTTTCCGCGAGCCGCGGGACCTGCAGCTGCGACCACGGGCTGAACACGAACGGCGTGCGGCTCATGCTCTCCACCAGGTCGGTCCAGGCCGACCAACGCCACTCGCACACCTCGTCCGGCTCGGGCAGCGGGTCGGCGTCGGCCTCGGCCACCCACACGGGGCAGAACTCGTTCTCCACCACGCCGCCCGCGTCCATCGCCGTGTAGCGGAAGTCCGGCAGCACCTTCCGCAGACCGGTGACCTCCAGGCCCAGCTCCTGCTTCGCGCGCCGCGCGATGGCCTCCGCCATGTCCTCGCCAGGGCCGGGGTGGCCGCAGAACGAGTTGGTCCAGACCCCCGGCCACGTCTTCTTGCCGATCGCGCGCCGGGTCAGCAGCACGCGGCCGGCGCGGTCGAAGACGTAGCAGGAAAACGCCAGGTGCAGCGGGGTGTGCGCGTCGTGCACCGTGCGCTTCGGCGCTGTGCCGACGGGGTCGAAGCGCTCGTCGAGCAGCACCACGAGTTCTTCCTGGGCCACGTGACCTGCCTTCCGGTGTCAGGAGGAGCGGCGCGGCCGGGGCTGGCAGCGCGGGCAGAAGTAGGACGACCGGTTCATGAACGGCTCACGGCGGATGGGCGTGCCGCAGCGGCGGCAGGGGCGGTCGCCCTGGCCGTAGACGTTCAGCGAGCGGTCGAAGTAGCCGGACTGGCCGTTGACGTTGACGTACAGCGCGTCGAACGACGTGCCACCGGCCTGGAGCGCCTCGGTCATCACCTCGGTGGCTGCTTCGAGGACGGCCGCGCCCTGGGCGCGGGTGAGCTTCTCGGTGGAGCGGGCCCAGTGCAGCCGGGCGCGCCAGAGCGACTCGTCGGCGTAGATGTTGCCGACCCCGGACACCAGGGTCTGGTCGAGCAGCGCGCGCTTGATCTCGGTGCGGCGGGAGCGCAGGGCCTTGACCGCCTGGGCCGGGTCGAACGCCGGGTCCATCGGATCGCGGGCGATATGCGCGATCGGGGCGGGCAGGAGCGTCCCGTCGGAGGTGACGAGGTCGGCCAGCGCGAGGCCGCCGAAGGTCCGCTGGTCGACGAACCGCAGCTCGGGGCCGCCGTCGTCGAACCGGATGCGGACGCGCAGGTGCTTTTCGTCGGGGGCGCCCTCGGGCTGCACGAGCATCTGGCCGCTCATGCCCAGGTGCGCGAGGATCGCTTCCTTGTCCGACAGCTCCAGCCACAGGTACTTGCCACGGCGCCGCGCCGCCTCGACGCGCGCCCCGGCGAGCCGGCCGGTGAAGTCCTCGGGGCCCAGCTCGTGGCGGCGGATCGCGCGGGGGTGCAGCACCTCGACGCGGGCGATCCCGCGGCCCGCCACGTGGGCCTGCAGCCCGCGGCGCACCACTTCTACTTCGGGAAGCTCCGGCACCACACCACCCTATCCACGCCCCCCGACAGTTCCCGACGTCCGTCCGGGTCGCACTCCGACGACGGACCGTGACTTCCGGTGCCTTGGCCACTCGACGCCCGGCACGGGCGCGGCGGACACAACGCCCGGAAGCGCAAACACACCGGCCGGCACTTCTATGCCCACCCGGCTCGGCGAGTCGCCCGCTCCCGGTCGCGGGTGGCTACTTCCGGCAGCGAGATGGCCACTCCCGGCGGCCAATTTTCTGTTCCGGGCAGCAGATCAGCCGCCCCGCGCGGCGAGCCTGCCGAAGCGGCTGCCCCGGGCGTGGCGCGCCTGGTCGGTGAGGGCCCGGAAATGACGAAAGCCGGGCCACCGCATCATGACGGCGACCCGGCTTTCGTGCCGAGAGCTACTCGGAGCCCTCGGGCTTCAGCTCCTCCGAGAGGGCACGCCAAGCGGTCTCGGCGGCCTTCTGCTCAGCTTCCTTCTTCGTGGTGCCGTTGCCGTTGCCGAAGTCACGGCCGGCGACCAGCACCGTGGCGCTGAACTCCTTGCGGTGGTCCGGCCCGGTGTCCTCCACCTTGTACTCCGGCACACCCAGCCCGGCCGACGCCGTCAGCTCCTGCAGGCTCGTCTTCCAGTCCAGCCCGGCCCCGCGCAGCGGCGCCTCCGCCAGCAGCGCGTCGAACAGCCGGTGCACCAGCGCGCGGGCCGCATCGATGCCGTGCGCCAGGTACGCCGCACCGATCACGGCCTCCAGACCATCGGCGAGGATGCTCGCCTTGTCACGGCCACCGGTGAGCTCCTCGCCCTTGCCGAGGAGCAGGTGCGCGCCGAGCCCGCCGGGGCCCAGCCCCCGCGCGACCCCGGCCAGGGCGTGCATGTTGACCACACTGGCCCGCAGCTTCGCGAGCTGCCCCTCCGGCAGCTCGGGGTGCGCGCGGTACAGGTGGTCGGTGACGACCAGACCGAGCACGGCGTCACCGAGGAACTCGAGCCGCTCGTTCGGCGGCAACCCACCGTTCTCGTAGGCGTACGAGCGGTGGGTGAGCGCCAGCGTGAGCAGCTCGGCGTCGAGTTCGACGCCGAGCGCTTCGAGCAACGGTTTCGGGTCGGCGGCCGGCCCTCCCGATCTCGACCTGCCCCCCATACTGGTCAGCGACCTCAGGCGGGCTCGACGACCTGACGACCGTCGTACTGGCCGCAGGTCGGGCAGGCCACGTGCTGCGGCTTCGGCTGACGGCAGGCCCGGTTCTGGCAGGGCACCAGCTGCACGGGCGTCGCCTTCCACTGCGCACGACGGTGGCGCGTGTTGGAGCGCGACATCTTCCGCTTCGGGACGGCCACGACTGAATCTCCTCATCCACGGTTCGCTCACGCGGGCGCGAGCGTGCTTACTCAGGTGCTTACGAGCTGATGCCCGTCAGGCTTGCCGGCCGGGCCCGCCGGAGGACGAGTCGTCGAAACGCTCGACCAGCGCGGCCCACCGAGGGTCTATCGTCTCATGCCCGTGTCCGGGCTCGAGATCGGCCCACTTCCCGCCGCAATCGGGGCACAGCCCCTGGCAGTCCTCGCGGCAGAGCGGGACCTGCGGCAGCGCCAGCACGACGGCGTCGCGGACCAGCGGTTCGAGGTCGATCCGGTCGTCGACGAGGCGCATGACCTCGTCCTCGTCGGTCGTCTCGTCCGTGGTCGAGTCGGGGTAGGCGAACAGCTCGGTGAGCTCGACCTCGGCCTCGTCGTCGATCGGGTCGAGGCAACGGGAGCACGCGCCGGTGGTCCGCACCGCGGCGGAGCCGGTGACCAGCACGCCCTCGACCACCGACTCGAGCAGCAGGTCCAGCTCGACCTCGGCGCCCTTCGGCACCACGATCACATCGGGCACGCCCCACTCGACGGCGGTGGGCGCCGTGCGCTGGATGGTCCGGCTCAGGCCGGCGCGCCGGCCCAGCTCACGGGTGTCGACGATCCACGGGTTGCGGACGTCGGGGGTGTCATTCTGCTGAGACATCGGTCCGTTGAGTAGAGGGGCGGAAGGCAACCCCACCACTCTACGCCTCCACCCGATCAGGGCTGGAAGTCGTACAGCGGTGTGGGGCGCTGACCGAGGCCGGACGGGGCGCGCAGGTGGTTGCGGCCGGAGTCGACCGTCCGCAGCGTGGTGGACAGCAGCTCGGAGAACTCGGCGAGCTTGCCGTCGACGTAGGCGTCGCAGTCGGCGCGCTGCCGGTCGGCCTCGGCGTGGGCCTCGTCCACGATGCGCGCGGACTCAGCGTGCGCGGCCTGCACGACCTCGGTCTGGGACACCAGCCTGGACTGCTCGTGGCGGCCGTCCTCGACGGCGCGCTCGTAGGCGTCGCGGCCGGCCTGCATCATGCGCTCGGCCTCGGCGCGGGCCCGCTCGGTGAGGTTGTGGTACTCGGCCTGGCCCGCGGCGATCATCCGCTCGGCCTCGGCGCGCGCGTCGGCCAGGACCTGCTCGGCGCGCGCCTGCGCGTCGGCGATCATCCGCTCGGCCTCGGCGGCGGCCTCGGAGGTGACCCGCTCGGCCTCGGCGTTGGCGTCGCCGACCGTCGTCTCGGCCTGGTGACGCGCCTTGTTGATCAGCTCGTCCCGCTGGTCGAGCACGTCCTGCGCGTCGTCGACCTCGCGGGGCAGCGCGTCGCGCACGTCGTCGAGCAGTTCGAGGACATCCCCGCGGGGAACCACGCAGCTGGACGTCATCGGCACCCCACGTGCCTCTTCCACGATCGTGACGAGCTCGTCCAGCGCCTCGAACACCCGGTACACAGCGACTCCCTAGGTGGCCTTTCCCATCCGGCTTGACCACAAGTCTGCCCGCTTCTCGCGTGAAACGGCGGGAGCGCTGAGTTACCGGGCGTGTCAAGGGGAACTGTCAGGAATTCACGTCCACCAGGTCGAAGCTCGCGTAGTGGTCGCCGGTGTAGAAGTACTCCCCCGCCGAGCCGGTGACGATTCGCCGCGCGCCGCGGTCGTCGCTGCCGGGCGTCTCCACGGTGTACTCGTGGTAGTAGCCGCTCGCGCAGTCCGGCAGCAGGCCCTCGCGGTTCTGGAAGACCGTCCCGTCCTGCTCGTACGGGTACGGGCCGCCCCGCTGGATCAGCTCGTAGGTGTCGGTGGCCTCGGCGGGCAGCGACGACAGCGCGACCACCGTGAAGCCGGAGGTGTCGCCGCACTCGGCCTGCGTGGCGGACACCGGCGCGGCCGAGGCGGGAGTGGCCAGGCCGAACCCGGTGAACAACGTGAGGACGACCGCGAGCAGCGCACCGGCGACCCGGGACTTCGTGATGTTGGTCATTTTCGGACCGTAACCCGGACGCGTTACCTGAAGGGGGCCGTCAGGTGAACGCGCCCGAAGTCCCGACGAAAGTCGTCGCCCGATCAGGCGCGTTCGGCCAGTTTCGCGGTGAGCCGCTCGAAGACCACGTCCGGCACCAGGTTCTTCACGTCGCCGCCGTAGGTGGCGACCTCCTTGACCAGCGAGCTGGACACGAAGCCGTAGGCCGGGTTGTTCGACATCAGCAGGGTCTCGACCCCGGAGAGCTCGCGGTTCATCTGCGCCATCTGCAGCTCGTAGTCGAAGTCGCTGACCGAGCGCAGGCCCTTGGCGATCGCCGCGATGTCGTGCTGCCTGCAGTAGTCCACCAGCAGCCCGTGCCACGAATCGACGCGCACGTTCGGCAGGTGCGCGGTGATCTCCCGCAGCATCTCCAGCCGCTCGTCGATGGTGAACATGCCCTTCTTGGACTTGTTGATCATGACCGCGACCACGACCTCGTCGAACAGCTTCGCCGCCCGCTCGATGATGTCGAGGTGGCCGTTGGTCACCGGGTCGTAGGAGCCTGGACACACCGCACGCCGCATGTGGCGGACGCTATCAAGCTCTACTCGCCGTGGCGCGGTAAAGTGACGTACTCCGCCCAGTACAAGGCCGTGTCGCCGTAGCGCGAGGTACGCACCGGCGCGAACCCGGCGGGCCAGCCCGGTTCGCCGTCGCGCAGCGCCCGCTCGACGATCACCAGCCCGTCCTCGGCGATCCACCCGCCCGCGGCCAGCACGGCCAGCACCGCGCCGATCTTCTCCGCGCCCACCGAGTAAGGCGGATCGGCCAGTACGAGGTGGAACGGCTCGTCGGCGGGCTGTGCCAGCACCGTCTCGACCGGACCGGAACGCACCGAACCGCCCAGCCCGAGCGCGGTCACGTTGGCCTTGAGGACCTGCACTGCGCGACGGTCGGACTCGACGAACACCGCGTCCGCCGCGCCCCGCGAGAGCGCCTCCAGCCCCAGCGCGCCGGAACCGGCGTAGAGGTCCAGCACCCGCGCGTCGGTCAGCTCGCCCGCCGCCTCCAGCGCGTTGAACAACGCCTCCCGCACGCGCTCGGACGTCGGCCGCGTGCCCTGCGCCGGCACCTTGAGCCGCCGCCCGCTCGCCGCCCCGGCCACGATCCTCGTCACAGCCCCATCATCGCGCTGTGTTCTGCGCGGTGTTTTGCCCAGGACCCGGTGAACGGCCCGCGGGGCACGCGTAGAGTCAATCTTCCTGTTGCCGGCGAGTGAGCTGTAGGAGCGCTGCGTGTCGGAACCTCGGGTCAGACGGGCCGAGATCGCCATCGAACAACACCACGTGGACCGCGTCTACACCCGGCTCGCCGAACTCCGGGCGCAGGCGGAGGCGATGCGTGCCAAGGGCTACGAGATCGGCCACGGCGCCCAGCGCGAAGCCGTTTTCGAGCAGGCCTCGATGCTGTTCGAGCGGGACATGATGGTCCACCACGCGACCCAGACGCTGCAGACCCTGGACGCCGAGTACGAGGGCCTGGTCTTCGGACGGCTCGACCACACCACCGGGGAGAAGATCTACGTCGGCCGCCTCGGCATCCGCGACGCCGAGTTCGACAACCTCGTGACCGACTGGCGCGCCCCGGCGGCCGCCGCGTTCTACCAGGCCACCGCCGAGGAGCCGATGGACGTGGTGCGCCGCCGCGTCATCCGCTGCTCCGGGCAGACCGTGCTCGACGTGGACGACGACGTGCTGATCCCGGACGCGGTCGGCGACGACATGCAGGTGGTCGGCGAGGGCGCGCTGATGGCCGAGCTCGGCCGGTCGCGCGGCGACAAGATGCGCGACATCGTCGCGACCATCCAGAAGGAACAGGACGAGGTCATCCGGGCGCCGTGGCGCGGTGTCACGGAGATCACCGGCGGCCCCGGCACCGGCAAGACCGCCGTGGCGCTGCACCGCGCCGCCTACCTGCTGTACCGGTACCGCCGCCAGCTCGGCGGGGCCGGAGTGCTGGTGGTCGGTCCGTCCGGGGTCTTCACGAACTACATCTCGCGCGTGCTGCCGTCGATGGGCGAGACGAACGTCGAGCTGCGCGCGCTGGGCGCCGTGCTCGACGGCATCAGCACCGACCGGCAGGACCCGGCGCCGCTCGCCGCGATCAAGGGCTCGCTGCGGATGCGCAAGGTTCTCACGAAGGCGATGCGCGACACCCCGCCGGACGTGCCCGACGAGATGCGGATCGTCTACAAGGGCGACGTCCTCAAGCTCAACCGCAAGGAGCTGGAGAAGGTCCGCCGCAAGGTGCACGGCCACGGCGGGCCGCCGAACCGCTCGCGCGTGCGGGCGGCCGAGGCGCTGCTGGAGGCGCTGGCCGATCGCGCCGAGGAGAACGCGCGCGCCGACGGCCGCACGATCGAGCGCGCCGAGCTGATCCACGACCTCGGCGAGCGGATCGACTTCCACCGCTTCCTGGTGGTGTGGTGGCCGGTGCTGTACCCGGCCGAGATCCTGCGGTGGCTGGGCGATCCGCGGCGCCTGACGAAGGCCGCGCGCGGCGTGCTGACCCCGGCCGAGGTCGACCTGCTGGCCGCGTCATTCGCCGACCGCGAGCGCGAGTGGACGGTCGCCGACGTGGCGTTGCTGGACGAGCTGCGCGTGCTGGTCGGCCCGCCGCCCAAGCGCCGCCGCCGGGCGCAGCAGATCGAGCTGGACGCGGCGCCACCGGAGCGCGGCTCGCAGGGCAAGCCGCACCGGCCGGAGCACTACGACGAGTACTCGCACATCGTGGTCGACGAGTCGCAGGACCTCTCGCCGATGCAGTGGCGGATGGTCGGCAGGCGCGGCAAGTACGCCAGCTGGACGGTGGTCGGCGACCCGGTGCAGAGCTCGTGGCCGGATCCGGACGAGGCGGCGCAGGCCCGGACGCAGGTGTTCGGCGCGCGCACCCCGGTTCGCCGCTACACGCTGCGCACCAACTACCGGAACTCGGCGGAGATCTTCGACCTGGCCGCCCGCGTGGTCGCCGGGCACGCCGCCGAGGGCGAGCTGCCGCGCGCGGTCCGGACCACCGGGATCGAGCCGGAGGTGCGGCTGGTCGAGCGCGGCAGCGTGGAGAGCGCGGTGCAGGCGGCGGCGAAGGAGCTGCTGGACGCGGTCGAGGGCACGGTCGGTGTGGTGTGCGCCATGGACCGCGTCGCCGAGGTCGGCGCGTGGGTGCGGGGGCAGGCGGACGAGCGGCTCAAGGTCGTCGGCAGCCTGGACGCCAAGGGCCTGGAGTACGACGCCGTTGTGCTGGTCGAGCCGACCGAGCTGATCACCGAGTCGCTCACCGGGCGGCGCGTGCTCTACGTCGCACTGACGCGCGCGACGCAGCAGCTGACGGTCGTGGCGTCCGACGACGAGTGGCTGCCTGCGGAATAAATCACGAAAAAAGCGGCGCCGAGGTCAACCTCCGTCATTTCCCGGGCATTTACCATGCACGGCGAGACCGATCGTCTCTTCGTGGTGTCACGGGACTGTGGATGGAGCACCAAATGGCGGGTTGGGTGCGTGCTGCGCGCCGTACGGCGGCCTCGATCGGCCTCGCCGCGGCGCTGCTCACAACGGCCGTCGCCTGTACCGGCGACGACAACGCGAGCAGCGGCGGCGAGGTTTCGGCTGGTCAGGGCGTCATCGGTGAAGCACCGGTGGCCGGCGAAGCGGATCTGGCGGCCAGCCCGACGGCGCAGGCCATCAAGGCCCGCGGGACCCTGGTCATCGGCGGCGACGAGAACCTGCCCCTGCTGTCGCAACGGAATCCGATCACCGGGAGCACCGACGGATTCGACGCGACGCTTGGAAAAATGCTCGCGAAATACATCATCGGTCGGCCAAACGTCAACATCGTGACGACCACACCGGAAACCCGGGAAGCGATGTTGAAAACGGGCACGGTGGACGCGGTGATCCGGATCTACACGATCACCGCGGAGCGGGCGCAGCGGGTCGCGTTCGCCGGGCCGTACCTGCTGTCCGGGCAGGCGATCGCCACCCTCAAGGGCACCACCGGCATCGACGACCCCGGCGACCTCAACGGCAAGACCGTGCTCGCGGTCACCGGGACGACCAGCGTCGCGGCGATCCAGCAGCAGGCGCCCGGCGCGAAGATCACCACGTTCGGCACCGCCGAGGAGTGCGTGCAGGCGCTGGAGCAGGGCAAGGGCGACGCGTACGTGCACGACCTGACCGTGCTGGCCGGCGAGGCGCAACTGGACTCGAAGCTGCAGATCAGCGGGCAGCCGTTCACCAGCGAGCCGTACGGCATCGGCCTCAAGCTCGACGACGACTCGTTCAAGCGGTTCGTCAACGAGTGGCTGCGCAAGATCGAGACGGCCGGGCTGTGGCAGCGGGCCTGGCAGGAGACGCTGGGCACGGTCGTGACCGGCGGCGTGCCGTCCCCGCCCGCGATCGGCTCGGTCCCCGGCTCGTAACCGTCACACCCGCATCGGGACCACCACGCAGGTCATCGCCGCGCCGCCCTCCGGCGGGGCGGTGAACACCGTCGGGCGCAGCCCCTCCTGGTGCTCGATCCGTACCGTCCGCCCGGCGAACGGCCGCAGCGCGTCGAGCAGGTAGCGCGCCTGGTAGGTGGCGCTCATCCGGCCGCCGGAGACGCTCGCCTTGACCACCTGCTCCGATTCCCCGCTGTGCGGATCACTGCTGATCACCCGCAGCTCGCCGTCCCAGCCGGCGAGGGTCACGGTGCCGCGCGGCCCGGCGTAGGGCGAGGCCCGGCGCAGGGCCGCGACGAGGGCCTCGGCGTCCAGCTCGACCGCGCCTGACGGCTGGGCCCGGACGAGCTCGCGCGCCCGCTCGTCCGGGAACGGCACCCCCAGTAGCGCGGTGGCGAACGAGTCCGGCCCCCAGCTAAGGCCGAGCCGGTCGGAATCGGCGCCGAGCCCGACCGACGGCGCCGCCCCGAGCCCGCGCGCCAAAGCGGACAGCGCGGCCGCGGGCGCCAAGGCGTCCAGCCGGCCGCCGGTCCAGTCCAGGGTGGCCAGCGCCATCCGGTAGCGGTCGGTGGCCAGCAGGGTCAGCACGCCGCCTTCGGTCCACATGCGCACACCAGTGAAGATCGGCAACGCGGCCTCCCGCGACGCCGCGCTCGCCACCGCCTCCAGCGCCCCGCGCAGGGTGGGACCCGCCACCGAACCCGCGGCCTGCGGTGGGGCCGCGATCCCGGGGTGCAGCCCGCGGTCCAGCAGCGGCAATGCGAACCGGCCGCCGGGCGCGCGCACGACCAGCCTGGTCTCCTCGACCGACACCCGCAGCTCCTCGGCGTCCAGCGCCCGCACCGTCTCGGCCAGCGGACGGAGCGGCACGAGCGCCTCGCCGCCGGTGTGGACCAGTGCCGGACGTTCAAGCCGGAGCGCGTGGTCCGGGGCCACCGCGGCGACCCCGAGACCGTCTGCCCCCGCCGTGAGCAGAACGCCGCCGAGCGCGGGCGCGGGGAGCAGCCGCACCGCCTCCGCCGTCGAGGCTGCCAGGACGGCGGTGGAGACGGTGAGATCCATGGGCGCACGGTAACGGCGGGGTACGACAAAACCGGGAAGAGCCGAGGCCGGGGCCGCGTTGGACGTTGCCGTGAAGCCTCTGTCCGATGTCGCGTTGTCCGTGCTGGACCTGTCCCCCATCCCGAGCGGCGCGGACGCGCGCACCGCGCTCCGCGGCTCCGTCGAGCTGGCCCGGCACGCCGAGCGGCTCGGCTACCGCCGGTTCTGGGTGGCCGAGCACCACAACATGCCGGGCGTGGCGAGCTCGGCCACGACCGTCCTGATGAGCCACGTCGCGGGGGCCACCGAGACCATCCGCGTCGGTTCCGGCGGCATCATGCTGCCCAACCACGCGCCGCTCGTGGTGGCCGAGCAGTTCGGGATGCTGGAGGCCTTCCACCCCGGCCGCATCGACCTCGGCATCGGCCGCGCCCCCGGCACCGACCAGCGCACGGCGCTCGCGCTGCGCCGGTCCCCGCAGGCGCTGGGCGCGGACGACTTCCCGCAACAGCTGACCGAGCTGATGGGCTACTTCGACGGCGAGGGCACGGTGCGCGCGGTGCCGAGGTACAAGCCGCCGGTGTGGCTGCTCGGGTCGAGCGGCTTCAGCGCGCGGCTGGCCGGCTCGCTCGGGTTGCCGTTCGCGTTCGCCCACCACTTCAGCGCCCGCAACACGATCCCGGCGGTCGAGCTGTACCGCGAGTCGTTCCGGCCTTCAGAGGCGCTGTCCGAGCCGTACGTGATGCTCGGCGCGGCGGTGATCTGCGCCGACACCGACGAGCAGGCGCGGTGGCTGGCCGGGCCCAGCGGCCTGCAGTTCCTCCAGTTGCGCCGCGGCAACCCGATTCCGCTGCCGTCACCCGAGGAGGCCGCCGAGTACCCGTACTCGGACATCGACCGGCACTTCGTGGACGAGCGCCTCGGCACGACGATCCACGGCTCCCCGTCGACCGTCCGGAAAGGTCTGGAGACCCTGGTCGCCGACACCGGCGCCGACGAGATCATGATCACCACGATGGTCCACGGCGAGGCCGACCGCCTGCGCTCCTACGAGCTGGTGGCCGGCCTCGCCCGCGACTAGGACAACCAGGCGGTGCGCACCGGCGGCATCCCGCTGCCGCCGCGTGCCGTCGGCTTCACGGCGAGGACCTGGTTCACCCCGATCGCGCCGCTTTCGAAGCTCAGCGCGCACGCGGCCATGTACAGCCGCCACACGCGGGCCCGTCCGGCGCCGCTCAGGCGAACGGCTTCGTCCCAGTTCGCCTCCAGGTTCGCGACCCACGCGCGCAACGTGCGCCCGTAGTGCTCGCGCAGCGCCTCGACGTCACGCACCTCGAACCCGGCCTCTTCGAGCGCGCCCGCCATCACGCTGACCGGCTCCAGCTCGCCGTCCGGGAAGACGTACCGGTCGATGAACGACGTCTTCTGGTTGCGCGGCGGCACCGACGGGTGCCGCGAGATGGCGTGGTTGAGCAGCCGCCCTTCCGGGCGCAGCAGCTCGAACAGCGACTTCGCGTACACCGGCAGCATCGACGCGCCCACGTGCTCGGCCATCCCGATGCTGGAGATCGCGTCGAACGGGCCGTCGGACACCTCGCGGTAGTCCTGCACCCGGATCTCCACGAGGTCCGACAAGCCCTCCTCGGCGACCCGCTTGCGCGCGAAGTCGGCCTGCGCCTGCGACAGCGTGACGCCGACCGCGTGCGCGCCGTACTCCTTGGCCGCGTGGATGACGAACGTGCCCCAGCCGCAACCGACGTCGAGCACCCGCATGCCCTCACGCAGCCCGAGCTTGCGCGCCACCAGGTCGACCTTCGCGGTCTGCGCCTCCTCCAGCGTGGTCTCCGGCTTCGCCCACACCGCGCACGAGTACGTCATCGACGGCCCGAGCACCAGTGCGTAGAAGTCGTTGCCCACGTCGTAGTGGTGCGAGACGGCGGCCGCGTCGCGACGGCGGGAGTGCATGCGCCCGGCGAGCTTGATCTCCTCGGGCGGCGGCTTCGGCGGGAACCCCACGATGCCCAGCTTCAGCGCCGTCTTCGCGAGATCCCGGCGCACCGACCACGTCAGGTCCACGTCGAAGTCGACGTCGTAGACCAGGTCATGCAGCCGTTCCAGGGCTGCCACGAACGGCCCCTCGACATCGAGCTCGCCCGCGACGTGCGCCCGTGCGACGCCCACCTCGTTGGGCGCCCACAGCAGGCGGCGCAGCGCCCGGCGGTGCCTGATGTGCAGCACCGGCGCGTCCGGCGGGCCGGTTTCACTGCCGTCCCAGCAACGAATCCGGATCGGGACAACCTGGCCGAGCGCCGTGTGCAGGAGTTCACCAACGGCGCCGGCGACTCCGCCTGCGCTACCCACGAACCTCATTCAAGCACGCGCCGGGCGAAATCGCTTGTATTAGCGAAGTAATTCGCCAATGGTGTGCAGCACGGGTGACAGAATCGCCAGTTCCTCCCGTTTGCCGGTAACGCATTCGGTGAGGCCCGCGCCGACGACCTCGAACTCCGCGAGCGCACGCAGCCCAAGGACGAGCTGCGTCACGCTCATCCCATCGGGTTCCGGGTAGTCCATTCCGGCGAACTCGGACGGGTCCAGCACGTCGAGATCAACATGCACGTACAGCCGTTCGATACCGGCATCGCGGACTTCGGCGACAATCCGCGACGGTTCTCCCGTAACCAGCCGGGCCCGGCCCGCCTCGATTTCGTCCCGTTCCGCCGGATCGAAAGCCCGGGCGCCGACGAGCACCGCGCGGCCCGGCTCCAGCGCGGGCGCGGCCGCGAACGCAGGGTCGCCGTCGCCCAGCAGTGACCGCAGGACCATCCCGTGGAACGCGCCCGACGGTGAACTGGCCGGTGTGTTGAGGTCGGCGTGCGCGTCGAACCACAGCACGCCGAACCGCTTACCGTGCCGGGCGCGGGCGGCGGCGACCGGCACCAGGCCGGCCGCGCAGTCCCCGCCGACCGTGAGCACCGGCCCGTCCGCCAGCGCGTCGGCGTGCCGCTTCTTGTTGTCCAGCAACGCTTCCCGGTTCGCGATCCCGTCCGCGACGGGCGTCCCGCCCGTCGCCAGCCGGACCTCACGCACCGGCACGTCGAGCACCTCCGCCGCGAACGCGGAAAGGGCCCGGCACCCCGCGGGCAGATCGCCCGCCCGGGAGGTCCGGGCCCCTTGCCACTGCGGCACCGCCTGAATCAGCACGGCGCCGACCCTAACGACGGCCGGCGGGCCGCCGCACGCGGTTTTACTCCAGCACGATCAGCAGGTCGCCGCCCTCGACCTGCTGGACCGAGTTGATCGCCAGGCGGGCGACCTTCCCGGACTCGGACGCGGTGATCGCGGCCTCCATCTTCATCGCCTCGATGGTCGCCACCGTGGCGCCCGCGGCGACCTCGTCGCCCTCGGCCACCGACAGCGTGACCACACCCGCGAACGGCGCGGCGACCTGCTTCGGGTCGGACTTGTCGGCCTTCTCCGCGGCGGGCAGGTCCGCGGCCACCGACCGGTCGCGCACCTGGATCGGGCGCAGCTGGCCGTTCAGCGTGGCCATCACGGTCCGCATGCCGCGCTCGTCGGCCTCACCGATGGCCTCCAGCTCGAACAGCAGGCGCACGCCGGGTTCCAGGTCGACGGCGTACTCCTCGCCCGGGCGCAGACCGTAGAAGAAGTCCTTGCTGGGCAGCACGCTGGTGTCGCCGTAGGCGCGGCGGTGCTCCTCGAACTCCTTGGCGGGCCCGGGGAACAGCAGGCGGTTCAGCGTCGCGCGGCGGTCCTTGGCCAGTCCCTCGCGGTCCTCGGCGGACAGCTCCGCGACCGGCTTCGGCTCGGCGCGGCCCTCCAGCGCCTTGGTGCGGAACGGCTCCGGCCAGCCGCCGGGCGGGTCGCCCAGCTCGCCGCGCAGGAACCCGATCACCGAGTCCGGGATGTCGTAGCGGTTCGGCTCGGCCTCGAACTTCTCCGGCTCGACACCCGCACCGACCAGGTGCAGCGCGAGGTCGCCGACCACCTTGGACGACGGCGTGACCTTGACCAGGTGGCCCAGGATCTTGTCGGCCGCCGCGTACATCGCCTCGATCTCCTCGAAGCGGTCGCCCAGGCCCAGCGCCTTGGCCTGCGTGCGCAGGTTGGACAGCTGGCCGCCGGGGATCTCGTGGTCGTACACGCGGCCGGTCGGCGAGGCCAGGCCCGCCTCGAACGGCGCGTAGATCTTGCGCACGATCTCCCAGTACGGCTCCAGGTCGCCGACCGCGCGCAGGCTCAGCCCGGACGGCCGTGCCGAGTGGTCGGTGGCCGCGACTATCGCCGAGAGCGACGGCTGCGAGGTCGTCCCGGCCATCGACGCGACCGCGCCGTCCACCGCGTCCGCACCCGCGCCGATCGCGGCGAGGTAGGTGCCCAGCTGACCACCCGCGGTGTCGTGGGTGTGGATGTGCACCGGGAGGTCGAACTCCTTGCGCAGCGCGGAAACCAGCTTCTCCGCGGCGGGCGCGCGCAGCAGGCCGGCCATGTCCTTGATCGCCAGCACGTGCGCCCCGGCGCCGACGATCTGCTCGGCCAGCTTGAGGTAGTAGTCCAGCGTGTAGAGCTTCTCCCCGGGGTCGGACAGGTCCGAGGTGTAGCAGAGCGCCACCTCGGCGACGGCCTTCCCGGTCTCCCGCACGGCCTCGATGGCCGGGCGCATCTGCTCGACGTCGTTGAAGGCGTCGAAGATGCGGAAGATGTCGATGCCGGTGTTGGTGGCCTCCTCGACGAAAGCGTTGGTCACCTCGGTCGGGTACGGCGTGTAGCCGACGGTATTCCGGCCACGCAGCAGCATCTGCAGGCAGATGTTCGGCACCGCTTCCCGCAGCTGCGCCAGCCGCTCCCACGGGTCCTCGGCGAGAAACCGCAGCGCCACGTCGTAGGTCGCGCCGCCCCAGCACTCCAGCGACAGCAGCTGCGGCAGCGTGTGCGCCACGACCGGCGCGACGGCCAGCAGGTCCTTGGTGCGCACGCGGGTCGCGAGCAGGGACTGGTGCGCGTCGCGGAACGTCGTGTCCGTGACACCCAGCGTCGGCGACTCCCGCAGCCAGCGGGCGAACCCCTCCGGGCCCAGCTCGGTCAGCTTCTGCTTCGACCCGGCGGCGGCCTCACCCGAGGGCAGCGACGGCAGCTTCGTGGTCGGGTCGATCAGCCGCGGGCGTTCGCCGTGCGGCTTGTTGACCGTGACGTCGGCGAGGTAGGTCAGCAGGCGGGTGCCGCGGTCGGCCGAGTGCCGCGCGGTCAGCAGGTGCGGGCGCTCCTCGATGAACGAGGTGGTGACGCGCCCGGCCGCGAAGTCCGGGTCGTCGAGCACGGCCTGCAGGAACGGGATGTTCGTGGAAACGCCGCGGATGCGGAACTCTGCGAGGGCACGGCGGGCGCGGCCCACCGCGGTCTTGAAGTCACGGCCGCGGCAGGTGAGCTTCACCAGCATCGAGTCGAAGTGCGCGCTGATCTCGGTGCCCGCGAACGCGGTGCCGCCGTCGAGGCGGATGCCGGAGCCGCCGGGCGAGCGGTAGGCGCTGATCATGCCGGTGTCCGGGCGGAACCCGTTGGCCGGGTCCTCGGTGGTGATGCGGCACTGCATCGCGGCGCCGCGCAGGTAGACCTTCTCCTGCGACAGGCCGAGGTCCGCCAGCGTCTCGCCGGCGGCGATGCGCAGCTGCGACTGCACCAGGTCGACGTCGGTGACCTCCTCGGTCACCGTGTGCTCGACCTGGATGCGCGGGTTCATCTCGATGAAGACGTGGTTGCCGTCCCGGTCGAGCAGGAACTCGACGGTGCCCGCGTTGCGGTAGCCGATCTTGCGGGCGAACGCGACGGCGTCATTGCAGATGCGGTCGCGCAGCTCGGGGTCGAGGTTCGGCGCCGGGGCCAGCTCGATGACCTTCTGGTGCCGCCGCTGCACCGAGCAGTCGCGCTCGAAGAGGTGGATGACGTTGCCCGCGCCGTCGGCGAGGATCTGGACCTCGATGTGCCGCGGGTCGACGACGGCCTTTTCCAGGAACACGGTGGGGTCGCCGAAAGCCGATTCGGCCTCGCGCATCGCGGCCTCGACCGACTCGCGCAGGTGGGCGGGGTCGTTGACGCGGCGCATTCCGCGGCCGCCACCACCGGCGACGGCCTTGACGAACACGGGGAAACCGATTTCCTCGGCGGCCGCGGTCAGCTCGTCGATGTCCGTCGACGGCTGGGACGAGCCGAGCACCGGCACGCCGGCGTCGCGGGCGGCCGCGACCGCGCGCGCCTTGTTGCCCGTCAGTTCCAGGATTTCCGCGCTCGGGCCGACGAAGGTGATGCCGGCTTCCTCGCACGCGCGCGCGAGATCGGGGTTCTCGGACAGGAATCCGTAACCGGGGTAGACCGCGTCCGCGCCGGCTTTCCGCGCGGCGCCGACGATCTCCTCGACGTCGAGGTAGGCGCGGACCGGGTGTCCCGGCTCGCCGATCTCGTAGGCTTCGTCGGCCTTCAGACGGTGCAGCGAGTTGCGGTCCTCGTGGGGGAACACCGCCACTGTGCCCGCGCCCAGCTCGTAGCCCGCGCGGAACGCCCGGATGGCGATCTCCCCGCGGTTGGCGACCAGCACCTTGCGAAACATGCCCGGTCCTTCCCTGTTCACGGATCGGTAGTGCTGTGACGTTACCCTGCCGATCCCGCTCGTCGGGAGTTCTGTCCCGGGTGATGGACATCATCCGGGACGTGCGCATGCCGCACAGAAGTGCGGGGGTAATTGGAGATTCTCAGGCTAACTCAGCTTTCCGGGGCGGGCTCCTCGAACAACGTGTACAGCAGCCGGTTCGGGGTGCCTTGCGGCAGGCCCGTCAGCACGTCCGGCGTGGAGTTGTTGATCAGTGCGTTAACGACCTGCTCAGGTGTGTCGTCGGGGTGTTCTTCCCGGTAGAGCGCGGCCGCGCCGGCGACGAACGCGGCGGCCATCGAGGTGCCCGAGAAGGGCGTGGCCGAAGTGCTCCCGGGCGCCGTCGAGGGCACGTCCACCCCGGGCGCGAGCAGGTCGACCCCCAGCCCGAAGTTGGACTTCGGCGCGAAGGCGTCCGTCCGGTCGACCGCTCCGACGGTCAGCAGCTCCGGGATCCGCGCCGGCGACGAGAACGACGAGTCCACTCCCGACCAGCCCGCCGCCGCGACCACCGGCATCACGCCGATCAACCGCCGCACCGCGTTGTCCAGGCCGTCGGACGCCGGGCCGCCGAAGCCGATCACCGCGACCGCCGGCTGCTTCGCGTTCTGGGTGACCCAGTCGATGCCCGAGATGATGTTGTTGAGCCGCCCGTTGCCCTTGTCGTCGAGCACCTTGACCGGCACGATCCGCGCGGCCTTCGCGACGCCGAACTCCTTGCCCGCGACTACCCCGGCCATCCGCGTCCCGTCACCGTTGCCGTCGGCCGGGTTGTCGGTGCCGCCCACGAAGTCCTTGCCCGGGTCGACCCGCCCGGCGAGATCGGGCTGCGCCGCGTCGACACCGGTGTCGATCACGTACACCGTGACGCCCTCGCCGGTGCTGTCGTAGTGGTACGTCTGGTCAACGGCCTTGTCGCGCTGGTCGATCCGGTCCAGGGCCCAGCTCGGCGGGTTCTGCAGCGCGCCAGGCGCGGCCGAAGCCGGCGCCACGGCGCCGAGGACGAGCAGTGCCGAACCGATGACCGCGCGTAATCCAGTCTTGAGCACGCCTCAGCGTTGCTCCGCTGTGGATCAGGCACAACTCGGGCCGTCGCCCGATCGTGCGTCAGGACTTCTCCAGGTACTCCGCACGATCCTCGTCGACCAGGTCGGACACCATGTGCGCCAGGCCGGGATGCCGCTCCAGCGCCGGGTCGCCGCTCACGATCTCCTGCGCCCGCTCCCGCGCGGCCGCGATCACGTCCTCGTCCCGCAGCAGCGACAGCAGCTTCAGCCCGGACCGCTTGCCGGACTGGGCCGCACCCAGGATGTCGCCTTCGCGCCGCAGCTCCAGGTCCAACCGGGACAGTTCGAAGCCGTCCGTTGTGGACTCCACCGCGGCCAGCCGCTCCCGCGTCGCCGTGCCGTCCAGCGTCTCGGTGACCAGCAGGCACAACCCGGGCACACTGCCCCGGCCGACCCGGCCGCGCAGCTGGTGCAGCTGGCTCACCCCGAACCGGTCGGCGTCCATGATCACCATCATCGTCGCGTTCGGCACGTTCACGCCGACCTCGATCACCGTGGTCGCGACCAGCACGTCCAGCTTGCCCGCGGCGAACGCGCGCATCACGGCGTCCTTCTCGTCGGGCGGCATCCGGCCGTGCAGGATCCCGAGCCGCAGCTCGGACAGCGGCCCGTTCTCCAGTTCGGCGGCGACGTCGAGCACCGCCAGCGGCGGGCGGCGGTCGCTGTTGTTCGACGCGGGCTCGTCGCCGATCCGCGGGCACACCACGTAGGCCTGGTGCCCCTTGCGGACCTCCTCGACCAGCCGCTGCCACGCGCGGTCCAGCCACGCCGGCTTCTCGGCCACCGGCACGACGCTCGTCTTGATCGGCGACCGCCCGACCGGCATGTGCCGCAGCGCGGAGGTCTCCAGGTCGCCGTACACCGTCATCGCGACCGTGCGCGGGATCGGCGTCGCGGTCATGACCAGTACGTGCGGGCTGCCGCCGTTGGCCGCGCGGGACCGCAGCGCGTCCCGCTGCTCGACGCCGAACCGGTGCTGCTCGTCCACCACGACGAGCCCGAGGTCCGCGAACGACACCGTGTCCTGGATCAGCGCGTGCGTGCCGACGACGATCCCCGCCGCGCCGCTCGCGGTGTCCAGCAGCGCCTGCTTGCGTTCCTTCGTCGACATCGACCCGGTCAGCAACGTCACCTTCGTCGCGTTCTCCGCGGCGCCCAGCTCCCCCGCCTGCCCGAGGTCGCCGAGCATCTCGCGCAACGACCGGGCGTGCTGCGCGGCGAGCACCTCTGTCGGCGCGAGCATCGCGGCCTGGCGACCGGAGTCGACCACCTGCAGCATCGCCCGCAGCGCCACGACCGTCTTGCCGCTGCCAACCTCGCCCTGCAGCAACCGGTTCATCGGGTGCTCGCCGGACAGGTCGGCGGCGATGTCCTCGCCCACCGCGCGCTGGCCTTCGGTCAGCTCGAACGGCAGCCGCTGGTCGAACGCGTCGAGCAGGCCGTCCTTCGTGCGCGCGCAGGCGGGCGCGGGCCGCGACACCGTGGAGAACCGGCGCTGCGCGAAGATCAGCTGCACCGCCATGGCCTCGTCCCACTTCAGCCGATCCCGCGCGGCCTCCAGCGCGTCGTGGTCCTTGGGGCGGTGGATGTTGTGCAGCGCGTCGAACAGGTCCATGAGCTGGTAGCCGTCGAGCAACTCACGCGGCATCGGGTCCTCTTCGCGCTCCAGCGTGTCGAGCACCTGGCGGACGCACCGCGCGATCGACCACGACGGCATCCCGGCCGCCGCCGGGTAGACCGGGATGATCGCGCCGACGAAGTCGTCCATCGCGCTGTCGTCGTCGCCGTCGAGCATCTGGTACTCGGGGTTGGCCAGCTGCAGCGTGTTGCGGAACGCGGTGACCTTGCCCGCGAACAACCCGGTGCGGCCCAGCCGCAGCTGCCGCTCGTGCTGGTGCGGGCGGCCGAAGAACGCGCACGAGAGCCGCCGCTGGCCGTCGGTGATGACCAGCTCCAGGATGTGCCCCGGCTTGTTGCGCATGCGGCGCATGTTGACCTTCTCGACGCGCGCCATCACGGTCGCGTGCTCACCGATCTCCAGTCCCGCGATGTTCGTCAGCTCGCCGCGTTCGGCGTACCGGCGCGGGTAGTGCCGCAGCAGGTCGGCGACAGTGTGGATGTCCAGCGACTCGGCGAGCGCCTTCGCGGTCTTGGCGCCGAGCAGCGGGGGCAGCTTGTCACGCAGTCCGGTCACGCGTTCACTCCACACCGATCAGCAGCACGGCGTCGGCCTGGCCGCCGGGGTAATCCACGAACTCCACCTCCGGTCGCTCGGCCCGCAACCGCTCCCGCAGCTCGTCCGTCAGGCCGGACGGCGCCGCGGTGCCGGTCAGCACGGTGACCAGCTCGCCGCCGACGGCCAGCATCCGGTTCAGCACGCCCATCGCGGCCTCGGCAGGCTCGGCGCCTGCCGGTTCGACGAGCACGACCTCGCCGTCGACGAAGCCGATCAGGTCACCGGCGTGGGCCAGTCCCACCCAGGTTATCGACTCCTCGGCGGCGACCACGAGCTCGCCCCGCCGGGTCGCGGCGGCGGCCTCGGCCATCGCCACCACGTCGTCGTTCGCGCGCCGCCCGGCGTCGTGCACGGCCAGCGCGGACAGCACCTGGACCGGGGACGCGCACGGGATGACCACCACGTCGCGGTCGCCGATCATCGGGTGGCCCGCGGCGTCGTCGGCGGCCCTGGTCAGGCTCTCTCCGCCGGCGAGGACGGTGATGTGGCCGGCCGCGCGCTCGGTGATCAAGCCGAGCATCTCCTCGACGCTCGGGGTGGCGTGGTCCGGGACCGCGAGCACCGCGAAGCCCTCCTCACGCAGCAGCTCCGCCAGCTCCTCGCCGTGCACGACGGCGACCACGGCGCGGTCCGGCCCGGACGGCGGCTCGATCGGGGTCGGCGTGATGAGCGGTTCGACGCGGATGCCGCTGGGGCGGCCGGCGCGGAGACCGGCCTCGATGGCAGCGCCGATGTCCGCGCAATGCACGTGGACGGCGTGTCCCCCGCTGCCGTCCCCGGCCACGGTGACACTGTCACCGAGGCCGGACAGCGTGCGGCGCAGGACCGGGACGTCCGCGTCGGCGACGCCGTCCAGCAGGTACATGACCTCCCACGCGTACGGGGCCCGCTCCGCGTCCGGTTCGGCGTGCGGGTGGGCTTCGCAGGAGTGCGAGATCTGGGTCTCGGTGCCGGTGACCACGCCGGCCAGGGCGTCGAAGACCGCGACCAGTCCGCGCGCGCCCGCGTCCACGACCCCGGCCGCGGCCAGGACCGGCAGCTGGTGCGGGGTCTGCTCGAGGGCCTCGGAGGCTGCCTTCGCGGCGACGGCGACGACGTCCGGCAGCTCGCCGGGCTGCGTGGCGACCGCGGCGGCGACCGCCTGCAGGACGCTGAGCATCGTGCCCTGCACCGGGCGCGCGACCGCGTCGGTGGCGGTGCGGTGCGCGTTCGCGAGAGCCTTCGCCAGCGACGGCCCGTCCAGCTCGGGGACGGTGCCCGCGGTTTCGGCGAGACCGCGGAGGACCTGGGAGAGGATGACGCCGGAGTTGCCGCGCGCGGCGAGGACGGCGCCACGGGCGAGCACGGACAGTGCCTTCACCGCACTGTCCGTGTCCGGTTCGGCGGCCAGGCGGGCGTGCGCGCCGGACATCGTGTGCAGCAGGTTGGAGCCGGTGTCGGAGTCGGCGACCGGGTAGACGTTGATGCCGTTGATGGCCGGGCACAGCACCTCCAGGCTGTGCACGCAGGCCGCCGCCCACGCTGTGATGGCATGCTCGTCCAGAGCCCGCACCGCCGACCTCCTCCCTGGTCAGGCCAGGGTAGCGACCCGGTCGCCGGAGGGCGAAGGACCGTCGTTTACTATGATCCGAGTGTCCGGCCCGCGCCGGGCGTGTTTTGTCTTCCCTGATCGTCAAAGGAGTTCGACGTGGCTGCCGTGTGCGACGTCTGTGGCAAGGGACCGGGCTTCGGCAAGTCCGTCTCGCACTCCCACCGGCGTACCAACCGCCGCTGGAACCCGAACATCCAGACTGTGCACGCCAAGATCGGCGTGTCCCAGCGCAAGCGGCTGAACGTCTGCACCTCGTGCCTGAAGGCCGGCAAGGTCGTTCGCGGCTGAGGCGCGAAGCCCGGGACGGCGAGTGCTCGCGGAGAGCGCTCGCCGTTTTTTCGCGCCTCGGTGCCTTTCGGGGGTCGAACCCCCGCACCCCCGCCGGGGGCAAGCCCCCTGGCCCCCCCGGGGTGCCGCTAAAGTACGCCGCCGTGGCTGCGAAACCCTTGCACGAGATCGTCGAAGCGGGATGGGCCAAGGCGCTGGCCCCGGTGGCGGACCGCATCGCCGCGATGGGCGAGTTCCTGCGTGCGGAGATCGTCGCGGGCCGCCGGTACCTGCCAGCGGGCGAGCACGTGCTGCGGGCCTTCCAGCAGCCCTTCGACGAGGTCAAGGTGCTCATCGTCGGCCAGGACCCGTACCCGACGCCCGGCCACCCGATCGGCCTGTGCTTCGCGGTGGCGCCGGACGTGCGGCCGCTGCCGAAGAGTCTTATCAACATCTACCAGGAGTACTGCGACGACCTGGGCTACCCCACGCCGTCCAACGGTGACCTCACGCCGTGGACCGAGCAGGGCGTGCTGCTGCTCAACAGGTCGCTGACCGTGCGGCCCGGTTCTCCCAACTCGCACAAGGGCAAGGGCTGGGAAGAGGTCACCGAGCAGGCGATCAAGGCGCTGGCCGCCCGCGGCAAGCCGATGGTGGCGATCCTGTGGGGCAGCAACGCGCGCAGCCTGAAGCCGCTGCTCGGGGGCGTGCCGTGCATCGAGTCGGTGCACCCGAGCCCGCTGTCCGCGCGCAACGGCTTCTTCGGCTCGAAGCCGTTCAGCCGCGCGAACGAACTGCTCCAGCGGCAGGGCGCCGAGCCGGTCGACTGGAAGCTGCCCTAGCCGCAGACGGCCTATGCCTGGCAGCCGCAGCTCCCGCGCTGCCCCGCGGAACTTCCTAGTCGATCCTGCGCAGCGCGCCGCGGAACCACTGCGCCCGCTCGACGTACCCGTCCACCACGCGCTGGATCTTCTCCGGCCCGAAGGACTTGTTCTCCCGCACCTTGGCGGGCACCCCGAGCGCGATGTGCCCGGACGGCACGTGCGACGAGTACGACAGCACTGCCCCGGCGCCGACCATCGCGCCGTCCTCGATGACGCTTCCGTTGAGCACCACCGAACCCGACGCGATCAGGCACCCGCTGCCGATCCGCGCGCCCTCGACGTGCACCGCGTGCCCGATCGCCGACGACGGGCCGAGGACCGTCGGGTCCTGGGCGGTGCAGTGCAGCACGCACCCGTCCTGCACGTTGGACCGCTCGCCGATCTCGATGTAGCCGTTGTCGCCGCGCAGCACGGTCTGCGGCCACACCGACGCGTTCGGCCCGATCCGCACGTCGCCGATCACCGTGGCGTCCGGGTGCACGAACGCCGTGGGGTGGATCGACGGGGTCAGTTCACCGAGCGCGTAGATCGCCACGCGAAGCCTCCAAGTCCTTGCCCAGGTACACCGAGAGCGGATCGTCCCGGTAGTGGCCGAACGCAGGCACGTCCGTGTAGCCCGCCGACCGGTACAACGCGATCGCCTCCGGCTGCTTCAGACCGGTCTCCAGCACCAGCCGCCTGCGCCCGGCGTCGAGCGCCGTCCGCTCCAGCTCCGCCAGCACGGCACGAGCGAAACCCTTGCCCCGCGCGGCATCCACGACGTACATCCGCTTCAGCTCGGCCTCGGCGTCACCGCGAACGCGCCAGCCACCGCAGGCGACCGGCTCCCCGTCCAGGTAGCCGACGACGAACAACCCCAGCGGTGGCGCGAACTCGGCCGGATCGACCGGGGTGGCGTCGGTTTCGCCGTAGCGCACGACGTACTCCTGCTGCACGGCGTCGATCAGCTTGACCGCGTCCGGATCGTCGTAGGCAACCACGCGAAGGTCCACAACGGGTCACCGTAACGGGCTCAGCGCCAGTGCTCCCAGCCACTTTCGCCGTGGTACTCCTCACCGTCGACCGTCACGCCGGAGTCGGCCATCGTGACCGCGCCGATCCGCCGCCAACCCTCGGGCAGGTCGGCGAACGACGGGAACGTCGCGACCAGCGCGTGGTCCTCGCCGCCGGTCAGCACCCAGGTCATGGGGTCCGCGCCCAGCGCGGTGCCGATGTCGACGAGTTTCCGGTCGACCTCCAGGTGCTCGGTCCGGACGTCGATGCCCACGCCCGAGGCCTCGGCGATGTGCCCGAGGTCGGCGAGCAGGCCGTCCGAGACGTCGATCATCGACGTGGCGCCGGCGATCGCGGCCGCGGGCCCGGCGGCGTAGTCCGGTTCCGGCGCGCGCTGGGCGTTGACGACCGCGACCGGCGAGCGGAACCCGCGGCCGAGCGTGGCCAGGCCGGCCGCGGCCCAGCCCAGCCGCCCGGACACCGCGACGATGTCGCCCGGCCGCGCGCCGGAGCGCGTCACCGGTTCACGTCCCTGCAGGTCGCCCAGTGCCGTGATGCTCACCACCAGCTGGTCCGCCCGCACCATGTCGCCGCCGACGACCCCCGCCCCGGCGCGTTGCGCTTCCGCCCACAGGCCGTCGCTGAGTTCCCGGACCACCTTCGCGGGGGTGTCCGGCGGGCAGGCGAGCCCGACGAGGACGGCTGTGGGCACCGCGCCCATCGCGGCCACGTCGGCGAAGTTCTCCGCCACCGCCTTGCGCCCGACCTGGTCCGGAGTGGACCAGTCCAGGCGGAAGTGCACGCCCTGCACCAGGACGTCGGTGGTGGCGACGACCCGCCCGTCCGGCGCGGCGACGACGGCGGCGTCGTCACCGGGGCCGAGGAGGGTTGCCGCGGGCTGTCTCCGGTTCTCGGTGACGGCGCGGATGAGGCCGAACTCACCCATTCCGGCGACCGTGCCGGAGTCGGATGCCTGGTGGGTTGACATGCGTCACCTCGGTCGCTCGATAGTCGGATGACCTAAATTCGTGGTCTGTGCGGTAGGTTCTGACCACGTTCCTACCTTGAGTTAGACGCCGGAGACGAAGGGGCGCGCCGTGGTCCACGCATACATCCTCATCCAGACCGAAGTCGGCAAGGCCGCCGCGGTCGCCGCGGAGATCGCCGGGATCCCCGGCGTCACCAGCTCCGAGGATGTCACCGGTCCCTACGACGTCATCGTCCGCGCCGAGGCGGACAACGTCGACCAGCTCGGGCAGCTCGTCGTCGCGAAGGTGCAGGGCGTCGAGGGCATCACCCGCACGCTGACCTGCCCCGTGGTGCACCTGTAAGCGATGCCGGACACCGAGACCGGGGCGCCGCCGCGGGCACGGCTCGTGGTCGCGGCCGTGCTGGTGGTCGTACTGGCCGCCGGGGTCGCGGTCATCGGGCTGATGATGCGTGATTCCGGTGACGGCGACGGGCCGCTGGCGCTCGTGCCGGTGGACGCGCCGCAGGCCGGATCGGCCGAGTGCGCGCAGCTCATCCCGGCGATGCCCGCGCAGCTGGACTCGAAGGGCACCGCGCTGCCGCGCCGGACGATCGCGGAACCCGCCCCAGAGGCGACGGTCGCGTGGGGTTCGCCGGAGTCGATCGTGTTGCGCTGCGGGCTGGGCAAGCCGCCGGAGCTGACGCCGACCAGCCAGCTGCGCGTGGTCAGCGGCGTGCAGTGGCTGCCGGTCGAGGGGCCGGGCTCGTCGACGTGGTACGTGGTGGACCGGCCGGTGTACGTCGCGCTGACGGTGCCGGACTCCGCGGGGACCGGCCCGCTGCAGCAGATCTCGGACGCCGTGGCGGTCACACTGCCCGCCGTGCCGCTGCGGTTCTGAGCAGCCGCAGCCTCTGACTGCGCCGGGAAAATTGGCCTGTGCTTCCGGCGCAGCCGCCCAGCGCGGCGCCGGCCCCGCCACGACCAGCGCCCCAGTAGGCCGGTCCCCCCGCTGGGCGGATCAGCGCAGCCCGGTGCCCCTTGCCAGCGCGGTGTCGATCAGCGTCGTCAGCAGCGTGCGGTAGTCAACGCCGGTGACCTGCCACATCTTCGGGTACGCCGAGGTCGACGTGAAGCCAGGCATCGTGTTGACCTCGTTGACCGTAAGCTCGCCGTTCGGGCCCACGAAGAAGTCCACCCGCGCCAGGCCCTGGCAGTCGAGCGCCTCGAACGCCTTCACCGCCTGCGCGCGCAGCTTCTCGGTGACCGAATCGTCCAGCTTCGCGGGGATGTCCAGCTCCGCGTCCTCGCCGATGTACTTCGTTTCGAAGTCGTACCAGGCGGACTCGTCGTCGGAGAGCACGCGCACCTCGGCGGGCAGCGACGCCTCCACCCGGCCGTCCGGGAACTCCAGCACGCCGCACTCGACCTCGCGCCCGGGCACGGCCGCCTCGACCAGCACTTTCGGGTCGGTCTCGCGCGCCAGGGCGATCGCCGCGTCCAGGTCGGCCCAGTCGGTCACCTTGCTGATGCCGATCGACGACCCGGCCCGCGACGGCTTCACGAACACCGGCAAGCCCAGCCGCTCCCGGTCGGCGGCGTCCAGAGTGGACTGACCACGGCGCAGCTCGACGTAGCGGCCGACCGGCAGCCCCTCCGCGGCGAGCAGCTTCTTCGCGTAGCCCTTGTCCATCGCCGCGGCGCTGGCGAGCACGCCCGGCCCGACGTACGGGATCCCGGCCATCTCCAGCAGCCCCTGCAGCGTGCCGTCCTCGCCGAAGGCGCCGTGCAGCACGGGAAAGACGACGTCGACCCCGCCGAGCGCCTCGGCGCCCGGCTCGGTGACGACCAGCTCGCGCCGCGTCGGGTCGCCTGCCAGCACCAGCGACTGGCCGCCGTCGACCGAGGGCAGCTGCCGGTCCTGGATGGTGAGGGTCTTCGGATCGGCGGTGCCCAGCACCCAGCCGCCCTCGCGGGTGATCCCGATGGGCACGACCTCGAATCGGTCGCTGTCCAGGTTCGCCAGCACGCTGCCCGCCGACAGGCACGAGATGGTGTGCTCGGTGCTCCGGCCGCCGAACACCACGGCCACCCGCGTCTTCCTCATGGGCCGTCACCCTACCGGGCTCTTGCCCCGATCCGATCAGCGCAGTAAGCCCACCAGCGTGTCCAGCGCGCCACTGAGCGCCTCGCGCGAACAGCCCGCGTAACCGATCGCCACGCCGAAGGCCGTCGGCATGCCGGCGAAGTGCCGCGCCAGCCCGTCCAGGCGGATCCCCCGCACCCGGCCTGCCGCCAGGCGCTCCCGCTCCACCTCCGGCGACGGGAACGGCACCACCAGGTGCGCGCCCGCGTCGTCGCCCAGCACCGTGATCCCGGCCTCCCGCAGCGCTGACACCAGCAGCACCCGCCGCTCGGACAGCTCCCGCCGAAGTTTCCGCAGGTGACGACCCAGGTCGCCGTGCCGCGCGAGTTCGACCAGCACCCGCTGGCCCGCCGGTGACGGGCGCGTTCCGGTGCGGTCGCGGTGCCCGAGCACAGCTGACGTGACCGCACCCGGCGCGACCATCCACCCCGCGCCGAGGGTGGGCGTGAGGATCTTGCTGGTGGTGCCGAGGTGCACCACGACATCCGGCGCGAGCGCGGCGAGCAGCGGCAGCGGCGCGACGTCGAACCGCAGCTCGCCGTCGTAGTCGTCCTCGATGATCAGCATGTTCTCGGCGCGCGCCCGCTCGACGAGTTCCACCCGGCGGGCCGCGTTCAGCCGCGACCCCATCGGGTACTGGTGCGCGGGTGAGCAGTAGACCCCGCGCACGCCGGCCGGGATCGCATCCGTACGCAGGCCCTCGCCGTCGACCGGCACGCCGACCACCTTCAGCCCGGCGCTCAGCAACGCCTCGACCGCCCGCTGGTAGCCGGGCTCCTCGACGGCGACCGTGTCCCCGGCGCGGAAGACGGCCCCGGCCAGCTCGAACACCGCGGCCGTGGTGCCGCCGGTCGCCAGCACCGAGTCGGTGCCGACCGCCAGCCCGCGGTGGCGCAGCAGGTGCTCGGCGATCGCCGCCCGGTACTCCGGCAGCCCGGCCCGGTGCGCGCTGGTCAGCGGTGGCGCGTCGGCGGCGGCGCGCCAGGCCCGGCGCCACGCGGCGCGGTCGATGCCCGCCGCCCACGGCGTGCCTGGGGTGAGGTCGAGCAACTCCTCCGGCTCGGCGACCTCACCGGGCACAACCCGTTGGACGGGTCGGTCGCTGGGTGGTGAAGTGGTGACGTACGTGCCGGAACCGTGCCGCCCGGTGATCCACCCTTCGGCGTGCAGTTGCTCGTAGGCGGCGGAGGTGACGGTGCGGCTGACGCCGAGCCGGGCGGCGAGGGCCCGGGTGGACGGCAGGCGGTCGCCGCCGCGCAGGTGCCCGGTCGCCGCCGCGTCGCGCAGGGCGTCGGCGAGCTGCACGGCCAGCGGCGTCGCGGCCTCGCGGTCGAGGGTGACGGGCAGCGCGGTCGCGGACTGGGGCACCAGAAGTGGCCTTTCGTTCTGCCTTGAAAGTGGATCTACCAGGAGTCCACTATACCTTCGAGACTGAAGGCATGACCACGCTCTCGCCCACCCCGCGCAGCACCCTGACGCGCAAGAAGGACCGCGCGGCCACCGATCGCGAGCGCCTGTACGAGGTGCTCGACGACGGCCTGATCTGCCACCTCGGGCTCGTGCTGAACGGCTCCCCCGTCGTGCTGCCCACCGGATACGGTCGCGACGGCGACACCCTGTACTTCCACGGCTCGACGGGCGCCGGGAACCTGCGCGCGGCGGCGACCGGCATCGACGTGTGCGTCACGGTCACGCTGCTCGACGGCCTGGTCTACGCGCGCTCACTCAACAACCACTCCATGAACTACCGCAGCGCGGTCGTGCACGGAAGCGCGCGCCTGGTGACGGGGGAGGAGAAGATGCACGGGCTGCACGTCGTGACCGAGCACCTCACGCCGGGCTCGTGGGACCACGCGCGGGCGGTCAACGCGAAGGAGCTGGCGTCGGTTTCGGTGCTGGCGCTGGATCTCGCGGAGGCGTCGGTGAAGATCCGCGCCGGCGAGCCGATCGACGAGCCGGAGGACATGGACAGCCACGAGATCTGGGCCGGGGTGGTGCCGGTCCAGACCACCTTCGGCGAGCCCATCCCGGCCGCCTACATGCCCGCGGGTGCGCCGATCCCGCCGCACGTGCGTGCGCGTGGGTAGCGTCGGGGTGTGCTGACCACCCTCGCGGTCGAGAACTACCGCTCGTTGCGGGACCTGGTGCTGCCGTTGTCCCGGCTGACGGTCGTCACCGGCGTCAACGGCACCGGAAAGTCCAGCCTGTACCGCGCGCTGCGGTTGCTCGCCGACGCCGGGCGGAACGGCGCGGTCGCCGCACTGGCCCGGGAAGGCGGGTTGCCGTCGACGCTGTGGGCAGGGCCGGAGTCGGTCGGGCGCGCGGTCCGGGAGGGCCGCGTGCCGGTGCGGGGGACGGTGCGCACCAAGGCGGTGGGGCTGCGGCTCGGGTTCTCCGGCGACGAATTCGGTTACGCGCTCGACTTCGGGTTGCCGGTGCCGTCGTCGGATCGGCTGCGGCCCACCCTGTTCAACCTCGACCCGGAGTTCAAACGGGGGTGTCTGTGGCGCGGGCCCGGCGGTGCGTGTGCGGGACGACTCGGGCGCGTGGGCGGGGAGTTCGCGCATCGGGCTCACCGACAGCATGCTGAGCGAACTGGCCGATCCGCGGGCCTGCCCCGAGCTGCTGGTGGTGCGGGAACGGTTGCGGTCGTGGCGGTTCTACGACCAGTTCCGCACCGACGCGGCCGTGCCCGCCCGCCAGGACCGGATCGGCACCCGCACACCGGTGCTGGACCATGACGGCGGCGACCTGGCCGCGGCGCTGCGGACGATCCAGGAGTTCGGTGACGACGAAGCACTGGCCGAGGCGGTGTCCGACGCGTTCCCGCGGTCGCGAGCGGAGGTCAGGGCGGCCGACGGGTTGCTGCGGCTGCGGTTCCACCAGCACGGGTTGCTGCGCCCGCTGGGGGCGGCGGAGTTGTCGGACGGGACGTTGCGTTACCTGTTGTGGGTGGCGGCGTTGCTGAGCCCGCGGCCGCCGGAACTGCTGGTGCTGAACGAACCCGAGACGAGCCTGCACCCGGACCTGTTGCCGGCGCTGGCCGCGCTGATCGCCAAGCCTCGCGCGCAGCTCATCGTGGTGTCGCACGCGCGGCCGTTGGTGCACGCGTTGTCGGCGATCGCGCCGGAGGCTGCGGTGCTGGAACCGGAGAAGGAGTTCGGCGCGACGGTCCTCGCCGGGCAGGGCAGGCTGGACCGGCCCGCCTGGCACTGGCCGAAGCGGTGAGCCCCGCGCTCCGCCGGGTGCGGAGCGCGGGGCCGCCGGTCATTCGTCGTCGCCGCCGGTGACGTTGCCGACGCTCGCCGGGACGCCCTTGATCATGTCGATGATCGTCTTGCCTGCCAGGCCGCGGTAGCCGAACCACGGGTCCGTCATGTACTTGATGGCCTGCTCGAACTTCGCGGCGCCCTCCTCGCCGAACAGCTTGCCCAGCTGGGCGACCGAGAAGTTGCTGATCTTGTCGAACTTGGCCAGCGTCTCGGGCGTGACGCCCTCGATCTTGGCCAGCTCGTTCTTGATGGCCTGCGACATCTGTTCGGACAACCGGTGGTGCGTGGGATCCGGGGTCGCCTGGTTGCCGCCCGGTGTGCTGTTGCCGGGCTGGTTGTTGCCCGCTTGGTTACCACCGGGCTGACTGTTGCCGGGCTGGTTGTTGGCCGCCTGGTTCGAGCCGCCGGGATGGTTGTTACCGCCGGGCTGGTTCGAGCCGCCCGCCTGACTCGAGCCCCCGGTGTGGGACTGATCCGTGGGCTTCGGCGAGCCGGACGCGTTGTCGGTTGGCTTGGGCGAACCGGGCGCGTTGTCGGTTGGCTTCGGCGAAGCCGTGGCCGAGGTGTCCAGCTTCGGCGGCACGGGCACCGGTTGCACATCCGCGGGCTTGGGCGCCGGAGCCGGGTCGTTGGGCTTCGGCCCACCCGGCACCGGCGACGGTGGTGGGTCAGCAGGCTTCGGTGCGGCGGACGCAGTCGTCACCGCATCGTCCAGCTTGGGCCCACTCGACACCGGCGGCGCATCCGCGGGCTTGGGCGCCGCAACCGGAGCAGGCGGCGGGTCATTCAGCTTCGGCCCACTCGACACGGGCGCCGCATCCGCAGGCTTCGGCGCGGGAGCCGGGGTCGGCGGCGGATCGTTCAACTTCGGCCCACTCGACACGGGCGCCGCATCCGCAGGCTTCGGTCCCGCAACCGGAGTCGGCGGCGGATCGTTCAACTTCGGCCCACTCGACACGGGCGCCGCATCCGCAGGCTTCGGCCCCGCAACCGGAGCAGGCAGCGGATCGTTCAACTTCGGCCCACTCGACACCGGCGCCGCATCCACAGGCTTCGGCCCCGCAACCGGAGTCGGCGGCGGATCGTTCAACTTCGGCCCACTCGACACCGGCGCCGCATCCACAGGCTTCGGCCCCGCAACCGGAGTCGGCGGCGGATCGTTCAACTTCGGCCCACTCGACACCGGCGCCGCATCCACAGGCTTCGGCCCCGCAACCGGAGTCGGCGGCGGATCGTTCAGCTTGGGGCCACTCGACACCGGCGCACCGGAGTTCGCCGGCGCCGGGCCGCTCGAACCGGGCTTCACCGACGGCGGCTTGGCTCCGGCGAGGTCGTCACCGGCCTTGCCGAGCTTGCTCAGCGACGCGCCCAGGTCGACCAGCTTCCTGGTCAGCTCGGCGATCTTCGCGCCGATCTTGCCCAGCGCGGTGGCCACCATGCCGATCGTCGTGCCGATGAAGATCGCGATCGACGCGCCGAACGTCACCGGCGCCAGCGCCGCCGCGATCAGCGCGCCCTTGATGATCGTCGCGAGCAGCATCGCGATCAGGTCGCGCGCGATGCCGCGGAAGGCGCCGACCAGACCACCGGCGACCTTCATCGACTTCCCGGCGTTCTCCAGGTAACCGCCGATCGCGTTGAGCTGGTCGGTCACCGCCTCCATGCTCTTGCGGAACTGGTCGGCGCCCTCACCGGTCCAGCTCTCCATCAGAGTCGCGAGCTTGGTCTGGTGGTCCTGCGCCCACTGCTCGAGCTTCGCCTTCTCGGCCTTGACCGCTTCCTCGGCCGCCGCGATGCCCTCGGGGTCGCCCCACATGATGTCCAGCGGCCACCGCAGCACCGAGATGTGCTCGATGAGCCAGCCGATCCCTGCGGTCAGCAGGCTGCCGATCGGGTCGAGCGCGAGCCCCAGCGTCTCCAGCGCGAGACCGGCCGAGCCGATGCCGATCGCGACCTTGTCGTTCTCCTTGACGGCCTCGTTCAGGCTGACCGCGGCGTCGAAGAACCCGGCGCCGGTCTGCCACTTGTCGGCCATGTGCAGCCCGACGTCCCCGGGCTTGTACTCGCTCATGCCTTGAACCCCAGCAGTCCGGCAGCGGTTTCGGCGTCGTGCGCGTCGTAGGCCTTCGCGGCCTCGCGCACGTTGTCGGCGAACTCGGTGATCGTGCCCGAGTACTTGTTGAGCTGATCCTCGGCCTTGCCGCACCACAAGGTGACGCCGGCGCCGAAGATCTGCCCGACCATCCCGAAGATGCCGATGTCGCCGACGCAACCGCCGACCACCCCGGCCGTGCCCTTCAGGTTCTCCGTCAACTGGTCGAGGTGCTGGCCGAACGAGACCAACGGCGCCGAATCGACCTCGAAACCGGAACCGCTCACCACGGCCTCATCTCATCGTCGTCATCAGCCGGGGACGCCGGGCGCGGCCGCCGCGGCACGGGACGCTGCGCCGGAGGCGACGGCGAAACCGGCGGCGGAGGCGACGGTGTCGCTTCCGCCTCGGGCTCGGCGAAGTCCTCCGGCTCGTCCTCGACCGGCGGCAGGAAACTCCTGATCACCTCAGCGGACTCGCCGTCGCCCGCGATCGCGGTGAACGAGTCGGACACGGCGCGCGCGGCCTGCCGCTGACCTTCCCGCACCGCCTCCATGATCGCGGCGGTGAGGCGCGCCGGGCCGAGGTCGCAGGCGCGGTGCCCGAGTTCCAGGCTTTGCAACGCACCGTTCGGCGCGATCGTGACGGTCACCGACCCGTCCTTCGACCGCACCGTCGCCGACGCCTCACCGAGCGCGTCCTGCAGCGCCGCGGCCTTCTGCTGCATCTCCCGCACCTGCTGTTCGAGCAGGTGCTGGAAATCCTCCCCCGGCCTCAGATTCGGCTGCATCCTGCTCCCCTGCGCGCGTGTCCGATGATCAAGGCGCAGGCTACCGCAGCGATCGTGAGGTTCCACCCGGATGCGGCGAACTCCCCGGGAACCTTTCCCTAACGGGCGAAAGGGTCAGTCGCGGACCGGTCCGGTGACCGGGTCGAGGTGGTAGGACCGCATGACCCGGCCACCGCTGCGGTAGACGTGGATGCTGATCGCCGGGTCCGGGCCGTCGTTGCGCACCTGGTGCACGTACCCCGGCCCGAAGACCCGCGACTGCCCCGCCGACAACGCGTGCACCTCGGTCACCCCGCGCCGCGCGACGGTCTCGGTGAGACGTCCGCTGACAACGGTGAACGCGCCCGTCGAGTGCCCGTGGTCGTGCAGATCGGTGTGCTGACCGGGCAGCCAGCCCATCAGCCAGATCTCCTCGTCGTCGCGCGCCTCGACGAGCGCGGAGAACCGCTCGTCCGGGTCGTAGCGCAGCAGGTGCCGCCAGCGGTCGCGGTCGGCCGCGAACTCGAGCGCGACCCGCACCGGGTGGCGCAGGACGGGCTTCTCGGTCAGGGCAACGGTGTTGTCCGGAACGGCAAACATGAAAAGAGGTGTCCTCGGAAAAGAAGGTGGTTGTCGGACAGGCTGGGCTGAGTCAGCGACAACAACAAGGACACAGCGCGGCGCCGCAGCGGAGATCCCGCCGGGTCATCAGGCCACGCGTCGTCATGGCGCCCACCCAACCAGCAGGCCGGGCGGGCGTCAAATCCGTTCCACCTGCTAGGACCACTCGTGCTTCTGGCGGCGGCCGAGCAGCTCGGCGCCCACCTGGCGGGGGTCCGCGGCCTCATGGCACACGCGGTGCATCGCGTCCGTGATCGGCATGTCCACACCGTGCTTGTAGGCCAGTTCACGGATGGACGTGCAGGACATCACGCCCTCGGCGACCTGCCCGCCCGCCGCGGCCTGCGCCTGCTCCAGCGTCTCGCCGCGCCCGAGCCGCTCGCCGAAGGTGCGGTTGCGGGACAGCGGGGACGAACAGGTCGCCACGAGGTCGCCGACCCCGGCGAGCCCGGCGAACGTCAGCGGGTCGGCGCCCAGCTTCGTGCCCAGCCGCGCCATCTCCGCCAGCCCGCGGGTGATGAGCGTGGCCGTGGTGTTGGCCCCCAGCCCCATGCCGACCGCCATGCCGCAGCTCAGCGCGATGACGTTCTTCGCGGCGCCACCGACCTCGCAGCCCACCACGTCGGTGTTGGTGTAGGGCCGGAAGTAGGAGTTGAAGCTCGCTTGCTGGATCGCGACCGCGCGGTCGTGGTCGGCGCACGCCAGCACCGCGCCCGCCGGCTGCCCCTGCGCGATCTCCCGCGCCAGGTTCGGGCCGGACACCACCACGATCTCGTCCCCGGACACGCCGCTGATCTCGGCGATCACCTCGCTCATCCGCTTGAGCGTGCCGAGTTCGACGCCCTTGGCGAGGCTGACCAGGATCGCGCCGCGCGGCAGGAGTTCCCGCCAGCCGAACAGGTTCGCGCGCAGGCTCTGGCTGGGCACGGCCAGCACGACCGCCTCCGCGCCCGCCAGCGCCTCAGCCGGGTCGTGCGTCGCGGTCAGGTTCGCGGGCAGTTCGATGCCCGGGAGGTAACCGCTGTTGGCGTGCCGCTCGCGGATCTCCCGGGCGACTTCCGCCCGCCGGGCCCACATCGTCACGTCCCGGCCCGCGTCGGCGAGCACCTTCGCGAACGCGGTGCCCCACGAACCCGCGCCGAGCACGGTGATGCGCTGCACCATCGTCAGTCCGCCGCCTCGGGCTTGTGGGCCGGCGGCTGCTCACCGCGGACGTCGGCCAGCAGCTCGGTGACCCGCTCCATGAGCAGTTCCGTCACCTCCCGCAGCAGCGGACCGGTCTGCGGCTTGCCGCGGTAGGCGGACAGGTCGACCGGTTCGCCCACCGCGTGCGTCACGGTCGTGCGCGGCAGCAGCCGCACCTTCTTGTGGTAGAAGTCCAGGATCTGCTGGGTGCCCCAGCGCGCCACGGGAATCACCGGGACGTCGTTGTCGAGCGCCAGCCGCGCGACCCCGGTGTGCGACCGCTTCGGCCAGCCGTTCGGGTCCTTGGTGATGGTGCCCTCGGGGTAGATGACGACGACCTTGCCCTCCTGCAGCGCCTGGTGCGCGGCGCGGAGGCTGTCGCCGGCCTGCGCCGACCCGCGGTACACCGGGATGCTGCCGGCGCCGACGAGGATCTTCCCGAAGATCGGCGTGCGGGCGAGGCTGTCCTTGGCCAGGAACCGCGGCACGCGCTTCTGGCGGTGGATGAACACCGCGTCGACGGCGGGGTCCATGTGCGAGACGTGGTTCATGACCACGAGCGCCGGACCTTCCCGCGGGATGCGCTCGGCGCCGGTGTAGACCCGCCTGCCGATCCAGCTCACCGGGTAGAACAGCACGGCGGCGGCTCCGACCCAGAACCCGCCCTTCTCACGACCGGCCAAGACTCCTCCTGCTGTGGTGTGTGCTGCCGGTAGCTGATCCTAGGTGCACGATTGCGGAAAGATGGGGGTGTGCCCGTACCCGTCGAAATCTCCGGCCTGATCGTCCCGCTGAAGCCGCCGCGGGCAGGCAAGTCCCGCCTGCGTGGCGCGGTGGACGAGCACGACCACGCCGCGCTCGTACTGGCCCTGGCCTGGGACACCCTGGCCGCGGCGACCGACGCCGGGGTCCGTCGCGTGCTGGTGGTCGCCGCCGATCCGGCCGCGGTGTCCGGTCTGCGACGCCCCGGAGTGGAGGTCGTCGGCGAGCGCGGCGACGGCGACCTGAACTCCGCGCTGCGGCAGGGCGAGGCGCTGCTCCGGCAGCGGGAGCCGGACGCCGTGGTCGGGGCGATTCAAGCCGATCTGCCCGCTTTGCGCCCCGCGGAGCTGGCCGCGGCACTCGCCGCGGCGGAGGGCAGGCGGGTGTTCGTCGCGGACGCCGACGGCACCGGCACGACGCTGTTGCTGTCCGAACCGGGCGGGCCGCTCGACCCGAGGTTCGGCGCCGGTTCGGCCGCGGCGCACGCCGGGTCCGGCGCGGTGCCACTGGAACTGGACCTGCCGACCCTGCGCCGGGACGTGGACACCCCGGCGGACCTCGCGGAGGCCTGCCGTCTGGGTGTCGGCGACCGGACACGGGCGGTGCTCTGCTCACGGGAGGTCGCGTGAACATCACCCGGCCGCTCGGCGAACTGCTCCGGGTGGTCCTGCGGAGCACGGGTGAACTGCTCAATCTCTCACTCGGAGTATCGGCAGGCAGGCCCGAAGTAGGGAACAATGCGAGGGTGAGCAGCGACGAGACCAACCCCCCGGCAACGACCCAACCGGCGTCCGGCGAGACCGCCGCGCCCACGAGATTCCGCGCCATCCCGTCCGCGCCCCCGGCGGTGACCCCGTCGTCGGACCTGCCGCCCGCGTCCCTGCCCGACGACCGGTACTTCAACCGCGAGCTGTCGTGGCAGGACTTCAACGCCCGGGTGCTGGCGCTGGCCGAGGACGCGTCCCAGCCGCTGCTGGAGCGGGCCAAGTTCCTCGCCATCTTCGCGTCCAATCTGGACGAGTTCTACATGGTGCGGGTAGCCGGGCTGAAGCGCCGCGACGAGACCGGGCTGCCGGTGCGCAGCGCCGACGGGCTCACCCCGCGCGAGCAGCTGGCCTACATCGCGAAGCGCAACCAGGACCTGGTGGAGCGGCACACCGCCGCGTTCGAGGAGCACGTCCGCCCGGAGCTGGCCAAGCACGACATCCAGATCGTGTGCTGGGCCGATCTGGAGGCGGACGACCAGGCGCGGCTGTCGGACTACTTCACCGAGCAGATCTTCCCGGTGCTGACGCCGCTGGCGGTCGACCCGGCGCACCCGTTCCCCTACATCTCGGGGCTGTCGCTGAACCTGGCCGTCACCGTGCGGGACCCGGACCTGGGCACCGAGCGGTTCGCGAGGGTCAAGGTGCCGAACAACGTGCCGCGCCTGATCCGCGTCGAGCAGCAGCGGGAGAGCCGCGTCGCGACGTTCCTGCCGTTGGAGGAGCTGATCGCCGCGCACCTCGGTGAGCTGTTCACCGGCATGGAGGTCACCGAGCACCACGTTTTCCGGGTGACCCGCAACGCCGACGTGGACGTGGACGAGGACCGCGACGAGGACCTGTTGCAGGCGCTGGAGCGGGAGCTGGCGCAGCGCCGGTTCGGCCCGCCGGTGCGGCTCGAGGTCGCCAACGACATGAGCGAGCACGTGCTCGACCTGCTGCTGCGGGAGCTGGAGGTCGATCCGCACGACGTGGTCGAGGTGCCGGGGCTGCTGGACCTGACATGCCTGATGCAGCTTTCCAGTTTGGACCGCAAGGAACTGAAGGACCGCCCTTTCGTCCCGGCCACGCACCCGGCGTTCGGTGAGCACGAGACGCCGAAGAGCGTCTTCGCCACCCTGCGCGAAGGCGACGTGCTCGTGCACCACCCGTACGACTCGTTCTCGACGAGCGTTCAGCGGTTCATCGAGCAGGCCGCCGGGGACAGCAAGGTGCTGGCCATCAAGCAGACCCTGTACCGCACGTCCGGTGACTCCCCCATCGTGAACGCGCTCATCGACGCCGCCGAGGCGGGCAAGCAGGTCGTGGCGCTGGTGGAGATCAAGGCCCGGTTCGACGAGGAGGCCAACATCACCTGGGCCCGCACGCTGGAGCGGGCGGGGGTGCACGTGGTGTACGGGCTCGTCGGGCTGAAGACGCACTGCAAGGTGGCGATGGTGGTGCGGCAGGAGGGCTCGACCATCCGCCGCTACTGCCACATCGGCACCGGCAACTACAACCCGAAGACCGCGCGGCTCTACGAGGACGTCGGCCTGCTGACCGCGGACCCGGACATCGGCGCGGACATCACGGACCTGTTCAACGTGCTGACCGGGTATTCGCGGCAGGACACCTACCGCAACATCCTCACCTCACCGGCGGGAATCCGGCGTGGCATCCTGCGGCTGATCGACGAGGAGATCGAGCACAAGCACGCCGGCGCGGAAGCGGGTATCCGCATCAAGTGCAACTCGCTCGTCGACGAGCAAATCATCGACGCGCTCTACCGGGCCTCTGCCGAAGGGGTTCCGGTGGAGATCGTGGTGCGGGGTATTTGCGCCCTGAAACCGGGGGTGCCCGGACTGTCCGAGAACATTTCCGTCCGGTCCATTCTCGGGCGGTTCCTGGAGCATTCCCGCATCTTCCATTTCCTCGCCGGGCGCACCTACTGGATCGGCAGCGCGGACATGATGCACCGCAACCTGGACCGCCGGATCGAGGCGATGGTGCAGGTCAAGGACGTGCGGCTGACCAGGCAGCTGGACGAGATCCTCGATTCGGCGCTGGACCCGGCGACGCGGTGCTGGGTGCTGACCGACAGCGGGGAGTGGCAGCCGTCGCCCGCGGACACCACGCAGGTCCGCGACCACCAGAACGAGTTGTTGAAGAAGCACGGGGCCAACGGGTGAGTTCTGTTCGTGTCCGCGCCGCGGGTGCGGTGCTGTGGCGGACCGGTCCGGGCGGGATCGAGGTGGCTGTCGCGCACCGACCCCGCTACGACGACTGGTCGCTGCCGAAGGGGAAGCTCGACAGCGGGGAGACCCTGCCCGCCGCGGCGGTGCGGGAGATCGCGGAGGAGACCGGTTTCCGGGCCCACCTGGGGCGGCACCTGCGGACGGTGCGGTACTCGGTGGCGGCCGGGCCGAAGTCGGTGGACTACTACAGCGCGGCGGCCGTCTCGGGGGCTTTCGAGCCCAACGAGGAGGTCGACGAGCTGAGGTGGCTCGCGCCCGCGGAGGCGGCCGGGTTGCTGTCGTACGACAGTGACCGGTCGGTGCTCGAGGACTTCGGAGCATTGCCCGCGAGCTTGACCACGCTGTTGCTCGTGCGACACGCGAAGGCCGGGAAGCGGGACGAGTGGCGGGGTGACGACGACCTCCGTCCGCTGTCCCCGAGCGGCATCCGGCAGGCCGCCGCGCTGCGGGCGTTGTTGCCGCTGTTCGGACCGGACAGGGTGGTGGCCGCTCCCCGGTTGCGGTGCGAGCAGACGGTGCGCGGGGTGGCGGATGACCTCGGTGTGCCGGTGGAGCACGAGGACCTGATGGCGGAGGAACACTACTGGGACGACCGGGACGCCGGGCTCGCCAGGCTGCTGGCGCTGGTGTCCGTCGGTGGGACGCCCGTGGTGTGCAGCCAGGGCGGGGTGATCCCGGACCTGGTGACACGATTGGCCACGCGAGACGGCGTGCGCCTGCCGGTGGATGAAGGTGAGAAGGTGCCGAGCAAGAAGGGCTCGGTGTGGGTGCTCTCGTTCCGGGCCGCGCCCGGCAACGGCGGACCCCAGCTCGTGGCGGCGGACTACCTGCCCACAGCGCTGCCAACCCCCGCCACGAGCCAGGTGTAGTCCGTCCGCCTGCGACGGTGGTCGCAGCGCACCGAAGCCCCCGCCCGCCTCGCCAACGCAAGCCAGCCGACCAAGCCCCAGACCTCCCCCGCCCCCGATCCACAGCCTGCTTCTGGTCGCCGATCAGCGGAGTCAAGGTACTCTTTCCCGCCTTGACGCCGCTGTTCGGCGACCAATACGCAATCGAGGTGAGGGGGTGGGGGAGGTCGGCATCCAAGGCGACCTTTCTCCCGCCGTGAGGCGCTTCCCGTCCGAAGGGCGCACCGCCCGCAGGGCGGACTCTCCGCCGCGCGACAGCGCACCTCCAAAGATCAAAACAGTCCTCGCCGGACGGGCAGGCTCCGGGATGACAGAAGAGCCCCCCATGTCACCTTGGGTGGGTGGCTGGGTGCAAACGCGGCAGGGCCCCCGCGGGTTACCGCGGGGGCCCTGCCGAGAAGCAATCGCTACGGCGCTTACTTCTTCTTCCGGGTCGTGGTGGTCTTCTTCGCGGCAGTGGTCTTCGCCGCGGTGGCCTTCGGGGCCGCCTTCGTGGCGGTCGTCTTCTTGGCCGCGGTGGACTTCGCCGCCGTGGTCTTCGAAGCCGTAGCCTTCGAAGCCGTGGCCTTCGGGGCCGCCGTCTTGGTGGCGGCCGCGGCGCGGCTGCGCGTGCTGGTGCTGCGGGTCGCGGTGGGACGCGTGGTGGTCGCCTTCGCGGTGGTGGCCCGCGAGGTCGTCGAGCGCGACGCGGTGGTGCCGGTGCTGCGGGTCGAAGCGGCAGCGCTGCGGGTCGAAGTCGTCGTGCGCTTCGCCGCCGTGGCCTTCGGCAGCTTCTTGGCACCGCTGATGACGTCCTTGAAGGTCGTGCCGGCGCGGAAGGCCGGAACGTTGGTCTTCTTCACCTTGACCGTCTCACCGGTGCGCGGGTTGCGAGCGGTGCGGGCCGCGCGGGCACGCTTCTCGAACACACCGAAACCGGTGATGTTGACCTTCTCGCCCTTCTGCACGGTGCGAATGATGATGTCCACCAGGTTGTCGACCGCCTGGGAAGCAACCTTCTTGTCGCCCAGACGCTCGGAGAGCGCCTCGATCAGCTGGGCCTTGTTGGCCATTCCAGTCCTCCATGAAGAACTACGTGTCACACGGCCACATCGGCCGACTTCACGCACACGGTATTACCAACTCGCCCAAAATTCCAAACGGCGCGCGGAATTTTTCTGCAGGCGGGGCGTGGTTTCCGCCTCCTGAGCGACCCTCTCGGGCCCTTCCGCGCGCCGTTCGGCGTGGTGTTCCCGGCCTCGGACCGGGTGCGAATCCCTTGCTGAGCAGGGAATTCGTGCTATCCGGCGGCCACCGGGGTGGTCACCGGCTTCCAGCTGGGACGCTGCGACTCGAACCGGTCGATCTCGTCGGCGTGTCGCAGGGTGAGAGCGATGTCATCCAGCCCCTCCAGCAGCCGCCAGCGGGTGTAGTCGTCGATCGCGAAGGTCGTCTGGAAGTCCTTGGCCCGCACGGTCTTCGCCTCGAGGTCGACCGTGACCTCCGTGCCGGGGTCGTTCTCGAGGATCTTCCACAGCTGCTCGACGTCCGACTGCTCGCACTGGGCGGCCACCAGACCCTGCTTCCCGGAGTTGCCCCGGAAGATGTCGGCGAAGCGGGAGGAGATGACGACCCGGAAGCCGTAGTTCATCAATGCCCAGACAGCGTGTTCGCGCGAGGACCCCGTGCCGAAGTCCGGACCGGCGACCAGGACGCTGCCGGCCTTGAACGGCTCCTGGTTCAGGATGAACGACTCGTCGGTCCGCCAGGCGGCGAACAGGCCGTCCTCGAAACCGGTGCGGCTGACCCGCTTGAGGTAGACGGCCGGGATGATCTGGTCAGTGTCCACGTTGGACCTGCGCAGGGGCACTCCGATGCCGGTGTGCGTCTTGAACGGCTCCATGGTGGTGCGGGCTCCTTCAGTTCAGGTCTTCGGGGCTGGACAGCGTGCCGCGGACGGCCGTGGCGGCCGCGACGAGCGGCGAGACGAGGTGGGTGCGGCCACCCTTGCCCTGCCTGCCCTCGAAGTTGCGGTTGGAGGTGGACGCGCTGCGCTCGCCGGGGGCCAGCTGGTCCGGGTTCATGCCGAGGCACATCGAGCAGCCCGCCTGGCGCCACTCCGCGCCGGCGTCGAGGAAGACCTTGTCCAGCCCCTCGGCCTCGGCGGCCTGGCGCACCCGCATCGAGCCGGGCACGACGAGCATCCGGACGCCCTCGGCCACCTTGCGGCCCTGGAGCACGTCCGCGGCCGCCCGCAGGTCCTCGATCCGGCCGTTGGTGCACGAGCCGAGGAAGACGGTGTCGACCTTGATGTCACGCAGCGGGGTGCCCGGCTTGAGGTCCATATAGGACAGGGCCTTCTCGGCGGCGAACCGCTCGGTCTCGTCCGCGATCTGCTCCGGGTCCGGCACCGACTCGCTCAGCGGCAGGCCCTGGCCGGGGTTGGTGCCCCACGTCACGAACGGGGTCAGGGAGTCGGCGTCGAGGTGGACCTCGGCGTCGAAGACGGCGCCCTCGTCGGTGCGCAGCGACTTCCAGTTCTCCACCGCGGCGTCCCAGTCGGCGCCCTGCGGGGCGTGCGGGCGGCCCTTCAGGTAGGCGAAGGTGGTCTCGTCCGGGGCGATCATCCCGGCGCGCGCGCCCGCCTCGATCGACATGTTGCAGATCGTCATGCGGGCTTCCATCGACAGCGCCTCGATCGCGCTGCCCCGGTACTCCAGGACGTAGCCCTGGCCGCCGCCGGTGCCGATCTTGGCGATGACGGCGAGGATGACGTCCTTCGCCGTGACACCCGGCCGGAGCCTGCCGTCGACGTTGATCGCCATCGTCTTGAACGGCCGCAGCGGCAGGGTCTGGGTGGCCAGCACGTGCTCGACCTCGGAGGTGCCGATGCCGAAGGCCATCGCGCCGAACGCGCCGTGGGTGGAGGTGTGACTGTCACCGCAGACGACCGTCATCCCGGGCTGGGTCAGGCCCAGCTGCGGGCCGATGACGTGCACGATGCCCTGCTCGGCGTCGCCCATCGGGTGCAGCCGGACGCCGAACTCCTTGCAGTTCTTCCGAAGCGTCTCGACCTGGGTGCGGGACACCGGGTCGGCGATCGGGAGTTCGATGTCGACGGTCGGGACGTTGTGGTCCTCGGTCGCGATGGTCAGGTCCGGGCGCCGCACCTTGCGGCCGGCCAGCCGGAGACCGTCGAACGCCTGCGGGCTGGTGACTTCGTGCACCAGGTGCAGGTCGATGTAGAGCAGGTCGGGCTCCGCTCCTTCACCGCGGCGCACGGTGTGCGCCTCCCACACCTTCTCGGCCAGTGTCCGCGGCCGCGTGGTGGTCATCTGTGCTCCTCCCACGAGGTTGATTGGGAGCAAAGGAACCTGAGGACCGTCGCGGGAACGTCAGCGACCTCGGGTTCGATTTTCCCAGATTCTGGACTTCCCAAATCCCGGGAAGCTAGTATCGCGTCGTGGGACAGCATAGCTCTACTGACCAGCAGAGCGGTATCGGCGTTCTGGACAAGGCCGTCGCCGTGCTGCATGCCGTCGCCGAAGATCCCTGCGGGCTCGCGGAACTGTGCACCCGAACCGGGTTGCCGCGCGCGACCGCGCACCGCCTCGCCGTCGGACTCGAGGTGCACCGGCTGCTGCGGCGCGGGCCGGACGGCCGCTGGCGCCCGGGATCCGCACTCGCCGAACTCGCGGGCGGCACCGCGGATCCGTTGCTGGACGCGGCGAGTTCGGTACTGCCGAAGCTGCGCGACATCACCGGGGAGAGCGTCCAGTTGTACCGCCGCGACGGGGTGCAGCGTGTGTGCGTGGCGTCCGCGGAGCCGATGAGCGGACTGCGCGACACGGTGCCGATCGGGACTCGGCTGTCGATGACGGCGGGCTCTGGCGCGAAGGTCCTTGCCGCGTGGTCCGATCCGCACACCCAGCGCACAATCCTGGCGGACGCGGTGTTCGGGGAACGGACCCTGCTCGAAGTGCGCCGCCGCGGATGGGCGCAGAGCGTGGCCGAGCGGGAGCCGGGCGTGGCGAGTGTTTCCGCGCCGGTGCGGGATTCCGCGGGCAACGTGATCGCGGCCGTGTCGGTTTCCGGCCCGGTGGAACGGATAGGGCGCAAGCCGGGCGCGCGCTGGGCGGCGGATCTGCTCGCGGCGGCGGAGGCGTTGCAGGAAAGGCTGTAGCTCTCGCGGTCCTCCGGCGCGCCTCGGGCGGGTTCGAACAGCACATGCCCGGGTAGAACACACGTTCGATTTGGGGTAGCCTCGGGTCATGACCGCAGGGCTGCAGGGTTCGCTGTTCGGTCAGGCCGAGGAATGTTCGCTCGGGTCCCTGACCGAGACGCGGCGCACGGAACTGGGCGACGGCGCGTGGATCGATCTGCGGCCGGGGTGGCTGTCGGGCGCGGACCTGTTGTTCGATCGCCTGGCGGCGGACGTGCCGTGGCACGCGGAGCGGCGCCGGATGTACGACCGGGTGGTCGACGTGCCGCGGCTGTTGTGCTTCTACGGCGAGGACGAGCGGCTGCCGGACCCGGTGCTGGACGAGGCGCGGGCCGCGTTGAGCCGGCACTACGGGGACGAGCTCGGCGAGCCGTTCCGCACGGCGGGGCTGTGCTTCTACCGCGACGGCCGGGACAGCGTGGCGTGGCACGGCGACACGATCGGCCGGGGTTCGCGCGAGGACACGATGGTGGCGATCGTGTCGGTCGGCGCGCCGCGGAGCATGCTGCTGCGCCCACGCGGCGGCGGGGCGACCGTGCGGCAACTCCTGGGCCCCGGCGACCTCATCGTCATGGGCGGTTCGTGCCAGCGGACGTGGGAGCACGCCATCCCGAAGACGAGCCGCCCCGTCGGGCCGAGGATCAGCATCCAGTTCCGCCCGCGCGGTGTGCGCTGAATCCCAGCCGACAATGGGCAGCCACCGGCCCCGATGGAGCGGCGGGTCGGGCCGGCGGAGATCAGCGCGCGATTCCGCCAGCGGAGCGCGCTGAAGACAGCAGCCGTCACCCCAGTGGTGTCCGCCGGAGCGGAGGAGCGCCGCAGGGGCACCCTCGTCGGATGCCCGCGAGCGGCGTGTCAGACCCCAGTAAGAACAGTCAGGAACGCGCCCAGCGGTCGCCGAGCGTGGCCCATTCGGCTTCCCACCGCGCGGCGCGCCTGCGGTCCAGCACGAAGCGCGTGATCCAGTACGTCGCGGTCAGCACAAGCGCCGCCACCAGCCAGGCGAAGATCCCAGCCAGCACACCGGTCGTGGCCGCGTCGGTCGAGCTGATCGGCGCGGGCGCCGGGTCACCGGCTTCGTTGATCCACACCGGCACCGTCGACCCGGCCGTCGCGCCGGGGTCGGCCGCCACGATGCCCGTCTTCGGCTCCCCGCCGTTGTAGGTCCACGTCGCGTGCACCCCGGCCGTGCTGCTGGTCGAGAACGCGCCCTCGGTCGCCGGCACCGGCGCCGGCGCGTCCTCGAGCAGCGTCGCGGTCACGAGGTGCCGCGAAGTGCGCTGCTGTTCGGAAACCGCCAGCTGGCCCCCGTACGTCCGGGACCCGGTGAACAACGCCAGCGGAACCGCGACGAGCAGCCCCAGCACGACCACCAACAGGAGCGCAGCCTCGACCCGGTCGGACGTTCTGGCCAACGGGTTGCGACCGATGTGCAGGCGCCGCCAGAAACGCCCGATTGGTCCGGTCACGGTCTAATCCCCCTTCCTCTGCCACCTCGGCAAGCACAATCGCAATACCCACTGTGCCTCGCCCGTACCCGAATTGGCACTGAAACGAGACCAAGACCGCTGTGAGCCGCCCCTCACAACGGCTCAAGATCGGGATCTCTCCATGCTGGCACCGGTGAAGGGCTCACAACATCGACCGAAAGGGCTTTCCCGCGCGGCAGGGCGCCACGCTCCGTGACCGCCTCCACCTGGCGATCTGCGGCCGCCCGTCAAGCCGTGGGAAATTTTCGCGCGGAACCGGCCTGGTCACGGCCGCGGACCGCTGTTATCGTCCCTTGATGTAACGCGTTGATTCGCGATCGCCGATTAGGGCGTCCGCGTTACACATTTCCCGGACAATTTCTGTCACAGGCCTTTTCGTTTCTCCCCGTGACCGGAATCGGGGATGATCACGCGAGACCCTCGGCCAGAAGAGTGATGACGCGCGCGCCGAGAGCGGTCGGGGTCACCGCGCGTTCCGAGCAACACCAGTGGAGTCACTTTGCGTAAGCCCTTGGGCCGCCTCGCGGCGGCCGTGATCAGCGGTGCGCTGATCACCCTCACCACGGCCCCGGCCGCGCTCGCCGAGGAGAGCACCACCCCGGAGGTCACCACCACGACGTCGGCCGCGCCGGAGAGCACGGAGACGTCCGCGCCGAGCTCGGCCGCCGAGACGACGAGCGAGACATCCTCGGCCACCAGCACGACCAGCCAGCCGAGCGTCACCAGCAGCCCGGGCACCACGACGACGCCGGTCACGACGACCACCGGGTCGAGCGAGCCGGCGTCGACCTCCAGCAGCGCCCCGGAGGAGCCGCCGTACGAGGACGACACCGCCTACGGCATCGACCTCGGCGACGGCACCGGCGTGCTGATCATCGCCTGCGCCGCCGGCCAGCCGACCGACGTGTGGTCGCCGGACTTCGACATCCTCGACGGCCCGTACCAGGAGGAGCAGGACGGCCGGTACTGGGACTACCTCGTGCAGCTGCACGAGGGCAAGTCCTTCGACTCGGGCACCGTCACGGCCGACTGGACCTGCGCGGGCGCCCCGCAGGGCGGCGGCGCGTCCGGCGGCGGCGTGGCTCCGGTCCCGGGCTCGGGCGAGTCCGTCGAGTGGCAGCAGAGCAACGGCGGTGACGCCCAGGTCTCGTTCGCGCCCAAGGCGGGCGTGGAGACCGGGGCCGGCGGCACCGCCCGGTTCTGACCGCCATGCGCAACCCGTTCACCGGCCGGGGCGGTCGCGTTCACGCGGCCGCCCCGGCGGTTCTGCTCGCCCTCGTCCTGACCGGCTGCGGCTCCGATCCGCAGCCGACGCAGGCGGCGGCGCCCACCACGTCGGTCCCGGTGACCAAGCCCTACGACAAGCTGCGCCCGACCCAGGTGCGGATCCCGAAGATCGGCGCGGAGTCCTCACTCATCTCGGTCGCGGTCAACAAGGACGGCGAGATCGCGGTGCCCTCGGTCGACAAGCCGATGCAGGCCGCCTGGTACCGCCTGTCCCCCGTGCCCGGTGACGTCGGCCCGGCGATCATCCTGGGCCACGTGGACGGCAACCACCAGCCGGGCGTCTTCTACAAGCTGAAGGACGTCCGGCCTGGCGACGAGATCTTCGTCGACCGCAGCGACGGGCAGCAGCTGCGGTTCGTGGTCGACCACACCACGCAGGTGCCCAAGGACCAGTTCCCGCAGGACGCGGTCTACGGCAACACCGACGGGCCGCAGCTGCGGCTCATCACGTGCGGCGGTGTGTTCGACCACGCCGAGCACAGCTACACCGACAACATCGTCGTCTACGCGAACCTGACGTGACCCCCGGTGGCGCCCCGCCCGCGGCGCCACCGGCTCACCAGACGTCCCCGTCGCGCCAGTCGCACGTCAGCTCCCCGTCCGGGTCGAGCGACGTGCCGAGCACGAAGACCCCGCCCGCTTCTTCGGGCGTGGGCGTGATCCCGGACGGCGTGAGCGCGGAGAGTGGCCCGCGCCAGCACACCCAGCCGCGGGAGCCGTAGAACGGGATCGCCTTGTCCGACGCGCTGAGCGCACCCACCTCGTAAGCCTCGCGAATCACACGCTCCAGCGGCTCCATCACCAGGCCGCCGTAGCCGCGCCGCCGGCGGTCCGCGCGCACTCCAACGGCCTCCACATACCCGGTGCGCCAGGCCCGCCCGTTGTGGACCATCCTGCGCTGCACCACGGACGCGTGGGCCACCAGTTCCGGGCCCTCCCACAGCAGGGCGTGCACGCCACCGAGGGCGTGCTCCCAGTCGTGCTCGGTCAGGTCGCCTTCGAACACGCCGTACAAGAGCTCACGGGCAGCGCTGAGGACCGGAGCGCCGAGATCGGCTGTGTGGGCCACCTGGAGCGCGGGAGTGATCTCGGCCATGCCCGGAGATTAGGCCGGGCGGCCGGCTCTGTCATCCGGTTTTGTCCACCGTGGACGGGCGGCTTTTCAAGCAGGGCAACGAAAAAGACCGCCAGCCTGATAGCTGGCGGCCTTTCGGAGTACCCCCGATGGGATTCGAACCCACGCTACCGGCGTGAGAGGCCGGCGTCCTAGGCCGCTAGACGACGGGGGCTAGGCACTCGCTCTTTCCCTTGTTGCGAGAGGAACCTTACCAGAGGTGGTTTTTCCTCTTGCAGCTGGGGTACCAGGACTCGAACCTAGACTAACAGAGCCAGAATCTGTCGTGCTGCCAATTACACCATACCCCAACGGTTTGCCACTCCGATTCGCGACTCGGAGCAGCTCCGCTGGGAAGAAATATAGCCTAGCCCCGTCAGCGGTGCGTAACCGGGGGTGGGGTTCAGCGCTGGGCGGGCACGCCGATCCGCGCGAACTCGCTGACCAGCAGCTGCGGGAGCTCGTCCAGCCCGCCGATGACGTGCACACCCTCCGGCACCTCCGCGTCACCGCCCGCCCGGTCGAGCCACACGCCCTCCAGGCCGGCGTCCCGGGCGCCCACGGCGTCGGTGTGCAGCTTGTCGCCCACGTGGGCGGCCTCACTCGGGTCGCAGTCGAGGACCGCGCACACGGCGTGGAACATCACCGGATCGGGCTTTGCGGCCCCGACCTCACCGGCGATCGCCACGTGGTCGAAGAAGCGGGTGAGCCCCAGATCGGCTAGCTTGGCGCGCTGGTGGGCGCCGGAGGCGTTGGTCACAGCGGCGATGAGGACGTCCGCCGCGCGCAGCCACTCCAGGCAGGGCAGGACGTCGTCGAAGAGGCGCCACGAGCTGCGCAGCACCTCCTTGCGGCGGCGCTCGAACCGGGCCACGTCCTCCGCTTCCAGCACGACGCCGATCTCGGCGAGGAAGCACTGGGTGCGCCGGTGGTGCATGGACGCGTAGTCGATCTCCCCCGCGACGACACGGGCGACGTGCCAGTCGGTGATCCGCTCCCACAGCGGCCACAGGTCGGCCCGGCCGATCAGCAGCGACAGCGCGCGTTCGCCCGCGGAGGTGAAGTCGATCAACGTGTCGTCGATGTCCAGGCACACCAGCCGCAGGCTGGACGGTCTCCACGGATCCGCCGGATCCCCCAGACCGGGCTCGGGGACACGGACGCGGGTAGGTGTGCCGGAACGCGCAAAATCCACCCAGCGAGGCTAGGCGAGAACTACGCTGAGCGGTTCGGCCGACAAGGTGATTCAGTACGTCGTTTCGACGGCGACCGCTTCTACTCTGCGTTGCCGGGCAGAGCGTTACGCAGACGTCCGAGTGAAACCTCCCGGCCGAGCAGCTCCATCGATTCGTACAGCGGCGGCGACACCGTGCGACCGGTGATGGCGACGCGAACCGGGGCGAAAGCCTTGCGCGGCTTGAGGCCGAGGCCCTCGACCAGTGCGTCCTTGAGCGCCTGCTCGATCGCCGCGGTCTCCCACGACGGCAGCGCCTCCAGCGCCTCGATCGACGCGCGCAGCACGGGTTCGGCGTCCGGCTTGAGGTTCTTGGCGGCCGCGTCCTCCTCGGGCGCGAACTCCTCCTCCGGCACGAACAGGAACCGCACGAGCGGCGCCGCGTCACCGAGCACGGTCACCCGCTCCTGGACGAGCGGCGCGATGGTGCGCCACCTGGTGAGCTGCTCCTCGCTCGGCTCGGCGGGCAGCAGCCCGGCCGACTGGAGGTAGGGCACGACCCGCTGGACGAAGTCCTCGGCGTCGAGGGCGCGGACGTGCACGCCGTTGATCGCCTCGGCCTTCTTGACGTCGAAGCGGGCCGGGTTGGCGCTCACCTTCGAGATCTCGAACGCCTGGACCAGCTCGTCGACGGTGAACGTGTCCCTGTCGTCGGCGATGGACCAGCCGAGCAGGGCCAGGTAGTTCAGCAGTCCCTCGCGGATGAACCCGCGGTCGCGGTAGTTGAACAGGTTGGACTTGGGGTCCCGTTTGGACAGTTTGCGGTTGCCCTCGCCCATCACGTACGGCAGGTGGCCGAACTTCGGCGTGAACTCCGCGACGCCGATCCGCTCCAGCGCCCGGTACAGCGCGATCTGGCGCGGCGTCGACGGGAGCAGGTCCTCACCGCGCAGGACGTGCGTGATCCGCATCAGCGCGTCGTCGACCGGGTTGGTCAGCGTGTAGAGCGGATCGCCGTTGGCGCGCACCAGGACCGGGTCCGGGATCGAACCCGCGGGGAAGGTGATGTCACCGCGCACCAGGTCGTTCCAGGCGAGGTCCTCGTCCGGCATGCGCAGCCGTAGCACCGGGGCGCGGCCTTCGGCGCGGTAGGCCGCGCGCTGCTCCTCGGTGAGGTCGCGGTCGAAGTTGTCGTAGCCGAGCTGCGGGTCCTGCCCCTTGGCCTTGCGGCGCTCGGCGACCTCCTCGTTGGTGGAGAACGCCTCGTACAGCTCGCCGGCCTCCAGCAGGCGGCGCGCGACGTCGGCGTAGATGTCGCGTCGCTCGCTCTGCCGGTACGGGCCGTACTCGCCGCCGGCGTCGGGGCCCTCGTCCCAGTCGAGACCGAGCCAGCGCAGCGCCTCCAGCAGTTGCTGGTAGGACTCCTCGCTGTCCCGGGCGGCGTCGGTGTCCTCGATGCGGAACACCAGGCTGCCACCGTGGTGCCGGGCGAAGGCCCAGTTGAACAACGCCGTGCGGATGAGCCCCACGTGCGGGGTTCCGGTGGGCGACGGGCAGAAGCGGGCGCGGACTGTCTCAGTCATAACCCGTTCAGCCTATCCCGCTTGACCAGGCGTTCGGAGAGCGCCATGCTGGTATTATTCAACACAAGATGAATTAAGGGGGTGGTGGCCGTGGTCGAGCGCACGACCTGCGTCGTCGTCGGTGGCGGACCGGCCGGAATGGTGCTCGGACTGCTGCTGGCGCGAGCCGGGGTGGAGGTGACCGTGCTGGAGAAGCACGCGGACTTCCTGCGGGACTTCCGGGGCGACACGGTGCATCCGTCGACGCTGCAGCTGCTGGACGAGCTGGGCCTCGGCGAGCGGTTCGCGAAGCTGCCGCAGAGCAGGCTGAGCACCGTCTCGCTGCCCGGCCCGCCGCCGCTGACGATCGCGGATTTCCGCGGGCTGCGGATCGCGCACCCGTACCTGGCGATGGTGCCGCAGTGGGACCTGCTGGACCTGCTGGCGGACGCGGGCCGGGCCGAGCCCGCGTTCCATCTGCGGATGAGCACCGAGGTGACTTCGCTGGTCCGGGAGGCGGGCCGGGTGGCGGGCGTGCGTTACCGGACGGCGGACGGCGCGACCGGGGAGATCCGGGCGGACCTGACCGTGGGGTGCGACGGTCGTTGGTCGGTGGTGCGGCGGGAGGCCGGTCTGCGGGCACGGGAGTTCCCGGTGCCGTTCGACACGTGGTGGCTGCGGTTGCCCCGGTACGGCGACGAGCGACCGGAGTTGATGCCGGGCATGCGGCACGGGCACTTCGCGGTGATCATCCCGCGCGAGGAGTACTTCCAGGTCGCCTACCTGGCGGCGAAGGGGCTGGACGGGCAGTTGCGCGCGGAGGGCGTCGAGGCGTTCCGCGACCGGATCAGAACGGTGCTGCCGCAGCTGGCGGACCGCGTGGACGCGATCGCCTCGATGGACGACGTGAAACACCTGGACGTGCGGCTGAACCTGATGACACGCTGGCACCGGAACGGCGTGCTGTGCATCGGCGACGCGGCGCATGCGATGTCGCCCATCGGGGGCGTGGGGATCAACCTGGCGGTGCAGGACGCAGTCGCGACGGCCCGGTTGCTGGCCGTCCCCCTGCAGCGCGGAACGAGCGATCGGAAGCTGGGACGCGTACGACGGCGCCGCTTGCTGCCGACGATGGTCGTGCAGGCCATCCAGCGATTCATGCACCGGGCGGTCGTCCGGCCGGCGATCGAGGGACGGCGAAACGGACCGCCGAAGCCGCTGGTGACGGTGATGAACGCGGTGCCGTGGGCCCGCAGGATCCCCGCCTACGTCATCGGGGTGGGCCTACTGCCCGAGCACGCACCGAACTGGGCACAGCGAAACAACACCGAAAGCGAATAGGAAACGCAAGCCGGCAACGAAAGAAGACCGACCACGCACCAGACCTCCCCCGCCCCCGATCCACAGCCGATCTTTAGTCGCCGACCAGCGGGGTCAAGGTACTCTTTCCCGCCTTGACCCCGCTGCTCGGCGACTGAAACACAATCAGGTATCGGGCGCGGGGGCGGTCGTAAGGTGACCTTTCGAGCGCCGTGAGGCGCTTTCCGCGCGAAAGCGCGGCTCTAAAGATCAAAAGAGTCCTCGCCGGACGGGCAGGCTCCGGGATGACCACCCAGCTACCTTCGGTTCAAAGACTGGCGCTACGCGTTCTGTACCGGGTTGGTCAGTGTGCCGATGCCCTCGATGGTGATGGACACCGTCTGGCCGTCGGTGATCTGGCCGACTCCGGCGGGCGTGCCGGTGAGGATGACGTCGCCGGGCAGCAGCGTCATCACGCCGGACACGAACTCCACCAGCTCGGGGATCTTGTGGATCAGCAGCGAGGTCCGCGAGTCCTGCTTGAGCTCGCCGTCGACCTCGGTGCGGATCGCCAGGTCGGAGGCGTCCACAGCGGTCTCGATCCACGGTCCGAGCGGGCAGAACGTGTCGAAGCCCTTCGCGCGGCCCCACTGGCCGTCGGCCTTCTGGAGGTCCCTCGCGCTGACGTCGTTGGCGATCGTGTATCCGAGGATCGCCGCCGGGGCCTGCGCCGCCTTCACGTTGCGGATCGGCTGGCCGATGACCACCGCGAGCTCGCCCTCGAAGTCCACCCGCTGCGACGCGGCGGGCAGCTTGATGGCGGCGTTCGGGCCGATCACGCTGGTCGACGGCTTGAGGAACATCATCGGGGACTGCGGCACCTCGTTGCCGAACTCGGCCGCGTGCTCCGCGTAGTTCCGTCCGATCGCGATCACCTTCGACGGGAGGATCGGCGCGAGCAGCCGCACGTCGGCGAGCGAGAACCGCTTGCCCGTGTAGTTCGGCTGTCCGAAGGGGTGGTCGGCGATTTCCAGGAGCTCGTCGCCGTCGACGGAAGCGAAGGCGACCCCACCGGCATGAGCAACTCGAGCTAGACGCACCCACCCACCCTAACCAGCCGCCCTCCCCCGGGTACACGGGTGGTCATTGACACGGGGTACCCCACAGGCGTCTCATTAAAGGACACTTCCATTTCGATGAACGAAACGTGTAGGCTCGGTGATCACCAATGCCTGGTACGTCGCCGGGTTCTCGCCCGACTTCGTGCGCGGCCACCTGCACGCACCCGTCGTCGCGGGGCTGCCCCTCGTGCTGTGGCGGACCGTCGACGGTGACGTCGTGGTGCCGGCACAAGCGGTTCCCGCTGCTCCGGTCCGGCGGCGACCTGCGGTGCGCCTACCACGGAATCTGCAACGACCAGCCCGGTCCGTGCTCCCCCGGATCCGCGCCGTCGACCGTGCTCCCCCGCCGCCCGATGACCGAAAAGGACGGACTCGTCTGGGTGTGGCCGGGCGCGCCCGGCCGCGCCGAACGCGTCGCCGTCCCGGACACCCCCGAGATCCCCGGCTGGGCGACGGTCCGGTCCGAGCCGGTGGAGGTCGCGGGATGCAGCCGCCTGCTGGTGGAGAACCTGCTCGACATCCCGCGCTCCTACCCGCTGCACGTGCGGAGCCTGCCCGGCGGCACGCGGATCGCGGTGCGCCTGGAACGCCGGATCGATCGCCCACCGGTACTCGGGGATCATCCCGGCGATCCCGTCCGCGACCTGGTCGGCCAGCTCCCGCGACCGGCAGCTCACGGTCCACCACCACCGCAGCCGCTCCGGCGCGACCGGGGTGTGCAGGTGGTGCAGGACGTACCCCTTCTCCCGCTCGCCGCCCAGCCCGCCCGGACCGACGCGCAGCTCGATCCGCGTCAGGCCGGGCTCAGCACCCCGAGCGGGCCACGAGGACGTGCCCGTGAAAACCGACGGCGCGGTCGTCCTGCTGCGCCGCGCCTTCGAGCACCTGGAACGGCTCGAAGACGAACCCGACCACGCCGAGCTCGCCCGGCTGCGCACCGGAGTGACCCGATGCTGGGACGCCACGACAAACCCCCGCGCTGGGGCTACTGCGGAGGCTGCCGCCGCTGGATCTTCGCCGGATCCTGGCGGAGATCCCGGTGCCCGGTCTGCCGCACCGCGGTGAGCGTGCTGGAACATGCCGCGGACGACGCGTTCTACGTCGAGCAGGCGCCGACGAACCGGTGTTCTGACCCGCGCACGCGTGGCACGGGCAGTGCGGGCAGCCCACGTCGTGCGGCCGCCGCGGCGTGCTGGGGATGACGTCGCAGATCAGGCAGCACAGTTCACCGTCGAGCGAGACGACCTCCTCGTACGGCACGGGCGCCATCCGGTCCTCGGCGTCGATCGCCCGATGCGGCGAGCCCACGGCCAGGATGACGCGATCGGTGATCGCGCCGACGGCGTGCGGCACCTCGCCATCGATGAGGTACACCTGGCCGGCGCGGGTCTCGTGGATCCGGCCCGCGTAGGTGATCGTGCCGATCCCGGCGGTCACCACCAGCACGTGGTGGCCGGGGTGCGTGTGCGGGACGAACCCGTTGGACACCAGGGCGTCCCCGCTCGCGGCGGGCGCGCCGTGGAGCGCGAGCCGTGGTGCATGTCCAGTTCGGTGTGTCCCCTGTGGACCCGGCTGCGGGCCCACGTGACGAGTTCGAGTTCGGGCACCGCCGTCACCTTCCTACTTGGTCGCCCACACGACCCCGCCGAGGTCGTGGTGTCCCACGTGCAGTGCGGCGTAACCCGGTTCGCGGAACCCAGCGTCGCGGAGCAAGCGCAGCCACTCCCAGCGGCTGCGCAGACCGCCGCGGTCCCACCAGCCGTCGACGGCGGCGAAGAGCGGGTCCAGCGCCCACGGCGTCGCCCCGGTGGTCGGGCTCGTGCCCTCGGCCAAGACCAGCCATCCGCCGTCGGTGAGCATGTCGCGCAGGCGGCGCAGCGCCATCTCCTTGTCGGCGGCGCGGTGCAGGTGTTCGTGGCCACGATGGTGTCGAACATCTCCGGTCCCGGCCCACTGTCCAGATCGTCCGGTCCCGCGTCCAGTAACCGGAAGCGCCTGCCGCGGCGGGGAATGCGCCGCGGTCAGCGCCAGTGCCTCGCGGTACAAGTGGCGCGCCCGCGCGCACTCCGGGCGCACCGGCGAGGCCAGGATCGCCCGCGCCGCAGGCGTGGTCGAGCAACTCCTCGTACCGCAACGCACTCTCCCGCCGCACGGTGAGCCCGCGGGCCGCACCCGCGCGCTCCGGCACACCTCCCGCAACCCGTGCACCGCACCCACGAGCGCGACTTCGTGTCCCAGCGGGGGTTCCGGCACCACCACCGCGGCGAACTCCCCGGACAGCCCGGCCTCCCGCCACTCCCCCTCGACGTCCGCCGGGTGCAGCCGCTGCCCGCCGCGCTCGATCAGTTCCGCGGAACGCCCGTGCAGGACCAGGAAACCGTCACGCAGCTCGCCGCGGTCCCCGGTGCGCAGCCAGCCGTCCGGCACCACCGGGCTCGCCTCCGGGGCGCCCCAGTACCCGCGCAACAGCTCGGGCGCACGGAGCCACACCTCCCGGTCCTTCAGGCGCAGCTCCGTGCCCGGCAACGGCACCCCGACCGGACCCTGGTGCCGCACGTACTGTTCCCGGAACCCGGCCGCGTCGAGCAGCGGCATGGTGGTGCTGAAGTTGACCGCCTCGGCGAGCCCGTAGGCCTGCCGCAACCGCGGCCCGTACCGGGCGGCGAAGTCCCCGGCCAGTTCCCGCGAGAGCGGCGCGCGCCCGAGGTGATCACGTACTCCAGGCAGTCCGGCCAGTGCACACCGGCGCGGACCACCTCGCGCAGCTGCGCCGGCACGAGCGACGCGGTCTGCGCGCCCTTCACCTCGACCGCCGCGAAGAACGTGACGGGGTCGAACTTCTCGATCAGCACCAGGGGCGCGTCGGTGAGCCGGGTGCCGACCAGCGACATCACGAGCGCGGTGACGTGGTGCAGCGGCAACGCGGTGGCGTGCGGGCGGACCGGTGAGAAGCCGTGCAGGGCCGCGGTCCGCGCCGCGTTGCCTGCCACCTCGTCCCGGCCGAGCATGACGCACCGGCCGGCTCCCGGGGTGTGCACGAGGAACGCCAGGCCGGCGGCGTCCGGATGACCGGGCTCACCGTCGAGCAGGCTCACCCGCGACGCGCGGGGCGACCCGTCGACCACCGCGGAGGCCCCGACCGCCGCGGCCCTGGCCACCTCGGTGTCCGTCACGCGGGCGCGCAATGGAACCGCCACCAGCCTGCGGTCGGCGCAGGCCAGCAGCAGCTCGGCGAACGCGTCGCCGGTGGGACAGCGCAGCACCACCCGGGCGTTGCCCGGGAGGCCGTCGAGGATTGCCCGCCATGGCTCCACCGCACCCAGCCTGGCCGCTCACGGACGGCAGTCGCAGGGAGGCGAGTCCCGCCGCGAGGCTCACCCGCGACGCGCGGGGGTGGCCCACCGCGCTTCTAGGCCCGCATGCTCTTGTGCACCAGTGCGTCGCACAAGGCGAGCCAGCTCGCTTCGACGATGCTGCCGTGCACGCCGACCGTGGTCCACTCCTGGTCGCCGTCGCTGGACTTCAGCAGCACCCGGGTCACCGCGTCGCTGCCCGGGTGGCTCGGCAGGATCCGCACCTTGTAGTCCGACAGCTCGACACTGTCCAACCAGGACAGCGACGGCGACAGGGCCTTCCGCAGCGCAGCGTCCAGCGCGTGCACCGGGCCGTTGCCCTCCGCGGTCGCGATCACCCGCTCCCCCGCGACGTGCACCTTCACCGTCGCCTCGGAGATCACCTCCCCGTCGCCGCGGTGGTCCAGCACGACGCGGTAGGACTCCAGCGTGAACGGCGGCTCGGCCGGGCCGTCGACCTCCTCGCGCAGCAGCAGTTCCAGCGACGCGTCGGCGGCCTCGAACGACCAGCCCTCGGCCTCCAGCTCCTTCACCTTCGCCACCACGCTGGTGACCGCCTCAGGCCGGCCGGCAAGGTCCACCCCGAGCTCACGTCCCTTGAGCTCCAGGCTGGCCCTGCCGGCCATCTCGGTGACCAGGACCCGCATGTCGTTGCCGACGGAAGATGGATCGATGTGGTTGTACAGCAACGGATCCACCTTGATCGCGCTCGCGTGCAGCCCCGCCTTGTGGGCGAAGGCCGACGACCCGACGTAGGCCTGGTGGGTGTCGGGTGCGATGTTCGCGATTTCGGCAAGGGCATGGGAGACGCGGGTCAGCTCGGCGGCGCCCCCGGTGGGGAGCACGTCCATCCCGAGCTTGGCCACGAGGTTTCCCGTCACGGCGAACAGGTCGGCGTTGCCGGCCCGCTCCCCGTACCCGTTCGCGGTGCACTGCACGTGCGTCGCGCCGGCCTGCACCGCCGCGATGCTGTTGGCGACGGCGCAGGAAGTGTCGTCCTGGCAGTGGATGCCGAGCCGGAAACCGGTGCGGGCGGCGACTTCCCGCACCGTTTCGGCGATCCCGAGCGGCAGCTGGCCGCCGTTGGTGTCGCACAGCACGACGACGTCGGCGCCTGCGGTGAACCCGGCTTCCAGCACGCGCAGCGAGGTGTCCGGGTCGAAGGCGTAGCCATCGAAGAAGTGCTCGGCGTCGAGGAACACCCGGCGCCCCTCGCCGACCAGGAACGACACGGTGTCGGCGACCATCGCGCAGGCCTCGTCGACGTCCACGCGCAACGCGCGCTCGATGTGGCGGCGGTCCGACTTCGCGACCAGCGTCACCACGGGCGCCCGCGAGTCGAGCAGCGCCCGCACCTGGGCGTCCTCCGCCGCCGTCGTGCCCGCCTTGCGCGTCGATCCGAACGCGACGAGCGCCGCGTGCTTGAGGATCAGCTCCCCGTCCGCGGCGCGGGCGAAGAACTCGGTGTCCTTCGGCAACGCTCCCGGCCAGCCGCCCTCGATGAAGCCCACACCCAGCTCGTCCAGCAGACGCGCGACGGCGAGCTTGTCCGCCACCGAGTAGGAGATGCCCTCGCGCTGGGCGCCGTCCCGCAAAGTCGTGTCGTACAGGTGGAAGTCGTCACCGAGAGGCAGTCCGGCTGGCTCCGTGCGGGTCACGGTCATCTCCTTGCGTGGTGGAAGGCTTCTCGGGCAACAAAAAAACCTCCCGCGGATGCGAGAGGTCTGCGCGCCAGGTGTCCGATGCGGACACTACCCGGCGCGCCTGCCGATAATGATCACGGCGAAAGAGGAAGCCATGCCCGCATCATGCCACACCGGTGCGCGAAAGGGCAAAAATGCCGTGGAGGCCACCCCCGAAGCGGGGATGGCCTCCACGGCTTGGGAAAACGATCAGGCGACCGGTCGCGTGTTCGACGAGACCAGGGCGGCCAGGCGGTCGCCGATCGCCTGCGTGGCGCCCGGGTTGGCCTGGTCGCGGGTCGCCAGGTCGAAGGCGACGGACGCCTCGATGCGGCGGGCCGCCTCGCGCTGGCCGAGGTGGTCCAGCAGCAGCGAAACCGACAGCACCGCGGCGGTCGGGTCGGCGATGCCCTGACCGGCGATGTCCGGCGCGCTGCCGTGCACCGGCTCGAACATGCTCGGGTTGCGGCGCGTGATGTCCAGGTTGCCGCTGGCGGCGAGACCGATGCCACCGGTCACGGCGGCGGCCAGGTCGGTGATGATGTCGCCGAACAGGTTGTCGGTGACGATCACGTCGAAGCGGCCCGGGTCGGTGACCATGTGGATCGTGGCGGCGTCCACGTGCGAGTAGGAGACCGTGACCTGCGGGTGCTCGAGCGACACCTCCTCGACGATCCGCGACCACAGCGAACCGGCGTGCAGCAGCACGTTGGTCTTGTGCACCAGCGTGAGGTGCTTGCGCGGCCGCTCCTCGGCCCGCTTGAACGCGTCGGACACCACGCGGCGGATGCCGAACGCGGTGTTGACGCTGACCTCAGTGGCGATCTCGTGCTCGGTGTCCTTGCGCAGCAGGCCGCCGTTGCCCGCGTACGGGCCCTCGGTGCCCTCGCGCACGACCACCATGTCGATCTCGGCGTTGCTGTCGGCCAGCGGGCCGCGCACACCCGGGTACAGCTTGGCCGGGCGCAGGTTCACGTGGTGGTCCAGCTCGAACCGCAGGCGGAGCAGCAGGCCCCGCTCCAGGATCCCGCTGGGCACGGTCGGGTCGCCGACCGCGCCCAGCAGGATGGCGTCGTGCTGCCGGAGCTCGCCGAGGACCGACTCGGGGAGCAGCTCGCCGGTGGCGTGCCAGCGGGCCGCGCCGAGGTCGTAGTTCGTGTACTCCACTGTGGGAGCGACCTCGCCGAGTACCTTCAGGGCCTCGGTGATCACTTCGGGTCCGATCCCATCACCTGGGATCACCGCCAGCCGCATCAGACACCTCCGTCGATCAGGGCCACGGGGCTCGTTCGCACCCGTTTGCCCACATACTCCAGCGACGGCAGGTTACCGGCTGTCGCCAACGAGCCGAAGCGGCACCACCCTTATGACGGAATCTCCCGATAAGTGAGACACCCGATCGGCGGAGTGGCCCCGGTCGTCAGGGCCGGCTACCCCCGTTCACCCGGATCACGCTCACCCGGTTGCCGTTGCCGTTGTGGTGCTTCAGCGCGAGCAGCCCGCGCACCGTGTCGGCCGACGCCGGGTTGCGCGTGACGTCGAGCGCCGTGCCGGGCTTCGCCGAGTACATCAGCGCGGACCCGTTGGCACCGGCAACCGAGTAGGCCGGCGCGAGCGCGTCGAACGTCATCGGCGTGCCGATGGCGTCGACGAGCCCGTTCTCGCTGCTGGGCGCCACGTAGTACCCGGTGGTGCCGACGGTGTAGCTGATCTTGTGCGAGGCCGCCGCCGGGTCGATGCCCAGCGCCGTGATGCTGACCGGCAGCAGCACGACGTTGGTGTCGAACACGTTGGTGTCCACGTCACCGAGCTGGCCGTTGACCGCCTGGACGTCCACGGTGGGGAAGCCCTCGGCGTTCAGGTCCACGGTGTTGACCAGCCAGACGTCGGTGCCGCTCGCCTTCGTGACGTAGGACTCGAAGTCGGGCACGCCGTCGCCGGTGGTGTCGATGTCGACGAACGGGATCGTGTTGCTGCCCAGGTTCGCCCAGTTGCCCCACGTCGAGATCCCGAACGCGAGCAGCGCCTGGTCGGCGTGGCCCTGCTGCCGCGCCTGCGCGATGGTGGACGCCGCGCCGACGTACTGCAGGTCGCCGCCCTTGGCCGTGTCGTTGATCGTGCAGCCGTCGGTCACCCTGCCGCGGCACTCGGGCAGCCGCGGGGACTCGCCCTGCAGCTCCAGCACGCTGATCAGCGACTCGTAGCGCTGGCTCCCGGTGCCCTGGTCGACGCCGCGGCCGGTGAGCGTGAAGCGCGCGGTGTCGGCCGCGAAGTTCAGCGACTTCGGGGTGTCGATCGACGACACCGGCTTCGGCGCCGCGTAGACCGGCACGCGCAGCGTCGGCTTGCTCCCGCCGGGCGGCGGGCTGAGCACGACGCGCCCGGAGGCGTCGGCGACGAACTGGCGGGCCATCCCGGCCTGGTCCGTCGCCACCGTCGGGTCGATGACCTTGCGCAGTGCCGTGGGGTCGGTGATCCGCAGCGTGACGCGGACCGACGCGGTGCCGCGCGGCGGCAGCGACACGGACCGGTCGGACAGCTCGTACTGCACGCCGGGCAGGTTCGTGATGCCCTCGTAGGCCACGGCGTAGCGGGCCCAGCTGTCGCCCTTGTTGACCACCTGGATGGTCTTGGTGATCGTCGTCGGCCGGTCCACCTCGACGGTGCCGAAGGTGACGCTGACGGCACCCCGGTCGTCCCGCGAGTAGGCCAGCACCTGGTCGTTCAGCGCGGCCTGCGTGTCCAGCCGCCCGGCACCGACGCGCTGCGGCGCGTAGGTCTTGCCGTCGGCGACGATGTCGTGCCCGGCGGTGTTCATCACCAGGGCCTTGATCTCCTCGACGGACCAGTCGGGGTGCGCCTGCCGCAGCAGCGCGGTGACGCCGGCGGTCAGCGGCGTCGCCATCGACGTGCCGGACAGCACGGTGCGGTTGTTGCCGCTGCCGCGCAGGGCGGACGAGATCGTGTCGCCGGGCGCGGACACGTCCGGCTTGACGGCCGGGCCGCGCACGCCGCGCGAGGTGAACGAGCTCGGGGTGTCCACGATCGCCGGGTCGTCGGTCCGCAGGCTGGCGCGGCCGGCCCCGTACAGGCGGGCGGTCAGCGTGCCCGCGTCCAGCGCCGGGCGGATCTGGCTGGTCGCCGACGCGGTGAACTGGAACATCGGGATGGCCGAGTTGCCCGCGATGCCCGCGGCGAAGTGCTCCAGGCTGGACGACAGCAGCACACCGGTGGCGCGGGCGGCCTGGGCATTGTTGGCGCGAGCGGCCGAACCGCAGGCGCGGGTGGCGTCGTTGTCGTCCCACTCCAGCCATGCGAACTTGCCCGCGACCGCGGCCTTGTCGGCGTCGGAGTAGGGCGCGCAGCCGTCGGCGTTGGCCGAGGACAGCTTCGCCACCGCCGAGGTGCGGTCCAGGGTGTCGTAGCCGGTGTAGTTCTGGCTGTACTGGCCGCCCTTCGGGCCGGCGACGCCGGCCGGCGCGGTCACGTCCGCCGCGTCGCGCAGGACCGACACGTCCCGGCTGGACGCCACGGTCAGCGCCTCGGGCGTGTTGCCCGGCGACCCGCCGACGTCGTAGAGGTCGCCGCCGTTGCCCTCGGCGATGACCGACAGGACGTTGTTCGCGGCCAGCTTGCGCACGAACAGCGAGTCCGGGTCGTCCGGCGCGCCGAAGTCGCTGCCCAGCGACAGGTTGACGATGTCGAGGTGGTCGTCGAAGTCACCGTCGCCGTTGGGGTCGAGCGCCCAGTCCAGCGCCTGCGAGGTGACGTCGGTGGAGCCCTCGCAGCCGAACACCTTGATCGCGTACAGCGAGGCCTTGGGCGCCATGCCCGGGCCGATCTTCATGGCGTTCAGCGACTCGGCGGTCAGCTTCGAGTAGTCGCCGGTGAAGGTGCTGCCGTCGGCGTTGACGCCGTACCCGGCGACGGTGCCGGCTACGTGCGTGCCGTGCTCACCGCAGGCGATCGGGTTGGGGTCCGGCTTGGGGGTGTCGGCGCCCTCGGTGCCCGCGTCGTACTCGTCGCCGACCAGGTCCGTGCCGCCGACCACCTTGGCGTTGGGGAACAGCGGCGTCGGCGCGTTCCGGTCGACCGAGTCGTAGGCCGCCTTCGTGCCGGGGCCGCCGAAGTCGGCGTGGGTGTAGTCGATGCCGTCGTCGATGACCCCGACCTTGACGCCGTCGCCGAGGCGGCCGGTCTGCTGCCACGCGTTGAGCGTGTTGGTCAGCTGGGCGGCACTGTTGTTGCTGCGCGTCTTCGGCACGACCGTGCGGATCGACGCGACGTCCGGGCGGGCGGCCAGTTCGCGGATCTTCGCGGCGTCGGCGGTCACGACGACACCGGAGACGGCGTTCGCGGTCGAGTAGAGCACCTCGGTGCCCGCGTCGAGCGAACGCAGCTGGCCCAGCACGGAGTTCACCACCCCGGCGACCCCGGCCCGCGCGTTGTTCGCCGCCTGCCTGGCGCGGTCCTTGCCCGCGCCGCGCTCGGCGTTGAACGCGTCCACCGCGGGCTGCTGGGTCAGCTCGATGAAGGCGGTCGTCCGGCCCTTGGCCGACGCCAGCCGCGGGGACAGCTTGCCCTGCAGGCCGTCCGCGGACACCTTGGCCACGGGTTTGCCCGCCGCCAGCGGCTCGTCCTGGGCCGCCGCGCTGCCCGACGCGAAACCGGTCGCGGCGAGCGCGGCGGCGAAGACGGCGGCGAGCGACCGCCGGGTCGTGTTTCTCATGCTTGTTCGCACCCTCACTCCGATCAAGGCGAGGGTGCGAACTTAGCCGGTGCTCCCGCGATGCGCCTAGAGCGCATCGGAGTAATCCGACTTTGGGAGGTAGTGCGTGTTATGCGAACGTGACGGCGCGGATGGTGCGCGCGCCGACGGTCGCGGCGATCGGCTCCAGCAGGTGGGAGTCCACCTCGCGGTCGACGCGCAGGATCATCACCGCGTCCGACCGGTCGGTGGTCTGGCTGATCTGCGCCGCCTCGATGTTGATCGACGCCTCACCCAGGAGGGTGCCGACGCGGCCCATGATGCCGGGGCGGTCGGGGTACTCCAGGAGCAGCATGTGGCCCTCGGCGCGCAGGTCGAAGTGGCGGCCGTTGACCTCCACCAGCTTCTCCACCTGGTTGTTGCCGGTGACCGAACCGGACACCGACAGCGTGGTGCCGTCGTCGTGCACCGCGCGCACGGTGACCAGGCTGCGCCAGTTCGGGCTCTCCGGCTCGGTGACGATCTCGGTGCGCACGCCGAACTCCTCGGCCAGGCGCGGCGCGTTGACGAACGTGACCTGGTCCTCGACCACGCCCGAGAACACGCCCCGCAGCGCGGCCAGCGACAGCACGCTGACGTCCTCCGACGACAGCTCGCCACGCACCTCGACGGTGACCGCCGACGGCGCCTTCTGGCTCAGCGCGGCCAGCACGGTGCCCAGCTTCTGGGTCAGCGGCAGGTACGGGCGGACCTCCTCGCCGACCACGCCACCGCTGGCGACGTTCACCGCGTCCGGCACGAAGTCGCCGCGCAGCGCGAGCAGCACCGACCGGGCGACGTCGGTGCCCGCGCGGTCCTGCGCCTCGGCGGTCGAGGCGCCCAGGTGCGGGGTGACGACGACGTTGGGCAGGCCGAACAGCGGGCTCTCGGTGGTCGGCTCGGTGACGAACACGTCGATGCCCGCGCCGCCGACGTGGCCGTTGCGGATGGCCTCGGCCAGCGCGTCCTCGTCGACGAGGCCACCACGCGCGGCGTTGACGATGATGACGCCCGGCTTGGTCTTCTTCAGCGCCTCGGCGTCGATGAGCCCCTTGGTCTCCGGGGTCTTCGGCAGGTGGATCGAGATCATGTCGGCACGCGCGAGCAGCTCGTCGAGGCTGAGCATCTCGACGCCGAGCTGGGCGGCGCGGGCGGCGGACACGTACGGGTCGTAGGCGACGATCTTGGTGTCGAACGCGGCGAGGCGCTGCGCGAACAGCTGCCCGATCTTGCCGAAGCCGACGACGCCGATGGTCTTGCCGTTCAGCTCGACACCAGTGAACTGGCTGCGCTTCCAGGCGCCGCCCTGCAGGCTCTGGTCGGCGGCGGGCACGCGGCGGGCCACGGCGAGCAGCAGCGCGACGGCGTGCTCGGCGGCCGAGACGATGTTCGAGGTCGGGGCGTTCACCACGAGCACGCCGCGCGCGGTGGCGGCGGGCACCTCGACGTTGTCCAGGCCGACACCCGCGCGGGCGACGACCTTCAGGCGCGTGGTGGCGGCCAGCACCTCGGCGTCCACCTTGGTCGCGGAGCGGACCAGCAGCGCGTCGGCGGACTTCACGGCCTCCAGCAGCGCGGGGCGGTCGGTGCCGTCCACGTGCCGGACCTCGACCTCGTCACCGAACACGGCCAGCGTGGACGGGGCGAGCTTTTCGGCGATGAGGACGACCGGCTTGCTGGGGTTGGTCACGATGGGGCTCCCGTTGACGCGGCTGGGCTCAAACGACGCCCGCGAGTCTAGTCGCGCTGCTCACCGGGCCTGTGAACGGGAGCGCAACCCGGCGGGATCGAGATCGCGGGCGCACAAGCGGAGTATGGGCTCCGCATATTGGGTGACGTGGCTCACTCCCCCACGGAGGTCGTCAGCGCTCTCCTCGAACAGATCACCGCGAGCCGGTGGTCCGAGCTGGCTCCCACCTACCGCGGAATCGGCCCCGCCCCCGCGAACCTGCTGCTCGTGCGGGCGCGGAACGACCGGATCACCGAATCCCGCGACTACCTCGACCAGGTGGCCTTCGCGACCGCGGCCGGGCCCCTGCCTGCCAGAGCTGCTCGCGGCCGCTCAGTCCGCGGTCAGCCCCGCGAGGTCGTGAAACTCGCCGTCCCTCGCGCCGGCCACGAAAGCGGCCCATTCGGACGGTGTGAAGACCAGGACCGGCCCGTCCGGGTCGGTCGCCTTGCGAAGCGCCGTGTAGACGAGACCGTCGACGTGCTCGACCTGTGCGAACTCCAGTTCACCTTCCGTGGCCTGCCACCGCGCCCCGGTGAGATCCAGTTCCTCGCGAACCCGCACCTTGTCGTCCACGTGATCACGGTAACTCCGGGAACGAAAAGGGACCGCCCCGGGGCGCATCCCGGAGCGGTCCCTTCGCACACAAAACTCAGGCGGTCTCGGTGATCGGCCGGTCGACCCACGACATCAGGCCGCGCAGCTTCTTCCCGGTCTCCTCGATCGGGTGCTGCTCGCCGGCTTCCTGCAGCTTGCGGAAGTTGGCCCGGCCCGCCTCGTCCTCGCCGACCCACTCGCGGGCGAATGTGCCGTCCTGGATCTCGCCCAGGATCTTCTTCATCTCCTCCTTCACCGCGGGCGTGATGACACGCGGGCCGCGGGTGAGGTCGCCGTACTCGGCGGTGTCGGAGATCGAGTAGCGCATCCGGGCGATGCCACCCTCGTACATGAGGTCGACGATGAGCTTCAGCTCGTGCAGCACCTCGAAGTAGGCGATCTCGGGCGCGTAGCCGGCCTCGGTCAGCACCTCGAACCCGGTCTGCACCAGCGCGGAGGCGCCACCGCAGAGGACGGCCTGCTCACCGAACAGGTCGGTCTCGGTCTCCTCCTTGAAGGTGGTCTTGATGACCCCGGCGCGGGCGCCACCGATGGCGGCGGCGTAGGACAGCGCGAGCGCCTGCGCGTTGCCGGAGGCGTCCTGCTCGACCGCGATCAGGGCGGGCACGCCCTTGCCGTCGACGAACTGGCGGCGGACCAGGTGGCCGGGGCCCTTCGGCGCGACCATCGCCACGTCCACATTGGCCGGCGGCTTGATCAGCTCGTAGCGGATGTTGAAGCCGTGGCCGAAGAAGAGGGCGTCGCCGTCCTTCAGGTTCGGCTCGATGTCCTCGCTGTAGATGAAGCGCTGCTTGGTGTCCGGCGCGAGGATCATGATCAGGTCGGCCTCGGCGGACGCCTCCGCCGGGGTGAGCACCCGCAGGCCCTCCTCCTCGGCCTTCGCGCGCGACTTCGACCCCTCCGGAAGACCGATGCGCACATCGACCCCGGAGTCGCGCAGGCTCAGCGCGTGCGCGTGGCCCTGGCTGCCGTAACCGATCACGGCGACCTTGCGACCCTGGATGATGCTGAGATCGGCGTCGTCGTCGTAGAAGATTTCGACTGACATGAGGGGAACTGATTCCTTTCGGTTTTAAAAACTGCTAGCGGGGCGCGGAGGCGGTGATCGACCGGGGACCCCGGCCGACCGCGACCATGCCGGACTGCACGATCTCACGCACGCCGTACGGCTCCAGCATGCGCAGCAGGGCACCGAGCTTCTCACCGGTGCCGGTGGCCTCGATGGTGAGCGCCTCGGGCGACACGTCGACCACCTTGGCACGGAACAGCTGGACGGTCTCGAGGACCTGGCTGCGCACGGTGGCATCGGCCCGCACCTTGACGAGCAGCAGTTCGCGCTGCACCGACGAGACGGGCTCGAGCTCCACGATCTTGATGACGTTGACCAGCTTGTTGAGCTGCTTGGTCACCTGTTCGAGCGGTAGCTCCTCAACGGCGACCACGATCGTCATCCGGGACACCTCGGGGTTTTCCGTGGGCCCGACGGCGAGGGACTCGATGTTGAAACCGCGACGGGAGAACAACCCGGCGACTCTGGCGAGCACCCCGGGGACATTCTCCACCAACACGGACAGCGTATGCCTGGTCACTGCGAAACCTCGTCGTCCTCGAACAGCGGGCGGATGCCGCGCGCGGCCATGATCTCGTCGTTGCCGGTCCCGGCCGCCACCATGGGCCAGACCTGGGCGTCCTTGCCGACCACGAAGTCGATCACGACGGGGCGGTCGTTGATCTCCATCGCGCGGCGGATGACGTCGTCGACCTCGTCCTTGGTCTCGCACCGCAGGCCTGCGCAGCCCAGCGCCTCGGCCAGCAGCGTGAAGTCCGGGATCCGGTGCTTGTGGGTGCCGAGGTCGGTGTTGGAGTACCGCTCGGCGTAGAACAGGTTCTGCCACTGGCGGACCATGCCCAGGTTGCCGTTGTTGATGACGGCGACCTTGATCGGCGCGCCCTCGATGGCGCAGGTGGCCAGCTCCTGGTTGGTCATCTGGAAGCAGCCGTCGCCGTCGATGGCCCACACCTGCTTGTCCGGCACGCCGAACTTGGCGCCCATCGCGGCCGGCACCGCGTAGCCCATGGTGCCGAGGCCACCGGAGTTGAGCCAGGTGCGCGGGTTCTCGTACTTGATGAACTGCGCGGCCCACATCTGGTGCTGGCCGACACCCGCCGCGTAGACGGCGTCCGGGCCGACGATCTGGCCGATGCGCTCGATGACGTACTGCGGCGAGAGGGTGCCGTCGGCAGGCCACTCGTAGCCCGCCGGGAAGGTCTGGCGCCACGCGTCGATCTGCGTCCACCACGGGGCCAGGTCCGGCTCGCCGATGCGGTCGGTCTCGGCCTTCACCGCGTCGATCAGCTCGGTGATGATCTCCGCGCAGTCCCCGACGATGGGCACGTCGGCCTTGCGGTTCTTGGAGATCTCGGCCGGGTCGATGTCGGCGTGGACGACCTTGGCCTCCGGCGCGAACGACGACAGCTGACCGGTCACCCGGTCGTCGAACCGGGCGCCGAGCGCGACCAGCAGGTCGGCGCGCTGCATCGCGGCGACCGCGGCGACCGAGCCGTGCATGCCGGGCATGCCCAGGTGCTGCTGGTGCGAGTCGGGGAACGCGCCGCGGGCCATCAGCGTGGTGACCACGGGGATGCCGGTCAGCTCGGCCAGCTCCTTCAGCTGCGCGTGGGCCTGCGCCTTGATCACGCCGCCGCCGACGTAGAGGACCGGGCGGCGGGCCTGCGCGATGAGCCGCGCGGCCTCGCGGACCTGCTTGCCGTGCGGGCGCAGCGTCGGCCGGTAGCCGGGCAGGCGCAGCTCCGGCGGCCAGGAGAACGAGGTGGTCTCCTGCAGCACGTCCTTGGGGATGTCGACCAGGACCGGGCCGGGACGACCGGTGGAGGCGAGGTGGAACGCCTCGGCGATCACGCGCGGAATGTCGATGGGGTCGGTGACCAGGAAGTTGTGCTTGGTGATCGGCATCGTGATGCCGCAGATGTCGGCTTCCTGGAACGCGTCGGTGCCGATCAGCGGCCGGGTCTGCTGGCCGGTGATCGCAACGACCGGGACGGAGTCCATGTTCGCGTCGGCCAGCGGGGTGACCAGGTTGGTCGCGCCGGGACCCGAGGTCGCCATGCACACGCCGACCTTGCCGGTGGCCTGCGCGTACCCGGTGGCCGCGTGCCCGGCGCCCTGCTCGTGGCGGACGAGGACGTGCCGCACCTTCGTCGAGTCCAGGAGCGGGTCGTACGCAGGCAGGATGGTGCCACCCGGAATGCCGAAGACCACCTCGACGCCCATCGCCTCGAGCGATCGCACCAGCGACTGCGCGCCGGTCACCCGGACCGGCGTGCCTGCGGGCGGGGCTGGCTTGGGGCGGTTGCCGAGCTGGGCCGGCGACGCGGCGGCCGGATTCGCTCCGGGTTTCGTTTCCGATCGCGACGTGGCGCTTGTCATCAGTTCTGCCTCGTGGGTCTCGTCGGGCTTCTCGTCGGGTGGTGGGGGTCGGGCTGGCGTGGGCAACAAAAAACCCCCGCCGACCTTTCAAGGTCGCACGAGGGTCGCGCGTCGACGCAGGTGGGTTCGATTGTCCCTACGCGTCGACGCGCGGGGGAAGTACGAGGCCAATCTGCGGGTTCACGGCGCTGACGTTAACGGGTCCTGTCGAACAGTGTCAACTCTGCGGGACGGTGATCCCGGATACTGGGCACACCCGGCCGTGGCGTCCCGGCGGGCGGGAGGCACCATGGAGGCGTGGCCGAAACCGAGCAACAGGGCCGGAAGGCGATCTTCCGCGTCCCGCTGATCTCCCTGCTCGCCGTCGTGTTCCTGGCGGTCTGCATGATCCCCGCCGCGTTCGCCGACGTACCCGGGCTGTGGTTGATGTACGTCGTCCCGATCGGGTTGTTCGTCTTCGTGGTGCGCACCCGCACGGTCGCCTCCGCGCGCGGCCTGGACGTGCGGACGGTGTTCGGCCACCGCGAGATGCCGTGGTCCTCGCTCAAGGGACTGGCGATCAACGACAAGGCCAAGGTCCGCGCGGTGCTGACCGACGGCAGCGAGGTCCCGCTGCCGTCGGTCCGCACCCGCCACCTGCCGGTGATCTCCCTGGTCAGCGAGGGCCGCATGAAGGACCCGAGCGGCCTGACCGACGACCTGGACGAGACCACGGACGAGGCGTCGGACTAACGGGCCCAGTCCTCGACGCGGGCGCCGGCGCGGAAGCGCAGCGCCGGGTCGGTGTGTACCGGGCTTCCGGCACGTCGTAGAGGGCGTCGAGCCGGCCGCGCACCATCGTCAGGTCGTCCATCGTCTCTCCTTTCAGGCGGCGGCCACGCCAGCCGGCCGCGGCACCCGCAGGCGCCAGTCGGTGCTCTGCTGGAACGCGTCGCCCGCGCGCAGGATCGCCGCTTCGCCGAAGGCCGGGCCGGCCAGCTGCAGGGACAACGGCATCCCGTCCGCGGTGAAACCCATCGGCACGGCCAGAACCGGGTTGCCGACGCTGTCCCAGTACGGCGTGAAGATCAGCGAGAACAGCTCGCTCACGTCGACTCCCCCGCCGGGTGTGGTGATGCTGTCGAAGGTCGGCGCGCCGACCGCGGCCGTCGGCGCGGCGATCACGTCGACCGTCTCGAACAACCGGGCCAGCGCGTCCTGCACGACCCGGCGCACCCGCTGGGCCTGCACGTAGTCCGCGCCGGACGCCATCGCCCCGGTCACCAACATCGCGCGCGTGGCCGCGTAGTAGTCGCCCCAACGGCCGGCTAGGTCATCGCGGTGGTAGGCCAGCGCCTCGCAGCCCATGGTCACCATGTCCGCGGTGATCATCTCGTGCCAGTACGGCAGCGTGACCTCCACGACCGTCGCGCCCTGCTCGGCGAGCACCGCGACGGCCGCGTCGAACGCGCCGGCCAGCGCCGGATCCGCGTGGTCCGGGAAGTGCCCTTCGCGCACCACCCCGATGCGCAGGCCGGACAGGTCGCCGTCGAAGGCGGGGCGCGCTGAACGGCGCGTCCACGCAGTCCGGGTCGCTGGTGTCCAGGCCGGCCAGCACTTCCAGCACCGCGGCGCAGTCCCGCGCCGAGCGCGCCAGCGGTCCGATGTGGTCGAGGCTGTAGCCCAGCGGCACACACCCGGACTTCGGCACCCGGCCGAACGTCGGCATCCGGCCGCTGACCCCGCAGAACGCCGCCGGGATGCAGATGCTGCCCGCGGTGTCGGTGCCCAGCCCGGCCAGGAACATCCCGGCCGCGACCCCGCTGCCGGTGCCGGAGCTGGACCCGCCGGGCCAGGTGTCCGGGTTCCACGGGTTGCGCGGCATGGGGAACGGCTTGGTGTCGTCCGGCATCCCGCAGGCGAACTCCATCGTCGAGGTCTTGCCCGTGATGACCGCGCCCGCGGCCTTGAGCCGGGCGACGACGGGCGCGTCCCGGCCCGCGCCCCACGCCGGGTCGAGCACCAGGCTCTGCGTCGGTGACGGTGTGGATCATGCTTCCCTCCCGGGGACTCGGGTGCCGCGCGAGACGAACCGGAACCGGTCGGCGCGGGTGTGGATGAAGGCCAGGTCGAACAGGCGCCCGGCGGGGTCGGCGATGGTCTGCTCGGTGACCAGAACGGGCGCGCCGGGCGCGATGCCGAGCACGGCGGCGACGAGCGGGTCGGCGGGCTCGGCGCCGATGATGAACTCGGACTGTCCGGACTCGACGCCGGCGTCGGCCATGAGCGCGTACCAGTCGGTGACGAACGGACAGTCCCGCAACCGCGCGGCCTCCGGGAAGAGGGCGTAGTTGGTGGCGAGCCAGACCGGCTCCTCCTGGTGCAGCGCGACGTACTCCAGGCGCAGGCACGGGGTTCCGGCAGGCACGCCGAGCCGGTCGGCGACCACGGCGGGCGCGGCGATCTCGGAGCGGTCGAGCAGCCGGGGCCGGGTGCGGCGGTTGAGCAGGCTGTGCTGGTCCGGGCGGATCACGCCGTGGGCTTCGACGAGCCGTGCGTCGGCCGGCCGGACGACCGCGTTCGTGCCGATGCCCTGGACGCGCTCGATCACCCCTTCGCGCGGAGCAGGGAGAGCGCTTCCCGGACGGTGGCGCGGGACGCGCGGTGCGCCGCCATCAGCTCGGCCTCGCCAGGCAGCTGCCCGTCGCCGTAGCGGCCGCCCTGGACGGCCGCGCGGAGCATGTCCCGCAACCGGCGCACCTCGTGACCCCGCTGTGCAGCACTCCTCATTCCCGGGGACGCTAAGGAGCGTCGTTTGCCGCTCGGTCTCCACGGAATCACCGCCGTGTTACCGCTGCTCACGCGGCCTCCGGGAGAGCACCGAAGGTGAAGCCGCCGCCGATCGAGGCGATCGCGGCGAACCCGATGTCGCGCATGATCTCGACGCCGATCTCGTGCTGCCGCCGGGTCATCGCCGCGCAGCAGTCCTCGAGCAGCGTGACGCGGTAGTCCCGCATGAAGGCCGCGCGCACGGTGGACTCGACGCAGACGTTGGTCACCACGCCGCAGACCACCAGTCCGGTCACGCCGAGCCCCTGCAGCAGCGGATCCAGCGAGGTCCACAGGAACGCGTCGAACCGGGCCTTGTCGACCACCAGGTCCGCGGCCGTGCAGCCGAGCTCGTCGACCACGTCGGCGGCCCGGGTGCCCAGTTCCAGGCCGTGCAGCTCGGCCAGCCCGCCGGACAGCTCGGCCAGCCGGGGACCCTCGTCCACGCGGCCGGGCCGGTAGACGTGCCGGGTGAAGACCACCGGCACGCCCGCTTCCCTGGCCCGAGCCACCGCGACCGCGGTGTTCGCCACCGCCGCCGCGCCGTCCAGTGCCCGGCCCAGCCGCGGCAGCGAGCCGTCCGGGTGGCAGAACCCGTTCTGCACGTCCACCACCAGCAGTGCGGTGCTCATCAGGCGACCTCCAGTTCCTTGTCGGGGGCGAACTTCGGCATGCCGAGCGGCACGGAACCCTTGGGCGGCCGCCACGCGCTGGGTTTGCAGGTGTCCCGGCAGGCGGCCTCGGTCGAGCGGCACAGGGAGCAGATCGTGCCGCCGTGGAAGGGACAGCTCGCCATGTCGTCGCGGTCGTAGTTCCCCGCGCACACCGAGCACGGCAGCTCGTCTGCGGCGGGCAGCACCGCCTCGCGGGCGACGTACCAGCGTCCGCGGGTGGCGGCGGCCACGATCGGCGGCAGCACCACCGCGACGCCCAGCGCGATGAACGGCGACAACGCGGCCGCGCCCGCGCCGAACGCGCCGTAGTAGGCGACCATCGACACGGCGCCGGCGACGATCATCGACCCGCCCCCGACGGGGTTCACGTTGTAGAGGTGCGCGCGGTTGAACACCAGCTGCGGCGGGGCCAGCTTCAGCCACTTCTTGTTGATCACCAGGTCGGACACCATCGCCGCGATCCACGCGACACCGACGTTCGAGTACCAGGCGAGCACCTCGACGATGTGGCTGAAGATGTCGATCTCCATCAGCACCAGGGACAGCCCGACCTGCAGGAACACCCACACGGCGCGCCCGGGGTGGCGGTGCAGCAGCCGGGAGAAGAAGTTCGACCAGGACAGCGACCCCGAGTAGGTGTTCATGATGTTGATCTTGATCTGGGACAGCAGCACCAGGACCCCGGCGAGGACCAGCGCGACGGTGTGGTTCCCGGTCAGCCGCTCGTAGACGGCCGTGAACAGGTCCACCGGCACCCCGACGTGATCGGCGCCGATCTTCGTCGAGGCGTACCCGACCAGCAGCGTCGAGGCGAAGAAGATGCCCACCGCGAACAACGCGAAGCCGGGCCCGCCCGTGATCACCGCGAGCCGCCACCGCCCCCGCCTGCCTGGTTCGGGGTCGGGCATCAGCCGCAGGTAGTCGCCCTGCTCCCCCACTTGGGTGGCCAGCGACAGCTGCGCGGCGGCGATCGTGAACACCGCGAGCACGGTCATCCCGGCCAGACCGGACGGCGACACGGTCGCCGGGTGGACCATGTTGTGCCCGGCATCCGGCGCGGTCGCCGCGGTGCCCAGCGCCAGCCCGATCAGCGCGATCCACGGCCACGTCCAGGCCTGGACGCCCTCGTAGGCCAGGAAGATCAGCGTGTAGGTGGCGTAGACCAGCGAGGTCAGCGTGGATCCGAGGTAGCCGAAGCCAGAGCCGCGGGTCAGCAGGTCGATGTCCACGTGCCCGCGCGCGATCGCGAACGCGATCACCAGGGTCAGCGGCAGCGTCACGGCCGCGGCGACCAGGAAACCGGTGAGCGCGCTGGCGAAGCCGAACGCGTCGACGAACGCGGCGTCGAGTGCGTAGCCCGCCATCGCGGAGATGCCGACGAGGCAGGACAGGAACACCATCCACGGCGACCACTTCCGGAACGCCGCCGGGGTGTACCGCAGTGAGTAGTCTTCCATTTCCGGGTTGTCAGCGAGGCCCATATCCGATCCCTTCGCTCGGATGCGGCGAAAGCTAGGAATCGCGTATTTCGGCCGCGTATCCGACGGCATTGCGCCCGGTTACGCCGCTTCTCGCTCTCTGGACACCGCACTGACCTGGGGTTTTCCTCACCTGAGGAGGTGATGCGCCGAATTCGGTGTGGGATGGGCCGCCGGTTGATCGGGACGCGCGGGACCCGGCGTAATCTGGCTGGCATGCCTGCTCTGCGCTCCCGAACAACCACCCATGGCCGCAACGCCGCGGGCGCCCGGTCCCTCTGGCGGGCCACCGGGCTGACCGACGGCGACTTCGGCAAGCCGATCGTCGCGATCGCCAACTCCTACACCCAGTTCGTGCCCGGGCACGTGCACCTCAAGGACCTCGGCGACATCGTGGCCGGGGCGATCCGCGAGGCCGGTGGCGTGGCGCGCGAGTTCCACACGATCGCGGTGGACGACGGCATCGCCATGGGGCACAGCGGCATGCTCTACTCGCTGCCCTCGCGCGAGATCATCGCCGACTCGGTCGAGTACATGGTCAACGCGCACCAGGCCGACGCGCTGGTCTGCATCTCCAACTGCGACAAGATCACGCCCGGGATGCTGAACGCCGCGATGCGGCTGAACATCCCGGTGGTGTTCGTCTCCGGCGGCCCGATGGAGGCCGGTAAGGCGGTGGTCGTGGACGGCGTCGCGCACGCGCCGACCGACCTGATCACCAGCATCTCCGCCTCGGCGAACCCCGCTGTCGACGAGGACGGGCTGTCCATTGTGGAGCGGTCCGCGTGCCCGACGTGCGGGTCGTGCTCGGGCATGTTCACCGCGAACTCGATGAACTGCCTCACCGAGGCGCTGGGCCTGTCGCTGCCGGGCAACGGCTCGACGCTGGCCACGCACGCCGCCCGCCGCAAGCTGTTCGAGGACGCCGGCCGCACGGTCATGGAGCTGTGCAAGCGCTGGTACGGCGAGGACGACGACAGCGTGCTGCCGCGCTCGATCGCCAACCGCAAGGCGTTCGAGAACGCGATGGCGCTGGACATGGCGATGGGCGGCTCGACCAACACGGTGCTGCACATCCTGGCCGCGGCGCAGGAGGGCGAGGTCGACTTCACGATCTCCGACATCGACGAGATCGGCCGCCGCGTGCCGTGCCTGTCGAAGGTCGCACCGAACTCCGACTACCACATGGAGGACGTGCACCGGGCCGGCGGCATCCCGGCGATCCTGGGCGAGCTGAACCGGGCCGGGCTGCTCAACACGGACGTGCACGCGGTGCACTCGCCGTCGCTGGAGCAGTGGCTGTCCACGTGGGACATCCGTGGCGGGTCGCCGTCTCCGGAGGCGATCGAGCTGTTCCACGCCGCGCCGGGCGGGGTCCGCACCACGGAGGCGTTCTCGACGTCGAACCGGTGGACCGAGCTGGACACGGACGCGGCCAACGGCTGCATCCGCGACATCGAGCACGCCTACACCAAGGACGGCGGGCTCGCGGTGCTGCGCGGCAACCTGGCCGAGAACGGCGCGGTGATCAAGTCCGCGGGCATCGACGAGGAGCTCTGGCGGTTCCAGGGCCCGGCGCGCGTGGTCGAGAGCCAGGAGGAGGCCGTCTCGGTCATCCTGAGCAAGAAGATCCAGCCGGGTGAGGTGCTCGTGGTCCGCTACGAGGGTCCGGCAGGCGGCCCGGGCATGCAGGAGATGCTGCACCCGACGGCGTTCCTCAAGGGCGCCGGGCTGGGCAAAAAGTGCGCGTTGATCACCGACGGCCGGTTCTCCGGCGGCTCGTCCGGGATCTCGGTCGGGCACATCTCGCCGGAGGCCGCGTCGGGCGGCACGATCGGCTTGGTCCAGGACGGCGACCAGATCCTGATCGACGTGCACGAGCGGAAGCTGGAGCTGCTGGTGGACGCCGACGTGCTGGCCGAGCGCCGGGCGAAGATGGAGGCCTCGGAGCGGCCGTGGCAGCCGGTGGAGCGCCAGCGGCCGGTGACCGCGGCCCTGCGCGCCTACGCGCGGATGGCGACCTCCGCCGACACCGGCGCGGTGCGCGACCCAAACAAGTAGGCCTGACAAGAAACAGGGCCCCGGCTGCGAGCAACCGGGGCCCTTTTCCGTTGTTCAGCGCGCCAGCACGATGACCACGACGGCCGCCGCGGCGGCGATCAGCAGGAAGAACAACCCGAACGGCACCGGGCGGCGCCGCCACGGGGTGTTGACGTCCAGCGCGATCCGCCCGGAGCCGGTGAACAGCAGCGCGAACGCAACGGTCGCCAGCAGCAGCTCGAACTCGAACCCGTTCGGTTCGAAGAACCCGCTGCTCCACTGGACGTAGATCATGTTCACGGTGACGCCGAGGATCGCGGCGGCGCCGATCTGGGTGAACAGGCCCAGTACGACGAGCACCGCGCCGATCAGTTCGCTCAACCCGGTGATCCACGCGAGCAGCGTCGGCTGGGCCGTGTAGCCCATCGCCTCCAGCATCCGCGCCGTGCCGTCGATGCCGGGGCCGCCGAACAGCCCGAACACCTTCTGCAACCCGTGCGCGCCGAGGATTACCCCGAGCGCCAGCCGCAGCGCGAGCAGACCGAAGTCGATCCCGCCGTGGTAGCGGTTCGCCGGCGGCGACGGCCGGTCCTCGACGTCGGAGAGCATGCTGGTGCTGCTGCTCTCGGTGGGTTGGTAGTACGCGGATTCCGTGAACAGGTTCTGGGTCTTCGACTCGTCCTGAGGGCTGGTCACCCGCGCAGGTTAGGCCATCCGTGTCGGAAGCGCGACAGTTTCCGGGACATCGAGCGAGTGCTCAGCTGCCGAACACCGACATGATGAGCGCGCCCAGCGCCGCGGGGAACACCTGTGCCGGGTCGGCCTCGCCGGTGGTCAGTGTCGCCGTCAGGGTCCGGCTGCCGTCCGGCGTGCTGATCATCAGGGCGCCGTAGCCGCCGGGGGCGCCGCCGTTGTGGTGCACGATCGTGCCCGCCGGGCCGAGGTTCTGCACCCACAGGCCCAGACCGAGGTTGAGCTCGCCGTGCGGAGTGAGCATCTCGGCCAGCAACGGGGCAGGCAGGAGCCGGCCGCCGAGCAACGCGGAGATGAAGGTGTTCAGGTCCTCCGCGGTCGAGATCAGGTCACCGGCGCCGGCCAGCAGGGACGGGTTCTGGCGGCTGACGTCGACGACGTGCCACTCGCCGCCGTCCTCGTAGCGGTAGTAGCCGTGGGCATGCGGCCCGGGGAGGTCCGGCGAGGTCGCCGACACGACGGTGTCCGCCAGCCCGAGTGGGTCGAGGATGCGCCGCTGGGCCTCCTCGGCGTAGGTGTTGCCGGTGACCGCCTCGATCAGCAGCAGGGCGACGGTGTAGTTCGTGTTGGAGTAGCTCTGGCCGTCGCCCGGCTCGAAACGCCCCGGCCGCGACAGCGCGGACCGCACCAGCTCCTCGGGGCGGTAGGTGTGGAAGCGGTTGTCCACCCACGCCCGGCCCTGCGACGGGAGCCCCATCACGAAGGTGCCGTCGGCGTCGAGCTCGCCGGTGTAGTTGCAGAGGCCGCTGGTGTGCTGCAACAGCATCCGGACGGTGATCCGCTCGTCGAACCCGAACCCGGGCAGGTGACCGGCGACCGGGCCGTCCAGGTCGATCCGGCCCTCGGCGACCAGCTGGAGCACGAGCGTCGCGGTGAAGGTCTTCATGACGCTGCCCGCCCAGCCCTGCGCGCCCGCGGGCGGCTCGGCGGTCCCGCCCAGCTCGCTCACGCCGGCCCGGCCGGTCCAGCGGCCACGGTCGTCGCGGACGCACAACTCGGCGGCGGCGAACCCGGCGTCGACGAGGGCCTGGACGGCCTGCTGCGACTCGGGGCGGTGCGTGGTGGTGGCGGTGTTCTGCATCGTGCGCTCCTGTGTTCGGTCCGGCTTGATGCGACTACGTTCGCCCGCCGGCCTGACACCGCACCGCCTCCGCGCTGACACGGCGCCTGACACGCCCCGGGGCTTGTCAGCCGGGATGCACCCGCCGTGGCAGAGGATCATCCCTAGTACTCCCCGTGCACGAGATTCTGCGGCAGCTCCCCGCCGGCGTAGCGTGCGATCTCCGCCGCGACCACGGCGTACGAACGCCGCTTGCTGCCCGTCACCGAGCCGGCCACGTGCGGTGTCAGCACCACGTTCGGCGCCGTCCACAATGGATGGCCCGCGGGCAGCGGCTCGGGGTCGGTGACGTCCAGCGCGGCCCGCAGGCGGCCGGCGGTCAGCTCGGCGACCAGCGCGTCCGTGTCGACCACCGGTCCGCGCGCGGCGTTGACGAGGATCGCGCCATCGGGCATCGCGGCGAGGAATTTCGCGTCCACCATCCCGCGGGTGCGGGAGGTCAGCGGCACCATCAGCGCGACGACGTCGTGCGCGCCCAGCAGCGCGGGCAGCTCGTCGACCGAGTGCACGCCCTCGCGCGCGCTGACGCCGACCATCGTGACCCGCGCGTCGAAGGCGGCCAGGCGGCGCTTGAGCTGCCGTCCCAGGTCACCGGCCCCGACGACGAGCACCCGCTTGTCCTGCAGCGTGTCGGTGGCGTGCAGGTTCCAGCGGTGCGCGGCCTGGTCGGCGGCGAACCCGGGTAGCTCCCGGTAGATCGACAGCAGCACCGCGACGACCCATTCGGCCGTGCTGCCGCCGTGCGCGCCGCGGCAGGTGGACAGCAGCACACCGTCCGGCACGGAGCCGATCCAGTTCTCCGCGCCCGCCGACAGCAGCTGGATCAGCTTCAGGTTCGGCAGCGCGCCGAGCACCGCGTCGCGTTCCTCGGGCCGGTGCGCGCCGGGGACGAGGACCTCGGCGTCGGCGGCCTCGGGCGGCAGCGGTTCGCGCCAGCTGTAGCGGACGGGCCGCACCCCGGCCAGCTCGCCGAGCGCGTGCAGGCCGTCTTCGTCGGGGACCAGAACCGTGACGGACATGATCGCCACGGTACTTACCCGTCGTTCACCCACCGGCACCTAGGCTGGGAGCGTGCGTGTCGGGAACGGGAAGGCGCCGTGGCTGCTCGTTGCGGCCTGCGGGCTGCTGCTGACCGGCTGCGCCCAGTTCGACGACCGGGCCGCGAACCAGACGTTCGAGCCCGCCCCGGAGCTGACCGCCCCGGCCGGTCCGCAGCCCGAGCTGCCCGAGGTCGACGGCGGTGACGACGAGTCGCGGCCCAGCGCCCCGCAGACGTCGATCCCGCCGCCGCAGGGCTGCACCGACTACGACCAGTCGGTGATCGCGACGTGCCTGGACACGGTGTCCGCGCTCGCCGCGTTGCCGAACAGCGGCTCCGCGCCGAGCGCGCTCGCCGCGGAGCGCAAGACCGGCCGCGTGCTGCAGGTGTCGAGCGGTCAGGCGCCGGCCGAGGTCATCCGCCTGGACGTGCAGGCGACCGGTGACGGCGGCCTGACCGGGCTCGCGCTGTCCCCGACGTTCGCCGAGGACCAGCTGGTGTTCGCCTACGTCACGACGGCCACCGACAACCGGGTGGTCCGTTTTACGCGCGGCCAGCAGCCGAAGGCGCTGCTGACGGGCATCCCGAAGGGCGCGACGGGCAACCGGGGCGCGATCATGGCCGACGGCAAGGGCGCGCTGCTGGTCGCGACGGGCGACGCGGGCAACCCGTCGGCGGCCGCGGACCCGAACTCGCTGGCCGGGAAGGTCCTGCGCATCGACACGGCGGGCAACGCCGCGCAGGGCAACCCGACTCCCGGCTCGCGGGTGTACGCGAGCGGTGTGCACTCCCCCGGCGGGCTCTGCAAGGCGACGGACGGTTCCCGGATGTGGATCACGGACCGGGGCTCGTCGGTGGACGCGCTGTACCCGATCATGCCGGGTGCGTCGCTCGCGGTGCCGACCTGGACGTGGCCGGACAAGCCGGCGCTGGCGGGCTGCGCGGACAGCGGCTCGGCGGTCGTCATCGCCACCTCGGTGGGCGCCAACGTGCAGGAACTGCCCATCACGCTGGACGGTTCGGTGGGCGGCAAGCCGAAGACGCTGATGGACGGCAAGAACGGCACCGCGTACGGCCGCTACGGCGGTCTGGACCAGCTCGACAGCCAGTTCGCGCTCGTGGGCACCGTCAACAAGGACGGCGGCCAGCCGATTTCGAGCGACGACCGGGTCGTGCTGATCTCGCTGCAGGCCACCCCGAGCGGCGGCAGCGGCAAGGACTAGCACCGCAGACCTCACGCGCAGGACCGCAGAACTCACGGCCGGGAACGCAGAACTCGCGGACAGGAACGGGGGACTCGCGGACACACCGGCGAGTTCCACGCTCACGCGCGCGAGTTCCGTGTTCTACCCGGGAACCGCCGAGGCTCAGGACCGGCGACGCAGCGCGCGGACGTCCAGCACGGCCACCACCAGCGAAGCCAGCGCGCCGAGCATCCCCAGGTACCGGCCGATCCCGGCGTACAGCCCGATGCCGCCCTCGTCGAGCAGCCCGCGGGTGTCCTCGTCGAACTGCCAGCCCATCGCGAACCAGCCGAGGACCATCAGCAGCAGCGCCACCCCGGCGAAGATCAGCCACAGGTGCGGCAGCCCGGCGACGCGCACCTTGCGGAACTGTCCGAACGCGACCACCGCGACACCGGCCAGGAGCAGCAGCAACGGCCCGCACCAGGCGAGGAACCCTGTGGTCCAGGCGTCCCGCGCGACGTCCGGCGACGGCAGTTCGCGCAGGGCCTCCTCGACGATCTGGTCCTGCGCGGACAGGTTCGTCCACGGCAGGAACAGGGCGAGCGTGGCCAGCACGCCCGCCCCGAACGCCGTCCACTCGCGCCAGCTGACGCGGGCGAGCGAGAACCGCTCGGGCTCGGCGGACACCTTCGACGGCATCCTCAGGCGCCCACCCGCTCGATGATGAGTTCACGGACGCGCTTGGCGTCGGCCTGCCCCTTGGTCGCCTTCATGACCGCGCCGACGATCGCGCCCGCCGCCTGGACCTTGCCACCGCGGATCTTGTCCGCGATGTCCGGCTGCGCGGCCAGCGCCGCATCGACCGCGGCCAGCAGCGCCGAGTCGTCCGAGACGACCTTCAGGCCCCGCTTCTCCACGACCTCGTCCGGCTCGCCCTCGCCGGCAAGCACGCCCTTGACCACCTCACGCGCGAGCTTGTTGGTCAGCTCGCCGGAGTCGACCAGCGCGGCCACCCTGGCGACCTGCGCCGGGGTGATCGGCAGCGCGCTGATCTCGGTCTCGCGGGCGTTGGCCTCCTGCGCCAGGAAGTTCACCCACCAGCTGCGGGCGTCGTTCGGCTTCGCGCCCTCGGCGACCGTCGCCTCGACCAGCTCCACCGCGCCCGAGTTGAACAGGTCGCGCAGCTCCTCGGCGGACAGGTTCCACTCGGTCTGGATCCGCTTGCGGCGCGCGGCCGGCATCTCCGGCAGCGTCCGGCGCAGCTCCTCGACCCACTCGCGCGACGGCGCGATCGGGACCAGGTCGGGCTCCGGGAAGTACCGGTAGTCCTCAGCGGTCTCCTTGGTGCGGCCCGGCGAGGTGGTGCCGTCGGCCTCCTGGAAGTGCCGGGTCTCCTGGGTGACCGTGCCGCCCGCGACCAGCACCGCGGCCTGACGCGTCATCTCGTACCGCACGGCGCGCTCGACGCTGCGGAAGGAGTTGACGTTCTTGGTCTCGGTGCGGGTGCCGAACTCGGTGGCGCCCTTCGGCATCAGCGATACGTTCGCGTCGCAGCGCAGCGAGCCCTGGTCCATGCGCACGTCGGAGACGTCCAGCGCCAGCAGCAGGTCCCGCAGCGCGGTCACGTAGGCGCGGGCGACCTCGGGGGCCCGCTCGCCCATGCCGACGATCGGCTTGGTGACGATCTCGATGAGCGGCACGCCGGCCCGGTTGTAGTCCAGCAGCGAGTGCTCCGCGCCGTGAATGCGGCCGGTGGCGCCGCCGACGTGCAGCGACTTGCCGGTGTCTTCCTCCATGTGCGCGCGCTCGATCTCCACGCGCACGACCTCGCCGTCGTCCAGCGTCACGTCCAGGTAGCCGTTGAACGCGATCGGCTCGTCGTACTGCGAGGTCTGGAAGTTCTTCGGCATGTCCGGGTAGAAGTAGTTCTTCCGGGCGAACCGGCACCACTCGGCGATCTCGCAGTTCAGCGCGAGGCCGATGCGGATCGCGCCCTCGACGCCCTTGCCGTTGAGCACCGGCAGCGCGCCGGGCAGGCCGAGGCAGGTCGGGCACACGTGGGTGTTGGGCTCGCCGCCGAACTCGTTGGCGCAGCCGCAGAACATCTTCGTCTTGGTGTTCAGCTCGACGTGGACCTCGAGCCCGAGCACCGGGTCGAACCGCTCGACGACCTCGGCGTAGTCCATCACTTCGGCAACGGCGGTCACGCCGAGACTCCCTTCAGCTCCGGAACCCGGTCGATGATCGACCCGCGCGCGACCTCGTAGGCGGCGCCCACCCGGTAGAGCCGGTCGTCGGCCAGCGCCGGGGCCATGATCTGCAGACCCACCGGCAGGCCGTCCTCATCGGACAGTCCACTGGGCACGCTCATGGCGGCGTTGCCCGCCAGGTTGGCCGGGATCGTGCACAGGTCGGCGAGGTACATGGCCATCGGGTCGTCGACCCGCTCGCCGATCTTGAACGCGGTGGTCGGGGTGGTCGGCGAGACCAGCACGTCCACCTTCTCGAACGCGGCCGCGAAGTCGCGGGAGATCAGCGTCCGCACCTTCTGCGCCGAGCCGTAGTAGGCGTCGTAGTAGCCGGAGGACAGCGCGTACGTGCCGAGCATGATGCGGCGCTTGACCTCGGGGCCGAACCCAGCCTCGCGGGTGGCCGACATGACCTCTTCGGCGCTGTGCGAACCGTCGTCGGCGACCCGCAGGCCGTAGCGCATGGCGTCGAACCGGGCCAGGTTCGACGACGCCTCACTCGGCGCGATCAGGTAGTACGCCGGCAGCGCGTAGACGAAGTTCGGGCAGGACACCTCGACGACCTCGGCGCCGAGCGCCTTGAGCTGCTCGACCGCCCCCTCGAAGGAGCGCTGGACGCCGGCCTGGTAGCCCTCGCCGCTGAACTCCTTGACCACGCCGACCTTGACGCCCTTGAGGTCACCGCGCAGGCCCTCGCGGGCGGCGGCGACCACCGGCGGCACCGGCGCGTTGATCGAGGTCGAGTCGAGCGGGTCCCACCCGCCGATTACCTCGTGCAGCAGCGCGGCGTCCAGCACGGTGCGGGCGCACGGCCCGGCCTGGTCGAGCGAGGACGAGAACGCCACCAGCCCGTAGCGGGACACGCCGCCGTACGTCGGCTTCACGCCGACCGTGCCAGTGACCGCGCCCGGCTGGCGGATCGAGCCGCCGGTGTCGGTGCCGATCGCCAGCGGCGCCTCGAAGGCGGCCAGCGACGCGGCCGACCCACCGCCGGAGCCGCCCGGGATGCGGGCGTGGTCCCACGGGTTGTGCGTCGGGCCGAACGCGGAGTTCTCGGTGGAGGAGCCCATCGCGAACTCGTCCATGTTGGTCTTGCCCAGGATCGGCACGCCCGCCTCGCGCAGCTTGCGCGTGACCGTTGAGTCGTACGGCGGGATCCAGTTCTCCAGGGTCTTCGAACCGCAGGTGGTGGGCAGGCCCTGGGTGGTCAGCACGTCCTTGAGGGCGAGCGGGACACCGGCGATCGGCGAGGCCGGGGCCTGGCCGTCGGCCAGTGCGGCGTCGACCTCACGGGCCGCCGCGAGGGCGCCGTCGGCGTCGACGTTGAGGAACGCGTGGACGTGGTCGTCGACCTCGCCGATGCGGTCCAGGTGCGCCTGCGTGACCTCCGCGGCGGACACCTCACGCGCGTGGATCTTCTCGGCCAGCTCGGCGGCCGACAGCCGTGTTAGGTCGGTCACTGTTCCTCCCCCAGGATCCGCGGCACCCGGAAGCGGCCCTCTTCGGCGGCCGGCGCACCGGCCAGCGCCTGCTGCTGGGTGAGCCCGGGCCGGACCACGTCCTCGCGGAAGACGTTCGTGAGCGGCACGGCGTGCGAGGTCGGCGGCACGTCGTCGGCTGCGACTTCGCTGACCTTGGCAACCGCGTCCAGGATCTGGTCGAGCTGACCTGCGAAAACGTTCAGCTCGTCGTCGGTGACCGCGAGCCTGGCGAGCTTGGCCAGGTGCGCGACCTCGTCGCGGGAAATGTTGGGCACGCGGGTGACTCCCGGGGTGTGCGGATCGGCGTTTCGGTAAGTCACAAGTCTATGGCGGCGGGCCTTGCGACCTCGACCGGGTTGTGCACGGCGGGCTCGCAATCCGGTCTCGGTACTCAGACGATGGCTCCCCGTGACGGCCTTCGTCTGTCACAATCAGCGGCCGGTTGCGCTCCCCGGCAAGGCGGGAGCGCCGGACCCGAGAGGGGTTCACGTTGTCCTTCCTGATCCGGGTGCAGCTCCCGGACACGCCAGGAACCCTCGGAGCGGTCGCGACGGCTCTCGGCATGATCGGGGCGGACATCCTCTCGGTGGACGTGGTCGAGCGCGGCGGTGGTGTCGCGATCGACGACATGGTCGTCGAGCTGCCCTCCGGCAGGCTGCCGGACGCCGTGATCACCGCGGCGGAGAGCGTGGAGGGCGTCGAGGTCGACGCGGTGCGGCCGTACGCCGGTGTGCTGGACACCCACCGCGAGCTGGAACTGGTCGAGGAGATCGCCGCGCAGCCGGCGTCCGGGCTGTCGGTGCTGGTCGAGGGTGTGCCGCGGATCATCCGGGCGGGCTGGGCGATCGTGGTGTCGGTCGGCGAGCCGGGCGTGGACCGCCTGGCCTCCTCCAGCGCGGCGCCCGAAGCGCCGATCACCGACTTGCCGTGGCTGCCGCTTGAGCGCGCCACCATCCTCGACTCGGAGGACTCCTGGGTGCCGGACACCTGGCAGGAGCTGGGCACCGAGCTGGCGGCGACGCCGCTGGGCAAGCCGGACAAGGCGCTGCTCGTGGGCCGTCCCGGCGGCCCGATGTTCCGGGCCGCCGAGGTCGCGCGCCTGGCGCACCTGGCGGGGATCGTCGCCGTCGTGCTCGACGGCTGATCACGGCACCTTCGACGGCCACCAGATCCGCCGCCCGACGTCCAGCGTCAGGGCGGGCACCAGCAGCGACCGCACGATCAGGGTGTCGAGCAGGACGCCGAACGCGACGATGAACGCGATCTGGGCCAGGAACAGGATCGGGATGACCGCCAGCGCCGCGAAGGTGGCGGCGAGCACCACCCCGGCCGAGGTGATCACGCCGCCGGTGAGCGTGAGCCCGCGCATCGTGCCCTGGCGGGTGTTCGTCCGGACGGCCTCCTCGCGCACCCGGGTCATCAGGAAGATGTTGTAGTCGATCCCGAGCGCCACCAGGAAGACGAACCCGAACAGCGGCACCGCCGGGTCCGCGCCGGGGAAGTCCAGCAGGTGGTTGAACACCAGCGCCGACACGCCCATCGTGGCGGCGAAGGACAGCACGACGGTCGCGATCAGCAGCAGCGGCGCGAGCAGGGCCCGCAGCAGCAACGCGAGCACCGCGAAGATCACCACGAGGACGATCGGGATGATCACCGCCCGGTCCCGCTCGGAGGTCTTCTGCGTGTCCAGCTGGGTGGCGGTGGTGCCGCCGACGACGGCGTCCGCGCCGGGCACCGCGTGCACGGCCTCCCGGATGCGGCCGACCGTGTCGAGCGCGGCTTCGGAGTCGGCGGCGTCGGTGAGGATCGCGACGACCTGGACACGGCCGTCGACGACGTTGGGGATCGCGGCGACCTGCGCCACCCCGTCCACCCGTGCGGCCCGCGCGACCGCCTCGCCCTGACCCGCGTTGGCGATGATCGTGGTCGGCGAGCCGGACCCGCCGGGGAAGTGCCTGGCCAGCACCTGCTGACCGGCGACCGAGTCGACCGGGGTGAGGAACAGCTCGGACTGCGCGACCCCGCCCGCCCTGAGCTGCGGGACGAACGCGGCGCCGGCCAGGAGCAGGACGGTGGTGCCGATCCAGATCGCACGCGGTTTGGCCGCGACAGCCTTGGCGATCCGCCCCCAGATGCCGCTCGACTCCGGGTGCGGCTCGCCGAGCCTGGGCCGGACCGGCCAGAACGCGGCGCGGCCGAGCAGGGCGAGCGCGGCCGGCAGGAACGTGACGGAGGCGAGGAACGCGGCGGCGATGCCGATCGCGGCGACCGGGCCGAGGCCGCGGTTGGACTGCAGGTCGGAGAACAGCAGGCAGAGCACGCCGAGCACGACGGTCCCGGCCGACGCGGCGATCGGCGGCAGGGTGGCGCGCCAGGCGAGTTCGACCGCTTCGCGCCGGCTCTCGGTGTCGCTCAGCTGTTCGCGGAACCGGGAGACCAGGAGGAGCGCGTAGTCGGTGGCCGCGCCGAAGACGAGGATGAACAGGATGCCCTGGCTCTGGCCGTTGAGGGTGAGGACGTCGTGGTCGGCGAGCAGGTAGACGACCAGGCTGGCCAGCCCGAGCGCGAAGACGGCGGAGAGCAGCACGACGACGGGCAGCAGCGGGCTGCGGTAGACCACGACGAGGATCAGCGCCACGACGAGCCCGGCGACCAGCAGGAGGAGCCCGTCGATGCCGCCGAAGGCGGTGACCAGGTCCGCGATCTGCGCGGCCGGTCCGGCGACGAGGACGGTCAGCCCCGGCGGCGCCTGGCGGAGTTCGGCGCGGATCTGCTCGACGACCTCGCCGGGTTCGCCGCCGACGAGGACGGAGACGGTGAGTTCGAGGGCCTGGCCGTCCTGGGACGGCTGCGGGCTCGCGACCCGCGCGACGCCGGGGATGGCCTGGATGCGGGCCGCCGCCTCGGTCAGGAAGGCGTTGTCCTGGGGCGCGACGCCGCTCCCGCGCTCGGCGACGACGATCGCCGGGAGGGTCTGGTCGGTGCTGAAGGTGCGCTGCTCGTCGAGGGCGCGGGTGGATTCGGCGGACGCCGGGAGGAAGGCGGAGTTGTCGTTGGTGGCGACGTCGCTCAGCTTGCCGGCGTAGGGACCACCGAAGCCGCCCAGCGCCAGCCAGGCGACGACCAGCAGGACGGGGACGAGCCAGCGTGCGGTCCTCATGGGCTAATACAGTCCTAGGGATCGGAGAGTTGTTCAGCAGGCTGAACATTACCGGGAGGCGCGGTTGCCCGCAGAGGAAGGCCCGGCAAATCAGACATCGGTCGAGGCCGCGGAAGGGATGGCGTCCTGGCCCACTGGTCGACTGCTGTCCGCGGCGGCGCGGCTGGTCGAGCAGCGGTGGACGGCGCGACTGGAGACGCTCGGGCTGTCGCACGCCGGGCTGATCGCGTTGCACACGCTGCGCGGCGGGCCGTTGTCGCAGCGCGCGCTGGCCCGCCGGTGCCAGGTGACGGACCAGACGATGAGCCGCACCCTGGACCGGCTGTCCCGGTCCGGCTACGTCACGCGGGTCCCCGATCCGCTCGACGGCCGCCGCTCCCTGGCGCGGCTCACCCCCGCGGGCGAAGAGGCGCTGGCCACCTCGGAGCAGATCGCGCGGGAGGACTCGTCGGTGATCGGCGCACTCGGCGACGACGCGGCCTTCCGGCGGCAGCTGATCGAGCTGATCGGACACCTGACCGGACCATGACAAGTGTCATAGTCGCGCGCTAGTGTGCTGACATGGAGCTGGGTTTCCTGGGGCTGGGCACGATGGGCACGCCGATGGCCCTGAGCCTCGTCCGCGCGGGCGCGCCGCTGGCGGTGTGGAACCGGACCGCCGCGAAGGCCGAGGTGCTGCGCACGGCGGGGGCGGCGGTCGCCGGGAGCGCGGCGGAGGTGTGCCGCCGGGCGGACGTGGTGTTCCTGATGCTCGCCGACGGCCCGGCGGTGGATGCCGCGCTGGGCCGCGGCGGGAGCGCGTTCGCGGCGAACGTCGGCGGGCGGATCGTCGTGCACATGGGGACGACGTCGCCGGAGTACTCGCGCGGGCTGGCGGCCGATGTCGCCGCGGCGGGCGGCCGGTACGTCGAGGCGCCGGTGTCGGGGTCGCGGAAGCCGGCCGAGGCGGGGCAGCTGGTGGCGATGCTGGCTGGCGAGCCGGGGGCGGTGGCCGAGGTGGGGCCGTTGCTGGCGCCGGTGTGCCGTCAGGTGGTGGAGTGCGGGCCGGTGCCGGGCGCGTTGCTGATGAAGCTCGCGGTGAACCTGTACCTGATCACGATGGTGACAGGCCTGGCCGAGGCGACGCACTTCGCGGAGCGGCAGGGCCTGGACCTGGCGAGGTTCGTGGAGGTGCTGGACGCGGGCCCGATGGCGAGTGATGTGTCCCGGGTGAAGGTGGCGAAGCTGGTGGCGCGGGATTTCGGGGTGCAGGCGGCGATCGCGGACGTGCTGAAGAACAACCAGCTGGTCGCGGAGGCTGCGCGCGGGGCGGGGCTGGCGTCCCCGCTGCTGGACGTGTGCCACGAGCTGTACGGGGAGACGCTGCGGTTGGGCCACGCGGCGGAGGACATGGCGGCGGTGGTGCACGCGATCGAGGAGCGGACCGCCGCGCTTGCTGCTGCAGATGCGGCCCCGGCCCGGACGCGGCTCCCGAGCCGGGTGTAGAGGCAATGCCGCACGGCTGGGCTCACCCGCCCGTGGGGCAATGCGGCGCCACACGCTGTTGAGCCTGTGCGCCAGCGCCACGGCGCCGGCACCGGCTCCGCGTCAACGCCTCACAGGAGCAGCCGGAAAGCCCGCAACCACAAACCCGGCAGCGGCTCCCAATCCCGCTCCGGCAGGCGGCTGAAACCGAGCCGGGTGTAGAGGCGGTGGGCGGTCTGCATGGCGTCCAGACTGGACATCACCACGGCGCCGGCGCCGATGGCACGCGCCCGGTCGAGCACCGCTCGCGTGAGGGCTTCGCCGACGCCGCGGTCCCGGGCGGCCGGTGCGGTGGCCAGCATCCGGAACTCCAGCTCGCCGTCGCGGGCGATTTCGGAGTAGTGCGTTCCCGGGTGGACGATCGTGACCGAGCCGAGCAGGCCGTCGTCGTCCGTGGCGACCAAGAGTTCGGCGTGCTCGGCGCGGTGGGCGGCGTTGGTCAGCTCGCGCACGTAGTCGTCGTCCGCGGTGATCAGGCCGTCCGCGAGGTAGGCAGAGGCGGTCAACGTTCCGACGGCCGCGAACTCCTCGGGGCGCGCCAGTCTGACGGACACCTCACTCACCGGCCGGCTCCTCCGTCGGCAACGCCACCTCGGCGGCTGCCTCCGGGCCGCGGTCCAGCAGCACCTGGAACCCGCCCTCGTCGAGGATCGGGACCTTCAGCTGCACCGCCTTGTCGTACTTGGACCCGGGCGCGTCGCCGACCACGACGAACGCCGTCTTCTTCGACACCGAGCCCGCGGCCTTGCCACCGCGCGACATGATCGCCTCCTTGGCCTCGTCGCGCGAGAAGGTGTTCAGCGAACCGGTCACCACGATGGACAGGCCCTCCAGCGTGCGCGGCACCGACTCGTCGCGCTCCTCCGCCATCCGGACCCCCGCTCGGCGCCACTTCTCCACCACCTCGCGGTGCCAGTCGACGGCGAACCACTCCCGCAACGCCCCGGCGATCGTCGGCCCGACACCGTCCACATCGGCCATCGCGGCCTCGTCGGCGTTCTCGATCGCCTCCAGCGAGCCGAACTCGCGCGCCAGCGCCTGGGCAGCGGTGGGGCCGACGTGCCGGATCGACAACGCCACCAGCACCCGCCACAGTGGACGGTCCTTCGCGCTGTCCAGGTTGGCCAGCAGCTTGCGCCCGTTCGCCGACAGCTCCCCCGCCTTGGTGCGGAACAGCTCGACCCGGCCCAGCTTCTCCTCGTCCAGGTCGAAGATGTCGCCCTCGTCGACGACCACACCGGACTCCAGCAGCGCCGTCGCCGCCTCGTAGCCCAGCATCTCGATGTCGAACGCGCCGCGCCCGGCCAGGTGGAACAGCCGCTCCCGCAGCTGCGCGGGACACGACCGGGCGTTGGGGCACCGGATGTCGACGTCGCCCTCCTTCTGGTGCGCCAGCTTCGTGCCGCACTCCGGGCAGAACGTGGGCATGATGAACTCGCGCTCGTCCCCGGTGCGCACGTCGACCACCGGGCCGAGCACCTCGGGGATCACGTCGCCCGCCTTGCGGATCACCACGCGGTCGCCGATCAGCACGCCCTTGCGCTTGACCTCCTGCGCGTTGTGCAGCGTCGCCATCGCCACCGTCGACCCGGCCACCTTCACCGGCTCCATCACCGCGAACGGCGTGACCCGCCCGGTGCGGCCGACGTTGACCTGGATGTCGAGCAGCCGGGTGGTCGCCTCCTCCGGCGGGTACTTGTAGGCGATGGCCCACCGCGGCGCGCGGGACGTGCTGCCCAGCCGCCGCTGCAGCGACACCTGGTCGACCTTCACCACGATGCCGTCGATCTCGTGCTCGGCGTCGTGCCGGTGCTCGCCCCAGTACCGGATGTGGTCCAGCAGCTCGGACGCCTTGTCGACGACCTTCGTGTGGCTGGACACCGGCAGCCCCCACGCCGCCAGCGCCTCGTAGGCCTCCGACTGCCGCGCCGGCTCGAAACCCTCGCGCTTGCCGAGGCCGTGGCAGATCAGCCGCAGCTTCCGGCTGCGCGTGACCTTCGGGTCCTTCTGCCGCAACGACCCGGCCGCGGTGTTGCGCGGGTTCGCGAACGGCGGCTTGCCCGCCTCGACCAGCCGGGCGTTGAGCTCCGCGAAGTCCTCGACCCGGAAGAACACCTCGCCGCGCACCTCGACCAGGTCGGGCACCGGGTACTCGTCCGTGCCGGTCAGCGTCTCCGGCACCTGCTCGAGGGTGCGGACGTTGAGCGTGACGTCCTCACCCGTCCGCCCGTCGCCGCGGGTGAGCCCGCGGACCAGCCGCCCCTTCTCGTACAGCAGGTTGATGGCCAGCCCGTCGATCTTGAGCTCGCACAGGTACTGCGTGGACCCGCCGACCTCGCGCTCCACCCGGTCCACCCAGGCCCGCAACTCCTCCTCGTCGAAGACGTTGTCCAGGCTCATCATGCGCTCGAGGTGGTCGACCGCGACGAAGTCGGTGGAGAAAGTGCCGCCGACGTTCTGGGTCGGCGAATCCGGCGTCGCCAGGCCCGGGTACTCCGACTCCAGCCGCTCCAGCTCCTTGAGCAGCGCGTCGAACTCGCCGTCACTGATGACCGGCGAGTCCAGCACGTAGTACCGGAACTGGTGCCCGCGCACCTCTTCCGCGAGCGCGCCGTGGCGCTCGCGGACCTCGGCGGGGACCTCGGTGACGTCCTGTGCGGCTGGAGTCTCACTCACAGTCCGTCAGCTTAGTCAGCACCACCGACAGTTTCCGGGCGTTCCTCGTCCAGACCACGGACCAGGTCACGCAGTTCGAGGAGCGTGATGGCGCCGGCAGGCTCGGTCTCGGCCGTCTCCACCCTGCGTAACCGTTCCGCCGCGAGGCGTTCGCCGAGCGTGGCGTCCAGCGGCAGGAACGTCATGGCGGACCGCGCGGCCGCGTCGAGTTCACCCAGCAGCGGGTGGTGGACCGCGACGTCGACCACCCCCTCGGCCTCGTCCACCTGCGCGGCGACCCGGACGTCGGCCAGCGCGACCGAGCGCGTCCCGAGGTTCACCGTCACGCCCGTCGGATCGGGCACCGGCGGCACCGAATCGTGGTACTCCCAGATCGCGTCCTCGGGCGGCGCGGCGGCCTTCCACGCGTCGGTGAACGGCCGCAGCGCCGGGTCCTCCTGCCCGCTCACCACGAGGGCGTAGATGGCCCGCTGCCCCCGTTCGAGTGACACGTGCAGGTCCGGGTGCAGCTCGGCGACGGCCGCGGCCAGCTCGCCCTCGACGCGTTGCGGCTCGCGGTCACCCAGCGCCGCGCTGATCTCCGGCAGCATCGCCGACCAGCGGCGCCAGAAGCGCTCCGCGGCCGCCACCGGGTCGTCCGGCACCGCCTGCTCCGGCCACGCCGTGCGCGGGTCGGGCAGCTCGTCCTCCGGACGCCGTCGTCGAAACCATCGCATCGGGTAGGTCCTACCAGCCTTCCGGCGGCTCCACGAACGCTTTGCCCAGATCCGTGGTCAGCTTCAGCGCGCGGCGCACCCAGTCCGCGGTCGCCCCGGCGAAGCCGCACGTCGGCGTCGGCACCGCGCGGTCGGCCAGCGTCGTGCGGTTGAACCCGAGCCGGTCGGCCAGCGCCAGCGCGGGCTGCGCCAGCTCCCGCAACGCGGGCAGCCGGGCCGGTTCCAGCGCCGGCACCAGTCCGAGGAACAGCACGGTCCCGCTGTCCCAGGCCTCCCCCAGTTCGTCGAGCAGGGCCGAGGGCGCTCCGCCGAGCAGCGTCGCGTCGATCGCCAGCGCCCCCGCGCCCGCGGCCTGCAGGAGGCCGACCGGCGGCCGCGCGGCGCAGCAGTGCACGACGACCGGTTGCCCGGTGAGCTCGCCCGCCCGCTCGATCACGCGGCTCAGCAGTTCCCGCGCCTCCGGCTCGGGGACCGCCGGGACGGTGCCGTAGCCCGACGGCGTCGGCAGCGAACCGGCCAGCACGTCGGGCAGGGTCGGCTCGTCGAACTGGACCACGACCTCCGCACCGGTGCGCGCCTTCAACTCGGCGACGTGCGCGGCGAGCCCCTCCAGCGCCGATTCGGTGAACTCCCGCACCGCGCCGCGGTCGGTGAGCACGCGGTGCCCGCGCGGCAGCTCGATCCCGGCGGCCAGCGTCCACGGCCCGGCCAGCTGCGTCTTGATCACGGGCGCGGCACCCGCCTCGGTGACCGCGTCGAGGTCCCAGCGCAGCAGGTCCACCGCGCGCCGGTGGTCACGCCCCGGCCGCGCCGCGACCCGGTAGCCGCTGGGCACGACCTCGATCGCGAGGTCCACCAGCATCGCGGCGGTCCGGCCGATCAGGTCCGCGCCGACGCCGCGGGCAGGCAGTTCCGGCAGGTGCGGGAAGTCGGGCAGCTCGCCGAAGACGACGGCGGCCGCCTCCGCCGGGTCGGCGCCGGGCATCGATCCCACCGCGGTGGCCGCACCGGGTGGCCAGACGTGTTCGCTCACACCCCGATTCTCCAAGGCCACCCCACCGGTCGCGCCGCGGCCCCGCGCGCGGCCCGGAAAATGGCGCGGGAGAAAGAGCGGAAAGGCGCCGATGTCGGAAAATCCGGTCAACCGGACATTTCTCCGCAATTCCCCGGTCATCTCCCGTTCTTGATTTCCGCTGGCTAACCTTGACGGGCATGACGAGCGGTTCGCGGCACGCGGGCGGTGGCACCCTGTTCACCGAGCCCTTCCTGGTGGTCAGCCACCGTGCCGGGGCGCCCGGACCCGGCGTGCGGGACCAGCACGGACGGCCGCTGGGAAGCGTCGCGGAGGCCGATCACGGCACGTTCCGGAAAGCGTTGTGGGCGCTCACCGGATCCGCCCGCTTCCGCCCGAACTGTTTCGCCGTGCGCGACTCCGGCGGAAGTGTCGTGCTGAAAGTGCGGGCGCACGACTCGCACTTTCTGGTGACGCGCGCGGACGGCACGCCGATCGGCGGAATCGTGCCCGACGGGCCGGACCGGTTCACCCTGACGGCCCACGGCCGCCCGGCGGGAGTACTGGAGCACCGGCGGACGCGGGAGTTCAGCATCACCGACGCCTCCGGCCGGGAAGTGGCGCGCGCGGCGGACGGGGACGGCCGCGACTACGTCGTGGAGGTGTTCGCGCAGCTCACAGATCCGCTGGCGAGCCTGATGCTCGCCGCCGCGCTGACCGTGGACACCGCGCTGCGGCCGGGGTGACACGGGTCTCAACCACGGCAGGTGGACATTCCACCCGGGAAGTTCCAAAGTGAAATTTCCCGGGTCGGAAAGGACGATGAGGTCTCGTGGAAGCAACTCCGGAAGGCAGCGCCGAGTGGAGCGAGCCCGGCCTGTACACCGTGGCGCCGGGCGTGCACCGGATCCCGTTGCCGCTGCCGAACGACGGGCTGCGGGCCGTCAACGTCTACGCCCTCACCGAGGGGTCGGACCTGGTGCTCATCGATTCCGGCTGGGCGCTGGACGAGGCGCGCGAGCAGCTCGCCGCCGCGCTCAAGGGACTGGGCGCCGAACTCGGTGACGTGAGCCAGTTCCTGGTCACCCACGTGCACCGCGACCACTACACGCAGGCGGTCGCGCTGCGGCGGGAGTTCGGCGGGCGGATCGCGCTGGGCTCGCTGGAGGAACCGTCGCTGCGCATGACGGCGGACCCGGACGTGGTGCCGCTCATCGGGCAGATCCGGTTGCTGCGCATGTGCGGCGCGGATCCGGTGGCCGACGAACTGGTCCGGGTGTTCGAGATCCACGGCCGCAACACGGAGGCGTCGATCTGGGAGCAGCCCGACGAGTGGCTCACGCCGGGCCGCCGGTCCGTGCTGCCCAGCAGGCAGCTCGACGTCGTGCACACGCCGGGGCACACGGCCGGGCACGTCGTGTTCGACGACGGCGCGGCGGGGCTGATGTTCACCGGCGATCACGTGCTGCCGCACATCACGCCGTCGATCGGTTTCCAGCCCGCGGTGGCGGAGATGCCACTGCGCGACTTCCTGGACTCGCTGCGCCTGGTGCGGGGCATGCCGGACCGGCGGATGCTGCCCGCGCACGGCCCGGTGGCCGACAGCGTGCACGCCAGGGTCGACGAGCTGCTGGACCACCACGCCCAGCGGCTCGACGTCATCGCGACGACCATTGTGGACGGTGCAGCGACCGCGTACGAGTCCGCGCTGCGGCTGGGCTGGACGCGGCGGCAACGCAAACTGGGCGAGCTGGACGTGTTCAACCAGATGCTGGCCGTCCTGGAGACCGCGGCGCACCTCGACCTGCTGGTGCACCAGGGCAAGCTGGCGCTGCTCGTCGAGGACGGGGTGCGGCGCTACTCGGTGGCCTGAGCGGGCGGCGAGGACGGCCGTGTGAGCGACTTCGCGTAGGGTGGGTGCCGGCGGGCGGGTTCGGTCGCCGTCGACGCCGGTTGCGAGGAGCACCGGAACGGTGAACCTGCTGCGATGCTGATGCTCGCCCCCCGCTGCCATCGACTCCGCCGGTCACGGGCTGTTTCCCGGACCGGCCGTCCTCACCGCTTGGCTGCCGCGCCGGACGGCGCCGGCCACCCCTCCAGGAGCTCACCTTGATGAAGACCACCCGTCACACCCGTACCCCGGACGCGGCCGCGCCCGTCCTGTTCAGCCACCCCTTGGTCGAGGAACCCGCGCGGACCGCGGGCCAGGTGGACGTCACCCCCGCGCGGCACGTCCGCTTCGCGGCACCGACGTCCGCCCCGGCCCGCCGCCGGTGACCGGCGCCACGGCTACTACGCCCGCCGGATCACGACCACGCTCCTCGTCTTCGCCGGCGCCTGGACGGCCTTCGCCTTCCTCGGCGACAGCTGGTGGCAGTTGCTGATCGCCGCGCTGCTCGCCGTGGTCTCGGCGCAGCTGGCGTTCCTCGGGCACGACGCCGGGCACAAGCAGATCTTCCGGACGCGCCGCCCCAACGACGCGCTCGGGACTCTGCACGGCGGCCTGATCGGCATGAGCTACCAGTCGTGGATCTCCGGGCACAACCGGCACCACGCGAACCCCAACCACGAGGAACACGACCCGGACCTGGACATCGCGGCGCTGGCCTTCACCCGCGGGCAGGCGAGCCGCAAACAGGGTTTCCTCCGCTGGATGGCCAAGCACCAGGCGGTGTTGTTCTTCCCGCTGCTCACGCTGGAGGGGCTGAGCCTGCACGCCTCCGGCATCCGTTCGGTGTGGCGGGGCGAGACCAGGGCCCGGTGCCTCGAAGGCGCGCTGCTGGTCGCCCACACCGTGGGGTACCTGGCCGCCGTGTTCCTCGTCCTGTCGCCCGGCGTCGCCGGGTTGTTCGCCGTGGTGCACCAGGCGCTGTGGGGTGTCTACATGGGATGCTCGTTCGCCCCGAACCACAAGGGCATGCCGACGATGACCGGCGAGTCGCCCGACTTCCTGCGCAAGCAGGTGCTGACGTCGCGCAACATCCGCGGCGGCCGGTTCACCGACTTCCTGCTCGGCGGGCTGAACTACCAGATCGAGCACCACCTGTTCCCCAGCATGCCCCGGCCGCACCTACGGCACGCGCAGCCCATCGTGCGGCGGTTCTGCGCCGCGCACGGGATCTCCTACCGCGAGACCGGCCTGGTGCAGTCCTACCGCGAAGTGTTGCGGCACCTGCACGAAACGGGCGCACCGCTGCGGGCCCGGACCGTGTAGTGTCCGTGGTGCCGGGACTTCCCGGCACCACACCGGCCGTTCTTCCGGCCGGGGACGGGAGCGCCGGCATGACGCCGGGTTCACCCACATCCACCACTTCCACGGCCGCTGGGCAGCCCGGGCCGGGTCTGCGCATGACGCTGAAGCCGGAGACGCCCACCACCGGGCAGGTCGACGGCGCGTGGTGGCCCAGGTCCCGGGACCTGTCCGCCGAATTGCCCGCGCTGCTCGCGGCGCTGGCGACCCGGCTGGGCGCCGTCGAACGGTCGACCTACCAGCTGCACGGCTGGAACCCCACCGGCACCAAGCTCGCCACCGGCGGGCGCACGGTGCGGCTGGACGGGTTCCGGTCGCAGCGCCCCGGCACCGTCACGCTGGTCGGCACGGGCACGCGCCGCCTGACGCTGTTGGTCGTGCCGCCGGACACCACCGACGCCGCCGCGGCGGAGGCGATGCGTGAGGCGTCCCGGCCGGGCGGCGACGACAGCGTGGACAGCCTGATCGGCGACGAGCTCAGGAGAACTGCTCCCGCAGCTCGCGCTTGAGGATCTTACCCGAGGCGTTGCGCGGCAGGTCCGGGACGAAGCGGACCGCCTTCGGGACCTTGAACGCGGACAGCCGTTCCCGGACGTGGGCGATCAGCTCCTCCGGAGCGACGTCCGCTTTGGACACCACGACCGCGGTGATCGCTTCGATCCACTTCTCGTCCGGGACGCCGATCACCGCGGCTTCGGCGACCGCCGGGTGGGTGTACAGCGCGTCCTCGACCTCGCGGGACGCCACCAGCACGCCACCGGTGTTGATCACGTCCTTGATGCGGTCGACGACGTAGATGTAGCCCTCGTCGTCGATCCGCACCAGATCGCCGGAGTGGAACCAGCCTCCGTGGAAGGCTTCCGCCGTCTCGTCGGGCTTGTCCCAGTACCCCTCGCACAGCTGGGGGCTCCGGTAGACGCATTCGCCGGACTCGCCGGGTGCCACGTCGTTGCCTTCGGCGTCCACCACCCGCAGCTCCACGAACAGCACCGGGCGGCCGGCCGAGTCGGGGCGCTCGGCGTGGTCCTCGGGGCGCAGGATCGTCGCCAGCGGGCCGATTTCGGACTGCCCGAAGCAGTTGTAGAAACCGAGCTGCGGCATGGCCTGGCGGAGGCGGTCGAGCACCGGCCCCGGCATGATCGACGCGCCGTAGTACGCCTTGCGCAGCGCGCTCAGGTCCCGTGAGCCGAAGTCGGGGTGGTTGGCCAGCGCGACCCACAGGGTCGGCGCGGCGAAGAACGCGCCGTGCCGGTCATCGGCGAGCCGGCGCAGGATGTCCGTCGGATCCGGGGTTTCCAACAGGGTGTTCGTCGCGCCGACGGCCAGCCACGGCACGAGGAACACGTGCATCTGCGCCGAGTGGTAGAGCGGCATGACGTGCAGCGGGTCGTCGTCCGCGGTGAGGTCGAGGCCGGTGATGCACGAGAGGTACTCGTGCACCAGCGCGCGGTGGGTCATCATCGCGCCCTTGGGGCGGGACGTCGTGCCGGAGGTGTACAGCAGCTGCACGAGGTCGCCGTCGGCCACGTCGACGTCCAGCGCGGGCGCCTCACCGGACAGCGCGACCAGCGCGCCCTCGGCGTCGCGCAGCGGCACCACCTGCTCCAGCGGCGGCAGGTTGCCCGCCAGTGCGGGGTCGGCGAGCGCGACGCGGCTGCCGGACTGCTCGACCAGGTACGCCAGCTCGTCGCCGGTCAGGTTGTAGTTGACAGGCACGTGCACGAGCCCGGCGCGGGCGCACGCGAGGAAGCCGATCAGGTAGGCGTCGGAGTTCTTGCCGTAGGCGGCGACCCGGTCGCCCTTGACCAGTCCGAGGCCGAGCAGGTGCGCGGCGGCGCGGGTGACGGCGGCGTCGAGTTCGGCGTAGGTCCAGGTGCGGTCGGCGAACTTCAGCGCGACGCGGGCGGGCCAGCGCGCCGCACTGCGCCGGAGGATGTCCGCGACGGTGCTGGAGCGGAGCGTGGTCAAGGGGACTCCTCCTTCGGCGCCGGTGCCATACTCGACTGTCGTGAGTGAGATCCACATTAGACGTGCTCGGCGCTCCGATGTCGAGGAGATCGTGGCGATGCTGGCCGACGACCACCTCGGCGCGCAGCGGGAGGCGCCCGGTGACCCGGCCTACCTGCGGGCGTTCGAGGCGATCGACGCCGACCCCGGCCAGCTGCTGGTGGTCGCCGAACGGGACGGCGACGTGGTGGGCACGCTGCAGCTGACGTTCATCCCGGGCCTGTCCCGCCGCGGCGCGACGCGCGCGCTGGTCGAAGGCGTGCGGGTGCGGTCCGACCAGCGCGGGGGCGGGCTCGGGGCGGCACTGATGGAGTGGGCGGTCGAGGAGTCCCGGCGGCGGGGCTGCACGCTGGTGCAGTTCACCTCCGACGCCTCCCGCACCCGCGCGCACCGCTTCTACGAGCGGCTCGGCTTCGAGGCCACCCACCTCGGGTTCAAGCTGCCGCTGTAGGCGGCTCCCAGTTCCGCCCCAGGTCGAGCAGCCCCGGGAACCGGGCGTCGAGGTCGGCGCCCCGCACCTCGCTGCGGCGCTCCAGGCCGTACTGCCGCTGGGTCGTCACCCCGGCCCGCAGCAGCTTGAAGTGGTGGGTCAGCGTCGACTGCCGGCGGTCGATCCGAGAGGACCTCCGCCTGGAGGCGGTGCTGTCCGTGCTGAGCGAGCCGCTGCGGCTGGGGATGGTGCGGAAGCTGCTGGTGGACTCGCTGGGCGTGCCGCGATCGTGCGAACTGGTTCGGAATCGTGAGCGCACCACCTGGCCGGTCCTCGCTTCTCCGCCGGCGTCCTGACGGTCGCGGGCGTGCTCTCGGACCGGATCGGGCGCAAACCGGTCCTGCTGACCGCGCTCGCGCTGGGCATCGTGGCGTGCGTCCTCTTCGCGACGGCAGGTTCGGTGCTCGTGCTCGCGGTCGCGCGGTTCCTCACCGGGCTCGCGGTGGGCGGCGCCGTCGCCGGGGCACTCGCATTCGTCATGTTCCTCGGCGCGACGGGCGTTCAGTTCGCGGTGCGCGGCCTGCCGGTGCGGGCGATACCGCCCGCGGGCGCCGCCTCGACCACGGCCGGCATGGTCGCGCTGGTCGTCTCGCTGCAGACCTCGTCGCCGGCCCTGCTGGCGGTCGCCGCGGTGCTCGCCGGGACCGGTCATGCCAGTTCGGGCGGCCTCACCCTGATCAACGCGAGCGTCCCGGCGAACCGGCTCGCCGAGGCGACCGCCGCGCAGAACGTCGCCAGGCTACGTGCCCGCCGCGGGCCTGCCGCTCGCCGCCGGGTTCCTCAGCGACGCCGCCGGCCTCGCGACCGGCGCGACCGCGTTCGGCGCCGTCGTGATCGCCGCCGCCGGGGCGGGCGGCCTCGTCGCGGGACGAGGCCGCCCTGACGGTCAGGTCGCCGCCTCCACCGGGCTGCGGAACTGCGCCGAGTACAGCCGGTAGTAGGCGCCGCCCGCGTCGAGCAGCTCCTCGTGCGTGCCCTGCTCCACGATCCGCCCCGACTCCATCACCAGGATGAGGTCGGCGTCGCGGATCGTGGACAGGCGGTGCGCGATCACGAAGGACGTCCGGTCGGTGCGCAGCGCCGCCATGGCCTGCTGCAGCAGCGCCTCGGTGCGGGTGTCGACCGAGCTGGTGGCCTCGTCGAGGATCAGCAGCGACGGGTCGGCGAGGAACGCCCGCGCGATCGTCACCAGCTGCTTCTCCCCCGCGCTGAGGTTGGTGCCCTCGTCGTCGATCACCGTGTCGTAGCCGTCGGGCAGGCTGCGCACGAACCGGTCGACGAACGTGGCCCGCGCGGCCGCCTCCACCTGCTCCGGCGTCGCCGACGGGTTGCCGTAGGCGATGTTGTCCCGGATCGTGCCGTTGAACAGCCAGGTGTCCTGCAGCACCATGCCGGTCTGGCCGCGCAGGTCGTCGCGGGTCATCGCGGTGATGTCCACGCCGTCGAGCGTGATCCGCCCGGCGTCCAGCTCGTAGAACCGCATGATCAGGTTCACCAACGTGGTCTTGCCGGCCCCGGTCGGCCCGACGATCGCCACCGTCTGCCCCGGCTCCGCGACCAGCGACAGGTCCTCGATGAGCGGCCGCTGCGGGTCGTAGGAGAAGTCCACGTGCTCGAACTCCACCCGGCCCCGTCGCCGCTCCGGCAGGACCGGGGACGCGGTGTCCGGCTCCTGCTCCGCCGCGTCGAGCAGCTCGAAAACCCGCTCGGCGGAGGCGACGCCGGACTGCAGCAGGTTCGCCAGCGACGCGGCCTGGGTCAGCGGCTGGGTGAACTGGCGCGAGTACTGCAGGAACGCCTGCACGTCGCCGAGCGTCATCGTCCCCGTCGCGACCCGCAGCCCGCCGACGACGGCCAGCACGACGTAGCTGAGGTTCGACAGGAACATCATCGCCGGCATGATGATCCCGGAGATGAACTGCGCGCCCATGCCCGCCCGGTAGAGGTCGGCGTTGCGGCGCCCGAACTCCTGCTCCACCTCGCGACGCCGGCCGAACACCGTGACCAGCTCGTGCCCGCTGAACGCCTCCTCAATGTGCGCGTTGAGGGCGCCGGTGTGCTTCCACTGCGCCACGAACAGCTTCTGCGAACGCTTCCCGATCGCCCTGGTCAGCACGATCGACGCGGGCACCACCAGCAACGCGATCACCGCGAGCAGCGGCGACACCACGAACATCATCACCAGCACGCCGATCAGCGACAGCAGCGACGTGAGCAGCTGGCTCAGGGCCTGCTGCAGCGTCAGCGCGATGTTGTCGATGTCGTTCGTGACGCGGGACAGCAGTTCCCCGCGCGGCTGACCGTCGAAGTACCGCAACGGCAACCGGTGCAGCTTCGCCTCGACGTCCGCACGCAGCCGGTACACCACGCGCTGCACGGCGCCGTTGAGCAGGTAACCCTGCAGCCAGCCGAACACCGACGCCGCCACGTACAGCACCAGCACCCAGGACAGCACCCGGCCTAGGGCGGCGAAGTCGATGCCGGCGCCCGGCACCACGTCCATCCTCGCGAGCATGTCGGCGAGGTTGGTGTTGCCCTCCGCCCGGGCCGCCGCGATCGCCTGCTCGGTGGTGGTGCCCGCGGGCAGGCGGCGGGAGACGAACCCGCCGAAGATGATGTCGGTGGCGTGACCGAGGATCTTCGGCCCCACCACGGTGAACGCGACGCTCGCGACCCCCAGCGCGACCACGAACACGAGCGTGAGCCGTTCCGGGCGCAGCCGGCCCATCAGGCGGCGGGCGCCCTCGCCGAAGCTCTTCGGCTTCCGCACCGGCCCGGCGGGAGCGCCCGGGAAACCTGGTCTGGTCACGCCGCTTCCTCCGCGGTGAGCTGGGACTCCACGATTTCGAGGTAGGTGGGGCAGTCACGCAGCAGCTCCGCGTGCGTGCCCAGCCCGACGATCTCCCCGTTCTCCAGCACGACGATCTGGTCGGCGCCGACGATCGTGGAAACCCGTTGCGCCACCACGATCACCGCCGCCTCCGCGGTGTGCGGGGCCAGCGCGGCGCGCAGCCGGGCGTCAGTGGCGAGGTCGAGCGCCGAAAACGAGTCGTCGAACAGGTACACCTCCGGTTTGCGCACCAGCGCCCGCGCGATCGCGAGCCGCTGCCGCTGCCCGCCGGAGACGTTCGTGCCGCCCTGCGCGATCGGGGCGTCCAGGCCGCCGGGCATCTCCGCCACGAACTCCCGCGCCTGCGCGATCTCCAGCGCCTGCCACAGTTCTTCGTCGGTGGCGTCCGGTTTCCCGTAGCGCAGGTTGCTCGCCACGGTGCCGGTGAACAGGTACGGCCGCTGCGGCACCAGCCCGATCCGGCTCCACAGCACGTCCGGGTCGAGTTCCCGCACGTCGACGCCGTCGACCAGGACGCGCCCCGCCGTCGCGTCGAACAGCCGCGGCACCAGTGACAGCAGCGTGGTCTTGCCTGCGCCGGTGCTGCCGATGATCGCGGTGGTCTTCCCGGCCTCCGCGCGGAAACCGATGTCCCGCAGCACCGGTGCGTCCGCGCCCGGGTAGCGGAATTCGACCCCCTGGAACTCGACGACGCCGTGCTCGGCGACCTCCCGCACCGGGCGCAGCGGCGGCCGCACCGACGACTCGGTGTCCAGCACCTCGGCGATGCGCTCCGCGCACACGGACGCGCGGGGGATCATCGTCGCGATGAAGGTGGCCATGGTGACCGACATGAGGATCTGGATCAGGTAGTTCAGAAACGCCGTGAGCGCCCCGATCTGGATTTCGCCGCCGGCCACGCGGTGGGCGCCGAACCACAGCACGGCGACGCTGCTGGCGTTCATCACCAGCAGCACCGTCGGGAAGATGACCGCCTGCAGGCGGCCGACGCGCAGCGCGGTGACGGTCAGCTCGTCGTTCGCGACAGCGAACCGGCGCACCTCGTCCGGTTCGCGCACGAACGCCCGCACCACGCGGATGCCCGACAGCTGTTCCCGCAGCACCCGGTTGACGCGGTCGATGCGGGTCTGCATGAGCCGGAACTGCGGCACCATGCGCGACACCACGAGCCCGATGGCCGCCAGCAGCACCGGCACCGCGACCAGCAGCAGCCAGGACAGCCCGGCGTCCTGCCGCAGCGCGAGCACGATGCCGCCGACGCACATGATCGGCGCCACGATCAGGATCGTGCAGCCCATCACCACGATCAGCTGCACCTGCTGCACGTCGTTGGTGGTGCGGGTGATCAGCGACGGCGCCCCGAACTGCGCCACCTCGCGCGCGGAGAAACCGCCGACCCGGTGGAAGACGGCGGCCCGCACGTCGCGCCCGAAACCGGCCGCGCTGCGCGCGCCGAAGTACACCGCCGCGACGGAACAGGCGATCTGCAGCAGCGTCACGGCCAGCATCCACCCGCCGACGGAGAGGATGTAACCGGTGTCGCCGGTGGCGACGCCGTGGTCGATGATGTCGGCGTTGAGGCTCGGCAGGTACAGCGACGCGATGGTGCCCGCGAGCTGCAGCACCACCACCGCGGCGAGCGCTCGCCAGTACGGACGCAGGAATGTCCGCAATATCCGGTTGAGCACGTTTCCCCCTAGGAACGGTCGGTATCCGCTGTGTAGCGCTACGCCCCTAAGAAACGCAACGTTTTTTAGGAGGGTGGGTGCCGGAGCCCAAGTCGAGGCGCCACGGGGCTGAGCTGGAGGCCGCGATCCTGGACGCGGCGTGGGCCGAACTCGTCGAGGTCGGGTACGCGAGACTGACCATGGAAGGCGTCGCGGCCCGCGCGGGCACCAGCAAACCGGTCGTCTACCGGCGCTGGCCCGGACGTCCCGAACTGGTCCTCGCCGCGTGGCGCCGTCGAATCCCGGACGCCGACAACCTGCCGGACCTCGGCGACCTCCGCTCGGATTTGCCGGCATTCATGCACCGGTTGGCGCATCGTTTTCACGACACGCCTCGCGATGTGCTGGCCGGACTGATGAGCGAAACGTTCCGCGACCCCGAGGTTTTCGCCTTGCTCCTCAAGCAGATCGCCGCCGCGAAACACCGTCCGACGTTCGAAACGATCGTGCGCAGGGCCGTGGCACGCGGGGAAATCCCGCCCGTCGAGATCACCCCACGCGTCGCGCGGGTCCCCCTCGACCTCATCCGCGCGGAGGCGATCTTCCACCACAAGGAGATGGATGAGAAAACGATTACCGAGATTGTCGACGAAGTTTTCCTCCCTCTGTTGCGCGGATTGGCGCACAAGGAGTTCGATGGGGAGGAATGACCGGCCCTCCGGCGGGTATCCACCCCGCTGACACGACCGACGAGAAGTGTGGAGGCGGTGTCGGGAGAATGAGCACCGCTGAATGGGTTCTGATCCGGCAACGGGACGTCGCGGGGTGCACTGTCGTCGACCTCGCCGGCAGGCTGAACGCCCTGACCTACGGGGAACTGCGGGACAACCTGATCAAGCTGACGCTGGACCAGCCGCGGGCGTTGATCGCACAGGTCGACGACCTCGACATCGCCGCTGAACCCGCGCTGGCGGTCTTCTCCGCCGTCCGGATGCGCACCGACGAGTGGCCGTCCGTGCCGGTGCTGCTCGTCGCGCACGACCCGCAGCGGCACCGGATGATCGCCGGCAGCGCCATCCGCCGGTTCGTCCCGGTCCACTCCTCCCTCCACGCCGCGATCGAGGCGGTGGCGGAACCGCCGCCCCGGCGACGGCGAAGGGCCGTCTTCCTCCCGCTCCCCAGCAGTTCGCACGGCGCGCGGGCGTTCGTCCAGGAGACCTGCCGCGAGTGGAACATCCGGCACCGGCTGGAGGACGCGCTCGGCATCGCCACCGAACTGGTCGAGAACGCGATCACACACGCGGGCACGGCGCTGGAGGTCCGGCTCGAGCTGCGCTCGGGTTACCTGACCATCGCCGTCCGGGACGAGAACGCGCACCCGGCCGTCCTGCGCCAGCGGCCGAGCGGCCGGCTGCAGGGCTACGGCCTGCAGGTCGTCGCCGCACTGTCCCGGGCCTGGGGCTGCTCCCCCGCCCAGGACGGCGGGAAGATCGTCTGGGCCGTGCTCAGCGTCGGTCCCCGTCGCCTCGCGCCGTTCCCTGTTTGACGTCCGGCAGCGCGTCCGAGATCCCGTCGAGGGTTTCCATCACCAGGATCGCGCCCGCCGACTCACCGCGGCGGTTGCGCAACGCGCCGCAGGCGATCCGGACGGTGACCGAACGGCCGCGCCGGTTGACCGCCTCCAGCACGACCTGCTCCGTGAAGGACGCGTCGGCGAGCGCGGGCCGCACCACCGGGCGCAGCTCCGCCACCGGCAGCCCGATGTCGAGGTTCAGCAGGTGCTCGCCCTCGGCCTCCTCCGAGCGCAGTCCCCACAGGTCCTCCGCGCCCGCGTTCCAGGCGACCACGCGCATCTGCTGGTTCACCACCACGACGCCGGCCCGCAGCGAGGTCAGGACCGACTCCAGGAACTCGTTGACGTCGTCCAGTTCGCTGGTGCGGTCCCGCAACGTGTTGTTGATCGTCTGCAGCTCGTCGTTGGTGGACTGGAGTTCCTCGTTCGTGGTCTCCAGTTCCTCGTTGGTGGACTGGAGTTCCTCGTTCGTCGTCTCCAGCTCCTCGACCGTGGACTGCAGTTCCTCGTTCGTCGTCTCCAGTTCCTCCGTGGTGGACTGCAGCTCCTCGTAGGCGTTCTCGCGCTGCCGGTTCGCGGTCGCCAGCTCGGCCAGCAGTCGGTGGTTCGTGGTGACGTCGTGGAACACCACCGACACACCGACGATGTCGTCGGACAGCGAGATCAGCGGGCTGATGTGCAGTTCCAGCGCCAGCACCTCACCCGGCCCGCGCTGCCACTCCACGTCCTTGACCCGCACGGCGCGCCGCTCCATGCGCACCTGTTCGATGTAGGGCCGCAGTTCGACCGGCCGGTAGGAGATCTCCAGGTCGCGCAGCGGGCGGCCGATGTCGCGATCGGTCAGGGTGAAGATCTGCTGCGCCTGCTGGTTGGCCAGCGCGAGTGCGTCGTCGGCCGTCACCACGACCTGCGCGACCGGGTTCGAGTCGAAGGTGAGGGCACGCAGCTCGTCGACCTGTTCCAGCGAGCTCCGGCGCTCCGGGATCAGCGGGTGGCCGAACGGCGACGTGTTCTGGATCCCGGTCGGCACCTTGCGGAAGATCCGGTACCGCAGGTTCACCGGGTCGAAGATTCGGCTGTGCGACAGCAGCATTTCGGCCTTGCCCATGAACAGCACCCCGCGCGGCACGAGCGCGAAGTGCAGTTTCCGCAGGATGTTCGTCTGCGTGTCGGCCGTGAAGTACATCAGGGTGTTGCGGCAGACGAGCAGGTCGATGCGGGAGATGGGCGCGTCCTGGACCAGGTCGTTGCGGCCGAAGATCACCGACCGCCGCAGGTCCTTGTGGAAGACGTACCGGCCCGCGGTGTGCTCGAAGTAGCGCTGCACGTACTCCGACGGGAGGTCTTCCAGGTCCTTCGCGGTGTAGGCAGCCTGCCGGGCCTGGGCCAGCGCTTCCTCGTCGACGTCGGTCGCGTAGATCTTGACCCGCTGCCGGAACTGCTCCAGTCCCAGACTCTCAGCCAGCACGATGGCCAGGCTGTAGGCCTCCTCGCCGGAGGCGCAGCCCGCGCTCCACACCCGGATCTGGTCGTCGGGCGAGCGCTCGGCGAGGATCATCGGCACGATGTCCGACTGCAGGTAGTCCCACGCGTCGGGGTCGCGGAAGAAGTTCGTGACGTTGATCAGGATCGTGTTGAACAGCGCGCCGAACTCGTCGCTGTTGGCCTGCAGGTGATCGAGGTAGTCTCCGTAGTCCTCGCAGCTGATGACGCTCATCCGGCGTCCCACGCGGCGCATGAGGCTGCTGCGCTTGTACCCGGTGAAGTCGAAACCGCGCGTCTCCTTCAGGTAGTCGAGGATGGCCTCGAAACCCTCGTCCGTCGCAGGTTCGATCTGCTCGTTCACGTTGCGGACCTTACGAGGTCAGGCGGTTTCGTCCGAGGCGCCGTCCGGCAGGTCCGTCACGGTGGGCAACCCCTCGAACAGGAACTTCCGCAGCACCAACGCCGCGTGGCCTGCTTCGTCCCGGTGCCGGGAGTAACGCCCGGCGACGAGGGGGTAGCCGCGGCGTTCGGCGTCCCGCGTCATCCGGCCCGCCAGGTCCCGCTTCTCCTCGAGCGCACGAAGAGCCGCCCACAGCGCCTGCTCGATGTCGCGGGACTGCTGCTGGAAGAGGGCTTTCGCCGTCCAGGCGTGGCCGACGCGGCAGCGGTACCGGGTGCCCTCCTTGTCGAGTGAGAACAGCACCCCCTGGCAGTCCGGGCACCCCAGGCCCGATGGCTCGGACACGTCGAGCACCTCCAGCGAGACCGCGTTGCCGGGACCGTCGGACCGGGCGATGCGTGCTTCGATCTCCTCGATCAGGGGCAGGGGTTGGTCGTCGCGCACCCCGACCGGCTCCCGCACCCGTCCGGCCAGCACGCGGCCGATCTCCACGGCGGGGACCATGTGGTCCACGGACACCCTGGCCATCGCGTTCTCCGGCATCGCCGGGTAGATGGCGTCCTCCGGGTCCTGCACGATCGCGAGACCCCCGCGGGACTTGATCGTGTCCAGCCCGGTCGAACCGTCGTCGAGCGAGCCGGAGAGCACCACGCCGATCACCGCCGGACCGTGCGAGAGGGCCGCGGACCGGAACAACGCGTCGATCGCCGGCCGGTACCCGTTCTCGGTGGGCCCGCGCGAGAGCCGGCACGCGCCGTCCTCGACCAGGAGGTGGTGGTCCGGCGGGGCGACGTAGATCCGCCCGTGCCGCAGCGGCTCGCCGGAGCGGGCCGCCACCGCCGGCAGCGAGCCGGACCGGCTCAGGATCGCAGGCAGCGCGCTGGCCCCGCCGGGCGGCAGGTGCAGCACGACCAGCACCGCGGCAGGCAGGTCCCCGGGGAGACCGTCGGCGAAACTGCGCAGCGCTTCGACCCCGCCGGCCGACGCACCGACGACGACGATGTCCCTGAACCGTTCGGCCACCAGAATGCGCCTCCCGCGAGGGTCCCGAGTCCGCACCTCCGACGGTAGCCCCTTTCGCGGTGGTCAGCAGATCATGGAGCCACGGCCTCGCACACGGACTCGTAACGGGGCAGGACCGAGGTCAAGCCGGTGAGGTCGAGGACGCGGTTCGCGCGGCAGCTCCGCGGCGCGACCAGACGCAGCTCCCGCCCGCGTCCGCGCACCTCGAGCATCGCCTGCACACCGGCGGCGCTGAGGAACGCGACCGCGGTGAGGTCGAGCACGACGGTCCCGGGCTGTTCGGCGAGGGTCTCCGCGAGCCGCGGCGCGGTGGACAGGTCGATCTCGCCGGCCGCGTGGATGACGGACATCCCGGACCGGTACTCGACGGCGAGGTCCAGCAGCCGCTCGGTGAGCGGCGTGCGCGGCTCGTCGGACACCAGGTTCGCCCCCTCGGCACGTGGTCGCGTCTCCGGCCGGAACCGGACCATGATGCTAGCGCCACCGGGCTAAACCGAACAGCCACCCGGTTCACCGGTTCGGGCGTTACCCGTCGGTTGCCGCGATCTTCGCGCTGCCCAGCACGACGTCACCTGCCGCGTCCGGCCGGTAGAGCACGGCGACCTGACCGGGCGCTACGCCGGTGAGCGGTTCACGCAACTGGATCCGCACCTGGTCGCCGTCCACCTCGGCGACGGCCTCGCCGAGACCGCCGTGCGCCCGGACCTGGACGACGCACTCGGTCGGGCCGTCGAGCGGGCCCGCCGGCCACACCGGGCGGTGGGCGCGGATCTCGCGGACGGTGAGCGCGTCGGCCGAGCCGACCTTGACCGTGCCGGAGACCGGCTCCAGCGCCAGCACGTACCGCGGCTTGCCGTCCAGCACCGAGCGGTCGATGCCGAGGCCCTTGCGCTGACCGATGGTGAAGCCGTGCACGCCGGTGTGCCTGCCGAGCACGGCGCCGGTCTCGGCGTCCACGAGGTCGCCGGGCCGATGGCCGAGGCGCTTCTCCAGGAACTTCTTCGTGTCGCCGTCCGGGATGAAGCAGATGTCGTGGCTGTCCGGCTTGCGGGCGACGGCGAGGCCGCGCCGCTCGGCTTCCGCGCGGATGTCCGGCTTGCGGGTGTCGCCGACCGGGAACATCGAGTGGCGCAGCTGCTCCGGCGTCAGCGAGGCCAGCACGTAGGACTGGTCCTTGTCCGAGTCGACCGCCCTGCGCAGCTCCGGCACACCGTCCGCAACGGACAGCCGGGCGTAGTGTCCGGTGGCGACGGCGTCGAAGCCGAGCGCGATCGCCTTCTCCAGCAGCGCCTCGAACTTGATCTTCTCGTTGCAGGTGACGCACGGGTTGGGGGTGCGGCCCGCGGCGTACTCGCCGACGAAGGTCTCGATGACCTCCTCGGTGAACCGCTCGGCGAAGTCCCAGACGTAGAACGGGATGCCGAGGATGTCCGCGGCGCGGCGCGCGTCGTGCGAGTCCTCGATCGTGCAGCACCCGCGCGAACCGGTGCGCAGGGTGCCCGGCTTGGCCGACAGCGCCAGGTGCACGCCGACCACGTCGTGCCCGGCGTCCACCGCGCGGGCCGCCGCCACGGCCGAGTCCACTCCCCCGCTCATCGCGGCAAGTACCCGCATCACACCTCCTGCTTGTTCTTGCGCAGCCCGGACAGCCCGGCCTGCCGCGCCCGAGCGACCACGGCCGCGATCTCCCGCGCCACCGCGTCCACGTCGTCCGGAGTGGACGTGTGCCCGAGCGAGAACCGCAGCGAGCCGCGGGCCGACGCGGCGTCGGCGCCCATCGCCAGCAGCACGTGGCTGGGCTGCGCGACCCCCGCGGTGCACGCCGAGCCGGTCGAGCACTCGATGCCCTTGGCATCCAGCAGCATCAGCAGGCTGTCGCCGGCGCAGCCGGGGAACGTGAAGTGCGCGATGCCGGGCAGCCTGCCCTCGCCCGTCGGCATGCCGTTGAGGATCACGTCCGGCACCTCGCGCCGGACGGCCTCGATGAGCGCGTCCCGCAGGCCGCCGACCCGCTCGGCGTAGCGGGGCTGCTCGCGCACCGCCTCCTCGACAGCCGTCGCGAAGGCGCGGATGGCGGGCACGTCGAGCGTGCCGGAGCGGACGTCGCGCTCCTGGCCGCCGCCGTGCAGCAGCGGCACGCACTCGGTGTCGCGGGACAGCACGAGCGCGCCGACGCCGTAGGGCCCGCCGAGCTTGTGGCCGGTGACGGTGAGCGCGCTGACGCCGCTGTCCGCGAAGTGCACCGGGACGCCGCCGACGGCCTGCACGGCGTCGGTGTGCAGCGGGATGTCGTGCTCCGCGCAGATCGCCGCGAACTCGGCCATCGGGTTGACCGTGCCGACCTCGTTGTTCGCCCACATGACGGTGACCAGGGCCACGTCGTCCGGGTCGGCCTCGATGGCCTTGCGCAGGGTCTCCGGCAGCACGCGGCCGTGCTCGTCCACGTCGAGCCAGGTGACCTCGGCCTGGGCGTGGTCGGCGAGCCACTGCACCGCGTCCAGCACGGCGTGGTGCTCGACCGCGCTGGCCAGCACGCGGCGGCGCTTCGGGTCGGCGGCCTGGCGCGCCCAGTAGATGCCCTTGACCGCGAGGTTGTCGCTCTCCGTGCCGCCCGCGGTGAAGATCACTTCGGACGGACGGGCGCCCAGCGCCTCGCCGATGACCTCCCGCGCCTCCTCGACGGCCCGCCGCGCGCGGCGGCCGGAGGAATGCAGCGAGCTGGCGTTGCCCACCGTGGACAGCGCCTCGCTCATCGCCGCAATGGCGGACGGCGACATGGGGGTGGTCGCCGCGTGGTCGAGATAGGTCATCGCACTACCAGGGTAGACCGTGCGGTATCACTCGCGTGTGGGCCACCGCCGGGTGATGACGACGCCCACCGTGGCGAGCGCGGCGAGCGTGAGCGCGAGCACACCCAGGGCCGGAGCGGGTTCGGCTGCCGAGGCGAGCAGGCCGAGCAGGACCCCGCCGAAGCCGACCGTGAGCGCCGAGGTGACCCAGTCGCCCAGCTGCATGGCCGAGGTGTTGAACCCGCGCTCGTGCTCGGGTGAGAACCGCAGCAACAACAGGGAGATCGACGGGTAGGCGATGCCCATGCCCGCCCCGCCGGCCAGGCAGGCGACGAACGCCAGCCAGCCGGGGAACCACGGCTGCGCGACGAACCCGAACAGCAGCACGGCCACGGCGACCATCCCGAACCCGGCGCGCAGCAGCTTCTCGCGGGACCAGTCCGGGTGGCGGCCCTGCACGGCGGAGGCCGCGGACCAGGTGAGCGCGGAGGCGGTCAGCGGGAGCCCGGCCAGCGCCGGGCTGTAGCCGTGGACGGTGGTCATGGCCAGCGGGAGGTACGCCTCCATCCCGGCGAAGGCGCCGCCGAGCAGCGCGCGGGAGGCGACGACCGTCGGCAGGCCGGGCCGCGCCGTGACCGTCCCCGGCGGCACGAGGCGGCGGACGGCGATGGCGAGCGCGAGGAGGCCGGCCGCGCCGTAGCCGAGCGCGGCCGGGCTGGGATGCTGGGCGGCCCAGGTCAGCGCGGCGACCCCGGCCGCGGCGGCGAAGGCCACCACGACCCCGGCGCGACGTTGTTCGGCGCCCGCGGTGTGGGTGAGCCGTCGCGCGACCGGGATCAGCATCAGCAGGCCGGCCAGGGCCAGCGGCACGAGGCCGAGGAACACCCAGCGCCAGCCGAGGTGCTCGGTGATGAGGCCGGCGACGGTCGGCCCGACGACGGCCGGCAACACCCAGGCGGCGGCGTTGGCCGCGTACATGACGGGCCGTTCCCGGTCGGTGTAGACGAGCGCGATCAGCAGCGAGACGGCGACCAGCACGGTGCCCGAGCCGAGCCCCTGGAGGATTCGGCCGGCGAGCAGGAAGCCCATGTCCGTGGCGGTTCCGGCGACGACCAGCCCGGCGAGGAACAGTCCGGGCCCGGCGACCATCGGAACGGCGGGCCCGCGGCGGTCGCAGACCCGCCCGGACAACACGGTCGCGACGACGCTGGCGACCAGGAACGCGGTGAACGGCCAGGAGTAGAGGCGCTGCCCCGCCAGGTCGGCGACCATGGTGGGCATCGCGGTGGCGACGCCCATGCTCTCGAACGCGATCAGGGTGACGACGAGCAGGCTGGCCACGGTGGTCGTCCGGTGCTCGGCCGTCCACAACACGCCCCGAGCCCGGGCTTCGACGATCATGACTTCAGACTGACACCTCCACCACACTGGAGGTCAAGAAAGAAGCCACAAAACCGCCACCCGGCAACGAAACGCACCAACCCCCCGAACCACTCCCTCCCGCAACCCGACTCATCCGGGCGTAGCGAAGCGAAACCGGCGCCGTTCAGATACGCGCGTAGCGCCTCGCCCCAACCGCCCGCTGCGAAGGCAAGGCCACATTCCCCAACGCAGCCTGCACCGACGCCTCGGCCAGCGCAGCCAGCTCCCGCCGATCCGCGGCACGCCCCGGCGCGATCTCCCCGCACACGGTCACCTCGAGCACCAGCCCGCGCAGCGCCGCGACCCGTTTCAGCGAATCGATCAGCGACTCCGGCCCGATGAACGCGGGCTGCGTCGTCTCGCGGCCGTCAGCCATCCGGTACCGCAGTGCGAGCGGCCGCACCGGGACGCCGGCGTCGATCGCGGCCTGGAAGGTCGCCGGGCGGAACCGGCCGGACGCCAGCCCGCACCAAGTCGTGCCCTCGGGCGTGACGTTCACCAGCGAACCCGCCCGCAGCGCCGCGGCGAGTTCGTCGATTGTGGACGGCAGCGTCGACAGCCGTTCGCGGTCCAGGAAGATGCTGCCGCCGCGCGCGACGAGCGTGCCCAGCACCGGCCAGCCCGCGATCTCCCGCTTCGCCAGCGCACGCATCGGGCGCACCGCGTTGACCGCCACGATGTCCAGCCACGAGATGTGGTTGTTCACCACCAGCGCTCCGCGGCCCCCGCCGTCCAGCGGCTCGCCCCGGACCACCAGCCGCACGCCGAACGCCCGCAGCACGCCGCGGAACACCAGGCACACCACCGAATCCCGGCACCGCGGCACGAACATCGCAGGCAGGGCACCGAAAGCCAGCAACACCACGCCGAGAGCGGCGGTGAACCGCAGCGCCCGCCGCACCCCGCCGACCGATGGCGCGCCCGGTGTCAGGCACCCGTCGCCGCACGGCGAAGCGGGCATCCAGGGGTGGCTCATGCCTGGTTCCCGAGGAAGAACTTGAGGTAGCGCTCGTCCATCTGCTGCAGGTCGAGCAGGGTGAAGAAGTCGGCGACGGCGAAGTCCGGGTCGTGCGCCGGCGGGCCGCACACCTTCGCGCCGAGGCGGGTGTAGCCCTTGATCAGCGGCGGCAGCAACGCACGGGCCGGGCGGGCGATGTCCGCGTCCTGCCATGGTTTCAACGGCGTCACGCGCTGAGACTCGGGCGCGTAGTGCTTGGCGCGGAGGAGATCCCACACGCCCGCGGCATAGGAACCGCCGTCGGTGAGCGGGACCGAAGCGCAGCCGCCGAGGTAGCGGTGGCCGGAGAGCAGCATGTACCGCCCGATCCCGGCCCACACCAGGCTCACCACGGCGCCGGTGCGGTGGTCGGGGTGCACGCAGGAGCGGCCGGTCTCGACCAGGGAGCCGCGCAGGCCGGCGAGGTTGGACAGGTCGAACTCGGTTTCCGCGTACAGTCCGCCGGCCCGCTCGGCGCGTCCCGGCGGGAGCATCCGGTAGGTGCCGACGATCTCGCCGGTGTTGTCGTCGCGCACCACGAGGTGGTCGCAGAACTCGTCGAACCGGTCAGCGTCCACGCCGGGCGCGGAGTGCAGGGTGGCCCCCATCTCCTCGGCGAAGACCTGGTAGCGGAGCCGTTGGGCGGCAACCACTTCGTCGTTGTCGTAGGCGACGAGGAGGGAGTAGCGGGCAGCGCCATCTGGCAGCTGGCCGTCCTGGCTGTCGGTGCTGACGAGCAACTGGGACCGCGTCATGCCTGTAGGTGTACCGGCGGGAAGGAAACCGCCAGGAGGTTCATCGCGTGACCACCTCGTGCACGTTGGATGAACCGCGGGTTCTCAGGGTTCTCTCAGGAAGCCGCGCGTGATCAGGCTCAAGTCATGAGATCGACACGCTCGGGGTATGACCCCACGGGACGTGGTGCCGACCGGAAGTGAGAGGGATGTCCGGCAGCTGGTTGCGGATCGTGGTGGCTCTCGGCGTGGCGGCCGTGGTGTTCGGCCTGTTCCTGGCCGTGGAGTACGTGCTGCGGCGGGTCCTGCGACGGCTCGGTCAGCGCGCGACCGTGCTCGGCGAGCTCGCCGAGCACATCCACGCGCCGCTGCGGTGGTTCGGCGCGATGGTGGTCCTGCGCATCACCGTGCTCGTCGCGTTGCCCACCGGGTCCTGGCGCAACGTCACCTCGCACGTGCTGACGCTGGCGCTGATCGGCACCGGCGCGTGGCTGCTCGCCGGCGTGCTGACCGCGATCGAGCAGACGATGCTCGGCCGGTGGCGCGTCGACGTCGCCGACAACCGGCACGCGCGGCGCATGCAGACGCAGATCCGGCTGGTGCGGCGGGTGATCGTCGCCGCGATCGCGGTGATCGCGCTCGGTGCGATGCTGATGACGTTCCCCGGGCTGCGCACGGCGGGCACCAGCCTGCTGGCCTCCGCCGGTGTCATCGGCGCGATCGCCGCGCTGGCCGCGCAGTCGCTGCTGGGCAACGTGTTCGCCGGGCTGCAGATCGCGTTCAGCGACGCCATCCGGCTGGACGACGTCGTGATCGTGGAGAACGAGTGGGGCCGCGTCGAGGACATCACGCTGACCTACCTGGTGGTGCACCTGTGGGACGACCGGCGGCTGGTCATCCCGACCGCGCAGTTCATGTCCCAACCGTTCGAGAACTGGACCCGCCGCGACGCCGCGCTGCTCGGAACGGTGGAGCTGGACGTCGACTGGACGTTGCCGGTCGACGAGATGCGCGACGAGCTGCGGCGGATCCTGGAGTCGACCGACCTGTGGGACGGCCGGGTGAGCGTGCTGCAGGTGACCGACGCGACGCACACCCTGGTACGGGTGCGGGCCCTGGTGAGCGCGGTGGACGCCGGCACGCTGTGGGACCTGCGCTGCCTGGTGCGCGAACAGCTGGTGCAGTGGGTCCGGGGCAAGCACCCCTACGCCGTGCCGCGGCTGCGCGCCGAGCAGGTGCCGAGCACTCCCGTCAGGCGCGTGGAGGACAGCGCGCCCGATCACGACGCCCGCGTCTTCGGCGACAGCGTGGACGGCCTGGTGCGCGAGCACGCCTTCAACGGGCCGCGGAAGGCTTGACGCGGCACGCGGTCGACTGCATGTGTCCGATGCCGATCAGGCGTGCGCGGAGCAGATCGCGGAGGACCTTCCGCCGACGTCCCTCGTCGAGCTCGGCGGCGGCCGGGTTCAGCTCGACGGCCGCGTCCCAGAAGGTTCACAGCATCCCCGTGCCGTCCGCGTAGTCCCACACTTAGGCGGCGACGGTGGCGCCGGGCGGATGGCCCCGGTGAGCACCGCGGTCCCGCGGCCGACGTCCAGCCAGCGCTTCCCGCCCGGCACGGCGAGGCGGCGCAGGAACTGCTCCGCCACGAGCGCGCTCCAGCGGCCCATGTGCGTCTCGTACGCGCCACCCGGCGGTCCAGGCGTCCGCTGGGGGAGGTAGGCCCGGAAACGCCGACGGGCCACCGCCGGGGAATTCCGGCGGTGGCCCGTGAGGCATCAGGCGAACCTCAGCCCTTGCGCTTGGTGACCTCTTCGGTCAGCTGCGGCGCGACGTTGAACAGGTCGCCGACCACACCGAAGTCGGCGATCTCGAAGATCGGCGCCTCCGGGTCCTTGTTGACCGCGACGATGGTCTTCGAGGTCTGCATGCCGGCGCGGTGCTGGATCGCACCGGAAATGCCGAGCGCGACGTACAGCTGCGGCGACACCGTCTTACCGGTCTGCCCCACCTGGAACTGCGCCGGGTAGTAGCCAGAGTCGACCGCGGCACGCGACGCGCCGACAGCCGCGCCGAGCGAGTCGGCCAGCTTCTCCACGACCTCGAACTTCTCGGCCGAACCGACACCGCGGCCACCGGACACCACAATCGTGGCCTCGGTCAGCTCGGGGCGGTCACCGCCGACGACCGGCTCGACACCGGTGATCTTCGCGGACTTGGCGGCGTCGACCGCGGGCAGCTCGACGGACTCCTCGGCCGCCGCACCCTCGGCCTGCGAAGCCTCGACCGCACCCGGGCGCACCGAGATGATCGGCAGGCCCTGGGCCTTGGACTTCACCGAGTACGCGCCACCGAAAATGGACTGCTCCACGGTGCCGTCGGAGTTGACACCCACGGCGTCGTAGATCAGGCCGCCGCCGACGCGGATCGCCAGACGGCCGGATACCTCCTTGCCCTCGGCGGACGCGGTGACGATCACCGCCGCCGGGGAGGCCTGCTCGACCAGCTTGGCCAGAGCGTCGACCTTCGGGGTCACCAGGTAGTTCGCGGCGTCCTCGGACTCGGCCACGTACACCTTCTGCGCGCCGTAGGCGCCCAGCTGCTCCTTGAACTTGCCGGCGGTGCCCGGGGCGCCGACGACGACGGCCGACGGCTCGCCCAGCTCGCGCGCGGCGGTCAGCGCTTCGAACGTGGTCTTCTTCAGCTCGCCGTTGAGGTGGTCGACGAGAACCAGAACTTCAGCCATTGCTCCGTTGCTCCTGCCTCAGATGATCTTCTGGCCGACCAGGTACTCGGCGATCTTGCTGCCGCCGTCACCCTCGTCCTCGACGCGCTCACCCGCGGTGCGCGGGGGCTTCGGGGCCGCTTCGACCACAGTGGACAGCGCGCTGCCGAGGCCGACGGCGCCCGCGTCGACGCCCAGGTCGGCGATCGTCAGCGTCTCCACCGGCTTCTTCTTCGCGGCCATGATGCCCTTGAAGGACGGGTAACGCGGCTCGTTGATCTTCTCGGTGACGCTCACCAGCGCGGGCAGGCTCGCCTCGAGGTGGGTCAGGCCGTCGTCGGTCTCCCGGTCGGCCTTGACGGTGGTGCCCTCGACGGTCAGCGACCGGACCTGGGTCAGCTGCGGCAGCCCGAGGAGCTCGGCCAGCATCGCGGGAACGGCGCCGGCGCGGCCGTCCGAAGCCTCGTTGCCCGCGATGACCAGGTCGAAGCCCTCGACCTTGCCGACGGCGGCGGCGAGCACCTTGGCGGTGGCCACGGCGTCGGAGCCGTGCAGGGCCTCGTCCGAGACGTGGATGGCCTTGTCCGCGCCCATCGAGAGGGCCTTGCGGATGGCGTCGGTCGCGCGCTCCGGGCCCACCGAGATCACGGTGACCTCGCCCTCGCCGGCTTCCTTGATCTTCAGCGCTTCTTCGACCGCCTTCTCGTTGATCTCGTCGAGAACGGCGTCGGCGGACTCGCGGTCGAGCGTGTGGTCACCATCGGAGAGCTTGCGCTCCGAATAGGTGTCCGGCACCTGCTTGACCAGGACAACAATGTTCGTCATTGGTCCCCTTCGACCTCCCTGAACCAGCCTTACTGGTCGGTAGCGTAGGGAGATTTCAGCCCCGACGCGCCCCGAGGTGACGGCATTCACCCGGAATCCCGATTTATCGGGACGATCGTTCAGCTTTATCTCCGATGCGCCCAGGCTACTCCGAGTGGACGCTTGCGCGGACGGGTTACCCCCGATGGTGCGTTCGGTCTAACCTGACTTCCCGTGCCCAACCACGTCGCCGTAGTGACCGACTCGACCGCCTCCCTGCCGGAGCAACTGCGCAAGCAATGGGACATCACGGTCATCCAGCTGCAGCTGCAGGTGGGCGACCAGGTCGACGAGGAGAACCGGTTCGACCGCGGCGAGCTGACCGAGGCGCTGAAGTCCGGGCAGCGGGTGAGCACAAACCCGCCGGATCCCGGCGCCTTCTTCTGGGCCTACCAGGACGCCGCCGCGGCGGGCGCGAGCGCGATCGTGAGCCTGCACATCTCCGAGCGCATGTCGGCGACGCTGGCGTCCGCGCGCGAGGCGGCGCGGCAGGTGCAGATCCCGGTGTACCCGCTGGACAGCGGCACGACCGGGATGAGCCTCGGCTTCGCCGTGCTGTCCGCGGCCAGGGCCGCCGCGGCGGGCGGACGGGTCGAGCGGGTGATCGAGGCGGCGCAACGGCGGTTCGCCACCAGCAGCGAACTGCTCTACGTGGACACGCTGGAGTACCTGCGCCGCGGCGGCCGGATCGGCAGCGCGGCCGCGCTGCTGGGCACCGCGCTGTCGATCAAGCCGCTGCTCACCGTGCGCGAGGGCGAGGTGGCCCCGCTCACGCGGGCCGCCGGCAGCAGGCGGGCGCTCGCGAAGCTCGTCGACCTGGCCGCCGCACGGGCCGGCAATATGCCCACCGACCTGGCGATCTCCTGCTTCCGCCCCAGCGAGCGCGAGCTGATGCTGGTACAGCAGCTGCGCGACCGAATCCCGAACGTGACCGAGCTGAGCATCGTCGAGGCCAGCACGGTGATCGGCGCACACGTCGGCCCCGGTGCGCTGAGCATCACGGTCTCGCCCGGGTAGCCGTGGAACCAGCGGGGTAACCCGTCCGTTGACACGGTGACGAAACCGGCATACCGCCCCGGAGGACGGACATGGCTTCGCTGTTCAACAAGATCGCCCGATTCGCCAACTCCCCGCAGGGCAAGCGCGCCATCCGGCAGGCGCAGCAGTTCGCCAACGACCCCCGCCGCCGCGCGCAGGCCAAGTCGGCCATCGCCAAGCTCAAGGCACGCGTGAGCGGGCACGGTCGCCGGCCGTACTGACCTTCCCCGGCCACACCACGACCGCCAGCGCGAGCAGGGCCAGCCCGGGCAGCGCGACCGCGTTGATCACCTGGTCCAGCGGCTGGAACACGTGCAGGTGCGTCAGGTGGTAGATCGCGTGCGGCACCGAGAAGACCAGCCACGCGACACCGGCCAGGCGCGCGGCGGTCGGAGTCCGCACGACGATCGCCCCGATCGTCACCGCGCCGAGTGCCAGAAACATCGAGCCCACGTCGCGGATCAGGTGCTCGTTGTAGGGGCCGTCGAGCGAGATCCAGATCGGCCGGATCACCGGGAAGTCGCCGTAGAAGCTCTCCGGCAGGACCGCTGCCCAGAAGCCCACCACGAGGCCGGTCAGCGCGAGCAGTGTGAGAATTCCGAGTCGCATGCCATGAGGACTGCGCAGCCGTCCGGAACGTGACAGCCGGAAGTTGTTGGATCGTTTCCGCCGGAACCGTAACGGAGTAGCTTGCTCACCCGATAGGGTTACGCCTCAGCTCGCACTGCTGCTACTGAGGGGAGCCGTCACGGTGCACACGGCTACGAGCGTCCGGGACGACCAGCACATCCAGCCCGACCTCCGCCGCTTCGCCGCGGTGCCCTTCGACAGCAGACCGGTGGCGACCGCGACCGAGGCCGACCTGGACGTGCGCCTGTTCCGCACCACCTACCTGCCGTCGTTCGTGGCGAGCGAGGCACTGGAGGAAAATTCCCGTCCGGTCGAGAAGGACCTCGCGTGGCTGCGGCTGACGACGCCGGGCGGCGTGCCGACCGCGCTCGGGGTGCTGACGATCGGACGCGACCCGAGCGCGCACGTGCCCGGCGCCTACGTCCAGTTCGTCCGCTACCAGGGCCTCGACCCGGACGCGCCGGTCGCCGACCAGCAGGAACTGCGCGGCAACCTGGTGGAGACCGCGGTGCGGCTGAGCGCGCTGCTCAGCGGCCACCTGCGGACGCGGCTGGCCGACGGCGAGGGCTTCCGCGAGGAGCAGCTGCCGGACTACCCGCTGGAGGCCCTGCGGGAGACGTGCATGAACGCGGTGATGCACCGCAACTACGAGACCTCGCACGCGCCGGTGCGGATCAGCTGGTTCGACGACCGCATCGAGGTGACCAACCCGGGCGGCCCGTACGGGCAGGTCCGGCCGGACAACTTCGACCGCGTGCACGACTACCGCAACCCGAACCTGGCGCGTGCGATGAAGGCGCTGGGCTACGTCAACCGCTTCGGCCGCGGCATCTTCCGGATCCGCTCGGCGATGGCGAAGGCGGGCAACCCGGTGCCCGAGTTCCGCGTCGACGCCTCGTCGTGGTCGGTCGTGCTGCGGAAGTGGCCCTGACTCACCCAGTAGTGTCGCCGGGGTGAGTACGTCGCGCGCCGAAGCACTGCACCTGACCGGGGAACGCACGGTCCCGGGCATCGCCGAGGAGAACTACTGGTTCCGGCGGCACGAGGCGGCCTACCACGCGCTGCTGCCGTGGTGCGCCGGCGCCGTGGTGCTGGAGGCCGGCTGCGGTGAGGGCTACGGCGCCGGGCTGATCGCCTCGACGGCGAAAGCCGTGCTCGCGCTCGACTACGACCAGCCGACCACCGAGCACGTCGCCCGGCGTTACCCCCAGGTGTGGACAGTCCGGGGGAACCTGGTGCGGCTGCCGCTGCGCGACGGGGCCGCCGACGTGATCACGAACTTCCAGGTGATCGAGCACCTGTGGGACCAGGGCGCGTTCCTGGCGGAGTGCCTGCGCGTGCTGCGGCCGGGCGGGCGGCTGCTCGTCACGACGCCGAACCGGATCACGTTCACCCCGGACAGCGACACGCCCCTGAACCCGTTCCACACCAGGGAACTCTCGGCAGACGAGCTGGATTCGCTGTTACGCGAGGCGGGTTTCGCGGTCGAGCTGATGCACGGCCTGCACCACGGGCCGGGCGTGCGGGAGCTGGACGCACGGTACGGCGGGTCGATCATCGACGCGCAGCTGGAGGTCGTGATGGGGCACCTGCCGGGGCAGGCGCCGTGGCCGCCGGAGCTGCTGGCGGACGTCGCGGCGATCCGCGCTGCCGACTTCGAGATCCACGGCGAGCGCGTGGACGAGAGCCTGGACCTGGTCGCGGTGGCGGTGCGGCCATGACCGGGGAGGGGACGTTCTGCCTGGTGCTGCACAGTCACCTGCCATGGCTGCCGCACCACGGGTCGTGGCCGGTCGGCGAGGAGTGGCTGTACCAGGCGTGGGCGCACTCGTACCTGCCGGTGGTGGACCTGCTGCGGCGGTTCGCGGCGGAGGGCAGGCGGGACGTGCTGACGCTCGGGGTGACGCCGGTGCTCGCGGCCCAGCTGGACGATCCATACGCGTTGCGGGCGTTCCACGAATGGCTCGGGCACTGGCAGTTGCGGACGGTGCAGGCCGGGACGCTGTGGCGGGAGGACCCGTTGCTGCGGGAACTGGCGGCGGCGGAGTACCGCACGGCGACACGGTCGCTGGAGGACTTCGAAACGCGGTGGCGGCACGGCTTTTCGCCGCTGCTGCGGTCCCTTGTGGACTCGGGCGTGGTGGAGTTGCTCGGCGGCCCGTACGCGCACCCGTTCCAGCCGTTGCTCCAGCCGCGGGTCCGGTCGTTCATGTTGCGTGGTGGTCTGGCGGACACCGAGTTGCGGATCGGGCACCGGCCGGCGGGGATCTGGGCGCCGGAGTGCGGTTACGCGCCGGGCATGGAGGAGGACTACGCGGCGGCCGGCGTGCGGCGGTTCCTGGTGGACGGCCCGTCGCTGCACGGGGACACGGCGTTCGCGCGGCCGGTGGGTTCGACGGATGTGTTGTGCTTCGGGCGGGACCTGGCGGTCACGTACCGGGTGTGGTCGCCGCGGGCGGGTTATCCGGGGCACGCGAACTACCGGGATTTCCACACGTGGGCGCACGAGGTGGGGTTGAAGCCGTCGCGGGTGACGGGCAAGCAGGTGGAGCCCGCGGACAAGGCGCCGTACGACCCGGCGCTGGCGGCGGACACCCTGCGGGCGCACGTGAAGGACTTCGTGGAGACGGTGGTGTCGCGGCTGCGTGCGTTGCGTTCATTGCACGGCCGGGAAGCGCTGGTCGTGGCGGCTTACGACACCGAGTTGTTCGGTCACTGGTGGCACGAGGGCCCGGCGTGGCTGGAGGGCGTGCTGCGGGCGCTGCCGGAGGCGGGCGTGCGGGTGACGACTTTGCAGGGCGCGGTTTCGGCGGGGCTCGTCGGTGCGCCCGTGGAGTTGCCCGCGTCGTCGTGGGGTTCGGGCAAGGACTGGCGCGTCTGGGACGGCGAGCAGGTGGCCGACATGGTGGCGGACAACGCGGCGCTGCAGCAGCGGTTGCTGGCCCTCCCCCGCGCCGAGACGCGCGACCGGGTGGCGGACTGGGCAGTCGGCGAGGCGACGATGGCCCTGTCGAGCGACTGGGCGTTCATGGTGACGAAGGACTCCGCGGCGGACTACGCCCGCCGGCGCGCGGCCGTGCACACCGCACGTTTCGACGAACTGGCGAGCCTGATCGGCCGCGGCCCGCTCCCGCCGGCGGTGGAGCGCTGGGCGCGGGAGGACAACCCCTTCGGGCAACTGGACGCGCGGCAGCTCTGAGGCCTCGCCAACCGGACAACCTGAACCGTCGCCCCCTGTATCGACTCCCCGCTGCCGACAACACCACTCGCCGCCCCGGGCCGGCCGCCCGGCCCACTCCCCTCACGCCCGGCCACACCCTGCTCGCCCGGTCCTGCGGCACGCCCGGCCGCCCGTCCTCTCCCCTGCACGCCCGGTCCCGCCGCCACCCCCTGCACGCCCGACGCGGCCACTCCCCTTCACGCCCGGCAATCCCAGCCCACCACCGCGTCCTCACCCGTCATGTGATCGACATCACCCGCCGGCATCGCGCGTCGTCGGGCGGTTCAGTTCTTAGTTGACCAGTGAGTAACCTCCTGTCATGCGTGTGCTGATGCTGTCCTGGGAGTACCCGCCCGTCGTGGTCGGTGGGCTGGCCCGCCACGTGCACGCGCTGGCCCGGCACCTCGCCCAGGACGGGCACGACGTCGTGGTCCTCTCCCGGCACCCGGCAGGCACCGACGCCCACACGCATCCGACGACGGACCTGGTGGTCGAGGGTGTGCGCATCATCCGCGTCGCCGAGGACCCGATGCACGTGACGTTCGAGCGGGACCTCGTGGCGTGGACGCTCGCGATGGGCCACGGCATGGTGCGCGCGGGGCTGGAGCTGGCCCGGTCGTGGCAGCCGGACGTCGTGCACGCCCACGACTGGCTGGTGGCGCACCCGGCGATCAGCCTGGCCGGGGCGCTGCGGCGCCCGCTGGTCGGGACGATCCACGCGACCGAGGCCGGCCGGCATTCGGGGTGGTTGTCGCAGCCGCTGAACCAGCAGGTGCACTCCGTGGAGTGGTGGCTGGCGAACCGGTCGGACGCGCTGATCACGTGTTCGCAGGCGATGCGCGCCGAGGTCGCGAAGCTGTTCGAGGTGTCGGCGGACGACATCACGGTCATCCACAACGGCATCGAGGAGCGCGGCTGGCAGGTCGCGGCGGATGAGGTCGCGCGGGCGCGGGAGAAGTACGCGCCGGGTGGTGAGCCGTTGCTGTTGTTCTTCGGGCGCCTGGAATGGGAGAAGGGCGTCCAGGACCTGGTGTCGGCGCTGCCGAAGATCCGGCGCGCGCACCGCGGCACGCGGCTCGTGGTCGCCGGGCGGGGGCGGCACCTGGACGAGCTGGTCAAGCAGGCGCGGCGGATGCGGATGCAGCACGCGGTCGAGTTCGCCGGGCACCTGCGGGACCGGGAGCTGCGGGCGGTGCTGGCGGCGGCGGACGCGGTGGTGCTGCCGAGCCGGTATGAGCCGTTCGGGATCGTCGCCCTGGAAGCGGCGGCCGCGCGGGCGCCGCTGGTGGCTTCGACGGCCGGTGGGCTGGGTGAGGTCGTCGTCGACGGGGTCACCGGGTTGTCCTTCGCGCCCGGGGATGTGCCCGCGCTGACGGCGGCCGTGAACTCGGTGCTGCGGGACCGCGCCGCCGCGGAGAGCCGCGCACGGACCGCGCAGGCCCGCCTCGCCGACGACTTCGACTGGGCCCGAATCGCGGCGACCACCGCGGAGGTCTACCGCAAGGCCCGCGTCCGCGAGCACGGCGAGCTGGGACGCCCCAAGATCCCGACGGGCAACGTGCTCAACCCCGAACCGCCACCGGTGGTCGTCGAGCGGAAGACCACCGCCGCGGCGCGGAAAAGCGCGCCGAGGAAGCCGGCGCACTGAAGTCGTCCTCGGACCTTCGCGGTTGAGAAGTGGCCCAACGCGCGCCCCGCAACGAGCAGCGGTCGGTCGCGTGACTGCGGTTGTCATCAGCGCACAACGCGCTCGAAAACCAGCCAGGGCCCGTCAGGCAGTTGTGGTCCGTCGACCTTGAGGAATCCGCTCGTCGCAACCAGGCGCTGGGAGACGGTGTTGTGCGGCCGGATCACCGCGCGCACGACCCGGACGTCGGGTTCACGCACGGCGCGAGCGACGAGTTCCGCCAGCGCGGCGCGGGCGAATCCGCGTCGGCGCCAAACCGGTTCGATCTCGTAGGTCACCTCGTCGACGCCCTGCTCGTCCGGCGGCCCGTGGTAGCCGGCGCGACCGACCACGCCGTCCGGCCCGGCGATGGCACCGGCGAGCCAGTCGGTCGCGCGCGGGTCGGCACGGACACGGGCGCTCGCCCGGCCCCAGCCCGGTAGCCAGCGCGGGTCCACGAAGTACGGCGTCAGCTCGACGGGCGCGACACGGTTCGCCGCGGCGAGATCCCCGGCGGCGAGAGCGTGATAGGTGTCCGGAGGCAACGGAACGACGCGCACGCCCTACCGTCGCAGCCCGGCCGCTCACCTGTCGATCGAATTTGCCATCGGGACACCTGCCGCGCCCGGAGCCCGCCACGCTCGCCGCTGAGTCTCGGCGGACTCCCACCTGACCCCGTCGGCCCGCGCCGCGCGGTGGCGCAGCCACACGCCCCCTCGCCCATCGCCTCCGTCCCACTGCCTCCGGGCGTGCGTCGCCGTCCACCGCCGCCCGTGCCGCGCGCGAAACCCCGGTGCCCCAGGGGTCTGCGGCCTTACCGGCCGCCCCGGGATCGGCAAGGCTGGGATCATGCACGCCTGGCGAGTGTTCCGGCCCGGGCCCGCGGGCATCCGCAAGTTCGAACTCCGCAACGAAACACAGCGCCGGAACTTCCGCTGCCCTTGCGGCCGTTCAGAACACCGGCAACAGCTGCCCACGCTCGGATTCCGGGCGGGGGCCGAAGATGCGGCGCTCGGCCTCCGAGATGGGCCTGTCGTCAATGCTCGCCTCGCGTCGGCGCATCAGGCCGTTCTCGGTGAACTCCCAGAGCTCGTTGCCGTAGCTGCGCCACCACTGGCCCTCGGCGTCGTGGCATTCGTACTGGAAGCGCACGGCGATCCGGTTGCCGCGGAAGCCCCACAGCTCCTTGCGCAGCGCGTAGTCCAGCTCGCGTTCCCACTTGCGGCGCAGGAACTCGACGATCGCGTCGCGGCCGACGACGTGCTGGTCGCGGTTGCGCCAGACCGACTCCGGCGTGTAGGCCAGCGCGACCTTCTCCGGGTCCCTGGTGTTCCAGGCGTCCTCGGCGGCCTGGACCTTTTGCGCGGCGGTGGCCTCGTCGAACGGCGGGAACGGCGGACGGTCGGACATGGGGCAACCCCAATCTGGAGAACGCACGTTCTCCACTCGTACGCTACAGTAGAGAACGCACGTTCTCCACGCAAGGGGCGGGACCGGGATGGATCACGACGAGGCACGCGTGCGGCTGCTCGACACGGCCGAAGAGCTCTTCTACGCGCGCGGCATCCGGGCGGTGGGCATGGATGCCATCCGCTCGGGTTCGGGCGTCTCGTTGAAGCGGCTGTACCAGTGCTTCCCGGCGAAGAGCGATCTCGTCGAGGCCTACCTGCGCCGCCGCGACGAGCGCTGGCGGCGGTCGCTGGCGGACTACGTGTCGGCGCAGCCGCCGGAAGACGCTGTCCCGGCGGTGTTCGACTGGCTGCGGCAGTGGTTCAGCGAGGACGACTTCCGGGGGTGCGCGTTCATCAACTCCTTCGGCGAACTGGGCGACGGGTCACCTCGTGTCGCTGCGGTGGTGCGCGAGCACAAGGACCTGGTGCGGGAGTACCTGCGCGCCCTGGCCGGCTCCGACGAGCTGGGCGACCAGATCTTCGCGCTGGTCGAAGGCGCGACGGTGATCGCGGGCATCACCGGCGATCCGGACGCCGCCGAGAGCGCCAAGACTGCGGCGGTGGCACTGCTTCGGGCTTTCGCCGAGAGGTGAGGCCGGGGCGGATTGACCTCCTTGCTTGTGGAATCGGGTAATCCGGCCTAATTTGCCGGGTTTGGTTACGGGAGACGGTTGACGGCGAGCTTCGGCAAGGTGGGGTCTTGCGGGGACGGCCTGGACGAGGCTGTTTGCAGAAGTGGGCGCCGTTGAGTGGGCTGCGAGTTGCCTCCCAGCCCACCCCCTGCGGTCGTATCGCCTCCGGTGAGGCGCCAAAACGAGCCCAAGGGGTAGGCGCCGTCAGCACCACACCTCTAGTGGAGCCACACCACCGGCGCCGCGTCTCGAGCCACGCCATGCCCCCGGCGGCGAACCTCCAGGGAAGGCACTGCCACCAGCACCGCGCTCCCATCGGTCCCGTGCAGTCAGCACCACGCCTCCAGGGAAACCACGCCCTCTGCACCGTGCGTCAGGCCGAGTCAGTCAACGGGACCACGGGAGGCGGTACCGACGGCGAGACGGCATGACGCACCTCTCCTGGAACGGATGCGACGGGGCCGGTGACGACGGCGCGAAGCATCTCGTGAGGGGCGCACGTCGGCGCACCGCTGACGGCGAAGATGACACGAGGTGCCCCTCGCACAGCGGCATGGGGCAGAGCCGCTGGCGAGAGTGCGAGGCGTGAGCGGGTGCGCGTCAGGGCAGTACTTCCGCTGGGGTCAGCTGGGCTTGCAGCTCGTCGTGGTAGGAGCCGACCCGGGCGTAGACTCCGGGCTTTCCTGGCTCGGCACAGCCTTCGCCCCAGGAGACGACTCCCACGACCCGTCCGGCGGCCACCAGTGGGCCTCCCGAGTCGCCCTGGCAGGTGTCCACCCCGCCCTCCGGGTAGCCGGCACAGACCATCGCCTCGGGGCTGTACTGCTGGGGGTACGCCTTCGTGCAGTAGTCGTCACTCGTGACGGGCACGGTCGCCTTCAGCAGGACGTCCGACGAATCGCCCATCGGCTCGGTGTTGCCCCAGCCCAGGATCGTCGCCTCGGTGCCGGCCTGGTAGCCGGGGTCGTCCTTCGTCGCCAGTGGCAGCGGCTGCGCCGTCAACGGCTGCGTCAGGGTCAGCAGCGCCACGTCGTAGCCCTGCGTGGCGTCCTTGAACTGGGGATGCACCCACACGTGGGACACAGTGGACACCGTCCCGTCCCGGCCGCTCAGCTGCGTCCGTCCACTGACGACTCGCAGCGACGGCGGGCTCTCCCCCTGCGCGCAGTGCGCCGCTGTCAGCACTTTGTCCGCCGCGACCAGCGTCCCGCCGCAGAACTGGAGGCCGGTGGCATCGGTCAGCGCAACCGTGAACGGGTACTCCGCGATGTTCGCGGGCTTGCCACCGACGATGCCGGGCTCCGCGTGCGCGGCCGGCACGCACACACACGCGGCGACCAAACTCGCGAGAACCACGATCGAACGGGTGAAACGGCGGACTGCAGGGATCATTACCAGCTCCTTCGGCGCCCTGGTGAACGGTTTCGCAGTCCAGGATTGCGCGTCGGGAGGGTTCTACACATCTACCAAAAGACAGAAATTTTGCGGACAGGTCGGGCCCGGTAGGTGGAGCATACCTACCGGGCCCGAGTGTCCGCGCTGTCCGGCCACAGCCAGCGCGAGCCGGTTCTCCCCGTCAGGAGAGGGAAAACCGGGGTCCTCTCGGCACAGACAGAGCTCTAGACCAGATCCGTCAGGTAGCGCGCGTACGCGCCGGTGGTCAGGAAGTTCGGCAGCTTCTCGCCGAGCGCCGTCTCGACGAAGATCTCGCGAGCATCGTCCAGTTTGGCCTCCGGGCCCAGGTCGGCCCGGACCGACGCGAGCTCCTCGTCCAGCATGGTCCGGACCAGCGACTCGGTCACCGCCGTGCCGTCGTCGAGCTTCGTGCCGTTGCGGATCCACTGCCACACCTGCGCCCGGGCGATCTCCGCGGTCGCGGCGTCCTCCATCAGGCCGAAGATCGCGGCGGCGCCGGTCCCCCGCAGCCACGAGTCCACATAGCGCAGAGCGACGTTGATGTTCGCCCGCACACCCTTTTCGGTGACTTCGCCGCCGGCGCTCGCCACGTTCAGCAGATCCTCGGCGGTCACCGAAACGTCCTCGCGCGTCCGGCCGAGCTGGTTCGGCCACCCGCCCAGCACGTCGTCGAAGACCTCGCGGCAGACCGGGACCAGACCGGGGTGCGCGACCCACGAGCCGTCGAAGCCGTCGCGCGCCTCGCGTTCCTTGTCCTGGCGGACCTTCTCGAACGCCAGCGCGTTCGCCTCCGGGTCCTTGCTCGGGATGAACGCCGCCATGCCGCCGATCGCGTGGGCGCCGCGCTTGTGGCAGGTCCGGACCAGCAGCTCGGTGTATGCGCGCATGAACGGCGCGGTCATCGTGACCTCGGCGCGGTCGGGCAGCACGAAGTCCGCGCCCGCGTCGCCGAAGTTCTTGATGATCGAGAAGATGTAGTCCCACCGGCCCGCGTTCAGGCCGGCCGCGTGCTCACGCAGCTCGAACAGGATCTCGTCCATCTCGAACGCCGCGCTGATCGTCTCGATCAGGACGGTCGCGCGGATCGTCCCCTGCGGGATGCCCAGCTCCTGCTGCGCGAGGCGGAACACGTCGTTCCACAGCCGCGCCTCGAGGTGGTTCTCCAGCTTGGGCAGGTAGAAGTACGGCCCGCTGCCCCGCGCCAGCAGCTGGCGCGCGTTGTGAAACAGGTACAGCCCGAAGTCCACCAGGCTCGCCGAGACCGGCCGCCCGTCGATGCGCAGGTGCTTCTCGACCAGGTGCCATCCACGCGGGCGAACGACGATCGTCGCGGGGTTGTCGCAGATCGTGTAGCGCTTGCCCGACTCGGTGGTGAAGTCGATGTCGCGCCGGATGGCGTCGAACAGGTTCAGCTGCCCGCCGACGATGTTCGACCAGGTCGGCGAGGTCGCGTCCTCGAAGTCGGCCAGCCACACCTTCGCGCCGGAGTTCAGCGCGTTCACGGTCATCTTGCGGTCGGTCGGGCCGGTGATCTCCACACGCCGGTCCTCGAGGCCGGGCGCCGCGGGCGCCACCTGCCAGGAGTCGTCGTTGCGGATCCAGCGGGTCTCCGGCCGGAAGTCGAGCACCTCGTCACCGCTGGCGAGCTTCTCCCGCCGCAGCCGCCGCTCGTCGAGCAGCTCGCGCCGCCGACCGGCGAACTCGTTGTCCAGCCGCGCGATGAAGGCCAGCGCCGCCGGGGTGAGGATCTCGTCGTACCGCTCGCCGGCCGGGCCGGCGACCTCGATCTGCGAGGTGAACCTGTGGGACATGGCAAGCCTTCCTGGAGGGGCCGCGAGCGGCCAGGGCGAGCGCGCCCTGGCCGCTCGCGACTTCTTCTAGAACTGGGCTTCTTCGGTGGAGCCGGTGAGCGCGGTGGTCGAGCTCTCCGGGTTCAGCGCGGTGCTGACCAGGTCGAACCAGCCGGTGCCGACCTCGCGCTGGTGCTTCGTGGCGGTGTAGCCCCGCTCCTCCGAAGCGAACTCGCGCTCCTGCAGGTCGACGTAGGCGGTCATGCCCTCGCGGGCGTAGCCGTGCGCCAGGTCGAACATCGAGTAGTTCAGCGCGTGGAAGCCGGCCAGCGTGATGAACTGGAACTTGTAGCCCATGTGGCCCAGCTCGCGCTGGAACTTCGCGATGGTCGCGTCGTCCAGGTGCTTCTTCCAGTTGAAGGACGGCGAGCAGTTGTAGGCCAGCATCTGGTCCGGGTACTTGGCCTTGATCGCCTCGGCGTACTGGCGGGCGACCTCGAGGTCCGGCGTGGAGGTCTCCATCCACAGCAGGTCGGCGTACTCGGCGTAGGCCAGGCCGCGGTCGATGCAGGGCTCGATGCCGTTGCGGACCTTGTAGAAGCCCTCGGAGGTGCGCTCGCCGGTGATGTACTTCCGGTCGCGCTCGTCCACGTCGCTGGTGATCAGCGTGGCGGCCTGCGCGTCGGTGCGGGCGACGACCAGGGTCGGCACGTTCAGTACGTCGGCCGCGAGGCGGGCCGCGTTCAGGGTGCGCTCGTGCTGCTTGGTCGGGATCAGCACCTTGCCGCCGAGGTGGCCACACTTCTTCTCGGACGCGAGCTGGTCCTCCCAGTGCACACCCGCGGCGCCGGCGGCGATCATGCCCTTCATCAGCTCGAACGCGTTCAGCGGGCCACCGAAGCCGGCCTCGGCGTCAGCGACGATCGGCGCGTACCAGTCGATGTCGTTGTTGCCCTCGGCCCAGTTGATCTGGTCGGCGCGGCCCAGCGCGTTGTTGATGCGGCGGACGACGGCCGGGACCGAGTTGGCCGGGTACAGGCTCTGGTCCGGGTAGGTCTGGCCCGCGAGGTTCGCGTCGGCCGCGACCTGCCAGCCGGACAGGTAGATGGCCTTCAGGCCGGCGCGCACCTGCTGGACGGCCTGGTTGCCGGTCAGCGCGCCGAGGGCGTGGACGTAGTCCTCGGTGTGCAGCAGGTTCCAGAGCTTCTCGGCGCCGCGGCGGGCCAGCGTGTGCTCCTCGACGACGCTGCCCCGCAGCTTCACCACGTCGGCCGCGCTGTAGGAGCGCTTGACACCCTTCCACCGGGGGTCCGACGCCCACTGCTGCTCGAGCTTCGCGGCTTCCTGCTGCAACTCGTTGGGCTGCTCTGCCATGGGAGTTCTCCACCTTTGCGAACTTTGCGATGACTCGCTTGCTTGGAACGACCATGACATGCGCTGCGCAAACACCGCCAGCGCTCCAATTTGCCAATTTCTGCGAATTTGGGCGTAGCATGTTGTGAAGGTTGCGAAACGAGGTTTCGCAGCCGCTGCAAAGTTCGTGGACTGAATCGGTCACGTGATCGGTGCGGTCGGGAAAAGATCCTCGGGAAGGGCCTGTCGTGGAGAAGACTTTCGCCGGCGCGAAGCTGCGCCACCTACGCGAGAGCCGGTCGATGAGCCAGGCGGACCTGGCCAGGTTGCTGGAGATCAGCCCCAGCTACCTGAACCAGATCGAGCACAACTCGCGTCCCTTGACCGTTCCAGTGCTGCTGCGCATCACCGAGGCGTTCGGGGTCGACACCGAGTTCTTCGCCAACAACGACACCAGCCGCCTGGTCGCCGACGTGCGCGAAGCGCTGCTCGACGAGGCGCTCGGCGTCGAGGCCACGACCAGCGAGCTCAACGAGCTGGCCACCAACCTGCCGACCATCGCGCAGGCACTGGTTCGGCTGCACCGCAGCTACCGGGCGGCGGTGGAGAGCACGGCCGCGCTGGTCACCGAGAACGGCATGGGCCCGCACGGCAGCGCCGCCGCGCCCCTGCCCCACGAGGAAGTCCGCGACTTCTTCTACGAGCGCGAGAACTACGTCGCCGAGCTGGACGAACGCGCCGAGCGGATGGCCGAGGACATCGGCCTGCGCCGCGGCGGCGTTCACAAGACTTTGCAGGAGCGGCTCGCCGACCACTACGGCGTGCAGGTGACCAGCGACGGCATCAACGAGGCCGCGGGTGAGCAGCACCGCTACTCCCCCGACTCGAAGATCCTGCGGCTCGCGCCGAGCCTGCGCGTGGGCCAGCGGGCGTTCCGGATGGCTTCGCAGATCGCGTTGCTGGAGTACGACGACCTGATCACCGAGCTGGCGGACTCGTGGGCGTTCTCCGGCCCGGCGGCCCGGTCACTGGCGCGGGTGGGCCTTGCCAACTACTTCGCAGGCGCGCTGATCCTGCCCTACGGCGCGTTCCTGTCCATGGCGGAGAGTTTCCGCTACGACATCGAGCGGTTGTGCGACCACTTCGGCGTCGGGTTCGAGACGGTGTGCCACCGGCTGTCCACCCTGCAGCGGCCCAAGCGGCGCGGCGTGCCGTTCTCGTTCGTGCGGGTGGACCGCGCCGGCAACATGTCGAAGCGGCAGTCCGCGGCGGGCTTCCACTTCTCCCGCGTCGGCGGGTCGTGCCCGCTGTGGAACGTCTACGAGGCGTTCAGCTCGCCGGGCAAGATCCTCACCCAGATCGCGACGCTGCCGGACGGCAAGAGCTACTTCTGGATCGCGCGCACGGTCTCGCGCAACATCGGCGGCTACGGAAGCCCGGGCAAGATGTTCAGCGTCGGCCTCGGCTGCGAACTCCGGCACGCCGGGCGGCTCATCTACTCGACCGGTCTGGACCTCGACGCCAAGGCGGCCGCCACGCCCATCGGCATGGGCTGCAAGGTGTGCGAACGGCCGGCCTGCCCGCAGCGCGCGTTCCCGACGATCGGCAAGCAGCTCACGGTCGACGAGAACACCAGCACCTTCGTCCCGTACCCGGCGGTGCCCAAGGGATAGCGTGGGCGCATGACGACGCTCTGCCGGGTCCTGGCCGTGAGCGGGAGCACGCGGGCGGGCTCGACCAACCCGGCGATGCTCGCCACCGCGCAGGCGATCGCGCCGGAGGGCGCGGTCGCCGAGGTCTACGACGGGCTCCGGTCGTTGCCGCACTTCGACCCGGACGAGGACCGGGACCCGCTCCCGGACGCCGTCGCCGACCTGCGCGGGCGGTTGCGGGAAGCGGACGCGGTGCTGTTCTGCACGCCGGAGTACGCGGGCGCGCTGCCCGGGTCGTTCAAGAACCTGCTCGACTGGGCGGTCGGCTCGGACGCGATGGACGGCAAGCTGGTGGCGAGGATCAACGTGTCGTCGTCGATCACCGGCGCCGCTGGGGCGCACGAGTCACTGCGGACCGTGCTGGGCTACCTGGGCACGCGGATCGTCGAGGAGGCTTGCGTGCACCTCCCGGTGCCGCGGGATGCGATCGGCGCGGATGGCCTGATCGGCGACGAAGCCATCCGCGAGCGGGGCGCGCGGCGCTGACCGCGCTGGCAACGCGCTAAACCCTGTCTTCCAGGGTCTTCTGCAGCGCCTTGTTCGCCTTGCGGGCCATGTCGGCGATGGCCTCGCGGCGTTCGGCGTCGGCTTCGTAGTCGGCGCGGCGGTCACGCACGACGCGCGCCGGGGAGCCGACCGCGATGCCGTAGTCCGGGATGTCGCCGCGCACCACGGCGTGCGCGCCGAGGACGCACCCGCGGCCGACGCGGGTGCCGCGCAGCACCGAGACCTTCGTGCCGATCCAGGTGTCCGGCCCGATGCGCACCGGGGTCTTCACGATCCCCTGGTCCTTGATCGGCAGGTTGATGTCGGTGGTGACGTGGTCGAAGTCGCAGATGTAGACCCAGTCGGCCACCAGGGTCGCCGCGCCGAGCTCGATGTCGAGGTAGCAGTTGACGACGTTCTGGCGCCCGAAGACCGCCTTGTCGCCGATGCGCAATGAACCCTCGTGGCAGCGGATCGCGTTGCCGTCGCCGATGTGGACCCAGCGCCCGATCTCCAGGCGGCCGTAACCGGGGCGGCAGTGGATCTCCACGTCCTTGCCGAGGAAGACCATGCCGCGCAGGATGATGTGCGGGTTCGCCAGCCGGAACTTGAGCAGGCGCCAGTACCGCACCAGGTACCAGGGGGTGTAGGCGCGGTTGCGCAGGACCCAGCGCAGCGAGTCGGCGGTCAGGAACTTCGCCTGACGAGGGTCGCGCCGGGCGCGGCGCCAGGCCTGCACCCGGGACAGCACCGGCGATCCCCACATCGATGTCATAAGTTGACAGTATGCCGACTCCGTTGATCATCGATACCGACCCGGGCGTGGACGACGCCTTCGCGATCGCGCTGGCCGCGCTGAGCGTGGACGTCGAACTGCTGGGGATCACCACGGTTTTCGGCAACGTCCCGCTCGAAGCGACCACCCTCAACGCTCGCCGGGTGCTGGCGCTGTGCGGGCGCGCTGACGTGCCGGTCGCGGCCGGCGCCGCGCGGCCGCTGGTGCACGCCCAGCTGCAGCGAGCCAGCCACGTGCACGGCTCGGACGGGCTGTCCGGGCGGTCGGCCGCGCTGCCCGAGCCGGTCCGGGCGCTGGAGCCCGGCGGGGCGGTGGGCCTGCTGGTTTCGCTGCTGGAAGCGGCCGCGGAGCCGGTCACGATCGCGCCGATCGGGCCGCTCACGAACATCGCGCTGCTGCTCGCGGCGCACCCCGAGGTGCGGGAGAAGATCGCGCGCATCGTCGTCATGGGCGGCGGGCTGGCCGGCGGCAACACCACAGGCGCGGCCGAGTTCAACATCTGGAGCGACCCGGAGGCGGCGCGGCGGGTCCTGGTCGAGGAGCCGGTGCCGTGCGTGCTGGTGCCGATGGACCTGACCTACCGGTGCGCGGTGGACAGCACGTGGCTCGGCAAGCTGGCCGCGTCCGGGCCGATCGGCACCGCGCTGGAAGCGCTGACGCCGGACTACCTGGCGCACTACCGCAAGGCTCTTGGGTGGGACGGGATCGTGCTGCACGACGCGGTCGCGGTGGCGGAGGCGATCCGGCCCGGGATCCTGCAGACGGAGAGCTATCCCATCGAGGTGGAGTGCTCGCAAGGCCCCGCGCGCGGCGCGACGCTGGTCGACCGGCGGCGGCAGGCGCTGCGCGCGGACGCGGAAGGTGATGTCGCGCCGGGGCGGGTCGAGGTGTCCGTGGACACCGACCTGGAAGGCCTGCGGGGCTTCATCCTGGAGCGGCTTGCGCAGGGCTGACAGCCCGGGGACCGGTCGTCAACGGGTGAGCCTCGCCCTGGCCTCTTCGGTGAGCGGCGCGAAGAAGTTGACCAGGTTGCCGTCGGGGTCGCGGAACAGCAGCGAGCGGTTGCCCCAGGGCATGGTCGTCGGCTTCTGCACGATCTCGGGGACGACCGCCAGCGACGTCAGCCGTTCGTACGCCTGGTCCACGTCCTCGACGACGAACTCGAGGATCGCGGTCCGGTTCCACTCGGGCACGGCCGCCCCGGGGCTGAACAGCGACGTCGTCTCGGCGCCGCCGATCGCGAGCGTGCACGAGGAACCGGCGAACTCGGCGAACTGCTCGGCGAGCCACCGCGCCCGCAGGCCGGTCACCTGCTCGTAGAACTCGGCAAGACGGGCGACATCGCGGGTGATGACACGGACGGAGACAAGCTGCACGGCGGGTCCTTTCTCGGAGGGGACACCGGCCACGCTAAAGGCGATAGTGGACAGGATCCGCCCGGTATTGCGAGGATCTTCGGGTGACCCGGCCGACCGCCCGTGTGCTGGCAATGCTGGAGATCCTCCAGAGCGGCGGAACCCGGACCGTTGCCGAACTCGCCGGGCGGCTCGACGTCGACGAGCGCACCGTCCGCCGCTACGTCGATCACCTCCGCGACCTCGACGTCCCGGTCCGCACGGTGCGCGGGCGACACGGCGGGTACCGGCTGTCGCCCGGCTACCGGATGCCCCCGCTCATGCTCACCGACGAGGAGGCGCTCGCCGTCCTGCTCGGTCTCGTCGCGGGGCGGCGAGCCGGCCTGATCACAACATCGGTCGCGGCCGCGGAGAGCGCGGCCGCGAAGATCCGGCGGGTGCTGCCCGACGCCGTCGGGTGGCGGCTCGACGCGCTGCTGGAGATCGCCGGTTTCACCGCGCCCCCACGACCGGCGCTGACGGCGGAGGCCGGGGTGCTGCTCACCGTCGCGGAGGCAGCGCGGGATCGCCGGCCGGTCGAAATCGCTTACACCGCGGGGCATGGCGGCGCCAGCGAACGCGTCGTCCACCCGTACGGGGTGGTGGCGCATTCCGGCCGGTGGTACCTGAACGGCTTCGACTCGGCCAGCGGGCAGGTGCGCACGTTCCGGATCGACCGGATCAGAACCGTCGAAATGGGCGCCGGTGCGTTCGACGTACCGGCGGGTTTCGATCCCGCCGAACGGGTGCTCAGCGCCCTCGCCAAGGCGCCGTACGAGCACGAGGTGTCCGTGCGGATCAGGTCGACGCCCGAACGAATCCGCTCCGTCTTCCCACCGTCCGTCGCGTCGCTGGAGACCGGCGGCGATGCCTGGGTGCGGGCCCGGATACGGGCGCAGCGACTCGACTGGATACCGCCCCTGCTCGCGGCGCTCGACCAGCCGTTCGTCGTCGAGCAGCCCGCCGCACTTCGCGCCCTGGTCACAGCACTGGCGGATCGGCTGGCCCGCCAAGCCGGAGCACGACCGGACGACTGATCACCGCAAGGCGGTCAGGGGTGCGCGGGGTGCGGGATGCGCACGGCGGCCAGGCGCTTGTTCCGGGCGGAAGCGCTTTCCCCCACCTTGGACACGCTCGTGCAGCGCGGGTACGTCAGGCCCGGATCCGGGTCGAGGATCTTCTCGCACGTGACGGAGTGCTCGGCCGGGCCGAGGAAGAACCGCAGGCTCGTGCCCGGCCGCACCAGGACGTGGGACAGCCGCACGTCGTGTTCGTCGCGGTCCTCGCCGAGGCCGAAGAACGGGTCGGCGTAGCGGACACCGTCGGCCTCGAAGTGGTGCTCCGCGCCGTCCGCGTCGAGCGCCTCGGCGAGCACGCCGAGCGTCACGCTCGCCGGGATCACCAGCCGCCACCACTGCGGCGGCTTGCTTCCGTTCACGGTGACCTTCAGCTGGTACACGGCCAGCTTCACGGTTTCCGCGAACGCCCGCAGCTCGCGCCGCAGCGCCGTCGCCTCGGGCTCGAGCGCGTCGAGCCCGCCGCGGTCGCGCACGTAGTGGTAGGCCTCCTCGACCCCGCTGCGCTCCCGCGCCGACAACGCGTACTCGGTGACCAGCCGTCGTCGCTCCGATTCGGACAGCCCCGGCCCGTCGTCCCACATCTCCAGCATCGCCGCGGCGTGCGGGCGCACGTTGCGGTACCCCAGGGCGACGTGCCAGGCCGGCAGCACCTCGTCGCCGAAGCCGGCGACCACCTCGATTGCCGCGACGCGTTCGACCGGTGACGCGAACTCCGCGGCGTGCAGGAGTTGCGCGGCGCCGTCGACCGGGCGCCTGCCCTCGAACCAGCGCAGCGCCTGCCGCCAGGCCTCGTCGGCGGGCAGCGGCGCGAGACGGCCAAGCAGCTGAGTGGCGCGCAGCCCGGGCGTGACCGGTCGTGGTTCCCGAGCGGCCCACTCGTCGAGCGCCCACTGGCCCAGCGGCGTCACCTTCCGGTCGGCGTCGAGAGCGCCGAACTCGGCCAGCACGTCCAGCGCCGCGTCGAGAGGGAACAGGTCCGTGCCGCCGAAGCTCGACGCGACCGCGTCCCCGTCCTCGCTGCCCTTGAGCAGCCGGTGGACCGAGAACACCAGGTCGTCGAGCAGCGGGCCATTGGCCAGCGCGGTCAGCACCGCCCGGCACATCGCGAACGCCCCGCGGCGGCGCGGGTCGGCCGACTCCGCCCGCAGGACCGCGTCCAGGCCCTTGAGCCACAGCTGCGCCGGATCGTCGTGCGGCGGGCGCGCGACCGCCTCCGCGACGCCGACCTCGATCAGCCCCGCGCCTTCCGCGGCCACCCACGGCCGGTGGATCGTGACGACGTCCGCGGCCGACCGGACCTTCTCGCCGACCTCGACGCCGAGCACCCCGGCGACCGACGGGACGTCGGCCGGACGCAGAACTCCTTTGGGGGTAACGGGTCTCCCGTCGCCGACCCAGCTCGCCAGCGCCCTCGTCCGGGACAGAGCTGGGCACTGACTCGCCAGTGTGGAGATTCCGGTACTCACCCGCAGGACTTTAGCGAGGCCGCCCCGTTACCCGGACGGGTGTTTCCGTCCACAGTAGAGTTGTCGACTTGTCGATCATGTTCCGCAGGCTAAGCTCGGCCCGGTGAGCGATCTCAGCCTGACGGTCCTCGGCTCCGCCACGCCGTATGCCGAGCCGGGCAACCCGTGCTCGGGCTACCTGGTGTCCAGCGGCGAGACGCACGTGTGGCTCGACGCGGGCCCCGGCACGCTCGCCGAGCTGCGCCGCCACACCGGCCTGGACCGGCTCGCCGCCATCTGGATTTCGCACCTGCACGCCGACCACTGCGCCGATCTGCTCACCGCTTACTACGGCGCCCTCTTCGCGGACGTCGAGCTGCCCGCGCCGATTCCGCTGTTCGGCCCGCCCGGGATCGCCGACCGGCTGGCCGGCTTCCTGACCAACGGACCGTCGCGCAGCCCGGTCGAGCGGGCGTTCGCCGCGCAGGAGCTGTCGGACGGGCACCGGGCGGAGATCGGCCCGATGACGTTCACCGCCGCGGCCGTCGAGCACCGCATGCCCGCGTTCGGCGTGCGCATCGAGGCGGGCGTGGCTTCGCTGGCCTACTCCGGCGACAGCGCGCCCTGTCCGGCGGTGACCAGCCTGGCCAAGAACTGCGACGCCTTGCTGTGCGAGGCGGACGGCCCGGCGCCGTCGGAGGCGCACCACACCCCGGAGGACGCGGGCGAGGCCGCGTCCGGAGCGGGGGCGCGGCGGCTGATCGTCACGCACGTCGGGCCGTTCCTCACGCCGGGCGACGCCGTCACCCGCGCCGCGGCGCGCTTCGAAGGGCCGGTCGCGTACGCGGCTCCCGGCGCCGTCTTCCACCTGCCCTGATCGGCCTGGGCGAACACTCCGGTTCCTCCGGGTCGCGAAATTAGTGAGCGTTGCTAACAGCTCTTAAACAGAGCTATCTTGGGCGACGTGCGAGAACTGGCCGACAACCTGATGACCACCACGGCCGCGCTGCGGCGGGTCGTCCGCAGGCGCGTGCGGGACACGCTGCCGCACGCGCCCCTGCGCCCGGCGCAGATCGAGCTGCTCCGCGTGGTCGACGAACACCCCGGGATCGGCGTCGCCGCTGCTGCTCGTGCCCTGCACCTGGCCGGGAACTCGGTCAGCACGCTCGTCAACCAGCTCGTCGACGCCGGGCTGCTGGACCGCCACGTCGACCCGGACGACCGGCGGGCCGCGCGGCTCGAACTCACCGGCGCGGCGCGGGCCCGGCTGGACAACTGGCGCCGCACCCGCACCGGTTTCGTGGCCGAGGCGATCGCGACCCTGCCCACTGGGGACCGCGACGCGATCGAGGCCGCTCTGCCCGCTCTCGGCCGGCTGGTCGCCGCGATCCAGGAGGAGAGATGACCACACCCGCGGTGCGCTGCGCCGGGCTCCGGCACGCCTTCGGCGACACGGTCGCCGTCGACGGCGTCGACCTGGAGATCCCGGCGGGCCAGGTCTTCGGACTGCTCGGCCCCAACGGCGCGGGCAAGACCACCACCATCCGCATGATCACCACGCTGCTGCCCGCGAAAGCCGGCGCGATCGAGGTGTTCGGACTCGACGCGGCGCGCCGGAAGATGCCCGTGCGGCGGCTCATCGGCTATGTGCCGCAACAACTTTCCGCCGACGGCGCGCTCAGCGGCCGGGAGAACGTCGCGTTGTTCGCCCGCCTCTTCGACGTCCCGCGCCGCGAGCGGGCCGAGCAGGTCGACAACGCCCTGGGCGCCGTCGGCCTGCTCGGCGACGCCGACCGTCCGGCCTCGACCTACTCCGGCGGCATGATCCGCCGCCTCGAACTCGCGCAGGCGCTGGTGAGCGCGCCCCGGCTGCTGATACTCGACGAACCGACCATCGGGCTCGACCCGGTGGCCCGCTCCAGCGTCTGGGAGCGCATCCAGCAGGTCCGCGCCGACACCGGCATGACGGTGCTCGTGACCACGCACTACATGGACGAGGCCGAGCAGCACTGCGAACGGGTCGCACTCATGCACCGCGGCCGGATCCGGGCCATGGGCAGCCCGGCGGAACTGCGGGCCGAACTCGGTCCGGAGTCCACTTTGGACAACGTCTTCCGGGCAGTCACCGGAGACGCGTTCGACGACGCAGACAAGGGAGGGATCCGGGATGTCCGTGCCGCTCGCCGCACTGCCCGCCGCCTCGGCTGACCCGGGCGCGGTCCGCCGCCTGCTGTCCAGGGTGGGCACCATGTGCCTGGTCGAACTGCAGAAGCTGCGCCGCGACCGCGCCGAACTCCTCACCCGCGCGATCCAGCCCGCGCTGTGGCTGCTGATCTTCGGCGAGACCTTCACCCGCCTGCGGGCGATCCCCACCGGGAGCACGCCCTACCTGGACTTCCTCGCCCCGGGGATCCTCGCGCAGTCCGCGTTGTTCATCGCGATCTTCTACGGCATCCAGATCATCTGGGAACGCGACGCCGGCGTGCTGGGCAAGCTGCTCGTCACGCCGACCCCGCGCGCGGCGCTGGTCACCGGCAAGGCCTTCGCCGCCGGGGTGCGGGCCCTCGCACAGGCTGTGATCGTGCTGGTCCTCGCCGCGATCCTGGGCGTCGGACTGACCGTTAACCCGTTGAAGCTGGCCGGCGCGGCGCTCGCCGTGGTGCTCGGATCGGCGTTCTTCTGCTGCCTGTCCATCGTGATCGCCGGGCTCGTGCTGTCCCGCGAACGGCTCATGGGCATCGGGCAGGCGATCACAATGCCGTTGTTCTTCGGGTCGAACGCGCTCTACCCGGTGGATCTGATGCCCGATTGGCTGCGCGTGCTCAGCCACGTCAACCCGCTCAGTTACGAGGTGGACGCCCTGCGCGGGCTGCTGATCGGCACCGCGAACCACGTCTGGGTGGATTTCGGGGTGCTCGCCGGCTCCGCCGCCATCGCCATCGCCGTCGCATCCGCCCTGCTCGGGCGGCTCGTGCGGTGAGTTTGCCCGATTCGACCACCGGGTAACCCGCTGGGCACATCACGCAATCGTGGTGACCGTCGGATTAAGGGGACAGGCGACATGTCTCGTTCGGAACATGCCCGCGTCCGGGTGGCCGGCTTCCAGCCGGTCCAGGTGCTCGCCGCGCTCGTCGGTCTGGTCTACCTAGCGATCGGCATCGTCGGGTTCGTGCGTACCGGGTTCGGTGACTTCACCGGGAACACGGACCACATGCTGATGGGCTTCATGATCAACCCGTTGCACAACCTGGTGCACGTGGTGGTCGGCGTGCTCGGCCTGCTGTTCGCCGCGACATCGGCCTCGGCCCGCACCTACGGCTGGGTCCTGTTCATCGGGTTCGGCCTGGTGACCATCTGGGGCCTGATGATCACCGGGGTCATCTCGTCCAACCCGGTGTCCGGCCTCGGCAACCCGCTCAACCTCAACACCGCCGACAACTGGCTGCACGGGGCGACCGCGATGCTCGGCCTGATCATGGCGATCATGCCGGCGCGCAAGAAGGTGCACGTCGAGAGCACCGACCCCGCCACCACCACGCAGCAGCCGGTGGTGACCGGTGACGACGTGCCGGGCAACGCGGACGTCCCGACCCGCCCGGTGCCGCAGCAGACCGCGGCGGCGCAGACCGGCCACCACCGCCCGTCGCGCTGGCGGATGCACCGGTCGGGCCGCGCCGCCCACTGACCGTCGGGCAGACTGCCCGGCGTGAGCGGAACGGTGCTGGTGCTCGGCGGGCGCAGTGAGATCGGGCTCGCCGTGGCACGGAAACTCGTGGACGGCGGGCGGAAGTTCGTGCTGGCAGCCCGGCGCAGCGGCGACCTCGACTCCGAGGAAGCGTCGCTGCGCCGGGCCGGCGCTTCGGAGGTGGTCCGCGTCGAGTTCGACGCGGACGACGTGGCCAGGCACCGCGAGGTGCTCGACGGGATCGTCGCCGAGCACGGTCCACTGGAGACGGTCGTGGTGTCGTTCGGGATCCTGGGCGACCAGGAGCGGGCCGAACGGGACGCGGCGCACGCGATGGCCGTGATCCACACGGACTACGTCGCACACGTGAGCATCCTGACGGAGCTGGCGAACCTGCTGCGCGCGCAGGGCAGCGGACAGCTCGTCGTGTTCTCCTCGGTCGCCGGGGTCCGGGTGCGGCGGGCGAACTACGTGTACGGCTCGGCGAAAGCCGGGCTGGACGGGTTCGCGAGCGGCCTGGCCGACGCCCTGCACGGCAGCGGTGTGCGGCTGCTGCTGGTGCGCCCGGGTTTCGTCATCGGCCGCATGACCGAGGGCATGTCGCCCGCCCCGTTCTCCAGCACGCCGGAACAGGTCGCGACGGCGACGGTCCGGGCGCTGCGACGGGGCCGGGGAGAGGTGTGGGTGCCGCCGGTGCTGCGGCCGGTGTTCTTCCTGATGCGGCTGCTGCCGCGCGCGATCTGGCGGCGGATGCCCCGCTGAAAAGACCGAAGGCCACTCCCGCCGGGAGTGGCCTTCGCCGTGGTCAAGGGGTGGTCAGCCGCCGAGGAGACCACCGACAAGGCCGCCCACGACGTCCAGCAGGCCGCCGTTCTTCTTGGTGCTCGGCTGGGTCGTGCTGGGCGAGCTGCTCGGCTGCTCCGAGGTCGGCTCGGTCGTGGTCTCCGGCGACGTGGTCGCCTCCGGGGACGTGGTCTGGGTGCTGCCGGAGCCGGTCGTCGTGCTCACGGCGGGCGCCGGGGCCGCCTGCGAGGTGGTCGGCGCCGCGGTCGCGCCACCGGCCGTCGACTGGCTGGTGCGCGCCTGGCTGCTCGCGCTGCTGGTCCCGTTCTTCGCGGCAGACGTCTGGGCCTGCGACGACGCGCTGCCGGACGGCGGTAGCTCGGCGCTGGTCGAGGTCGGGGTGCTGCTGGCGAGCAGTTGCTGCTGCGGAGCGGCGATCGTGCTGGTCGGCGTGTGGCCGGTGCTCGTGTCGGGGCCCCCACCCGCGCCGCCTGGCGCGGCCGCGTCGTGCAGCTGCCCGGTGGTCAGGGTGCTGACCGCGACCCCGGCCAGCGCCGCCACACCGGCGGCGAGGGCGCCGATGCGGCCGGCCTTGCGCTTGTCCCACCGGCTGCCCGGCTCGCTCTCGCGGCGCAGGATGCTGGCCGCCGGGATGCGCACGGTGGGTGCGTCGGCCATCTCCTGGGTGATGCCGGAGTCGTCGACGGGCTCCTCCTTCGGCAGCTTGATCGCGGTGAACTCCTGCGTGACGCCTTCCCTCCGCAGCAACTCCGCGACGCTGATCTGCCGCGTCGTGTCACTCGGCCGAGTGCCTTTGTCGTCGCTCGTCACGCTGAACCTCTCCAAATCCGCTTACTGCCCGCGACATGATTACTGCTGTTATCAGTTCGTTGCTTCAGGTCGTGATCGAGGTCACAGTCATTAGGCCAAATGTCGTACACACCGTGACGAGTCGATGGCTGAGGCGACCCGATACTGTGAGCCGCATCGCGCAGTTCCGGAGGTGACAGCGTGGCGGGCCGCAACCCCTTGTCGTGGGTGAGCAGTGTGGCGGACTGGTTCGAGCAACGCGGCGTGTACGTGCCGGGCGAGGACAACCACACGGTCGACCCCTGGCGCGACTTCGGCTGGCTGATCGTCGCCTGGCTGGTCGGTTGCGGCACCTTCATCCTCTTCCTCGCGATGGCCGTGTGACCCGGCCGGGGTGAGCGCGATCATGGCTGGTGCCTCGCCGATCACGGATCGGCCACAGCCCGACACCAGGTCCGCGTCAACCCCGCGCCGTGACTCGCACCCACCCGCGACTAGGGACAGAGTGGAGCGCGCCCGGCCGAAATACCTACCCCGAACGGACCAACCGGCCGGGCAGCCGAAAATGTGAGGAAGTGGCCCCTGTGCGCACCCCGAGGCACGCGATGGCCGCTCTCGTCCTGGTGGCGGTGACCGCTTGCGGTGTGCCGGCGCAGGTCGAGGGCGGGTCGACGAGCACCGGCGGTGACGTCGCGATCCAGCAGGCGGTCCCCGCGCTGCACACCCTGGACTTCGGCGGCCAGTACCGGTTCGACGACGGGGTCGCGGTGTCGGTGTCCGCGCCGAAACCGTTCAAGCCCAGCAACAGCGCATATCCGCGCAGCAACCGGGCGGTGGCGTTCGAGATCATCATCCGCAACGACGGCGACCAGCCGTACCGGCTGTCCGGGCTGAGCGTGTCGGCGACCGTCGGGGACGTCGCGTCGAAGCAGGTCGTGGACTCCACCCAGGGCTACAGCGGCATCGTCGACGCGGGCAAGGACGTGCAGCCAGGGCGCGACGTGCGCGTGAACCTGGCTTTCACCGCGCCGCCCGAGCCGGCCGAGATGCGGCTGACGCTGCGTCCGACGGCGACGAGCCCGGTCATCGCCGTGTACTGCGGGCCGGCCTGACCGCCGCCCGGATACGCTCGGGGCATGACTGACCCGCAGCGGCTCACCGCCGGTGACACGGCCCCCGACTTCACCCTTCCCGACAGCACGGGCAAGCAGGTCTCGCTGTCGGACTTCCGGGGCAGGCACGTCGTCGTCTACTTCTACCCGGCCGCGGGCACGCCGGGGTGCACCAAGCAGGCCTGCGACTTCCGGGACAACCTCGGCGAACTCGACGGCGCCGGCTACCAGGTGCTCGGCATCTCGCCGGACAAGCCGGAGAAGCTCGCGAAGTTCGCCGAAGCGGAGCAGCTGACGTTCCCGCTGCTGTCCGATCCGGACAAGACGGTGCTCACGGAGTGGGGCGCGTTCGGCGAGAAGAAGAACTACGGGCGCATCGTGCAGGGCGTGATCCGGTCGACGTTCGTGATCGACCCCGAGGGCACGATCGTGAAGGCGATGTACAACGTCCGGGCGACCGGCCACGTGGCGAAGCTCCTGAAGGACCTCAAGATCTCCGCCTGAGCGGCACCGCTACGCCACCCAAACCGGCCAACACGCCGCCCGCAACAGCAAACACGCCGCCCGAATCGGCCAACACGCCGCCCGCAATAGCAAACACGCGCGTGTTGGCTGCTCATAGCGGCGTGTTGGCCGGTCGTGGCGGCGTGTTGGCCGGTCGTGGTGTCACATCACCCGGCGGTAGGCCTCCACCAGCTGCTCCTCCGCGTCGTCGAGGTACGCGGCCAGCTGACGCTCCGCCGTGACGCCGTCGCCGGTGCGCAGCGTCTCCAGGATCTCCCGGTTCCGCTCCAGGTACGGCTCGTGGAACGGCTGCGGGTCGGCCATCACGTGGAACACCAGCCGCAGCTCGGCGAGCAGCCCGCGGACCAGCTCGTCGACCCGTGGGCTGCCGGCAAGCGTGATCAGCGCCTGGTGGAAGTGGATGTTCGCGGTGCCCAGTTCTCGCCAGGCCTGCCGCTTCTTCGCGTCCTCCCCGTCGGCGACCGCAGCCTCGACGGCCTGCAGCTTGTCGCCTGGCGGGCTGGTGATCTCCCGCAGCACGGCGCACTGCACGAGCTTGCGCACCTTGTACAGGTCGATGACGTCCTCGACCGACAGGCGCCGCACGAAGACGCCCCGGTTGAGTTCGTGCACCAGCAGCTTTTCGTGGGTGAGCAGCCGGAACGCCTCACGCAGGGTGTTCCGGGAGACGCCGAGCGCCCCGCCGATCGCCTCCTCGGAGAGCCGGCTGCCGGGCTCGAAGAAGCCCTCGGTGATGCGCCCCCGCAGGATGTCCGCCAGCCGTTCGGCCGTGCTGGTGCGACCCAGCAGCAGGCGGTCGGCCTCGAGCCCGGTGCTGAGGATCGAGCCCATGGACTCGGCGTCGGTGGTCACGCTGGGCCTCCGGTTTTTCAGGGGTCGGACCGTGTAACGGAAACTTAACCAGTCCATCGAAGGACGGTCCAACCTGCGACTTGTTCTACGAAAAGTCTATCCAGACGCTTCGAAGCGGCGTCGATGTTCCTCGAAAGTATTGACGGATCGTTCAACAATCCCTAACTTCATGACCTACCTCACTCCCCTTCGATGGATGGACACCGTGATGACCGCTTCGACTGAGCCCACGGACAAGCGCTCACTGCGCCGCGCGTTCGTGGCTAGCCTGTCCGGCACCACTCTGGAGTACTACGACTTCGCGGCCTACTCCGTGGCGGCCGCGACGTTGTTCGGCAAGCTGTTCTTCCCCTCGGGGGACAGCCTCGCCGGCACCATGGCGGCCTTCTCGACCTACGCCGTCGGTTACCTCGCCCGCCCGCTCGGTGGGTTCATCTTCGGCCGCCTCGGTGACAAGCTGGGCCGCAAGCAGGTCCTGGTGTTCACCCTCCTGCTGACCGGTATCGCCACCTTCCTGATCGGTGTCCTGCCCACCCACGCCGCGATCGGCGGCTGGGCCGCCGTGCTGCTCGTGGCGCTGCGGTTCGCGCAGGGTGTCGGTGTCGGTGGTGAATGGGGCGGCGCCGTACTGCTGTCCAGTGAGTTCGGCGATCCCAAGAAGCGCGGTTTCTGGGCCTCGGCGGCTCAGATCGGCCCGCCCGCCGGCAACCTGCTGGCCAACGGTGTGATCGCGCTGCTGGCCGCGGTGATGACCACCGCCGCGTTCGAGTCCTGGGGCTGGCGCATCGCGTTCCTGCTCTCCGGTGTCCTGGTGCTGTTCGGCCTGTGGCTGCGGATGAAGCTGGAGGAGACCCCGGTCTTCAAGAAGATCGCCGAGCAGGGCGAGAAGCCGAAGGCCCCGCTGAAGGAGGTCTTCACCCGGGAGCCGCGTGCCCTGATCGCCGGCATCCTGATCCGCATCTGCCCGGACGTCCTGTACTCGCTGTTCACGGTCTTCGTCCTCACCTACATGACCAGCGAGCTGGGCATGAGCCGCAGCCAGGGCCTGACCGCCGTCATGATCGGTTCGGCGTTCCAGCTGTTCCTGATGCCGGCCGCCGGTGCGCTCTCCGACCGGGTCAGCCGCCGCAAGCTCTACGCGATCGGCACCATCGCCGCCGGTATCTGGCCGTTCCTGTTCTTCCCGCTGGCCGGCACCAAGTCCTACCTGGCGATCGCGGTCGGCATGGTCGTCGCGCTGGCGATCCACGCTCTGCTCTACGGCCCGCAGGCCGCGATGATCACCGAGCAGTTCTCCGAGCGCCTGCGTTACACGGGTAGTTCGCTGGCCTACACCCTCGCCGGTGTCGTCGGTGGCGCTGTCGCTCCGCTGATCTTCACCGCCCTGCTCGACGCTTACGACTCCTGGCTCGCCGTGGCGCTCTACGTCCTGGTGACCGCGATCGTCACCGGCATCGGTGTCGCCCTGAGCCGCCGGGCGCCCGAGGACGAGCCGGTCGTCACCTCGGCCGAGACGGTGGAAGTCGCACGATGAGCGCCCCCGCGACCACCGCCACCATCGACCTGAACTGCGACGTGGGCGAAGGGTTCGGCGCCTGGCGGATCGCCGATGACGAAGCCCTGCTGGACGTCGTGACCGGCGCCAACGTGGCCTGCGGCTTCCACGCCGGTGACCCCTCGACCATGCGGCACGTCTGCGAGGCGGCGGTGAAGCGCGGGGTCACCATCGGAGCCCACGTCGGGTACCGGGACCTGGCCGGGTTCGGCCGCCGGTTCCTCGACGTGGACCCCGTCGAACTGATCGACGAAATCCTCTACCAGCTGGGTGCGCTCGACGCACTGGCCGGCGCGTCGGGCGGCGAGATCGCCTACGTCAAGCCGCACGGCGCGCTGTACAACGCAATCGCCACGCACGAGAAGCAGGCGGGCGCGGTGGCCGAGGCGGTGTGGCAGTACGACCCGACGCTGCCCGTGCTCGGGCAGCCCGGGTCCCGGTGGCTGGCGCGTGCCGCCGAGGCCGGGCTGACCACCATCGCCGAGGCCTTCGCCGACCGCGGTTACTCGCCCGACGGGCGGCTCCTCCCCCGGCGTGAGCCGGGGGCGGTGCTGACCGACGCGGACGAGGTGGCGCGGCGGTGCGTCCGGCTGGTGCGGGACGGCGAGGTGGTGGCCGTGGACGGCACGGTCATCCCCCTCCAGGCGGGTTCGCTGTGCGTGCACAGCGACACCCCGGGCGCGGTGGAACTGGCCACCGCGGCCCGGACCGCCCTGGTGTCGGCCGGGGTCGAGGTGCGGAGCTTCGCATGAACATCCGGCGATGCGGGGACCAGGCGCTGCTGGTCGACGTCGGGGACACCGGCGGGATCGACGCGGTGCTCGGCCTGTACTCCGCGCTGTCCGACCCTCGTCCCGACGGCGTGACGGAACTGGTGCCCGCGGCGCGCACCCTCCTGGTGCGCTTCGACCCGGCCGTGATCGGCGCCGGTGAGCTGGCTGACCTGCTGGCGGGCACCGAACCGGTGCCCGCCGAGGCGATGCGCGGCGAACTGGTGGAAATCCCCGTGTTCTACGACGGCGCCGACCTGGCCGAGGTCGGCAAGCACACCGGCCTCGGCGCGGACGGCGTCGTCGAAATGCACACCGCCGCCGAGTACACGGTGGCGTTCGGCGGGTTCGCGCCCGGTTTCGGTTACCTGACCGGGCTGCACCCGAAACTGCACCTGCCGCGGCGGGCCACGCCGCGGACGCACGTGCCCGCCGGGGCGGTCGCCATCGCCGGTGAGTTCACCGGCATCTACCCGCGGTCCTCGCCGGGTGGCTGGCAGCTGGTCGGCCGGACCGAGGTCCCGCTGTGGGACCCGGCCCGCCGTCCGCCGGCCCTGCTGCGGCCCGGCACCCGCATCCGCTTCCGGGAGGTTCGATGATCGAGGTGGTGCGGCCGGGTCCGCTGACCACGGTGCAGGACCTGGGACGTCCCGGACTGGCCGCCCTGGGGGTCGGCCGGTCCGGGGCGGCCGACCGGCGGTCGGCCGCGCTGGCGAACCGGCTCGTCGGCAACCTCGACGGCGCCGCGGTGCTGGAAACCACGTTCGGCGGCCTGGTGCTGCGGTTCCAGCAGGTGGCGCGGGTCGTGGTGACCGGCGCGCCGTGCCCGATCCGGCGGGGCCGCCGCGGCGAGGCGATGAACGCGCCGTTCACCGTCTGGCCGGGCGAGGAGCTGACGCTCGGTGCGCCGACCTCCGGCCTGCGCACCTACGTCGCCGTGCGTGGCGGGATCGGCGTCGACAAGGTGCTGGAGTCCCGCTCGACCGACTTGCTGGCCGGGCTCGGCCCCGCCGCGCTGAGCGAGGGCGACGAGCTGCCGATCGGCGACGACGAGTGCGGCCCGCTGCCCTCGGTCGAGGTCGCGCCGGTGCCCGACCCGGCCGGGTTCGCGCTGACCGTGCGCGTGATGCCCGGCCCGCGGGACGACTGGTTCACCGCGGAGGCGCTGAAGACCTTCGCGTCGGCGACCTACGAGGTGACCTCGGAGAGCAACCGCGTCGGCGTCCGGCTCACCGGCCCCGTTCTGGAGCGGGCCCGCGAGGGCGAGCTGCTCAGCGAGGGCATGGTGCCGGGCGCGATCCAGGTGCCGCCCTCGGGACTGCCGCTGGTGTTCCTCGCCGACCACCCGGTGACCGGCGGATACCCGGTGATCGGTGTGGTGCTGACCGACGACCTGCCGGTGATGGCCCAGGCGCGGCCGGGCCAGACCGTGTCGTTCCGCCTCGTGTCCGCCGATCTCCCGGCGGCTGCCTGATCTCCCGGGAGCCATCCGGCGGGGTGGCTCCCGGGCTCCAACCTCAGCGCCCGGCGAGCTCCCGCAGCGCCGGCAACAACGCCCGCAGGGCGCGGCCGCGGTGGGAGAACGCGTCCTTCTCCGCCGGTTCCATCTCCGCCGACGTGCGGGTCTCCCCCTCCGGCACGAAGATCGGGTCGTAGCCGAACCCGTTGGCGCCCCGCGACTTCCGCGTCAGCCTCCCCCGCCACTCGCCGCGCACCACCGTCTCCGCGCCGCCCGGCAGGACCAGCGCGGCCGCGCACACGAAGGCCGCGCCCCGGCGCTCGTCCGGGGTGTCGGTGAGCTGTGCGAGCACCAGGTCCAGGTTCGCCTGGTCGTCGCCGTGCCGTCCGGCCCAGCGGGCGGACAGCACGCCGGGCATCCCGTTCAGCGCGTCCACCGTCAGGCCGGAGTCGTCCGCGACGGCGGGCAGACCGGTGGCCGCGACGGCGTCCCTGGCCTTGGCGACCGCGTTCTCCTCGAAGGTCGCGCCCGTCTCCGGCGCCTCGGGGAACTCCGGCACGTCGGCGAGACCGACCACCTCCAGCCCCTCGACCCCCTCGGCCGCGAGGATTCGCCGCAGCTCGCCGAGCTTCTTGGCGTTGCGGGTGGCCAGCAGGACGCGGCTCACTTCGAGCCCTTCTTCTTGCCCGTGACCGGCTCCGGCAGCTCGTACGGGTACGGCTCGGCCAGCGCCGCCGTCTGCAGCCGGGTCAGCTCCGCGCACCCGGTCTGCGCCAGATCCAGCATCTTGTCCAAAGTGGATCGGGTGAAGGTCGCGCCCTCGCCGGTGCCCTGCACCTCGATCAGCGTCCCGGCGTCGGTGGCGACGACGTTCATGTCGACCTCGGCCCGCGAGTCCTCCTCGTAGGGCAGGTCCAGGCGCACGCGCCCGTCCACCACGCCGACGCTGACCGCGGACACCATCGCGGACAGCGGTTGCGGATCAGCCAGCCGGCCCGCTGCCGCGAGCCAGGTGACCGCGTCGGCCAGCGCCACGTAGGCGCCGGTGATCGCGGCCGTGCGGGTGCCGCCGTCGGCCTGGATCACGTCGCAGTCGAGCTGGATCGTGTTCTCACCGAGCGCGGCGAGGTCGATGCAAGCCCGCAGGGAGCGGCCGATCAGCCTGCTGATCTCGTGGGTCCGCCCGCCGATCCGGCCCTTGACCGACTCGCGGTCGCTGCGGTCGTGCGTGGCCGACGGCAGCATGGCGTACTCGGCGGTCACCCAGCCGAGGCCCGATCCCGTCCGCCACCGCGGCACACCTTCGCTGACGCTCGCCGCGCAGAGCACCTTCGTGTTGCCGAACTCGATGAGCACCGAGCCGGCCGGCCACTGCTGGAATCCCCGCGTGATCTTCACGTCGCGGAGCTGGTCGTCGTTCCTGCCGTCTTTTCGCACCACGCGTGCAGCGTAGAACCCCGCTACCGTGCCTGTTCATGCGCGCCGCCTTCGCGACCCTGCTCGCCTGCCTGCTGTGCCTGACCGCCGCACCCGCCACCGCGTCCACCACCACCTGCGCCGGCACGCTGACCTGCACCGCCGAGGACATCAACGGGATGACGATCGCGCAGCGCCTGGAGTTCGTGCGCGCGCTGTCGGCCGGTCCGGCGGCGGAGGTCGTCCCCGGTCACGCGCCGCGCTGGCGCAACATCGAGGGGGTGCTGGAGTTCTTCGCCGACCGCGGGCTGGGCGCGCCGGGCAGCTGGGTGTCCTATGTGGATGCCGGGATCCTGGAGGGCGTCGAGCGGGGGATCGCGCTGGCCCGCGGGGACAGCACGGACACCTTCGGCAACCCCGGTGCGACCTTGTGGGCGAGCTACCTCACCCGCCTGCGTGACGGGAGGCTGACGGCCCGTTCGGCGCACGACCGCGCGTGGAGCGAGGCCGAGCAGTCCTCCACCGAGTACGGCGTCGCACTGGCCCGGCGGGTGCACGGCATCGCCGCCACCCCGGTCGAGGAGCGCTTCTACCAGTTCTCCGAGTTCTACCGCTGGACGCTGCGCAGCCGCCCGATGCTGCTGGACCCGCTGACCCCGCCGGTCGGCCCCGGCGACCAGCGGCAGCTGACGTTCCTCGACTGGTTCACCGACGTCACCAACGACGTGCCCGCCCGCCGCGGCTCGCACCTGGCCTACGACCTCGCCGAGTTCGACGTGCCGGGCGGCACGCTGAACTTCCTGGCCCTGTTCGCCGCCTACTCCGACGCGCTGGCCGAGGACTACCTGGCGGTGTAATTCAGCACATGTTGACAAAGGCGCACCCGCGCGGAGAATTCATCATAAGGTGAATTAGGGGGTGTGCGTGATGCGGCGCAGACTCGTCCAGGCCCTCGGGCTCGCGGCCGTCCTGGCGATCGTGGTCGGGACTCTGCGCGACCGCGTCCCCTCGCCCGGGAAGATCGGTGCCGCGCTCCGCCAGGCGGATCCACGCTGGCTGGCGGTGGCGGCAGCCGCCGAGTTCGTGTCGATGGGGATGTTCGCGCGCCAGCAACGGCGGCTGCTCACCGCGTTCGGCGTGACCCTGCAGCGCCGCCGGATCCTGGCCCTGTCCTACAGCCGGTCCGCCATCTCGATCAGCCTGCCGCCGGTTCGGCCGTGTCCGCCGCCTACGCGTTCCAGCAGTTCCGGGCAGGCGGCGCGAACCGGAAGCCGGCCGCCCCGGTGATGGTGCTCTCCGGCGTGCTCTCCGCGCTGGGCCTGGCGCTGCTGTACGGGACCGGCGCCCTCGCCGCGATCCACCCGGCGGCCGCGGTGGCCCTCGTCGTGGGCGCGGTCGTGCTGGTCACGCTGGTGTCCCGGCAGTCGAGCGCGATCGCGCCCCGGCACTGGCTGCTCGCGCTCGCCGCGGCCACCGCGAACTGGCTCGGCGACCTCGTCTGCCTGGTCGTGGCGGCCCGTGCCTTCGGCATCGGCCTCGGCGTGCTCGAACTGGCCACGCTCGACCTCGCGGTGCAGCTCGTGCGACAGATCCCGCTCACCCCTGGCGGGATCGGCGTCATCGAGGTCAGCCTGCTCACCGGGCTGGTCTCGGCGGGCGCGGCGGAACCGGTCGCCGCAGCGGCGGTGCTCACCTACCGGCTGCTGTCCTGCTGGCTGATCATCCCGATCGGGCTGGCCTGCTGGGCGGCGCTGCGGCGGGCCTCAGACGTCGTAGACCGCGCCGCGCTCGACGAGCGCCGCGCCGGGGAAGACCGCCCGCGCCTCGGCGAGGATGGCGTCCCGATCGCTCCAGGGCGCGACGTGCGTGATGAGCAGCCGCTCCACTCCCGCGTCCCGCGCCAGCTCGCCCGCCTGCTTGCCGGACAGGTGCACGCCCGGCGGCCGGTCGTCCGCGTCGGTCCAGGACGCCTCGGCCAGCAGGACGTCGACGTCGCGGACCAGGTCGGCGAGCGCGTCGCAGGGCCCGGTGTCGCCGGTGTAGGCGAGCGTGCGGCCGGCGTGCCGCACCCGTAGGCCGAACGCCTCGGTCGGGTGGACCACCGGGATCGCGGTGACCTCGAACGGGCCGATCTTCACCGGCTCGCCGGACAGGGCGTGGAACTCGTAGACGTCGGACAGATCGGTCTCGGCCAGTTCCGCCTCGTTCGGGGCGTACGCCATCGCGAGCCGGACCGGCGCGTTCGCCGGGGCGTGCACCGGGAGACGGCGCGCGGTCGTGTCGTACGGCGGGGCCGGGTGGTAGCGGCGCAGCACGGTCAGCGCACTGAAGTCCGCGCAGTGGTCCGGGTGGAGATGCGACAACACGAGCGCGTCGAGGTCGAACGGGTCACGCCGCTGCTGCAGCTCGGCGAACACGCCGTTGCCGAACTCGAGACCGAGCAGGAAACCGTCCGCTTCGAGCAGGTAGCCGGACGCGGGCTGGCCAGGGCCGGGAACGCTGCCCGAACAACCGAGGATCGTCAGTCGCACGGGACAACACCCTGCCAGCTCAGGCGCTGATCGGCGAGAGCACGCCGGGTGCGAATCCCATGAAGCGCTGCGCGAGCCGGACGAACGGCTCCGGTGAGCCGGTCGCGATGAACTCGTGCTGGGGCGGCGTGTCCCGTTCGGCCAGCATGTCCTGTTCGGTGAGCACGCGGACGACGTCCTTCGCGGTCTCCTCGGCGCTGGACACGAGCGTCACGTCCGGCCCCATGACGATCTGCAGGACCCCGGCGAGCAGCGGGTAGTGCGTGCAGCCGAGCACGAGCGTGTCGACCTCGGCGCGCAGCAGCGGTTCGAGGTACCCCTGCGCGAGGCCCAGCACCTGGCGGCCGGACGTGACACCGCGCTCGACGAAGTCGACGAACCGGGGGCACGCGACGCTGGTGACCGACACGTCCCGCGCCGCGGCGAAGGCATCCTCGTAGGCGCGGGAGCGGATCGTGCCCTCGGTGCCGATCACGCCGATGCGACCGGTGTGGGTGGCGGCCACGGCCCGGCGCACGGCCGGCAGCACGACCTCGATCACCGGCACGTCGTAGCGCTCGCGCGCGTCCCGCAGACACGCCGCGGACGCCGTGTTGCACGCGATGACCAGGGCCTTCACCCCATCCGCGACGAGCTTGTCCAAGGCCGTGAGCGCGAGTTCCCGCGCCCGCGCGATGGGCAGCGGGCCGTACGGGTTGTGCGCGGTGTCCCCGACGTAGCGCAGCTGCTCGGACGGCAGCTGGTTCAGGATCGCGCGGGCGACCGTGAGGCCCCCGACTCCGGAATCGAACACACCGATCGGGGCCTCACGACTGCTCACGGCTTCGAGGGTACCGCCCGCTTCCGGCCGGCCCGCGCGGCGAACCAGGCCGCGAGAACCCCGCCGAGCGCGCCGAACAGGTGCGCCTGCCACGAGATGCCGGGCTGGCCGGGCAGCACGCCCCACAGCATCCCGCCCCAGCCGATCAACAGCACCGCGGCGAGCGCGATCTGCCAGAACGCGCGGTTGAACAGCCCGCGGACCAGCAGGTAGGCCAGCCATCCGAAGGCCAGCCCGGACGCGCCGATGGTGATCGTGCCCGGCTCCGAGGTGAGCCACACCCCGAGGCCGCTGACCAGCCAGATCGTGGCCGTCACGAGCGCCCACCGGGCGATCCCGCCCGCCATCGCGAGGAAGGCGAACACCATGACCGGCAGCGTATTGGCCAGCAGGTGCGCCCAGCTGCCGTGCAGCAGCGGCGCCCACACGACGCCGTCCAGCCCGTCTAGCGAGCGCGGCGCGATGCCGTCCGCGTCGAGCCGGTTGTCCAGCACGACGTCGACGCCCTCGACGAGGTACAGCAGCGCGGTGAACGCCAGCACCACGAGGGCGGCGGTCATCGGCTTCGCCGGCAGGACGCGCTTCGCCTGGTCGGCCTGGGGTGCGGGCAGCGTGCTCATGCCTCCACGGTACGAGCGCCGCGGGCCTGCGGAATCGGGTGAAAACCCTGAATTGACACCGGTATTACCTGGCAGAAACCGCGCTCCGGTTCGCTGGTCCCAGGTGACCACCACTGCCTGGAGGAACACGCGTGACGAGCATCTACGAACAGATCGGCGGGCAGGACGCGCTGATCGCCGTGGTCGACGACTTCTACGAGCGGGTGCTCGACGACGTCGAACTGGCGCCCTTCTTCACGGGCACGAACCTGCCGCGTCTGAAGGGCATGCAGGTCGAGTTCTTCGCCGCCGCGCTCGGCGGGCCCGACGAGTACCGGGGCCGGTCGATGAAGGACGTGCACCGCGGCCGCGGCATCGCCCAGCACCACTTCGACCTGGTCGCGAAGCACCTCACCGAGTCGCTGCTGGCCGCCGGGGTGCCGGAGGAGACCACGAACACGATCATCGGCGCAGTCGCCCCGCTGTCCGCCGACATCGTCTCGCCGAGCGCCTGAACAGCGAAAACGCCCCTCTCCCCGCCGGGGAGAGGGGCGTTCGCGCGTGGTCCTAAGCCCAGAGCTGCCCGTCGAGGCGCTCGGCTGCCTCGTCCAGCGTGCCGCTGTAGGCGCCGGTCGACAGGTACTTCCACCCGGCGTCGGCGACGATGAACGCGATGTCGGCCTTCTCGCCCTTGGCGGCGACCTTCTCGGCCGTGCCGAGCGCCGCGTGCAGCACCGCGCCGGTGGAGATGCCGGCGAAGATGCCTTCGTGCTCCAGCAGCTCACGCGTGCGGCGCAGCGCGTCGTACGCGCCCACCGAATAGCGGCCGTTGAGCACGTCCGGGTCGTACAGCTCCGGCACGAACCCCTCGTCGAGGTTGCGCAGCCCGTACACCAGCTCGCCGTAGCGCGGCTCGGCGGCGATGATCTGCACGTCCGGCTTCTGCTCGTGCAAGTACCGGCCGACGCCGACCAGCGTGCCCGTGGTGCCGAGGCCGCCGACGAAGTGGGTGATCGTCGGCAGGTCCTTCAGCAGCTCCGGCCCGGTCGTGCGGTAGTGCGCGTCCGGGTTGGCCGGGTTGCCGTACTGGTAGAGCATCACCCAGTCCGGGTTCTTCTCCGCCAGCTCCTTCGCGCGCCGCACGGCCTCGTTCGAGCCGCCCGCGGCCGGCGAGAACACGATCCGCGCACCGTAGGCCTGCAGCAGCTGCTTGCGCTCGGCCGAGGTGTTCTCCGGCATCACGCACACCAGGCCGTAGCCCTTGAGCTTCGCGGCCATCGCCAGCGAGATGCCGGTGTTGCCCGACGTGGGTTCGAGGATCGTCGAGCCCCGGCGCAGCCTGCCCTCGCGCTCGGCGGCCTCGATCATGGCCAGCGCGGGCCGGTCCTTGATCGAACCGGTCGGGTTACGGTCCTCGAGCTTGGCCCACAAGCGCACGTCGTGCGTCGGGGACAGCCGGGGCAACCCCACCAGCGGCGTGCCGCCGAGGGCTTCGAGCAGCGATTCGTACCGGGCCATGGCCTAGCGTGCGCCGCCGGCCACCGCGGGCAGGATGGTGACCGTGTCGCCGTCCTTGACCTCGGCGTCCAGACCGCCGGCGAAGCGCACGTCCTCGTCGTTGACGTAGACGTTGACGAAGCGGTGGAGCTTGTCCTCCTTGACCAGGCGGGCCTTGAGACCACCGTGGCGCGACTCGATGTCGTCGATCACCTCGGCCACGGTCTTGCCGGCCGCCTCGACCGACTTCTGACCACCCGTGTGCGTGCGCAGGATGGTGGGGATGGACACGGTCACGGCCATGGGTAACTACCTCCGCTTGGGTTTCTTCCAGGTCTGACGTCGGGCTGCCCGGCGTTATTCCGTGATCTCCACGGGCTCTTCGGTGACGACCCCGTCGACGATCCGGTAGGACCGGAACTCGTGCGTCTCGGGGTCGCGGGTGGAGACCAGCACGTAGTGCGCGTCGGGCTCGGAGGCGTAGGACACGTCGGTGCGTGACGGGTAGGCCTCGGTCGCGGTGTGCGAGTGATAGATCACGACCGGGACCTCGTCGTTCGCGTCCATCTCGCGGTAGAGCTTGAGCAGGTCACCGGAGTCGAACTCGTAGAACGTCGGCGAGCGCGCCGCGTTCAGCATGGGGATGAACCGCTCGGGGCGGTCGGAGCCCTCGGGCCCGGCGATCACGCCGCACGCCTCGTCCGGGTGGTCCCGGCGAGCGTGGGCGACGATCTCGTCGACGAGTTCACGGCGGATCCGAAGCACGACGGACATCTTACGTGCCGGACACCGGGGGCTCACAGGGTGAGACTGCGCACGCCTGTGCCAGCGCGGCCTGCGTGTAGTGCAGCCAGAAGAGCCGGACCTCGTTCTCGGTGACCGGCAGCCGGGTCCAGGCGCCGACCGTCCAGCGCGGCTTGCGCACGTACAGGGCGGGGGCGTGGGCGACCATGGTGAACCAGGCCCGCAGCCAGGCGCGGTCCAGGGTGAACACCGTCTGCCCCCGGTAGTTGAGCACCACCGCGCGCACCGCCGCGGTCAAGCTCTCCCGCATCGCCGCGCCGTGCCGCTCGCGGAACGCCTTGCTGTCGCGGATGAGCTCGTAGGCGTCCGGGAACAGGTCCTCGTCCCGCAGGCGCCGCCGGCCCCGGTAACCGGTCTCCAGCGCGGTCAGCAGGTCACGGCCGATCGCGTACAGGCACTCGGCGACGTTGGGGGACATCTCGACCAGGACGTGCCCGCCCTGCCCCGGCACGGCGTTCAGGAAATCCACCTCAGCGCCCCTGCAGCGTCGCGTGCAGGCCGAGCACCTGGAGGTGGGCGACCAGTTCCTCGGCCTGCTCCCGCCCGGCGCACAGGGTCAGTTCCGCGCGACCGTGCTCGATGACGTCCTCCACGAGTTCGAGTCCGCGCTCGAACGGCAGGCCGAAGACCTCGTGGATCGCGTAGGCGATCGACGGGGAGGAGTTCATGTGGTCGTGCACGACGACCGCCCAGGCCTGCTCTGCGCTCACGGCCATCAGATCGCTCCGTGACCAGCCGTGTTACTCGAACGCTTCCGGCCACACGTCCCGGTACGCGGGCACGCCCGCCAGGCCCACCGCGCTCACCAGCCCGTGCACGCACGCCCGCGCGAAGACCCGCGCCGCGGCCGCGCACAGTTCGTCCAGGCCGGCCGCGCGCGTGGTCACGCCGAAGGGGCCTTCGGCCGCCGGCAGGTCCCGCGCGCCCGTGGCCAGCGCGAACACCGTATCGCCGTCGAACATCGAGTGCGCCGGGCGCACCGCGCGGGCCAGGCCGTCCTGCGCCGCCACCGCCAGGCGGCGGCACTCGGCCTTCGACAGGTCCGCGTCGACCGCCACCACGCCGATCGTGGTGTTCAGGTCCGTCTCCCGGCCAGGCGCCGACGCCGCCCGGTCCGGCCAGCGCACCCCGAACTCGCCCGCCACCTCGTGGTCCGCCGCGTACGGGCGGCCGCTGTCGAACGACACCGCCTCGCCACGCGCGTTGACCACCGCGAGCGCCCCGACCACGAAGTCGCCCACGCGCTCGCTCGCCGTGCCGACCCCGCCCTTCAGCGACCCGACCGTCGCCCCCGCTCCCGCGCCGACGCAGCCCTGCTCCACCGCGGTGCCCGCCGCCTCGCAGGCGGCGTACCCGAACGACGCGTCCGGCCGGTTGCCCCAATCCGACCGCGGCAGGTCGAAGATCACCGCGCCGGGCACGATCGGCACCACCTCGTGCGGCTCGACGCCGACCTGGAACCCGCGGTCCCGCTCGGCCAGCCACCGCATGACCCCGTCCGCGGCCGCCAGCCCGTATGCGCTGCCGCCGGACAGGCAGATCGCATCGACGTACCGGACCAGGTTCTCCGGCTCCAGCAGGTTCGTCTCGCGCGTGCCGGGCGCGCCGCCGCGCTGGTCGACCGCGCCCGTCGTGCCCGGCGGCGCGAGCACGACCGTCGTCCCGGTCGCCCAGCCGTCCCCGATCCGGTGGTGGTGCCCGACCAGCACACCCGGCACGTCCGTGATCACGCCGTCAGTGCCTGGACCAGGCTTTCCTGCACCCAGGTCAGCCAGTGGTAGACGCCGAGGTGGGGCGAGCGCGGATCGTCCTCCGGCAGCTCGTCGGGCATGTCCTCGGTGACGTCGAGCGCGGTGCCCAGCGCCAGCCGGACGTCGTTGAGCGCGGACAGCCACGCGTCGGCCTGCTCGTAGGTCAGCTTCACGTCGCCGCCGTCGCGGGGCAGGGTCTCCATGACCACCGCGGCCACGCCGACCTTCGCGTCGACCAGCTCGGGCTCGTGCAGCGACCGCAGCGCGCTCGCCGAGTCCAGGACCTCCTGGCTCGGCGTGTCCGGGTCGATCTTGTGGTAGTCCGGGAGCAGGCGGGACAGCACCGGGTCGTCCGGCGACTGCGACGGGCCGGTGCGGATGCCGGTCAGCTCGGCCAGCGGGTCCTGCGGGGCCTCCTCGGCACGCGCCCGCAGCATGTCCTCGAGCTGGCTCACCAGGCCACGCAGCACGGCGGCCTCCTGCTGCTCGAAACCGGCGTGCACGCGGCCGCCCCTGCGCTGCCAGCCCCTCACGAAGTGTGCTCCATCGTCGCCCACAGTCCCGCGGCGTGCAGTTTCGTCACGTCCGCCTCGACCTTCTCCTTCGTGCCCGAGGACACCACCGCGCGCCCCTTGTGGTGCACGTCCAGCATCAGCTTGGTGGCGTGGTCGCGGCTGTAGCCGAACAGCTTCTGGAAGACGTACGTCACGTACGACATCAGGTTCACCGGGTCGTTCCAGACGATCGTCTGCCACGGCTGGTCTTCGGCGCCTGCCTCGGTGCCGAGTGGTTCAACCTGCGTCTGTTCGGATGCGACAGGCGTGGTCATGCGCCCCATGGTGTCACGGAACCGGCACTGCGTGGACCGGTGGTGGGTCTGTTCGGGTGATTCGGCCGGACGCGCAAGTACCTCATAGTCTGATCCCATGGGTTTCCCCGAGACGCACGGCAGCACCGCCCTGCTGACCGACCACTACGAGCTCACCATGCTGGGCAGCGCCCTCGCCGACGGCACCGGCGACCGCCAGTGTGTGTTCGAGGTCTTCGCCCGCCGCCTGCCCGCCGGACGGCGCTACGGCGTGGTCGCGGGCACCGGGCGCGTGCTGGAGGCGATCGCCGACTTCCGGTTCACCGACGCCGAGATCGACCAGCTCGCCGCCACCGCCGTGGTCGACGACGACACGCTGTCCTGGCTGGCGAACTACCGGTTCGGCGGCGACGTCGACGGCTACCCCGAGGGCGAGCTGTACTTCCCGGGCTCGCCGATCCTCACCGTTCGGGGGACCTTCGCCGAGGCGGTCCTGCTGGAGACCGTCGCGCTGTCCATCCTCAACCACGACAGCGCGATCGCCTCCGCGGCCGCACGCATGTCCTCGGCCGCGCACGGCAGGCCGATCATCGAGATGGGCGGCCGCCGAACGCACGAAATGGCCGCGGTCGCCGCGGCGCGCGCCGCCTACATCGGCGGGTTCGCCACCACGTCGAACCTGGAGGCCGGGCGCCGCTACGGCATCCCGACCCGCGGCACCGTGGCGCACGCCTTCATGCTGCTGCACGACAGTGAAGAGGACGCCTTCCGCGCCCAGGTCGAGAAGATGGGCACCGACACCACCCTCCTGGTCGACACCTACGACATCACCTGCGGCATCGAGACCGCGGTGCGCGTGGCGGGCCCGGAGCTTGGCGCGATCCGCATCGACTCCGGCGACGTGGGCGTGCTGGCCCGCAAGGCGCGTGAGCAGCTCGACTCGCTCGGCGCGAAGGACACCCGGATCGTGGTGTCCGGCGACCTCGACGAGCACGCGATCGCCGCCCTGCGCGCCGAGCCGGTCGACGCCTACGGCGTGGGCACATCGGTGGTCACCGGGTCCGGCGCGCCGACCGCCGGGATGGTCTACAAGCTGGTCGAGGTCGACGGCCGCCCGGTCGCCAAGCGCAGCGAGAACAAGGCCTCGCGCGGTGGTGAGAAATCCGCGCTGCGCCGCCACAAGCCGACCGGGACGGCGCTGGAGGAGGTCGTGTACGCGGCCGGTCAGCGTCCCGAGGCCGGGGAGAACGACCGCGAGCTGCCCATCCCGCTGGTGCGCGGCGGCAAGCCGGTGGACGGCCTGCCCACGCTGGAGGACAGCCGTCAGCGGCTGCGCGAGGGCCTGGTCAGCCTGCCGTGGGAGGGCCTCAAGCTCTCCAGCGGCGAACCCGCGATCCCCACCGTCTTCCCCCAGGAGGCGTGATGAGCAGGGCACTGATCGTCGTCGACATGCAAAACGACTTCTGCGAGGGCGGCGCACTCGCGGTCACCGGCGGGGCCGAGGTGGCCGCCAGGATCACCGAGCACCTCGCGCGCGGCGGTTATTCGGCCGTCGCCGCGACCCGCGACTACCACATCGACCCGGGCGCGCACTTCAGCGACAACCCGGACTACGTGCGGTCCTGGCCGCGGCACTGCGAGGCCGGGACTCCGGGCGCGTCGTTCCACCCGGCGCTCGACGTCGGGCCGATCACCGCGGTGTTCTCGAAGGGCCAGTACAGCGACGGCTACTCGGGGTTCGAGGGCCACACCGACGCCGGCGAGAAGCTCGCCGACTGGTTGCGCGAGCGGCAGATCACCGACGTCGACGTGGTGGGCATCGCGACGGACCACTGCGTGCGGGCGAGCGCGCTGGACGCGGCGGCGGCCGGGTTCTCGGTGCGGGTCCTGCTGGACCTCACCGCAGGCGTGGCGCGCGAGACCGTGGACGAGGCGCTCGAACAGCTGCGGGCCGCGGAGGTGGATCTCGTGGGCACCCCGCGGGTCGGCTGATGCGCACCGTGCTGCGGAAGCACAACAACCGCTTCCGGGAGCGGCTGGCGACCGGCCGCGTGGTGGCGATCCTGCGCGCGGATGACCCGTCGTGGTTCGCCGACGCGGGCCAGGTCCTCTACGAGGCGGGGCTCGGTGTGCTGGAGGTCGACCTGGCGACCCCGGGCGCGCTGGACGCGATCGGCGTGCTGCAGGCCGAACTGGGGCAGGACGCGCTCATCGGCGCCGGCGGGGTGCGCACGGTGGCCGCCGTGGACCGGTGCGCCGCCGCGGGGGTGGACTTCATCGCGACGACGGTCTTTTCGCCGGACGTACTGTGGCGGGCGCGGGAATACGCGCTGCCAATCGTGTGCGGCGCGCTCACGCCCACGGAGGTGGACGCCGCCTGGCGCTACGGCCCGGCCGCGGTGAAGCTCCACCCGGCGGCCACCGCCGGCGGAGCGCGGTACCTGGAGGAGGTCCAGGCCGCGCTGCCGGAGGTGCCACTCGTGCCCGCCGGCGGGGTGGAACTGTCCGATGTGGACGCCTACCTGGCCGCGGGCGCCCTCGCGGTCGGCGTCGGATCCCCCCTGTTCGGCGACGCCCTGGACGGCGGCCGCCTCGACGAGCTGGGCAAACGCGCGTCCCAGCTGGCGGCGACCGCCGACCGCTACGCCTGAGCCGTCAGAGCCCGAACGGCGAGCAGCTCGCGGACCCGACGAGGATGTCGCCGGAAGCCGGGCCGCCCTGCGGGAACAGCTTGATGTGCATGGCGTTCGTCGTGAGGCTGCCGTCGGCGGGCACCGGCACGACGAGCTCGTTCAGCACGACCTCGGCCATCGGCGGCGCGCCCGGCGTCGCGCCCGGGATGGTGATCACGTGGTTCGGCGGGATGTTCTGCGGCACCGTGATCCCGGTGACGGTGCCCAGCGACATGTAGCCGTTGCTGCCGTTCGCCGTGGTGTTGCAGCCCGCGCCGAACGTCCTCGCCTTGATCACGGGCCCGCCGAACTGCTGCAGCACGCTCGTCTCGAACCGCTGGCCGGTCACCTTCACGCTCGCCGTGCCGTCGGCGTTGCGCGTGCACGTGGTGCTGCCAAGGCCGTACTTCGTGCGGGTGCCGACGGTGATCGGATCGGTGCGGCCCTCCGCGGTGGTGTCCACGACGCACGGCGCGATCGGGTCCGCGTGGGCCGACACGCCGTCGACCGTGATGTCGACCGCACCCACCGAACCGGCGCCGGTCGCCTCGGCCTGCGCCTGCGCGGTCGCCGGCACGGCCACCACCGCCCCGAACACGGCCGCCACCGCCACCATCCGCCTGGCCCGCTCCATGAGCCGCTCCTTTCGCCGGAGAAATGCCTCCTCGACAATCGGCAGGTCGCGGCGGCACCCTGACCCACCCGGCCGGATGCCACCCGGACGAGTGGATCCCGGACTTGCCGGGAGCGGGGCGGTGGCCCGGTCTTGACGGTGGCCCCCGGTACCGTGTCCTGGTGGCCGTCCGTACTGCGTTCCCCGGTGTCAACGAGCTCCTCACGACCGCTGTCGAGGCGCTCGGCGGTGCGGAGCGCCCGGGGCAGGTCAAGATGGCCGAGGCGGTCGGCCGCGCGATCCGCACCGGCGAGCACCTGGCCGTGCAGGCGGGCACCGGCACCGGGAAGTCGCTGGCGTACCTGGTCCCGGCCATCCGGCACGCGGTCGAGAAGGACACCACGGTGGTCGTGTCGACGGCGACGATCGCGCTGCAGCGCCAGCTCGTCGACCGCGACCTGCCCCGGCTGGCAAAGGCGCTGAAGAAGCCGCTGGGCCGCATGCCGACGTTCGCGATCCTCAAGGGCCGCCGCAACTACCTGTGCCTGCACCGCCTCGACTCCGGCGCGCCGGAGGAGCCGGAGGACCCGGCCCTGTTCGACCCGTTCGCGGTGTCGCGGCTGGGCAAGGAGGTCACGCGGCTGCGCGAGTGGGCCTCCGACACCGAGACCGGCGACCGCGACGAGCTGGTGCCCGGCGTGACCGAGCAGGCGTGGCGGCAGGTGTCGGTCACCGCCAAGGAGTGCCTCGGCGTCGCGCGCTGCCCCATCGGCCAGGACTGCTTCGCGGAGCGGGCGCGCGGTGAAGCGGGCAAGGCGGACGTGGTGGTCACCAACCACGCGCTGCTGGCGATCGACGCGTTGCAGGGCTACCAGGTGCTGCCGGAGCACGACCTGGTGATCATCGACGAGGCGCACGAGCTGGTCGACCGCGTCACGTCGGTCGCGACGGGCGAGCTGACGTCGTCGGCGGTCGCGGTGGCCGTGCGGCGCTGCGGGAAGCTGATCGACGCCGACACGGCCGACCGGCTGCAGGAGGCTTCCGAGGGCCTGGCGATGATCCTGGAGGACATGCCGGCCGGGCGGCTGGACACGCTGCCGAAGGCGCTGGGCGGCGCGGTGGCCGCGGTGCGGGACGGCGCGCACGCGTGCCTGAGCGCGCTGGGCTCGGACCGCAAGGAGGACGTCGAGGAGGCCACCGCCCGCAAGCTCGCGCGCTCGCAGCTGGAGGAGGTGCACGACACCTCGGTGCGGCTGCTCGACGCGTTCGCCGAGGACACCGCGCACCAGCGGGACGTGGTGTGGCTGTCCAACGACAAGTTCTCGTTCAGCAGCAGGCCGCCGATGCTGCACGTGGCGCCGCTGTCCGTGGCCGGGTTGCTGCGGGAGCGGGTGTTCGCGCAGAAGACGACGGTGCTGACGTCGGCGACGCTGGCGCTGGGCGGCGCGTTCGACACGCTGGCGCGGCAGTGGGGGCTGCCGCCGTCGCAGGCGCGGGTGGTCGCCGCGGAGGGCACGGCGACGGAGAAGGCCCCGCCGGCGGACGACGACGAGCTGAAGTGGTCCGGCCTGGACGTCGGTTCGCCGTTCGACCACCGGCGCAACGGGATCCTCTACATGGCCAAGCACCTGCCGCCGCCGGGCCGCGACGGTCTCGGCGAGAAGACGCTGGACGAGATCGCGTCGCTGATCGAGGCCGCTGGTGGCCGGACGCTGGGCCTGTTCTCGTCGATGCGCGCGGCGAAGCAGGCGACCGAGGAGCTGCGGGACAGGATCAGTTTCCCGATTCTGTGCCAGGGCGAGGACACCACGTCGCTGCTGGTGACGAAGTTCGCGGAGGACCCGCGGACCTGCCTGTTCGGGACGTTGTCGCTGTGGCAGGGCGTGGACGTGCCGGGGCCGTCGCTGCAGCTGGTGATCGTCGACCGGATCCCGTTCCCCCGCCCGGACGACCCGGTGTCGTCGGCGCGCCAGCGGGCGGTAGAAGCCCGCGGCGGCAACGGTTTCCTGACGGTGGCGGCCACCCACGCGGCGCTGCTGCTGGCGCAGGGCACCGGACGGCTGCACCGCTCGGTCGGTGACAAGGGTGTGGTGGCGGTGCTGGACTCCCGCCTGGCAACGGCCCGCTACGGCGGCTTCCTGCGCTCCTCACTCCCCCCGTTCTGGCCGACGTACGACCCTGAGGTGGCGAAAGCAGCGCTCAAACGCCTGGACGCCGCCGCCAGCTGACCCCGCGCACTCGCGCGCCCCACCCTCAACGCCGCGGGTTCTACCTCCAGCCGCGCGAGCTCCACACTCACCGCCGCGAGTCCCACGCTCAGCCGCGCGAGTTCTGCCTCCAGCGGCGCGAGTCCCACGCTCGGCGGCGCGAGTAAGCAGCGCGAGTTCCCCGCCCGCACCGCGAGCTCCGCGCTCGGCCCGCGGCGAACCATCCCCGACGCGGGCCGAACGCTCACGTGAGGGCCTGCGTCTCCAGCCGCCAGTCCCCGCCTGCCCTACCGGCGCGAGCCGTCCTCCGGTCCACCGGCGAACTCCTCCGTCACCGGGATCCCCTTCTTCAGCGTCCGCGACACCGTGCACAACCGCTCGATCGCACGGTCCACCGCGGCCACCACCTTGTCCCGCTCGTCGTCCGCCAGTGTCGACAGGTCGACGTCGAAGAGCACGTGCACCGCGTCCAGTTCGGACGCCCCCTCACGGCGGTCGGCGGTCACCGCCACACGCAGCGGCGCGTCGGTCCGGCGCGTGATCAGCTCCTCGGCCGTCACCGCGGCGCAGCCGGCCGCCGCGATCTGCAGCAGCTCCGCGGGAGAGAACGACCCGGGCGCGCCCTTCCGCCCGATCCGCACCGACGCGCCACGCTCGTTGCGCCCGACGAACTCGTGCTCGCCCTCGCGGCGGACGTCCAGGCTCACACGCACTCCTCGATCGGGGTCAACGCCACTGGGCAAGGACCGTGACGGTTCCGGGGTCGACCTCGGTGAACCCGGCGTCCCGCACGGCGACGACCCGCCGCTCGCGCCAGGCCGCCGCGGGGTCGTCTCCCGGGTGCAACTGCTTCCACTGGTCAACGGTCGCGGTCCGCACCGCGCACGCGTAGCCCCGCTCGGCCCACGCGGCCAGTTCGTCGTCGCCGAGGAGCGACGCGAGGATCATCGTGCCGTGGCCGACCTGGGCGGCCGCCTTGCCGACGGTCATCGCGACCTCGGGGTTGAGCAGCAGCAACGGCAGGTCGTCGGGGGCCGGACCGGGCTCGTCGGGCGGCAGGTCGCTGCCCGAGATCTGCAGGCGGCTGATCTCCTTCGGCACGTCGACCACGCGGCCCGGCACCAGCGCGCGGACCTCGGCTCCCTCGACCGAAACGGTCACGCCAGGGAAGTCCTGCGCCGCGACCCAGTGCGCGCCCCGCGCACGGCGGGCGACCTTCCGGATGTGTCCGGCGACCCAGTCGTGCACCGGCTCGTGCCACTCCCTGCCCGGCTGCGCGCGTTCGTCCAGGCAGACGGCGAGCGCCGCGGTGGCAGCGGCTTCGAGCAGCGGGGTGCGCGACGGCGGTTCGGCCTTTTCCAGTCGCAGGATCACCGGCATCGCCCGGACCTGCTCGGGCGAGGCCTCCGGCAGCGCGGTCTCCTCCGCGGGCAACCCGAGCCAGGTGGCGTACCGGGCGGCCAGCGGGTCGAGAACGCTCATGGCCGGGCGAGCGAGAGGCCGTCGGCCGCGTCGGCGGCCTCGACCTCCGCGCGGCTGACGCCGAGCACGAACAACACGGCGTCGAGGTACGGGTGGGACAGCGCGGTGTCCGCGACCTCGCGCAGCGCGGGCTTCGCGTTGAACGCCACCCCCATGCCGGCCGCCTTGAGCATGTCGATGTCGTTGGCGCCGTCACCGACCGCCACGCACTGGGCGAGCGGGATGCCGTAGTGGTCGGCGAACCGGCGCAGCGCCGTCGCCTTCCCGGCCCGGTCGATGATCTCGCCGACAACCCGGCCGGTGAGCTTGCCGCCCACCACCTCCAGCTCGTTGGCGGCGACGAAGTCGAGCCCGAGCTGGTCGGCGATCGGCTGGATGATCCGGGTGAACCCGCCGGACACGACACCGCAGCGAAACCCGAGCCGCTTGAGGGTCCGGACAGTGGTGCGCGCGCCCGGAGTCAGCTGGATCTGCTCGCCCACCTCGTCGAGCACCGACTCGGGCAGCCCGGCCAGCAGGCCGACCCGCCGTTCGAGCGACTCGGTGAAGTTCAGCTCGCCGCGCATGGCGGCCTCGGTGATCTCGCGGACCTTCGGCTCGACCCCGGCGTGCGCGGCCAGCATCTCGATGACCTCGCCCTGGATGAGGGTCGAGTCCACGTCGAACACGATCAGGCGCTTGGCCCTCCGCGCGAGCCCGCCGCGCTCGATGGCGATGTCCACACCGCCTGCCGACGCGACGTCCGCGACCGCGGCTCGCAGCTCGGTGTCGGCCTGCTCGGTGTCCTCCGCGACCGACAGGTGCACCTCGAGCCCGGTGACCGGGTAGTCGGCGATGCGCCGGATCGCGTCGATGTTGGCACCGAGCGCAGCCAGCCTGCCTGCGAAGTCGGTGAAGGCCCGGGCGGTCAGCGGCCGCCCGAGGATCACGGCGACGTGCGTCGAGCCCTGCCGGGCGGGGGCGAACGGGTCCTCCCCGATCTCGTCCCCGACCCGAACGTCGACATGCATGGCCACGCTGGCCATCGCCTGCTCGACGGACTCCTGCAGGCCCTCCGGATCGTCGGCCACCGCGACCAGCACACCCAGGGTGAGCCGGCCGCGGATGACGACCTGTTCGACGTCGAGCATCTCGACACCGTGCCGCGTGAGAGCCGCGAAGAGCACCGACGTGACGCCCGGCTTGTCCGGACCGGTCGTTGTGATCAGCACCGGCGTCATGGTCTCGTTCCCACCCGGAGGCCGCGGATCACTGCTCGCTCGCGTTGTCCTTGTCGTGGTCGCCCGGGATGACCGCGTCGGTGAGGGCCTGCGACGGGGCCTTGACCCCGGCGTGGACCTTCGGCTTGCCGAAGAAGCCGATCTCACCCTCGTGGTGCATCCGCTCGACCATGTGCGGGTAGTGCAGCTCGAACGCCGGGCGCTCGGACCGGATCCGGGGCAGCTCGGTGAAGTTGTGCCGCGGCGGCGGGCACGAGGTGGCCCACTCCAGCGAGTTGCCGTAGCCCCACGGGTCGTCCACCGTGACGAGCTCGCCGTAGCGGTAACTCTTGAACACGTTGTAGATGAACGGCAGGGTCGACGCGCCCAGGATGTAGGCGCCGATGGTCGAGATCGTGTTCAGCGTGGTGAAGCCGTCGCTGGCCAGGTAGTCGGCGTAGCGGCGCGGCATGCCCTCGGCGCCCAGCCAGTGCTGCACCAGGAACGTGGCGTGGAAGCCGAGGAACGTGGTCCAGAAGTGGAGCTTGCCCAGCTTCTCGTCCAGCATCCGCCCGGTGATCTTCGGGAACCAGAAGTAGATGCCGGCGAAGGTCGCGAACACGATCGTGCCGTAGAGCACGTAGTGGAAGTGCGCCACCACGAAGTAGCTGTCCGACACGTGGAAGTCGATGGCCGGGGCGGCCAGCAGGATGCCGGTCAGACCACCGAACAGGAAGGTCACGAGGAAGCCGACCGAGAAGATCATCGGCGTCTCGAAGCTCAGCTGGCCCTTCCACATGGTGCCGATCCAGTTGAAGAACTTGACACCGGTCGGGACCGCGATCAGGAAGGTCATGAAGGAGAAGAACGGCAGCAGCACGGCGCCGGTGGCGTACATGTGGTGCGCCCACACCGCGACCGACAGCGCCGCGATGCCCAGCGTCGCGAAGACCAGACCCTTGTAGCCGAAGATCGGCTTGCGCGAGAACACCGGGATGATCTCGGAGACGATGCCGAAGAACGGCAGCGCGACGATGTACACCTCGGGGTGCCCGAAGAACCAGAACAGGTGCTGCCAGAGGATCACGCCGCCGTTGGCCGGGTCGAACACGTGCGCCCCGATGTGCCGGTCGGCCATCAGGCCCATCAGCGCCGCGGTGAGGATCGGGAAGGCGAGCAGCACCAGGATGCTGGTGACCAGGATGTTCCAGGTGAAGATGGGCATCCGGAACATGGTCATACCGGGCGCGCGGAGGCACACGATCGTGGTGACCATGTTGACCGCGCCGAGGATGGTGCCCAGACCGGAGACCGCGAGGCCGGCGATCCACATGTCCGCGCCGATGCCCGGCGAGTGGATGGCGTCCGACAGCGGGGTGTAGGCGAACCAGCCGAAGTCGGCCGCGCCACCCGGGGTCAGGAAGCCGGAGACGGTGATGATGCCACCGAACAGGTACAGCCAGTAGGAGAAGGCGTTCAACCGCGGGAACGCCACGTCCGGCGAACCGATCTGCAGCGGCATGACGAAGTTCGCGAACCCGAACAGGATCGGGGTCGCGTACAGCAGCAGCATGATCGTGCCGTGCATGGTGAACAGCTGGTTGTACTGCTCCTGCGACAGGAACTGCTGCCCTGGGCGCGCCAGCTCGGTGCGAATCAGCATCGCCATCGCGCCGCCCACCATGAAGAAGGCGAACGACGTGACCAGGTACATGATGCCGATCTGCTTGTGGTCCGTCGTGCGGAACAACCGCAGCAGCAACGAACCCTTGGCCTCCTGTCGCGCCGGGTACGGACGCGTGACAATCGGCTGCGGGGCTACGGCTGTCACTCCTGCCTCCAAGATCCTCTTCGGTGTGTCAGCGGCCGCGGCGAACGCGACCAGTCCGGATCGTATCCCTCGCCCCCGACACAGGTGCGCACCGGCTGGGAAGATCACGCCATGAGAGACCGCCACACGACCGCCGCCGGGGCGGCCGCGGTCGAGGTCGGGCAGCGGTTCCGGCTGCCCGCCGAGCACCCGGAAGTGCTGGCCACGCGGTCGAACGTGCTGGTGAGACTGGGTGCGGTCGTGGCGAGGGTGCCCGGGACGACGCTGGTCGCGCGGCCCGGGTGCTCCAGTCGCTGGCCCGCGAAGTGGCACTCTCGTCGTTCCTCGAGATGCGGGACGCGCCGGTCGTGCCGCCGTTCGAAAGCCCAGGTCCGCACGTCGCGAACGGTCTTCCGGTCACATTGTGGCGTTTCACACGTCACGACCCGAATCACGTCTTCGCCCCCGGCGAGGCGGCCTGGTCGCTGGCCGCACTGCACGCCGCGCTGCGGGATTTCCCCGATCCGCTGGACGCGCCGGGACCGCTGGCAGAGGCCCGTTCCTGGATCTCGCGGTTCGACCTGCCTGCGGAGCTGGCGGACGAGGTCGACGCCCTCGAGGCGGCGCTGCCGGACGGCCCGGCGCAGCCCCTGCACGGCGACGCGCACCCGGGCAACCTGCTGGCCACGGCGAGCGAGCCGCACTGGCTCGACTTCGAGGACACCTGGGCCGGGCCGGTCCTCTGGGGCCTGGCATGCCTGGCGCTGACCACGCGGCTGGACGGCCGCGCCGCGGTCGCCGCGTACCCGGGCGCGCCGGATCCCGACGAGCTGGCGCCGTGGCTGAGGCTGCGCGACCTGTTCGGGGTGTGCTGGCGGTTCGCGATCGCGCGCCGGTTCCCGGAACGGTTGCCGGAAGTGCAGGCTGACCTGCGGCGATTCAAAACTGTCGGTGGGTCCCGCTAGCTTTCCCGGCATGGAGAAGCCCGGGTACCTCACGGCGTTGCGCAGGGACGGCGGCCGCTTGGCGGAAGCGGTGCGAGACCTGCGTGCGGCGGTGCCTGCGTGCCCGGGCTGGGACGTGGCCGAGCTGGTCTGGCACACCGGCGAAGTCCACTGGTTCTGGCGGCAGATCGCGTCCGGAGCGGTTCCCGGGCCGGACGACTACCGGGAGCCGCCGCGGCCGGCGGACGACGAGCTGGTGACGTGGTTCGCCGAGGGGGTCGATGCGCTGGCGGGCGCCTTGGCCGCGCTCGACCCGGCCGAGCCCAGGTGGACGTGGGCGGAGCGGAAGGACGCGGGGTTCATCCAGCGCCGGATAGCCCAGGAGACGGCGGTGCACTGCTGGGACGCGCTGTCGGCGGCAGGGCGGGACGAACCAGTCGAGCGGGAGCTCGCGGTGGACGGGATCGACGAGTTCCTCCGGTTCTTCCTCCCGGACGCCCCACCGGCCGGCTTCCGGGCGGACGTGCACCTCCACGCGACGGACGGTCCGGGCGAGTGGCTGGTCCGGCCGTCCGGCGCGAACTGGTCGGTGACGGGCGAGCACCGCAAGGCCACGGCGGCGGTGCGCGGGACGGCGTCGGACCTGTTGCTGCTGCTGTGGCGCCGGAAGGGTCCCGAAGAGGTCGAGGTACTCGGCGACGCCGGGCCCCTGGAGGAGTTCGTTGATGTTTCTCAACTGAATTAGCCGGGTGGGCTGGAGCGCGCAGGGGGCGTTCCGACGCTGGCGGCGCGTGCGCGTCGCGGGCGCTGCCCTGGCTGGGGCCGTCCAGCTGTTGAGGTGGCGACGCGAACCTCCGCCGGGCACCTTCACGCGAAGGGCCACCAGCCCAGGATCGCCTCGATGACCATGGCCGGCGCTTCCAGCGGCGTGAGGTGCCCGGCCTGGGGCACGACCACCAGTTCGCCGCTGGGCAACGTCTCGGCCATCGCCTGGGCGCCGTGGGGTGGGGTGAGCCCGTCGTCCTCGCCCACGATCACCAGGGCGGGCACGTCGGTGGCGGCCAGCAACGCGGTGGAGTCCGGCCGGTCGGCCATCGCGCGAGCGGCCCATGCCACGCCCGCCGGGGGTTGGCTGTCGATGAGGTCACGCACCGTCTCGACCACGTCTGGGCGGGTCTCGCGGGTCTCGGCGCTGAGCACGTTCGGCAGCATGGCCTCGGCGAGCCAGCCGGTCACGCCCTCGGACTCGGCGCGCAACGCCAGGTCCCGCCGGGCCTGGGCCGCCTCGGGCGCGTCCGCGGTCGCCTTCGTGTCGATGAGGACCAGCCCGGCGACGCGCTCGGGCGCGGCGCGCAGCACGGCCATGCTCACGTAGCCGCCCATGGAGCAGCCGCCGAGCACGACCTGCTCCAGTTCGAGCTTGTCGAGCAGGGCGACCACGTCCCGGGCGGCGTCGTCGAGGCTGGGCTCGCGGTCGGTCCCGGGCAGCGGCGTCCGCCCGAGGCCCCGCTGGTCGGGCGTGATCAGCCGGTGCCGGGTGGTCAGACCGCCGCGGACGGGGTTCCACATGCGGGCGTCCACCGGGAAGGCGTGGAGGAGGACCAGGGGAAGATCAGCCATACCGAGATTGTGCTGGACCGGCGCGCTACCTTCGCCCTGTGAGCGTCGAGTGGCGGGAGATCCGCACTGACCGCCTGTTGCTGCGGCCACTGCGCCCGGAGGACCGGGACGACGTCGTCGAGATCCAGACCGACCCGGGGACCAACCGCTACCACCCCGCGCCGCCCGGCGAGGAGGAGACCGAGGTCAAGCTCACCGCCTGGCTCGAACACTGGAAGGCCCACGGGTTCGGCTACCTCGCGGTGGTGCCGCTCGCCACTGGTGCGGTCGCGGGTATCGGCGGGCTGCAGCACCTGGAGTTCGGCGGCGCCCGGCTGCTGAACCTCTACTACCGTTTCCGGCCCGGGGTGTGGGGGCGCGGCTACGCGACCGAGATGGCCCGGGCGGTGGTCGAGTGGGCGGAGCGGGAGCTGCCCGAGTTTCCGGTGCAGATCAGCGTGAACATCGCCAACGAGCCGTCACTGCGCGTCGCGGAGCGGCTCGGGTTCACCGTCTACACCGAGACCTTCTACGACGGCGCCGTGTCCCGCCACTTCCGGAAGCTCCCGAAGCCCGAAGACGCGCGGCGGGCCTAGAAGCGCTTGCGCGTCGGGCCGCGGCGGCCGCGCGCGTCCCAGCAGGCGCGGTGCCAGTGCCTGCGATCGGCCACCGAGCCGAGTTCGTCGGCGGGCCAGGCCACCACGTGCGGCACGCCGGGCTGGATCTCGTGGTCGCAGCCGGGGCAGCGGTACACCTTGGTCGCCTGGCTGCCCGGGACGCTGCGCACCAGCCAGTCACCGTCCGGACCGGACTCGGCGTGCGCCCAACCGGGAGCCGCCCCGGCGCGGTCGGCGTCGGGGCGGCCACGGTGTGGTCGGTTGCGGCGGGGCACCCGGCCACGGTAACGCCTACGCGGCGCGGTCCGCGTCGCGACGGAAGGTGAGTGCCACCACGAAGGTGAGGCACGCGATCACCACCGAGCCGGCGAACGCGGTCGTCATCCCGGTGACCAGCACGTCGTGCGGCGAGCCGGTCGCGGTGCGGGTGGTCGCGCCGAAGATGGTGACCAGGATGGCGAGGCCGAGGGTCGCGCCGGTCTGCTGCATCGTCTGCAGCACACCGCCCGCCGCGCCGGCGTCCCGCGCCGGGACGCTGCCCATGATGATCACGTTGAGCGGTGAGAAGGCCAGTCCCATGCCCAGTCCCATGAGGACCATCGGGCCGAGCACACCGGTCAGGTAGGGAGTGCCGGTTGCCAGCTGCGTCAGCCAGCCCACCCCCGCGATCATCGACAGCGTCCCGGCGATCGCGACCGGCTTGGGCCCGAACCGGGGCAGCAGCCGTGGGATGGCCCGGCTCAGCGCGAACACCAGCAGCGCCATCGGCAGGAACGCGAACCCGGTGCCGAGCGCGTTCATGCCCCGCACGTCCTGCAGGTACTGGGTGAGGAAGAAGAACATCGACATGCCCGCCATCGGGCCGAGGAAGAAGTTGGCGTACGCGGCGGCTCGATTGCGGTCGGCGAACAACCGCAACGGCAGCAGCGGCTCGGCGGTGCGGACCTCGACGGCGAGGAACGCGCCGAGCAGCACCAGCCCGGCGATCAGCGAGACCAACGTCAGCGTGTCCGACCAGCCCGCCTCGGCGGCGCGGATGAAGCCGTAGACGAGGGCCGCCACCCCCACCGTCCCGGTCACCGCGCCGGGCAGGTCGAGCCGTGCCCGCTGCCGCGGCGGCTCCACCACGAACCGGGCGGCCAGTGCGGCCACCACCAGTCCGAACGGCACGTTGATGAACAGCACGGCCCGCCACGACAGCCACTCGGTGAGCAGCCCGCCGAGGATGAGGCCGACCGCGAACCCGGCGCTGGACATGCCGGAGAACAGGGCGAGCGCGCGCAGCCGGGCGCGGGCTTCGGTGATGGTCGTGGTGAGCAGGGCCAGCGTGCTCGGCCCCGCGGCGGCGGCGCCGAGGCCCTGCGCGATCCGCGCCACGATCAGCCACTCGGCCGATCCGGCCAGGCCGCCGGCGAGCGAGGCGGCGGTGAACAGCAGCACGCCGCCGGCGAACATCCGCTTGCGACCGAAGAGGTCGCCCGCGCGTCCGCCGAGCAGCAACAGACCACCGAAGACGAGGGTGTAGCTCGACATCACCCAGCTCAGCGAGGCCGCGGTGAACCCGAGGTCAGCCTGGATCCGGGGCAGCGCGACGTTCATGACGGTGATGTCGAGGACGATCATCAGCTGGCAGGTGAGCAGGGTTGCCAGCACCACGCCGGGGCGTGGCCGCGCCGCGGTCGCGGCGACAGCCGTGCCGGACGCGGGCAGCGTTGTCTCAGACAAGAAGTCTCCGTCGAAAGAGGACGACAGAAGCGGACAAACTCTCCGCTTCGATGGAGCTAGCATATGGAGAATGTCTCCGGTTGCGCAAGGGCATCCGGAGAATGTGTCCGGTTTTGAGGGTGAGGCGCATGGCGGCACCGCGGCCGATGCGGGCTGACGCGCGGCGCAACTACGAACGGATCCTGGTCACGGCTCGCGAGGCGTTCCGGGAGCACGGACCGGACGCCCCGCTGGACGACATCGCGCGCCGGGCCTGCGTGGGCGCGGGCACCCTCTACCGGCACTTCCCCACCAGGGAGACGCTCATCGAAGCCGTCTACCGCGACGACATCGAGCGGCTGAGCTCCGCCGCACACAAGTTGCTGGAGGAGCACGAGCCAGCGGAGGCGCTGGAGCTGTGGATGCGCGAGCAGGTCGCGTTCGTGCTGCACAAGCGCGGGCTGGCGGCCACGCTGAAGGCGGCGATGGACCGGGATTCCGAGACGTTCGCCGTGTGCAAGACGCTGATCAACGACGCCGCCGCAGTGCTGCTCAGCCGGGCGCAGGAAAGCGGCGCCATCCGCGACGACGTGCGACCGCGCGACCTGCTCCTGCTGGGGCACGGGGTGGGCGTGGCCGCGGAAGGCAACGACGAGACGGCCGAGCGGCTGCTCACCGTGCTGCTGGACGGCCTGCGCCGGCCGAAGCCCTGAGCCGGCGGGGATTCCACGCCGCCTGCCCCGATCCACGTCCAAGGCAAACGGCCGGCAGGAATTCGACGGTCGCGGCTCCCCGATTGACGGGAATCCAGCCACCGGGGGTTCCACGGCAAGGGGGATCCGGCCGACCGGGATCCCACGCCGAGCGAGCGGCTCCGCGCCGCCCACCTGCCCCCGATCGACGACTGACAGCAGCCCGCGCGGAACCGGCGCCTCAACGGTGCGCAACCGCCAGCGGCACCAGCCGCCCAGCGCCCCAACTACGCAACCGCCAGCGGGGCCAGCCCGCAGCGCCTCAGTGGCGCAACCGCCAGCGGGGCCAGCCGTTCGGCGCCTCAACGGCGCGCAATCGCCGACGGGGCCAGGCGCTCAGCGCCCTGCCGGTCCGCAACCGCCAGCGGCACCCAGTCGCTCGGCCCTCAGCGCCACCAGCCGCCCAGCGCCTCAACGGTTCGCAACCGCCAGCGGCACCCAGTCGCTCAGCCCCTGAACGGTGCGCAACCGCCAGCGGGCCCCTCGCCCAGCGCCACAACCGTGGGCGACCGGCCGGCGAACCCCCGCGCTCCGCGCCTCAGCGGCGCGCAACCGCCAGCGGGGCCAGGCGCTCAGCGCCCAACCGTGCGCAATCACCAGCGGCGCCCAGTCGCTCGGCCCTTCAGCGGCGGCCAATCGCCGGCAGAACGAGGCGCGGTGCCTCAAGGGCGCGCAACCGCCGACGGCACCCGCCGATCAGCGGCTCAGCGGTGCGCGATCGCCAGCGGGACCAGTTGCTCGGCGGGCGTCATGGAGCCGTGTTGGCCGATCAGCTTCGACTCCAGCGGCTCGGCCGTGCGGCGCAGCATCCCGAAGTCGTCCCGGGCGGCGGCTATCACGTCGCCGAAGCGGGAGCGCACCCGGTCGCTCACGCGCGGCCCCAGCCAGCCCGCCGCGATCGCCTCGTCCCGGCGCGTCACCCACGCCCGCGGACCCAGCACCGAGCGCCACGTGGCCAGCACGTCCTCCGCCGCGCCGGGCTCGGTGTACACGTGCCGCACCCGCGGGTCCCCACCGAACGCCCGCACTCCGGACCGCAACTCCGGCGTCACGTCGATGTCGATCACGTTGGCGCCCAGCGCGACCATCCCGTGGTCGGCCACCACGGCCAGCACCCGGCCGGGCGGCAGACCGTCCACAAGCAACTCGACGAGCCGGTCGACCTGCCTCAGCTGCATCACCCACGCCGGCGAACCCGGGCCGTACCGGTGACCGAGCTCGTCCAGCTGGCCGTGGTAGGCGTAGCAGAACCCAGGCGACTCGCGCAGGGCGCGCAGCGTCTCCGCGGCCAGGTCACCCATCGCGTACACGCCGCGGTACTCCGCGCCGCGCTGCACCGCCCGCGTCAGCGGCGAGTTCGCGAACTTCGCCTCGGCCACCACCACCGCCTCGACACCCGCCGCGGCCGCCCGCTCGAACGTCGTGGGCAACGGCTGGACGTCCTCCGGCCGCAGGTCCAGCTCGCCGCCGCCGGGATGCTCGCGCCAGCGCAAGGCGTTGAGCACACCACAACCAGGCACCTCGAAGGTGTACCCCGCCATCCCGTGCTCCCCCGACGCGACCCCGGTCCCGATCGCGGCCAGCCCGGCGACCGTCGTCGACGGGCAGCCGACCGTCAGCGTCGCCTTCGCGAGCTCGGTCAGCACCGGCGCGTCGTCGGCGTGCGCGCGCAGCAGCTCCGAACCCAGACCGTCGATCAGCAACACACAGACTCCGGCAGCATCGGGCAGGCCTAGCGTGTCGACGCAACCAGGCACACCCAGCGTCGCGAGGACCGACGGCACAACCTCGGCGAGATGCCCCTGGCCGGACAGCGTTGGCAGCTCCACATGGTCAGCTTGGCAGGAAAGTGGCTCCGAGCGCACGCCTTACCCGATAATGACGACATGCCGACCTACGCCTACCGCTGTCGCGAATGCACCGGCACCTTCGAGGTGAACCGGCCGATGAGCGAGTCGAGCGCGCCCGCGACCTGCCCCGAGGGCCACACGGACACGGTCAAGCTGCTCACGACCGTCGCCCTGACCGGTTCCGCCGCAGGCGCGCCCGCGGGCGGCGGTTGCTGCGGCGGCGCCTGCGGCTGCGGTCACTGAGCGGTGTAGTCCGCGAACCCCTTCCCCGTCTTGCGGCCCAGCCGCCCGGCCGTGACGAGGTGTTCCAGCAGCGGCGCGGGTGCGAAGCCCTCCTCGCGGAACTCGTTGAACAGCGTCCGCTGGATCGCCAGCGACACGTCGAGCCCGACGACGTCCAGCAGCTCGAACGGGCCCATCGGCAGCCCGCACCCGACCTTCATCGCGATGTCGATGTCCGCGGCCTGCGCGTAGTGCGCCTCGAGCATCTTCACCGCGTCGTTCAGGTACGGGAAGAGCAGCGCGTTCACGATGAAGCCGGCCCGGTCACCGCAGTGCACCGGGTGCTTGCCGATCGCCGCGCAGACCGCGTGCGCGGTGGCCACCACGTCGGGTGCGGTGGCGACCGTGCGCACCACCTCGACCAGCTTCATCACCGGCGCCGGGTTGAAGAAGTGCAGCCCGACCACGTCGCCGGGGCGCTCGGTCGCGGCCGCGCACTCGATCACCGGCAGCGACGAGGTCGTCGTCGCGAGGATCGCGCCCGGCTTCGCGACCGCGTCCAGCGCGGCGAACACCTCCTGCTTGACCGCGAGGTCCTCGGCCACCGCCTCGACCACCAGGTCCACACCGGACAGCGCGTCGAAGCCGGCGACCGGCGCGGTCCTGGCCAGCGCCGCGGCGCCGTCGGACTCGGAAAGCTTGCCCTTCGATACCGCCCGGTTCACCGACTTCGCGATCCGCGCCACCGCGGCCTCGGCCTTCTCGGTGGTGCGCGCGCGGAGGACGACGTCGTACCCGCGCTTGGCGAACACCTCCGCGATCCCGGTCGCCATCGTGCCGGTGCCGATCACGCCGACCGCACGAACCGCCCGCACTTCACCGGGGTCCACGGGTGCGACGCCAGGCGCCGAGTCAACGACGACCGGTGAGTCCGGGCCCTCGTAGGTGTAGAACCCGCGACCGGACTTCCGGCCGAGCAGGCCCGCGGTGATCATCTGCTTGAGCAGCGGCACGGGCGCGTGCAGCCGGTTGCGCGACTGCCGGTACATCGACTCGAGGATCTCGTATGCGGTGTCCAGCCCGATCAGGTCGAGCAACGCGAGCGGGCCCATCGGGTACCCGCAGCCGAGGCGCATCGCCGCGTCGAGATCCTCGCGCGTGGCGTAGCGCTGCTCGAACATCCGCACCGCGTGGTTGAGGTAGCCGAACAGCAGGGCGTTGGCGATGAACCCGGCGCGGTCGCCGATCACGACCGGCGTCTTGCCGAGGCGCTCGGCGAACCCGGTGACGTCGGCGATCACGTCCGGCTCGGTGACGACGGTCCGGACGATCTCGACCAGCCTGAGCACGGGCGCCGGGTTGAAGAAGTGCATCCCGACGACCTTGCCGGGGCGCGAGGTGTGCACGCCGATCTCGGTGACCGACAGGGACGACGTGTTCGACGCGAGGACCGCGCCGGGTCCGACGATCTTGTCCAGCTGGGCGAACACCTCGGCCTTGAGGTCGAGGCTCTCCGGGACGGCCTCGATGACCAGGTCGGCTTCGGCGAGGTCGGTCAGCGAGGTGGTGTAGGTGATGTGGGTCAGGAGGGCCGCGCGGTCGTCTCGTCGAGCTTGCCGCCGGTGAGCGCGCGGGCCGTGGACTGCTCGACGTGCCCGCGGGCGCGCGTCACCGCGGCGGAGTCCACCTCGACGCCGATCACCCGGATGCCGCTGCGGGCCAGGACCTCCGCGATCCCGGAGCCCATCGTGCCGAGCCCGACCACGCCTGCCGTTTCGATCGTCCGCGCCATAGCGGCCTCCGGGTTACTCGTCGGTAGCCCTCGATGGTGCCACGCGGGGCGACCGGACGGGAGGTGTATCGAATCAGGTGTACCCGCGCGAGTTCCACCGCCGCTGGGCTTGGTACCGGGAGACGGGCGGCGGCGTGGACGCGGATCGCAGTCCGGCCGGATACGGGTGTCGATCGTGAAGGTGGGACTCGCGCTGGCGAGTGGGGAACAGGCGGCCAGGAGCGTGGGACTCGCGGCGACGAGTGCAGACCTGCGACCAGCGGCGCGGGCTCGCGGGCCAGGGACGCATGGCTCGAGACCGCGAGCGCCGCGCTCGCGACCGCCAGCGCCGCACGGCCGGCAAGCGCGGGGCCGCGGTCAGGAGCGCGTGGAGGCGCCGCGAGGGCCGCGTGCGGCCCAGCGGCGAAACGGCAGGCGAACCGTCAGGCGGGGTCGCCGAAGTTGTCCTCCACCAGGTCCTGCACCACGCGCAGCGCCTCGGCCGCCTGGGGGCCGCCCGCGCGCACCTCGATCCGGTCCCCCTTCCGGGCGCCGAGCGCCATCAGCGCCAGCACGCTGTGCGCGTCGGCCTCCTGGTCGCCCAGCCGCACGCTCACCTCGGCCTCCAGCTCGGCCAGGCTGCGTGCCAGCACCGCCGCGGGGCGGGCGTGCAGGCCCACCTCGTTGGTCAGCGTCAGCTCCACGCAATCCGTGGCCTGCTCCGCCGGCGCGGCCAGCTCCGGGGGCGCGGCGGCCGCCGTGGCGGCTTCCAGCACCCCGGCCCGGTCGGCTCCGTTCTGCGCCGCCACCGCCGCCGCGACCGTGCCCTCCACCAGCGGCGCGTCCGCCACCCCGACGGCGGACGGGTCCGCCAGCGATTCGACCGCGAGCTCCGCCGTCATCTGCGCGCTGCCCAGGTCGTAGAGCAGCACGACCCCGGACCCGGAATCGGCGCGCTGCACGGCAGCCACCACCGAGTCGTAGTCCGTGCCGATCCCGCCGCCGGGCAGCCCGCCCGCCGGCACGATCGTCACGTCGGGCGCCATCTGCGCGGCGACCTCGGCGACCCCTTCGGCGAGCTTCGCGCTGTGCGACACCAGCACCAGGCCGACGCTCATCGGGCCGCCTCGGCGAACGCGGCGAGCAGCAGCGACGTCGAGCGTGCACCCGGGTCGAGGTGACCCGCGCTGCGCTCGCCGAGGTAGGACGCCCTGCCCTTCCGCGCGACCAGGTCCACAGTGGACTCGGCGCCGGTGGCCGCGCCCTCGGCGGCCGCCGACAGGACGGCCGCGACGTCCCCGCCGCCCGCCTTCTCCGCCGCCGCGACCGCGGGCAGCAGCGCGTCGACCATCGTCTTGTCGCCCTCCACCGCCTTGCCGCGCGCCCGCACGCCTTCCAGCCCCGCCCGCAACGCGGCCACGACCTCCGCCGCGCCCAGCTCCGGCTGGTTCGACACCACGGTCGACGCCCGCAGGAAAGCCGTGCCGTACAACGGCCCCGCCGCGCCGCCGACCTTCGAGATCAGCGTCGTCGCCGCGAGCTTGAGCACCCCGCCCGGCGTCTCCGGCAGGGCGCTGTCCAGCGCGGCCACCACGGCCTGGAACCCGCGGTTCATGTTCTCGCCGTGGTCACCGTCCCCGATCGCCCGGTCGAGTTCGATCAGTTCGGCGCGGTGCTCGGCGATCACGGCCGCGGCGCCCCGCAACGCGTTCGCGACGCCCTCCGGCGTGCATCCCATGTCCTCAGGCCTTCCAGCGCAATGCGGCGGTGTTCACCGGCGCGTCCCACAGTTCGGTCAGCTCGTCGTCGAGCTTCAGCAGGGTCAGGCTGATGCCCTGCATCTCCAGGCTGGTGATGTAGGGGCCCACCAGCCGGCGTTCGACCATGATGCCGCGATCGGCCAGCAGCCGCTCGGCGATGCCGTGCGCGAGGTACAGCTCGACCAGCGGGGTGGCGCCCATCGAGTTGGTGAACAGCAGCACCCGGTCGCCCTCGGTGAACGGCAGGTCCTCGACGACCGCACCGACCATGCGCGCCACCAGCTCGTCGGCGGGCTCGGCCTTGATCCGCTCGCGGCCCGGCTCGCCGTGGATGCCGATGCCGAACTCGATCTCGTCGGCGCCGAGGTCGAAGCTGGGCTCGCCGACGTGCGGCACGGTCGGCGCGGTGAGCGCGACCCCGATCGACCGCACCTGGCCGATGACCTTGCGCGCCAGCGCTTCCACCGCGTCCAGCGAGTCGCCCCGCTCGGCCGCGGCGCCGGCGATCTTCTCCAGCAGCACCGTGCCGCCGACGCCCCGGCGTCCCGCGGTGTAGGTCGAATCGGCGACCGCGACGTCGTCGTCGATCACCACGCTGCGCACTTCCAGGTCCTCCGCCGCGGCCAGCTCGCCCGCGGTCTCGAAGTTCAGCACGTCACCGGTGTAGTTCTTGACGATCAACAGGGCGCCTGCCGCGCCGGTGGTCGCGCTGATGGCGGCCTGCACCGCGTCCGGCGTGGGCGAGGTGAACACCGCGCCGGGCACCGCCGCGTCGAGCATGCCGACGCCGACGAACCCGCCGTGCAACGGCTCGTGCCCGGACCCGCCGCCGGAAATCACCGCGACCTTGCCGTCCACCGGCGCGTCGGCGCGCACGACCACGTTCGGGTCCTCCTGAACACGCAGGATGTCCGCGTGCGCGGCGGCCAGCCCGCGCAGCGACTCGGTGACCACGTCGGCCGGATCGTTGATGATCTTTTTCATGCCCGCCTCCTGACTCCGTCGTCGCCCCTTTCCTATCAGGACTTGGGCAGCTTGGGCAGGATCGTGTCGACAATGCGCCGCGCTTTCCCGCACGAGTCGTCCTCGGCGGCGTCGTCGTGGAAGTTGTCGTACTCGAACTTCACGACCTCGCCCTCGCCGTCGCCGGTCCGCAAGTGGGTCCACGCGATGGTGCAGCTGTTGCCCGCCGTGGTCCGCTTCTCCTGGTAGCCGGTGATCCCGCCGCCCAGGTCGACGCGCGTTCCGTCGTCGCCGTCGGAGGGCTCGACGGCCTCGGAGATCCGCAGGTAACCAGTGGCGTTGCCGCCCGACCAGTGGCACTCGTGCAGGCCGCCGGGCCGCTTCTCGGTGCTGCGGCCGAGGACCTCGGCGGCGACCGCATCGTCCACCAGCGTGCACGGGTCGAGCGGCACGGCCGAGTTCGCCGCGCGGGTCATCCGGGGCGGCGAGCCGTGCATCTCGGCGACGACCTCGCGGATGACGGTCAGGCCGGCGCCACAGGCGTCCCCGCCCTGGTAGGTGACCTGGACGGAGATGCCGATGGCAGGCGTCTCGGAGGTGACCGCGGTGACCACGCAACCCTCGTTCTCGGTGGTGTCCGGGTCGTCCAGGTCGCTCTCGACGACCGGCAGGCCTTCGACGGTGCCGACCGGGGTCGTGGAGGACAGCAGGAGCGTCTCCCCCATCGTGAGGCTCAACCGGGCCTCCTTGCCGCCCGCGTCGGTGACCTCGACGGCGCAGCCGTCCAGCCCGGTCGGGTGGAGGCTGTCCTCGACCGGCGTGCCGACGCCGGTGACGGTGTCGCCCTGCAGCACCCCGCACGGGTCGACGGTGCGCAGCGCGTCCGTGCTGACCGCGGCGTCGTCGACCGGACCGGTGGCGACGCTGGTCTGCGTGACGGTCGTGCGCGGGAAGTTCTGCTTGCCGAGGTCCGGTCCGGCGCACGCGGAAACGGTCAGTGCGAGCAGGACCACGGGGACGAAACGGCGAGGCCGGGCGACATGGTGCACGCGGTGCACCGTAGCCGCCCGGCCTCGCCGGGATGTTCCGAACCTGCCTATCCGGCCGGGGTCTCGTCGCCTTCCGGCACCGGGACCCGGATCGGCCGCAGCACGGCCCACAGCACGAACAGCGCGGTGAAGATCAGCATGCCGATGCCGGCCCACAGGTTGATGTTCACGCCCGCCGCCTTCTGCAGCTCGGCGTCGTCGGTGAACGCGATGCCCATGATCGTCAGGACCACGCCGTACACACCGGTCAGCAGCGCGATGATCAGCCGGATGTCGAACGCGCCTGCGCGGCGCGTGCGCACGGGGGTTTCGCTAGCCATGTCTGCCAACCTCCTAGAAGGCGATGTTCAGCGCGATCGTGAGGACCAGGACGATGCCCGCGAGCAGGCCCGGGTTGCGGTACCAGCCCGCGTCCTCGCCGGTGGTGGAGCGCTTGAGCGACTCCCGCGGGGTCAGCGAGTAGACCAGGCCGGTCAGCTCGGAGGCCTCGCGCGGCTTGGTCACCATCGTGACCGCCACGCTGACCGCGATGTCGACCACGAACGCCGCACCGGCGCCGATGAAGCTGGCGCCCTGGCCGGGCAGGTCCCACACGCCGGTCTCGGCGAGCAGGAACACCACGATGGCCGACGCGGTACCGGACAGCAGACCGATCCAGGCCGCGGCCGGGGTCATGCGCTTCCAGAACATGCCGAGGATGAACGTGGCGAACAGCGGCGCGTTGAAGAACGAGAACAGCTGCTGCAGGTAGTCCATCAGGTTCGAGTACTGCGACGCGATGGCCGCCGTGCCGATGGCCAGGACCGTGGCGCCCGCGGTGACCCAGCGGCCCATGTTCAGGTAGTACGAGTCCGGCTTGTCCTTCTTGATGTAGGCCTGCCAGATGTCGTACGTGAAGACCGTGTTGAACGAGCTCAGGTTCGCCGCCATGCCCGCCATGAAGGAGGCCAGCAGACCGGCGATGGCGACACCGAGCACACCGTTGGGCAGCAGATCGCGCATCAGCAGCAACAGCGCGTCGTTGAAGGTCGCGCCGCTGGGCGCGGAGCCGCCGTCGATCAGGGCCTGCTTGTTCTCGCCCTGCAGCTCGGTCACGGTGACCGCGGCGATCATGCCCGGGATGATCACGATGAACGGAATCAGCATCTTCGGGAACGCGCCGATGATCGGGGTGCGCTGGGCCGCCGACATGCTCTTCGACGCCATCGCGCGCTGGACCTCGACGAAGTTCGTCGTCCAGTAACCGAAGGACAGCACGAACCCGAGACCGAACACCAGGCCCAGCACGGACAGGAAGTTGCTGCCGAAGCCGGTGAGCTGGTTGCCCGGCCAGGATTCCAGCTGGGCCGCGCCGCCGGGGCCGCCGGAGACCTTGTCGACCAGGCCGTCCCAGCCGCCGACCTTGTAGAGGCCGACGATCGTCAGCGGCACCAGCGCGGCGACGATGACGAAGAACTGCAGCACCTCGTTGTAGATCGCGGCGGACAGGCCGCCGAGCGCGGTGTAGGCGAGCACGATGACGGCGGCGACGACGATCGACACCCAGATCGGCCAGCCCAGCAGCAGGTTCACCACGCTGGCCAGCAGGTACAGGTTCGCGCCCGCGATGAGGATCTGGGCCAGCGCGAAGCTGATGCCGTTCGTCAGGTGGGCGCCGGTGCCGAAGCGGCGCCGCATGAACTCCGGCACGCTGCGGACCTTCGACCCGTAGTAGAAGGGCATCATCACGATGCCGAGGAACAGCATCGCCGGGATCGCGCCGATCCAGAAGTAGTGGGCCGTCGGCAGGCCGTACTGCGCGCCGTTGGCCGACATCCCCATCACTTCGATGGCGCCGAGGTTGGCGGAGATGAAGGCGAGCCCGGTGACCCAGGCAGGCAGGGAACGGCCGGACAGGAAGAAGTCGATGCTGCTCGACACCTGTTTCCGGGCCAGGTAGCCGATGCCGAGCACCAGCACGAAGTAGAACGCGAGCAACACGTAGTCGATCGCGTGCGCATCAAGTCGCAGGTTCGCTGCGGCTAGGACGGGCACCGATGCCACCTCCGGGAGTCCAACATCTCCGAACAAAAATCACCACGATCGAGTGACGAGCGCACATTACTACGCGGTATCCCAGCCGTGCACGCCAGCGGGTGCGCCTTGACCGTGTCGAGATCAAACCGGTGACAACCCAACAGCGCGGCGTCACCCAGCGCAACTCGGCGCCCGATCGTGATCGTGATCCACGTCATGGGAGATGCGAAACGTCGCGGAAAGCGCCCGTTACCCAGCGGCAATGCGCCTTCGATTGCCTTCGCCGGTCGCCGGATACGGCGGCGTACCCACCGTTGACAATTTTCGAGGGAGGACCCCGGTGAGCCTGAACGACCTGGTCTACGGCCTGATCAACCTGATCAGCGCGATCGTCAACAGCATGTGATGTGAACGGGGATTCGCCGCACCACGTCCGGCGTGGTGCGGCGAATCCGCGTGTTCAGAACAGGCGGAGATCGTCGGATTCGGTACCGCGGAGGGCGTCGTAGTCCAGCGTCAGGCAGCGGATGCCGCGGTCCTCGGCAAGGGTGCGCGCCTGCGGCTTGATCAGCTGCGCGGCGAACACGCCCTGCACCGGCGCCAGCAGCGGGTCGCGGTTGAGCAGCTCCAGGTAGCGGGTCAGCTGCTCGACGCCGTCGATCTCCCCGCGGCGCTTGATCTCCACCGCCACCGAGCCGCCGTCGGCGTCGCGGGCCAGGATGTCGACCGGCCCGATCGCCGTCGGGTACTCGCGGCGGACCAGCGTGTACCCCTCGCCGAGCGTGGTGATGTGCTCGGCGAGCAGCTCCTGCAGGTGCGCCTCGACGCCGTCCTTCTGCAGGCCCGGCTCGGCCCCCAGGTCGTGGCTGATCTCGTCGATCCGCTCTTCGATGGTGATGACGAGCTTCTCGCCCGCCTTGTTCTGCACCGTCCAGACGTCGCCGTCCTCGATGAGCCAGCAGGGCGGGCTCATCCAGTTCAGCGGCTTGTAGGCGCGGTCGTCGGAGTGCACCGACACCGAGCCGTCCGCCTTGATGAGCAGCAACCGGGTGGCCATCGGGAGGTGGGCCGTCAGACGGCCGGCGTAGTCCACTTGGCAACGAGCGATCACGAGACGCACCCGGCGAGGGTAGAAGATGCTTCGGCAGACTGGTCGCGTGGATCCCATCGAACGGCTCGGCTCCCGCGAGGTGTACCGGAACAACTGGATGACGGTGCGCGAGGACGGCATCCGCCGCCCGGACGGCTCGACCGGCATCTACGGCGTCGTCGACAAGCCGGACTACGCGCTGGTCGTCCCGCTCGACGGCGACCGGCTGCACCTGGTCGAGCAGTACCGGTACCCGCTCGGCCTGCGGCGCTGGGAGTTCCCGCAGGGCACCGCGCCCGGGCTGGCCGAGCTGGACCCGCTGGAGCTGGCGGCGCGTGAGCTGCGGGAGGAAACCGGGCTGGTGGCCGGTTCACTGACCGACCTCGGGCTGCTGGACGTCGCGCCGGGCATGTCGAGCCAGCGCGGCCGGGTCTACCTGGCGACGGAGCTGGTCGAGGGCCCGCACGAGCGTGAGCACGAGGAACAGGACATGCGCACGGCGTGGTTCAGCCGGGACGAGTTCGAGAAGATGATCGCGCGCGGGGAGATCACGGACGCCCAGTCGATCGCGGCGTACGGGCTCCTGCTGCTGCACGAACGCTGACCATCGCGACAGCGCCGAGGAGCGGGCCGATCGACAGCAGGGTGACCGCGTCGCGCCAGCCGGTGAGGTCGGCGAGCAGCGGGAGCAGCTGGATGGTGATCGCGCTGACGACGAACCCGGCGGCGGTCATCGCGGTGAGGGCGGTGCCGGCGTAACGCGGGTCGGCGACCTCGGACAGGGCCGCGGAGAACTGCGCGGAGTCGGCGATCACGGCGGCGCCCCACACGAGCAGCAGCGGCGCGAGCAGGGGCGTCCCCCACGCGGCGACGGAGAGCAGACCGCAGGCGGCGCTGGTGAGCATGGCGCCGGTGGTGACGGCCGCGCGGCCGAAGCGGTCGGCGAGGACGCCGCCGAGCAGCGCCCCGGCGACGCCCGCGACGCCGATGGTGGCGAAGGTGTCGCCGTCGCCGGCGGCCGCGACATAGCTGGGCAGCCAGGCCCACAGCGCGTACAGCTCCCACATGTGGCCGAAGTAGCCGAGGCAGACCAGGCGTTGCGCCCGGTCGCGGGCCATGCGGAGCAGGTAGCGGGGTTCCCACGGCGGCGACGGGCGCCAGTCCGGCCCCGGCCGGACCAGAGTGAGGGCGATCGGGGCGGCGAGGAGGGCCAGCGCCGCGGCGATGACCAGCACGATCCGCCAGTGGCCGGCGCCGCCGAGGAGGCTGGGCAGCGCGGAGCCGAGGGTCAGCGCGCCGACGAGGACGCCGAGCGCGGTCCCGCGCTGACGCGGGAACCAGGAGACGACGATCTTCATGCCGACCGGGTAGACGGCCGCGAGGGCGAACCCGGTGATGAACCGGAGCGGGGCGGCTGCCGCGGACCCGGCCGACGGGAACGCGAACGTGGCGGCCGCACCGAGCGCACTGCCCGCGGCGACGAGGACCTGCGGCCGCGTGCGATCGGCGAGGTTGACCGCGGCGGAGACGACGGCCCCGGTGGCGAACCCGAGCTGCACGGTGATGGTCAGGAGGATCCCCGCCTGCCGCGAGAGACCCCACTCCGCGCGGAGCGCCGGGACCACGGTGGACGCGGAGAACCAGAGGCTCATGGCGAGCACCTGCACGAGGGCGACGAGGGCCAACTGAGGTCCGCGCCGCCGGAGGATCACTCGTCGTGCTTATTGGCGGTGGGTTGGCGCGGTCAATCGCGGGGCACGGTGCTTCATCCGATCGCGTGGAACCGGTCCCAGGCCGTGGAACGCGGGGTCCCGTCTCAGGGACCCCCCGTGCCCCGGCCGGCTGGGTCAGCCGGTTTGCGCGGTGAGCAGTACCACCAACGCGACGTAGAGGGCGGCGGACACCACAGGAATGATCACCAGCACCCACATCAGGATGCGGCCGATCGAGTGCAGCACCGAAAGCTGCTCCAGCGCGATTTGCCGCGCCGCTTCTTCAGGGCTGTCGGCCTCGACGATGTTCCGGTGACTGCCCTGAATCGGAGCGGCGTGGATCCAGTTCCAGGGCCGCATCAGCCCGAGTCCGGTCAGGTCTCTGGGCGCGGTCTCGGTCACGTCAGTGGCCCGTGTAGGAGCAGATCGCGGCCACCAGGTTCGAGTTCTCGGCGACCGGCTTGCCGTCCACGGTGATCTTGCAGCTGTTCGGCCGGGCGTTGACGTCGGTGGTCACCGGCGTCACCGTGACCGACGTGAAGCCGAGTTCCTCGACGCCCAGGGTCTTGGACCAGGTCTGCCCGGCCTCGACGATCTCCTGGTTGTTCACGCTGAGCCCGCTGGTCCAGTTGAGGTTGCTCCGCTGACCTGTGGTCACCTCGAGCAGGATCTGGTGCGCTGCCGCAGCCGGGTCGCCACTGGTCGGGGTCGAGTCGTTGACCTTGTCGACCGCGGCGCCGAACACGGCGGTCCACAGGATGCAGATCACGAGGCCGACCGCCGAGCACACGACGCCCGCGACGGCGAGCCCCTTGTTCGTCGCGGCGCCCTTGGTGGCGCGGGAAACGCCGACGATCGACAGGATCAGGCCGATGATGACCAGCGGCCACGCCACGACGCCGACGAGCGGGATGAAGGCGAACACGAGGCCCACGAGTCCGAGGACGAAACCCGCGGTGCCGAGGCCGTTCTTCGGCTGCGCGTGCGCGGGCGGGGCATAGGGCGGATGAGTCACGAGCGTTCCTTGAGTGCGTGCGCAGCGGGCCGTCCCGCATGCGTCGCACCGTGAATCGCCGCGTGCTCCGGGTTGTAACAGCGTTCAGGCGGGCGAACCGGCAGAAGTGGATCTTGACCGCGGTCGCCCACGGTGGCGCTGAAGTGCGCGAACGACCACCGTTCCGGACGTGACGGAACGTGGTGGTTGAATTTTCAGTTCACCCGAACAGAGCAGTCCGAGCATCCCTCACTCGGGCCACTCCGGCTTCCGCTTCTCCAGGAAGGAAGCCATCCCCTCCCGCGCCGCCGGCGTTTGCGACGCCGCCGCCATCACCTCGACCGCGATGGCGTACGCGTCGGCCTCCGGGCGGTCCAGCTGCGCGTACAGGGTCTGCTTCCCGAGCGCCTTGCTGGCCCGGCTGCCGCGCGTCGCCCTGGCCAGCAGGTCGGCCACCGCCGCGTCCAGGTCCTCGTCCGGCACCACCCGGTTCACCAGGCCCCACTCCAGGGCGGTCGCCGCGTCGATGACGTCCCCGGTCAGCGCCAGCTCCATCAGCCGCTTGCGCCCGATCGCCCGCGCGACCGGCACCGCCGGCGTGTGGCAGAACCAGCCGCCCTTGCCACCGGGCAGCGCGAAACCCGCCGAGGCCGCCGCGACCGCCAGGTCGCACGACGCGACCAGCTGGCACCCCGCCGCGGTCGCCAGTCCGTGCACCCGCGCGATGACCACCTGCGGCACCGACTCCATCGTCCGCATCAGCCGGGTGCACAACGTGAGCAGGCTCCGCACCCCCGTCAGGTCCCGCGACGCCACGTCACCGAAGTCGTGCCCCGCCGAGAACACCGGGCCCGCGCCGGCCAGCACGACGCCCGTCGCGTCGGTCGTGGCCGTCTCCTCGAACGCCGCCAGCAGCTCGGCGAGGTGGGCTTCGGACAGGGAGTTGCGGCGGGCGGCCCGGTTCATCGTGATCGTCACCGTCGCGTCGTCGCGCTTGACCAGGATGTGCTCGTACTCGGCCATGGCCCGACGCTACCTCGCGGCGGCCGTGTTGTGGTACCCGAAGACGCGCCGCTCCCGCGCGGTCACCGTCGACATCACCCGGTCCCGCCACGGCGTGCTGGTCGCGTGCCGGTAGGCAGGCGACTCGAACAGCGACACGTCCGCGATCTCGTGGAAGGCCAGCAGATCCGGCCCGGCCCCCTCGACCCGCCGGTACCGCCGGATCCGGTGCCAGCCGGGCAGCTCCAGCAACAGCGGCACGTGCTCCTCGCGGTACCAGCGCTCCAGTTCGGCGGCGTCGCCGGACAACGCCACCGACACCACCACCGGCGCCGGCGTCTCACAGTCACCCCAGGCCCCGGTCAGCTCGTAGACCCGCCGGTCGAGCGTCGCCAGCCGCGAGACCACCGACTGCTCCCGCGGGCTCCGCCGCCGCGCGACCTCGTACCCCGGGCTCGCCAGCGCCGCCAGGTCCAGCTCGTACCAGGCCAGCCACGACGGCCGCGCCCCATCCAGAGCGCGGTACCGGTACCCGCTGCGGATCCCCGGCACCCCGACGCGCGCGGGCGCGTGCTCGTTGTCGTACCAGTCGTGGAACTCCGCCTCGGCGACCTCGCCCGGCTCGGACAGCACGTACAGCAGTCCCTCCGTCATCCGCCACTCCTCCCCCGCGCTCGGGTACCGTTTCGGGCAGGCGACCACGGCGAGGAGCGGCAGTGTCGAGAGAGGACCCCGACGTCATCGACTCGGTGGAGAAGGCCTTCCGGCTGCTGCAGACCTTTTCCGCGGAACGGCCGGCGATGACGGTGAGCGAGGCGGCCGCGGCCACCGGGTTCACCCGCGCCACCGCGCGCCGCATCCTGCTGACACTGGAACGCCTCGGGTTCGCCGAGGTGGACGACCGCCGCTTCCGCCTCACCGCGGGCGTCCTGCGGCTCGGCTACGGCTACCTGGCCGCGCTGCCGTTCTGGGAGCACGCCCAGCCGCACATGCGCGCGCTGGCCGACGAGCTGCGGGAATCCTGCTCGATGGCCACTTTGGACGGTCCGGAGATCGTCTACGTGGCCCGGGTTCCGGCGTCGCGCTCGATGTCCATCACGCTCAACGTCGGTTCGCGCCTGCCCGCCTACCCCACGTCGATGGGCCGCGTGCTGCTCGCCGCGCTGCCATCCGCCGAGCTGGAGTCTTATCTGGACACCGTGGAACTGCGGAAGCTCACACCCAACACCATCACCGACCCCGCCGAGCTGCGGGCGGAACTGGCCCGGGTCGCCGAGCGCGGGTACGCCGTGGTGGACGGCGAGCGCGAGGAAGGCGTCCGCTCGGCCGCCGCGCCCGTGCGTGGCGGGGGCGGGCGGGCGCTGGCCGCGCTCAACGTGTCGGTCAACGCGGCCCGCGTCTCGCTGGACGAACTCACCGACCGGTTCGTGCCGCGCCTGCTGGACACCGCCGCGGCCATCACCCGCGACATCGAGGGTCTGCACTAGTCCTCCGCGAAGAAGCAACGCGCCGGGTTCGTGACGAGCAGCGCCTCCGGGTCCGGGGTGATCTCTGCGATCAGGTCGGCCAGGTCGCCGTCGTTGGGCACGAAACCGTGCGTGTTCGGGTGCGGGAAGTCGGTGCCCCACACCACCCGCTCCGGCGCCTCGGCGGCCAGCAACCGCGCCAGCTCCACGGAATCGGCCATGCTGGGCGGCGCGGTCGCGATCCGGTCGGCGCCGCTCAGCTTCACCCACACCGAACCACTCTCCAGCAACCGCAACAGCGACCGCACGGCGGCACTGTCCAGCCCCTGCCGCAGGTCGACGCGGGCCATGTGGTCGATCACCACCTGCACGCCGAGCGATCGCACCAGGTCCGCGTGCTCGGCGATGCCGTCACCCGCGACGTGCAGGGCGATGTGCCAGCCGTACGGCCGGATCAGGGCGAGGATCGCGTCGATCTCCTCCTGCGACGGCGCCGGCCCGAGGTGCGGTGTGAAGTGCAGCCGGGCGCCGCGCACGCCGGCCTCGTGCAGGCGCTCCACCTCGGCCTTCGGCGTGGTCGGCCGGATCAACGCGACTCCGCGGTACCGGCCGCCACCGGTTTCCAGCGCGTCGAGCAGCGCCGAGTGGTCGGCGCCGTGGCAGGCGGACTGCACGATGACCGCGCGCTCGAAGCCGAGCAGCCGGTGCAGCGCCTGCAGGTCCTCTTTGGGCGCCTCGGGCGGGGTGAACGTGCGGTCCGGCGCGTACGGGAACTTCGCGATGGGCCCGAAGATATGGCAGTGCGCGTCGCAAGCGTTTGCGGGCAACGGTATCGCGGGCGCGTGCGGGTTCGGGTCCGGGCCGGGGTTGCGGGGATCGGTCATCAGTCACACCTCGCGGTCATGCCGCCGTCGACGACGATTTCGGTACCGGTGACGAACCGGGCTTCGTCGGAGGCCAGGTACAACGCCGCGTACGCGGTGTCGCGGCCGTCGCCGGCGAAGCCGAGCGGGATGCGCGCCTGCCGCTGGGCGAGCAGCGCGTCCACGTCCCCGCCCGCCCGCTGCCCGGCCAGGCGTGCCTCGACCATCGGCGTGTGCAGCTGTCCCGGCACCACGGTGTTGACGCGGATGCCGTCCGGCGCGTGCTGCACCGCGATCACCTTGGACAGCTGGATCACGCCCGCCTTCGCCGACGCGTAACCGGCCTGCGCCGAGCCGGTCCAGCGGGTGCCGGACGTGGACGCGGTGTTGACGATCGCCCCGCCGCCCTGGGCCTTCATCACCGGGATGACGTGCTTGCAGGTCAGGAACACGCTCGTCAGGTTGTAGTCCAGCTGGGCGGACCAGTCCTGTTCGGACAGTTCGACCGGTCCGCCCTTGCGCGAGCCGCCGACGTTGTTGACCAGGACGTCGACGTGGCCGAACTCCGCCCGGCACGCCTCGACCATCGCCGCCACGGCCGCGCTGTCGGTGACGTCGCACAGGTGCGTTCGGATCGTGCCGCCCTCGGATTCGACCGTGGCGACGGTCTCCGCCAGCGCCTCGGCCCTGAGGTCCACGGAGAACACCTTCGCACCTTCGCGGGCGAAGAGCACGGCGGCGGCCCGGCCGTTGCCCCAGCCGGGGCCGACGCTGCCGGCGCCGGTGACGATCGCGACCTTGCCGGCCAGGCGCCCCGTCACGACCCGACCTCCAGCGCCACCAGGAACCGGGACACCAGGTTGTAGGCGCCGATCGTCACGGTCAGCTCGACGATCTCGCGGGCGTCGAAATGCTCGCGCAGGGTCGCGAACAGCTCGTCCGGCACCCGGATCCGCCTGGTCATCGCGTCGGTGTAGTCGAGGACGGCGCGCTGCCGACCGTCCAGGACGTTCCGGTCGCCGCCTTCGCGCAGGGCGGCGATCTGCTCGACCGTCATGCCCTCCTCCTTGGCGACCGGCTCGTGGGCCGCCCATTCGTACTCGGCGCCGTTCAGCTCGGCGACGCGCAGCACCGCCAGCTCACGCAGGTCCCCGGGCAGCGTGCCCTGCCCGCGGATGGCGCCCAGCAGGCTGTTCCAGCCATCGGCGAACGGCGGGCTGTGCAGCAGCATGCCGTCCAGCGGGGTCAGGCGCCCCCCTCGGCGCGCGCGGATCCGGTCGGCGACCTCGCTGCCCGTCTCCACGTAGTCCAGCCTGGCCATGTGTTTCCCTTCTAGTTCACTGCGACGGTCGCGGGGACGGGCTCGTGCCCGTCGAGGACGCGGCGCGCCCGGTCGCGGTCGAAGACGCCCTCCCAGCGGCTGACGACGATGCTGCCGAGCATCTGGCCGCACAGGCTGACGAGACCGCGCATGGTGGAGAGGAACCGGTCGATGCCGAGGACCAGCATGATCCCGGCGACCGGGACGACGCCCGTGGTGGACAGGGTCGCGGCGAGGATGACGAACCCGGCGCCCGCCACGCCCGCGCTGCCCTTCGAGGTGATCATGAAGACGGCGAGCAGGCCGACCTGCTGCCAGATCGTCAGGTTCACGTCGAAGGCCTGCGCGATGTAGAGCGAGGCGAAGCCCAGGTACAGGCACACGCCGTCGCCGTTGAAGGCGTACCCGGACGGCACCACGAGGCCGACGATCCGCTTCGGGCAGCCGAGGTGCTCCAGCTTGCGCATCAGCTGCGGCATCACGACCTCGTAGTTCGCGGTGCCGAGCGTAATGAGCAGCTCGTCCTTGAAGTACCGGTACAGCTTGAGGATCCGGATACCGCACAGCCGTGCGACGGCCCCGAACACGACGAGGCAGAACACGATCCCGGTGCCCCAGAAGAGGAGGACGACGCCACCGAGGCTGGCCAGGGTGGCGGCCCCGAACTTGCCCGTCGTGTAGGCCATCGCGGCGAACGCGCCGACCGGCGCCAGGTACATGACGAGCTTGACGATCCCGAACACCACTTCGCCGATCCGCTCGATGCCGCGGATCACCGGCGCGCCGCGTTCGCCCAGCGCCTTGACCGCGATCGCGAACAGGATCGAGACGAGAAGGACCTGCAGGACGTTGCCGCCGGTGAAGGCACTGACGACCGTGTCCGGGATGATGTTGATCAGGAAGTCGTACCAGTGCTGGGATTCGCCGGTCTGCGCGTACTGCTGCGCGGTGCCGGACAGGTGCAGCGCGGCCGGGTCGGCGTGGATGCCGGCGCCCGGGTTGAACAGGTCCATCACGATCAGCCCCACGATGAGCGCGATCGTGGTCAGGACCTCGAAGTAGACCAGTGCCTTGACCCCGATGCGGCCGACGCTGGTCAGCTCGCCCGCCGAGGCGATCCCGGTGACGATCGTGCAGAACACCACCGGGGCGATGAGCATCTGGATCAGCTCGATGAACCCGGTGCCCACGGGTTGCAGCGCGGCGCCCACACCCGGCGCGACGAAGCCGAGGGCCGCGCCGAGGACGATCGCCACCAGCACGGTGACGTAGAGCTTGGTGGTGAAGGCGGTGCGCAAGAACGATCCGGCGGACATCTTCGTCTCCCTTGTGTTCGTCTGACGTACAGTTGCACGTCTGACGAACACGAGTATGCGAGACGACACCCGGGCGGGTCAACCCATGACGAAAGTCGGTTCCCTTCCCTGCCGTCCGTGTCCTGTGCGGACACCCGCCCGGTTCCTACCTTGGCTCTCGTGAAACGCGTGTGCGCGGCGATGGCCGCGATCGTCGCCCTGATCCCCGGTACGGCGACAGCAGAACAACTAGCGGATCCGTCCTCGATCGACTCCTACGTCGCCGAATTCGCCGAGACGGCCGGGTACCCCGGGGTCGCGCTGGCGATCACCGAGGACACCGACGTCGTGCACCTGCACGGCTACGGCACCGCGACGGCGACGACCCCGATGCCGATCGCGTCGGTGTCGAAGGCCTTCACCGCGCTGGCCGTGGTGCAGCTGGCCGAGAGCGGCAGGCGCGGCCTGGACGTCCCGGTCGCCACCTACTTACCGGAGTTCCGCCTCGCCGACCCGCGCGGCGGCGCGATCACCGTGCGGCACCTGCTCAACCAGACCTCCGGGATCACCGACGGAACCCTGCCGGGGAAGAGCCTCCCGCAGCCGGACGACCTGGCCGGCGCCGTGCAGCGCGCCCGCCAGGCGGCGCTGGCGAGCGATCCCGGCGCCGAGTACCGCTACACCAGCACCAACTTCCACCTCGCGGCGCGGCTCGTCGAGGTCGTCAGCGGCCAGGCCTTCGGCGACTACCTGCGGCAGCACGTCTTCGAACCGGCGGGGATGCGCTCGACGACCGCCATCACGCGGACGCCCCGCGACCTGCCCGCCACCGTCCACCGCGGACACGTCTACGCCTACGGGCTCACCCCCGCGGCGTCCGAACCGGACCGGTTCGTCGCAGGCTCGGACGGGGTGATCACCACCGCCGAGGACATGGCCCGCTGGCTCGCCGTCCAGCGCACCGGGGGCGGCCTCGTGTCCGCGGCGGGCCTCGCGCTCATGCACACCGCCGCGCGCGAGAACTACGCCACGGGCTGGCAGACCGACGACCAGCGCCGGGTGAGCCACACCGGGATCTGGTTCACCTACACCGCGGGCGCGCTGATGCTGCCCGACGGATACGGCATCGCGGTCATGGTCGACAGCGGCGTCTCGCTCGGCAACGAGGGGACCACTCAGCTCACCGAGGGCATCGCCGCGATCCTGCACGGTCAGCAGCCGCCGGCCCCGTCCTCGACGCGGCTGCTGGTCGACCTCGTCCTGGCCGCGCTGGCGCTGCTCACCGTCGGCATCGGGATCCGCACCGCGCTCCGCACCCGCCGGTGGGCGGCACGGGCCACCCGGTGGCGGGTCGTCCGCGGACTGTGGCCCCGGGTGATCCCGATCGTCGCGCTCGTGGCGCTGGCAGACCTGGCGGGCGGCCTGTTCGGCGGGCGCGACGCCACCTGGTTGCAGACCGCGTACTTCTCCCCCGCGCTGGTGATCTGGCTCGCGCTGTGGAGCGCGACGGAACTCGCCGTGATCGCCGCCAGGACCGCCGCGCTGGTCCGGCTCACCCGCGGTCGAGCACCGCTTGCAGGAACTCCCGTGTCCGTCGGTGGTCCGGGTCGGTGAACAGCTTCTCCGGCGGCGCGTCCTCGACGATCTGCCCATGGTCGAACATCAGCACGCGGTCCGACACGTCCCGCGCGAACTGCATTTCGTGCGTCACGCAGAGGAACGTGATGTCCGTGGTCGACGCGATCTCCTTCAGCACCTTCAGTACGCCGGCCACCAGCTCGGGGTCGAGCGCCGAGGTCACCTCGTCCAGCAGCAGCACCTCGGGCCGCATCGCCAGCGCGCGGGCGATCGCCACCCGCTGCTGCTGGCCACCGGACAGCTGAGAGGGGTGAGCGTCGGCCTTCTCGCTCAGCCCGACCATCTCCAGCAGCTCCCGTCCGCGCTGCTCGGCCTCCTCGCGGGTCAGGCCGAGCGCGCGGATCGGGGCCTCGGTGACGTTCTGCAGCACCTTCATGTTCGGGAACAGGTTGAACTGCTGGAACACCATCCCGATCCGCCTGCGCATGCGCCGCTGGTGCTTCTCCCCCGCCGGCACCATCCGGCCGCCCTTGTCGACGTGCGACAGGCATTCGCCGCCGACGAAGATGCGCCCCGCGTTCACCTGCTCCAGCGTCATCAGAAGCCGCAGGATCGTCGTCTTGCCCGAACCGCTCGGCCCGATCAACGTGACGAACTCCCCGGGCTGCACCGAGAAGTCCAGCTCCCGCAACACCACGTGGTCGCCGAACCTCTTCACGACCTCCTCGAACCGGATCATCTCAGAGCTGTCCGACACGGCTTTCCAACCTTCGCACCAGGATCGACGACGGGTAACTGATCAGCAGGAACAGGATGCCCGCGAGGGTGTAGGGCTCGATCACCTGGAAGGTCTCGGCCCCCTGCTCCTTGGCCCGGTTGAGCACGTCGAGCACCCCGATGCTGATCAACAGCGGGGTTTCCTTGAACATCGAGATCATGTAGTTGCCCAGCGCGGGCACCACCCGCGGCACCGCCTGCGGCAGGATGATCCCCGTCCACACCCGGCCGCGCGGCAGGCTCAGCGCCCTCGCGGCCTCCCACTGTCCTTTCGGGACGGCCTCGATCCCCGCGCGGTACACCTCGGAGGTGTAGGTGGCGTAGTGGATCCCGAGCGCGATCACGCCGGTCACGAACGCCGACGGGGTGATGCCCAGTGCCGGCCACAACAGGTAGAAGACGATGAACACCTGGATGAGCAGCGGAGTGCTGCGCACCACCTCGATGAATAGGTACATCAGCTGGCTCAGCACCGGGATCCGGGCCCGCCGCACCAGCGCGAACACCAGGCCCAGCACGTAGGCCACCGCGGAGCCGAGCACGGTCAGCTCGAGGGTGACCAGCAAACCCTCCAGCAGCAGCGGGACGGATTCCCAGAAGTAGTCCCAGTTCCAGTTCATCCGGGCGCCCCCGCCCTGGCCCACGCGCGCTCACGCTTGGGCGGCTCACGCCCGAGCCGCCGCGCCAGCACGCGTTCCAGCGCCCGCATGATCATCGTGATCACAACGGCGATCGCCAGGTAGCACAACAGCTCGACGCCGTAGATCAACACGAGCTGGCTGCCGTACACCGGCCGCAGCAGCTCGCCTTTCTCGGTGATCTCCCCGGCCGAGATGAAGTACAGCAGGGCCGTGCTCTTCATCAACTGGATGAACAGGTTGTTGAACGGCGGCAGCATCTCCACCACCGCCTGCGGCAGGATCACCCGGAACATGCGCTGCGCCGGGCTGAACGACAGCGCCACGGCGCCTTCCCGTTGCGCCCGCGGTACGGACTGCACGGCGCCGCGCACGATCTCCGCGCCGTAGGCGCCGTGATTCAGCCCGAGCACGATGATGCCTGCGAACAACGGAACGAGCTTGAACCCGACCAGCGCGGGCAGGACGAAGAACAGCCAGAACAGCTGCACGACCTCCGACGTCCCGCGGAACCCTTCGACGTAGACGCGGCTGACGAACCGGACCGTCCGGGACCGCGACAGCATCGCGAGCCCGGCGATCAGTGCCAGGACGATCGTCAGCGCGATACCGCCGACCGTCGCGTACACCGTCGTGCCGAGTCCACTGAGGATGGTCGAGATGATGTTGGATGTCGAGTCCGACACGACGCGTCCCCGGGCTCGAGCGTCAGGCCGCGCAGAGCTTGTCGGTCGTCAGGTCGGCCTTGGGCAGGTTGCTCTGGTCGAACCCGAACGGCGTCACGATGCGCAGCCACTCACCGTTGTCGTGCAAGGTCTTCAGCTGCTGGTTGAACGCGTCCCGCAGCGAGGTGTCGTCCTTGCGGAAGACGAACCCGCCCGCGGTCTGCACCGGCTGGCCGTTCTCGGTCGGCTGGAAGCCGGGCGTCACCTCGACCCCGGCGTTCGGGTTCTGCTTCACCAGCCACTTCAGCGAGATGTCGGTGAGCGCGGCGCAGTACACGCGGCCCGCGGTCACCGCGCGCAACATGTTGTCCTGCGTGTCCAGGGTTTCGATCTGGTCCTCGGAAACCCCGGCCCCGGTGGCGAAGCCCTTCTCCACCGCGGCGGAGAGCACCGCGACCTTGACCTTCTTGGCGGCGACGTCGGCGAGGGTGTTGACGCCCTGCGGATTGCCGCTGGGCACGAGCAGCGCGGTCAGCGCCGAGTAGTCCGGATCCGAGAACAAGGCCGCGTTGCAGCGCGTCGGCGTGATGTTCATGCCCGCCGCGACGATGTCGAACTGCTTCGCGTTCAGGGCGGGAATGAGCTGATCGAACGGCACCACGTTGGCCTGCACCGTGTCGATTCCGAGCGCCTTGCACACGGCACGGGCCACTTCCGGGGCTTCACCGGTCGTGTTCCCCGAGGTGTCGGCGAAACCGTAGGGCGCCTCGTTGGCGATTCCGATCCGGATCGTCTTGGCGCTCTTCGCCGAGTCGAGGGTGTTCCCGCTTTCGGTGCTCTGGCAGGCTGCCAACAATGTCGGCCCCGCCACCGCCGCTGCGCCGACGACCGCCGATCGCCGGAAGAAATCCCGTCGTGTCCACTGACCGTGCGTCATTTTCGTCGCACCCCTTATTCGGTTCCGCCGGTTCACCGAACGTAGGCGGTGCGTCCGATGGGGTCAAAAGAAGCAACGAGATCGCCACTCGCTGTTATCGGAAAGAGATCAACGTTGCGTGTGGACGATGCGCACGGAAAGTGACAGAACTGGCTCAGTCCTGCGGCAACTCGTGGCGTTCCCGCACCACCGAAACGATTTCGTCCATGATCTCGGTCAGCTCGTAGTCCTTCGGCGTGAACACCCGGGCAATGCCGCGCTCGGTGAGCAGCCGCGCGTCCTCGGGCGGGATGATCCCGCCCACGATCACCGGGATGTCCCCCGCGCCCGCCGCCCGCAGACCGTCGACCACCTGCGGCACGACCTCGAGGTGCGAGCCGGACAGCACCGACAGGCCGACGACGTGCACGCCCTCCTGCACCGCGGCGGCCACGATCTGCTCCGGGGTGAGCCGGATGCCCTGGTAGATGACCTCGAACCCGACGTCGCGGGCCCGCACGGCGACCTGCTCGGCGCCGTTGGAGTGCCCGTCCAGGCCGGGCTTGCCGACCAGGATCCGGAGCTTCTCGCCCAGCTCCTCGCCGGTCGCCCGCACGCGGTCGCGCACCCGGGACAGCTCGGCGGCATCGCCCGACATCGCCGCCGCCGACACACCGGTCGGCGCCCGGTACTCGCCGAACTCCTCGCGCAGCGTGCCGGCCCACTCCCCGGTGGTCACACCGGCCGCCGCGCACGCGAGCGTGGCGTCGAACAGGTTCTCCGACGTCTTCGCCACCTCGCGCAGCCGCGCCAGCGCCGCGTCGACCGCGGCCTGGTCGCGCTGCTGGCGCCACTCCTCCAGCGCCGCGACGGCCTGCTTCTCCACCGCCGGGTCGACGGTTTCGATCGCCTTCGCGCCCTCGGCCTGCAGCGGGCTCGGCTCAGTAGTGTCGAACTTGTTGACCCCGACGATGACGCGCCCGCCGGACTCCACGTCGCGCCGGTACTCGGCCAGCGAGGCCACCAGCTGCGACTTCATGTAACCGCTTTCCACCGCGGCCACCGCGCCGCCGAGATCCTGCACCTGCTCGATCTCCGCGCGCGCCCCCGCCACGATCTCATCCACTTTGGACTCGATGACGTGCGAGCCTGCGAAGATGTCCTCGTACTCCAGCAGGTCCGTCTCGTAGGCCAGCACCTGCTGCATGCGCAGCGCCCACTGCTGGTCCCACGGCCGCGGCAGGCCGAGCGCCTCGTTCCAGGCAGGCAGCTGGATCGCGCGGGCACGGGCGTCCCGCGACAGGGCGACGCCGAGCATCTCCAGCACGATCCGCTGGACGTTGTTCTCCGGCTGCGCCTCGGTCAGCCCGAGCGAGTTGACCTGCACGCCGTAGCGGAGGCGGCGCGCCTTCGGGTCCTCAACGCCGTACCGCTCGCGCGTGATCTCGTCCCAGAGCCGGGTGAACGCGCGCATCTTGCACATCTCTTCGACGAACCGGACCCCTGCGTTGACGAAGAACGAGATGCGGCCGACGACCTTGGCCATGTCGGTGGGCTCGACCTGGCCGGAGTCACGCACGGCGTCGAGCACCGCGATCGCGGTGGACAGGGCGTAGGCGACCTCCTGCGTCGGGGTCGCGCCCGCCTCCTGCAGGTGGTAGCTGCAGATGTTGATCGGGTTCCACTTGGGGATGTGGTGCACCGTCCAGGCGATCACGTCGGTGATCAGGCGCAGGCTCGGCGCGGGCGGGAAGATGTAGGTCCCGCGGGACAGGTACTCCTTGATGATGTCGTTCTGCGTGGTGCCGGTGAGCTTGGCGAGCACCTCGTCGCGGTCGCGGCCCTCGGCGTCGGCCTGCTCCTGGGCGACGGTGACGTAGAGCGCGAGCAGCCACATGGCCGGCGCGTTGATCGTCATCGACGTGTTGGCCTCGGCCAGCGGGATGCCGGTGAACAGGCGGCGCATGTCGCCGATGTGCGAGATGGGGACGCCGACCTTGCCGACCTCGCCCTTGGCCAGCGGGTGGTCCGGGTCGTAGCCGGTCTGCGTCGGCAGGTCGAAGGCCACCGACAGGCCGGTCTGGCCCTTGGCGAGGTTGCGCCGGTACAGCTCGTTGGAGGCCGCCGCCGACGAATGGCCCGCGTAGGTGCGCATGACCCAGGGGCGGTCCCGCTCGCGATCCGTGGGGTAGGGCATCGGTGCACCTCCAGATGAACGACACACAGAGCGTACTCGTCGGTAACTTCGCGCGCAGCCCCGCAAGGACGCATCTCACTGGGTGCGAAATCAGCCTGACCCCATCATGACTGCCGAGTTAGCCTCGTGGGTGTGACGTGGAGCCTGTACGCGAGTTACCTGGTGTTCGCCCTGCTGATCGCGGTGGTGCCGGGTCCGGACACGATGGTCGTGCTGAAGAACGCGCTGGCCGGCGGCGCGCGGGGCGGGTTGTTCACCTGCTCCGGCATCGCGCTGGGCAACCTGGTGCAGGCCACCGCGGTCGGGCTCGGGCTGGGCACGCTGATCGTGCAGGTGCGGCCGCTGTTCGAGACCGTGCGGTGGGCCGGGGTCGCCTACCTGTGCTGGCTGGGGTTCCAGGCGCTGCGCGGTGCGTGGCGCGGGAACTACGAGGCGCTGGACGAGTTGGACCGGCGCCGGGCGAGCGGGCTGCGGCGGTTCCGTGAGGGGTTCCTGTCGAACATCACCAACCCGAAGGTGATGGCGTTCTACCTGTCGGTGCTGCCGCAGTTCCTCGACCCGGCGACGACCGGTGCGGGCGAGGCGCTGCTGCTGGCCTACACGGTGCTGGTGGTCGGCACGGCGTGGCAGCTGACGCTGCTGTTCCTGGTCCACTGGGCGAAGGGCTGGCTGAACCGGCGACGCGTCCGCCGCGCGATGGACGCCGTGACGGGCACCGCGCTGATCGGCTTCGGCGTCGGCCTGGCGGCGGAGTGAGTCAGAGCAGCGCGGCGAGGTCGATCGTCACGGGGAACGGGTCGTGGAGGCTGACCTTGCCGGTGTCCACACCCGCCGAGGCGTAGACGCACGTGGTGGGATCGAGGCGGTAGCGGAAGAGCGCGATCTCCCCCCGGTCAAGGCCCTCGACACGCCAGAAGTGGGGAATCCGGGCCCGCGCGTACTCGGCCGGCTTGTCCGTCTGATCCGCCGTTACGGACCCGGGCGACATCACCTCGATGGCCAAGAGGCAGTGCTGCGGCCGGAGCACCGCGTCTTCGTCGAGCGAGGCGTCGTACACGACGAGATCCGGCCTCCGGTTGAGCAACGGCACGTCACGCAGGCGAAGGTCGACGTCGGTCGCCACTGCCCAGTCGTCCGGCGCGGCTTCCTCGAGAGCGTTGGCGAAACGACGGGCGGCGATCTGATGCGCCCTACGGGGGGCCGGATTCACGACAATGGCTCCATCGACGATTTCCAGACTGCGGCACACTTCCTCCGGAAGGGCTTCGTAGTCTGCCGCCGTCAAGCCATCGGGCGGGAGCACCATCCACTCGGGTAGCGCCGTCATCCGACCCCCAAACCGTGAGTTCCTGGTTCGAGGCTACTTGACTTCCAACACGGTTGAAAGTAAAGGCGCGGTCAGCAGCGCTCCGCCGCGCCGACGACCCGCTCCACCCGCGCGCCCAGCCGGTTCAGGTTCTCGACGAAGTACGGGTACCCGCGGTCGATGTGGAACACGTCCCAGATCTCGGTGACCCCGTCGGCGCACAGGCCGGCCAGCACCAGGCCGGCGCCCGCGCGGATGTCGGACGCCCAGACCGGCGCGGAGGACAGCCGCTCGACCCCGCGGACCACCGCGTGGTGGCCGTCGGTGCGGGCGTCGGCGCCCAGCCGCACCATCTCCTCGATGAACCGGAACCGCGCCTCGTACACGTTCTCCGTGATCATCGACGTGCCCTCGGACACCGCGGACAACGCGACGGCGAACGGCTGCAGGTCCGTGGCGAACCCCGGGTAGGGCAGCGTCACGAAGTCGACCGCCTTGGGCCGGTCGTGCTGCACCACCCGGAACCCGCTCTCGCCGAACGTCGTGATCTCGGCGCCGGCCATCCGCAGCTTCTCCAGCACCAGGTCCAGGTGGTGCGGGTTGACGCCCTTCACCGTCAGGTCGCCGCGCGTCATCGCGGCCGCGAAGGCCCACGTCGCGCCCACGATCCGGTCGCCGATCACGCGGTGCTCGGTCGGGTGCAGCTCGGTCACACCGTGCACGGTCAGCGTCGACGTCCCGGCGCCCTCGATCTTCGCGCCCATCTGGTTCAGCATCACGCAGATGTCGACGATCTCCGGCTCGCGCGCGGCGTTGTCGATCACCGTCGTGCCCTCGGCCAGCACCGCGGCCATCAGGATGTTCTCGGTCGCGCCGACGCTCGGGAAGTCCAGCCAGATCTGGGCGCCCTTGAGGTGGTCGGCGGTGGCGACGACGCAGCCGTGCTCGATGGTGCTCGTCGCGCCGAGCGCACGCAGCCCGTTCTGGTGCATGTCCAGCGGCCGGGACCCGATCGCGTCACCGCCCGGCAACGCGACCACCGCCTGCTTCAGACGGCCGACCAGCGGGCCGAGCACGCACACGGACGCACGCAGCTTGCCCATCGCGGGCGAGTCGGCCCGGTGCGACAGCTCGGCTGGGGTCGTGATCTTCGCGGTGTCGCCGTCCAGGACCACCTCGCACCCGACGCTGCGCAGCACGTCCGCCATCAGCGGGACGTCCAGGATCTGCGGGCAGTTGGTGATGGTGGTGGTGCCCTCGGCGAGGAGTGCGGCCGCCATCAGCTTCAGAACACTGTTCTTGGCTCCGACGACCTCGACCTCGCCCACCAGCCGCGCACCACCGTGCACGTCGAAGTGCTCGCTCATGGCCGTCATCATGCCTTCCGGTTCAGGCACCCGGACGGAGGGGCGGGACATAACAGAGGGCGACGGAGTTCGCACTATCGTGTGAAACACTGTGCTCCCTCGCGGCGATAACGCGCCCGTGCGTCCCACTCGACTGGGGGAACCTTGAGCGAAATGTTGACCCCGCCCGCGCCTCCGTCCCTGCCCGAGGTGCACCGGGCCGAGATCGACGGCGTGCCGGTCTTCTGGACCGACCAGCCGGGCAGGCTCAGCGCGAGCCTGTTGTTCGGGGTCGGTCTGGCGCACGAGTCGTTCCTGCAGACCGGGATCACGCACCTCGTCGAGCACCTGGCGATGCGGCGCGTGCGCACGAGCCGCTACGAGAACAACGCCTCGACCGAGGTCCTGCACACCAGTTTCGACGTCACCAGCACCCCGGAGACCGTCGCGGAGCACCTGCGGCGCGTGTGCGAGTCGCTGGCGGACCTCGACACCGGGCCGCTGCGGCTGGAGCGCGGCGTGCTGCTCGCCGAGGAGCGCGGCAACGACGGCCCGGGCGTGACCGCGTGGCTGCCGTCGGCGCTGTGGTTCGGCAACCGGGCGTTCGGCCTGACCGGCAACGTCCAGCTCGCCGCCGTCCACGCCGGCCCCGAGCAGGCCCGCGAGTGGTGCGCGCGCTGGTTCCACTGTGGCAACGCCTCGCTCGTGCTGTCCGGCCCTCCCCCGGCCGGCCTGAAGCTCCCGCTGCCCGCGGGCCCACCGCGGCAGCCGGTGACCGCCGAGCCGTTCGACCTGCCCACCCCGGCCCAGACGAGCATCCCCAACGGCGTCGTGGGCTGCGCGCTGGTCGAGTGGACCGCGGAGATCGCCTGCGCGGCCGGCATCCTCATCCACCGCCTCACCGACCGCCTGCAGCACCTCGAGGGCCTGGTCTACGACATCGCCTTCGACCACCAGATGGTGGACGCACGCCGGGCCGTCCTCGGGTTCGGCACCGACGTGCCGGACAAGCAGGCCGCCCGGGTCGTCGACGCGATCCGCACCGAACTGGCCGAGCTGGGCCGCAGCGGGCCGACGGAGGAGGAACTGGCCGTCGACCGGGCCGGGCTCGCCGAGGAGGTCGCCGAGCGGGATTTCGCGGTCTACCGGGCGTTCGACGCGGCGATGAGCGAGCTGACCGGCTGGCCCTCGGCGGCCGAGCACCAGCAGCGCGTGCTGGCCGGGCTCGACCCGGCCGCGGTCGCGGCGGCGGCCCGTGAGCTGGCCGGAGGGCTCGTGCTGTGCGCGCCCGAGCGGCACGTCCCGCGGGACCTGCCGGAACTGCCCGGCAGCCCGCTGCCCGCGCCACCGGGCCGGGAGATGAAGCGGGCGCTGGTCGGTTCGACCGCGCCCCGCGGCTACCGGCTCGTGGTCGGCGAGGAGGGCCTGTCCACCTACTTCGGGCAGAACCCGTCACCGGCGGCCGTCGTGCGGTTCGACGACCTCGCCGGGGTCGGCATCGAGCACACCGACGGTCAGCTGCCGATCCTGCACCTGTTCGGCACCCATGGTGGGGCGATCACCGTGCGCCCCGGCGACTGGCGCGGCGGCCGGGCGCTGGTGCGGGACCTGCGGGCGCGAATCGATTCCGCGGTGTGTTTCGAAGCGCCGGAGGCCATGCGGCTGTTCGAGCAGTCGTAAGGTGCTCGGTATGCCGGTACGGATCAACCGCGTGTACACCAGGGTCGGCGACAACGGGACGACCGCGCTCGGCGACGGCTCGCGCGTGCCGAAGACCGACCCGCGGCTGGCCGCCTACGCCGACGTCGACGAGACGAACTCGGTGGTCGGGCTGGCGCTCGCGATGGGCGGTCTCGACGAGGAGATCGCGGTGGTGCTGCGCCGCGTGCAGAACGACCTGTTCGACGTCGGCGCGGACCTGTGTTCGCCGGTGGTGCCCGATCCGGAGTTCCCCCCGCTGCGCATCACCGAGGCCTACATCGAGCGGCTCGAAGGCTGGTGCGACGAGTTCAACGAGCGCCTGCCGAAGCTGACGTCGTTCATCCTGCCCGGCGGCACCCCGGGGGCCGCGTTCCTGCATCAGGCGCGCACGGTGAGCCGGCGGGCCGAGCGGGCCGGGTGGGCGCTGGTGGAGGCGGACGCGGACCGCACGAACGTGCTGGCCGTGAAGTACCTGAACCGGCTCTCCGACCTGCTCTTCATCCTGGCCCGCCTGGCCAACCCGGACGGCGACGTGCTGTGGAAGCCCGGCGGGGAGGCCTGACGGTCCACCCAGGGCGAGCGCGTGTGTCCGCCACCAGCACGTCGACGCTCCGGAAAGCCGCGGAGATACCTGCCGGACCCCACTCCGGCAAGCATGCGGTCATCCTCATACCCGCCACCAGCACGGCGACCTAGGTTCGTCCCATGACCGACGACGCACCACCGCTGCCGGGAAGCATCCGGCTGCCGGACGGCTCCTGGATTCGCGGGCGCGGCCTGCGCCGCCCCCAGCCCACTGGCCCGGCGCCTCAGTTCGGCCTCTACCTGGGCTCCGCGCGGCTGCGCCGCGACCACGACGCCAGTCTGGGGTGGCCGCACACCTGGCTGGACTGGCCCGACTTCCGGCTGCCCCGCGACCAGGACGCCGCCGTCCGGGAGATCCGCGCCCTGCACGAGCGGGCGCGCGCCGCCGAAGCGGTCGAAGTCGCCTGTGCCGGCGGGGTCGGGCGGACCGGCACGGTCATCGCCTGCCTCGCCGTTCTGGCCGGCGTAGACCCCGCTGAAGCCGTCTCCTGGACGCGGCGGCACCACCACCCCCGGCCGGTCGAAACGCCGGGGCAGCGCCGCTGGGTACGCCGGTTCACGCGGGACTAGGTTGGGGCTGGCTGTGGCGGGCGAGCCGCCCTCGGCGACTCTCGTCACCCGGGCCGCGCACCAGTATGCGGGCGGTGCCGCTACGTGCCGGGATGGTGGTCGGGCGGATCGGACCTGGCCACCCGCTACGCCGGACTCACTATGGCCGCCATCATCCTCCGGCTCCGATGACGTGCCAGACGGGACTAGATCAGGACGCGCGCGGCACCTGGCGGCCCGGCGGAGCGGACTCCAGCCAGGACAGGAACCCGGTCAGCGCGTCCGGGCCCATCGCGATCTCGATGGGCTCCTGGAGCGCCGACTCGCAGCGCAGGACCGTCGCGTCCGAGGGCACCGCGTACGCCTCGGTGCCGACGGGGTCGCGGCGGTCCGCGATCATCAACGTTTCACGTTCGAACACCCGGTCCGGGCCGGTGCGCAAGCTCCACACCCGGTACCAGGCGAACACCTCACCCTCGTAGCGCCCCAGACCCAGGTGCCAGCCCGCACGGGCGTTGTCCGGGTCCCAGCGCAACGCGACGCTCACGCCGCCCTGACGCCGCATCCGCCCCCAGCGGAAGCTGTACCAGAACGCGACGACGGCAAGACCGAGCAGGACGACCAGGACAACGACGGTGATTTCCACGGCCGGCTCCTGCTCGTCGCCGGGTCAGACCGACTGGCCGGCCGCGCGGAGACGAGCGGTTGCTCTGGCCCGCTCGGCCTCGTCCTCGCCACCGAGCGCGGAGCGGGCGGCCTCGACGTCGATCTCGTCGGCGAGCTCCGCCGACTCGGCGAGGATGCTCACCCGCTCGGCGGTCACAGACAGGAAGCCACCGTGGACCGCGGCGCGGACGGTCTCACCGTCCGTAGTCGTCACCTTGACGACGCCACCCTCGACCAGCTGACCGAGTACCGGCTCGTGGCCCGGCATCAGGCCGATCTCACCCTCAGTGGTCTGTGCGACCACGAACGTCGCCTGACCGGACCAGAGACGGCGTTCGACGGCGACAAGCTCGACGGTCATCTCAGCCACGTGGTTCTCCTTCGTTCCCGCGCCGATGAGCGCAGTCTAATAGGTTCGCGACCGGTTACGACAACGGCGGGGTGAGAGTCCTTAAAGGACACCCGCCCCGCCGTCGTCCCGACATCACTTGCCGGTGAGTTCCTTGTACTTCTTCTCGAGGTCCTCGAGGCCACCGATGCCCAGGAACGCCTGCTCCGGGTAGTGGTCGAACTCACCCTTGCTGATCTTGTCGAACGCCTCGACGGTCTCCGCGCGCGGCACGGTCGAGCCCGGCTGGCCGGTGAACTGCTCGGCGACGAGCATGTTCTGCGACAGGAACCGCTCGATGCGGCGGGCCCGCTGCACGGTCAGCTTGTCCTCTTCGGACAGCTCGTCCATACCGAGGATCGCGATGATGTCCTGCAGCTCCTTGTACTTCTGCAGGATCCGGATGACCTCGGAGGCCACCCGGTAGTGGTCCTCACCGACGATCGCCGGGTCGAGGATCGTGGACGTGGAGGCCAGCGGGTCCACGGCCGGGAAGATGCCCTTCTGGAACACCGACCGGGAAAGCTCGGTGGTGGCGTCCAGGTGGGCGAACGTGGTGGCCGGGGCCGGGTCGGTGTAGTCGTCCGCAGGCACGTAGATCGCCTGCATCGAGGTGATCGAACGACCCTTGGTCGAGGTGATCCGCTCCTGCAGCTCACCCATCTCGTCGGCCAGCGTCGGCTGGTAACCCACGGCCGAGGGCATGCGGCCCAGCAGCGTCGACACCTCGGAACCTGCCTGGGTGAACCGGAAGATGTTGTCGATGAACAGCAGCACGTCCTGGTTCTTGACGTCGCGGAAGTACTCCGCCATCGTCAGCGCGGACAGCGCGACCCGCATACGGGTGCCCGGCGGCTCGTCCATCTGGCCGAAGACGAGCGCGGTGTCGTTGATGACGCCGTCCTCGCTCATCTCCAGGAACAGGTCGGTGCCCTCACGGGTGCGCTCGCCGACACCGGCGAACACCGAGGTGCCACCGAAGTTCCGGGCGACACGGGTGATCATTTCCTTGATCAGAACCGTCTTGCCGACGCCGGCGCCGCCGAACAGGCCGATCTTGCCACCCTGCACGTACGGGGTGAGCAGGTCGATGACCTTGAGGCCGGTCTCCAGCATCTCGGTCTTGCCCTCGAGCTGGTCGAAGGCGGGCGGCTTGCGGTGGATGCTCCAGCGCTCCAGGTCCGCGCCGTAGCCCGGCTGGTCGAGGCAGTCGCCCAGCGCGTTGTAGACGTGGCCCTTGACCTCGTCGCCGACCGGCACCGAGATCGGGGCGCCGGTGTCGATCACCTCGGCGCCGCGGACGAGACCGTCCTGCGGGGCCAGCGAGATCGTGCGGACGAGGTTGTCGCCGAGGTGCTGCGCGACCTCGAGGGTGATCGTCTTGCGCAGCTGCTCGAACTCGACCTCGACCTTCAGCGCGTTGAACAGCTCGGGCACGGCGCCGCGCGGGAACTCCACGTCGACGACCGGGCCGGTCACCGAGACGATCCGGCCCTTGGTCCGGGTTTCAGTGGTGGTCATCTACTCATCACTTCCTACAGCGGCGAGCGCATCGGCCCCACCGACGATTTCGCTGATCTCCTGCGTGATCTGGGCCTGCCGCGCCTGGTTCGCCAGCCGGGTGTAGGTCTCCACCAGCTCGCTGGCGTTGTCCGACGCCGACTTCATGGCGGTGCGCCGGGCGGCCAGCTCGGAAGCGGCCGACTCGAGCAGAGCCGAAAAGATCCGCGTGTTGATGTACTTCGGCAGCAGGGCCGACAGCAGCCGGTCCGCGCTGGGCTCGAACTCGTACGCCGGGAGGATCTCGCCGGGCTGAGCGGTGCCCTCCGCGCCGTCTTCCACGTACTCGACCTCGAGGGGCGCCATCCGCTTGGCGACCGGGGTCTGGGTCAGCATCGACTTGAACTCGGTGTACACGATGTGCACCTCGTCCACGCCGAGGACGCCGTCCTCGCCCGGCCCGTCCGCGTCGTCGTCCGCGCCGGCGAGGAACGCCTTGGTCAGCGTCTCGCCCGCGGCGGCGGCGTTCTCGTAGCGCGGCTGGTCCGAGAAGCCGGTCCAGCTGTCGACGACCTCGCGGTTGCGGAACCGGTAGTAGTTCAGGCCCTTGCCGCCGATGACGTAGACCTGGGGCTCCTTGCCCTCCGAGCGCAGCAGCGAGAGCAGCTCCTCGGTGGCCCGCAGCACATTGGTGTTGTAACCACCGCACAGGCCCTTGTCACTGGTCACCACCAGCACGGCCGCCCGCTTCGGGTTGGGCCGCTCGACGAGGAACGGGTCGTCGAGGCTCGCGGCCCCGCCCGCCAGGGCGGAGAGCACCTTGGTGATCTCCTCGGCGTACGGGCGCGAAGCCTCGACGCGTGCCTGGGCACGGCCGATCCGCGAGGTGGCGATCAGTTCCATCGCCTTGGTGATCTTGCCGATCGATTTCGTCGCCCGGATCTTTGCCCGGAGCTCGCGAAGTTGCGCCATCAGCTATCCGGTCACTTCGTCGGGGCGGGCTTGTTGACCTTGACGGTCTCCTGCCCGACCTTGTCGGCGTCCATCGCCTCGGCCTCGGCCTCGTTCACGAGCTGCTCACCGGAAGAAGTGGTGAAGCCCTTCTTGAACTCGGCGGCCGCGGCGGCGACGCGCTCGGCGAGCTCGTCGGTCCACTTACCCTTGTCGCGGATCTCGGCGAGGATGTCGTCGTGCTTGTGGCGGATGTTCTCCAGCAGCTCGGTGTTGAAGCGAGCCACATCCTCCACCGGCACGTCATCGAAGTGCCCCTTGGTGCCGAGGTACACGGTGACGACCTGCTGCTCGACCGGGATCGGCGAGTACTGCGGCTGCTTGAGCACCTCGTACAGGCGGGCACCGCGGTCCAGCTGGGCGCGCGAGGTCGGGTCCAGGTCGGAGGCGAAGGCGGCGAACGCCTGCAGCTCCTGGTACTGGGACAGGTCGATCCGCAGCGAACCGGACACCGTCTTCATCGCCTTGATCTGCGCGTCACCACCGACCCGGGAGACCGAGGTGGTCACGTCGACCGCGGGGCGCTGACCCGAGTTGAACAGGTCGGACTGGAAGAAGCACTGACCGTCGGTGATCGAGATGACGTTGGTGGGGATGTAGGCCGAGATGTCGTTGGCCTTGGTCTCGATGACCGGCAGACCGGTCAGCGAGCCGCCACCCAGCTCGTCCGACAGCTTCGCGCAGCGCTCGAGCAGCCGGGAGTGCAAGTAGAAGACGTCGCCGGGGAACGCCTCGCGGCCCGGCGGGCGGCGCAGCAGCAGCGACAGGGCGCGGTAGGCGTCCGCCTGCTTGGACAGGTCGTCGAACACGATCAGGACGTGCTTGCCCTGGTACATCCAGTGCTGGCCGAGGGCCGAACCGGTGTAGGGGGCCAGCCACTTGAAGCCGGCGGAGTCCGACGCGGGGGCCGCGACGATGGTGGTGTACTCCAGCGCGCCCGCGTCCTCGAGGGACTTGCGGACACCGGCGATGGTGGAGCCCTTCTGGCCGACCGCGACGTAGATGCAGCGGACCTGCTTGCTCGGGTCGCCGGTCGCCCAGTTGGCCTTCTGGTTGATGATCGTGTCGACGCAGACCGCGGTCTTGCCGGTCTTGCGGTCGCCGATGATCAGCTGGCGCTGGCCGCGGCCGATCGGGGTCATCGCGTCGATCGCGGTGATGCCCGTCTGCAGCGGCTCGGACACCGGCTGGCGCTCCACGACCGAGGCGGCCTGCAGCTCGAGGGCGCGGCGGTCCTCGGCCGGGATGTCGCCGAGGCCGTCGATCGGCTTGCCGAGCGGGTCGATGACGCGGCCGAGGAAGCCCTCGCCGACCGGGATCGAGAGGATCTGGCCGGTCCGCTTGACCTCCTGACCCTCCTCGATCTGCTCGTAGTTGCCGAGGATGACGACACCGATCTGGCGCGGCTCCAGGTTCTGGGCCACGCCGAGGATCCCGCCGGGGAACTCCAGCAGCTCGTTGGCCATGGTCGAGGGCAGACCCTCGACGTGGGCAACGCCGTCGCCGGTGTCCACGACGACGCCGACCTCTTCCCGGTTGACTTCGGGTGAGTAACTCGAGACGTAGTTCTCGATCGCGCTACGGATCTCGTCCGAGGAGATCGTCAGCTCCGCCATGTCGTTCCCGCTCTCTCGTTCCTGCAGGTGTGCAAAGTCTTTGTGTGGTGTCAGGCCAGCTGCCTGCGCAGCTCGGCGATCCGGCCCGCGGTGCTGCCGTCGATGACCTCGTCGCCCACCCGGACGACGAGCCCGCCACCGAGGCGGGCGTCGACCTCGACGTGCAGCCCGATCGGGCGCCCGTAGATCCGGTGCAGCTGCTCGGCCAGCCGCTCCCGCTGCTCCGCGGACAGCTCGCTCGCGCTCGTGACGTACGCGACCGAGCGCTCGCGGCGCTGCGCGGCCAGCTTGACCAGCTGGTCCAGGTTGAACCCGACGCTGCGGCCCGCCGACCGGCCCACGACCTGCTCCACCAGGGCAAGGGTGATGTCGTCCACCTTGCTCTGCAGCAGCTCGCGCACCAGCCTGCGCTTCGCGTCGCCGGGTGCCGTCTGGTCGGACAGCGTCTGCTCCAGCTCCGGGTTGCTCACCACGATACGGGCGATCCGGAACAACTGGTCCTCGACGGCGTCGAGCTTCCCGGCCTTCTCCGCGCTGGTGAGCAGCGCGTTGCGGCCGAGCGACTCGACCCCGTCGACCAGTTCCCGCGGGCTGGACCAGCGGGCCGCGACCACGGCGTCGAGCACGCGCAGGGCCTGCTCGGACACCTTGCCGGTCAGCAGCGCGCGGACCAGCCGGGTGCGGGCCTCCGGGTCGGACGAGGCGTCGGCGACCGCGCGGCGCAGCCCGATCTCCCTGCCGAGCAGGTCGACCACGGCCAGCAGCTCGTTGCCGAGGGCGGCCGAGTCCGCGCCGGCCTCGCCGGTGACCTCGGCGAGCCGGGTCTCGGCGGAGGCGAGCGCTTCGCGGCTCGCGGCGTGCAGCGTCAGCGTCATCTGGACTACTTTCCTGCTCCGTTACCGGCGCTGCTGCCGAGCTCGGCGAGGAACCGGTCGACCGTGCCACGGCGACGGACCTCGTCCTCGAGGTGCTCCCCGACGATCCGGCTCGCCAGCTCGATCGAGTTGCGGCCCAGCTCGTTGCGCAGCTCCGTGACGATCTGTGCCTTCTGGGCCTGCAGCGCGGCGTGGCCCTGGGCGATGATCCGGGCGGCCTCGTCCTGGGCCTCGGCCCGCAGCTCTTCCTTGATCCGCTCGGCCTCGAGGCGAGCGTCGTCACGGATCTTGGCGGCCTCGGAGTAGGCGTCCTTGAGCTGTGCCTGGTACTTCGCGAGCGCCTCTTCGGCTTCGGCCTGCGCCTTCTCCGCCTTGGCGATGCCACCCTCGATGGCCGCCGTGCGCTCTTCGTACATCTTCTCGAAGCGCGGCACGGCGAACTTCTTGAGCAGCCACAGCAGGATCAGGAAGGCCACCAGGCCGAGGATGATCTCGCTGAGATGCGGCAGCACCGGGTTCGGCGCCTCTTCCGCGGCCAGCACGATCTGGGTCTTCACCACAACGACTCCTTCAGCGGTGAGCGGTTAACTCAGGCGGCGGAGGCGATGAAGTAGACGACCAGACCGATCAGGGCGAGCACCTCGGTAAGCACGAAGGTGGTCCAGGCGATACCCATGAGCTTGCCCTGGGCCTCCGGCTGACGGGCGGTGCCGTTGATGACGGCGGCCCAGATCAGACCCACACCGATGCCCGGGCCGATCGCGCCCAGACCGTAGCCGATGGCGGCGAGGCCCGGGTTGATGCTGGAGGCGGTCTCGGCGGCCTGGGCAAGAACGATGTTGCTCACTTGCGTTTCCCTTTCACTCGGTCCGCTACCACGCGGATCGGGGGCTTTTCGGTTCGTTTTCTTCTAGTGGTCTTCGGCGAGCGCGGCGCCGATGTAGTTCGCCGACAGCACGGCGAACACATACGCCTGGATCACCTGGATCAGCGCTTCCACGAAGGTCATCAGGATGGCGAACGCCCACGAGACCAGCGAGATGGGCTTGAAGACCCCGCCCGCGTGGAGCAGCAGGAACTCGCCCGCGAGCGTGAACACCAGCAGGATCAGGTGGCCTGCGAACATCGCGGCGAACACCCGGACCGCCAGGGTGAGCGGGTTGAGGACGAACTTCTGCAGGAACTCGATCGGCGTCAGCAGGATGTAGATCGGGCCTGGCGCGCCCGGCGGGACGGTCGCGTGCTTGAGGTAGCCCACGAAGCCGTGCCGCTTGAACCCGACGTAGTGGTACACCGGGTAGACCACCAGCAGCGACAGCGCGATCGGGAAACCGATGTGCGAGAACGTCGGGAACTGGAAGATCGGGATGATCCCGAACAGGTTGTTGATCAGCACGAAGCTGAACAGCGTCAGCACCAGCGGGATGAACGGCTTGAAGTCCTTCGACCCGATCTGCTCACGCGCGATGCCGTTGCGCGCGAAGTCGTAGACGTACTCGGCGGCGAACTGCGCCTTGCCCGGCACGACCTTCAGCTTTCGCGAGGTCAGCAGGAAGAAGGCCGCGATGATGATCACCGACAGCACGACCAGGATCATCGGCTTGGTGACGCCGAGGAAGATCGGCGGCAGGTCGAAGTCTCCGGCACCCGGGGGCGCGAACGTGTCGCCCTCGGCCAATACCAGCGCGCCCAACTGGGCTCCTTCCGGTTCTCCCGGCCGGCGTTCACTCCGCCGGGGGAATCGTCACGATCTGGACTTAACGTACCCGATACGTTTCGGGTACTTGGAGGCGGATCCCCTGAGTGAACAGCGCGTGTACTTTCAGCCACCTGGGGGTTTCGGCACTACGATCTCCGACAGCAGAATCAGCCAGGCCGGCTCAGGGGCCATCCGTCTCGATCGCCACGTTGCCGGTTGGGTTCCGCATCGGGAGCGCGGGCCGAAGGCCCCACCTCCACAGTGCGGACGATACCAGCCGGTAAATCGACACCGTACGGGCGTACTCCTTAATTGGTTCCCACCCGTTGGAGTACCGCCGGAATCCTGCGCTGACCTGCGGAAGTCAGCTCGGGATGATCGTCGGGATCTTGGTCTTGCGGAAGGCCAGGAACTCCGCCGCGGCCCAGACCAGGATCACCGCCAGCGTGGTGAACGCGAGCGCGTAGCGGTTGAACGCGTCGACGCCCTTGAGAGCGGTCATGACGCCGAACAGGACCAGCACCTTGAGGATGTAGCCGCCGATCGCCACCGCCATCACCATGAACGGGTCCAGCGCGGCCGACTTGCGCATCATGAACAGCGTGATCAGGGACGACGCGAACGCGATCGCGCCGCCGACCAGCGAGCCCAGCAGACCCGGCACACCGGACAGGATCGTCGACACGACCACGCCGATCACGACCGTGGCCAGCCCCGGCCACAGCGCGAAGCGCAGCATCGCGTCGGCCAGCTTGAGCACCGACTGCGCGTGCGGGTTTTCGGTGTTGTCGGTCATGACACTCCCTGGTTCCGCGACCTCAGGCGCGGAATGACGGACACGATCCCGGCGAGGACGAGTCCCGCGCCGACGATCCAGAGTACCGCCGTCGTGTCGAACAGCGTCATCGAGACCGCGCCGAAGCCGAGCAGGCCCGCCCACAGGTAGATCAGCAGCACCGCGCGGCGCTGCGAGTGGCCGATCTCCAGCAGGCGGTGGTGCAGGTGCATCTTGTCGGCCGCGAACGGGCTCTCGCCGCGCCGCGTGCGACGGACGACCGCCATCAGCAGGTCGAGGACCGGCAGGAACAGGACCGCCACGACGACCAGCAGCGGGGACAGCAGCGCCAGCGCGTCGGAGCCGCCGAACCGGGTGTAGTTGATCTTGCCGGAGGCCGACGTGGTGGCACCGGCCAGCATCAGGCCGATCATCATCGAGCCGGAGTCGCCCATGAAGATCTTCGCGGGCTGGAAGTTGTGCGGCAGGAAGCCGAGGCACGCGCCGGCCAGCGTGGCGGCGATCAGCGCCGGCGGGTAGACGCCGACGTCGCCGCCTTGGGAGTTGAGCAGACCGAGCGAGAACGCGCAGGTCGCGGCCGCCGCGATGAAGCCCAGCCCGGCGGCGAGGCCGTCCAGCCCGTCGACGAAGTTCAGCGCGTTCACCAGCAGCACGACGAGCAGCACCATCAGCAGCCCGCCCTGGTTGTTGTCCAGGGTGACCACGGAGCCGAGCGCGTCGCCGTTGCCGCCCCACGGCACCCAGAACACGTTCCACTGCACGCCGAAGATGACCAGGATGCCCGCGCACATCACCTGGCCGGCGAGCTTGGTCCAGGCGTCGATCTCGAACCGGTCGTCCAGCGCGCCGATCAGCACGATGACGCCGCCGCCGATCAGCACGCCGACCGGGTCGAGGGAGAAGTCGAACGCGCGGCGCAGCACCGGCAGCTGGTGGGCCATCGCCATGCCGCAGACGACACCCAGGTACATGCCGACGCCGCCCATGCGCGGGATCGGGATGACGTGCACGTCCCTGGCACGCGGGTTGGCGATCGCGCCGAGGCGGATCGCCAGGCGCCGGATGACGCCGGTGAGCAGGAACGTCAGCGTCGCGGCGATGAGACCGACGAGGATGTACTCCCGGATCGGGAGGCCTGCGGTGGTTACGGGGGTCATCAGGCCGCGGTCTTCACCGGTGCGCCGAGCACCTCGCTCACCGCTTCCGCGCTCACCGCGCCCGCCCGCAGCAGCACGGGCTCGTCGCCGGTCAGGTCGACGATCGACGAGGGCACCGGTTCGCCGCTGGGCCCGCCGTCGAGGTAGACGGAGACCGACTCGCCGAGCTGCTCCTGCGCCTCCTCCGCGCTGGACGCCGGGGGCCGCCCGGAGACGTTGGCGCTGGAGACGGCCATCGGGCCGACGTCGCGGAGCAGCTCCAGTGCGACCGGGTGCAGCGGCATCCGGAGCATCACGGTGCCGCGGGTGGTGCCGAGGTCCCAGCGCAGGCTCGGCGCGTGCGGGAGCACAATGGACAGATCACCGGGCCAGAAGGCCTCGATGAGGGCCCGTGCCTGCGGCGGGACGCCGAGGACAAGACCGTCTATTGTGGACCATGAGCCGACGAGGACGCCGACGGGCAGGTCCAGGCCGCGGTTCTTCGCCCGCAGCAGCGCCCGCACGGCGGCCGAGTCGAACGCGTCCGCCCCGATGCCGTAGACCGTGTCGGTGGGCAGCACGACAAGCCGCCCCGAACGCACCGCGCTCGCCGCCGCGGCCAGCCCCTCGGCCCGCGTCTCCGGACAGCTGCAGTCGTACACCGCGCTCATGGGGTGAAGACTATTCCCGGTCGGGTAACGGCTTGGTTGCGGGTGGCGCTCACCGCACCGGCCGCGCGACACGCCGCGGCGCGTGTGCCGGGCGTCGCGGGGTCAGCCGCGGAGGGCGGTCACGAAACGGGGGCGTCCGGCGAGGTCGCGGTGGTCCTGGACGTCCGTCAGCACCTTGCGGGACGCGACCAGCGCCGGCGCGGCCGAGCCGTGCGTGTCGTCGTGTTCGATGGCCACCCCGCCGCCGCGCTTGAGGAGGCGGCAGGCGGTCGCCACGGCCTGCCGGACCACCGCGAGACCGCCGTCGGGGGCGAAGACCGCCTGCGGCGGGTCGAAGTCGACCACCTCGGGCGGCAGGTCGCCGCCCGGCGGGACGTACGGCGGGTTGCACACCACCAGGTCCACCAGGCCGTCCAGCTCGGCGAAGATCGTGCTGTCCCCGACGTCGCCGGAGTACAGGCGGATCGGCGTGTCCCCCGCCGCGGCCTGCTTGTCCGCGTTGTGCCGCGCCCACGCGAGCGCGTTCGGGTCGATGTCCACGGCGTAGACCACCGCGTCCGGCCGCTCGTGCGCGATCGCCAGCGCCAGCGCGCCCGAACCGGTGCACAGGTCGACCACCACCGGGTACTCGCGGCCGTGGATGAGCCGCAACCCCCACTCGACCAGCAGTTCCGTCTCCGGCCGCGGGATGAAGACACCGGGCCCGACGTCCAGCGTGATGCCGGCGAACCCGGCCCACCCGGTCAGGTGCTGCAGCGGCACCCGCTTGGCGCGCTGCGCCACCAGCTTGCCGATCGCCTCGATCACGGGCGGGTCGACGAGGGGCACGAGCGGCAGGCGACCGCGGTCGACGCCGAGCACGTGCGCGGCGATGAGTTCGGCGTCGGCGCGCGGAGACGCCACCCCCGCCTCCTCCAGGATGCGCATCGCCTCGAGGATCGCCAGTCGCAACGGTTGCCGCTTCACGCACCCAACTTTTCCACAGCGGTCATCCGCTCGCGGGGACGTATGCCGCGAGCGCCCCGCGCGTCTGCCGGAGATCGTCGATGCGCTCGTCCAGCGCGTCGAGCTGCTCACGCAGTGTGCGCACCAGCGACGGGCACATCTCCAGCTCCGGCTTCTCGCCCCGGGCGCAGGGCAGCACCTCCCGGATCACGCACGTCGACAACCCGGCCGCGAGCAGCGCGCGGATCTGCCGAACCGTGACCACGGCGTCGTCGTCGTAGACCCGGTAACCGTTCGTGTCCCGGCGTGGCACCAGGAGCCCCTGCTCCTCGTAGTACCGCAGCAACCGCTGGCTGACCCCGGTCCGGGCGGACAGCTCACCGATCCGCATGCGACCTCGCTCACTCGAAAGTTGACCTTCACACCGGTGTCAGTTCCTAACGTCGCGGCATGATCGAACATTTCTCGCACGTCGTCCGCGGATCCGGCCCCGGCCTGCTGCTCGCCCACGGCGCTGGCGGCGGCATCGAGGCGAACTTCGGCCCGATCCTGGACGACCTCGCCCGCACGCACACCGTGGTCGGCCCGGACTACCCGGGCAGCGGGGCGACGCCACGCAGCGACGGGCCGCTGACCCTGGACGGGCTGGCCGACTCCCTGGTGGCGACCGCCGTGTCCGCCGGCGTGAAGCGCTTCACGATCCTCGGCTATTCGCTGGGCACGGCCGTCGCGGTGCGCGCGGCCACGCGGCACCCGGAGCGGGTGAGCGGCCTCGTGCTGACCGCCGGGTTCGCCCACCCGACGAACCAGATGCGGCTCGCCGTCGACGTGTGGCGGGAGCTGCTGGACCTCGGGAACAAGGAGCTGCTGGCGAAGTACCTGACCTTCGCGGGTGTGGGCGCGGGGTACCTGAACGCGCTGTCGCCGCAGGAACTCGAGGGCGCGCTGGCCGGGCTGGCCGTTCCCGAGGGCGCGCCGGAGCACGTGGACCTGGTGGCGTCGGTGGACACCCGCGCCGAGCTGGGCCGGATCACCGTGCCGACGCTGGTCATCGGCACGCGACAGGACGTGCTGGTGCCGATCGGCGTGCAGCGCGAACTGGCCGACGGGATCCCGGGCGCGGAGTTCGTGGCGATCGCGAGCGGCCACTCGATGCAGGCCGAGGCCCGCGACGAGTGGCTCGCCCGGATCAGGGACTTCCTGGACCGGTAGGGGTCACTGGCCCGCGGTGGCCAGGCGCTCCTCGCGGTCGGCGGCGGCCAGGGCGTCGAGCACGGCGTCCAGGTCGCCGTCCAGGACCTGGTCCAGGTTGTACGCCTTGTAGTTCACCCGGTGGTCCGAAATGCGGTTCTCCGGGAAGTTGTAGGTGCGCACCCGCTCCGACCGGTCGACCGTCCGGACCTGCGACTTCCGCGCGTCGGCGGCCTTCGCGGCGGCCTCTTCCTCCGCCATCGCCTGCAGCCGCGCCTGCAGCACCTGGATGGCGCGGGCCCGGTTCTGGATCTGCGACTTCTCGTTCTGGCAGGACACCACGATCCCGGTCGGCAGGTGTGTCACGCGCACGGCCGAGTCGGTCGTGTTGACGCTCTGCCCGCCGGGGCCGGACGACCGGAACACGTCGATCCGCAGGTCGTTCGGGTCGATCTCGACCTCGACCTCCTCCGGTTCCGGGTAGATCAGGACCCCCGCGGCGGAGGTGTGGATCCGGCCCTGCGACTCGGTCGCAGGCACGCGCTGCACCCGGTGCACGCCGCCTTCGAACTTCAGCCGCGCCCACACCCCGTCCGCGTCGGTGCCCTTGCTCTTCACCGCGACCGTGACGTCCTTGTAGCCGCCCAGGTCGGAGTGCACCGCGTCGAGGACCTCGGCCTTCCAGCCGTGCCGCTCGGCGTAGCGCAGGTACATGCGCAGCAGGTCGCCGGCGAACAGGGCCGACTCCTCGCCACCCTCCCCGGACTTGATCTCCATCAGGACGTCCGAGCCGTCGTACGGGTCGCGCGGCAGCAGCAGCTCCGTCAGCCGGGACTGCAGCTGGGGGATGCGCGCCGCGATCTCCTCGGCCTCGGCCGCGAACGCCGCGTCCTCGTCGGCCAGCTCACGCGCGGTGCCCAGGTCGTCCCGCGCCTGGTCCAGCTCGTTGATGACCTTGACGATCGGGCTCAGCTCCGCATACCGGCGGCCGAGCTTGCGCGCCCGGCCCTGGTCGGCGTGCACGGCCGGGTCCGCCAGCTGCTTTTCCAGATCGGCGTACTCGGCGAGCAGCCCGTGCAGGGAAGACGAATCCACGACCGAACCTTCCTCTTGATGGCCTCAGGACACAAAAGCGGCGCCCACCCCCGATCGTCGGGAGTGGGCGCCGGCGGTGGAGCTACTTGGCGTCGGCCTTCTTGCCGGCCCGCTTGCCGTAGCGCGCCTCGAAGCGCGCGACCCGGCCACCGGTGTCCATGATCTTCTGCTTGCCGGTGTAGAAGGGGTGGCAGTTCGAGCAGATTTCGACCGTGATGGCGCCGGAGGTCTTGGTGCTGCGGGTCGTGAAGGTGTTGCCGCAACCACAGGTGACGGTGGTGGGCACGTACTCGGGGTGGATACCGCTCTTCATGGAGTCCTCTCTCGGTGGCCGCCGGGTCCCCGCGGCGTTCTTCGACACGTGGGGTGAACCGGAGCCGGACGTTAGCGGATTGATTCTGCCAGACGCGCTGACGTGCAGGTCAACGCCCCCCGGACGGCGCATATTCCGGGTACTGGACCTTTACGGGTTTTGTACGGGCGCACGCGACGCTCCCGGCCGAGACCCGGACCCGCCGGGTGAGGAGGAGCCGATGTCACTTTCGCGCACCGCCAAGTCCGCCGCCGTCGCCGCGCTCGCCGCCACGGCACTCGCCCTCGTGCCGGCCACGAGCCAAGCCGCGGCCCTCGCCACCATCGCCCCGAGCAGCGACGTCTCGATCCTCGCCGCCGGTGACGGCACACCGGCCGGCGCCGTCGCGTGGTTCAGGGCCCGCATCGGCAGCACCGCCTACCAGGGCTACTGCGAGAACGCCTACGGCACCACCGGCGTGTGGGCCTCGGCCAACGCGCACTGGAACGGCGCGAGCCACAAACACGCCGGCGACCGGAACCCGCCGCTGGGCGCGTTCGTGTACTGGAACATCTCCTCGCCCTACGGCCATGTCGGCATCTCCGACGGTGCCGGCGGGTTCTACGCGACCAGCGTCGGCGGCAAGATCGGGCACGTCACGAAGTCCCAGGGTGGCTACAGCTACTACAGCAACTACCGCGGCTGGACCCCCGCCGCTGTCCCCCACCAGTAGGAAACACAACGAAAACGGCCACCCTTCCTGGGGGAGGGTGGCCGTTTTTCGCTTGCTACGACTCTCAGTCGTCGTCGGACGCCAGAGCCGTCTTGCTGACCTGCATCAGGAACTCGATGTTGGTCTTCGTCTTGCGCAGGCGGGACAGCAGCAGGTCGATGGCCTGCTGCGAGTCCAGCGCGTGCAGGACCCGGTGCAGCTTGTGCGTGACCGCGAGCTCGTCCGGCGAGAGCAGCAGCTCCTCCTTGCGGGTGCCGGACGGGTTGACGTCCACCGCCGGGAAGACGCGCCGCTCGGCGATCTTGCGGTCGAGCTTGAGCTCGGCGTTGCCGGTGCCCTTGAACTCCTCGAAGATCACCGTGTCACCGGTGGAACCGGTCTCGACCATCGCCGTGGCGAAGATCGTCAGCGAGCCGCCGTTCTCGATGTTGCGCGCCGCGCCGAGGAAGCGCTTCGGTGGGAACAGCGCCGTCGAGTCGACACCACCGGAGAGGATCCGGCCGGACGCCGGGGCCGCCAGGTTGTAGGCGCGGCCGAGGCGGGTGATCGAGTCGAGCAGGACCACCACGTCCATGCCCATCTCCACGAGGCGCTTGGCCCGCTCGATGGACAGCTCGGCGACCGAGGTGTGGTCTGACGGCGGGCGGTCGAAGGTCGAGGCGATGACCTCGCCCTTCACCGACCGCTGCATGTCGGTTACCTCTTCCGGACGCTCGTCGACGAGGACGACCATCAGGTGGCACTCGGGGTTGTTCGTGGTGATCGCGTTCGCGATGTCCTGCATGATCGTGGTCTTGCCCGCCTTCGGCGGCGACACGATCAGGGCGCGCTGCCCCTTGCCGACCGGCATGACCAGGTCGATCACGCGGGTGGTCAGCTTGTGCGGCTCGGTCTCCAGGCGCAACCGCTCGTTCGGGTAGAGCGGGGTCAGCTTGGTGAACTCGGGGCGGCGCTTGGCCTCGTCCGGGTCCAGACCGTTGACGCTGTCGACGCGCACCAGCGGGTTGAACTTCTGGCGCTGCTGCTCGCCCTCGCGCGGCTGCTTGACGACACCGGTGATCGCGTCACCGCGGCGCAGGCCGTGCTTGCGCACCAGCGACAGCGACACGTACACGTCGTTCGGCCCCGGCAGGTAACCCGAGGTGCGCACGAACGCGTAGTTGTCCAGGACGTCGAGGATGCCGGCGACCGGCAGCAAGACGTCGTCCTCGCGGATTTCGGTGTCCGTGCCGCCCTCGCCGCGGTTGCCACCGCGACGGCGGCGGTCCCGGAACCGGCGGCCGCGACGGCCGCCCTCGTCGTCGTCCGCGTTGTTCTGGCCGCCACCGGAGTTCTGGCCACCGCCCGGGTTCTGCTTGGACTGGCCGGCGCCGGAGTCGCGGTTGTTCTGCTTGCGCTGGTCGCCACCGCCCTGCTGGGCCTGGTCGCCACCGCGCTGCTCGCGCTGGTCGTTGCCGCCGCGGTCGTTGCCACCGCGGTTGTCCGGGCTGCCCGCGGCGCGGTTCGCGCCACGGCGACGGCGGGCGCCGCCCTCGCGACGGGGGCCGTCCTCACCCTGCTGGGGCGCCTCGGCGCCGTTCACGGGCTTCTCGGCCGGAGCCGGCTTCTCGGCCTTCTCCACCACCGGGGCGGGCTTGTCGGCCGGGGCCGCGGCCTGCCGGGGCGCCTTCTCGGCGGACTTGGCAGGCGCCGGAGCCTCCACCTTCGCGGCAATGCCCTCGAGGGGCAGGGTCTCGTCGGCGGCGCGCTTGCGCGGGGCCTTGCCCTGGCGCTCGCGGATCGCGGCGATCAGGTCGCCCTTGCGCATCCCCTTGGTGTCGCCGATGCCCAGCTGGGTGGCGAGTTCCCGCAGATCGGCGATCACCATGCCGGACAGGCCGCCGCTGCGGCGCTTCGGCGCGGCCGGGCCGTTGCTCTCCCCTGGCTCAGCGTTCGTCGCGGCGGTCGCCACGTCGCCGCTCAAAAGATCGGTGTTGCTCACACATGTCCTTCCTGACCGATCCACGCCTCCAGGTGGATCAGCGGACTACCGCCCGCGTCCGATCGCGAGGCGGTCTGCTCCTGCCCGGTGTGGCTTCCCCGGCCGGGACACGCAGGTCACAGCGGCGGAGCCGCCACACGGGGTTCTCGCGTGCTCCAGGTGGAACGCGCCGGATTCGTGTCACCGTGGCTACCGGAAACCCGCCTAGGTCAATCCCTGCACCAGCTATGCGGAATTATCGACTCAACGAGAGAATGCGATCCGGGACGAACCCCCGGGACCGACACCGGGTGCGATTGCGCGCGGTGATCGAACGCCCCCGAGGGTAGACCGACCGGGCACGAGGTGCAACAACCACCCCCCGGCGTGCCACTAATCTCCGCACGGAATCTACCGGCCCGTGACCTGGACGCCGGTCTGGTCGACCGGCAGCTCGATGACTTCGAACCCTGCAACGTCCACCGACGCGGGAATTATTCCGTCGACCGTCAGGGCGAGCACGGTCGGCCCGGCGCCGGACACCGTCGCCGCGACCCCGGCGGCACGCAGGTCGTGCACCAGGCGCCCGGTCGCCGGGTAGGCGGGGGCGCGGTAGTCCTGGTGCAGGCGGTCCTCGGTGGCGGGCAGCAGCAACGACGGATCTCTGGTCAGGGCGTGCACGGCGAGCGCCGCGCGGCCCGCCGCGAACGCGGCGTCGGCGTGCGGCACCTTCTCCGGCAGCAGCCCGCGCGTCGCCTCCGTGGACGACTTCACCGACGGCACCGCCACGACCGGGCGGATCGACGGGTGCGGCGTCAGCCGTTCCCCGTGAAAACGGCCCTTTTCACACCACGCCAGGACGAACCCGCCCAGCAGGCTGGCGGCGGCGTTGTCCGCGTGCCCCTCGAACTCGGCGGCCAGCTGGACCGCGTCGCCGTCCAACGGCCGCTCCGCGAGGGCGTAGCCGGCGGCGATCCCGGAGACCACGGCCGCGGCCGACGAACCGAGCCCGCGCGCGTGCGGGATCTTGTTGAAGCACCGCAGGTGCAGCCCCGGCGGCGTGACGCCGAGGTGCTCGCACGCGCGCCGCAGCGCCCGCACCACCAGGTGCGTGTCGTCGGTGGGCACGTCCTCGACCCCGCCGGCCCCGGCGTCGAACACCTCGACCTTGAGTCCGGCGTCGGTGACCTGCACCTCGACGACGTCGTGCAGCGCGAGCGCCAGCCCGAGCGCGTCGAAGCCCGGGCCGAGGTTCGCGCTCGACGCCGGGACGGTCACCTTCAGAGCGGTCACGTCAGCTCCAGCGCCGCGGCGACGGCCCGCGGGTCCACCGCCAGCGGCTCCACCTCGACGTTGCCCTCCAGCGCGGTGCCCGGGTCCTTGAGGCCGTGGCCGGTGACGGTGCACACCACCGTCGAGCCCTTCGGCAGGCGGCCGTCGGCGGCGGTGGCGAGCAGGCCCGCGACGCTGGTCGCCGACGCCGGCTCCACGAACACGCCCTCCTTGCTGGCCAGCAGGCGGTACGCGGCGAGGATCTTCTCATCGGTCACCGCCTCGAACAGGCCGCCCGAGGCGTTCTTCGCCTTCACCGCGCCCTCCCAGGAGGCGGGGCTGCCGACGCGGATCGCGGTCGCGATCGTCTCCGGCTCGGCGATCGGCTCCCCCTTCACCAGCGGGGCCGCACCGGCCGCCTGGAACCCGAACATGCGCGGGGTGTTCTTCACCACACCGTCTGCGGCGTACTCGGAGTACCCGGCCCAGTAGGCGGTGATGTTGCCCGCGTTGCCGACCGGCAGGCAGTGGATGTCCGGCGCCTGGCCGAGGACGTCGCAGATCTCCCACGCGGCGGTCTTCTGGCCGATCAGGCGCACCGGGTTGACCGAGTTGACCAGCGTGACCGGGTGGTCGATCGCGGTCTTGCGGGCGAGTTCGAGGCAGTCGTCGAAGTTGCCGTCGATCTGGAGGATGCGCGCGCCGTGCAGGATGGCCTGCGCGAGCTTGCCCATCGCGATCTTGCCCTGCGGGATGAGGACCGCGCAGGTCAGTCCGGCGCGCGCGGCGTAGGCCGCGGCCGAGGCCGACGTGTTGCCGGTCGAGGCGCAGATGACCGCCTGCAAGCCGCTGGCCTTCGCGTGGGTGATCGCCACCGTCATGCCGCGGTCCTTGAAGGACCCGGTCGGGTTGGCGCCCTCGACCTTCAGGTAGACGGTCGACCCGGTCAGCTCGGACAGGTGCGGCGCGGGCATCAGCGGCGTGTTGCCCTCGCCGAGGGTGATGACCTCCGCCCCGGCCGGAACCGGTACCCGGTCGGCGTACGCCTCGATGATCCCGGGCCAGCCGGCCTTCGCAGTCATGAATCCTCGCCTTCCACCCGCATCACGCTCACGACCTCGTTGACGACGTCCATTTTCCCGATGGCCTCGACGGTCGCCTCGAGCGCCGCGTCCGGTGCGAGATGCGTCACGATGACGAGGCTGGCGGTGTCGTGCCGGTCACGCTGCCGGACCGCGGCGATGCTCACCTCGTGGGCCGCGAACACCTGCGCGACCTGGGCGAGCACACCCGGCTTGTCGGCCACGTCGAGGCTGACGTGGTAGCGGGTCGGGGTCCGGCCCATCGGCCGCACCGGCAGCTGGGCGTGCGCCGACTCGCGCGGGCCGCGGCCGCCGAGCACCCGGTTGCGGGCCACCGCGACCAGGTCGCCGAGCACCGCGCTGGCCGTCGGCGCGCCACCGGCGCCCTGGCCGTAGAACATCAGGCTGCCCGCCGCGTCCGCCTCGACGAACACGGCGTTGTACGCGCCGCCGACGTTCGCCAGCGGGTGGGTGCGCGGCAGCATCACCGGGTGCACGCGCGCGGACACCGACTCCGCGCCGTCCTCGCCCTCGACGCGCTCGCAGATCGAGAGCAGCTTCACCGTGCGGCCCAGCGCCTTCGCCGCCGCGATGTCCGAAGCGGACACGTTCGAGATGCCCTCGCGGTGCACGTCGGACGCGGTGACGCGGGTGTGGAACGCCAGCGAGGCGAGGATGGCCGCCTTGGACGCGGCGTCGTAGCCGTCCACGTCCGCGGTCGGGTCCGCCTCCGCGTAGCCGAGCCGGCTGGCCTCGTCGAGCGTCTCGGCGTAGCCGGCGCCCGTGGAGTCCATCGCGGACAGGATGAAGTTGGTGGTGCCGTTGACGATGCCCATCACCTTGGTGATGCGGTCACCGGCCAGCGACTCGCGCAGCGGGCGCAGCAACGGGATCGCGCCGGCCACCGCCGCCTCGAAGTAGAGGTCGGCGCCACTGGAGTCGGCCGCCTCGAACAGCTCCGCGGAGTACTCGGCCAGCAGCGCCTTGTTCGCCGTGACGACCGACTTCCCCTTGCGCAGCGCGGTGAGCAGCCACTCGCGCACCGGGTCGACGCCGCCGATCAGCTCGACCACGACGTCCACATCGGACTCCACGAGCGCGGCGGCGTCGTTGGTCAGCAGGTGCTGCGGCAGCTCGGGGTGCTTGTCCGGGCGGCGCACCGCGATGCCGGCCAGCTCGACCGGGGCGCCGGCGCGGGCGGCGAGCTCGTCCGCCTGCTCGGTGAGCAGCCGCGCGACCTCGGTGCCGACCGTGCCGCAGCCCAGCAGCGCGACGCGCACCGTCTTGCCGTCTACAGTGGACATTGCAGTCACGACACCTCCAGCTGCAGCATGTCGTCGATCGTCTCGCGGCGCAGGAGCAGCCGCGCGCTGCCGTTGCGGACCGCGACGACCGCGGGGCGCGGCTGCCGGTTGTAGTTGCTGGCCATGGAGTAGCAGTACGCGCCGGTTGCCGCGACGGCGAGCAGGTCGCCGGGAGCGAGGGTGTCCGGCAGCCAGCAGTCCCGCACGACGATGTCGCCGGACTCGCAGTGCTTGCCCACCACGCGGCTCAGCGCCGCGCCGACCTGCTCACTCGTCCCGTCGTCACTCGCGCGCGACACCAGGCGGACGTCGTACACCGCGTCGTAGAGCGGCGTGCGGATGTTGTCGCTCATCCCACCGTCCACGCTGACGTAGCGCCGGGACTCGTTGTCCCCCAGCGACACCTCCTTGATGGTGCCCACCTCGTACAGCGTGACCGTGCCGGGGCCGGCGATGGCGCGGCCCGGCTCGCCCGCGATGCGCGGCACCGGCAGCCCGGCGAACTCGCACTCCTTGCGCACGATCTCGCGGATCTGCGTGATCATCTGCGCCGGCGGCGGCGGGTTGTCCTTGTCGGTGTAGGCGATGCCGAACCCGCCGCCGAGGTCCACCAGCGACAGCTGCTCCAGCAGCTGCTCGCCGTGCTCCTTGACCAGCTCGGCCATCAGCCCGATGACCCGGCGCGCGGCGACCTCGAAGCCGTCGGCGTCGAAGATCTGCGACCCGATGTGGCTGTGCAGGCCGACCAGGCGCAGCGACGGCGCGTTCAGCACCCGGCGCACCGCCTCCGCGGCGTCGCCCGCGGCCAGCGAGAAGCCGAACTTCTGGTCCTCGTGGGCGGTCGCGATGAACTCGTGCGTGTGCGCCTCGACGCCGACCGTGACGCGGATCAGCACCTTCTGCTCGACGTCGAGCCGTGCCGCGACGTCGGCCAGCCGCGCGATCTCGTAGTAGGAGTCCAGCACGACCGTGCCGACCCCGGCGCCGACCGCGGTCTCCAGCTCGGCGACCGACTTGTTGTTGCCGTGGAAGGTGATCCGCTCCGGCGGGAAGCCGGCGCGCAGCGCGACCGCGAGCTCGCCGCCGCTGGCGACGTCCAGGCTCAGGCCCTGCGCGGCGACCCAGCGGGCCACCTCGGTGCACAGGAACGCCTTGGCCGCGTAGTGCACCAGCGACGGGTCGTCGAACGCCTCGGCGTACTCGGCGCAGCGCGACTTGAAGTCGGCCTCGTCGACGACGAACAACGGCGTGCCGTAGGTCTCGGCCAGCTGCCGGACGTCGACGCCCGCGATCCGCACCACGCCGTCCGGGGCGCGGTAGGAGTTGCGGGGCCAGACCTTCGGGTAGAGCCGGTCGAGCTCTTCGGAACTGGACGGGGGAAAACCGGAGGTGTCGGCATGCGGGTAGACCTCCGCGTGCCGCGGGCCGGCGGGGTGAGCCATCTGGGTTTACATCCGTTCCGGAGCTGAGACACCGAGCAGGGCGAGGCCGTTCGCGAACACCTGGCGCGCCGCCTCGCACAGGGCGAGGCGGGCGAAGGTGAGCGGGGTGGCTTCCTCGTCGCCCTTGGGCAGGACCTGCGCGACGGCGTAGAACTTGTGGAACGCGCCGGCGAGGCTTTCCAGGTAACGCGCCACGCGGTGCGGTTCACGCAGTTCGGCGGCGCGCTGCACGATCGTCGGGAACTCCCCGATCGTGCGGATGAGGTCACCCTCGCGGTCGAGGGTGAGCAGCCCGAAGTCGGCGTCGTTGTCGAACTTCAGTCCGAGGTCGGCGGCGTTGCGCTGGAGCGAAGCGAGCCGGGCGTGCGCGTACTGCACGTAGTACACCGGGTTCTCGTCGCTGCTCTTGCGCAGCAGGTCGAGGTCGATGTCGATGCTGGAGTCGACGGAGTAGCGGGTCAGTTCGTAGCGGGCGGCGTCCACGCCGACGGCCTCGACGAGGTCCTCCATCGTGATCACCGTGCCCGCGCGCTTGCTCATCCGGACCGGCTTGCCCTCGCTGACCAGGTTCACCAGCTGGCCGATGAGCACCTCGACCACGGACGGGTCGTGGCCCATCGCGGACGCGGCGGCCTTGAGCCGGGCGATGTAGCCGTGGTGGTCCGCGCCGAGCATGTAGATGCACAGGTCGAAGCCGCGGCCGATCTTGTCGTGCAGGTAGGCGATGTCACCGGCGATGTAGGCGGGCGCGCCGTCGCTCTTGATGACCACGCGGTCCTTGTCGTCGCCGAACTCGGTGGAGCGCAGCCACCAGGCGCCGTCGGCGTGGTAGAGGCTGCCGTTCTCCTTGAGGCTCTCGACGGCCTTCTCCACCGCGCCGGACTGGTGCAGGGAGTCCTCGTGGAAGTAGACGTCGAAGTCGGTGCCGAACTCGTGCAGGCTCTTCTTGATCTCGCCGAACATCAGGTCGACGCCGATGCGGCGGAACGTCTCGTTGCGCTCGTCCTCGGGCAGCGACAGCGCGCTGGGCTCCTGGCGCAGGACCTCGGCGGCGATGTCGCTGATGTAGGCGCCCGCGTAGCCGTCCTCCGGCGCGGGGTCGCCCTTCGCGGCGGCGATCAGGGACCGGACGAACCGGTCGATCTGCGCGCCGGCGTCGTTGAAGTAGTACTCGCGGGTGACGTCGGCGCCCTGCGCCTGCAGGACCCGGCCGAGCGCGTCGCCCACCGCGGCCCAGCGGGTGCCGCCGAGGTGGATCGGGCCGGTCGGGTTCGCCGACACGAACTCGAGGTTGATCTTGCGGCCGGCCAGGGCGGTGCCGCGGCCGTAGGCGTCGCCGAGGGTGAGCACCTGGCGGATCTGCTCGCCCTGGGCGTCGGCGGCCAGCCGGAGGTTCACGAACCCGGGGCCCGCGATCTCGGCGGAGTCGATGCCGTCGGTGGCGGCGAGCGCGTCGGCCAGCTCCTGGGCGAAGTCGCGCGGGGCCAGGCCGGCCTTCTTCGCCACCTGCAGCGCGAGGTTGGTGGCGTAGTCTCCGTGTTCCGGGTTGCGCGGGCGCTCAACGGTCACCGTGGCGGGGAGCACGGCTGGGTCGGCGCCACGGGCGGTGAGCACCTGCGCGGCGGACGTACGGACCAGGTCAGCTAGGGCCTCGGGAGTCACCAGCCGAGTGTAAGGGCCGCGACCTCGGCCGTTGACAGGGACCGAACACGGGGTCCCTAAACTCTACCCGGGTATATCCACTTGACGGGAGACGCGGGAGCCATGGCCAGCGGCACTAAAAGGAAGGGCGCACCGAAGAAGGGCAGCGTGAAGGCGGCCCGCGGCTCGGTGGTGTCCAAGAAGGGTGTGCCCTGGGGCACGATCATCTCGGTGGTCGCGGTGGTCGCGCTCGCCGCCGTGGTGGTCACCTACTACCTCGTCCAGTCCGCGCCCAAGCGCGCGCTGGCCAGCTGGGCGCCCACCGCGGACAACCCGGACCCGTCGCTGAACATCCCCGGCATCGTCACCGGCCAGTACCAGGCCAGCGTGCACATCCTGCCGACCGAGCGGGTGGCCTACGACCACAGCCCGCCCTACGGCGGCCCGCACGACGGCTACTGGGCGGCGTGCAACGGCGTCGTCTACCCCGTCGCGGTGCGCACGGAGAACATGGTGCACTCGCTCGAACACGGGGCCGTGTGGATCGCCTACAACCCCGACCAGGTCAGCGGTGACGCGCTGAACACGCTCAAATCCAAGGTCGAGGGCAAGCCGTACACGATGATGTCGCCCTACCCCGGCCTCGATTCCGCGGTCTCCCTGCAGTCCTGGGGCCACCAGCTGAAGGTCGGCTCGGCCACCGACGAGCGGATCGACCAGTTCATCACCGCGCTGCGGACCAACCAGAACACCTACCCGGAGGTCGGTGCCTCGTGCGACGCCCTCGGCGCGGGCGCCTTCGACCCGGACAACCCGCCGCCGTTCGACCCGACGCCGCCGGGCCCGGACGCCAAGCCGATGGACTACCAGGGTTCCGCGGGCACGCAGCAGGACACCGGGATGCCCAGCTCGGCCCCGACGTCCTGATCCTGATGGCGGACGAAGAAGACGCTCCGGTGGCGGACCGGCCGGGCCCCCGGCCGGTCGTCATCGGCGCGACGGTGGTCGTGGTGCTGCTGGTCGGCGCGGTGCTCGGGATGTTCCTGACGTCGTTGGCGCGGGGTCCGGAGACCTCCGCCACGCCCGCGGAGGGTTCGGTCGAGGTCGGGTTCGCGCAGGACATGTCGGTGCACCACCTGCAGGCCGTGACCATGGCCGGCTGGGAGCGCGACCACACGAGCGATCCGCAGCTGAAGCAGCTGGCGTTCGACATCGAGTCCACGCAGCGCGAGCAGGTCGGCCGGATGAAGGGCTGGCTCATGCTGTGGGGCCAGCCGGAGCAGGCCACGGGCGAGTACATGACCTGGATGACGGCCGACGCCGGGCACGACCACATGGCGATGGCGCCGACGTCGTCAGCCGGGGCGTCTGCGGGCGCGCCGATGCCCGGTATGGCGACCAACGCGGAGCTGGCGAAGCTGCGCTCCCTGTCCGGCGCCGAGCTGGACGTGTACTTCCTGCAGCTGATGCTGCGGCACCACCAGGGCGGCACCGAGATGGCGCAGTACGCGCACGACCACACCTCCGTGTCCGCGGTCAAGGCGCTGACGCAGAGCATCCTGACGTCGCAGGGCGCGGAGATGACGGTGATGCGGAACATGCTCACCGCGCGCGGCGCACAACCACTGCCATTCCCCTGACCCCCACAAAACGCGAGTCCCACGCTCCCGGGCGCGAGTTTCGCGGTCGCGAGGCGCGAGGCGCGGGTGCCACGCCTGGGCGCTCAGTCCGTGATCACCAGCTGAGTTCCTGGCAGCGCGCCGCGGATTCGCGTGGTTCGCACTGCAGCGTGGCGTGCTCGATCGAGTACTGGTCCTTGAGGAGCGTCTGCGCGGCGGCGAGCACCTCGGCCGGCTGCGCGGTGCGTTCCAGGGTGAGGTGCGCGGAGGCGACCTCCATGCCCGAGGTGAGCGTCCACACGTGCAGGTCGTGCACGTCGCACACCCCGGCGAGCTCGGCGAGTTCCGCGCTGATGCGTTCGACGTCCACCTCGGCGGGAGCGTGCTGGAAGAGGATGCGCAGCGCCCGCCGGGCGAGGGTGAAGGTGCGCGGCAGCACGAACAGTCCGATCGCGACACCGATGAGGGCGTCCGCGTAGCGCCAGCCGGTGGTCAGGGTGATCACGCCGCTGACGAGGACGCCGACCGACCCGATCAGGTCGGCGAGGACCTCCAGGTACGCGCCGCGCAGGTTGAGGCTCTCCTTGGAGCCGTCGCGGAGCAGCGCGAAGGCGACGACGTTCGCGGCGAGCCCGGCGACCGCCACGAGCAGCACGGGCAGGCCGGGCACCGCGGGCGGGTTCGCGAGCCGCTCGACGGCCTCGAAGATCACGTAGCCGGCCACCCCGAAGAGCAGGACGGCGTTGGCCAGCGCGGCGAGCACCTCGGCCCGGTAGAGCCCGAAGGTGCGCCGGTAGCTCGGCCCGGACCGGCGCGCCAGGACGATCGCCGTGAGGGCCATCGCCAGCCCGAGGACGTCGGTGAGCATGTGCCCGGCGTCGGAGATCAACGCGAGCGACCCGGTGACCACCCCGACGAGGACCTCGAGCAACAGGAAGGCGACGCCGATCCCGAGCGCCGCGGCGAGCCGTGGCAGATATCGGGCGGACGCGCTACCGGGCGGCTGGTGCCCGTGTCCGTGGCCGTGTCCCATGCGCTGGTGTCCTCCTCTGTCCCGCACCGGGAATATATAGTGATATGCGCATGTATTCAAGGGCAGGTAAGGCTTGCCTTCTTCGCGCAGCCTAACCGAGCGGCGGCCGTGGCGCCCCCTCCGAAGGGGTAGCCGCCCACAGGGCGGAAACACGGGTGCGCTAGGCTTTGTCACGTCGCCCAGCGATGGGCCCTCGTAGCTCAGGGGATAGAGCACTGCCCTCCGGAGGCAGGTGTCGCAGGTTCGAATCCTGCCGAGGGCACCCAGCACCACATGCAAAAACCGGCCCCTACCAGCGAGAACGCGGTAGGGGTCGATTCATTCGCACCACCCGGCGGGCACCCCCAGACCGTTGCGCTGCCGCGGCCGGGAGGCTGCGGCAGGATGCTCGACCTGACCCTGCCGACGTTCCGCCAGGTCGTCCTCGACTGCACCGACGCCCGGCAGCTCGCGGAGTTCTACCGCGAGCTGCTCGGGCTGGTGTACCGGCCGGGCGACGAGGACGGCGACGCCGACTGGCTCGTGCTGCGCACCCCGGACGGCCGCCCCCAGCTGGCCTTCCAACAGGTCGCCACCCTGCCCGCGGCGACGTGGCCGGACGGCCCGGTGCCGCAGCAGCTGCACCTCGACCTCACCGTGCCCACCAAAACCGACCTGCAGGCCCAGCACGAGCGGGCCCTGCGCCTCGGCGCCCGGCTGCTCCGCGACCGCAGCGACGACCCCGACGAACCGTTGTACGTCTACGCCGACCCGGCCGGGCGCCCGTTCTGCATCTTCGTCGGCTAGACGGTCAGCACGATCTTCCCGCGCGTGCGACCCTGCTGACTCAAGCGCCACGCGTCGGCGGCCTCGGCGAGCGGGAACGTCCGGTCGACGTGCACCGTCAGCTTGCCCTCGTCCACCAGGCGCGCCAGCTCGGCCAGCTCGGCGCCGTCCGGGCGGACCCACACGTAGCCGTGCGCGCCGACCGCCGGGTTCGCGATCGACGCGATCCGGTCCGGGCTCACGAACTCGCGGGACGCCTCCACAGCGTCACCACCGACGAAGTCCACCGCGGCGTCGATCGGGCCGAGCTCACGGAGCCGGTCCGCCAGGCCCTCCCCGTAGGTGACCGGCTCCGTGCCCTGCGCACGCAGGTAGTCGTGGTTGCGTTCGCTCGCCGTGCCGATCACCCGCGCGCCCAGCGCGACCGCGATCTGCGTGCCGAACGAGCCGACACCACCGGCCGCGGCGTGGATCAGCACCGTCTCACCGGCCCGCAACCCGACGCGCTTCAACGAGCGGTCGCGGTCTGCCCGGCCAGCGGCACACCCGCGGCCTGCGTGAAATCCAGCGAACGCGGCTTCTTCGCGAGCATCCGCACGTTCGCCGTCACCAGCTCGGCGTACGCGCCCTGCTGCACCCAGTCCTCGCGGACGTAGCCGAAAACCTCGTCGCCGACCGCGAACGCACGAGCGGGAACCGGACCTCCATCAAGGCGTCCAGCCCGCCCGCGGCGAGCTTCCAGTCGACCGGGTTCACCCCGGCGGCCTTGCCCCTGACCAGGACCTCCGCCGGACCGACCTTGGGATCCGGGAGATCGGCCAGCCGGAGGTCGTCCGCCGATCCGTACTCCGTCAGCGCGATTGCCTTCATGTCCGGCGCAACGGCACGCCCCCGACGGGGTACTCCACCGCCGGCGAGTTTCGCCGGTGCGTACCTGGGCATACCCGTACATGGCCACTGCAGGGCCGCACCACAACGCTGGGACCGTCGCCGCGCTGGTATGCGGCATCAGCACCGAAATCGCCGTCACAGCCGCCGCGGTCCGGCTGCACGCCAAGACGGCCTGCGAACGAGCAGCAGGCGAGCGAGCCAAGGCGGCGCGGCGCCGCGAAGAGGCGAAACGGCTCACGAACGAGTCACGGGCCCTGCGGAGGCAGCAGCGACCGGCTCACTGACGTGGAATGATGAGGAGATGACCGAGGCAGCGGACGACCGGAACCGCGCGGCCAACGAACGCGACGACCTGGCCGACGCACGCGACCGGGCAGCCGACCGCCGGGACAGGGCAGCCGTCGACCGGGACACCCTCGCGGAGATCGACGCGGCGCAGCAACGGCGGGAGCGGCACGCGCTCTTCACGTCGCTGGCGCACGCCGAGGCCCGGGAGCGGGCCGCGCTGCAACGCGAAGCCGAAGCGACCCGCCGGGAAAAGGAACTGGCGACGGACGATCCGGACGCGGTTGCCGCGTTCATGGCGGACGCCGAGGCGGACCGGCTGGCGGCGGCAGGGGACCGCGCCGCCGCGGCCGAGGGCCGGTTCGACGTCCGGACCTACCTCAACAAGGCGGCGAGCGACCAGGGCTCGGCGAGAACCGCCCGGCAGCAGGCGGCGCGGGACCGGGGAGCCTCACACGAGGACCGCTCGGCGTCCCAGGGCGACCGCGACGCGTCGCTGTCCGACCGCGAGCAGAGCGAGGTCGAGCTGAACACCGGCCTTTACCTGCCGCACCGCTGATCACCGCACGGATATCGTCGTCGGGTGACCAAGGATGAGCCCGTCACGCTGATCGCCGTGGCGAAGGCCGCCGGGGTGTCCAAGACGACCGCATCGGACGCGTTGCGTGATTCCGGCCGGGTGTCGGAGCGGACGAAGCAGCACGTGGTCGCCGTGGCTCGGCGGCTCGGCTACACCCCGAACCCGGCGGCGCGCTCGCTGCGGCGCGCCAGCATGGGCGTGATCGGGCTGCACCTGCCGGAGATCCTCACCCGCTCCGAGTACTACCTGTCGTTCGTGTTCGGCGTGGTCGACGAGGCCGCGCGGCAGAACCACGACGTCACCCTGCTGACCTCACACAACCTGCCCGCCCGCGGCTCGTTCCACCGCGTCGACGGGATCATCCTCGGCGATCCGCTGGAAACCGATCCGATGGTCCGCGGCCTGTTCGACTCCGCCGTGCCGGTGGTCACCTGCGAGCGGTTCACCGGCGGCGCCGAACCGGCGGGCGTGGTGCTGTCCGACCACGCCGCGATGCTCGAACAGCTCCTCGGCCACCTCGCCGCGGCGGGCGCGGAGCACATCGCGCTGCTCGCGTCCAGCACGGTCACCGACTGGGGCCGCACCCTGCACCGCACCTACCTCGACTGGTCCGAGCGGCACCGGCGTCGTCCGCGGCTGCGGGAGATGGCGTTCGGGTCGCCGAGCACGGTCATGCAGGACAACGTCCGCGCGCTGCTCAACGCCGATCCGGAGGTCGACGCGCTGGTGTGCGCGCCGGACGGCGCCGCGGCCGCCGCGCTGCCGGTGATCCGCGCCGCGGGCCGGACGATCGGCAGGGACCTGCTGCTCGCGTCCTGTGTGGACAGCACCGCCCTGGCGCACAACGACCCGCCGATCACCGCGATCGACCTGCGGCCGCGCGACGCGGGCGACTCCTGCGCGCGGCTGCTGTTCGACATCCTGTCCGGCGAGGCGCCGCCCGGGACCGTGCGCACCCAGGCGATCGGCCTCATCGAGCGGTCGTCGACACGGCGCGCCTGACCCCGAACTCCGCCCAGCTCTCCGGCGCCACCGAACAGGGGCCGCCAGTGTGCACGTGCATCCGCCCCGCCACCACGTCCAACGAGATCGTCGCCAGGCTCTCCCACCGCTCGTGCGCGGGCAGCGACATGTCCGGGTGCGCGCAGACCGCCGCGCCGTCCTCGGTGTGCGCGCACAGCGAGCGAGCCCGCGCGGTCAGGTCCGCCGCGCCGAGTTCCGCGGCGTGCGCCCGCAGCCACGAGCCGCGGGCGAGCGTCGTCGACACGTCGACCGTGGTCCGTTCCCCCGGCGCGAGCGCCGCGTCGAGAAAGTGGTTGGCGTGCCACAGAACCCCGTCCACCGGGTCGACCACGCTGACCCCGGCCGGGCTCAGTTCCAGGCACCGCGCCCGGTCGGCGGTCACGACGGTGATCACCGACGACGCCGACAACCGCGCCGAGCGGGCCAGCTCCGTGGCCTCCTCGACGGTCGACGCCTCGTCCAGGATCCGCCGCGCCACCACGTGCACCGGCACGCCGATGTCCGCGTGGTCCGAGGCGTGCCGCAGCACGTTGAAGTGCACGCCGAGCCCGGCTGAGTTCACGCCGATCTTGCCGGCCACGCCGGCCTCGGTGAACGTGCACACGCCAGGCCAGGACACGACGGTCATCCAATCGCGCAGGGTGTCGTACCAGTCCCAGGTCTGCACGGTGCGCGGCGAGCCGTCCGCGAGCACCACCGACGTGGAGCACTCCCCCCTCGCCCGTCACGGCCGTCGCGGCCAGGATTTCGGTGCGCCCGTTCAGCGCGCCCAGCTGCCACCCCGCGAGCCCGCTGCCCTCGGCCACCCCGAGCAGCTCCTCGCCCAGCGACGGCGCTCATTCGCTGGTTTCCTCCAGCGCCGCCGCGCCCCACGCCCGCACCTGCTCGAACCCGATGCCGTGGGCGGCGAACAGCCGCGCGTAACCGTCGAAGGCCGCCCGGATCTCGCCCGCGCAGTCCGCGCCGAGCGTCCGCGGGTCGTCGGCCACCACGACCTTCATCGGGTCCTCGCCAGCACCGCGTCCCACGCCACCTCGGAGGCCCGCGCGCCCAGCCCGGTCGGGTTGATGCCCTCCAGGTCGACCGCGTCGGTGGTCAGCGCGTACAGCGTGTCGCCGTCCAGCTCGGTGTGGAACGGGTGGATCGTGCGGTGCATCGAGCTGTGCACCTGCGTCGCGAACTGCTTGAGGGCCACGTCGTTCAGCTTCGCGTTGGTGATGACGACCGTCAACGTCGTGTTCCCCGAGGCCGTGCGGGCCGTTTCCGTGCCGGCGCAGGCCGATTCGTAGTCCACGAACGGCAGGTGCCGCTCGCCGGTGCCGGCGTGGTAGTTGCCGCGCACCACCTTGCCGTCCCGGTCCACGATCACGCCGACCGCTCTTTTTCCGTCATTGACCAATTGCCCGAAGCGAACTAGCCTCCGATCCCGCTGCCGGAACGTTCCGGCACCGGTGACCTCAAGAGACTCACGTGACGGACCGTCGCGCCCCGCACCCGCTCGCGCCCCTCACCGCGAACGAGATCACCGGCGTGCGAAACATTCTGGAAACATCCGGCGCTCCGCGGAATTCGACGCGGTTTTCCTATGTGGGCTTGGTGGAACCGGCGAAATCCGACGTCGCGCGTTACGAGCTCGACGGCGCGCCGGTGCCCCGCCGCGCGCGGGCGCTCCTGCTCGACACCGCCTCCGGCGACGCCGAAGAGGTGCTGGTCGACCTCACCGCCGACGCGGTCGGCTCCCGCACGCCGGTCACCGGCGAGCACGGCCAGGTCCCGGTGCTCACCGGCGAGCACGAGCTGGTCCGCGAGATCATGGCCGCCGACGAGGAGTGGTGCGCGGCGCTGCGCGAGCGGGGCATCGACGACCCCGCCCAGGTGTACCTCGCGGCGCTGTCCGCGGGCCGGTTCACCGGTGACGAGGGCAGGCGGCTGGTGCGGGTGCTCGCGCACAGGCGGCCCGAACCGTCCACAATGGTCTGGGCGCACCCGGTGGACGGGCTGGTCGCGTTCGTCGACCTGATCGCCCGCGAGGTCGTCGAGATCGTGGACACCGGCGCGGTGCCGATCCCGGCCGAATCCGGCGACTACGACGACCCGGCGGTGTCCGGCCCGGCGCGCACCACCCAGCGGCCGATCGAGATCACCCAGCCGGACGGCCCCCGCTTCACGCTGGAGGACGGGCTGCTGACCTGGGAGAACTGGCAGGTCCGGGTCGGGTTCGACATGCGCGAGGGCCTGGTGCTGCACCAGCTCGGGTTCAGCGACGGCGGGCGGCTGCGGCCGGTCGTGCACCGCGCGTCGGTGGCCGAGATGGTCGTGCCCTACGCCGACCCCGGGCCCATCCGGTTCTGGCAGAACTACTTCGGCACCGGCGAGTACCAGCTCGGCAAGCTGTCCAACTCGCTCGAGCTGGGCTGCGACTGCCTCGGCGAGATCACCTACGTGGACGCGATCGTCGCCGACGACGAGGGCAAACCGGTGACGCTGGCCAACGCGATCTGCATCCACGAAGAGGACGCCGGGGTGCTGTGGAAGCACACCGACCCGTCCAACGGCAGCAGGCAGACCCGGCGGCAGCGGCGGCTGGTCGTGTCGTTCTTCGTCACCGTCGGCAACTACGACTACGGTTCTACTGGTGCCTCTACCTGGACGGCACGATCGAGCTGGAGTGCAAGGCGACCGGGATCGTGTTCACCGCCGCCTACGACGAGCGGATCGCGCCGTACGCCTCGCAGGTCTCGCCCGGACGGGGACGTCAACGCGGTGGAGGAGGTCGAGATGCGACGGGTGCCGATGGGTCCCTCGAACCCCCACGGCCACGCGTTCACGCGGTCCGTCCGGCGGTTGTCGCGCGAGTCGGAGGCGCAGCGGATGGCCGCGCCGGACCGCGGGCGGGTGTGGCACATCGTCAACCCGGAGCGGGTGAACCGCGTCGGCGAGCACCCCGGGTACGCGTTGATGCCGGAGGGCCTTCCGGTGCTGCTGGCCGATGAGGGCTCGTCGATCCACGGCAGAGCCACGTTCGCGACGAAGCACCTGTGGGTGACGCGCTTCGCCGAGGACGAGCGCTACCCAGCCGGCGATCTGGTGAACCAGAGCCCGCCGGGCGAGGGGCTGCCCGCGTACACCAGCGGAAACCGGGACATCGACGGTGCGGACCTGGTCGTGTGGCACACGTTCGGCCTGACGCACTTCCGCGGACCGAGGACTGGCCGGTGATGCCGGTCGACCGGTGCGGGTTCACGCTGAAACCGGCCGGGTTCTTCGACCGCAACCCGACGCTGGACGTGCCCGCGCCGCGCGGTGCGCACTGCCACTCGCACGGGGCTGAGGTGCACGAGTTCGCCCGGTACGCGGCCCCGTCGGTCGCCGACGAGATCGCCTGCTGCGGCGCGACCCGTTCGCGCTGCTGGTGACACCGTCCGACGATGCGCCGGTCGCCACGCACCTGCCGGTGGTGTTCCCGGCGGGCCCGCTGCCCGGCGGCTGGGACGACGTGGCGCTGCTGGGGCACCTGGCGCGGGCGAACCCGCAGTGGCGGTCCTTCGCTTCGCGGCCCCGGTGCTGCTGGTGTTCCGCGACGCACACGGCTACGTCTCCCCCACCGCGTACGGCTACACCCCGGCCGTGCCGACCTGGAACTACGCGGCCGTGCACGTGACCGGCGTGCTGGAGCCGGTGGACGACCCCGCCGAGACGCTCGCGGTGGTCGAGCAGACGGTGACGCCGGCGGAGGAACTGCGGTCGCCGTCGTAGGACATGACGTCGTCCCGGGAGCGGTTCGCATCGCTGGTCGAGCACGTGGCGTTCCGGGTGCGGGTGCGTGAGGTGCACAGCGTGTTCAAGCTGAGCCAGGACATGCCGGCCGACGTGCGGGCCAGGGTGCGGGCCAGGGTGCGCGCCGACGTCGGCGGCGAGCTGGCGGAACTCATGCTGCGCTACGACGGGCCACCAGCTCCGCGATGATCCGCACACCCTCCTCGATCTCGCCCGGCGACCTGGCACCGTAGCCGAGCACCAAGCCGGCCGCGCCGGGGAGCTGCCGGTGCCAGGACAGCGGCTGCACCTTGACCCCGCGGGACAGCGCCGCGGTCGCCAGGTCCACATCGGACAGTTCGCCGTCGAACGTGATCATCAGGTGCAGGCCCGCCGCCGCGCCGTGCACGCGCACGCCGGGCAGGTGCCGCCGGACCGCGTCGATCATCGCGTCCCGGCGGCACCGGTGGCGGCGGCGCACGAAGCGCAGGTGCCGCTCCAGCTCACCGGACGTCATGAGGTGCCCCAGCACCAGCTGCGGCAGCACCGCGTTGCCGAGGTCGGCGTACCGCTTCGCGTCCACGAGGTCCCGCTGGTACCGCGGGGGCACGAGCAGCCAGCCGATCCGCAGCGCCGGGGCGAGCAGCTTCGAGATGCTGCCCGCGTAGCAGACCCGCTCGGGCAGCATCGAGCGCAGCGCGGGCACCGGCGGGCGGTCGTACCGGTGCTCGGCGTCGTAGTCGTCCTCGACGATCAGGCCACCCCACCGCATCAGCTCGCGCCGCCGCTCGCCGCCGAGCACCACGCCCACGGGGAACTGGTGCGCGGGCGTCAGCAGCACCGCGGGCGACCGCAGTTCGGACACTTGCACGCCTTCGTCGTCGACCGGCACCGGCGGGGTGGTCAGGCCCCTGTTGCGGAGGTGCTGCCGCGCGCCGAGCGAGCCGGGGTCCTCCACCGCGATCTCGCCGATGCCGTGCGCGCGAAACACCGTCGCGAGCAGGCCGAGCGCCTGCGCGACCCCGGCGACCACGACGACGTCGGCGGGATCAGCGCGGATGCCCCGGTTGCGCGCCAGCCAATTCGCCACCGCCAGCCGGAACGCCGGCGCGCCCCGCGGGTCGCCGTACCCGAAGTCCGCCGCCGACAGCCCGCCGAGCACCGCCCGTTCCGCCCGCAGCCACGCCACCCGCGGGAACGCGGCCAGGTCCGGCACGCCGGGGGTGAGGTCGATGCGGGCCGGCGCGGCACGCAACCGGTCGAAGACGTCCGGCCGCGGCTCGAACACGACGTCCGCGCTCGGCGCGGGCGGCGGTGCGGGCGACGCGGTGACGGGTACCGCCACCACGACGGTCCCGCCACGGCCGCGCCCTGCGACGTGCCCGTCCTCGACGAGCCGCTGGTACGCCTCGGTCACCACCCCGCGCGACACGCCCAGCTCGGCGGCCAGCGTCCGCGTCGGCGGCAACCTGCTGCCCACCGGCAGCCGCCCGTCCGCGATCGCGTCCCGCAGGCGTGCCGCGAGCCACGCCGACCGCCCGCCCGGCGGGGCCTCGCCGATGTCGAGCTGGAGGAAGTCCGATCCCGTTACGGACCTCTCAACGGGCTCGGGTTTGGACCTGTCCACCGGACCAGTATCCCGCCAGGCTGGTCGCATGTCCGTCGAATTCCTGCTCACCGCGCTGGTCGTCGTGGCCACGCCGGGCACCGGTGCGCTGCTGACCATGCGTGCGGGCCTGGCGCACGGCACGCGGGCGAGCGTCATCGCCGCGATGGGCTGCACGCTGGGCACCGTTCCGCACGCGGTCGCCGCGATCACCGGCCTCGCCGCGCTGCTGCACGCCAGCGCCGTGGCGTTCCAGGTGATCAAGTACGCCGGGGTGGCCTACCTGCTCTACCTGGCGTGGTCGGCGTTGCGCGAGCCGGACCGGCCGCCGGAGGCGCCCGCGCCGCGCTCGGCCGCCCGGGTGATCGTGTCCGCGGTGCTGGTCAACGTGCTCAACCCGAAGCTCACGATCTTCTTCTTCGCGTTCCTGCCGCAGTTCGTGCACCCCGGTGATCCGCGCTCGCTGCTCACGATGGCCGAGCTGAGCGCGGTGTTCATGGCCCTGACGCTGGTCGTGTTCGTCGCCTACGGGGCGGGCGCCGCGGCGATGCGCGACCGCGTGCTGTCCCGGCCGCGGGTGCGGGCGTGGATGCGCCGGATCTTCGCGGGCACGTTCGCCGCCCTCGCTGTCCGGCTGGCCGCCGAATGATCCGCTTCCGGCACTCCGGCGCGATCTGGTCGGACTTCCCGCAGCTGGTCCCGGGTGTGCTGTACGCGGAGCACGCGCGGCCGTCGGCCGATCCGTCCCGCTACTGGCGGATCGCGGCGGAGCGGCTCGCCCTGGACGGCCAGCTGAAGATCACAGACCCGGCGCAGGCCGCGGAGCAGTTCGGGGCGCCGCTCACCGCACCCCTGGAGTCGCGGACGCGGCTGGGCACGCGGGCGCTCCCGGCGGCCGAACGGGACGCCGTCGCCGCCGCGGCCGTCGACACCTTCCTGCGCGCCTACGGCTGACCAGCCGTGCCGGGAGCGGTGCGCCCCCGGCACGGCCTCCCCTCAGGCGTTGGCCAGCAACCCGTGCGGGTCGAGCACGTACTTGCGCGCCGCGCCCTGGTCGAACTCCTGGTAGCCCCGCGGGGCCTCGGCCAGGGGGATCGGCGTCGCGTTGACCGCCTTCGCGATCTGGACCCGGTCGTGCAGGATCGCCATCATCAGGCGCCGGTGGTAGCGCATCACCGGGCACTGCCCGGTGGTGAACGCGTGCGACTTCGCCCAGCCGAGGCCGATCCGGATGGACAGCGAACCGTGCCGCGCGGCCTCGTCGGCGGCGCCCGGGTCGCCCGTCACGTACAGGCCCGGGATGCCCAGGGCGCCGCCCGCCGCGGTGATGTCCATCAGCGAGTTCAGCACCGTCGCCGGGTGCTCGTCGGACGCTTCCTTGCCGTGCCCGCGCGCCTCGAACCCGACCGCGTCCACACCGCAGTCGACCTCGGGCACGCCGAGGATCTCCGCGATCTGGTCCTTCGGGTCGCCTTTCGACACGTCCACCGTCTCGCAGCCGAAGCTGCGGGCCTGCTCCAGCCGGTCGGCGTTGAGGTCGCCGACGATCACCACCGCCGCGCCGAGCAGCTGCGCCGACGCCGCCGCGGCCAGCCCGACCGGTCCGGCGCCCGCGATGTACACCGTCGACCCGACACCGACGCCCGCGCTGACGCAGCCGTGGAAACCGGTCGGGAAGATGTCCGACAGCATGGCCAGGTCGAGGATCTTCTCCATGGCCTGGTCGCGGTCCGGGAACTTCAGCAGGTTCCAGTCCGCGTACGGCACCATCACGTACTCGGCCTGCCCGCCGACCCAGCCGCCCATGTCGACGTAACCGTAGGCCGACCCAGGCCGATCCGGGTTGACGTTGAGGCAGATGCCGGTCTTGCCCTCCTTGCAGTTGCGGCACCGTCCGCAGGCGATGTTGAACGGTACCGAAACCAGGTCGCCCTCCTTGATGAACTCGACGTCCCGGCCCGTCTCGACCACCTCGCCGGTGATCTCGTGGCCCAGCACCAGCCCTTCCGGCGCGGTCGTGCGGCCACGCACCATGTGCTGGTCGCTGCCGCAGATGTTGGTCGCGACGTTCTTGAGAATGACACCGTGATGGGTTTCCCGCCCCACGTTGGCCTGGTGCACGCCGGGGCCGTCCTTCATCGAGAAGCTCGGGTAGTCGATGGTGTCGACCTCGACCTTGCCGGGTCCCAGATAGGTGACCGCTTTGTTGCCCGCCATGAGTCCTGCCGCCTCGATTCCTCGTTCGCCGTTGAACGGTCAGGACCCGATGCTAGGAACGTGCGCGGCGCCCGGCCTAGGGCCGGAAGACCATTCCGGTAAGCGCTCGCGAGCCGCCAGCGCGTCACCGGCGCGAACCCGAGACCGGTCAGCAGGAACAGCGCGCCGAGGACCAACCACCCCACCGCACCACCGCCGAGGACCAACGTCGTGAGCAGCACCGGCCCTGCCATGCGGGCGATCGCCACGCAGCGCGGCCGCGTACCGGTCGGCGAGGTGACCGGTACCCACCCCGGCGACGGCGCCTGCCGCCCACCCGAGCGTCAGCCCGAGCCCCACCTGGGCCGACGGCAATCCGATGACCAGCGTGAAGTACAGGGCGGACGTGACGTAGTAGGCGCCGTCGCCGAGCGAGTTGACCAGCTGCGCCGTGGCGAGCAGCCGCGCGGCGGTCATGACACGACCGGGCGCCGCGTGCGGGCCCGCTTCAGCTCGAAGAAGCCGTCGGTGCCCGCGACCAGCACCACCCCGTCCCACAGACGGCCTGCCGCGTCGCCGCGGGGAACCGGCGTGACCACCGGGCCGAAGAAAGCGTTGACCTCGCCGTCGGGGCCGGTCACGTGGATCGCCGGGGTGCCCAGGTCCTCCCCCACCGGCCCGAGACCCGCCGACGTGCTCTCGCGGAGCGCGTCGTCGTGCTCGGTGACGCCGGCGGCGTCCGCGAGGTCCGCGGGCAGGTCGCAGTCGGCCAGCGCGTCGCGGTACAGGTCGCGCCCGAGCGGCGCGCGGTCCAGATGGATGCGCCTGCCCAGCGCGGTGTAGAGGTCACGCAGCACCTCGTTGCCGCACCTGCGCTCCGCCGCGATCGCGACCCGTGCCGGGCCCCAGGCGCTGTCCAGCCACTCCCGGTACCACGGCTCCACCTCACGCCCCTCGTTGAGCAGCGACAGGCTCAGCACGTGGAACCGGACCCGGACCTCCCGCACCCGCTCCACCTCCAGCAGCGAGCGCGAGGTGATCCAGGCCCACGGGCACTTCGGGTCGAACCAGAGGTCGGCGTCGTCATGGCGAAAACGCTAGGCAGCAGATTGGCCCGGGGTAAGCTCCAATTCCTACCTGCTTGTTTGGGCCATTTTCGGAGGCGTGGTGGACCTGCACATCAGCCTGACCGGCGGTGACCTCGTCGCGCAGATCTACCGCCAGGTCCGCGACGCGATCGCCGACGGACGCCTCCGGCCGGGCGAGCGACTGCCGCCGTCGCGGGAGCTCGCGCGGACCCTGGCCGTCTCCCGCAACACGGTCGCCGCCGCCTACGACCGGCTTACCGCCGAAGGGCTGCTGACCGGGCGGGTCGGGGCCGGGACGTTCGTCGCGGGCAGCGCACCGGGACGGCCCCGCCGGGCGCCCCGGGGTGTGCTCGCCGCGCGACCGTTCTGGGACATGCTGCCGGACCCCGTCGAGGCGGCGCCGGTGCGCTACGACTTCCGCGTCGGCGCCCCGGACGCGAGCCTCTTCCCGTTCCAGACCTGGCGGCGGCTGGTCTCGCAGAGCCTGCGGAGCCACGAGATCCCGGCCGGCTACGCCGATCCGTCCGGACACAGTGGACTGCGAGCGGCGATCGCGCGGCACCTCGGGATCGCGCGGTCGGTGCGGGCGGCGGCCGAGGACGTCCTGGTCACCCAGGGCGCGCAGCAGGCGCTCGACCTCGTCGGCCGGGTGCTGGTCGAGCCGGGGGCGTGCGTCGTGGTCGAGGAACCCGGCTATCCCCCGGCGCGGCGACTGCTCGCATCGCTCGGCGCGCGGGTCACCGGGGTGCCGGTGGACGGCGAGGGGATCGTCGTGGACCGGATCCCGGGCGCCGCCCGCCTGGTGTACGTGACGCCGTCGCACCAGTTCCCGCTGGGCACGCCGATGTCCCCGGCGCGCCGGGCCGCCCTGCTCGAGTGGGCCGGGCGGCGGGACGCGGTGATCGTCGAGGACGACTACGACAGCGAGTTCCGCTTCGCCGGGCGGCCGCTGGACCCGTTGCAGAGCCTGGACCGCGCCGGGCGGGTCATCTACGTGGGGTCGTTCTCCAAGACGCTGCTGCCGATGCTGCGGCTGGGTTTCCTGATCGCGCCCGCGGCGCTGCGGCCCGCGCTGCTCAAGGCCAAACAACTCACCGACTGGCACGGCGACCTGACCACGCAGGCCGCGCTCGCCCGGTTCCTGGACGAGGGCCTGCTGACCCGGCACGTCCGGAAGGCCACTCGCGAGTACGCGGCCCGGCACGAGCTGATCGTGCGCACGCTGGAGCGGGAGTTCGGCGACTGGCTTCAGCTCGTGCCCTCCGCCGCGGGCCTGCACGTGTGCGCCAGGTCGGTGGTCGACACGTCGGCCCTGCGCGCCCCGGGAGTCGCGTTCGACCGGTTGCACACCTACTACGCCGATTCGCCGCCGGAGCAGGGGCTCGCGCTCGGCTACGGGGCCGTGTCGCCGGACGGGATCGCGGCCGGTCTCCGCCTGCTGCGGGACGCTTTCAGGGCAGCAGGAGGACTTGGATCGCGGTGAGGAGACCGGCCGCCGCGACCGCGATGGTCGCCGCGCCGAGGATGTGGCGCGCGCTGCCGGTCGCCGGCGGGCGCCGCACGGCGATGAACCACAGCACCACGACCGCGGCGGCGCACCCCGCGGCGGCGACCTCCAGCGGGGCGCCGCGGATCAGGCCGCTGCGCAGCAGGAGGACGGCGGCGACGGCGGCGGCGAGCGCGGTGCGCTGCCACGCCAGGGCGGTCCGCTCCGGCTGGAGACCGGGGTCTCTCATCGGACCGTGGCCAGCGCGACCACGAGGACGACCGCACCTGCGACTGCGGCCGCCCACCCGACCACGAATGGCAGCCACGTCATCGGCAGCGGCCGCTTGTTGCGCATCGCGCGCTGCACTCGCGCCCAGCGCCGGTAGGCGAACGCCGCGAGCAGGGTGCCGGTGACGGCGAGCAGCGCGGCGAGGACGCCACGCAACCCGGCGACCGAGAACTGGGGGACGAACTGCATGAGCGCCACAGCGCCGGCGATGAGCGCGAGCGCGGTTCGCAGCCACGCCAGGAAGGTGCGCTCGTTGGCCAGGGTGAAGCGGTAGTCGGGCTCCTCCCCCTCTTCGTACCAGCGTGGGCTCATGCGGGTGACGTTACTGTCCGGCGCGCGCCCGGGGCAGTTTGACCGGGTCGTCGTGCAGGTCCTCGAACAGGTCGCCGATTTCCTCCACCCGGTCGAGGACGTCGTCGCTGAGGAACTTCAACTGCGCGGGGCGGCGACACGCCTCCACCTCGTCCCAGGTGACCGGTGTGGACACGGTCGGCTCCGGGCGCCCGCGCAGCGAGTACGGCGCGACCGTCGTCTTGTGCGGGTTGTTCTGGCTCCAGTCGATGAACACCTTGCCGGGCCGGAGGCTCTTGGTCATCGCCGCGGTGACCTCTCCCGGCGTCTCGGCGGCGAGCTTCTTCGCGGCGGCCTTGGCGTAGGCCGAGGTGTCCTCCGGGGTCGCGGTCTTCACCGCCGCGTACAGCTGCAGGCCCTTCGAGCCGCTGGTCTTCGGGTAGAGCCGCAGCCCGTCGGCCGCCAGCAGGTCGCGCAGCCGCTCGGCGACGCGACAGCACTCGACGATCGTCGCCGGCTCGCCCGGGTCGAGGTCGAACACCAGCAGATCGGGGTTGCGGCGGGCCCCGCGCGGGCCGACGGTCCACTGCGGCGCGTGCAGTTCCAGCGCGGCGAGGTTGGCCGCCCATATCAACGTCGGCACGTCGTTGACCAGCGGATACGCGTTCACGTCCGAGCTCTGACCGCGCCCGCCGCTCGCGATCTTCGCGGTCTTCACCCAGTCGGGGGCGTGGCGTCCGGCGTCCTTCTCGTAGAACGGATTCGACTGGACCCCGCCCGGCCAGCGGCGGAAGGTGAGCGCCCGGTCCCGCAGGTGCGGCAGGATGACCGGGGCGACGCGCGCGTAGTAGTCGATCACCTGCCCCTTGGTGAACCCGGCTTCGGGGTAGAGCACCTTGTCCAGGTTGGACAACGACAGACGGCGCCCGTCGACCTGCACCGTCACCCTGTCCTCGGCCATGCCCCCAGCCTGCCGCAGCGCGGCGCGCCCTGCATCCCGCACCATGTCTCGCTGGACGGAACAGTTCTTGCTCGGAACCGGTACAGTATGGGGGTAGCTGCACCGCACCGTTCCTCTCACCGGAACGCTAACCCGAGGACCGTCGGCTTTGACCACCAAGAGTACCGCCGGACGCAAGCTGGCACCGGCTAACGACAACACCGGCACCGAGGCCGCGGCCCGGGTCGCCGACGTGCTCCTGCTCTTCGCCGGCGGTCCCCGTTACCTGGGGGTGAGCGCGATCAGCCGCGAGCTGGGACTGTCGAAGGCGGTCGTGTTCCGGATCCTGCAGTCGCTGGTGTCGCGTGAGCTGCTGGCGACCGATCCGGGCGTGAACGGCTACCGGCTGGGACAGGCCGCGGCGGCGCTCGGCGCGAGCGCCCTGCGCCGGTTCGACGCCCGCACGGTCGCGACGCCCATACTGCGCCGGCTGCGGGACGAAACCGGGGAGACCACGACGCTGTCCGGACTGGTCGGCGACGAGCGGGTGTACCTGGACCAGTTCGAGAGCCCGCGCGAGATCAAGATGACGGTGGATATCGGCCGTCGTTTTCCCCTGCACGCGGGCTCGTCGGGCAAGGTCATCCTGGCGTTCCTGCCGGAGGACCGGCAGGAGTCGGTGCTGCGGCGAACGCTGGAACCCCTCACGGACAAGACGATCACCGACGTCGACGCCCTCCGCACCGCACTGGCCGAAACCGCGAGGGAAGGCGTGGCGGTGTCCCTTGGCGAACGCCAGGCGGGCGCCGGCTCGGTCGCCGCGCCACTGTTCGGCCCCGACGGCGAAGTCCACGGATCGATCAGTATTTGTGGCCCGCAATACCGCTTCACCCCCGAAGCGATCGACCGTTATCGAGGCCTGATCCGCGCAGCATCGGAGGAGATTCGAGACAACTGGACCTGGCTCCGCGACAGCGAGGCAGGCAGCGCATAGCGCAAGCTTCAACCCAAGGTAGCTGGGTGGTCATCCCGTCGCCTGACACCGGCGAGGGATCTTTTGATCTTTACAGCCGCGCCTTCGCGCGGAAAGCGCCTCACGGCGCTGGAAAGGTCACCTTACGACCACCCCCGATGCCTGATCGTGTTTCAGTGGCCGAGCAGGCGTGTCAAGGCAGGGAAGAGTACCTTGACACGCCTGGTCGGCGACCAAAGATCGGCTGTGGATCGGGGGCGGGGGACGTCTGGGTTGGAGTGGTCGCTTGCTTTGCGTTGCCGGTCGGCGGTTTCTTTTTTAGCGGCCGCGCTTCAGGAATTGTCCTTGCGGCTCGCCTTGGATCTTGCCGTCCGCGTAGACGTGGTTGCCGCGGACGAAGGTGTCCGTGACTCGTGCCGTCATCGCGAAGCCCTCGAACGGGGTGTATTCCTGGGTGGATTCCGAGTCGGCCGCGCGCACCGTCCACTGGACGTCCGGATCCACCAGTGCGAAGTCCGCGTCGAAGCCTTCCGCGATCTTTCCCTTGCGCAGCAGGCCGTACCGCTGCGCGGGGTTCCACGACAGCAGCGCGGCGATCTTCTGCAGCGACAGGCCCCGCTTGGTGCCCTCGCCCACCAGGCCGGGCAACAGGTACTCGGCGCCGCCGAAACCGGACTTCGCCAAGAACACGTCCTCCCGGTCCGATCCGAACTTCAACTCGTCCCGGCAGCAGGCGTGGTCACTCACCACCCAGTCCACCTCGCCCGCCAGCACGTGCCGCCACAGGGCTTCCACGTCCTCGCGCTCCCGCAGCGGCGGGTTGACCTTGCCCCCGATACCCGACGCCGTGTCGACGTCCGCCAGCAGGTGGCCGATCGTCACCTCGCGGCGGAAGTCGATGTGCGGGAACGCCGACGCCATGGTCAGCGCCGCGGACAGGGCCTTCTCCGACGACAGGTGCAGCAGGTTGATGTTCGGCAGCCCGGTCTCGTGCGCCAGGTACGACGCGATGGTCACCGCCAGGCCCTCCGAGTGCGGCGGCCGCGAGGCGCTGTACGCGCGCAGGCCGGTCAGCGAGCCGTCCTGCTCGACCATCTTCGTGTATGCCGTCATGATCTCCGCCGTCTCGCAGTGCAGCGACAACGACAGGTGCGGTGCGTACTCGGTGAGGATTTCCCGCGCCTTCTGCACGCCGCGCATCACGAACTCGAAGTGCGCGATGTCGTAACGCTCGTCCGGCGGGATCATCAGGAAGTCGCTCTGGCTCGTCGACCGGCCGTGCAGCCCGTGGGAACCGTAGAACATGAAGATCTTGAACGACGTGACGCCGTGCTCCTCGACGAGGTACGGGATCTCCTCGATGTGCTGCGCCGACATCGGCGCAAGGTGGAAGGCGTAGTCCACGTACGCGTTGCCCGCCGACTTGCTCAGCACCTCCGGGAAGAAGTCCCGGTAACGCCCACCCTTGTTGAGGTAGTACTGCCCCGTCCGCATGTACGTCAGCGACGTCGTCACGCCGCCCTGCGCGCTCGCCCGGCTTTCCGTGCGCGTGTCGGTGGACAGCTCGTTGTAGATGCCCCAGTGCTGGTGCGCGTCGACCACGCCGGGGAAGGCCAGCAGGCCCCGGCCGTCGATCACCCGTGCGGCGTCGTCGGCGGGCAGGTCCGGCGCCACCCGCGTGATCGTGCCGTCGTTGACGGCGATGTCCAGCAGTTCCGGCTCACCGTCGGGGCCGTCGGGCCGGACCACACGCACGTTGCGGACCAGCAGTTCCGTCGTTGCCATCTCTCGTTTTCCTCCGCGTGATCGATCAGGCCGGGCGACGTGCGACGTCGTTCGCGGCCAGGTAGGCCAGCCCGAAGGCCGGCAGGAGCCCGTTGCCGGGCAGGTATCCGGCGGCGCCGTGACCGGAGATGCCCGCCGCCGCGCCGCCCGCGGCGTACAGGCCGGGGATCGGCCGGTCCCGGGCGTCCACGACGGCGGCGTTCTCGTTCACCAGCAAACCGCCCTGGGTGTGGAAGAGCGCCGGCACCACCCGCACCGCGGCGAGGCGGCCGGACAGCGGGCGCTCCCAGTTGGTGCGGCCGAACGAATCCGTGCGCTCACCGCGGGCGATCGCGCCGGCGACGGCGAGTTCGTCGGCCAGCTCCGGCAACCCGGTGGCCGCGGCCAGCTCCTCGGCCGAATCGGCCCACACCAGCGCGCCCGAGGCGACCGTGTCCCGGAAGTCCTGGAACGGCTGGCACTGCTCGAAGATCGTCTCGTCCAGCACGATCCAGCCGGTCGCGCCGGGCCGGGCGGCCAGTTCGGCGGCGTACTCGGAGTAGCCGCGGGTCTCGTCGCCGAAGCGGCGGCCCGTCGTGTCCACCAGGATCGCGCCGTGGATGATCGTCGCCCAGCCGACGAGCGTGCCCGCGTTCGCCGCGACCGCGCCGTGGCCCTGGTAGGCGTCCAGGTAACCGACCGCCGCGCCGAGCTTCTCGCCGATCCGCAACGCGTCGCCGAGCGACTGGTCGCTGCCCTGGTACAACGCGTCCGCGATCTCCGGCAGGTGCCGGGCGACCAGCTCGCGATCGGCTCCGAAACCGTTGGTGGCCAGCAGGACCGCGCGGGCCGGGATCTCCTCCTCCGTGCCGTCCGGGTACCGCACCACCGCCGCGTGGACACCGCCCGCACCGGTGAGCACGTCGACCAGCTTCGCCGGCGCGAGCAGCTCGATGTTCTCGTGCTCGGCGACCCGCCGGGCCAGGTGGTCGATGACGCCGGAGCCGTGCCGCCCCGGGATCGAGTGGCAACGCGGCACCGCGTGGCCGGGGTAGTTGAAGTCGGTGACCAGCGACAACGGCAGTCCCGCCGAATCCGCCAGCCACTCCACCAGCGGCGCGCTCACCTCCGCCAGCGTACGGGCCAGCCGCGGATCGGCCTGGCCCTTCGTCTTCGCCATGATGTCGGCGACGAACCGCTCGGGCGAGTCGTCGACGCCGGCCTCGGCCTGCCAGCGCGAACCGGCGCCGGGGAACATCGCGGTCGACATCGACGTGTTGTTGCCGCGCCGGAAGTGCTCGCTGGCCTCGACGACGACCACGCTCAGCCCGAGTTCGGCGGCACGCAGCGCACCGGCCAGGCCGCCACCGGCGCCCGCGACGACGAGATCCATCACGCCTCCACCGCCAGCAGCCGCAGCGCCAGCGCCGTCGGGTCGACGATCCGGGCAGGCAGGTCGGCGGGTTCGACGTCCACCGCCGAGCAGCCGTTGATGACCGCGGTCGCGCCCAGCGACGCCAGTTCGCGCACCGCGGCGCCCACTGCCCGGTTCCACGTGCCGGTGTCGGCGATCGCCTCGAACGGCAGGTCCAGCACGCGGGTGCCGGCGAAGTAAGCGCTCAGCCCGTAGGCGGCGATGCGCTTGCCGAACTCGGCGGCGATGGCCTCGTTGCGCACCACCGCGCCGAACCGCACGCCCTTGCCCGCGAGGTAGGTCGCGGACAGCTTCAGCAGCCCGTGCACCGGCCGCGGATCCGCCGCGACGGTGGCCGGCACCGCGGGGTCGAGCACGCAGTCCGGGAAGGCCAGGTCGTAGCCATCCCCCGCCCGCGCGAGGGCGGCGGCCACCTGGCGTTCGGAAGCACGCACGGACTCGTCGGTGTCCAGCGAAGCCGGTGCGGCGGCGCCGACGTCGACGAGCTCGACCTCCAGGCCGGGCGGGGCGAGCCGGTCGTAGCGGGCCTGCCGCCGCCGGATCTCCTCCGCGGGCAGGTGGATGGGCGTCACCGCGAGGGCACGCATCAGTTCAGCTCCTTCTCGTCCGGCCCGGCCAGCCCGCGCAGGGCGTCCCCGACGCGGGCCAGATCGGGCAGCTCGTGGCTGACCGCGACGGCGCGGTCCACGAGCCCGGGCTGCCGGGGCAGCCACGTCTTCAGCAGGGCGACCAGGTCGTCCTCGGCCAGGGGGTGGTGGTCGGCGTCGCCGACCGGGTTGGGCACCTCGCGGGTGAGCGTGGTGCCGTCGTCGAAGGCGACCGTGACCCGCGCGGCGCGTTCGGCGGGCAGGCGGGCGGTCAGGTCGTCGGCCGCGACCAGCCGCACCCGCTGCGCAAGCGTTTGCACCGCCGGGTCGTCGAGGGCGCTGTCCGGGTCGACCCGCCCGGTCAGCGCCGCGGTGGCGACCACGAACGGGGTGGAGAACATCGCCGACAACCGGTTCGTCCAGTCCGTGCCGGTGAGGCCGGCGCCGAGCGCGTGGGACTCGACGAGGATCGACGTGATGCCGGCCCCCGGGAACTCGCCGCGCAGCGCGAGGACCGCGTCGGCCGCCGGGTGGGTGAACGAGCAGGACGCGTGCTGCTTGAAGTAGCCGTGCTGGATGTCCCACCGCGTCCCCAGATCGGCGGTCAGCTCACCCGGGTCGAACGAACCGAGCAGCGTGCCGAGGGACAGCGCCGCGGTGCCGGTGTTGCGGGCCATCCCGGCGGCCGCCATCCGCGCGGCCGCCAACCCGGAGGTCGCCGAGGCGCCCATCCAGGCGTTGCGCACCGGGTTGCCGGTGGTCGCCGAGTCGAAGTGCCCGGCGATCGCCATGCCCGCCGCGGTGTCGATGGCCGCGGCGGTCTGCTCCGCGTCGAGCCCCAGCAACCGCGCGCAGCCCGCCGCCGCACCGGGCACACCCCAGCTGCCGTGCGGGTGCGCGCCGGGCCGGAGCGCCGTGGCCCGGCCGAACCGGGACGCGACCTCGTACGCCGCGAGCAGCGCCGCCGCGGTGTCGGCGCCGGTGCTGTCCAGGTCCGCGGCCAGCGCCAGGACCGCGGGGAAACCGTGCGCGGCCGGGTGACCCTTGGCGTACTTGTTGCCCTCGTCGAGCTCCAGCGACACCAGGGCCATCCCGTTGAGGAACGCCGCCGCGTCAACGGTGACCGATCGACCGGCCCCGATCAACGGCGCCGGTCCGTCCGGGGCTCGCCACGCCGCGCGCAACGCCCGCTGCTCCGGTTGCGCCGCACCCACCGCGGTCACCCCGAGGACGTCCAGCAGGACCAGCGCGAGCCGGTCCCGCACCGCGTCCGGGGTGTCCAGTTCGGACACCCACGCGCCGAGCCGTCGAGTCGATTCCACCGCTGTCACAGTCCCAGGTACGCCTTCCGCACCCGGCTGTCGCCGGCGAGTTCCGCACCGCTGCCGGACAGCACGGTCGACCCGCTCTCCAGCACGTACGCGCGGTCCGCGATCGCGAGCGCCTGCTTGGCGTTCTGCTCGACCAGCAGCACCGACACCCCGTTGTCCCGGATCCGCCGGACCGCTTCGAGCATCGTCCAGGTCAGCTTGGGCGACAGGCCGGTCGACGGCTCGTCCAGCATCAGCAGCTTCGGCGCCGCCATCAGCGCGCGGGCGATCGCCAGCATCTGCTGCTGACCACCGCTGAACGTCTGCGCGATCTGCGTGCGGCGCTCGGCGAGGACCGGGAACAGTTCGTAGACCTCGGCCAGCGACTTCGCCGCCTGCGCCGGGGTGCGCGTCCACGCGCCCATCCGCAGGTTCTCCTCGACGGTCAGCGTGCCGAACAGCGCCCGGTCCTCCGGCACGTGCACCAGCCCGTCGCGCACGAGCTGGTCCGGGCGGCGGCCCGCGGTCGGCGAGCCGTTGAACGTGATGCTGCCGGACAACGCCTTCAACTGCCCGCAGATGCTGCGCAGCGTCGTGGTCTTGCCCGCGCCGTTCGCGCCGACCAGCGCGACGATCTCGCCCTCGCCCAGGTGCAGGTCGACGTCGTGCAGGATCCGCATCCGCCCGTACCCGGCGCACACCTTCTCAAGCGTCAGCATGGGTCGGCTCCTCACCGAGGTAGGCGTCGATGACACGGGCGTCGCTGGTGACCTCCTGCGGCGACCCGACGGCGATGACCCGGCCCTGGTCCAGCACGAGCACGCGGTCGGCCAGCCGCATCACCGCGGCCATGATGTGCTCGATGAACAGCAGGGTCACGCCCTCCTCCTCGCGCAGCCGCGCGAGCAGGTCCAGCACCGGTTCGCGTTCCGCTGGCACCAGACCGGCGAGGACCTCGTCGAGCAGCAGGACCTTCGGCCGCATCGCGAGCGCGCGGGCCAGTTCGAGCCGCTTCAGACCGGCCGTAGGCAGCTCCGGTGCGGCCCGGTGGGCCCACGGCCCGAGCCCGACCCGCTCGACCACCTCCAGCGAGTGCTCGCGCAGCTTGCGCCGCCCGAACCGGTGGTGCTGCGCGGCCAGGCACACGTTCTCCAGCACGGTCATGCTGGAAAACGGCCGCATCAGCTGGAACGTGCGCACCATCCCGGCGCGGGCGATGCGGTCCGGCGCCCGGCCGGTGACGTCCTGCCCGGCGAACGCGACCCGCCCCGTGTCCGGGGCCAGCGCACCGGAGACGACGTTGAACAGGGTGGTCTTGCCCGCGCCGTTCGGCCCGATGATGCCGAGGATCTCCCCCTCGGCCACCTCGAAGTCTACATCGGACAGCGCCCGCAGCCCGCGGAAGGACTTGCCGACCCCGTCGACCCTGACGATGCTCATCGACGCCACCTCGCCGCGATCGTTCCGACGATGCCCTTCGGCAGCAGGCGCACGATCAAGATCAGCAGCACCGCGTACAGCACCACGTCCAGACCGCTGCGCCCCTGCAGGAAGCCCAGGAACTCGGGCGGGGTGCGCAGCAGCGTCGCGGTCACGTCGGTGAGCGAACCGACGATGATCGCGCCGACCACCGGGCCCCAGATCGTGCCGATGCCGCCGATCACCACCGGCACGATCGCCTGGATCGAGACCGCCGAGCCGAAGCCCAGTTCCGGGTTCACGAACAGGTAGTACTGGGTGTAGAAAGTGCCGGCGACCGCGGTGATCGCGGCGGACAGCGCCACCGTCATCAGCTTGTGCCGCATCACCGGCGTGCCGAGCGAGGCCGCGGCCAGCTCGTCGTCCCGGATCGCGGTCACGTACTTCCCGGCGCGGGAATGCAGGAACACGATGCTGATCGCGACCGCCGCACCGGCCAGCACCAGCGCGACCCAGAAGTACGCCGGCGAGTCGGCCTCGAACTGCAGCATCCACAGCGACGAGTCCGGGATCAGCGGAACGGTGAACCCGACCGCCTTGTTGGCGAACGCGCTGCTGGTCACGACCAGCCGCAGCATCTCGGCGAAGGCGAACGTGGCGAGCGCGAAGTACGCGCCCTGCAGCTTGTAGCGGAACGAGAAGTAGCCGATCAGGACGGCGGCCGCGGCGGCCGCCGCCATCCCGGCGACCATCCCGATCCACGGCGACACGTTGTGCTTCACCAGCAGGTAGGCGCTGGTGTACGCGCCGAGCCCGAAGTAGGCCGCGTGCCCGAAGCTGAACATGCCGCCGAACCCGCTCATGATGTTCCAGCCGACGGCCATCAGCAGGAAGATCAGGATCCGCACGGCGACCGCGCCCTGCGCCGGCGGCAGGACGAGCGGCAGCGGGATCGCGACCAGCACCAGCACGGCGAGGATCGCGAGCTGCCGGTTCTGCGGGCGCAGCGGCGGCGCCTTGACCTTCTCGGCGCCGGCCGGCCCGGCGATGGTGATGGTGCTCATGCGCGCACCTCGCTGACGCTCGGCGCGGCATTCGCCGAGTGCGCAGTGTCCAATGATTCGCTCGCAAGCTCGCTCATGCGCTCCTCCTTCCGAACAGGCCCTGCGGGCGCAGGAAGAGCACGAGGATGAACACCACGAACACGCCCAGCAGCGAGGACTGCCCGCCGAGGTAGATCGTGGTGAGCTGCTCGACCAGCCCGATCAGCAGGCCGCCGACGAGCGCGCCGACGACGTTGCCCATCCCGCCGAGCACCACCACGACGAACGCGGTGATGTTGAACTGCTCGCCGAGTGTCGGGGTCACGGTGACCAGCGGTCCGGCCAGCGCGGCGGCCGCACCGGCGCACGCCGTGCCGATCGCGAAGGTGAGCGTGTGGATCCGGCGGACGTTGATGCCGACCAGTTCCGCACCCGGCCCGTGCGCGGCGACCGCGCGGATCGCGGTGCCCAGCCGGGTGCGGCGCAGCAGCCAGTACAGCAGCGCGCCGAGCAGGATCGCGCCGAGGAACGCGTAGAGCCGCGACCCCGCGACGACCGCGCCCAGCAGCGGGAACTGGAAGTCGCTGGGCAGCGCGATGGTCTTGGGCTCGGCGCCGAAGAGCATCAGCAGCCCGTTCTCCAGCAGCAGCGACAGGCCCAGCGTGATGAGCAGCTGGTTCTCCAGCGAGCTGCCGCCGGTGCCGGACAGCAGTCCACGGTGGACGGCCGCGCCGATCAGGAACAACACCGGGATGGCGATGACCAGCGACAGGTAGGGGTGCATGCCGGTGGCCTGCACCATGCCGAAGGAGATGAACATCGCGACCGCGAGCAACGCGCCGTGCGCGAAGTTGACGATGTCCAGCACGCCGAAGATCAGCGTCAGGCCCATCGCGATCAGGCCGTACAGACCGCCGGTCAGCAGGCCGGTGACGACCGACTGCCAGACCACCAGCCCGCTGCCCGACTGCAGCAGCGCGACGACGATCGCGACGACGAGGACACCGCCGACGACGCCGGCGCGGCCGAGGAAACCGCGGTCCTTCTTCTGGGGTGGGGAGACTTCGGGGGCGAGCGCCGCCCGCTGTGCTGTTTCACTCATGGCCGCCACGTCACCTGGTACTCGGGCCGGGATTCGGCTTTCTCCGGGGGATAGACCTGCTTGACCTGGCCGTCCTGGATCTGCATCAGGACCGCCATGGCGTTGCGGTTGTCGCCGTTGGGGGCGAACTGGATCGGGCCCGCGCCCACGGTCAGGGGTGCGACCTGGGCGGCGGCGATGGCATCGCGGACCAGTTTCGGATCGGTGCTGGCGGCCTTCTCGACCGCCTGCGCGATCACCTGGACCGCGTCGTAGGACAGCACCGCGCCGGTCCGCATCGGATCGCCGTACGTGCGCTGGTACTGCTCGCGCAGCGCGGCGGTCTGCGGGTTGGTCGCGTCGTAGTGGTAGTTGGTGCTGAAGTACAGCGCGCCGAGATCACCGGCGTCGGTGACGAACTTCGGCTGGTCGAAGGCGCCGTTGGACACGCCCCAGACCGCGTTGAGATCCGGCTTGACCGAGGCGATCGCCTTGGCGGCCAGCAGGCTGTCGCGGTAGTAGCCCGCCACCGCCAGCACGTCCGCGCCGGACGCCTTGACCTGCGTGACCTGCGCGGTCAGGTCGCTGACGCTCGCCGCGTCGTAGCTGATGTTCGGGCCGACCTCGATGCCCAGCTGCCGGGCGGCTTGGGTGAAGGCGTCCGCCGCGCCGCTGCCGAAATCGCTCTGCTCGTGCAGGAACGCGACCTTCTTGACGGGCTTGCCCGCCTGCTGCGACACCTGCTGGAGGTACTGCGCGGCGGCCGTCGCGATGACCTTGCTGCCCGGCTGCACGCGGAACACGTACTTGTAGCCGTGGGCGTAGATCGCGTCGGACGCGGTCACGTCCGCGACGAACGGGACGCGGTTGCGTTCCGCCACCACGGCGACGTTCGTGCTGACCGCGCTCTGGTAGGTGCCGACCAGGCCGACCGCACCGGCCGAGATCAGCCGCTGCGCCTCGCTCTGGCCGATGTCGGCCTTGCCCTGGGTGTCCCCCGTGACCAGCTCGACCTTGCGGCCGCCGAGGGACTTGATGCCGCCTGCCGCGTTGATGGCGTCCACCGCCATCTGGGCGCCGCGGCGCATCTGCTGCCCGTCCACCGCATTGGACCCGCTGACCGGGTGCAACGCGCCGATCTTCACCGGGCCCTCGTCGCGTCCGGCGGCCGCGCCGGCGGCCCCCATCGGAGCCGAGCCCCCGCAACCGGTCGCGAGCAGGGCGCACGCACCGAGCGTGGCGATGAGCTTTCGCGCGGACATGTCACCTCGTTCCGCTTAGAGAAACATTGGGAGTGATGCGGGCTATCGTGACACCCGCCTCCACGTCAGGTCAATATCCAGTCATAACTTGACGGAGCGCCGTTATCAGTGCGAACTTGGTGACCAGCGCGATGCGTCGGCGACGAAACAGGATGTTTACCGATGTTCCTCCTGGCGAAACGACGCTCGCCGGGACGAGAAAGGCAGGTACGCCCCATGACGGGCGCATTGTCCGGGATCCGGGTACTCGACACGGCCACCCTCTTCGCCGGGCCACTGGCGGCGACGCTGCTCGGCGACTTCGGCGCCGAGGTGATCAAGATCGAGCACCCGAAGGGCGATCCGGTCCGCAGCCACGGCGCCCAGCGCGACGGTGTCGGCCTGTGGTGGAAGATGCTCGGCCGCGGCAAGAAGGCCATCACCCTGTACCTCGGCGCGTCCGAGGGGCAGGAAGTGTTCCGGAAGATGGTCGCTGACGCCGACGTGGTGATCGAGAACTTCCGGCCGGGCACGCTGGAACGCTGGGGCCTGGGGTACGACGAGCTGCGCGAGATCAACCCGGGCCTGGTGCTCGCGCGCGTCACCGGGTTCGGCCAGATCGGGCCGTACGCCAAGCGGCCGGGATTCGGCACGCTGGCCGAGGCGATGAGCGGGTTCGCGGCCATCACCGGCGAGCCGGACGGCCCGCCGACGCTGCCGCCGTTCGGGCTCGCCGACGGGATCGCGGCCCTGACCACGGCCTACGCGATCTTGACCGCGCTGCGGGCGCGGGAGCAGACCGGGCGCGGACAGGTCGTCGACCTGGCGATCATCGAGCCGATCCTGACGCTGCTCGGGCCGCAGATCATCGCCTACGACCAGCTCGGGCAGCTGCAGGAGCGCACCGGGAACCGGTCGGTGAACAACGCGCCGCGCAACACCTACCGCACGCGCGACGGCAGCTGGGTGGCGATCTCCACCAGCGCGCAGACGATCGCGGAACGGGTCATGCGGCTCGTCGGGCGTCCCGAGCTGATCGACGAGCCGTGGTTCGCGTCCGGTGCGGAACGGGCGCGGCACGCCGATCTGCTCGACGAGGCGGTCGGTTCGTGGATCGCGCAGCGGGACCGCGACGAGGTGGTCAAGGCCTTCGAGGAAGCCGAGGCAGCGGTCGCGCCGATCTACACGGCAGCGGACGTGATGAACGACCCGCAGTTCGCGGCGCTCGGCACGATCGCGACGGTCGACGACGACGAGCTCGGGCCGGTGAAGATGCAGAACGTGTTGTTCCGGCTGTCCGAGACCCCGGGGCGGATCACCTCGGCCGGTGCCCCACTCGGCGCGCACACCGAGGAGGTCCTGGGCCGGTACGGGGTGGATGTGGCCGCGTTGCGGGAAAAGGGCGTCGTGAAGTGATCCCCCGCAGCTGGCTGTACGTGCCGGGCGACCGGCCGGACCGCATCGGCAAGGCACTGGCCGGGCCCGCGGACGCGGTGATCCTCGACCTGGAGGACGCGGTGTCCGCTGCTGCCAAGGACTTCGCGCGGCGGACCGTGCTGGAGACGCTGGCGTCCGCGCCGGCTTTCGTGCGAATCAACGCGCCCGGGACCTCCCCCGGTGAGGCGGACATCCGCGCGCTGGCGGCGGTCGAGGGGCTCGCCGGTGTGCGGGTGCCGAAGGCGGAGGATCCGGGCGAGCTGCGCCGGGTCGCCGACAGGCTCGGGGTGCCGGTGTTCCCCGTGCTGGAGTCGGCGCTGGGGGTGGAGAACGCGCTGGTGCTGGCGACAGCGCACCCCCTGGTGGCGGGGATTTCCCTCGGGGAGGCCGATTTGATGGCGGACCTGCGGGTGCGGGATTCCGGCGCGCTGGCGTGGCCCCGTTCGCGGGTCGTGGTGGCGGCGCGGGCGGCCGGGTTGCCAAGCCCGGTGCAGAGCGTGTGGACGGCGGTGCGTGACCTGGACGGTCTGCGCGCCTCGACGGTCGAGGGGCGGGACGCCGGGTTCTTCGGCCGGTCGGTGATCCACCCCGCGCAGATCCCGGTGGTGCACGAGGTGTGTGCCCCCAACCCGGCCGAAACGGCGTGGGCGCGCGAAGTGCTCGCCGCGGAGGAGTCGGCCTGGATCGACCACAACGGACAGTTCGTGGACGCCGCGATCGTGGCGCGCGCCCGGTGGGTGCTCGAGATCGCGGACCAGTACGTGAAGGAAGGCAAGGGTTCATGACACAGGATGCGTTGCTGGCGGCGGTGTCCGGCGGGGTGCGGTTGATCGAGCTGGGTCAGCCGTTCTTCACCGGCATGCCGACCTCGCCGAACCATCCCGGGTTCCGGATGACGCTGATCCGCAGGCACGGGGACATGCAGCGGGCGGACGGCGGTTCGGCGGCCAACGAGATCATCGTGACCGGCGGGCACGTCGGCACGCACATCGACGCGTTGTCGCACGTGAGTCATTGCGGGAAGCTGCACGGCGACGTGGACGCGGCGGAGGCCCAGCAGGGCGGCGTGTTCAAGACCCACGGCGCGGAAAACCTGCCCGGCCTGCTGCGGCGCGCGGTGCTGCTGGACGTCGCGGCGGTGCACGGCGTGCCGGTGCTGGAGCCGGGCTACGGCGTGACGGCGGAGGACCTGGAGGCAGCGGCGAAGCTGGCCGGCGCCGAGCCGGGCCCCGGTGACGTGGCGCTGATCCGGACGGGCTGGGCGCGGAACTTCTCGGACCCGGTGGCGTACATGGGCAAGGAGTCGGGCGTGCCAGGCGCGGACGTGTCGGCAGCGTCGTGGCTGGCCTCGCGCGGAATCGTCGCGACCGGCGCGGACACGACGGCGTACGAGCAAATCCCAGCCGGCGCGGGGCACGCGGTGCTGCCGGTGCACCGGGTGCTGCTGGTCGAGTCGGGGATCTTCATCATGGAGCACCTGAACCTGGAGGCGATCGCCGAGTCGGGCGTGCGGGAGTTCGTCTTCATGCTCGCGCCGTTGCGCATCGTCGGCGGAACGGGCTCGCCGATCCGCCCCCTCGCGGCGGTGGCGGCATGAGGCGCTCGTTCCTGCCCACCCCACGCCCCATCCTCGACACCACCGGCACGCCGGTACAACCCACCACGGCGGTGACGGCATGATACGAACAATCGTGCAGCGGCTGGCGGAGTTCGCCGCTTCGGTGCGGGCGAAGGGCCTGCCGTCCGAGCTGCGGGACGATGCGGCGCGGCGGGTGCTGGACGTGCTGGGCAACAGCCTCGCCGCCACTTCCGAGCGTCCGGCCGCCGCGGTCGGCGCCCTCGTTCGCGAGTGGGGCGGGTCCGGCCGGGCGACGGCCATCGGGTCGGGTGATCGGCGGCCGGAGCCCAGTGCGGCCCTGGTCAACGGGACACTGGCCCACTCGCTGGACTTCGACGACACCCACCTGCCGTCCGTCCTGCACCCGTCCGCGTCGGTGGTGCCCGCGGCGCTCGCGGTCGCGGAGGCGCGTGGCTGCTCGGGCGCGCAGCTGCTGGACGCGATCGGCGTCGGCGTCGAGATCACCGTGCGGCTCGGCATGGCCGGGTACGACTCGGAGCTGGGCAACTCGGTGTTCTTCGAGCGCGGCCTGCACGCCACGGCGATCTGCGGCGCGCTGGGCGCGGCGGTGGCGTGCGCCATGCTGTCCGAAGTGGACGAAGACGGAATCGCGGACGCACTGGGGATCGCGTCGAGCATGGGGTCCGGCCTGCTGGAGGCCAACCGCACCGGCGGCACCGTGAAGCGCGTGCACTGCGGGTGGGCCGCGCACGCGGCGGTGACGGCGGCAGGCATGGCGCGGCACGGCATCACCGGTCCGCCGACCGTGCTGGAGGGCCGGTTCGGGCTGCTGCAGGCGTTCTGCGGTGACCAGACCGACGTGGACGCGATCACCCGCGGGCTCGGCGAGGAGTGGGAGCTGCCCGGCATCTTCTTCAAGCCTTACCCGTGCAACCACTTCACGCACGCCGGGATCGACGCCGCACGGCGGTTGCGGGAGCGGGGCGTGGCGGTCGAGGAGATCGAGTCGCTGGAACTCGGCGCGCCGACCGCGGTGCTGCGCACGATCGGTGAGCCGCGGGAGGACAAGATCCGCCCGCGGTCCGGCTACCACGCCGCGTTCTCCGGCCCGTACACGGTGGCTGCAGGCTTCCTCGGCGGCGGCGGGCTGGGCGTCTTCCACGACGACTTCACCGACGCCGCTGCGGCTTCCCCGGAGCGGCTGGCGTTGGCGGCGAAGGTGACCTGCGTGCCGGACGCGCGGTGCGACGAGATCTTCCCGCACCAGTTCCCGGCGGTGCTGCGCGCGCACCTGCGGGACGGCCGCACGCTGGAGGAACGGGTGGACGCCAACCGCGGCGGGGCGGCGAACCCGCTGTCCGCCGAGGAGCTGGCGCTGAAGTTCCGCCTGAACGCGACGCGCGTGGTGTCCGCGGACGCGGCGGAGCGGATCACCGAGCTGACGTACGGTCTCGCCGGGCTCACTGACCTCGGTGAGCTGACCCGCCTCCTGCGGGCGTGACCCGGCGCCGTCCGCGCCGTCCCTGCGGCGAGCTTGCCGCAGGCCCGGCGCGGGCGGTCAGGGAACCAAGACGAGGCGAATCGGGTTGCCCTCCTTGCGTTCCAGGTGCTCGACGGCCGTCGCGGCGTCGGCGAGCGGGTAGGTGCCGCTGATGGAGCGGCTCCATTCCAGGCGGTGGTAGCGCGCTAGCTCGATGAGCTGCTCGACCGCGCCCGGCTGGGAGCCGTAGTGGCCGATTAGGCGCTGGCCGCGGTAGCTGAATCCGATGCCGTCGGTGACCGTGAGCGGTTTCGGGGTCAGGCCGACGAGGACGAGGCGCCCGCCGAGGCCGACGCAGCTCACCGCCTGTTCCCGCACCGGCGGCACACCGGCCATGTCGAACGCCACGTCCAGTCCGGAGCCCCCCGGTGAGGGCGAGGATCTGCTCGCGCAGGGTGGGGTCGCCCGGGTCCAGGGCAAGGTCGGCGCCGAATTCGAGTGCCCGTTCCCCCCGCTTCGAGCGGGTCCACCGCGACGATCGGGGCGGCTCCGATCAGCCGGAGCAGCTGCACCCCGTGCGCGCCGAGCCCGCCCGCACCCCACACGCCCGCCGGCCGGGCAGGCTGGGCCTGCCGGTGCCGGTGACCGCCCCCGCGGCGTGAACACGGCGTCCGGCACGATCGCGGCCTGCACGAACGGCAGGTCGTCGAGGATCGGGATGAGGGTGTGCTGGCCGGCGAGGGCGTACTCGGCCCAGCCCCCGTCGTAGTCGACGCCGCGGGTGCGGACCTGCAGGCACGGGTCGCGGAAGCGGACTCAGTTCGGGCACTGGCCGCACCGCTCCCCCGCCTCCAGGGCGACGCGCTGGCCCTCCCGCCACCGGCCCGGCACGTCGGGGCCGATCGCGTCAATCTCGCCCGCCACCTCCTGGCCCAGGGTGACCTCGGGGGTTTCGAGGAAGAGCGGCGTGAGGGTGCCGTCGATCAGGTGGACGTCGGACAGGCACACCCCCGGCCCGCGCGCACCTTGATCCGGACCTGGCCCGGCCCGGGTTCGGGGACCGGCACCTCCCGGACGTCGAACTTGCGCGAGCTGATCTCCAGCCCGCCGGCCAGCATGGTGGCCATGCGGGTCCTCACGTCGTCGCGGCGGCGTTACCCCACATGGTGTCCCAGGCGCGTGGCTCTCACACGTGACTTCCTCCTTCTTGGCACGATCGGTGGCAGAATCGGAGCTGACCGGACTGGGGAGGTCGCTCATGGTGCTCCTGGTGGTTTTCGTCGGCATCATCGGTTTGCTGTTGGTCGCCGCGGGCGTGCACGACCTGCGCACCCGGCGGAAGCGCCCGGTGAAGCCCTGGGCGACGGACGAGCTCATCGAGCACCGCCGCGACCTGCACGCGGCGCAGGGTGTGAACTTCCGGGTGCGCGACTTCGGCTGGATGGCCGTGCGACGCCGCAAGCCGCGGTGATTCTTCGTGGCCGCCGCCGGATGGGTGCTGGGGCGGGTATCGGGCGTTGCGAAACAGCGGCAGTGGGTCGGGTGCTGCGCCCAGGGCGAGTGGACTGAGCAGCCATTGAAGGCAGCTGGCTGCCCGGGGGCGGGCGCGGGCGCGACCACCTGCCACTGTGGCCCGGCGAGTGGACTGAGCGCGCCACCACCGCCAGAGCGAGTCACTGCAGGCACGCACCATAAACGAGGGCCGGCTGGCTGCCTTGAGCGGCTGCCGCGGCCCGGGGCCTGCCTGCACTACATGCAGGGCGAGCCGGCTCAGCGCGCCCCTGCGGACCGGGCGAGGCGACTCAGCACACCCCTGCAACCAGCGCGAGTGGGCTCAGACACCCCTACGACCAGGGCGAGCCGGCTCAGCGCGCCCCTGCAACCAGGCGAGTCGGCTCAGTGCACCGTTGCAACCAGGCGAGTCGGCTCAGTGCACCGTTGCGACAAGGGCGAGTCGGCTAAACGCACCGGTGCGGGCGGCGAAGTGCGCTGAGCGCGCTACTACGCTCAGGGCGCGTGGGCGGACCGTGCCACTAAGGCCAGGGCGGAGTGGCCGCCTCCATGAGGAGGGCTCCGGCGCGGGGACCCAGTACCGGTTGGCGTCCGCCGGGGCCTTGCCAGCCTGCGCGCCATGGCCAGCGGCCTTGCGCGTCCGCGTGGACGAGTTGCGTCGCGCGCACCTCGGGGCCGTACAGGTCGACCGCGGTGCGCAGGTGCACCGATGGCACCTCGACCGTCACAGCCTCCATCAGCAGGTTGCCCGGGCCCGGTAGGCGCTCCCCCGGCGCCAGGTCGGGCTCGCCCGTTCGGAGCAGGTGCGCGGCGATCTCGTTGAGCACGTCGCGCGCCCGGTGGGGCTCCATCGCGGTCACCACCAGCTCCGGTCTGCCCCGCCCCGTCAGGCCCGCCGTGTAGGCCCACGGCGGCCGATATCCGTTGCCCTCGAACGAGATCACCGCCCAGCCGTGCTCGGCGATGATCTCGCACAGGTGTCGCAGGTGCCCGCCCGGCCGGTCGCACTTTCCGGACATCTTCTCCCCCTCGGAGTTCGGTTGCTGTGCGATCGACTATGCAGGGCGGCACCGACAAAAAGACAGTCCCAGCCCCGGCGCATTCACCCGATCGTGGCTAACTGGGGGGAAATTTACGGTGCAGCACCCGGTTCAGCACGTCACGGAGAACCCCAACATGCCCGGACGGCACATCCGACACGGATCGCCAGGCCACGTGACCATCCGGACGAACCAGGAGACAACCGGCCTCGTCGAGGTCCGATACCCGGCGCCAGTCTCCGTAGGCATCACGGACGCCGGCATCACCGATACGCACCGCGCGCAACGACAGCTCCTCGGCAGCGGAAACCCAGGCACCGCCTGCAAGACCGGTCACCACGGTGAACTCGCCACGACCTACCAGATCCAAAGTAGACAGACGTTCGCCGTGCTCGTCCACCAGCCACGCGTGCGGCAGCTTCGCCCCGGGCCTGGTCGTGGGCTGGTGGAACAGCTCCGGATCCCGCTCCCACACCTCCGGCGGAGCGTCGTCCGGGATCACCGCTCCCGACGAGTACCGCTGGTTCAGCTCGACGCCGTGCGCGTTGAACTCGTAGTTCTTCAGCTCGATCGCCTCGTGCAGAGCCTGCCGCCGCTTGACGCCCTCCGCATCGTCCGCGCGGCACGCCGCCAGCCCGGCCACGATGCCCTCGTCGTCGCCACCACCGGCGATACCCAGCGCGGCGAAGATCGGCCCGAACTGGTCGCGGCTCAGGTTCGCGCGGTCCACGATCTGCCTGCCCACCGGCGCCCGCTCTGCCGTGTACGTGTCGAGCAGCCCCGGCCCCGCCTCGCCGCGCAGCACCATCGCCAGCTTCCACGCCAGGTTGTAGGAGTCCTGGATGGACGTGTTCGACCCGAGCCCGTTCGACGGCGGGTGCCGGTGCACCGCGTCGCCCGCGCAGAAGACCCGGCCGCGCGAATACTCGGTGGCGTAGGAGTGGTTGACCGTCCACAGTGAAGTCGAGGTGATCTCGACGTCGATCGTGGTGTCGCCGACCAGGTCGTGCACGATGTCCCGCGCGGTCGCCTCGTCGACCTCCGGCGGCGGCTGGTCGATGTCGTAACCCCAGGTCAGTAGCCATTCGTCCCACGGCCGCACCATCCGCACCAGCCCCATCCCGATGCCGCCGAGGTGCGCGCCGGGCCGCATCACCCAGTACAGCACGCTCGGCCGGTGCGCAACGTGCCGCGACAGGTCGGCCCGGAACACGATGTTCATGCTCCCGGCCTTGCCGCTCTGCCCGGCGATCGGCAGCCCGATCTGCTCGGCCACCAGGCTGCGCCCGCCGTCCGCGCCGATCAGGTACCGCGCGCACGGTGAACTCGTCGCCCCGCACCCGGTCGAGCAGCCGCGCGGTCACGCCGTCCGCGTCCTGTTCCAGGCACAGGAATTCGGTGTCGAACCGCACCTTCGCGCCACGGGCCGCGGCGTTGCCGATCAGGATGGGTTCCAGGTAGGTCTGCGGCAGGTCGATCATGCCGCACGGGCTGGCCGCCGCGTATTCGCTGAGCGACCGCGGCCCGGTGCCCCAGGTGGGGATCCGGCCGATCTCGTCACCGGCCAGCGACGTGCACAACACGGTGTCGCCCATCAGTTCCTGCGGGGTGCCCGCGGCGAGCGCTTCCTTCTCGACCCCGGCGTCCCGCAGCACCTCCAGCGTGCGCTGGTTGGTGATGTGGGCACGCGGGGTGTTCGCGACCCAGCCGTACTTGCTGACGAGCAGCGTGTCCACGCCGTAGCCGGCGAGCAGCAGGGCCGCCGATCCGCCCGCGGGTCCGCTGCCCACGACCAGGACGTCGGTGTCGTAGGTCTGCATGGGAACTCCTAGCGCGCGATGCGGAAGGTGAATTCGAGCAACCGCCACTCGCCGTCGACGGCCCGTCCGTCCGGGGCCGGGCCGTGCCGCGGGACGAAGTCCACGACGAGGGAGTCCTTGACGCCGAAGACGGTGTCGCCGCGCCCGGACGAGGTGTCCAGGTACGGCCCGCCCCGCACGAACAGCTGCGTGATGAGCTGCTGGTGGCCCGGCGCCTTGATCATGAAGTGCACGTGCGGCGCCCGCCACGGGTGCCGTCCGGTGGCCGCGAGCATCTGCCCGACCGGGCCGTCCTCCGGGATCGGGTACTCCTTGGGAAGGATCGACCAGAACCGCACCCGGCCGTCGGCGTCGCTGCGGAAGCGGGCCCGCAGGACCGGCCCGTCGAGGTCGGGCAGCTGGACGTCGTAGTAGCCGTCCTCGTTGGACTGCCAGACGTCGACAACGGCGTCGGGAACGGGCTCGCCGTCCGGGCCGGTGACGCGGATGTCGGCCCACATCGGCGTTCCCGGCAGGCCACCGGAGATGTCGCTGCCGTGCTCGGCGGCCGGTGGTCCCTCGACGTAGAACGGGCCGAGCACCGCCGACGGCGTGGTGTCCGGGGTGCGGGAGTTGGTCAGGAGGTCGACCGCGCTGGACACCCCGAGTACGTCGGACAGCAGCACGAACTCCTGCCGCGTGTCGGTGGTGATGTGGCCCGCGCGGGTCAGGAAGTCGATGGCGTACTGCCATTCGTCCTGGGTGACGTCGTTGGCGGTGACGTAGTGGTGCAGGCGCCGCACCAGGTCGGTGACCAGCTGTTTCGCGCGCGGGTCGGGGGTCTGGTCGAAGCTCGCGACGACCTGCCGGGTGAGCCAGCCCAGGTCCGGCACGGCGCGTCCGCCACCCGGGCGAGTGCCGTGCCACGCCTGCCGCAGGAGGTCCTCGATACCCTCGCGGGTCAGCTCGCGCGGGTTCGGGTACGGCTTGGCGGTGGCGAGTTCGGCCGCGTGCGGGACGTCGTCGAGGCTCATGCCCAGCTCCCGCAGCGACGTCGGCCCGCCGCAGCGGACGACGAGGTCGTGCACGCCGCTGGGCGCGTCGGTGGTGCCGAGCGCCGCCGCGATGCGGGTCATGACCTCGGTCGCGGCCGGGGCGTTGTAGGCCATGACGTGCGGGAGGATCACCGTGTGCGTCTCGGCGTGCGGCAGGTCGAACGAGCCGCCGAGGGTGTGGCAGAGTTTGTGGTGCAGGCCCATCCCAACGGTGGCCAGGCAGGTGCCGGCGAGCCACGCGGCCTGCAGCAGGTCCGCCCGCGCGTCCACATCGGACGGATCGTCGACGAGAGCGGGCAGTGACCGGGCGATGCGGGTGATCGCGTCCAGGGCCATCCCGTCGACGATCGGGTTCGCCTGCGGTGCGTACAGCGCCTCGACCGCGTGGGCCATCGCGTTGACGCCGCTGGTGACCGACACGGCGACGGGCAGCCCGAGGGTCAGATCTACGTCGTAGATGACCGTCTCCGGCAGGATGGCGGGTGAGGACCGAGTGGTCTTGCGACCGTTGTCGGTCTCGCCCAGGACCGGCGTGACCTCCGAGCCCGCGTAGGTGGTCGGCAGGATGACCTGCGGCAGGTCGGTGCGCACGGCGAGCGCTTTGGCCAGCCCGGTGGTGGAGCCGCCGCCGATCGCGACCAGGCAGTCCGCCTCGTGTTCGGCCAGCACTTCGAGAGCCTGCCCGGTGACCTCGACGGGGGTGTGCATGGCGGCGCCGTCGAACTCCGCAGCGAGCAGCGGCCCGAGCGCGTCCCGCACCGGCTGGGCGGCATCGCGCACGGACGGCCCGGACAGCAACAACACCCGCTTGCCACCCAGCCGCGCCACCTCCTCGCGCACCTGAGCCACCGTCCCCGAGCCGAACACGACCCGAACCGGATGAGCCGAGTAGACGAAGCCCCGCATCGCGCTCCACTCCCTTGTCACCGACGTGTTGACCAGTATCGGGGTTACCGGAGGCAGGCGCCTGCATGGATTGAGCATCCTTCGGCACGAAAGAGGCGCGAAGCGGCTTTTGATCTTTGAACAACACCCGAGCCGGGTGGTCATCCCGGGGCCTGCCCGTCCGGCGACGACTCTTTTGATCTTTTTCCTGCGCTTCGCGCAGGAGCGCCTCACGGCCCGCTCGAAGGGTCACCTTCGACCACCACCGATGCCTGATTGTGTTTCAGTCGCCGACCAAAGATCGGCTGTGGACCGGGGGCGGGGGAGGTCTGGTTGGGGTAGTCGGTGCTGTTGCGTGGCCGGGCGGGGGTTTGCTAGTCGTGGACGTGGTCCACTGGGAGTTCCTTGCCCCACTTGGTGTTCGGTGTGGCCCCGACCGTCACCGTGCCGTCGTTGCGCTTGATCCAGGCCTCTTCGAACATCGGGCTGGACAGCAGCATCTCCGCGCGGCTCGGCGTCTGCGGGTACATGCCGAGCGCGGCGAACACGTACCAGGCCGACATGGTGCCCAGGTCGTCGTTCCCGGGCAGGCCGCTCGGACCCGTCCGGTACACCAACGATGCCATCGCCCGCACGGTTTCCTGCGTCTTCCACGGCTGGCCCAGCGCGTTGTACAACCAGGGCGTGTGGATGCCGGGCTCGTTCGTCGGGTCGTAGCGGAAACCGTCGCCGCCCGTGGCCCATGAGCCGTCGGGGCGGTGGAAGAACGCGTCGAGCCGTGCCGCCGCCAGGCCGGACACGTCGTGCTGCACCATCCACGTGTACGTCGCGCTGGTGCCCTGCGCGAAACCCACATCCGAAGTCGCCGAGAACGGCTGCACCCAGTTGCCGTTCGCGAGCCGGGCCTGCTGGTAACCGCCCTCGGGGGTGGCCGCCGGGTTGAACGTGTTGCGCCACCAGCTCGCCCGCGGTATCAGCTCGCGGGACTCGGCGCCGCGCCCCAGCCGCGACGCCCAGTCCGCCAAGGCGAAATCAGCGGTCGCGTCCTCCAGCGTCTCCGCCGCGCCGCCCCAGCAGTGGCACGTGTCCTGCGGCGCGTACCCGAGCCGCTCGTACTCCGCCAGGTTCGGCCGCTGCCCCTCGCACTGACCGGGGCAACCCGCGTCGGACAACCCCGACGGGTGCGGCACCGTCGCCTGGCGCACCAGCGAGTCGAACGCGCCACGCACGTCGAAGTTCCGCACACCCATCGCGTAGAACCCGGCGAGCGTCGGCGCGGACGGGTCACCGGTCATGACGTGCGTGGGGCCGTTGACGTGCACCCACCGGTCCCACACGCCGCCGTTCTGCTGCGCCAGGTTGTACAACGACTGCGCGAAATCCCCCGCCACCCCGGGTTCCAGCAGCGCGAGCAGCTGCGTGTGCGCCCGGTACTGGTCCCAGCCGGAGAAGTTGCCGTACTGCGTCCGATGCCCGCGCGCGAGCCGGTGCACCGCGAAGTCGCTGCCGAAGTAGGTTCCGTCGACGTCGCTGGCGATGTTCGGCTGCAGGAACGAGTGGTAGAGCGCGGTGTAGAACGTGGTGCGCTGGTCCTCGGTGCCGCCGGCGATCTCGATCGACCGCAGCTGCTTCGACCACGCCGCCCGCGCGTCCGCGGCCACCGACTCGACGTCGTCCTTCGGCTTGACCTCGGCGGACAGGTTCTTCCGCGCCGCGTCGAGGCTCGTGTAGGAGATGCCGACCTTCATCGTGACGTCGGTGTCCGCGAAGCTGACGTACCCGCCCGATCCCCGGCCCGCGCGGTCGGCGCCGGTGGCGTAGCCCTCGCCACCGCTGGCGGTCGTCGTACCCGGCCGCAGGCCGGCGAGGTGGTCGACGTAGGTCCGGGCCGTCGGCCGCCTCGCGCAGCACCGAGTCGGGCAGGTAGGCGTGCACGGTCCGCAGCTTCCCGCCGAGTTCCACGGTGAGACCGCGCGCCCGGCGGGGTGGAGGAACAGCCCGCCGGCGGGGATGTGCGCCACCTGGTGCCGCCCGCGGCGCACGGTCACCGGGCCGTCGAGGTGCAGTATCACCAGGTGGGTCCCCGCCGAGTCGAAGCTCGCGCGGTAGGGCGCTTCGGCCTGCGTCGAGACGTAGAGCCGGTCCCACCCGAGGCCCGCGCTGGAGCGGGCCGGGTGGATCCACGGCTGGCGCAGGATGCCGTTGGTGTCGGCCAGGCTCAGCTCGGGCACGCGTCCTCCTCGGCGTCGAGGTCGTGCCCGGTCTAGGTGGCGGTCAGGCGCGGGAAAGGTGGTGACGAGTCCGCGGAGCCGTGGCGGTCCGGATCTCCGGGCGCGCGGCCTCCAGCCGGCGGGCGGCCACCTCGCCGCGGATCCGGAGCGCGTCGCGGTCTTCGATGTCGAAACTGCCGAACATCCGCGACGGTGCCTGACGGCGGTGGTTGCGGTTGAGGCCCCACACGGTCAGGGCGATGAGCAGGAGGAACATCAGCAATTCGGTCATGGCAGAAATTATTCGCTCCGCCAGAAGCTGCCAGAAGTGGCAGAACAGTCCTTGTCCGGCAAAATTCTGCCAGCTACTCTGACGGGATGCTCCGCACTGTGGCCGCTGTGCTGGTCGATCGCGCCGCCGTCTTCGAGTTCGGCGTCGTCTGCGAGGTCTTCGGCATCGACCGGACCGAGGACGGCGTGCCGCCCATCGAGTTCCGCGTGTGCGGCGAACGGCCGGGCGAACCCATCCGGGCCGGCGTCGGCGTCCAGTTCATCCCCGAGCGCGGCCTCGACGGGCTCGAAGGCGCCGACCTGGTCGCCATCCCGGCGGCCGCCGTCCGCGACGACTACCCGCCCGCGGTGCTCGACGCCATCCGGCGGGCCCACGCGAACGGCGCCACCCTCCTGACCGTCTGCAGCGGCGCGTTCCTGCTCGGCGCCACCGGCCTGCTCAACGGCCGCCCGTGCACCACGCACTGGAAGCACATCGAGGACTTCAAGCAGCGCTTCCCCGAGGCAATCCTCGATCCGGACGTGCTGTTCGTCGACGACGGCGACATCATCACCAGCGCGGGCACCGCGGCCGGGATCGACGCGAGCCTGCACCTCGTCCGCCGCGAGCTGGGCTCGGCGGTGGCCACCGCGATCGCGCGCCGCATGGTCGTGCCCCCGCAGCGCGACGGCGGTCAGCGGCAGTTCGTCGAGCTGCCGATGCCGGAGTCCACCGCGGACAGTCTGGAACCGGTGCTGACGTGGATGGTCGAGAACCTCGCCGAGGAGCACACGGTCCCGGCGCTGGCCCGGCGCGCCCAGATGTCGGAGCGGACCTTCGCCCGCCGGTTCGCCGCGGAAACCGGGACCACGCCGGTGAAGTGGCTGACCACGCAACGCGTCCTGCACGCCCGCACCCTGCTGGAGACCACGCGGCTGAGCATCGAGGAGATCGCCCGCGAGTGCGGGTTCAGCACGGGAGCCCTGCTCCGGCACCACTTCCACCGGGTGATCGGGGTGTCCCCGCACGACTACCGGCGCACGTTCGCCGGTTCGTGAGGCATGCTGGGCCGCGTGGCCTATGACGTAACCGCAGTACGCAAGCACTTCCCCGCGCTCGACGAGGGCGCGGCGCACTTCGACGGCCCCGGCGGCTCGCAGGTGCCGGACGTGGTCGGCGAGGCCGTCGCCAGGACGGTGTGCGCCGCGATCGCCAACCGCGGCTCGGTCACCGCGGCCGAGCGCCGCGCCGACGCGATCGTCACCGAGGCGCGCCAGGCCGCCGCCGATCTGCTCGGCGCCCAGCCCGGCGGCGTCGTGTTCGGGCGCAGCATGACCCAGCTGACCTACGACTTCTCCCGCGCGCTGGCGAAGACCTGGCAGCCCGGCGACGAGGTCGTGGTGACCCGCCTCGACCACGACGCGAACATCCGCCCATGGGTGCAGGCGGCGGAGGCCCGCGGAGTCGCGGTGCGGTGGGCGGACTTCGACCCGGCGACCGGTGAGCTGCCGGCCGGGGCCGTGACCGGGTTGCTGTCGGACCGCACCCGCCTGGTCGCGGTGACCGCGGCGTCCAACCTGCTCGGCACGCGCCCGGACATCCCGGCGATCGCCGCGGCGGTGCACGAAACCCCAGCGCTGCTCTACGTGGACGGTGTGCACCTCACGCCGCACGCGCCGGTCGACGTCACGGCGCTGGGCGCGGACTTCTACGGCTGCTCGCCGTACAAGTTCCTCGGCCCGCACCTGGGGCTGGTCGCGGCCGCACCGGAGCTACTGGAGAGCCTGCACCCGGACAAGCTGGCGCCATCGACGAACGCCGTGCCGGAGCGGTTCGAGCTGGGCACGCTGCCGTACGAACTGCTCGCCGGCACCACCGCGGCGATCGACTTCCTCGCGGACCTGGTGCCCGGCGACGGCACGCGGCGGCAGCGGCTGCAGCGGTCGCTGACCGAGCTGGAGGAGCACGAGCAGGCCCTGCTCGACCGCCTCGACGCGGGCCTCGCGGACATCCGCGGCGTGACCCAGTACGGCTCCCCCGCCCGGCGCCGCACTCCCACCGTCCTGTTCTCCGTCGAGGGCATCCCGTCGCAGGTGGTCTACGAGCGGCTCGGCGCACAGGGCGTGAACGCGCCCGCGGGCAGCTTCTACGCGCTGGAATGTTCCCGCCACCTGGGGCTGGGCGACACCGGGGCGGTCCGGGCCGGCATCGCCCCCTACACGACGGTCGCCGAGGTCGACCGGCTGCTCGACGGGGTCCGGAGCCTCTGACTGTGCGAGGTGCACAGGCCCGACGGCGAGCCTGTGCACCTCGCACAGTGACCCGGGCGTTGGCGCTGTTTACGGTGCTGGGAACCGTTTCTTCTCCGGATAAGGAGGTCGGCATGGCCTCGTCAGTCGGTGTCGACGACTACGCCCTCACCAGAGTCCCGGACAGCGCCCGCTACTCGTGGTGGTCCGTCGCGATCCAACGGTTCGGCCAGGTGTCCGCTCTGTCGCAGTTCCTGCTCGGCGCGACCGTCGGCTTCGGGATGGGCTTCTGGCAGGCGTTCCTGGCGTTCACCCTGGGCTCGGTCATCCTCGAGCTCATCACAATCCTCGTCGGCGTGATCGGCATGCGGGAAGGCCTGTCGACGTCGATGATCGCCCGCTGGACCGGCTTCGGCCGCGGCGGGTCGGCGCTGATCGGGCTCGCGATCGGCATCAGCCTCATCGGCTGGTTCGGCATCCAGTCCGCGGTGTCGGCGCAGGGCCTCGTCTCGCTCATCGGCGGCCTGCCGGAGTGGGCGTGGGCGCTGGTGTTCGGCCTGGTCGTGACCGCGATCGTGGTGCGCGGCTTCCACTCGATGGCGTGGACTGCGTACCTGACCGTGCCCGCGTTCCTGATCCTGGTCGGCTGGTCGATCATCTCCGAGCTGTCCGGCCACGACGTCGGCGCGCTGGTGTCGTCGGCGCCGCCAGGTCCGCAGCTCAGCCTGCTGGAGGGCACGACACTCGTCGCGGGCGGGTTCATCGTCGGCGCGGTGATCACGCCGGACATGACGCGGTTCAACCGCACCACCGGGGACGTCGTCAAGCAGACGCTGGTCGGCATCACGCTAGGCGAGTACGTGATCGGCATGGCCGGTGTGCTCCTGGCGCACGCGGTGAAGTCGGCCGAGATCACGACCATCGTCACGTCGTCGGTCGGCTGGGTCGGCCTGCTGATCGTGATCGCCGGGACCATCAAGATCAACGACTGGAACCTGTACTCGTCCGGGCTCGGCGTGGTGAACTTCATCGGCACCGTGTCCGGCCGCAAGGCCCACCGCGGCCTGATCACCGCCGTGCTCGGCATCGTCGGCAGCATTCTCGCGGCGGCCGGGATACTCGGGGCGTTCAGCGACTTCCTCACCCTGCTCGGCGTCGCGTTCCCGCCGATCGCCGGGATCATGGTGGCCGAGTACTTCGTGGTCAAGAAGTGGCGCGGCGAGCTGGAAGCCGCGCGCGCCAAGGGAACCGTGCCCGAGGACGCCCCGGTGTGGGTGCCCGCCACCATCGTGGTCTGGGTCGCCGGCGCGCTGATCGGCAAGTTCGTCGAGTGGGGCCTGCCCAGCATCAACTCGCTCGTCGTGGCATTCGTGCTCTACGTGGTTGCGGGCAAGCTCGGCTTGGTGCGCGGCATCGGCCGCAGCCGCACCGCCGACGCCGACCCCGTTCCCGCCGTCTAAGAAAGGAATTCCCCAGTGCGCATCGGCATCGACGTCGGCGGCACCAACACCGACGCGGTCCTGCTGGACGGGCGGCAGGTGCTCGCCTCGATCAAGACCAGCACCACCGAGGACGTCACATCCGGCATCGTCGCCGCGATCAACGGCCTGCAGCAGCAGCGCGCGTTCGACCCGGCCGCGGTGCAGGCGGTGATGATCGGCACCACCCACTTCATCAATGCGCTCGTCGAGGCGCACCGGCTCGCGCCGACCGCCGCGGTGCGGCTCAGCCTGCCCGCCGGCGCGTCGCTGCCGCCGATGGTGGACTGGCCGCAGCGGCTCGTCGACGCGGTGTCCGGGCGCAGCTACCTGGTGCACGGCGGGCACGAGTTCGACGGCCGCCACATCGCCGAGCTCGACGAGTCCGAGCTGCGCAAGGCGGCCGAGGACATGGGCGCCAACGGGGTGCGCAGCGTCGCGATCACCTCGGTCTTCTCCCCCGTGAACGCCGAGTTCGAGGCGCGCGCGGCGGAGATCATCGCCGCCCAGCTGCCGGACGTGGCGATCTCGCTGTCCCACGAGATCGGCCGCATCGGGCTGCTGGAGCGGGAGAACGCGACCGTCATCAACGCCGCGCTGCGCGAGCTGGCCGCGCACATCGTGGACGGCCTCGCGGCGTCGGTGTCCGGCGCCGGCATCACCGCGCCGCTGTACCTGAGCCAGAACGACGGCACGCTGATGGACGTCGACTTCGCCCGCCGCTACCCGGTGGCGACGTTCGCGTCCGGCCCGACCAACTCGATGCGCGGCGCCGCCGTGCTGTCCGGTTTGGACACCTGCGCGGTGGTCGACGTCGGCGGCACGACCAGCGACGTCGGCGTGCTGCGGCAGGGCTTCCCGCGCGAGGCGACGACGGACGTCAGCGTCGCCGGGATCCGCACCAACTTCCGCATGCCGGACGTGCTGTCGATCGGCATCGGCGGCGGCAGCCGGGTCCGCGGCGGCGCGGGTGACGTCACGGTCGGGCCGGACTCGGTGGGCTACGAACTGACCTCGAAGGCCCTGGTCTTCGGCGGCGACACGCTCACCGCGACCGACCTCGCGGTGGCCGCGGGCCGCGCCGAGATCGGCGACCCGAGCCTGGTCGCCCACCTCGACCGCGACCTGGTGCGGGCCGCGCTGGACAGGGTCGCGGCGGACGTCTCCGACGTCGTCGAGCGGATGCGCACCTCGGCCGAGCCGCTGCCGGTGGTCGCGGTCGGCGGTGGTTCGGTGCTGCTGCCGGACGAGCTGGCCGACGCCGGCAAGGTGCACCGGCCGGAGAACTACGCGGTCGCCAACGCGATCGGCGCGGCCATCGCGCAGATCGGCGGCGAGGTCGACCGGGTGTACGCGATCGAGCCGGGCCGCCGCGAAGCCGTGGTGGAGGAGGCGAAGCAGGAGGCCGTGGACCGCGCGATCGCCGCCGGGGCCAGCCCGGCGTCGGTCGGGATCGTCGACTTCGACGAGGTGCCCATCCCCTACCTGCCCGGCAACGCCACCCGCATCCGCGTCAAGGCCGTCGGCGACCTGCAGCTGGGAGCGTGACGATGCGCGAGATCACGATCGACCACCTCGACGACATCGCCCGCGGCGCCGCGATCCTCGGCACCGGCGGCGGTGGCGACCCCTACATCGGGCGCCTGCTGGCGTCCTCCGCCGTCCGCGACCACGGCCCGGTCGCGCTGGTGCCGCTGGGTGAGGTCGGCGACGACGCCGTGGTCCTGCCCGTCGCGATGATGGGCGCGCCGACGGTGATGGTCGAGAAGCTGCCCTCGGCCGAGCAGGTCGGGCTGGCCGCCCGCACCCTGGCCACCTACCTGGGCAAGGAGCTGACCCACATCGCGTGTGCCGAGGCCGGCGGGGTCAACTCGCTGATCCCGGTGGTCGCGGCTGCGCAGCTGGGCCTGCCGCTGGTGGACGCCGACGGCATGGGCCGCGCGTTCCCCGAGCTGCAGATGGTGCTGCCCACGCTGTACGGCATCCGCGCGACGCCGATGTCGATCGCCGACGAGAAGGGCAACCGGGGCGTGCTGGACACCGTGGACAACCACTGGGCGGAGCGGCTGGCGCGGTCGGCGACGATCGACATGGGCTGCTCGGCGATGATCAGCAACTACGCGATGTCCGGCGCGCAGGCCCGCGAATCACTGGTGCCCGGCACGCTCAGCCTGTGCGCCGAGCTGGGCTCCGCCGTGCGGCAGGCGCGGGCCGAGCACGGCGATCCCGTCGCGCGGGTGGTCGAGCGGCTGGGCGGCCGGAAGCTGTTCACCGGCAAGGTCGTCGACGTCGCCCGGCGCACCGTCACCGGCTTCGCCCGCGGTGAGGCGAAGCTGTCCGGAATGGACGGTGATGCCGGCAGCGAGATGGTGCTGAAGTTCCAGAACGAGCACCTGGTCGCCGAGCGGGACGGGGTCCCGCAAGCGTCCGTGCCGGACTTGATCTGCTGCCTCGACCGCGAATCGGGTGAAGCCGTGACGACCGAGGGCCTGCGGTACGGCCAGCGCGTCACGGTGATCGCCGCGCCCGCGGACCCGCGCTGGCACACGCCGGAGGGCATCGACCTGGCCGGGCCGCGCTACTTCGGATACGACATCGACCCGGTCGGGGTGCCCGCGTGAGCTGGACACTGACCGAGGACCACCTGGAAGACCTCGCGCGGGGCGCGGCCGTGCTCGGCACCGGGGGCGGCGGCGACCCGTACGTCGGCCGGCTGCTGGTGCGGCAGGCGATCCGCGAGCACGGGCCGATCACGATCCTCGACCCCTCCGAGGTCGGCGACCACGACCTGGTCGTGCCCACCGCGCAGATGGGCGCGCCGACCGTCGTGCACGAGAAGCTGCCCAGCGGCGAGGAACCCGTGCTGGCGCTGCGCACCCTGGAGAAGCACCTGGGCAAGCGGGCGAGCGCGACGATGCCGATCGAGTGCGGCGGCATCAACTCGATGATCCCGCTGGTCGTCGGCGCGCGGCTGGGCCTGCCGGTGGTCGACGCGGACGGGATGGGCCGCGCGTTCCCCGAGCTGCAGATGGAGACCTTCGGCGTCTACGGCGTGCCCGGCTCGCCGATGGCGATCGGCGGCGAGCGCGGCGAGACCACGGTCATCGACACCGGCTCGGACAACCGGCGGATGGAGTGGCTGGCCCGCGGTGTCACGATCCGGCTCGGCGGGGTCGCGCACATCGCCGAGTACACGATGAGCGGGGCGGAGGTCAAGCGCACCGCGGTGCCGCGCACGTTGTCGCTGGCGCTGACGGTGGGCAGGACGATCCGCGAGGCGCGGGAGAACAACCTGGACCCGATCGCGGCGTTGTCGGAGGCGTTGCGCGAGACGCTGTACCGGAACCTGCGGGTGCTGTTCCGCGGCAAGGTGTCCGATGTGGAGCGCCGCACGGAGGCGGGCTTCGCGCGCGGGCGGGCGCAGGCGGTGTCGTTCGACGGCGAACACAAGCTGGAGCTGCTGTTCCAGAACGAGAACCTGCTCGCACTGGTCGACGGCGAGGTGCGGTGCCTGGTGCCGGACCTGATCTGCGTGCTGGAGTCCGAGTCGGCCGAGCCGATCACGACCGAAACGCTGCGCTACGGCCAGCGGGTGGTGGTGATCGGCATCTCGACGCCGGACCTGATGCGCACACCGGAGGCGCTGGCCACGTTCGGGCCGTCCGCGTTCGGGTTGTCTTACGGGTTCACACCGGTGGAGGAGTTGGTATGAGCCTGGCGGCTCGGGTCGTGGTGATCATCGGCGGCGGTTCGGGAATCGGGTTCGAGGTGGCGCGGCGGGCGGCCGACGCCGGAGCTCAGGTGTTCCTGGGCGGCCGAACCGCGTCCACACTGGAGGCCGCGGCGGCGAAGATCGGCGCGCAGTGGCACGTCGTGGACAACACGGACTCCGACTCGCTGGCCGAGTTCTTCGGCGCCGTGCCGCGGGTGGACCACCTGTTCACGCCCGGCGCGTCGTACCGGACCGGGCCGATGCGCGAGTTGTCCGACGAGGACGCGGCGAGCCCGTTCGTGACGAAGTTCTGGGGCCAGTACCACGCGGTCAAGCACGCGGCGCCGAAGCTGTCCCGCGACGGTTCGGTGGTGCTGATGTCCGGCGCGGCGAGCGTCCGCCCGCCCGGGCCCGCGCCCGCTTACGTCGCGTGCAACGCCGCGATCGAGGGGCTCGGCCGCGGGCTGGCGGTGGAGCTGGCGCCGGTGCGGGTCAACGTCGTCGCGCCCGGCACGATCGACGGGAACCTGTGGTCGCAGCGGCGCGCCGACGTCCGCGAGGCGAGCTTCGCGCAGTACCGCTCGGACACGGTGCTGCACCGCGTCGGCACCGAGTCCGAAGTGGCCGACGCGGTGCTCTACCTGTTCGGCGCCACCTTCACGACGGGCTCGACGCTCTACCCGGACGGCGGCTACTCGTTCCGGTAGAGCCGTTGGTCGGGTGTTTTTCGCGCCTCCGTGAGGTTGACTCTCCCGGATGAGAGCAGCACTCGCATCGGCCGCCGCCGTCGCCGCGATCCTGGCGACGGCGGCCCCGGCCTCGGCCATCAACTCCTACAACGCGACCCCGGCGCCTGAGCGCACCGAGGTCGGCGCCCTCGTCGCAACCTGGGACAACGACGCGAACCCAGCCACGCCGGACCGGGTGGACTGGGTGTGCTCGGGCACCATGGTCGACCGCGACACCTTCCTCACCGCGGCGCACTGCACCAGCGACTGGCCCGCCGGCGTGCGGTTCTACGTGTCGCTCGACCAGGACGTGCAGTCCGGCCTCGACGCCTCCGCCCAGCAGTACCCGGGCGATCCCGCCGCGGTGGCACGGGCGGTCGCGGTGGAAGGCGTGGCGCACTCCGACCCGGCCTACCCGGGCAACTCGGCGGACGCGCACGACATCGCGGTCATCCAGCTGCCCGCGCAGCAGGTCGCCGCACGGTGGTCGTTCACGCCGACGCAGTTGCCCACCGCCGGGCAGCTGGACCAGCTCGGTCCGCGCGGCCTGAACAGCACGCCGTTCGTCGTCGCCGGCTACGGGACGCAGGAGGCGGTCAACGGCCCCGGCGGGCAGACCCACCCGGGCGGCGGCGTCCGGGTGAAGGCGCCGGTCACCTTCGACGCGCTGAACAAGACGTGGGTGCGCCTGGCGATGACCGCACCACAGGGCAACGGGGGCGCCTGCTACGGCGACTCCGGCGGGCCGAACTTCGCCACGATCGGCGGCACCCGCACGCTGGTGTCCACGACGATCACCGGTGACGCGCCCTGCTACGCCACCAACGTGACCTACCGTCTGGACACCCCGTCCGCCCGCACGTTCCTGGCGCCGTTCACCGCGCTGCCGTAGGCACCCGGTACTCGCTGTCCCTGCGGTCGGTGATGAACATGTGCCCCGGCGAGTGGGTGATCGCGAACGGCGGTTTCGACGCCATCAGCGCCGCCTGCGGGGTGACCCCGCACGCCCAGAACACCGGCACGTCACCGGGTTCCGCCTCGACCGGGTCGCCGAAGTCGGGGCGCGTCAGGTCGGCGATCCCGAGCCCGGCGGGGTCGCCGACGTGCACCGGCGCGCCGTGCACCGCGGGCATCGCGCCGCTGATCGCGATCGCCTCGTCGACCCGGCCCGCCGGGATCGGGCGCATCGACACGACCATCGGTCCGTACAGCCGCCCGGCCGGCCGGCACTCGCGGTTCGTCACGTACATCGACACGTTGCGGCCCTGCTCCAGATGCCGCAGCGGGATCCCGGCCGCGAGCAGCCCGGTCTCGAACGTGAAGCTGCACCCGATCGAAAACGCGACCAGGTTCTCCTGCCACAGGCCGCTGACGTCGTCGACCTCCTCGGCCAGCTCACCGTGCCGCCACACGCGGTAGCGCGGCAGGTCGCGGCTCAGATCGGCGCCGGGGGCGAGCGTGGTCGCGGTGCTGCCCGGGTCGGTGACGTCGAGCACCGGGCACGGCTGCGGGTTGCGCTGGCAGAACAGCAGCACGTCGTAGGCCCAGTCGCGCGGCACCGCGATCAGGTTGGTCTGCGTGAAACCGGTCGCCCACCCCGACGTCGGCGCCACGGTTCCGGCGCGGAACGCCGCCCGCGCCTGTTCCGGGGTCATGGTGGCTGGATCGTCTACCCTGGTCATACCTCCAGCTCAGCACATGAAGGCAAGCATGCGCATCACCGTGGCGGACGTGCCCGCGCTCGAACGGGGCGTCGCGCTGCTCGGGTCGGGTGGTGGGGGCGACACGATGACGGCCGCGGCGCTGTTGCGGCAGCATGTCACCCACGGGCGTGAACCCGACATCTCCGGCGCGCTGGATCCGAACACGCTGGTGATGCCGGTCGGGATCGTCGGCGCGACCGCCGCCTTCACCGAGAAACTGCCCAGCGGCGCGGAGTTCGCGACCGCGGTGTCGGCGATCGAGCGCTGGACCGGCGCCCGCGCCGGCGCGCTGGTGTCGATCGAGATCGGCGGGCTCAACGGGCTGATGCCGCTGGTGGCCGCCGTCGAGCTGGGCCTGCCGTGCGCCGACGCCGACCTGTCCGGACGCGGCCTGCCGCGGCTGGACCAGCTGTCGATCGCCGCGGCCGGCCGCGGGCTGGCGCCTGCCGCGCTCGCCGAGCCGGGCGGTCAGGTGCTGGTGCTGGCGGCCGGTTCGGACGAGTCGGTCGAACGCGGCGCCCGCGCGTTCCTGGCCAGCTCCGGCGGGTGGGCGGCGATGGCGTTCGCCCCGGTGCCCGCGGGCGACCTGCCGCGGTGCGCGGTGATGGGCAGCGTCACCGGCGCGCTCGAACTGGGCAGGCGGGTGCTCGCGGCCGGGGAGGGCCCGGAGCCGGACCGGCTCGCCGAGGCCTCCGGCGGGCGGGTGCTCGCGATGGGCCGCGTGCTCGAGGTGTCCCGGCACCCCGGTCCCGGAGCGCACGGCCGCGCCGGGTTCGGGCGCGGCAGCGCGACGCTGACCGACCACCGCACCGGGGCGCTGCTCCGGCTGGAGATGGAGAACGAGTACCTGCTGGCGCTGCGGGACGGCCATCCGGTGGCGTCCACCCCGGACGTGCTGGCCGTGGTCGACCACCGCACCGGCGCCCCGGTGCCGTGTGACGCCATCCGCGCCGGGATCGAGGTCGACGTGCTGCAGCTCGCCGCGGCGCCGTTCTGGACCGATCCGCGACGGCTGCCGGTGCTGCAGCCCCGCGCGTACGGCATCGACTCGGATCCGGTGCTCGCATGATCCTGCGCCGCCTGCTGGCCCTGCCGTCGTGGGCCGGCGTCCGGGTCGCCGCCGGCGAATCTGGCTTGGACCGTCCACTGGAGACGGTGCGGGCCACCCTCGACGCCGGGGACAGCCCGGGCCCGGGTGAGCTGCTGGTGCTGGCGCGGGAGCTGCGCGGCACGGACTGGCAGATCGACGCCCTGCTGCGCCGCGGGGTGGACAGCGGCGCGGCGGGCCTGCTCCTGCCGGAGGTCGAACCGCTGACCGCGACCAGGTTGCTGGCCGACCGGCTCGCGATGCCGCTGCTGGTGACGGCGGCCCGGCCGCTGGACCTGCTCGTCGACGCCCGACTGATGCTCGCCGCGCCGGAGCTGGACCGCGCGAACCTCGTGCTGGCGACGCACCGGGCGCTCGGCGAACGGCTGCGCTCGCCGGAGGAGGTGGTCACCGCGCTGCGCGGGCTGCTGCGGTCGCCGGTCGCGTTGCTCGACGACCGGGGCGAGCCGGTGGCCGGGGACCTGCCGTCGGCGGGGCGGATCCGGGTCGGCGAGCCGGTGCCGCAGCGGGTGGACCTCGACGACGGCGTCCTGCTGGCGCACCCCGCGCTGCTGGCAGGCCCGGTGCTGTGGGTGGCGGCCGAGCTGACCGGCGTGGAGGCCGCGCGGGCGGACGTGGTGCCGCCGGCGCTGGCGGTCGCGGCCGGGGCGGTGCAGCGATGGCTGCTGGCGAACCGGCTGGAGCTGGAACGGGACGCCCGGTCACGCACCGCGCTGCTCGGCGACCTGCTGCGGCTGGACGCCGAGCCGGGCGCGGACCTGCGCCGCCGGGCGGCCGACGCGGGGTGGCGGCTGGGCGGCTGGCACGTCGGGCTGCGCATCGGCGTCGCGTCCAGTGTGGACACGGTGGCGCGGACGACCGAGGTGGTGCGTGCGCTGCGGGCCGAACAGATCGCCGCGGTGGTCGTCGAGCACGGCGACGGCTGGACCGGGTGGGTGACGTTCGACCAGGAGCCGACGGCCGAGCGGGTCCGCACGCTGGCCGCCGGGCTGCGGGCGGCGCACAAGGCGCTGCGGCGGACGCTCGGCGCGCATCTCGGGGTCGGCCGCCCGCACCCGCGCCCGGACGGCCTCGCCGCGACGATCGCCGAGGCCACCGACGCCGCGCGCCTGGCCGCGACCCGGCCGGAGTCGGGGCACTTCCTGCACGTCGACCAGCTGGGGATGGCGCAGCTGCTGCTGGAATGGACGCGGACGGACACCTTCGAACCGGCGGCCCGCGCGCTGATCGCCCCGCTGCGCAACGCGCCCGGTGACCTGGTGCGCACGCTGGCGGTGTACCTGGACGCCGAGTCCTCGATCGCCGAGACCGCGGCGGTGCTCGGCGTGCACCGCAACACGGTCACCGCCCGCGTTGCCCGGATCGAGCAGTTGCTGGGGGTGGACCTGTCCCGCCCGGACGACCGGCTGGCCCTGCACCTGGCCTCCCGGGCCATCACCCTGGCCGACTGAGCGTTGTGCCTGAGTCAGGCGGTGGTGGTGAGCTTCGTCAGGAGGCGGTCCAGTTCGGCGAGCTCGTCGGCGTCGAGGGCGGCCAGTGACGCCGGCGGCTCCTTGAGGATCCGCTCCGCCGTGGCCGCCGCCTCGGCACCCGCGGGCGTGACCGCGACCAGCTTGCGCCGCCGGTCCGCCGGGTGCACCGTCCGCGACACCAGTCCGCGGTGTTCCAGGTCGTCCACCACCAACGTCACGTACGGGCGGTCGGTGTTGAGCCGCTCCGCCAGGTCGGCCAGGGTCAGCGGCCCGGACGCCAGCCGCCGCAGCGCCTTGATCTTGATGAAGCTCAGCCCGAGCGCTTCGGTGACCGCCTTGCGCCGGTCGTGCCTGCCCAGGACGTCCTGCATCCGCTCCCAGACCCGCTCCGCGGCGGTCACGTCCGCACTCCGGCCGGCTCGTCGAACAGCACCGTCGCCCGCCGGGCCGTCGCCATCGCCCACGGGGACGTCGTCAGCACGCCCAGGGCCATCACCACCACGCCGCATCCGGCCATGATCCACCACGCGATGTGGCTCGCCGCGGGAAAGCCCGTCGTGAACGCGCCGGTGATGTGCGTGGTGACCACCGCGCCGAGCACCGCGACCCCGAGTGACGCCCCGACCTGCCTGCTCGTCGACGCCACCGCCGCCGCCACCCCGGCCTGGGCGCGCGGCATGCCGGACACCGCGGTGTTGGTGATCGGCGGGTTGAGCATCCCGAACCCGGCGCCGAACACGACGTAGGTAACCACCAGCCACCCGATCCCGGTGTCCGCGCCCAGCCGGGTCAGCAGCACGCCGCTGACCGCGAGCCCCAGTCCCCCGGTCACCAGCGGGATCCGCGAGCCGCGCGTGGCGACCAGCCGACCGGACAGCGGCGCGAGCGCGAAGATCGCCAGCGCGCTGGGCAACGTCAGCAACCCGGCGTGCAGCGGCGTGAACCCGCGGACGTTCTGCAGGTACAGCGCGTTGAGGAACAGGAACCCGCTCAGCCCGGCGAACCCGCACACCGCGATCACGGTCGCCCCGGAGAACGGCGCACTCGCGAAGAACCGCGGGTCCAGCAACGGTTCCGCCCGCCGCCGCTCGTAGACGACGAGCCCGGCCGCAGCGGCGGCCGCCACCACGAAACACGCCACGGTCAGCCCGGACAGCCAGCCGTGGTGCGGCGCCTCGATGATCCCGTACGTCAGGCTCGCCAGCGCCACCACGACCAGCAGCTGCCCGACCGGGTCGAGCCGCCGCGCCCGTGGCGCCTTCGACTCCGGCACGAACAACGCGGTCAGCACGAGCGCGGCGACCCCGACCGGAATGTTGATCCAGAAGATCGACCGCCACCCTACGGCGTCCACCAGCAGGCCGCCGACCACCGGGCCCAGCGCCATGCTGAGCCCGACGACCGCGCCCCAGATCCCGATCGCGCGCGCCCGTTCGCGCGCGTCGGTGAAGGTGTTGGTAATGATCGACATGGCGACCGGGTTCAGCATGCTGCCGCCGACCGCCTGCACCATCCGGAAGGCGATGAGCAGCCCGATGTTCGGCGCGACGCTGCACAGCAGGGAGCCGAGCGTGAACAGCACCAGCCCGGCCTGGAACGTGCGGCGCCGCCCGATCCGGTCCGCGGTCGAGCCGGACAGCATCAGCAAGCTGGCCAGCACAAGCGTGTAGGCGTCGATCGTCCACTGCAGACTCGACACGCCGGCGGAGAAGTCGCGCTCGATCGACGGCAGCGCGAGGTTGACGATCGTGGTGTCCATCGAGACGACGAAGAGGCTCAGGCAGCAGATCGCCAGCACCAGGAGCCGACGTCGCTGGGACAGTTCCGGCACGCACACCCCAAACGTTGTACTTCTATAACAGTTTAGACTGTACAACTTTCTGGCCAGCGGAAGCACTGTGATCTCCAACGCCCCTGGACTTGAATCATCTAATGATTTAACGTTCGGAACGCACGTACTCGACGGAGAGGAACAGGCTCGTGACGGGGCAGAGGCGCAGCGCGGCGTGGTTCGGGGCGACCGGCCGCGCGGGGATGATCTACCGGTCCTGGATGCGCAACCAGGGCTTCGGGGCCGAGGTGTTCGACGGCAGGCCGGTCATCGGCATCGCGACCAGCGCGTCGGAACTGGCGCCGTGCAACGCGCACCTGACCCGCGTCGCGGAGGCGGTCAAGCGCGGGGTGTGGCAGGCGGGCGGGTTCCCGCTGGAGTTCCCGACGATGGCCACCGGCGAGACGCTGATGCGCCCGACCGCGATGCTCTACCGCAACCTGATGGCGATGGAGGTCGAGGAGCTGATCCGCGCCAACCCGCTCGACGGTGTGGTGCTGCTCTCCGGCTGCGACAAGACGACCCCGGCGATGCTGATGGCCGCCGCGAGCGTCGACCTGCCCGCTGTGATGGTCACCGGCGGCCCGATGCTCAACGGCAAGTACCGCGGCGCGGACGTCGGCTCCGGCACGCACGTCTGGAAGTTCGAGGAGGAACTCAAGGCTGGGCGCATGACCCAGGAGGAGTGCTTTTTCGCCGAGGGCTGCATGGCGCGGTCGAATGGGCACTGCATGACGATGGGCACCGCGTCGACGATGGCGTGCATGGCCGAGGCGCTCGGGATGCAACTGCCCGGCTCGGCGACCTGGCCCGCGGTCGACGCGCGCCGGTTCGAGATCGGGCAGTCCGCCGGGCAGCGGATCGTGGAGATGGCCGAGGAGGACCTGCGCCCGTCGCACATCCTCACCCGCGAGGCGTTCGAGAACGCGATCCGGGTCAACGCCGCGATCGGCGGGTCGACGAACGCGATCATCCACCTGCTCGCGATCGCCGGGCGCGCCGAGGTGGACCTCACGCTCGACGACTTCGACACGCTCATCCGCGACGTCCCGACGCTGGTGAACCTGATGCCGTCGGGCAAGTACCTGATGGAGGACTTCTGCTACGCCGGCGGTCTGCCGGTGGTGATGCGGCAGCTCGCCGAAGCGGGGCTGCTGCACACCGGCAGTGTGTCGGTGACCGGCAAGCCGGTCGGTGAGAACGTGGCCGCAGCGGAGAACTTCAACACCGACGTGATCACGACCGTCGAGGAGCCGTTCCAGCCCGCCGGCAACGGCACCGCGGTGCTGCGTGGCAACCTGTGCCCGGGTGGCGCGGTGATCAAGCAGTCGGCCGCGTCCCCGCACCTGCTCAAGCACCAGGGGCGGGCGCTGGTGTTCGACACGGTCGAGGACTACCACGCCGTCGCCGACGACCCGGACCTCGACGTGGACGAGACGAGCATCCTGGTGATCCGCGGCGCCGGGCCGAAGGGCTACCCGGGCATGCCGGAGGTCTCGAACGTCGCGCTGCCTGCCAAGCTGCTGAAGGCGGGCGTGACGGACATGATCCGGATCTGCGACGGGCGGATGAGCGGCACCGGGTACGGCACGGTCGTGCTGCACGTGACGCCGGAGTCCGCAGCGGGCGGGCCGCTCGCACTGGTGCGCACCGGCGACCTGATCACGCTGGACGTGGCGGCGCGGACGCTGAACGTCGAGGTCTCCGACGAGGAGCTGGCGGCGCGGCGGGCGTCCTGGCGGGCGCCGGGATCGCCGTACACCAGCGGGTACACGTGGCTCTACACCGAGCACGTGCTGCAGGCCGACCAGGGCGCGGACTTCGACTTCCTGCGCGGGTCCCGGGGCCACTCGGTCCCGCGCGACTCCCACTAGGGCCTGTTTCAATGCGCTGATCTGGGAAGGTCTTCGGCAGTGTGGGTGTCGCGGCGTGTCGTTGATCAAATAAGTGAGGTCTCCGGTAGATCGATCAGCGACTAAGAAGATCGAGAACACCGGAGACCTCGTGGCTAGCGTAGCGGCGGCGGGGCGAGCCGATCTGACCGACGCGCAGTGGGCGGTGCTGGAACCACTGCTGCCGGTCGGCCAGAAGCCGGGTCGCCCACCGAAGTGGACCAAGCGTCAACTCCTCGACGGAATTCGGTGGCGAGTGCGTGTGGGCTCTCCCTGGCGCGATGTCCCACCGGTGTATGGGTGCTGGCAGACGGTCTATGGGTTGTTCCGGCGCTGGCAGCGCGCGGGTGTGTGGGCGGTGATCCTGGCGGCCTTGCAGAGCAGGGCCGACGCCGCTGGGGTGATCACCTGGGACGTGAGCGTGGATAGCACGATCAACCGAGCGCATCAGCATGCGGCGGGCGCGCGGACCGAGAGTGAGGTGCAGAAGGAACCACCGGGTGGGGTGGGCGCGCCCGAACCCGCTGATCACGCATTGGGCCGGTCTCGGGGTGGATGGACCACCAAGCTGCATCTGGCGACTGAACAGGGGCAGAAACCGCTGTCGCTGCTGGTCACGGCGGGGCAGCGTGGGGACAGCCCGGAGTTCGAGGCGGTACTGGCCGGAATCCGGGTCGCCCGAATCGGCGGTGGACAAGCCCGGACCCGACCGGATCGGGTGCTGGCGGATAAGGCCTACAGTTCCCGCGCCAACCGGGCCCACCTGCGCAGGCGCGGGATCGCGTGCACCATCCCCCAGCCCGCTGATCAGATCCGGCATCGCCGCAACCGTGGACCAGACGGTGGCCGGCCACCAGCCTTCGACCCGCACACCTACAAACAGCGACACGCGGTCGAGTGCGGGATCAACCGCCTCAAACGTCACCGAGCCCTCGCCACCCGATACGACAAGCTCGCCGTCCGCTACGAAGCCACAATCCACATCGCCGCGATCAACGAGTGGCTACCTCGCTTATGAAACAGGCCCTAGCGGCGTCGAGGCAGCAGGCGACGAAGTCGGCGACGACCGGGTTGTCGTCGTCGGGCGGGTGCCACGCGATGCCGTAGCCGTTGGCGATCGCGCTCAGCCACTCGTCCGGCTGGTCGGTCACCGCGCCGACGCGCGGCTCCCCTTCGCGTTCGTCCGTGCCCAGCCAGTGGTCGCGCCACCAGTCGGTCTCGGCCGGGGCGGCGACGAACGGCTCGTCCCACAGCTCGCGGAAGTCGATCTGGTCGCGGCGGGCGAGCGGGTGGGACGCGGGCAGCGCGACCCAGCGGGGTTCGCTGAACAGCTCCCGCACGCGGAGTTCGTCCTGTCCGGGAAACGGCAGGCGCAACAGCGCGACGTCGACGTCGGCCGCGGCCAGCCCGGCGGTCGGGTCCGACCAGGCGGCCTGCCGCATGTCGACCCGCCACCCCGGACGGCGGCGGCCGAACGCGGCGATGATGGCCGGCGTCGCCTCGTTGGCGGCGCTGGCCAGGAAGCCGACGCGCAGCACGCGGCCGCCCGCCGCGCGGGTCTCGCGGCACGCCCGGTCCCACCCGTCGAGCAGGGCGGGCACCCGGTCCGCCAGCACCCGGCCCGCGTCGGTGAGGGCCATCCCGCGGCGGGAGCGGGTGAACAACGTCGTGCCGAGCTGCGCTTCGAGCTGCTTGATCTGCTTGGTGAGCGCGGGCTGGGACACGAAGAGCCGCTCCGCCGCGCGCGTCAGGTGCCCCTCCTCGGCGACGGCGGCGAAGTAGCGGAGCAGGCGCGTGTCCACGTCCATGCCACCAGGTTATGGAAGCGGGTATTGGACGCGCCGCTGCCGCCGCCCGAACCTGGTGGTCATGTACGTGACGGTGACTGTGCTGACGATCGTGCTCAATGCGGCGATCGCGGTCGCGGACTTCGCCAGGGCGCGGTTCGTGCTGGCCAACTCCGCGGCGGTGGACGTGCCGGAGTCGTGGCTGCCCGCGCTCGGCGCGCTCAAGGCCGCCGGCGCACTCGGGCTGCAGATCGGGCTCCTCGGCGTGCGGTGGATCGGACTCGCCGCGGCGAGCCTCGCGCTCAGCCCTTGACCTGCGGCAGCACCTTCGACGACCAGGCGTCGAAGAACTTGTCCTGCTCCGGGCCGATCTGCGACACGTACACCTCGTCGAACCCGGCGTCGGCGAACTGGCGCACCGCCTGGGCGTGCGCGTCGGCGTCCGGGCCGCACGGGATCTGGCCCGCGACCTGCTCCTCGGTCACCACCGGCACGGCCTGCTCGAAGTCCCGCGGCGTCGGCAGGATCCGGCCGAGGCTGCCGGGCAGCAGGTCGCTCGCCCACAGCCGGTGCGCGGTCTCCCGCGCCTCCTCCGCCGAATCGGCCCAGCACACCTTGAACCCGCCCTGGATCGGCCCCCGCCCGCCGGCTTCGCGGTAGGAGTGGACCAGCTCGCCGTCGGGCATCACCGTCGCGAAACCGTCCGCGATCTTCGCGATCCGGCGGGCGGTCTTCGGCCCGAACGCCGACACGTAGATCGGCACCGGCTGCTCCGGCAACGTGTAGATGCGCGCCTGCTCGACCGTGTAGTGCTTGCCGTAGTGGGTGACCTGCTCGCCGGTGTGCAGCTTGCGGATCACCTCGACGGCCTCCTCCAGCATCTCCAGCCGCCGCGGGCCGGGCGGCCACGGGTCGCCGAAGATGTGCTCGTTGAGCGCCTCACCCGAGCCGACCCCGAGCACGAACCGGCCCTCGCACTGCACGGCCGCCGTCGCCGCGGCCTGCGCGATGATCGCGGGGTGGATCCGCACGGTCGGGCAGGTCACCGCCGTCGTGATCGGCAGCGAGACCGCCTGGGACAGCGCGCCGATCACCGACCACACGAACGGGCTGTTGCCCTGTTCACCGGTCCACGGGTGGAAGTGGTCGGAGATCCACAACCGCTCGAACCCGGCCTGTTCCGCCTTCTTCGCCTGCTCCACCAGCTCGCGAGGCCCGTGCTCCTCGCTGGACAGGAAGTATCCGACGCTCACCATGTGTCGTGACTACCCACGGAGGTCAACCCTCACGCACCGCGGCCAGCGGTTCGAACCCGGACATCTCCAGCACCCGCCGCACCGGCGACACGGGCGCGACGACCAGGTCCAGCTCCATCTGCAGCACCTTGAGCCGCCCGGCGAGGGTGAACAGCACACGCAGTCCCGAACTGTCCAAGTAGGTCACATCGGTGAGGTCGATCGAGACGCGCACGGCGTCGTTGTCGATCGCGGTGAAGATCTGGTCCTGGACGACGGACGCGTTCGCGAGGTCGATCTCGCCGCTGATCCGCAGCAGGACGTGACCGCCGTCGTTTTCGGCGTCGATGGTGGCCGTCGTCATTCCGCGGGCCCGATCGTCCGGCGGATCATGACTTCCGTCCCCTGCGGGCGGTGGTCGATGCGGACCTCGTCCCCGCATCTGTGCATCAGCAGCGTTCCCCGGCCGCGGTTCTCGCCGCGCGGCGGCCGCCAGCGGCCCTCGTCGCACACGGTGGCGATCACGTCCTGCCCCCGCAGTTCCAGCCGCACCTTGACCACGCCGCCCGCAGGCCCGTAGGCGTGCTCCACGGCGTTGGAGGTCGCCTCGCCGACCGCGACCAGCAGGTCGGCCGTGGCGTCCGCGCTCGCGTCGACGACGGTCAGCCACCGCCGCATCGCGGACCGGACCTCCTTCAGCGACTCCGGCACCGCGGGCACGGTGAGCTCCAGCGGGCCGACGTCCGCGCCGTTCTGGCGGCGCACGGTCAGCAGCGCCACGTCGTCGTCCGGGGTGTCCTCGCCGATCAGCTCGGCCATCACGTCTGCGCAGACGGTCTGGGCCTGGGCCGGGTGCACGACCCCGCAGAGGCGGTCGAGCTTGTCGTCGAGCGCGACGCCACGCCGCTCGACCAGGCCGTCGGTGTAGAAGCAGACCACCGAGCCCGGCGGCATCTCCGCCACCGTGACGCGGCGGCGCACGTCCCGCAGGGCGCCGATCGGCGGGTCGACGGCGACGTCGAGCAGCCTGGCCCGTTCGCCCTCGCGGCCCTGCACGGGCACCAGGTGACCGGCCGAGGACACGTGCAGCCGCTCGAAGTTCGGCTCGATCAGCGCGTACAGCACGGTGGCCATCATGCCCGGCTCGAAGTGCTGCATCTTGCGGTCGAGGTTGGCGAGCACTTCGGCGGGGTCGCCGCCTTCCAGCGCGAAGGCCCGCAGCGCACTGCGCATCCGGCCCATCACGATCGCCGCGGGCAGGCCGTGGCCGACCACGTCGCCGATCACCACGCCGAGCCAGCCGTTGGGCAGGAGGAACACGTCGTACCAGTCGCCCGCGATGGCGCCCTCGTCACCGGGCACGTACCGCGCGGCGAGTTCGATGCCGGGCACGACCGGCAGCTGGGTCGGCAGGAGACTGCGCTGCAGCTCGGCCGCCGCCGCGCGCTCGGCCTTGGAACGCTGGGCATGGGCGGCGAGCGCTATCCGGTCGGCGGCCAGCTGGAGCAGCTCGACGTCCTCCGGCGTGAACTCCCGTGGCGAGAGCGAGCCGACATGCAGCACGCCCATGGCCTCGCCGCCGACCAGCAACGGGACGCCCAGCAGGGTCTGCAGGCCCTTCTCCCAGAGCAGCCGGTTGACCACCGTCGTCGAGTCGACCCGCTGCAGCTGCACCGGCTCGCGGCGCGCGACGACCTGACCGGCGAAGCCCTTCCCGACCGGGACGCGGACGCCCTGCGCCACCTCGGTCTCGATGCCGCGCGCCGCGACCGCGACCAGTTCACGACCACCCGGTTCGAGCAGCAGCACGGCGGCGGTGTCGGAACGCAGGACCTGGCGGACGCGGTCCAGGAGCTCGGTGAGCAGATCCTCGGCGGCGAGGTGGGCGAGCGCGCTGTCGCTGACGAGACCGATGCGCTGGAGCTTGTGCTCAGCTTGCAGTCGCGCGCTGGCCGATGTGGACATGATGCGAGACTAGCCCCTGCCCAGGTCGGAGAAACCTGCGGTTTCCGAGGATTCGGGTCATTCCCGCCACGGTTCCGCCTGAGTTGCCGGGGCGAGCAAAGTCGACGATACCGCAGGCCAGGCGGTGCTGTCCGGGTCGATCAACGCGAAATGCCCCGCGCCGCAGACGACGGTCAGGCGCGCGTCGGGGTGCACTTCACGGTAGGCGCGGGAGAGCTCGACGGGCACCACCTCGTCCGCGTCGCCGTGCACGAGGACGACGGGCCCGGCCGATGACGGCAGCCGCGCCGGGTCGAGTCCGTCCGGCGGGACGTCGCCGAGGAACGCGCGGGCGGCGCCGTCGCCGAGGCCGAGCCGCGCGGCCAGGGCGAGGTCGGCGACCGGCGCCAGCGCGACGGTGGCGGCGAGGCCTGGCGGGGGCGCGGTGGCCGCGGCCAGCAGGGCGAGGTGCGCGCCCGCGGAATGCCCGGTCAGCACCACCCGGCCGTCGAACCGCCCGGCGAGTTTCACCGGCAGGTCGCGCAGCGCGGCGGCGACGTCGGCGGTGGCGAGGCGGGGCTCGCCGGGGACACGGCGGTACTCGATCGAGAGGACGTTCGCGCCCGTCCGCGCCAGGGCGGACGCCATCGGCCGGGTGTGCCGCCGATCGAAGGCGGGCCGCCAGAAGCCCCCGTGCACGACGACGATCAAGGGCGCTTGGGGACGGCCCCGCCAGTGGTCGGCAACCTGGTCGGGCTCCGGGCCGTAGCGGAGCTGACCGTCCGGCTCCGGCGCCGAGCGGGTGAGGACCGAACGATCTTCCGTCATGGGCCGGCCGCCTCTCGAAAATCACTCGTTCGGGTGGCCCGGGCGCGCCAGCGCTCCGGGCCCGGTGTTGTGGACCTGGTGTTGCCGGGCCTGATGTTGCCCGGCCCGGTGTTGCTAGCCCGGCCGTGCCGGCCGGCCCGTGTTGCGGGCGCGGTGTTGCCGGCCCCGGTTGCGGGCCTGGCCTTGCCTGCCCCACTTACGCGCGCCCCACTTGCGGCCCCCACTCGCGGGCCCCACTCGGGAGCGCGGCCCGCGGCGGTGTCAGCCGCGCTCGATGAGGTGTCCGATGACGTCCGGGCCGGGGTGCGGGGCCCCCGAGGCGTCGCGGCGGAGGGTGGGCTCCGGGAGCTCCACCGGGTCCCCGTTCTTCGACGCTCCGGCAGGCCGCGGGCCCACCCAGCCGACCGTCAGGCGCGTCTCCCCCTTCAGGAAGCGCTGCGCCCGTACCCCGCCGGTCGCGCGGCCCTTCGCCGGGTACTCGGCGAACGGCGTCATCTTCACGCTCGCGCCGGTGGCCGTCACCACCATCGGCTCGCCGTGCTCCGCGTCGTCCGTGCGGATCGCACCGAAGAACACCACCTCGGCGTCCGCGGCAAGCTTGATGCCCGCCATGCCGCCGCCCTTGAGGCCCTGCGGCCGCACCAGCGAAGCCGGGAACCGCAGCAGCGAGGCGTCCGACGTGACGAACGCGAACGTCTCCTCACCATCAGCCAGCCACGCCGCGCCGACGACCTCGTCGCCGTCCTTCAACCCGATGATCTCGAACTCGTCGGACCGCACCGGCCAGTCCGGCGCCACCACCTTCACCACGCCCTGCCGCGTGCCGAGCGCGAGCCCCGGCGACCCGGCGGCCTGCTCGCCCAGCGGCGCGATGCCGATGACCTTCTCGCCCTTGTCCAGCGGCACCAGCTCCCGCGCGGCCATCCCGCCGCGCAGCGACACCGTGCCGGACTGCTCCGGCAGCACGGGCAACGGCAGCACGTCCGTCTTGAACGCCCGGCCCCGGCTCGTGACCAGCAACACCTGCCCGCGCGCGGTCGAGTGCACCATCGCCGCGACCGCGTCGTGCTTCACCCGGCCGCTGCGGCGGCGGCCCTCCGGCGCCTCCTCCGACTCGGCCGCCGTGCGGGCGACCAGGCCGGTGGCGGACAGGATCACCTGGCACGGGTCGTCGGCGACCTCCAGCGGCCCGGCCGGCTTGGACGCGGCCAGCACCTCCTTGAGGTCGCCGTCGATCAACGCGGTGCGCCGCTCGGTCTTGAAGTCCTTCGCGATCTTGGCCAGCTCGTTGGAGACGACCTTCTTCAGTTCCTTGTCGTCCTCGAGGATCTTGGTCAGCTCGGCGATCTCCGCGCGCAGCTTCTCCTGCTCGTCCTCGAGTTCGAGCTTGTCGTACTTGGTGAGCCGGCGCAGCGGCGTGTCCAGGATGTAGGTGGCCTGGATCTCGGACAGCTTGAACCGCTTCATCAGGCCGTCCTTGGCCTGCGCGGCGTCGTCGCTGTTGCGGATCAGCCGGATCACCTTGTCGATGTCCAGCAGCGCGATCAGCAGGCCCTCGACCAGGTGCAGCCGCTCCTCGCGCTTGCGGCGCCGGTACTTCGTGCGCCGCGTGACCACGTCGTAGCGGTGCTCCAGGAACACCTCGAGCAGCTGCTTGAGCCCGAGCGTCTGCGGCTGGCCGTCGACCAGCACCAGGTTGTTGATGCCGAACGACTGCTCCAGCGGCGTGAGCCGGTAGAGGTCGGCCAGCAGCGGGTTCGGGTTGACGCCCACCTTGCACTCGATGACCAGCCGGGTGCCGTTCTCGCGGTCGGTGAGGTCCTTGACGTCGGCGATCCCGGTCAGCCGCTTGGACTTGTTGACCTCCTCGGTGATCTTCTCGATCACCTTCTCCGGCCCGACGCCGTAGGGCAGCTCGGTGACCGTGATCGCCTGGCGGCCGCGGCTGCCCGGCAGCGGGCCGATCTCGACCTTCGCCCGCATCCGCACCACGCCGCGACCAGTCTCGTACGCCTTGCGCACCTCGTCCAGGCCCAGCAGCATCCCGCCGGTCGGCAGGTCGGGGCCCGGCACGAACTCCATCAGCTTGTCCAGGGTGGCGCCGGGGTGGTTGATCAGCCACCGCGCGGCCGCGATGACCTCGCCCATGTTGTGCGGGATCATGTTGGTCGCCATGCCGACCGCGATGCCGGACGTGCCGTTGACCAGCAGGTTCGGGTACGCGGCAGGCAGCACCGACGGCTCCATCAGCGAACCGTCGTAGTTCGGCCGGAAGTCGACCGTCTCCTCGCCCAGCTCGCCGACGAGCAGCATCGCCTCGGGCGACATGCGCGCCTCGGTGTACCGCGACGCGGCCGGGCCGTCGTCTGGGCTGCCGAAGTTGCCGTGGCCGTCGATGAGCGGCGCGTTCATCGAGAAGTCCTGCGCCAGGCGGACCATCGCGTCGTAGATCGCGGTGTCGCCGTGCGGGTGGTAGCGGCCCATCACGTCGCCGACCACGCGCGAGGACTTCACGTACGCGTGGTTGGGCCGGTAGCCGGCCTCGTTCATCGAGAACAGGATCCGGCGGTGCACCGGCTTGAGGCCGTCGCGCGCGTCGGGCAGTGCGCGGGAGTGGATGACCGAGTAGGCGTACTCCAGGTAGGAGTCCTCGATCTCGGTCTTCACCGGGTTCTCGAAGACCTGCGCGCCGGCCTGGTCGAACGCTGCCGGATCGACCCGGGTGACGGCTGTCTTGGATCGGCGTGCCATTGCTGTTGTCTCCTAGGGGAACTCAGACGTCGATCGCTTCGCGGTCCACGCGGGCGGCGGATTCGACGAGCCAGTTGCGCCGGGGTTCGACCTTCTCCCCCATCAGCAGCTCCAGCGCGGCCTCCGCGGCCTCCGCGTCGTCCAGCGTGATGCGGCGGACCGAGCGGGTCGCCGGGTTCATCGTGGTCTCCCACAGCTCGTCGGCGTCCATCTCGCCGAGGCCCTTGAACCGCGGGACCGGCTTGACGATCTGCTTGCCGGCGGCCTCCAGCTCGGCGACCTTCTGCTCCATCTCGCGCTGCGTGAAGGTGAAGATGGTCTCGGGGTTGCGGCCCTTCGTGACGATCTTGTGCAGCGGCGGCATCGCGGCGAACAGCCTGCCGTCCTCGATCACCGGCCGCATGTACTTCGCGAACAGGGTGATCAGCAGCGTCCGGATGTGCGAGCCGTCGACGTCGGCGTCGGCCATCAGGATGACGCGACCGTAGCGCATCGCGGACAGGTCGAAGGTGCGGCCGGTGCCCGCGCCGAGCACCTGCACGATCGAGGCGATCTCGGCGTTCTTCAACGTGTCGCCGAGCGAAGCCTTCTGCACGTTCAGGATCTTGCCGCGCAACGGCAGCAGCGCCTGGTACTCCGACACGCGCGCCATGCGGGCCGACCCGAGCGCGCTGTCACCCTCGACGAGGAACAGCTCGCTGCGGGAGATGCCGGTGGTGCGGCAGTCGACGAGCTTCGGCGGCATCGCCGCGCCCTCCAGCGCGGTCTTGCGGCGCGCCGCGTCCTTCTGCTGCTTCTGCGTCAGCCGCACCCGCGCGGCGTCGACGATCTTCTGCAGCACGACCTTGGCCTCGGCCTTGGTCTTGCGGTTCTCCGTCCACTCCTTGAGGTGCCGCTCGACGATGCCCTGCACCACGCGGGTGATGCCGGACGTGGACAGCTCGTCCTTGGTCTGCGAGGTGAACTGCGGCTCCGGGATGCGCACGTGGACGACCGCCGTCATGCCCTCGAGCACGTCGTCGAGCGTCGGCAGGTCCTCCTTGGCCTTCAGCAGGCCGCGGGTGCGGGAAATGGCTTCCTGCAACGCCTTTGTCGCCCCGCGGTCGAAGCCGCGGCGGTGGGTGCCGCCGTGCACGTTGCGGATGGTGTTGGTGAAGCACTCGACCGTGCGCTCGTACCCGGTGCCCCAGCGCAGCGCGATCTCGACCTCGGCATGACGCTCCACATTGGACCGCATGACCCCGTTGGCGTCGGCCGCGTTCTCCTTGTACGAACCCTCGCCGCGGATGATCAGCGTGCCGGACACCGGCTTCTCATCCGACGGCGCGAGGAACTCCACCATGTCCGCGAGGCCGTTGGGGAAGTGGAAGGTCTCCTCGCTGATCGACCCCTCGGTGGCGGTGCGCAGCACGTACGTGACGCCCGGCACGAGGAACGCGGTGTTGCGCAGCTTCGTGCGCACCTGCTCGACGTCGAGCTCCGCGCCCTTCTCGAAGTACCGCGCGTCGTGCCAGTAGCGGATCGACGTGCCGGTGCGCTCACCGCGCTTCATCTTGCCCTTGACGCGCAACCCGGGCTGCGGCGTGAACTTCGCCTTCGGGCCGGGACCGTCGAACACGCCCGGCGTGCCGTGCGCGAAGGACATCTCGTGCACCTTGCCGCCGTTGCGGACGGTGACGTCGAAGCGGTGCGACAACGCGTTGACCGCCGAGGCGCCGACGCCGTGCAGGCCGCCGGAGGTCTTGTAGCCGGAGCCGCCGAACTTGCCGCCCGCGTGCAGCCGGGTGAGCACCAGCTCGACACCGGACAGACCGGACTTGGCGTGCACGCCGGTCGGGATGCCGCGGCCGTCGTCGTCGACCTGGACGCTGCCGTCCGCGTGCAACGTGACGACCACCTTCGTGGCGTGACCTGCGACACCCTCGTCCGTCGAGTTGTCGACGATCTCGGTGAACAGGTGGTTCACGCCGCGGCTGTCGGTCGACCCGATGTACATGCCGGGGCGCTTCCGGACCGCTTCCAGGCCTTCCAGGTGGGTAAGGTCGTCGGCCCCGTAGAGAGGCTCAGCAGAAGCAGTCACAGGATCTTCTCTCCCAGTAGCGATTGGGGTGGGGCGGCACCAGGGCGCCGCGCGTATGCAGGGTAACGGAGGGCACCGACAACCCCGGGGATTGTGGCCTACTGCCGCCGTGCGGCGTGGATCGCGCCGACGAGCAGGTCGAACTCCGCGTCGAAGACCTCGTCGGCGGTGACGGCGCGCAGGTGCGGTACCAGTGCTTTCAGTGTAGGCGCTGCCGAGCTCGCCCGTGCGGCCTCGAAGATCCCGGCGTTGCGTTCCGGCGTGGCCGGGTCGCCGTGCACCTCGCGGTGGGCGCGGCCCAGCACGACGTCCAGGAAGACCAGGTAGAAGCACGCCTGGGCCGGTTCGTCCAGGCCGGCGGCCGCGAGGACCTCCGCGAGACGCAGCCCGCCGGGGCCGTGGTTGCCGCGGGTCATGATCAGCTCGGCGAAGCCGGCACGGTCGCCTGCGCGCTGAGCCGGCCGTTCCCGGCGCTGCGGCCGCGGCGCCCCAGGCCGTCCGCGGTGGCGGCCGTGAACGGCGTCACCGCGGTCGTCGCGGCGGCCATGTTCGGCGCGGTGACCATGCCGCCCGGCTCGTGCAGGACCCGGCGGTGTTCGAGAAGTCCGCGACGCGGCGGGGCTGGTGCTGGTGCCGATGGCGGTCGTGATGCTGGTCGCGCCCTCGCTCTCGCCGCAGCTCGGCGCGAGCTCGTCCCCGCGGGTCAGCGACGAGCTCGCGGTAGGGGCGCAGCTGGCCGCGGCGCCTGCCTACTCGGCGGGGTTCGTGCTGCTCGCCGCGGTGGCGGTGGTCGCGGCGGGCGCGGTCGCGCCTCGCTACAGTGCTGACCGATGAGACGCAAGCCGCCCCCGTCCCCGCTGCCGCCGCGCGACGGGGTCAACGCGGCGCGCATCCGGACCCCGCCGGACGGCCCGTGGGACACCATCCGCGACTACCTGGTCCGCAAGCTGACCAAGCTGGACCCGGCGGTGATCGACGGGATGCTGGCCGAGGGCGCGATCGTCGGGGTGGACGGGCCGATCGACGCCCGCACACCGTTCACGCCCAGCACCTTCCTGTGGTTCCACCGGGACCGCGGCGACGAGGTGCCGGTGCCGTTCGAGCTGACGGTGCTGCACGAGGACGACGTCCTGCTGGTGGTCGACAAGCCGCACTTCCTGGCCACCACACCGCGCGGCGGGCACGTCCGGGAGACCGCGCTGGTGCGCCTGCGGCACACGCGGGACCTGCCGGACCTCTCCCCCGCGCACCGCCTGGACCGGCTCACGGCGGGTGTGCTGATGTTCGTCAAGACCGCGGCGCACCGCAGCGCTTACCAGAACCTGTTCCGGGATCGCCTGGTGCACAAGGAGTACGAGGCGATCGCGCCCTACTCGCCGGAGCTGGCGCTGCCGCGGACCGTGGAGAGCCGGATCGTGAAGAAGCGCGGCGTGCTGACCGCGCGCGAACTGCCGGGGCCGGTGAACGCGCGGACGCACGTGGAGCTGATCGAGCACCGCGACGGGCTGGGCCGCTACCGGCTGGTGCCGGAAACCGGCCGCACGCACCAGCTGCGCGTGCACCTGAACTCGCTGGGCATCCCGATCCTGGGCGATCCGCTGTACCCGGAGGTCCGGGAGGTGCCGCCCGGCGACTTCCGTCGTCCGCTGCAGCTGCTCGCGAAGGTTCTCGCGTTCACCGATCCGCTCACCGGCGCGGAGCACCGCTTCGAGAGCGCGCTTCGCTTGCGCGCCTGGGAATCGCACCCGGACTGGTAGCACCGTCCACACCGGATCGTGATCGGGCAGCCCTTCCGGAATCGACTTTTCTGTGCTATACTCCCGAAGTTGTACGATAACGTGGATGCATGCCAGCCAGCAGAACCGCGCTCACCGCGGCCGCGGCCCGAGCCGCCCACCTCCACGTCGACTCCGAACCGCTCCTGTTCCGGGACACGCTCGCCGAACGCCTCCTCGGCGAGCACGCGACCGAACTCCTCGGCTACCACCTGGCACACGGCGACCACCCGGTCCTGGCCGGCGCCCGCGTGCAGACCACGCTGCGCAGCCGCATCGCCGAGGACCGCCTGCACGCCTCGGGCCTGCGCCAGTACGTGGTCCTCGGCGCCGGGCTCGACACCTTCGCCCAGCGCGACGGCCGCGTCCGCACCTTCGAAGTCGACCACCCGGCGAGCCAGTCCGCGAAACGCGAACTCCTCGCCGCGGCCGGGATTCCCGAGGCGGCCACCCACGTCCCGCTCGACCTCGCCAAAGCCGACCTCGACCTGACACCGCACGGTCTCGCGCCGGAGCCGGCGTTCGTCAGCTGGCTCGGCGTGCTCATGTACCTCGACGCCACAGCGCTCGACGCCACCCTGACCGCCCTCGCCCGGCTCGCCGCGGGCAGCGAGCTCGTCGCCGACTACCTGCTGCCGTCCCACCTGCGTGACGAGGCGGGCAACACCTACGTCGAAGCCGTCGGCGCGATGACCGCGGGCCGGGGTGAGCCGTGGCGCACGTTCCTCGACCCGGACGAGATCCGCGCGCTACTCCTCAAGCACGGGTTCGACGTCGTGGAAGACCTCGGCCAGCACGACTTCCTCGCCGGCCGCGTGGACAGCCTGCGCCCCGCCCACCTGTCCCGCGTCGTGCGCGCCGTCAGGAGCGGTCGCTAGGCGGCGCCAGCTCGATCTGCCGGTCCAGCGTCGTCCGGAACACGTCGTGCGCCGCGTCGCCCTGGCCCGCCGTCTCGACGACCACCACGCGGTCGTAGAGCACGTACGCCGCGCCGAAGCGGGCCAGCGGGGCGCCCACCGGCGTGCCGTACGCCATGACGCCCTCCAGCGACAGGTCCCGGTCGGCGGCCAGCCCCTGCAGCTCCACGCCCGCGCCGTACGCCCGCACCGCGCCTCGCGGATCACCCGTCGCCAGCGCGTACAGACCGATCGTCACCCCGGCCCGCACCGCGGTCTTGCGCATCCCGTCGCTCATCCCGGCCGCGGTCAGCACGTCGACCATCGGCTGCGGCAGCGACACGGTGCTGCGGAGCGCGGCGAGGGTGAACGGCCCGCTCGGACCGGGCGCGCCGGGCGGTTCGACGAGGGCCAGCGCGCTGTGCTCAGGCGCCGGCTTCGCGTCCGGCGGATCGGCCAGGCCGGCATTGCGGGTGAGCAGGTACCCGGTGGCGGACACGGCGAGACCCAGCGCCAGCACCACGATGATCGCGATCCCGAGGGTCATCTCCCGGCGCTGCCGGCGGACGTCACTGGTCACCGTGAGAAATTCCCTCCCCGCCGCAGATTACCGGGCATCAGTATCACCCGGGGGCCCAGTACCGGTAGCCTTCCGGCCCATGGTGGGACCTCGGGGGATCGACTGGACGGGCGAGCGCTGCGTGCCCTGGACGGACGACATCCAGGTGATCTACGAGCACTACCACCGCTACGCCCTCGCCGCCCGCTACGCCCTCGGGCGGCGCGTCCTCGACCTCGCCAGCGGCGAGGGCTACGGCAGCGCGCTGCTGGCCGCCCACGCGTCCGAGGTGGTCGGCGTCGACATCGACGAAGCCAGCGTCGAGCACGCCCGCGCGCGCTACTGCGGACAGCCGAACCTGCGGTTCACCACCGGCTCGATGACCGACCCGGACCTGCTCGCCGACGCCGGGACGTTCGACGTCATCACCTGTTTCGAGGCGCTCGAGCACGTCGCGGAGCAGGACGAGCTGTTGGCGCTGGTGCGCGCCCGGCTCGCGCCCGGCGGGGTGTTCTTCACCAGCACGCCGGACGTCCTCGTCTACACGCACGAGCACGGCAACGAAAACCCCTTCCACGTCAAGGAGCTGACCGAGCCGCAGTTCCGCGCGCTGCTCGGCGCGTCGTTCCGGCACGTGACCGTGCTGCGGCAGAACGTGGCGGTCGGCTCGGTGCTCACCAGCGATCGCGAGCACGGCCCGGTGCTGTCGCAGCAGCTGCGCCGCACGGGCGAGGACAGCTGGTCGGTCGGCACCGGCGCGCCGCACACCTACCTGATCGGCGTCGCCTCCGACAACCCGGTGGAGGTGCCCGCCGCGGCGACGATGCTGGACCCGCAGCTCACGTTGCCCGGCGCGGCCGCCGAACGCGCCGCCGCCCCGCTGCGCGCCGAGATCGAACGGCTCACCACCGACGAAAACGGCCCGAAGTACCGCAAGGTCATCGAGCGCTACCGGCCGCGGCGGCGCGCCACCGAAGGCCCGGTCGCGGTGTCGACCAGCGACGAACCGCTCGTCAGCATCATCGTCCCGGTGCACGGGCAGTGGAGCTACACGCGCCGCTGCCTGCGGTCGATCGAGGACAGCGGCACGCGCGTGCCGTTCGAGGTCGTGGTGGTCGACGACGCCTCGCCGGACGATTCGGCCGAGCAGCTCGCCGCCTGCCCGGGTGTCCGGCTCGTGCGCGCCCCGGAGAACCTGGGGTTCCTGCGCGCCGTGAACCTCGGCGCCGCGCAGGCCCGCGGTGAGCTGCTGGTGCTGCTCAACAACGACACCGAGGTCCGGCCCGGCTGGCTGGACGCGCTCACCGAGGTCGTCCGCGGCGACGAGAGCATCGGCCTGGCCGGGGCGAGGCTGGTCTACCCGGACGGCAGGCTGCAGGAGTGTGGCGGCATCGTGTTCGCCGACGGCAGCGCCGCCAACTACGGGCACGGCGACAACCCGGAAGACCCGCGTTACCAGGCGGTCCGCGACGTCGACTACTGCTCGGGCGCGGCGATCCTCGTGCGCCGGGACCTGTGGGAGCGGCTGGGCGGGTTCGACGAGCGCTACTCGCCCGCCTACTACGAGGACACCGACCTGGCGTTCGCGGTCCGCGCCGCGGGCCACCGCGTGGTGGTGGTCCCGGACGCGGTGGTCGTCCACCACGAGGGTGTCTCGCACGGCACCGACGTCACGCAGGGCGTCAAGCGGTACCAGGAGGTCAACCGCGAGGTCTTCACGGCGAAGTGGGCGGACGCCCTCGCGGAGCAGGCCGACCCGGGCACGCCGCTGTGGATCGCCCGCCAGCGCGTGCCCGGCCGGACCCAGCGCGACGGCGACCTGGTGCTGGTCGCCGACGTCACCGTGCCCACCCCGGACCGCGACTCCGGGTCGGTGCGGTTGCGGTGCCTCCTGGACGAGCTGGTCGCGCTCGGTCACCGCGTGGTGTTCTGCCCGATGGGGCCGCCCGCGGACCCGGCGTACCTGGACCAGCTGCACCGCGCGAGGATCACCGTGCTCACCGACAACGGCCTGCGCGAGCAGTTCCTGCACGAGGCGGGCAAGCACATCCGGCTGGCGCTGCTGTCCCGGCCGACCGTGGCCTGGCACCTCGCCGACCGGCTGCGGATCTGCGCGCCGCGGGCGCGGATCGTGTTCGACACCGTCGACCTGCACTTCGTGCGCCTGTCCAGGGAGGCCGAGCTGGTGGAGCGGCTCGGCGGCGCGCCGGAGACGTCGACGATGCTGCACCAGCGCGCGAAGCTCTACCGCGAGCTGGAGCTGGCGCTGGTGCGGGCCTGCGACCGCACGCTGGTGGTGTCGGAGGCCGAACGCGACCTGCTGGCCGACCTCGCGCCGGGCGCGCCGGTCAGCGTGCTGTCCAATGTGCACACCCCGGGTCCGGAGGCGAGCCCCGATGGGCGGCCCGGCGTGTTGTTCGTGGGAAGTTTCGAGCACCCGCCCAACCGCGACGCGGCGTACTGGCTGGCCGGGGAGATCTGGCCGCTGGTGCGCAGGCAGGTGCCGGACGCGGTGCTCGACCTGGTCGGCCACGACCCGACGAACGAGCTGCGCACGCTCGACGGTCACGGCGTGAAGTTCCGCGGCTGGGTGCCCGCCCTCGACGCGCTCTACGAGACGGCCCGGCTGTCGGTGGCGCCGCTGCGGTTCGGCGCCGGCGTCAAGGGCAAGGTCGGCGAGAGCCTGGCCGCGGGTGTCCCGGTGGTCGGCACGACGCTGGCGTTCGAGGGCATGCGGTTGCGGCACGGCGCGGAGGTGCTCGCCGGGGACAAGGCCGACGAGATCGCCGCCGGGATCGTGTCACTGCTGACGGACGACGCGCTCTGGCTGCGGCTGTCCCGGGCCGGGCAGGCCGCGGTGGCCGCGCAGTTCGGGCCGGACGTCGCGCGCGCCGCGCTGACCGAGCTGCTGGGCTGAGCGGTGCCGCGGGACAACTCGGCGGAGCGCACGCAGCAGATCCGCCCCGTCAAGTACGCCAAGGCCGAGACCGGGTTCGCGTGGCTGCGGCTCGTCGGCGCGAGCATGGTCGTCGTCGAGCATTCGTTCCCGCTCGTCGACCCGCAACGGCTGACGATCCTGCCGGCGAGCTGGGACCTGTCCCCCGGTTACTTCGCGCTCATGGGCTTCTTCGCGATGAGCGGGTTCCAGATCACCGACAGCTGGGCGCGCGACGCGTCGTGGTGGCGGTACGCCGCCAAGCGCGTGCTGCGGATCTGGCCGCCACTGCTCGTCGTCGTCATGTTCACCGCGTTCGTGATCGGCCCACTGGTCACCGTGCTCGACGCCGGCGAGTACTGGACGGACACCGCGACCTGGGGTTACGTGGTGCACAACGCGGCGCTGTACCCGTTGCAGCACCTGCTTCCCGGGGTGTTCGCGGAGAACCCGTACCCGTGGTCGGCGAATGGCTCACTGTGGACTCTGCCGATGGAGACCACCGGGTACGCGCTGGTTCTCGTCGCGGGACTGACCGGTCTGCTCGGCCGCGCCCGGGCCGGCCTGTTCGCGCTGCTGGCCGCGATCGTCGTGCTCGACGGTTTCCTCGGCGCCACCTACACCTTCCAGGGCCGCGGCGGGTCGTTGCTGTCCGTGCCGGTCGGCGCGATGGTCGCGTTCGGCGTCGCGTTCGTCATCGGCATGGTGATGCACCGTTACCACGGCACGATCCCCCTGTCGCGGGCCGCCGCATACGCCGGCGTGGCCGGGTACCTGGTGGTCAACTTCGTGCCCGTCCTGCAGCCCTGCGCGCGGATCGTACTGCCGTTCGCCGCCGGGTACGGCGCGATCGTATGGGCGCACCACTGGCCGCGGCGGCTGGCGCGTTACGACAAGTGGGTCTACGGCAGTTACGGCATGTACATCTGGGCGATGCCGGTGCAGCAACTCATCGTGTTCGCCGGGGTGCGGAACTCGTACCTGCTGATGGCGCTGGCGTTGCCGCTGGCCTACGCGTGCGGGCTGCTGTCCTGGCAGCTCGTGGAAATCCCGACGCAACGGCTGCGCGTTTACTTGCGCCCTCAACCGAAATCTCCTCGTAACGCCCGTCCACGCGATTCCGTCTCCGGAAGGGGGGCACATCGTCGTGAAAGGACGGGCCTATGAAAACATCCCGAATCCTGCTGACAGCCGCCACCGCGCTCGCGGTGACACTGGTTCCGCTCGGCGCCGAGGCCGGCGGCAAGGTGTCCACAGTGGCCGGCGGCCTGGACAGCCCACGCGGGCTGTCGTTCTCGCCTGACGGAGCCCTGTACGTCGCGGAAGCCGGCCGCGGCGGCGCTGGTCCGTGCATGGCGGGGCCCGAGGGCGAGGCGTGCTACGGCGAATCCGGCGCCCTCACGCGGATCGACCGCGGGCAGCAGAAACGCGTGCTGAGCGGCCTGCCGTCGCTCGCCGCACGCGACGGTTCCGGCGCGATCGGCCCGTCGGACGTCTCGTTCCTCGGCAAGGGCAACATGTACGTCACCGTCGGTCTGGGGGCGAACCCCGCGGTGCGCACGAACCTGCCGCCGAAGGGCCAGCAGTTCATGGGGTGGTTGCTGCGCAACGGAAAACCGGTCGCCGACATCGCCGGTTACGAGGCAACGGCCAACCCCGACGGTGGTGAGCCGGACAGCAACCCCAACTCGGTCCTCGCCCTGCCCGGCGGCCGCGTGGTGGCCGACGCGGGCGGCAACTCCCTGCTGTGGGTCCCGGACAAGGGCCGCATCCAGACGATCGCCACGTTCCCGACGCGGATGGCGACGGGGCCGGACGGCTCGCAGATCCCGATGCAGTCGGTGCCGACCTCGGTCGCGCTCGGCCCGGACGGCGCGCTGTACGTCGGCGAGCTGACCGGCTTCCCGTTCCCGAAGGGCGCGGCGCGGGTGTACCGGGTGGTGCCGGGCAAGGCGCCGCAGGTGTACGCGGAGGGCTTCACCAACATCATCGACATCGGCTTCGCGCACGGGAAGCTGTACGTGCTGGAAATCGCGCACAACGGCCTGCTCAGCGGCGACCCGGCGGGCGCGTTGATCCAGGTCGGCAAGGACGGCGCGCAGCACATCGTGACGCAGCAGCTGACGATGCCCGGTGGGCTGGCACTGCGCGACGGCAAGGCGTACGTGTCGAACTGCAGCGCCTGCCCGAACCCGCCGGGCGCACCCGGCAGCGGCAGCGTGGTGCGGGTCGGTCTGTGACGCGGAACCGGCCGCCTGCCGTTCGGCGGGCGGCCGGCTTCCGGGGCGTCAGTGTTTGAGTACGTTCCGGATGGCGTCGCGGGCTCGGTCCATGAGTGCGGCCGGCGGACCGAGCAGCATGTTCTTCGCGGCGCTTTCCGTTCCCGGGTGCGGGCGCGTCGGGGCCACGACCTCGGCCGCCCGCACCGTGTCGGCCATCGCCGCCAGCCGCTTGCTGTCGCACGCCTGGCGCAGCAGCGGGAACTCCGACCGCTCCTCGTGCTCAGCGTGGGCGAGCACGTCGTCCCGGAGCTGGATCAGCAGGGTGTCGAAGCCCTCCGCGTCCGGGCCTATATCGTCCAATGTGGACAGCAGTTCCTTGGCCCGGTGCTCCTCGCCGAGGCGGGCCTCGACGACCGGCTCGCCGCCGTCGTGGCGCCGCACCTCGGGGTGGACCAGTTCCTCCTCCGCGGTCTCGTGGACCGACAGCAGCCGCACGAGGTCGCGGAAGGCGTCCTCGCGCTCGTCCCCCTTCGCGCGTTCGACCACGACGAACAGGCGGCGGATCTCCTGGTGCTGGTCCTCCAGCAACGCGATGACGTCCTTCTTGTCCGTCGACACGAATCGGCGCCGACCAGGGACTGCTCGCCACGCCGGTCACGCACTCGACGCTGCCGGTCGCGCCCGCCGAACGCTACGACGTGATCGTCGACTTCGCCGGCGTTCCAGTCGGCGGCCGCGTCCGGATCCGGAACCGGCTGGGGTCGGGCCGTACGCGGGACGTGATGGCGTTCCGCGTCGCCCGCCGCGCCACCGACGACAGCCGGATCCCCGGCGTGCTCTCGGCCGGCCTGCCGGGCTGGCAGCGGTCCGACGCGGTGCGGGTGCGTGAGTTCGCCTTCCGCGCGGGACGGACGCACGGCCACCACGGCTGAAGGACACGGTCTCGTTGCGGCCGGGGGAATCGGTGGAGATCATCACCCGGTTCGACGGCTACCGCGGCCGGTACCTCTTCCACTGCCACAACGCCGAACACGAGGACATGGGCATGATGGCCAACCTGGAGATCATCTAGCCGTGCCGGCCAGCCACACCTGCGCCGGGCGCGCCAGCGCCGTGATGTCGGTCAGCGGGTCGCCGTCCACCAGCAGCAGGTCGGCGTCGAAACCGGGGCGGATGCGGCCCTTGCGGTCCAGGCCCGCGACCTCGGCGGCCAGCGACGTCGCCGAAGCCAACGCGGCCTCCGCCGGGATTCCGCCGTCCACCAGCCACTCCACCGAGGTGGCGAGCATCCCGTGCGGCTTGCCCGGGGAGATGCCGGAATCGCCGCCGGACACGATCCGCACGCCAGCGTCGGCCATCCGCGCGACCTGGCCGATCCGGTCGCGGATCGTGGAACCCGTCCGTTCCAGGAACTCACGCAACGCGGGCGGCGGGGTCATCTCGCCGACCGCGCCGAGCGTGGGGCACACGGTGATCCCGCGCGCGGCGATCGCGGCGGCCAGCTCGTCGCTCATCCGGATGCCCTCGGGCGTGAAGCAGCTGCAGTGCTCGATGCCGTCCACCCCCGCAGCGACCGCCTGTTCCACCGAAGGCGTGCCGTGCGCGTGCGCGGTCACCGGCAGCCCGGCCGCGTGGGCCTCCTCGACGATCAGCCGCAGCTCGTCGAGGGTGAACTGGCAGGCCATGATGTCGGTGCCCGGCGTCATGCCGCCGCCGCTGGCCATGACCTTCACGACGTCCACGCCGCGCTCGGCCCGCTCGGCGACGGCCGCGCGCAGGCCGTCGGCGCCGCTCGCCTCGCCGCCCATGTTCCAGCAGTGCCCGCGGGGACTGGTGATCGGCGGCCCCGCGGCGACGATCGACGGCAGGCCGGGGCGGCCCCGCCAGCGCAGGGTGGCGTACCGGCGATCGCCGAGGTCGCGCACGCTGGTCACCCCGGCGGCCAGCTGGGCTCGCAGCGCCCGCTCAATCACGCCGTCCAGCTCGTCCTCGGAGTAGTCCGCGAGCCGGTCGAGCGCGCCGAAACCGCCGTCGCCGGACAGGTGCGTGTGCATGTCGATCAGTCCGGGCAGCAACGTGCCGGGCGAGTCGACCACCGGCCAGTCCGGCACCGGGCCGCCGAGCCGCGCGATGGCGCCGTCCAGGACGAGAACCGGCAGGTCGCGGTGGGTGCGTTCGCCGTCGAAGACCTGGCCGGCGCGGATCACGAAGGCGTTCACCACCGTGAAGTCGCTTCCCCGGCCGCCCGCGTGACAAGATCCCCTCGGTCCACACGACGGAGTGTGCCGGAAGGACGGTCATGAAGCGCTCGTTGCTCGCCCTGCTGGTCCTCGTGGGCGCGGTGCTGGCGCCCACGTCCGCCGAAGCCGCGGACGGCCCCGCGCTGCGTGTCCCGGAGGCCGCCCTCGACGCGGCGCTGGTGTGTTCGGGTGACGTCGGCGGGTCCGCGCACAACCCGATCCTGCTGATCGCCGGGACGACGCTGACGCCGGAGGTCTTCGTCTGGAACTACGGGCCCGCGCTGACCGCGCTGGGGCGTCCGTTCTGCACGGTCGCCCTGCCGGACAACGGGATGGCCGACATCCAGGTCGCCGCCGAGTACGTCGTGCACGCGATCCGCGCGGTCAGCGCCGCGTCCGGGCGGGACGTCGACATCGTCGGGCACAGCCAGGGCGGCATGGTTCCGCGCTGGGCGCTCAAGTACTGGCCGGACACGCGCGCCCGGGTGGGGGACGTGATCGGGCTGGCGCCGTCGAACCACGGCACGGTCGTGGCTTCGGCCGTCTGCCGGCCGGGCTGCGCGCCCGCGTTCTGGCAGCAGCGCACCGGGTCGGCGTTCCTGACCGCGCTGAACAGCGGCGCGGAAACCTGGGCGGGCGTCGACTACACGAACGTCTACACGGTGCTCGACGAGGTGGTCGCGCCCAACCTGAACGACCACGGCAGCAGCTCGCTGCACACCGGGCAGGGGCGGATCAGCAACGTCGGGCTGCAGGACGTGTGCCCCGCGCACGTGGCCGACCACCTGACGACCGGCACCACCGACGGCGTCGCGTTCGCGCTCGTGGTGGACGCCCTCACGCACGACGGCCCGGCCGACCCCGCGCGGCTGCCCGCGGACGCCTGCACGCGGCTGCTGATGCCCGGCGTGGACCCGGTGTTCCTCGCCGTGAACGAGGCCCGCATGGCAACGGTGGTGGCGACCCAGGTCGCGCTGTACCCGCACGTTCCGGCGGAACCCGCGCTGGCGGAGTACGCCCGCTGAAACCGAGGACAGCCGAGGTGCGGTGACCGAGCGCGGCCGGCTCCTCAGCAGCCGTGGCCATGTAGCGATCAAGCGCCGAGGGTGTCGATCTGGGTAGAGAGGATCGCGGCCTGTTCGTCGAGCTCGCGCTCCTCCGGCTGCTCCCCCACCCGCTGCCGCAGCGTCTCGCGCTCGATGACCGTCAGCGCGCCCTCGTGCCCGGGCAGCTCCTCGGCAGGCAACACCGCGACGCTGCCCTCCTGCAGGACCAGCTGCGCGCCGTTCCCGGCGTCCAGCAGCGCCTTCAGATCACCCGCGGTCACGTTCATCGGGCCTCCCTTCGTCGCCCCCCGGCTACCCGCTCCGCCACCCCGTCAAGCGCTGCACCCGCAGTGCGAGCTGGATCTCCAGCGCCCGCCCCGGCTCCTGCCAGTCGTCGCCGAGCAGGGTCGCTATCCGGTCCAGCCGCTGCACCACCGTGTTGACGTGCACGTGCAGCACCTCCTTCGCTCGCGTCAGGTTGCCGCCCGCCGCGAAGTACGCGTGCAGCGTTCCGATCAGGTCGGTGCCACGTCGTTCGTCGTAGTCGAGCACCGGGCCGAGCGTGCGTCGCACGAAACCGGTCAGGTCGCCGCGCTCACCGAGCAGCACCCCGAGGAACCCGAGCCCGCCGGCGGACGCCCCCTCGCCGGACCGGCCCAGCGCCAGCAATGCCCGCAGGCACCGGACCGCCTCGGCATGCGCCGCGGCGATAGCCGCCGGGCCCCGCGCCGGGCCCGCCGCGCCGACCGTCACCGGCGTGTCCGTCGCCGCGGTCAGCGCCTCCGCGATCCGCGCGGCCACCGCGTCCGGGTCGCCGCGGACCAGCAGCACGACCTCCTCCGCGTGGATCCCGGCGAGCGCCCCGTGCCGGGCCGCGGCCACCGCCAGCCGCGCGCGGGACACCGACTCGGCGTGCGCGACCAGGACCGCGTGCGGCTCGGTGAGGTCGACGCCCAGCCGTTCGGCGCGCGCCAGCAACGCGCCCGGGTTGCGGTCCGGCGCGGTGAGCAGGTCGGTCAGCAGCTCGCCGCGGACCTCGTCCTCCGCCTTCGCCACCGACCGGCGCAGCAGCAGCAACAACGCGGTCACCACGGCCGCCCGCTCGAACAGCCGCCGGTCGGCGTCGAGCAGCGCGTCCCGCCCGGTGAGCACCATGCTGCCGAGCAGCTCCGGCCCGGCCTGCACGGCACACACCAGCGACCCGCAGCCGGACACCGAGCGCCCGGTGCTCCGCGACAGCGCCACCACCTCCGGATCCGGGGCGGAGGGGGCGGTCCCGGCGTGCGCGAGCTCCTCGCCCGCCGCGTCGAACAGGCCGATCGAGCCGCGCAGGACGTCGGCCACCGCGGCTGCCACCTCCGGCACGTCCCCGCCGCGCAGCACCAGGTCCATGAGCCGGTCGTGCGCCTCCTCGGCGCGGTGCATCGCCGCGGAGTGCGAGCTGATCTCGTCCAGCAGCCGGGCGTTGTCCAGCGCGATGACCGCGTGGTCGGCCAGCGAGGACAGCAGCGCGACCTCGTCCGGGGTGAACTCGCGGGGCGTGCGGTCGGACGCGTAGAGCACCCCGATCACCGCGCCGCCCAGCGACAGCGGGACGCCGAGGATGCCGGCCAGGCCCTCGTCGCGCACCGCGTCGTCGATCGGCTTGGTGTGCCGGAACCGCTCGTCCCGGAAGTAGTCCGGTGTCGCATACGGGCGCGCGCTCTGCGCGACCAGGCCGCCGAGCCCCTCGCCCATGCCCAGGATGACTTCCTTGAACAGGGGCGACACGCACCCGTCGGTGACGCGCATGTAGGTGCGTCCGGCCGCCTCGTCGTTGAGGCTGAGGTAGGAGACGTCCGCGCCGAGCAGCGTGCGGGCCCGCCGCACGATCGACCGCAGCACGGCGTCCGGATCGCGCAGGCGGGCCAGGTCGCTGGCCGTGTCGAACAACGCGGTCAGCTCGGCCTCGCGGCGGCGGTGCGCGGTGAGGGTGGCGTGGATGCGCAGCGCCAGTTCGGTGGCCTTGGGGTTCGCGGCGCCGGCGCGCGCCAGCTGCTCGCTGCTCGCCCCGCCGGCGAGCAGGTCGAGCAGCCGGAGCACGTCGTCGTCCACGCCGATCATCGTCTCATCGCGTCGCCGGTTGCGGGGCGGTCGTGGGCTGCTCGTCGTGCAGCGAGCTGCCCGCGGTCTCCTTCGCGCTGGTCACCGCGATCACCGTGAGCACGCACATCACCACCACGTACAGCGAAACCGCCAGCGTGCCGCCGAACTCCTTGAACAACGCGACCGCGACGATCGGCGCCAGCGCGCCGGCGGCGATCGAGGACAGCTGCCCGCCGATCGACAGACCGGTGTAGCGGACGCGGGTCGGGAACTGCTCGGCGAAGAACGCCGCCTGCGGACCGTACATCGCGCCGTGCAGCACCAGGCCGATGGTCGCGGCGAGGATGATCATCCCGGACGAGCGGGTGTCCATCAGAGCGAAGAACACGAACGCCCAGCCGGCCATGGCGACCGCGCCGAACAGGTACACCGGGCGGCGGCCGATCCGGTCGGACAGCGCGCCCCACAGCGGGATCGTCACGAAGTGGATCGCCGACCCGATGAGCACGGCGTTGAGCCCGGCCGACTTGCTGAGCCCCAGCGGGCCGGTGACGTAGACCAGGATGAACGCGGTCAGCACGTAGTAGGACACGTTCTCGGCCATGCGGGCGCCGATCGTGATGAGCACCCGGCGCCACGCGCCGCGGAAGACCTCCACCGCCGGGGCGCGGTGCTGCTCGCCGCGCTGACGGGCCTTCTCCTGCGCGGCCAGGAACACCGGCGACTCGGTGACGGTGAGCCGGATCCACAAGCCGATGATCACCAGCACGCCGGAGAGCAGGAACGGGATGCGCCAGCCCCACGCGGTGAACGCGGCGTCGGACTGCACCGCGGCGAGGATCGCGAGCACCGCGGTGGCCAGCAGGTTCCCGCCCGGCGCGCCGCACTGCGGCCAGGAGGCCCAGAACCCGCGGCGGCGGTCGTCACCGTGCTCGGACACGATGAGCACCGCGCCGCCCCACTCGCCGCCGAGCGCGAAGCCCTGCACCAGCCGCAGCGCCGTGAGCAGCAGCGGCGCTGCCACGCCGACCGTCGCGTAGGTCGGCAGCAGGCCCATCGCGCAGGTCGAGCCGCCCATCAGCAGCAGGCTGAACACCAGCAGCTTCTTGCGGCCGACGCGGTCGCCGAAGTGGCCGAACACCAGGCCGCCGAGCGGCCGGGCGAGGAAGCCGATGGCGTAGGTGGCGAACGAGAGCAGGGTCCCGGTCAGCGGATCGCTGCCGGGGAAGAAGAGCTTGTTGAAGACCAGGGCCGCGGCCGATCCGTAGAGGAAGAAGTCGTACCACTCGATCGTGGTGCCGATGAGGCTCGCGCCGACCACCTTCGCGATCGAGCGGTTCTCGCTGCGGGGCATGGGGCAACACTCCTTTGTGCCGTGGCGGAAATCCTCAGGCGGCGGTCCAGCCGCCGTCGAGGGGCAGGGAAATCCCGGTGATGTGGCCGGACGAGGGGCCGCACAGCCAGCGCACCGCGTCGGCGACCTCGGCCGGGCCGATGAGCCGTTTGATGGCGGCGCGCCCGAGCAGGACCTCGCCGAGGATCTCGTCCTCGGGGCGTCCGTGCGCGGCGGCCTGGTCGGCGATCTGGTCGCGCACCAGCGGGGTGTCCACGTAACCCGGGCTGACGCAGTTGCTGGTCACCCCGTGCGGCGCACCCTCCAGCGCGGCCACTTTGGACAGTCCTTCGAGCGCGTGCTTGGCGGACACGTAAGCGGACTTGAAAGCGCTTGCGCGCAGGCCGTGCACGCTGGAGACGTTCACGATCCGGCCCCAGCCCTGCGCGTACATGTGCGGCAGCACCCGGCGGATCAGCAGGAACGGCGCGGTCACCATGACCTGGTGCATGCGGGTGAACACGTCCGGCGGGAACTCGGTCAGCGGCGCGACGTGCTGGAAGCCGGCGTTGTTGACGAGGATGTCAGCGTCGGCGGGCAGGGCGTCCACGGCCGCGGGATCGGCGAGGTCCGCGGTGTGCGCCCAGCCGCCGGTCTCGTCGGCGACGCGCGCCGCCGCGTCCGCGTTGATGTCCACCACGTGCACCTTCGCCCCGGCCTCGGCCAGGGCGTGCGCGCAGGCACGCCCGATCCCGCTGCCGGCGCCGGTCACCAGCGCGACGCGCCCGTTCCAGTAGCCACTCATGGCGACAGACGGTAAGCGGCCTGAAGCGGGATGCCTATGTGTGCCAGGGACATAAGTTTCGAGGTTTTTGTGGTGGCCGGTGCCACCCGGAATAGGTGACCCCGGGGGCGTGTTGCACCGCTCATGGCGACGGTAACGCTGACCAAGGACAACTTCGAAGAGGTCGTCAACTCCGACGGCATGGTGCTGGTCGACTTCTGGGCGGCCTGGTGCGGGCCGTGCCGGATGTTCGCGCCCGTGTTCGAGGGGGCGGCCGACCGGCACGACGACATCGTGTTCGGCAAGGTCGACACCGAGGACCAGACCGAGCTGGCCCAGGCCTTCGGCATCCAGTCGATCCCGACGCTGATGGCGGTGCGGGACGGCGTCGTGCTCTACGCCCAGCCGGGCGCGCTGCCCGAGCAGAGCCTGGAGGAGCTGATCGGCAAGCTGCGCGAGGTCGACATGGACCAGGTGCGCGCGGAGATCGCGAAGCAGCAGCAGGCCGAATGACGGTTTGCCGGTGATCGCGGGCGAGCCGATGATGGAGGCATGACGTCCCGGGGGTTCGACGCGGTTGCCGACGAGCTGTACGCACAGCCCCGGGACGAGTTCACGCCGGCCCGCACGGAGCGGGCCAAGGAGGCGAAGGGTCACGACCCCGAACTCGCCAAGCGCATCACCCAGCTGCGCAAACCGACCGTCGCCGCGTGGCTGGTGAACCAGGTGAGCCGGCGGCACCCGGACGAGATCGGGCAGCTCGCGGACCTCGGCGCGCGGTTGCGCACCGCGCACCAGACGCTGGCGGGCGACGAGCTGCGCACGCTGTCGCGGCAGCGCAACGAGCTGATCCGGCGGCTGAGCGGACGGGCGGGTGGCGTCGCCGGCGAGGCGGGCATCCCCTACGGCGACGTCGCGATGCGCCAGGTGGAGGACACGTTCGAGGCGGCGGTGTCCGATCCGGACGCGGCGGAGAAAGTGGCCGCGGGACGGCTTTCCGCGGCGCTGGAACCGTCCTCTTCGGAGGATTGGCTGGCGGCCGCGCTGGCCGCTTCGCCGAAGCGCAAGGCCGCACCCAAGCCTGCCCCGAAACCGCCGAAACGGGACCCGGAAGCCGAGCGACGGCAGGCCGCACTCGAAGAGGCCCGCGCGAAGGCCGACGCGGCGGAGGCGGCCCGCGCCGCGGCCCAGCAGGTGGTCGACGAGGTGAGCGCCCGGGCCGACAAGGCCGCGGCGCGGGTGGCCGAGCTGCGCTCGCAACTGGACGACGCGACCCGCGAAGAACGCGCGGTGCGCAAGGAGCTCACCGCCGCCCGCAAGGCCGCGGCCGCAGCCGACAAGACCGCCGACGAGGCGCGGCGGCAGGTCGACGAGATGGAGTCGTTCGGCAAGCGGCCGAAGCGCTGAGGCGCCAAGCGATCAACAGGCGGAAACTGCTCCCCACCACGAAGACGGGCGCTGAGGACCCGCGGCCGCAGCTCCGCGAACTCAGCCGTGCTGCGCGCCAACTCCGCCAACGCCGGAGCCGCACGGCCGTTGCGGCGCGGGCCGACGGTCCGCGCGGCCACCGTCGGCGCCAGCTGAAGCCCTCCCGGGCCGTTGACCGCCGTGCCAGACTGAGCGGGTTCGCAGCACGCCGGACCGGTGGTGATCGCCGATGCCCCAGCAGGAACGCACCACGGCGACGGCCGCGGGCGTGTACGACTGGTACCTGAACGGGCACCACCACCTGCCGTAAGACGCCGAGGTGGCGATCGAGGCCCAGAAGATCTTCCCCCTCGCCGGACGGGTCGCGCGCTACAACCGGGACTTCCTGCAGCGCGTGGCCCGCTGGATGACCGGGCACGGGATCCGGCAGTTCCTCGACATCGGCTCCGGCTACCCGGTGACGGGCAACGTGCACGAGATCGCCCAGCGGTGCGCGCCGGGCTCGCGGGTGGTCTACGTCGACCTGGACCCGCGCACGGTCGAGGTGAGCAACGCCCTGCTCGCCGGGGAGCCGGACGCGGCCTGCCTGCTGGCCGACGCGCGCGAGCCGGAGGCGATCTTCGAGCGGGCCGGGCTGCTGGACTTCGGCCAGCCCGTGGGGCTGCTGATGGTGTCCGTGCTGCCCTTCGTGCCGGGCGACGTGCGCCCCCTGGTGCGGCGCGGCGGCTGGGCCTAGACGAGTAATGCGTATCTCGGTTAGTGGTCGTAGGCGGTCAGTGATCGGGTGATGGGTTGGCCGGTGGCGCGGTTGTGCCAGATGGCGGCGGTGAGGGCCAGGAGGCGTTGGGCGACGCGGGTTCCGACGCCTTCGATGGTGCGTCCGCCGTGCTGTTCGAGGTCGAGTTGGCCTTTGAGGGTGTCGTTGACTGACTCGATGAGCTGGCGGATGGACTTGAGCAGCGGCTCGCCGGGATGGGGCCGGCGGTTGCGGTAGGACGGTCGGATCAGCCGGACCCCGCGCTCGGTGAGGTAGTGGTCGAGTTCGCGGGAGACGTAGCCCTTGTCGGCGATGATCAGCAGGCCGGGGCGGTCGGTGAGCAGGTGGGGTTCGTGGTCGCAGATCGCCATGAGTACCTGCCGCTCGTCGATCTTCGGGTCCGCCAGCGCCCAGGCCACCGGGAGTCCGGCAGGGGTGCAGACCAGATGCAGCCGCAGTCCCCAGAACCAGCGGGAGTGTGAGCGGCAGAAGCCGTACTTGGCCCAGCCGGCCAGCTCTGAGCGCTTGACCGTCGGTCGGGACCGGCCGCACTCCACCGGGGTGGAGTCGACGATCCAGGTGGTGTCGGTCCACAGGTCGGTATCGGCCGCCAGCCAGCGCATCACGTGCTTGATCAGTGGCAGCGCAGCGCGCAGGCGACGGTTGTAGCCGGACTGGCCGGGCAGGTAGCGGAACGCGCCGGGCATCCGGGCGGGCAGGAACCGCAGCCAGCGGGCCTCGGAGGTGAACCCCAGCAACGCCTGGGCGACGGCCAGCGTGACCAGCTCAGCGTCGGTCAGCTTCGGCGGTCTGCCCATCCGCCGCCTGCCCGCGAGATGGTCGTCGATCTTGACGTAGAGTGCGGTGAGAAGGGTGTTCAGGTCGGTCGTCACAAACTGATCTTGGACACCCTTCACCTCACTCCGGGCATCACCCCGACTTACGCATTACTCGTCTAGCTCCGGGCAGCTACCTGGCGCTCACGCACATCACGCCCCCCAGAGGACGAAGGGCTGCAGCGCAGGCAGGAGGTTGCCGCGCTGTTCGACGGCACCGAGCTAGGGCCTGTTTCATAAGCGAGGTAGCCACTCGTTGATCGCGGCGATGTGGATTGTGGCTTCGTAGCGGACGGCGAGCTTGTCGTATCGGGTGGCGAGGGCTCGGTGACGTTTGAGGCGGTTGATCCCGCACTCGACCGCGTGTCGCTGTTTGTAGGTGTGCGGGTCGAAGGCTGGTGGCCGGCCACCGTCTGGTCCACGGTTGCGGCGATGCCGGATCTGATCAGCGGGCTGGGGGATGGTGCACGCGATCCCGCGCCTGCGCAGGTGGGCCCGGTTGGCGCGGGAACTGTAGGCCTTATCCGCCAGCACCCGATCCGGTCGGGTCCGGGCTTGTCCACCGCCGATTCGGGCGACCCGGATTCCGGCCAGTACCGCCTCGAACTCCGGGCTGTCCCCACGCTGCCCCGCCGTGACCAGCAGCGACAGCGGTTTCTGCCCCTGTTCAGTCGCCAGATGCAGCTTGGTGGTCCATCCACCCCGAGACCGGCCCAATGCGTGATCAGCGGGTTCGGGCGCGCCCACCCCACCCGGTGGTTCCTTCTGCACCTCACTCTCGGTCCGCGCGCCCGCCGCATGCTGATGCGCTCGGTTGATCGTGCTATCCACGCTCACGTCCCAGGTGATCACCCCAGCGGCGTCGGCCCTGCTCTGCAAGGCCGCCAGGATCACCGCCCACACACCCGCGCGCTGCCAGCGCCGGAACAACCCATAGACCGTCTGCCAGCACCCATACACCGGTGGGACATCGCGCCAGGGAGAGCCCACACGCACTCGCCACCGAATTCCGTCGAGGAGTTGACGCTTGGTCCACTTCGGTGGGCGACCCGGCTTCTGGCCGACCGGCAGCAGTGGTTCCAGCACCGCCCACTGCGCGTCGGTCAGATCGGCTCGCCCCGCCGCCGCTACGCTAGCCACGAGGTCTCCGGTGTTCTCGATCTTCTTAGTCGCTGATCGATCTACCGGAGACCTCACTTATTTGATCAACGACACGCCGCGACACCCACACTGCCGAAGACCTTCCCAGATCAGCGCATTGAAACAGGCCCTAGTCCCGCCCCGGCTGGTGCTCGCCACGCACTGGAACCCGCCGCGGGGCTACCTCCCGGCCCCGGACGACCAGGCGAGCGTCGTGCTGCTCGGCACCGTCGGACGGGTGCTCAGCCGGACGTAGGCCCGGGCCGCGACGCAGCGCCCACCCACTCAGCCATCCTCACCGGGCGCGGGGCCCGCACCGGCCTGGGCGGCGTTCCCCAGCCACCTCCCACGCCCTCCGGCCGCTGGTGCGGCAGGCATGCACCCTGCTGCTCGAACGCGTGCCTACGTCGGACCTGCGCGGCGAGCCGGGTCAGCGTCCGCCCACCCGCTCCGCCATGCCTGCCGGGCGCACCGGCCTGGTCGCGGTGCGGCATTCAGCCGCCACCTCGCGCGCTGCCCTGGCCAGGGCCGAGATCGCGGGTGACCGGGTGCCCTGCGGCCAGGCGAGCAGCAGCCGTGCGGGGGCGGCGTCCACCACCGGCACCGTCACCAGGTTGTGGTCCAGCGCGTCCAGCACCGACTGCGGCAGCAGCGCGACGGCCCGCCCGCGCGAGGTCACGCGCAGCAGCTTCGCCAGGTCCGTCACCTCGACGCCACCGTCGTCCGGGTAACCGGCCCATCGCCCGACCGGCTCGCCGCGCAGGTCGCTCAGCTGCAGGATCGACCGGCGCGCCAGGCGGTGTTCCGGCGGCAGCAGCGCCGACCTCGGCTCGGCGCGCAGCTCCTCCGTCTCCAAGCCGCCCGCGTCGTCGAAGGGGGTGTGCAGCAGGGCGACGTCCGCGCGCCCGTCGCGCAGCAGGGACACCCTGTCCTCATGCGCGGTGACGAGTTCGACCGGGACCGCGGCGGGGTCGCTCTCGTAGCGGCGCAGGATCGACGGCAGCAGCCCCGCGTCGCCGCCGGGTTTGGCGGCCAGGGCGAGGTAGGGCACGCCACGCCCGGCCCGCTGCGTGCGCCGGGCCGCCGCGGCGACGGCCGCCAGCGCCTTCCGCGCCTCGTCGAGCAGGACCTCGCCGGCCGGGGTGAGTTCGACCCGCCTGCTCGTGCGGTCGAACAACGTGACCTCCAGCCGCCGTTCCAGCGACCGCACGGCCTTCGACAGAGCAGGCTGGGCCAGTCCCAGCCCTTCCGCCGCGCGACCGAAGTGCAGGGTCTCCGCCACGGCGACGAAGTAGGCGAGTTCTCGCGTCTCCACCCGATCCACTCCGGGAGGTTATCGGATGTCCGTTTCATCAGACGTCTGAGGACTTGATACGGTGCGGTGATGACCCCCGTGCTGCAGGTGAGCGATGTGGATCTCGTCCGCGACGGCCGGTACCTGCTCCGGTCGATCTCGCTGACCGTGCGCGAGGGCGAGCACTGGGCGCTGCTCGGCGCGAACGGCGCCGGCAAGAGCACGCTGCTCGGGCTGCTGGGGGCGCTCACCCACCCGACGCGCGGGACGGTCGACGTGCTCGGGCACCGGCTGGGCCGGGTCGACATGCGCAAGCTGCGGTCGTTCCTCGGGCACATCAACCCGCGGCACCCGCTGACGTCGCCGCTGTCGGTGTTCGAGGTGGTCCTGACCGGGCTCACGAACACGACCGAACTGGTGCCGCGCTGGCAGCCGGCCGCGGCGGAGCGGGAACGCGCCGAGCGCCTGATCCGGATGCTGGGCCTCGCCGGACAACGCGACGCCCGCTGGCCGACCCTGTCCCAGGGCGAGCGCGGCCGGGCGCTGATCGCCCGCGCCCTGATGCCGTCGCCGCGCCTGCTGCTGCTCGACGAACCGGCGACCGGCCTGGACGTCGCCGCCCGCGAGCAACTGCTGTCCAGTGTGGACGCTCTGCGGCGGGACCACCCGGAGCTGGCGACCGTGCTGGTCACCCACCACCTGGAGGAGCTGCCCGCGAGCACCACCCACGCGCTCTTGCTGCGCGAAGGCCAATGCCTGGCGTCCGGGACGGCGGACGACGTCGTGACCACCGACCACATCAGCAAATGCTTCGACCACCCCGTGCGCATCACCCGCACCGAAGGCCGCTGGACCGCCCGCGCCGAGCCGTTGGTCTGACGGGCTACAACTCCGAGAACACGTCCGCCAGCGCCTTGCGTCCGACCGGCACGGCGGACCGGCCACGCAGGCGCTCCCCCGGCCAGCCCAGCGCGAGCGCGTGGTGCGCGCGCCACGGGTGCCCGTGTCCGGTGAGCGCGGCCGCCTCCACCGCGTTGGCCTTGGGGTACAACGAGACCGGACAGCTGCCCAGCCCGGCGAAGTGCGCTGCCACGACGAGGGTCTGGCACAGCCGCCCCAGGTCGAACTCGGTGTCCGCACCCGCTTCCGCGTCGGACAGCAACACGAGCGCGACCGGGGCCGCTGCCAGCGGCTGCGCGTACTGCCCGAGGCGGGCCAGCGCGTGACGCACCGCGGGGTCGGTCACCGAGACGAGCCGCCACGGCTGGCGGTTCCGCGCGGAACCGGTCCAGCGCGCCGTCTCGACCAGGTCCACGACGAGGTCCCTGGGCACCGGCCGGTCGGCGAACACTCGGGTGGCGCGGATGGCGCGCAGCGGGTGGTCCATGGCCCAGAGCATGCCGGACGAGTGAAAAGGGACCTTAGGCCCTGGTTCCGGCGTGGGCCATGGGGCACTGTATGGGGCAGACCCCGAGGTGCCCGGGCACTACGAGGTCGAGGCCCTACGGTCCCGCCGACGACGGCTCCGAAGGCCGCAACCGCCGATTGGATACCGGACCTGGTTCACCTCCCCGTCGGCGAACCAGGCCGGAACCAAGGTGTCGACACGCAGTGAAGGGCCCTTCGCACCCTCGCGAAGGGCCCCTTCAGCGTGTTCCGGGAATGGCGGCCCGACGTCGCCAGTTCAGCGGGGTTCGCCGCGGCCCTTCAGCGTGTTCAGGGGATCGTGACCCCAGCATCGCCAGCGGCGAGGCGCGCGGCGCGGTTCGCGGCGGCCAGTTCTTCCGCCGTCGTGCGCGGCGGGACCCCGTCGGCGAACCAGGCGGCCAGCAGCAGCGCCACCTTCGACCGCATTTCCGTCTGCAGCCGGTGGAACGAGTCGACCGGGTCGGCGCCCACCTGCCCCAGCAGCAGCCACCACGCCCACGCCGCGGCGCCCGCGTTCGCCACGAAGTCCGGGACCACCGGGACACCGCGGGCGGCGAGCATCGCCTCGGCCTCGGGCGTCGTCGCGGCGTTGGCCGCCTCCACCACGACCTTCGCCGCGACGTCCGCGACGTTGTCCGGCGTCAGCGCGTAGGAAATCGCCGCCGGCACCAGGATGTCCGCCGCCACCCCGACCACCGCGTCGCGCGGCAGCTGCCGGACCGAGCCGGACAGCCGCGAGCGGTCCACCTCGCCGTAGGCGTCCCGCAGCTCCAGCAGCGCGGGCACGTCCAGCCCCGCCGCGTCGTACAGCGTCCCGGCCGCGTCGGCGACGGCGACCACCCGCATGCCCGCCTCGTGCAGGTACCAGGCCGCGCCACCGCCCATCGTGCCGATGCCCTGGATCGCCACGGTCCTGGCGGCTGGCTCCCAGCCCCACGCGCTCGCCGCGCCGAGACAGGCCTGCGCGACGCCGTAACCGCCGACCACGTCACCGAGCAGCAGCCCGCCCGGCACCGGCGCGTTCAGCCCGGCGTGCACGCGACGCAGCGTCCGCGCCGGATCGGGCGAACGGCGGATGGCGGCGTGGTACGACTGCTCCAGCCCGAGCCGCTCGAAGACCTCGTCGATGAGGTGCTGCGGCACCCCGAGGTCCTCGGCGGTCACCCAGTGCGCGTCCAGCCACGGGCGCATGGCCTGGCAGAACCGCTCCAGCACCCCGACGGCCCCCGGGTCCTTCGGGTCGAAGTCGATCCCGCCCTTCGCCCCGCCCACCGGCAGGTCGAACGTCGCGGTCTTGGCCGCCATGCCACGCGCCAAGTCCTCGACCTCGGACAACGTGCAGCCAGCGCGCATCCGGGTGCCGCCCGTGGCCAGGCCGGAGACCAGCGTGTGCACCACGAGGTAGCCGCGGGTGCCGGTGACCGGGTCGGTCCAGGTCAGCCGCAGCATCGGCTCTTGCGTGCGCGGGCGGGTCCGCTCGCCGGCGAGCCCCCGCGGATCCTGCATCGTGGTCAACTGTCCCCTCCAAGCCTGTCGCCGATTCCGGGCGCAGCACAGCGCACCTCCGCCGCGCGCGGTGGCTTCGGTCGCCGGTCTGGGTGGAATCGGGAGATCCATTCCCGCTGACACCAGGGTGCGGCAGGCTTCCCGGAGACGTCCAGTTAGGGATCATGCACGGTTCCGTTCACGTTCCCTGCACAGCAGGTGATCCTTACCTACCCTGGGCGGCATGGAGCTGTCGCTGCACCGGTTGCGGATGCTTCGGGAGCTGCAGCGCCGCGGGACCGTCACCGCGGCCGCGGCCGCCCTGCACTACACCGCGTCGGCCGTCTCGCAGCAGCTCGCGCAACTGGAACGGGACGTCGGGGCCAAGCTGTTCGAGCGGCTCGGCAGGCGGGTCCAGCTGACCGAGCTGGGCGTGGTGCTGACCGAGCACGCCGAGGAGATCCTCAAGTCCGTCGAACGGGCGACCATGGCGCTGGAGGAGGCGCAGGAGGGCGTCACCGCGCGGCTGACCGCGGGGGTGTGGGCGTCGGTGGCGTCCGGGTTGCTGCCGTTCGCGTTGTCCGCGCTGGCGCGGGAACACCCGGGCATCGAGGTGCGCACGAAGGAGCTGGCGCCGGAGGAAACCGCGGGTGCGGTGCGCGACGGCGCGCTCGACTTCTCGTTCGTCATCGACTACTCCGACTACCCGATGCCGTGGGACCCGGCGCTGACGCGGGTGGTGATCGCGGTCGAACGGCTGCACGCGGCGGTTCCGGGCGGCACGGTGCCTGCCAGCACGGTGAGCCTGACCGAGCTGGCCGAGCACCCGTGGATACTGGCCGGGCCACGCTCGCACTTCGGCCGGGCGGTGCGGCTGGCGTGCCAGCGGCACGGGTTCGAGCCGAAGATCAACCACGAGGTCGGCGAGCAGGCGACCGCGCTGGCGATGGTGGACGCCGGGCTCGGGGTCACGCTCGTGTCGGACCTGGGCCTGTCGCTGCGGCCGAACGGGGTGGACATCGTGGCGCTGACCGAACCGCCGATGCGCACGGTGTCGATCGCGCACCGCACGGCGTCCACGCGGCCGTCCCTGCAGCTGGTGATCGACGCGGTCCGCGCGGCGGCCGCGGCGCAGGGCCTGGGCGCGGCGGCGCCGCTACCGTGAAAAGGTTTTTCCACGCCTGCGCAACGAAACCGCCGTCGGCGAACAGGACGCTCGGACGGCACCGTACGGCGGACTCCGGGTGCCCCGGCCGGGGTGCTGCACCACCCCGGCCGCGGTGAGACCTACCCTGCCGAGCGCGGCTGCGCACGCTGCTCGCCGGTCAGCCGGCCAGCGCGTCCTCGCACGTCGGGTAGAGGGGGAACTCCTCGTCGAGGCCGACGACCTCCATCGCGCGCACCACGACCGGGTCCGCGGCGGCGAGGCGGATCGGCAGGTCGTCCCCGGCGGCCTGCCGCACGGCGACGAGCGAGGCCATGCCGGCCGAACCCAGGAACGTGACCCCCGTCAGGTCGAGCACCAGCAGCGACGGCCGCTCGCGCAGCGCCTGGCTCGCCGCGTCGTCCAGCCGCGGCGTCGTCAGGAGGTCGAGTTCGCCGCTGACCTGGACCACGACGGCCTCACCGCGGCGTTCGACGGCGACCGCGACGCCGTCGGCGGGGTCGCCGGCCGGATCGCGCGGGTTCAGTGGATCGGGTGCCTGCACGCACCCATCCTCCACTTCCGCGCGCCCCGGCGGAACACCTCCTTCGCCGGATCCGCCGCCCGGGTCAGGCCCGCACCTCCGGCAGCCACCGCCGCAGGCACTGAAGCAGCTCCTCCGCGTCGACTGGTTTCGTCAGGTAGTCGCTGGCCCCGGACGCGAGCGCCTTCTCCCGGTCTCCCTGCATGGCCTTCGCGGTGACGGCGATGATCGGCATGTCGGCGAACCGCGGGATCTCCCGGATCGCCGCCGTGGCCGCGTAGCCGTCCATCTCCGGCATCATCACGTCCATCAGCACCAGCTCGATGCCGTCCTCGGCGAGCAGCACGTCGATGCCCTTGCGCCCGTTCACCGCGTGCCGCACGTCCAGCCCGTAGCTCTCCAGCGCGCCGCGCAGCGCGAACACGTTGCGCGGGTCGTCCTCCACGATCAGCACCTTGTGCCCGCGCAACGGCTCGTCCACCGGCCGGTCGTCGACGGGCCGGGTCAGCGACGGCAGCGGCGAGCGCGGCTGGGTCAGCGGGATGACGTCGTCCGGCTGGTCGGCGGACAGGTGCAGCGCGATCCGCTCGCGCAGCTCGTCCAGCGAGGGCAGCAGCTCGAGCGGCTGCATCGCCGCGCGGGTCTGCACCAGGCTCTCCTGGTCCGGCGTCAGCTTGCGGGACGGGTGCGCGAGCACCGGGACCGAACGCAGGTCGGGGTGTTCGGCCAGGGCGTCCAGCACGGCGAACGGGCCGCCCTCGGGCAGGCTGACGTCCAGCACGACGCAGTGGTGCGGGCGGCTGAGCAGGACGTTCGTCGCCTGCTCCGCCGTGCTCACCGTGGCGACCGTGACTGTGCCGTGGGTGTCGGCGAGGTCGGCGGCGGCGCTGCTCGCCAGCAGCGACAGCAGGCCGCTGCCCGCCGACTCGACGACCAGCACCTGCCGCTTGCCGTGCGTCTCGCGCGAGGCCTCCGACGCGGGTTCGGGCACCTCGACCTCGGCGGCCACCGGCGCGGGCAGGCCGTCGCCGGGGGACTTGCCCAGCGGCAGGAACAACGTGAACGTGCTGCCCTCGCCGAGCTCGCTCTCCGCGCGGATCTCGCCGCCGAGCCGGTAGACCACCTCGTTGCTGATGGACAACCCCAGCCCGGTGCCGCCGTAGCGGCGGCTGGTGGTGCCGTCGGCCTGCTGGAACGCGGCGAAGATGGCGCTCAGGTTCTCCTTCGCGATGCCGATGCCGGTGTCGGTGACCGCGAACGCCACCACCGGGCCGCTGGTGCCTGCCGGCAGCTCCTCCTCGCGGGCCATCCGCACGCGCAGCTCGACCCGGCCGTGGTCGGTGAACTTGACCGCGTTGGACAGCAGGTTCCGCAGCACCTGCCGCAACCGCTGCTGATCGGTCACCAGCTCGCGCGGCACGTCCTGGTCGGCGGTGACCGCGAAGGTCAGCCCCTTCTCGGCGGTCAGCGGCTGGAACGTGGCCTCGACGTAGTCCAGCAGCTGGTTCAGCGCGAACGGCTCCGGGTGGATGTCCATCCGCCCGGCCTCCACCTTGGACAGGTCGAGGATGTCGTTGATCACCTGCAACAGGTCCGAACCGGCCGAGTGGATCACCTCGGCGTACTCCACCTGCTTCGCGGTGAGGTTGCGGCTCGGGTTCTGCGCGAGCAGCTTCGCCAGGATCAACAGGCTGTTGAGCGGAGTGCGCAGCTCGTGTGACATGTTCGCGAGGAACTCGGACTTGTACTTCGAGGCGAGCGCGAGCTGTTCGGCGCGCTCCTCGATCTCCCGCCTGGCCTGCTCGATCTCGGTGTTCTTGACCTCGATGTCGCGGTTCTGGCGGGCCAGCAGCGTCGCCTTCTCGGCCAGCTCGGCGTTCGAGCGCTGCAGTTCCTCCTGCTGGACCCGTAGCTCGGCCGCGAGCCGCTGCGACTCCTCGAGCAGGGAGTCCGTGCGCGAACTCGCCACGATCGTGTTGACGTTGACGCCGATCGTCTCGCCCAGCTGGTCCAGCAGGTCGCGCTGCGCCTGGGTGAACCGCTCGAACGAGGCCAGCTCGATCACGCCGAGGGTGCGGTCCTCGAACGTCACCGGCAGCACGACGAGGTTCACCGGCGGCGCCTCGCCGAGGCTGGAGGAGATCCGCACGTACCCCGGCGGGGTCTTGTCGACGATGATCGGCCGCCGGGTACGGGCCGCCTGGCCGATGAGCGTCTGACCGACCTCCACCTCCCGCGCCAGCTCCTCGGTGGAGTGCGCGCCGTAGGTGGCGATCAGCCGCAGCCGCCCGGTGCCGTTCTGCCCGCTGCTCAGGAAGAACGTGCCCTGCTGCGCGTTCACCAGCGGCACCAGCTCGTTCAGCACCAGCTCGGCGACGGTGGCCAGGTCGCGGTGGCCCTGCATCAACCCGGCGATGCGCGCCAGGTTGGTCTTGAGCCAGTCCTGTTCCTGGTTGGCGTGCGTGGTCTCGCGCAGCGACCGCACCATCGAGTTGATGTTGTCCTTGAGCTCGGCGACCTCGCCCTGCGCCTCGACCGAGATCGAGCGGGTCAGGTCGCCGGTGGCGACGGCGCTGGCCACCTCGGCGATCGCGCGCACCTGGCGGGTCAGGTTGCCCGCCAGCTCGTTGACGTTCTCGGTGAGCCGCTTCCAGGTGCCGGACACGCCCTCGACCTCGGCCTGACCGCCCAGCCGTCCTTCGCTGCCCACCTCGCGGGCCACGCGGGTCACCTCCGCGGCGAACGAGCCGAGGGTGTCGACCATGGTGTTGATCGTCGTCTTCAGCTCGAGGATCTCGCCGCGGGCGTCGACGTCGATCTTCTTGGTCAGGTCGCCGTCCGCGACGGCGGTCGTCACCTGGGCGATGTTGCGCACCTGGTTGGTCAGGTTGTTCGCCATCGAGTTGACGTTGTCGGTGAGGTCCTTCCAGGTGCCCGCGACGTTGGGGACGCGGGCCTGGCCGCCGAGGATCCCTTCGGTGCCGACCTCGCGGGCCACTCTGGTCACCTCGTCGGCGAACGCGCCGAGCGTGTCGACCATCGTGTTGATCGTGTCGGCCAGCGCGGCGACCTCGCCCTTGGCCTCGACGGTGATCTTCTTCGACAGGTCGCCCTGCGCCACGGAGCTGGCCACCTGCGCGATCGACCGCACCTGGCTCGTCAGGTTGGACGCCATCCCGTTGACGTTGTCGGTCAGGTCCTTCCAGGTGCCCGACACCCCGCGGACGTTGGCCTGCCCGCCCAGGTTGCCGTGCGTGCCCACTTCGCGGGCCACCTTCGTGACCTCGTCGGCGAACGCGGACAGCTGGTCCACCATCGTGTTGATGGTCTCCTTCAGTTCCAGGATCTCGCCGCGCGCGTCGACGCGGATCTTCTGCGTCAGGTCGCCCTTGGCGACGGAGGTGGTCACGTCGGCGATCGACCGCACCTGGTCGGTCAGGTTGGCGGCCATGACGTTCACCGATTCGGTGAGCGCCTTCCAGGTGCCCGACACGCCCTTGACGTCGGCCTGACCGCCGAGGCGGCCCTCGGTGCCTACCTCTCGGGCCACGCGCGTGACCTCGTCCGCGAACGCGGACAGCTGGTCCACCATCGTGTTGATCGTGTTCTTCAGCTCCAGGATCTCGCCGCGCGCGTCGACGGTGATCTTCTGGGAGAGGTCGCCGTCGGCGACCGCGGTGGCCACGGAGGCGATCGAGCGCACCTGGTCGGTCAGGTTGCCGGCCATGAAGTTCACCGAGTCGGTGAGCGCCCGCCACGTGCCGCCGACACCGGGCACCTGCGCCTGACCGCCCAGCCTGCCGTCCGTGCCGACTTCGCGGGCCACTCTCGTGACCTCGTCGGCGAACGACGAAAGCTGGTCCACCATCGTGTTGATGGTTTCCTTCAGCTCCCGCATCTCGCCCTGGACGTCCACCGTGATCTTCTGCGACAGGTCGCCCTTTGCCACCGCGGTCGCGACCTGCGCGATGTCGCGCACCTGAGCGGTCAGGTTGCCTGCCATCGCGTTCACCGAATCGGTGAGGTCCGCCCAGGTCCCGGACACCCCGGGCACCCGCGCCTGGCCCCCGAGCTTGCCCTCCGTGCCCACCTCGGTCGCCACCCTCGTCACCTCGGACGTGAACACCGAAAGCTGGTCGACCATGCCGTTGAAGACGGCCGCGATCTCGTCCATCAGCTCGTCGCCGACCTGCGGCAGCCGCGTGCCGAAATCGCCGTCGCGTACCGCGGTCAGACCGGCCAGCAGCTGCTGCAACCGGGGATCGGCCAGCTCCCGTTCACCGCCTCGGCCCGGGTCCCGCTTGGCCTGGGCGGTCCGGCTCTCAGCCATCAGCGCACTCCGATTCCGTGAGGCTCTGGGAACCGCTCTTGCGAACAATCCCCGCAGAAGAGGAATCTACTGGTAGCGCGACACGTATCCCAGCGCCACTTCACTAGACTTGCTTCGTCCGCCCACCGTGACCGAGGGGCTCGAGTGACGGCCCAGTACCCGCCGCAGACCAGCGACCTCGATCCGCGAGTCGCCGGGCTCGCCGCCGTCGTGGAATGCCAGCAGCAGGAAATCGAACGGCTGCGCGCCGAACAGGACGGCGGGCTGCTCGTCCCGGTCGCCGAAGGCATCCTCGTCGAACGGCTCGGCTACTCCCCCGCCGAGGCCGCCACGCACCTCGCCGAGCTCGCCGCGCGCACCGGAATCACCGTCGCCGAGCTGGCCGCGGACGTGGTCGCGGGCGCGGTCCGGCCGCCGCGGACGCTCGCCGAGCCCGACAACGCTCCCGACTTCGCCCGGCTGCGCGACGCCACCGCGGAGAATTCCGCTCTGCTGGAGGAAGTCCGGCACACCGCGGGCGCGGCCGCGGTCGCCGTGTGGCAGGTGCGGCCGGACGGCGCGCTGGGCCTCGCCGGCCACAGCGGGCTCGACCTCCTGGAGGCCAGCCGCTGGCGGCACCTCCCGGTGCTGATGGACTGCCTGCCGCAGCGCGCGGCGCGGGAACGGCGGCCGCACTGGATCCCCGGGGTGGAATTCGCCCCCGCCGTGCCGCTGCTGGCGGACGAGCGGCGCGGGGCGCGGGCGGTGGTCCCGGTGACCACCTCGCGGAGCATCGCCGGTGTGGTGGAGTTCGTCTGGGCCGCGCCGCTACCGCTGTTCCCGCCGGAGCAGAAGCGACGGCTGACCGCGCTCGCCGCGTTGTGCGGCCGGGAGATCGTGCTCAGCACGCAACCGGCCGGGGCGCTGCCGTCGACGGTGGGCCTGCTGGACTCCGGCCTGTTCGCCCGGCCGCGCTCGGACGAGTCCGGCCAGGTGACCGACTTCGAGATCGCGCAGGTCGGCGAGGACTTCGAGGACCCCCACGGGCGGCAGGCCGCGGAACTGATCGGCCGCGGACTGACCAGGGCGTACCCGCTGCTGTGCGCGTACGGGCTCGCCGACCGCGCGGTGGAGGTGCTCACCAGCGGCGCGACCGCGCGGCTCGGGCCGGTCCCGCTGGTCGCGCGGACCGGCGGCGCGGCCACCCCGGCGACCGTGGACGTGCGGATCACCCGGTTCCTGGACGGGGTGCGGATCGGGCTCACCGTCGGCCACGACGACCAGCGGCTCGCGCAACTGCTGCACAACCTGCAGCACATCGCCCGGCTGGGCAGCTGGGAACACAGCGTGCTCACCGGCGAGATGACGTGGACCGAGCAGACCTTCGAGTTGTTCGGGTTGCCGACGTCCGCGGGCCCGGTCGCGTGGAACGAGCTGTGCACCTACGTCCACCCCGAGGACCTGCCGATCGCCGAGGCGTTCCAAACCACGCTGCTGGCGCGTCAGGAGGCCGCGACGGTGTTCCGGCTGATCCGGCCGGACGGCACGCACCGGCAGATCCGCGCGCACGGCGAGCCGGTGCTGTCGGAGAGCGGGCAGCTGGTCGCCGTGCGCGGGATCTACCAGGACCTGTCCGCGCAGTACCAGAGCCAGGTCGCGCTGACCGCGACCCGCGACCGGCTCGCCGACACCGAACACGAGGCCCAGCAGCAGAACCGGATCGCGCGGGAGCTTCAGCAGGCGATCCTGCCGTCCGCGGCGCGGCCCGTGGAGATGGAAGGGCTCGACGTCGCGGTCCGGTACCGGCCCGCGGCGCAGGAGCACAAGGTCGGCGGCGACTGGTACGACGCGACGGTGCTGCCCAGCGGGCGGATCCTGCTCGTGATCGGCGACGTCGCCGGGCACGGGATCGGCGCGGCCACCGGCATGATCGCGTTGCGCAACGCGCTGCGCGGGCTGGCCGTGACCGGGGCGAGCCCGGGACGGCTGCTGGAATGGCTGAACACGACGACGTTCACGGTGAACCGCGGCGTCACCGGCACCGCGTTGTGCGGGCTGTACGAACCGGACAGCCGGACGCTGACCTGGGCACGCGCCGGGCACCTGCCGCCGATGCTGGTGCGCGGCGGGGTGACCCAGCAGCTGCCCCTGCCGCGCGGAATCCTGCTCGGCGCGCGGCCGACCGCGCGGTTCGAGGAGTCCGTGCTCAAGCTGCGGCCCGCGGACACGCTGGTCCTGTTCACCGACGGGCTGATCGAACGGCGCGGCGTGCTGCTCGACGACAGCCTGGACCGGCTGGCCGCCGCGGCCTGCCACGCGGGCACGGAGGTGGAGCGGATCAGCGACCAGCTGCTGGCCGAGGCGACGTCCGACACCGAGGACGACTCGTGCCTGATCGTGATCCGGGTGTCCGAGCCGGTCACACCGGCGTGACGGGATCCGTCAGAACGGTATGACCGAGAACGAGTGGCTGGCCGAGCGGTTCGAGTCGCACCGGGCGCACCTGCGGGCGGTGGCTTACCGGATGCTGGGTTCGCTGACCGAGGCCGACGACGCGGTACAGGAGGCGTGGCTGAAGCTCAGCCGCGGCGACGCCGACGAGGTACGCAACCTCGGCGGCTGGCTGACGACCGTGGTCGGCCGGGTGTGCCTTGACATGCTGCGGTCGCGGTCGGCGCGCCGCGAGGATTACCCGGAACGCCTGCCGGACCCGGTCATCGTCCCGGAGGACGGCTCGCACCCCGAGCAGCAGGCGCTGATCGCCGATTCGGTCGGGCTGACGCTGCTCGTCGTGCTGGACACGCTCGACCCGGCGGAGCGGCTGGCGTTCGTGCTGCACGACATGTTCGCGCTGCCGTTCGACGAGATCGCCCCGATCGTGGACCGGACCCCGGCCGCGGCTCGCCAGCTGGCGAGCCGCGCACGGCGGCGGATCCAGGGCAGCCCGACGGTGCCGGACGGGGACGTGACCCGGCAGCGTGAGGTGGTGGACGCGTTCTTCGCCGCCGCCCGGGACGGGAACTTCGCCGCGCTGATCAACGTGCTGGACCCGGACGTGGTGCTGCGGGTCGAGGCCACCGCCCTGCCCGCGGGCGCGTCCCGGCTGGCGCACGGGGCCGAGGCGGTGGCCGGGCAGGCGCTCACCTTCCGGGAGTCCGGCCAGGGCGGGCAGCCGGTCCCGGTGCTGGTCAACGGCGTCGCGGGCCGCCTCATCCTGCGCGACGGCCGCCCGCAGACGCTCTTCGCGTTCACCGTGGTGAACGACCTCATCGCCGCGATCGACATCATCTCCGACCCGGAGCGCCTCGCGGAGCTGGCCTACTGAGCCAGCAGGTCTGCCACCTCGTCCACCGACCAGAAGCCCTCCGCCCCGCGCAGGCCGCACAGGTATTCCGCGACGCGGAACGGCGGCCAGCCGTGCGACTCCCGCAACCCGTCGCCGAGCATCCGCAGGTAGACGGCGGACGGCGGGTTCCACGGCACCTCGTCGGCGGTCCACGGAGCGGTGAACGTGAGCACCGGGAACCCCTCCAGGTCACCCACGTGCAGCAACGTCTCGTACCGTCCCGGACCCAGCACGTCGCGGCCCGCGGACAGCACCGTCGTCAGGTCCAGGTCGCCGTCCGGCGCACGGTACATCTCCTGGGCCGCCAGGTCCGAAAACTGCCCCACGGTCAGCAGGTACGCCCGGCAGGCGGCCGTCCCCGGCAACGAGGGGTCGTAGAACGCGCGCCCGCCGCCCCATGTCGCGGACTCGGTCGCGAAGTACACCGCGCCCGGCATCGAATGCGCGACCACCCGCTCCGGTCGCCGGGGGTCACGGCACCCGCAGCACGACCGCCGGCCGCCCGGCGGCGTGCCGCCCTCCAGGTAGTACCGCAGCCGCGCGGCGTGCAGGTTGGACCCGTAACCCACGTACCAAACCGACCCGATCACGGGCCGATTCTGGCGGAGTTTTTCCTACCCCGCAGGGTGTTGTCGCAGGCAGAACGGTCTGCGAGGATTGGCCCCTTCGCGATGGAGGGAGACCCGGAAATGGCTTCGCGGCTCAACCCGTACATCAGTTTCGCCGGCGACGCGCGGCAGGCGATGGAGTTCTACCGGCAGGTCTTCGGCGGCGAGCTGAACCTCAACACCTTCGGCGACTTCGGCGGCATGGAGGGCACCGACGCGGACAAGGTCATGCACGCCCAGCTCGAAACCGAGCGCGGTTTCACGCTGATGGCCTCGGACACCCCGCCCGGCATGGAGCACCAGCCCGGCAACAACATGTCGATCAGCCTCAGCGGCGACGACGCCGGCGAGCTGCGCGGCTACTGGGACAAGCTGTCCGACGGCGGCACGGTCACCGTCCCGCTGGAGAAGCAGATGTGGGGCGACGAGTTCGGCGCGTGCCTGGACCGGTTCGGCGTCTCGTGGATGGTCAACATCGCGCAAAGTTCGTGATCCGGGACCGGTGATCGAGACTGCGCCGCCGGGTTACCGTTCGGTATGACCTCTCTCGATCACCGGACGCCGGTCCTCGTCGGCGTAGGCCAGGCGTCCGAGCGCATCGACGACACCGGCTACCGCGGGCTGTCCGCGGTCGAGTTCGCGGCCGCGGCGGCCCGGGACGCCCTCGCCGACACGGGCGCGGACCCCGGCGACGTCGCGTCCGCCGTCGACACCGTCGCCGGCATCCGCCAGTTCGAGATCTCCACGCCGATCCCGCACTCGCCGCTGGGCCGGTCGGACAACTTCCCGCGCTCGGTCGCGAACCGCATCGGCGCGGGGCCGAGGTCGCGTTGATCGCGGGCGCGGAGGCCATCTCCACGGTCCGGCACCTGCAGCAGGCCGACGACAAGCCGGACTTCACCGAGCACGTCGACGGCGACCTGGAGGACCGCGGGTTCGGGCTGAAGGGCCTGGCCAACCGGCAGATGCTCGCGCACGGCCTGCTCGAACCCACCAGCCAGTACGCGTTGTTCGAAAACGCCCGCCGCGCTCGGCTCGGCCTGTCCCGCGAGGACTACGCGCCGGCGATGAGCGAGCTGTTCGCGCCGTTCACCGCGGTCGCCGCGGCCAACCCGCACGCAGCCGCGCCGGTGCGGCGCGATGCCCGCGAGCTGGCGACGCCGACCGAGCGCAACCGCCCGGTCGCCGACCCGTACACGCGGTTCCTGATCGCCCGCGAGCAGGTCAACCAGGGCGCCGCGGTGCTGCTGATGTCCGTGCGCGCCGCGCGGCGGCTCGGTGTGCCCGAGAAGAAGTGGGGGTTCCTGCACGGTCACGCCGACCTGGAAGAACAGCCACTGCTGGAGCGCGAGGACCTGAGCGGCTCGCCCGCCGCGGTGCTGGCGGTGCGGCACGCGCTGGACCTCGCCGGCATCGCGGTCGGCGACCTGGCCACCATCGACCTGTACAGCTGCTTCCCGATCGCCGTGTTCGCCGTCTGCGACGGGCTCGGCCTCGCCCCGGACGACCCGCGCGGTCTCACCGTGACGGGTGGCCTGCCCTTCTTCGGCGGCCCCGGCAACAACTACTCGACGCACGCGATCGCCGAGACCGTCGTGCGGCTGCGCGCGAACCGGGCGCGTTCGGCCTGGTCGGCGCCAACGGCGGCATGCTGTCCAAGTACTCCGCCGGCGTGTACTCCACGACCCCGGCGCCGTGGCGCCCCGGCCGCAGCGCCGAGCTGCAGGCCGAGCTGGACGCCCGCCCCGCGGTGCCGACCGCGGTGCACCCGGACGGCTGGGCCACGCTGGAGACCTACACCGTCCAGCACGCCGCGGGCAGCGCCGTGGTCATCGGACGGCTCGACGACGGCCGCCGCTTCCTCGCCTCCACCAAGGACGAGGAGACGCTCGGCCGCCTGCTGGACGGCGAGCCAATCGGCAGCAAGATCCACGTGCGCTCGTTCGGGTTCGGCAACCGGGTCATGATGACAGCCGAGCGGATGGACGAGCTGTTCCCGCCGCGCGCGCCGGGCTTCCGCGACGACTACGAGCACATCCTGGTGCGCCGCGACGGGCACCTGCTCGAAGTCACCATCAACCGCCCGGACTCGCGCAACAGCCTGCACCCGCCCGCCAACGCCGAACTGGACGAGGTGTTCGACGCCTACTTCGCCGACCCGGCGCTGTGGGTCGCGATCATCACCGGCGCCGGCGACAAGGCGTTCTCCGCCGGCAACGACCTCGTCTACTCCGCCAGCGGCAAACCGATGTGGGTGCCCAGGAACGGGTTCGCCGGGCTCACCAGCCGCGAGTCCCTGCCGAAACCGGTGATCGCGGCGGTCAACGGGTTCGCGCTGGGCGGTGGCTGCGAAATCGCCCTCGCCTGCCACCTCGTGGTCGCCGACGAGACCGCGCAGTTCGGCCTGCCCGAGGTCCGGGCCGGCCTGGTCGCCGCCGCGGGCGGGCTGGTCCGGCTGCCACGCGCGATCCCGCCGAAGGTCGCACGCGACGTGATCCTCACCGGCAGGCGGTTGTCCGCCGCGGAGGCCGAGTCCTACGGCCTGATCAGCCGGGTCGCGCCGGCCGGGCAGGCGCCGGCGGTCGCGCGCGAGCTGGCCGCCGCGATCCTGGAGGGCTCACCGACGTCGGTGCGCACCTCGCTGCGGATCATGGCGGAGGCGGACGGGTTCGCCGACACCGTGGAAGCCGTCCGGCCCCCCTCGCCCGCGCTCGACGAACTCCTCGTCAGCCAGGACGCGTTCGAAGGACCGGCCGCGTTCGCGCAGAAAAGGAAACCGGTGTGGCGAAACCGCTGACCCGAGCGGTTCCGCGCGGACCGGTGTGAGTAACCGCGTCCGGCGGTCGTGACCCTGTGTCCCGGCACCGGACGCGGCTTGCCAGGTCACCACGTTCAGGGGTCGTTCGACCCGGCGAAAAGCCGTTCCCGCACTTTCCGCCGTCCACCTCCCGGCACAGACTGAATACGGATTTCCGCATTTCCGGAAACCGTTTCGAGAATTCCTTTCGGGAGGCGAGATGACGATGCCTGCGACCGTGCGCCTGCGGGAGAATTCCGTGCCCATGCGGGATTTCCTCGCCGACTGCGTCAGCGCGCTGTCCGAGGGGCGGACCAGCCGCGAGCTCACCACGTTCCTCACCGCGGGCGCGGCCGCGCTCGCGGCCGAGGAGGACCGGTGGGTGCAGTGGGGCCTGGAAACGCCGGATCTGCCGGAACTGCACGGCGCGATCGCCGCGCTGGCCCGGGACTGGTTGTGGCAGCAGACGATCGACGACTTCTTCGTGATGCACAAGCCACCCGGTCTGCGCCTGCGCCTGGCTCCCGCGCCCGGACAGGCCGAGCACGTGGAAGCGTTGCTGCGCGAGCGGATCCGGCTGTGGCAGAACATCGGACTGGTGACCAGGGCGGTGCCGTCGGTGTACGAGCCGGAGGCGCACCTGTTCGGCGGTCCCGCGTCGATGGCGTGGGCGCACCGGCTGTTCACCGTGGATTCGCTGACCTGGCTCGACCACCACACCCGCCCGTCCGGCTGCCCGTCGTGGGCGCTGTCAATGCTGATGCTGCGCGGCGTCTTCGACGGGCTGCGGATCGCGGGCTGGGAGGACCGGGACGTGTGGGCGCGGGTCCGCGAGACCGGGCGGCGGCACCCCGAGCCGGTCGACACCGCCGGCGCCGCCGCCGGCCTGCGCCGGTGGTGGAACCACCCGGACGAGCTGGCCGCCACCGTGCCCGGGCCCGCCCGGCGGCTGGCCGAGCGGCACGCCGAGGAGATCCGGCCGCTGCTCGACGGGTGGTGGTCCCACTACTTCACCGCGGACGGCGCGCGGGTCGGCCCACGCGAGGCGGCCTGCTACTACGTGGTGTTCCACTGGAACCGCGGGAAGCTGAGCTTCGGCAAGCAGGTCCTGATCGCCGAGTCGCTGGCGGCCGACGATGACTGATCCAGCCCTGGCCGGCGATTCCGTGCTGGTGCGGGTCGCGGGCCTGCCCGCGGCGCTGCCCGCCGCGCTCGGCACGCCCGATTTGACCGAACGGATGCGGCACCTGATCCGCGCCGAGACCGCCTACCGCGCGTGCGCCGCGGACGTGGCCGAGCGCATCGGTGTGGAGCTGGTCCCGGCCCTGCCGCGCGACCTGCGGTGGCAGGCGCTCGACGTCCGGCGCCGTCTGCACCGCGGCGAGTTCGTCCAGCCCGGGGACCTGGATTTCCGGCCGTTGGCGCGGATCGCCGAATGGGGCGACGCGCTGACCGCCGAGACCGCGGCGCTGCACGACGCGGTCGAGCAGACCGCGCGGATGCACCACGGCCTGGTGTGGGACCTGATCAGCGGCGACCCCGAAGCGGCCCGCATGGTCGCCGCCACCGCGCCCGGCGTCGTCGAGGACATCCGCGCCCGGCTCGCCGCGGGTGAGCCGTGGACCGGCAAGGCACTGCGCAAACGCGCCGACCACCTGCTGCGGCTGCTGTTCCGGGCCGCGTTCAAGAGCACCCCGCGCGGCTGGCTCGCGCACGTCGCCCTCGCCGGGACCGGCCCGGGGCCGCTGACGGTCGGCGACCACGCGGTGCACCGGCTGACCAACATCCAGGAGGACCGCCGCAGGCTGACCGCGGCCCCGGTCCTGCCGGACGCGTGGCTGAGCCTGACGGCGCTGCGGTGGACGGAGGGCGACCGGCTGTGCTGGCACGTCGCCGACCACGACGGGCCGGACGCGGTGCGCCGCGGCGACATCAGGCGCACGCCGGTGGTGGACGCGCTGTGCCGGGTGCTCGGCGCGCGGGCGATGCGCACCCGGGACGTCGTCACGCTGCTCGCGCCGGACGTGCGGCGCAAGCCGGTGCTGCGCGAGTTCCTGCGGCACCTGGCGCAGCTGGGGCTCGTGCAGGTGTCGTCTGCGCCGGCCGGGCTGCTGCACCGCTGGCGGGTCGCCGCGGAGCCCGGCTCCGGGTTCACCGACGTCTACCGGCGCGCGCACGGCGGCGTGCCGGTGCCGTCGCGGCTGCCCGAGCTGGTCGACCACACGGGACGGCTCGCCGCGGTGATCGCCGACCGCCGGGCGCACCCCGCGCTCGACCTCGTCGGCCCCGAGCCGCGGCCGCTGTCCGCGATCGTCGCGGAGGCCCTCGACTCCGGCGAGCCGCCCCGGCCCGCCCTGCCCGGATCGGCGTGGCCGGAACCGCGGCCGCGAACCATCTACCAGCGGCTGTGCGAGTGGATGGCCCGGCATGCCGACGAAAGCGAGATCGAACTCGGCCCGGCGGTGCTGGACTACCTCGGCGCACCGCCCGCGCGGCCCTCGCCGTGGCCGGTCGACTGCCTGCTCCGCCCGCTGCCCGGAGGCCGGGCCGTGCTGGAGGCCGTCACCCCGGCGGGCGTGACGGACGCGCGGTTCGCCGCCGCGCTGCAGAGCCTGCACGGCGAGGTCCCGCAGGTCAGCGCGCACCGCGCGTTCCTGACCGAGACCGCGGCCCGGTGCGGCGCGGAGCTCGTCGAGGTCCTCGTGCCGCCGCAAGGCAGCCAGGGCGCCAACACCGTCCGCCGCCCGCGTTACACGCGGACCTGGACCGGCGACGCCGACCCGGCGACCTATGTGGACGATCCGGCCGGGATGCGCCGTTACCTGCCGCTGGACGAGATCACGCTGCGCCGCGACGCGCGCGGGGTGATCGCCGAGGACCGCGCGGGCCAGGTGCTGTGGCCGGTCTACCACGCGACCCGGCGGCCACCGCCGCCGTGGGACCTGGTGGTTTCGCTGCTCACCGCCGCGTCCCCGGCCCGCCGGCTCGCGGTGTCGCACGGATTCGGCGATCCGCGCGCCGCCTTCCCCGGCCGCGCCCGCACGCCGCGCCTGCTGGCCGACCCGGACCTGGTGCTCGCCCCGGCGACGGTGTTCGCGGGCCGGGACGTGCTGCCGGAGCCGGGGGGCGACCGGTTCGCGCGGATGCGAGCGCTGGCGAACCTGCGGCTGGTGACCGGCGCGCCGCGGTGGGTGTTCGCCCGGGACGGCCGCCGGTCCCAGCCGGTCGACCTGGACAGCATCGCCACGCTGCGGGTGTTCGACCGGATGCTGGCCGATCCCGCGGTCGGCGGCCTGGTGCTGGAGGAGATGCTGCCCGCCCCCGACGACCTGACGGTGTCCGATGTGGATGGATCCCGGCGGGCGGTGCAGGCCGTGGTGCGGCTGCTGCTGGGCGCGTCGCCGTCCCGGCTGGCCGACGACGTGACCGCCGCCTGGCAGCGGATCACCACCCGGCGCGCGCGGCGCGCCCCCGAGACCACCGCAGTCGGTGGGTAGAGGAAACCAACGGAAGGAGTTCATCATGGAGGCCACGCTGGAGCTGTCCGAACTGGACGGTCTGGTCGAGCGTCTGGACGCGCGGATCAGCAGTTCCGGAGACCCGGAAACCGGTAAGCCGCCCTCCCTGCTGCTGTGCAGCGGGTATTGCGGTGACGAAGAGTCGAGCTGGTTCGTGTGCTGACCCGTTCGGGATGGCGCGGGAGCTGACCGGTGCCGCCGCCACGGTCCTCACGACCTGGACCGAGCAGCAGGAAGCGAGCACGGCCGCGCCCGATACCGGGGCGGCCGTGCTCGCCGCGCTGCTCGGCGACCACCCGGCGAGCCGGGCGGCGCTGCGGGCCTGGTTGCGGGCGATCCCGCGCTGCTCGGGCGCCGGCCTGCACGGCGGGTTCGCCGGGGTCCTGGCCGGACTGCGCCTGGCCGCGCGGGTCGATCCCGCGCTGGGGCCGCTGGCCGACCGGGCTGCGGCGCGGCTGGCGGCGGACGGCCGCTGGCGGTCGCGCGAGGTCGGGTTCGCCGATTACGACCTGGTTTCCGGGCCGGCCGGCTTGCTGGCGGTGCTGCCCGGAGCGCAGGCGGCGCGAGAGCACCTGGCCGCGCTGGCTGTGCCCGAGGGTTTCCGCATCGGCGGGGCCGCGCCGGCGTGGGCGCGGGGTGGGGTCGTCACCGGGCTGGCGCACGGGGTGGCGGGCCCGCTGGCCGCGCTGGGGCCGGGCGGGTCGCCGGATCTGGCGTCGTGGCTGGTCGAGCACCAGGAGACGGACGAGCTGGGCGTCGTGTCGTGGCGCTCCCGCCCGGACGGCGCGCGGCGTGCGGTGGTGCGGCGGCAGGCGTGGTGCTACGGCACGCCCGGGATCGCGTGGGCACTGTGGACGGCGGGCGGCTTGTTCGCGGAAGCCGGCCTGCGGGCGATGGACACGTTGTGCGCGGCGTACGACGAGGAGGTGCACCTGAACGACAACCCGCTGAGCCTCTGCCACGGCGCCGCGGGGGTCCTGCTGATCGCCGACGCCTTCGCGGGGCGCGCCCCCGTCGGCGGCGTCCTGCGGGACCGCCTGCTCCGGTTCCTGCACGCACGGTTGCCCGAGGTGCTCGCGATGGTGGACCTCAGCCTGCTCACCGGAGCCACCGGAGTGCTGGCCGCGCTGCTCACGGCGGAGGGCGCGGATCGGGAGTGGCTGCGGCTGCTGGCCTTGACCTGAACTCCCATCGCAGGCCCGACCGCAGCCACCGCTCATGAGCGGCGCCGGTGACCGGGAGACGTGCAGCCGCGCCCGGCCAACGAACATCACCCGCCCCAGCCGTGCAGGCCCACCACTACACGCCCCGCCCCGACCACAGCTGCCGCAGCGTGAAGCCGCGCCCGGCGGGGGCCAGCGCGCGCGTCGCCTGTTTGAACAGGTACTCCGCGCGCTCGTAGGACAGCCGTCCGCGGCCGGTGTCCGGGCAGAGGCCCACCGCGGGCCGCATGCGGGCCGGGCCGGGGCGGCGGTCCGGGAAGTGATCTTCACCCCGACCTTGGACGTTGGTGACGCCGGTGTCGTTGGTCCAGGACGAGATCCGGTCGGCGAGGTCGTGGGTGGCGAGGTCGTCGATCCGGTCACCCGGTCGCAGGGCCAGACCGCCGCCGGTGAAGCCGTGGTCCCGGTACAGGCACAGACTGTCCTGCGGGCAGTCGCGGCCGTCGAACGTTGGAATCTCTTGTGCCGCAGCGGTGGCCGGCACGAACGCGATCGCCAGTACGGGAAGGAGCACCGATGCACGCATGGCTCGGCGATACCCGCATCCCCCGGATCGACGCACTCATCACCGCATCGAGCTAGGGTGCCGGGATGGCCGACGCCTACCGCTCGCTCGGCCGCGGCTACTCCGCGGTGCGGCAGCCGGATCCGCGGATCGCCCGCCAGGTGCACGCCGCGCTCGGCGCGGCCGCGACGGTGCTGAACGTCGGCGCGGGCGCCGGATCGTACGAACCGGACGGCCGGAACGTGCTGGCGGTCGAACCGTCGGCGACGATGCTGCGCCAGCGACCGCCGGGCTCGGCCCCGGCCGGGTGCGCGGTCGCCGGGCACCTGCCCTGCGTCGACGACCGGCTCGACGCCGCGCTCGCCGTGCTGACCGTGCGCCACTGGCGCGGCCCGGCGGCCGGCGCCGCGTGTCCGGGCGGCAGGTGGTGTTCACGTGGGACGTCGAGGTGATGGCGCGGTACTGGCTCGTCCGCTAGTACCGTGGTCCGCGGGCTGAGCGGCCCCCGACCGGCGGGTGGTGGTCCAGCCGGTCCCCGTCCCGTGGGACTGCACCGACGGTTTCCTGGCCGCCTACTGGCGCCGCCCGCACAGCTACCTGGACGACGACGTGCGGGCGGGCATGTCCGGCGTCGCGGCGCTGCCGGCGGACGTGGTTCGCCTCGCGGTGCGCAGACTGGCCGAGGACCTCGGCTCCGGCACGTGGCACCGATCTCCTGGACCGGGATTCGCTGGACGTCGGCTACCGCCTGGTGATCGCGACCAGTGGATGTTCCGAAAGCGGCTCGCGAGCCCCGATCGGCCACCCCGGTGTCTCCGCCGGCTCACGGATCGACGGCCACCGACGGGAGTGACCGGGGACAGCGATCAGCTGAGTACGCCCGCGATCCCGCAGATCAGCGAACCCAGCCGAGTGTCCGACACGCAGCCGCTCGCCGGCTGGGTCGGCGTCGCGTCGGGCGGGGGCGCCGGGGACGGGGTGGGCGTCGCCGGGGAGGTGGGTTCCGCGGGCGCGGACGGCGCCCCCGGCTGCTGCGGCACACTCGGCGGCACGTCGGGCGCGGGCATCCCGGGCGCGCCCGGCACCGCGGGCGCCGGCATCGACGGCAACGGAACCAGCGGAACCGCCGTGCCCGGCCGGTTCACCGGCCGGACCCCGCCGACCTGGTCCGGCGCGGGCCGGGTGACTTCCGGCGCGGGCGGGGCGACGGACGTCTCGGCCGGCGGCGCGACCGCGGGCGGCCGGACGCCGATCCCGAGCGCGATCGCCGGCGCGTCGTCGCTCAACCCGTTCAGCCCCGGGCCCAGCGACCACGCCACACCCGCCGCGACCACCAGCGCCGCACCGGCGGACCCGATCTTCGCCTTCACTCCCATGCGCGCAGTTTAGCTTGCGGCGCAAGGCTTTCCGAGCAGTCAAATAGGTTACACCCCGACCCCGGTTAACCGCTCGGCCGCATCCCAGAGCTCCCGCTCGCGCCGCGGGTCGTAGGACTCCGGGGAGGACGGGACGACCGCGCCAAGGTCCACATAGGACCCATTCGGCGCGTCGATCGCCCCGAGGATGACGTCGGCCAGGTAGCGGCCGGCGGCGGCGGGACTGGTCGCCCACGGAGTCCAGGTCATCGCGGGCAGGATCCGGCGCACCGCGAACCGGACGACCGGACCGGCGTCGCGGGTGAGTCCGGTGCCGGGCACGAACGCGGGGTTGTAGGCCACGGCGGTGACCCCGGGCGGCAGCCGGCGCGCGGACTCGTGCACCAGGTGGATGGTGGCCAGTTTGCTGGTCGAGTACGCGGTGCGCCCGGCGGCCGCGCTCGACGGGTCCGGGAAGGCGCCGGGCCGCGCGAGCACGTCCGGGGACTGCCACACCGGGCCGGGCACGAGACCCAGGTTGTGCCGGAAGTCGCCGAAATGGGTGTCGCTGGTGGTGATCACGACCCGCCCTGGCGTGGCGAAGCGGTCCTGCAGCACGCGGACGAACACGTGGTTGGCGAGCACGTTGACGGTGAAGGTCGACTCGAACCCTTCCGGCCCCGTCACGAGCGCGTTCGTGTGCTGGACACCGGCGTTCCCCACGAACGCGCGCAGCGGCGGCAGGTCGCCGCGGTCCAGCCGGTCGCGGATCGCGGTGGCAGCGTCCCGGACGCTGCGCAGCGAACTCAAGTCCGCCGTCACCGTGCCGTCGCCGAGGTCCGTCCGCGCGACGACGACCACGTGCGCATCGGGGTCTCGCCGACGGATTTCGTCCAGGGCGACGCGCCCGATGCCGCGGCTGGCGCCGGTCATGACGATCGTGTGGCTCATGCGACCACCGTCCCGCCCGGCGCGGACATCAGCCAGGGGACCAGCGATACCCAGGCTGATCCGGCTGGGAGCGGACAGAATGGACCCGTGGCTGTCCCCCACTCCGGTTTCGGCAGGCTGGTGCGCGCCTGGCGCGACCGCCTGTCCCCGGCTGATGCCGGCCTGCCCGTCACGACCGGCCGCCGCGCTCCCGGCCTGCGCCGCGAGGAGCTCGCCCAGCTGGCCGGGCTGTCGGTGGACTACGTGCTGCGCCTGGAGCAGGGCCGCGCGAAGAACCCGTCGGCGCAGGTGGTCGGCGCGCTGGCCCGGGCGCTGCAGTTGTCCCGGCCCGAACGGGACCAGCTCTACCGCGCGGCCGGCCTCCTGCCGCCGCAGGACGGGTCGGTGAACACGCACGTGCCCCCGGGCGTCCAGCGGCTCGTCGCGCGCCTGGGCGACGTGCCGATCGGGGTGTTCGCCGCGGACTGGACGTTGGTCTGGTGGAACGCCACGTGGTCCGCCCTGTTCGGGGACCCGGGATCCGACCGCAACCTGGTGCGGGCGGTCTTCACCGGCGCCGCCCCGCCGGTGCGGCCGGAGCGCGGCGCGGAGGCGTTCGCGATGTCGCTCGTGGCCGACCTGAAGGACGCCGTGTCCCGCTACCCGGCCGACGCCCAGCTCGACCGCCTGGTGCGGGAGCTGCGCCGAACTTCGCACGCCTTCGCCCGGTACTGGGACACCCAGACCGCGGCGGCCGTGCACGAGTCCGAACGCAAGACGGTCACGCACCCCGAGGTCGGCGACATCCTGTTCGACTGCGACGTGCTGCTGGTGCCGGGCGCGGACCTGCGGGTGGTCACCTACACGACGGCGGCGGGCAGCGCGGACGCCGGCAAGCTGGACCTCCTGCGGGTCACCGGCGGGCGCCCGCTGACCACGTCCTAGAGGTCGTCGCAGGCCGACCTGGCGCGGTTCATCGCCGCGTCGAACTGCGGTCCGGAGGCCTCGAAAGTCCGCATGACGATCTCGAGCGGCGCCTTCAACGCGTCGGCGAGGGCCTGGTAGCGCGGCTCCTGCTCGGCCGCCGCGGCCGCGAGCTGCGACGCCGCGCCCCAGCGCTGGAAGCCGGCGTACTGGGTGTCGGGCTCGAGCGACGTGGTGCGCGCCACTGCCGCGCAGGCAGCGTCGGCGTCGGCCGCGGCGGCGCCCGGCCCGGACCCGATCCAGACCAGCCCGACGATTCCCGCGCCGACCACGAGCCCCACCACGAGGGCGGTCACGACGAGTGGCCACCGGCGGCGCGGCGGTGGGGCGGGATACGGCTGAGCCATGGGAGTCCTTTCCGGCGGGCTGTCCTCGCATGGACGCGCCGGCACCGCGCCCGGTTCCGCCACGCCGGGTGAGTCAGCGCACGGTCGCGTTGTTCCGGTCCAGAACGCCGGCTCGTGACCGGCGGGCGCACGCGTCGCACGTCCGGTCCGGTTGCCACGCCTTCGCCGCGGCACGCAGGGCGCGCCGGAGGCTGCGCGGCGAACGGACGGCGCCGGTCTCGTCGCGCAGGGGCGTGCCGAACACCTGGAGCCTGCGCTGCTTGCGCCCGCACCCGCACACGGTGCGGCGGTAGCACCGCAGCACCGCGGACCCGTTTGTCACCCGCACCCTGCCGCGCCAGATCATCCGTCCCCCTCGTGTTCGTTCCTCCGGTGTGGAGACGGCGCAGCCCCGCCCGCCATGTCGCGGAACGGACCGACATTTTAGGATGCGATCCGGGTCACAACCGGATGCCGTCAGGTGTCGCGGCGCGCCACACCACTCAGGCCGGGTGAGGCTCGCCGACATGACGCGGGCCGGTCAGGAAGTTCGGACTGCGTCGGTGAGGAACGCGGTGAGGTGCCGGGCCTCCTCGTCGACGGCGGTCCGCTCGGCGCGGGTGAAGCGGCGCAGCGGTGTGATGGTCACAGTGTCCGCTCCGACGGTCCAGGTGGCGGCGACTCGGCCGTCGACCAGCACGACGCGCTCGCCGGCCACGGACAGGTTGCGGTGGGCGTCGTCGATGATCCGGCTGCGGTCCTGGTAGCCGAGGATGGCGTTGTCGAACGCGGGCAGGAACCGGACCGGGGCGAGTGTGCCGGGGTCGGGTCGCGGCGCGTCGGGCAGGTCGAGGAGTTCGCGGCCGTGTTCGTCGCGGAAGGCGACCAGTTCGTCGCGGATGGCGGCCACCGCGGCGGGCAGGCCGGCGAGGCCGCTCCAGGCCCGCAGGTCGGCCCCGGTGGCCGGGCCGAAGGCGGCCAGGTAGCGGCGCGTGAGCGCCTGCCCGATGGGGTCGGCGCCGTCCTCGGGGAGCGGGTCGACGTCGCATCCCAGCCAGGAGGACAGCCGGGCGTTGCGGACGCCGGCCTTGGCGCGCCACAGCCCCCGCGGCGGCACCTGCACCGTCGGCACGAGCGCCGCGATCGCGAGTTCGCCCAGCGGCCGTGGCCCCGCGGACGGCCAGCGCCCGGCGAGCGCCCGCCCGATGTCGGCCATCGTGCGCGGCTCGTCACGGGCCAGCTCCGCCCGCGCCGCCGCGGCCACCCCGCCGGGATCCACGCCGTCCAGCTCGCGGCGGTAGACGCCGAGCACCCGCTGGCGCAGCATCGCGTCGTGGCGGCTCCGCCAGGCCAGGACGTCGCCCGCCGTGACGAGGTGAATGGTGCGGCGCATGAGGTGCGTGCGCACGACTCGCCTGCCGGTCAGCAGCTCGTCAAGCGCGGCCGGCTGGAAGCCCCGAAGCCGCGACCACAACCCGACGAACGGTTCCTGCGGCTCCTGGGCCTGCAACCCGCACAGGTGCGACACCGCCTCCACGACGGGCAGATCGGCCCGCTCGAGGAGCAACTGGCGAGCCAACGTCGCCCGGTTGAGCGCCCTGCTGTCCAAAGTGGTCACCGCGGCATGCTCCCAGGGGAGGCGGTCAGGTTGTGTCCTTTTTCAGGTCGGATGTACTGGCTGCACATGGAGAAGCACCCCGACCTGCCGACCAGGATCCACGCCGCCTTCGAGGACGGCTCACTCCCGAATGATGACGAACTCCTCGTCACTCCCGTCTTGATCGTAGTCGTACAACCCAGACTCTCGTCGGAATTCGACTATCACGTCGAATCAAGCAAGACGTCGTACATCGGCTCGTCGTAGAATTTCCAATTGGGACAGGGCAGCCCGTATCCGCGCACCGCAACGAGGGACCTCTGAGGAGTCCCGGCGTCGTTGGCGCCCCACTCGAGGAAGTCGCCGATCTTGTACCGGCCGAGTTTGTTCGAGCCGTATCGGAACTGAACTTGGCGAGTAGTTCTTCGTCCACAGTTCGGACACGCTTCTTCACGAGATTCCACCTCGTTGTAAAGACCCGCGCCCCCATCCCGCCCATCGACTGCCCGTGTCAGCGGAACACCATCCACAACGGGCGATCAGCCGGCTCGCCGAGCCGCCGCGACCCCGTGCCGTGGAACCAGCCGCGACCACGGTTGCCCAGATACCGAAGCCGGCTCAGCGGTGCGCGGATGTTCGCCAAAACGAAAAATCGCCCGACCTGCTCCCTCGAGCAGATCGGGCGATCTTGACGACTGTGGACCTAACGTGTCAGCAAAAGAGCCGCGAAGTGCTGGTCGAAGGCCCTGAGATCACGGTTCGTCCGATCGGCACGCGGCGGGCGGTGGTGCCCGATGACCCCGACGACGGAGCCGGCACGTCGTCGGGGCGGGCGTTGTGGGTGCAGTGCCGCTGCACCGCCCTGGTGGCACTCGGCGCGGCGTACGCCTCCTACCGGCACGGGCGGGAGTTCGCAATAAGCCGGCAGACAGCCAGCCTGCTCCTCCAGCGGCAAGGCGTAGCGATGCGGCGCCAGGGCCGCTCCCCCGAGCAGGTCGACGAGGCGATGCGACTGTACGAGTCTGGCTGGTCGTTCGCGCTGATCGGCGAGCGGATGGCCGTGGACCACGGCACGGTGTGGCACTGGCACCTTGTGGCGAGAGGCGTTGCAAGGTCCGCGGCGCCGTTAACCGGTCGATGGCGGATCGTGGAGATGAGCGGCTGGCACACGCGCACACTCGTGACGTCGTACCAACGCGTGTTCGGCCTCCAGCGGGTGCCGCCCCCGTTCCCCCACTACGGCGACGAGGCGGGCGACTACGCCGTGTTGCTGCTGGACGAGAAGTCGGGCCTGGCCATCGGCCTGCACCACCACGAAACCAACAAGGCGAACAAGCGGACGAAAGCCGCGCTGGCCTGGACCATCTTGGCATCGCCGTAGCGACCCGAGGACCTCGTCGCGTGGGCATCATGGCTGGACCAGCTGGACGTCCCCCACTCCGGCGTCACCGAGCGGCCCCTACTCCGTACTGGTACCCCGCGACCCGGACAACATCCAGCTGGAGCTGTGCCACTTCCCCGGCTGACGCCGCGCTACCCGGTGACCGGCCGGCGCAGCGGGTGTCCGGCTCAACGACGGGCGGTGTAGGTCTCCAACATCGCAGCGAGACCGGCTTCCTCGTCCGCGTCGTCGGTCATCGGGCGAACCATCGCGGCCATGCCGGCGTCAAACGTCGACATACCTTGGCTGGTCAAGGCCGCTGCGGCCACCACCGTCCTGGTCGAGGCGGCCTCCCGCAGACGGCCGTGTTCCAGGCGCCGTACCGCTTGTGCGAACAACACCAGGGCCCACGCCTCGTCGGGGCCGACACCGGTCTCGCGCACGACGACCTCATGTTCGGCCTCGGCTGGCGGGAAACCGAACCGCACCGTCACCATACGCTGCCGGGTGGAGACCTTCAGATCCTTGAGGACGCTCTGGTAACCCGGGTTGAACGACACGACCAGGCAGAAATCCGAATGCGCGACAATGCGTTCCGCCCCGTGCCGCTCGAGGTTGAGTTCGCGCCGGTGGTCGGCGACCGAATGGACCACGACCGTCGCATCCTGCCTGGCCTCAACGATCTCGTCCAGGTAGCAGATACCGCCGTGCCGCGCCGCGCGGGTCAGCGGCCCGTCCACCCAGACCGTCTCACCGGCCTTGAGCAGGTAACGCCCGAGCAGATCGGAGGAGCTGAGGTCCTCATGGCAGGACACGGTGTGCAGGGGCACCCCCAACTGGTGCGCCATCGCCTCGACGAATCGGGTCTTGCCGCAGCCGGTCGGGCCCGTCAGCATGATCGCCCGGCGACTGCGGAACGCGGCCGTGAAAACCTCGACCTCGTTGCCGACAGGCTGGTAATAGGGACCGGTCCCGTCGGCCGTCCGTCGCGCGGGGGCCGCCACCGTAATCTCCGTCACGTCGTCACCTTCCCTAGAATCGTCCACATCAGACTGTCTGCGACACGCCTCGCAGTGCCTGCCGCAGCAACGAAACCACCCGCTCGGACACGTCACGGTCGCTCGCCAGCCGGAGATGCGCGGCGTTGCCGAAGATCTGGGTCAGCCGGTCCTCGGTCATCGTGTTCGAGACCGAAAGGCACACGCATGCGACACCGGCACGCCTGGCTTCCCGCAGGGCGCGGCCGGTGTCGGCGTCCGCATAACGGCCCTCGTAGTTCTGATCGTAGGGAAAACCGTCGGACACCATGAGCAGCACCTGCCTACCTGCCGGGACATGCGCCATGCGGCGGGTCGCGTACCGGATCGCGGCTCCCATCCGAGTGCACCCCGTCGGCCGCACCTGGAACAATCGCGACCGCACCGCGGAGTTCCCGTTCTCCTGCAACCGTTTTATCGGGATCACCCGGACCTGCGCCCGGCCCGCGGAGTTGAACGCGGTCACCTCGACGCCGTGCCCGACATCCTCGAGCGCACGCATCAGATTCAGCACGATCGCCGACTGCCGGTCGTAGACGGTGCCGCCGGAGGGCTGCTCATCCGCGGTGGAGCCGGATGCATCGAGCAGGATCGACACCGTCAGGTCCGGTCGCGACCGGCGCTTCTCCCGATAGGCGTGCTCGATATGCGGCGACGCCCGTCCGCTCCGCGCCACGCCCTGGACCACCGCGTCGAGGTCGACGTCCTCGCCTTGTGGCTGCCTGGTATGCCAGGCTAGCGACCGGCTCACCCTGGCGAGGTCCGCGCGGATCGCACGGTCCCCGTGCACGCTCACCTCGGGCGCCGGGCGCGGCACGCGCTGTTCTGGCGCGTACTCAATGACGGAGCACCAGCCTCGCCGGTACTCCCCGCGCCAGCAGTCCCACTCCGGAAACCGTGATCCCGCGAGGGGTTCGGGTACCGCGGCGAAACTGCTCCGACCGCTCCCGGGAGGTGAGGTGACGAGTCGCCTGCCCGATCCGGCGGCCAGGTTCGAATCGTCGAGGTGCAAAGCGCTCACCGAGCCGCGCGGGTGCCGCTCGGCCCGGGACAGGCCGCGGCCGAGGAGTCGGGAGAGCGGGTTGTGCACGGCGAACGGCGCCCGGAAGATCCGGCGGACCGGATCGTCCTGCGCGTCACGGTCAGGCGCCACAACCTCAGCAGCCTTCAGTTTGCTGCCGTCGACCGGGGTGGACCTACTCGCTTTTCCTTTCCGCAGCGAGGTTCTCGGCATCACCGTGCCGAACCATTCGGGCGTGGCGGGCAATTCCTCGCGGCCCAGCGCGCGCTGCAGGGACTCCTCCGCGGACGCCGAGACCTCCGCACCGGGTGAGCTGCCGACGAGTTCGACGAACCAGCCGGGCAGCGAGTTCCGCAGAGACCGGCAGGCGCGGTGGACCTCCAGCAGCACGTAACGCGCGACCGTTTCCCGACCCCGCGACAGTTTCCGGACCATGTCGGGCTGCAGGCTGCCCGCTCCGATGAGCGCCGACTGGCACAACAATGTCGGCAGCGGGTCACTGGCCCGGGCGTCGACGACGACGTGCCTGCCGTCGGTGTATGACGGGCCACCGTCGACGCCGACCACCTCGACATCGCGGCAGCCCACAGCGCTCGCGAGAAGGGAATATTCCGCGAGCGCGCCAGTTTTCGTCATCCGCCGACCTGGATCGGCAGCGCCCCGGGCTGGACGAGACGTCCGTCCGGAGTGGCGTAGGGCGAACCGGGGCCGCGCACGACCGGGATGTCCGGGCCCGGGCAGGCGTACTCGCTGCCCTGGCCGCACATGCCGTTCGTCATGTAGGAGCGGTCCAGAATGCCCTGCGGATAGTCGTCGGTGTGCAGGCCGAACCACTGCCAGGGCAAGGTGAACAACACGAACATGATGAGGTTCATCACGCCGCACAACGCAAGCAGCCGCACCGCCGCCTTCTTCCGTTGGCCGCCGGCAATCTCCGCGGCGCCCCGCTCGGCAATGGTCTCGCCGCGGTCGTTACGGAAGTAGCGGACGCAGGCGAGCAGGCCCCAGGTCGTGCCCCACAGGAACATCTCGTACAACGGGACCTGGTACCACTCACCGGCGAACAGTGACATCGACCGCATCGAGCCACCCATGTGATAGAGGCCCGTCCGAATCCAGATGATCTCCAGCACGAAGTCCACAACACCCATGAACACGATCGCGACCACGATGAGGCCCACGGTACCCAGCCGCGGCCACCGCCGCTTCGCCAGGCTCATGATGTGGTTACACAGCAAGACGATGAGGAACAGACCCACCAGGTACAGGCCCGGGCCGAGCACCAGCGGCTCGGCCATGCGCTCACCGTGCGGGCTCTGCCAGCCCGGGAGATGGCATTGCGGGCAGCCACGGTTGAACAGGACAGCGTTGTAATTGAATATCTGCACGGTGTAGTTCGCCAGCGGGTCCTGCAGTGCCCACAACTGTAGCCAGCACAGCACCATCATGCCGTCAAAAGTGAGCCGCCCTTCGCGCACCCACGGCCGGATGAGGAAGAAATACAATACCGCAAGCCCGCCGGCGCCGAACCCGATCTGCCAGATCAAGGCCGAGTTGCGCAGCCAGCCGGGTATCGGAGTCGGGCCGAGCGGCGCCGCTTTCGCGTCGCCGGAGAAAAGCCAGTCCGCCCAGCAGTACATGGTCAGCGCAAGGAAGATCGCGCCGACGATCGCGAAGAGCTTCACCGGCTGGGTCTTGCGCGGCGCCAAGCTCTCGGCCAGTTCCAGCTGGGGCGCGCGGTCGTACTGTCGTGGAGACGTCTTCGTGGAAAAGCCCATCGTGAGGTCCTTTTCTCAAAATCCGCCAGCGAATTTCCGTGATTCAACGATGTAAGGGCGACGCTGTTGACGCAAGATCGGGTTCCGCGAACCGGAATCGTCGGTCAACGGGGGGCGAAGGCGGGTGGCGCGTCGGGGTTGTCCGGACGGTACGCGTCGGCATATTCAACATGCGCACCCTCGATCTGCTCCCCCAGCCAGCTTTGCCACACACCGAGTTTGCGTTCCTCGTCCAACTGGCCCTTGAGTTGCGGCGACGCCTCGTCGTAGCTCAACTTGTTGCCCGGCTCGATGTTCACCACCTGTCCGACGTTCCAGCCGAACCCCGTCTGCACGGGTCCGAAAAAGGCCCCGACCGGCGCCGCGAAAGCGGCCTTCGCAAAGGTCTGATCCAATTGGTCGGAGCTCAACGTGCCGATGTCACCGCCCTTGTCCTTCGAGCTCTGATCCAGCGACGACGCGGACGCGAGGAGCCCGAAGTCGGCTCCCGACTGCGCCTGGACGAGCACCTGGTCGGCGTCGGCCTGTGAAGCCACCACGATATTGCGCAACTGACGGCGTTCGGGTACGGCGAGCTGGTCCCTGCGCTGGTCGAACGCGGCTCGCGTGTCGGCGTCCGTCACCGGTGGTGTTTGTGCGGCCAGCTGGTCGAACAGTTTGTTGGTGGCCAGCTGTCGCTTCACCTCGTCGAGCACGTCCGGCTCGGAAATCCGTGCGGTCGCGAGAAACCCGTCGAATGCCTGCCTGCCGCCGGGCAGTTGCTTGTCGATCAGGTCCTGCAGCGCGTCACTCGCGTTCTTGTCGGCGATCACGATCCCGCTCCGGCGCGCCGCGTCGTCCAGGATCAGGCTCACCGCGATGGATTTGGCCACGTCCTTGTTGAACGTGTCCAGCTGCTTGCCCGCCGGTGGGACCTCAATGCCGTACAGCGCCTCGAGCACGTGGGTGCGCCGCTGGAAGTCGTCCTTGGTGATCACCGTGTTTCCCGTGCGCAGCACGGCATTGGCGGGCAGCGCGGTCGCCCAGGCGACGCCCAACTGTGCTCCTGCCGCGAGCATGACCGCCACGATTATCGGCACGACAGCCCGCTGGCCGCGCCCGCGCGGTGCGAGCGCGGGCCAGCGCCGGACGGTGCGGAGACCGCTGAACTTCATGACACCGATTCCTTTCCTGCCAATGCCGGTACTTCGGGTTCGGCGGGGACGGCCGCCGGTTGAGCGGCATGCGGCGGCACAAGCCAAACGACCAGCAGCGCGGCCACGTAGGAGCACACCACGCCCGACGCGAGCAGCAGCCCGAATTGGGAAAGCACCGCGAGGCCGGAACACGCGAGAACGAGATATCCGACCGACCCGGCCAGCGCGGTGGTGCCGACGCCCCGGAACAACCACCGCCGCCCGCCGTGGCCCGGCTTGGCCATCATGACCGCGAACTCGCAGCCGGTTGCCGTGGTGAGCGACCCGATCGCGACGGTGAGCGGGCTCAGCGAGCCGATCACCGTCCACGCCAAGGCGAGCACCCACCCGGAGGCGAGCAGAACCGTCAGCACGCCACGCAACGCGTCGCGACGGCCCAAGCCGATCGTGAGCACCAGCCCGGCAACGAGAACGCTGACGATGTTTATCAGGATGCGTCCGCCGGACACGAGATCGAGGCCGCGCACGGCGGCGACCGGAAGGCCGACCAACTCGGCGTGGTAACCGGCGGGCGGTGCTGGCAGGCTGGCCTGGACATGTGCCAACAGGTCCCGCTGCTGGTAGAGATCGCGCAGGTCCACTCCGAACACCAGCACGCCGGCGGTGTCGTCCTGCCGGAGGACAGCGGAGGTGAGGTAGGCGGGCATCAGCTGCTTCGCCGCGTCGATCTGCTCGGCCGTGGGGTTGTCGCCGAGGAACTGGAGCAGGTCGTCGATCGTGATGATCGGATGCAGGTCGCGCCCGTAACCGCGGACGAGGCTCTCCTCGGCCTGACGGGCCCATTGGAGGACCTGCGGGCTGCTGACGTCCTTGCCGCGCACCATGATGCTGACCTCACCGGCGGAGCCGAGTACTTGCTCGGCGCGCTGCGCGTCGGTGAGTTCGGTGAGTCCCTTGGCCAACTGTTGCGGGTCGGCCTCGATTCCCAACCGAGGTAGCGCTGTCCACCCCAGCCCGGCGAGCGCGATCGCGACGACCGCGACCGCGATACGCCAGCGTCGCGTGCCCCGCGGCAGCGGTCGGCCACCGCTCGTCGGCTGGGCCTCTTCGACCCCGAACATCCGGCGCAGGAACAGGGCGACGCCGACCGTCGCGACGATCCCGATCCCGAGTGCCAGTCCGAGTTCGCCGACGAACGGGAGCGGCGACAGAACGAGCGAGGCGAAGCCCAGCGCCGCGGCGAGCGCTGCGACGAGTACTCGCCGCAGCTGGTCACGCTGGAACAGGTAATAGGGAAAGTCGCTGCCGATTCCCAGCAGGATGGGCAGAAACGCGACCACACCCAGCGAAAGTGGCCGGTGCAGCCACCCGAACAGGGCGACGGTGATCGCGGTGCCGCACATCGCGGCGAGCAGCGGGCGGAGCCGGGTCCATCGCCGCCGGGTCCACGGCACCAACAAGAAGATCAACCCCACAGTGGTGAGCGCGATCGCGCCCAGTACGGGGAATTCCTGCCGGGCGCGCTCGGTGAGCGCCGAGGTCACCGCCGGCACCCCGGTGACGGTGACCTGCGCGGCGCCCAGCCCAGCGTGATCGACCGACGACCGCACCGAGTCGACGAGCCGACCCGTCGCTGCCTGGTCGATGTCTTCGCGGGGCCGGATCAGCAGCGTGGCCGTGTGATCGTCCGGCACCACGAACCGCCATTCGGGCCGGGGCCTGCCGTCGTCCTGAAACATCGCCGTGGCCACGAAACGCGGATTGCGCAATGTGGGCAGGCCCGTAGGCAGGCCCCGCACGATCAGCGGGCCGTAGCGGGCGTCGAACTGGGCCACCGCCGCGTCCCCGGCCGCTCTCACGTCGGCGTCACGCGCGCCGTTGGCCCGCGCCTGCTGCTCAGCAGTGTTGCGCAGCGCGTCGCGCCGGCCGCTGATCTGCGCGAGCACGTCCTGCGCGGCGCCCGCGATCTGGTTCAGCACCGTGGCCGGCCCGTATACGGCGGCCACGTCCGGCAGCTTCGCCAGCTGGCCCTCCAGCCCTAGCAACCCGGCCAGTTTCTCCTGCTGCATCAGGAGATCGTTCGGGTCCTTCGACCGGAGCAGTACCACCACGGGATCGCCGCCGAAGGAGCGCGCCTTGTCCTGCAGCGCTTGGTAGGCGGGATCCCCGGTGGGCAGGAACGACTCGATGCCGGTGTCGATCCGCACCTGCCACAGCCCGCCGCCGGTGCACGCGGCCAGCGCGAGCAGCACAGCACCGGCTACGAGCCCGCGCCGGGAGATGCCCCGCCACCATCGGCGCAGGGCGCCCGCCAGCCGCCGAAGTACGCGGATCATCGCGGTTCCCGTTGCACCTGGGGATAGGTGCCCGTGTACGGGGCCGGGTCGCCGGCCTTGCCGGGCGCCGGGTACGCGTTGTTCCAGTGCGTCGGATCCAGCGTCAGCGGCACCGGATAGTTCCGCAGCGTGCCCGAATCGAACACGGTGCCCAGCCGGATCGGCCGGATGCCGTTCTCGGTGACCAGGTCCATGGACGCGCCGAAGCTCGCGAACATTGCGCCCACGTCCCGGCCGTAGGGCGCCAGATAGGACAAGGCCGGGTTCAGGTCGCGCAGGGCCGTGTCGGCGGTGGGCAGCAGCCCTCGTACGTCGGCGCCGACCGCCGGAACCCGGTGCAGCGTCGCGGGCGCGTCATCGAGCGTGCCATTCAGCGCGGGCAGCAGGCCGCGCAGGTCGTTCGTCGTCGCCGGGAGCTGCAGCAGCGCCCGGTTCAGGTCTGGTGCACTGGCGCGGAGGTCGGTCGTGACCGGTTGCAGCGCAACGGAAAGCTCGCCGAGCTTGCCCGTGGCGGAGTTCGCAGCGGTCAGCAACGACGGCAGCTGGCGCATCGTCGACTCGATCGCGTTGCGCTGACCGGCGGTCGCCGTGGCGAGCGTGTGTGCGTCGTCGACCACGGATACGATCCGCCCACGACCAGTATCCAATGTGTCCAATAGCTGTCCCGCTTCGCGGGTCAGCGCCGTCAGGTCGGCCGACTGCGCGGCGATCGCGTCGAGCGCCGTGTAGCCGTTGCGGCCGAGATCGCCGAGACCCGACAGCAGCTGGGACGTGCTCTCGGCGGTACCTTTTGTCGCGGCGCCGAGCGATTGAACGCTCTGGCTCAGGGCGGCTCGCGTCTGCGGGTCGAAGGTGCTGATCACCTCGTCGACGTCGACGGCGGGGATGACCGCCGACGGTGGCAGCGCGGCGCCCTCCGCGAGCGGCGGCCCTTGCCCGTCCACTACATCCACATAGGACTGCCCGATCACCGACTTGACGCCGATCCGGACGGTCACCCCTTGGTGCAGCGGCGCCGCGTCGGTAAGGCTCAGCACCACCCGGCGGCCACCTGCGGAGAGGTCCTCCGCGACAACTTGGCCGATCTTGACCCCCGCCATCGTGACTTCGCTCTGCTCCTGCAGGTTCTTCGTGTCAGCGCTGTCGAACGAGACACGGTAGCCGTCTTGGGTGAACCCCGGCACCGTGCCGCCGGACGCGGTCCAGAAGTAGAGGAACCCAGCGACGAACGCCAGGGACAACCCGACGATCGTCAGCAGCCTGCCGTATCTGCGCGGGCGCATTGTGAGCTTCACTTCCCACCTCCGACAGGCCCGCCGTCGGCCGGGCCGAGACCGCCCGTCGGGTTGTCCAGCGACAGCGTGAGGTTGGCCCTGCCGAGGCCGCCGTTGGCGTCGGCCAAGCTGAACGCGGACGAGGTCTGGTACACGAAGGCTGCGAGGTCGCCCATCCACGGCACGATGCGCGCGGTCGCCGAGGGCAGATAACCCGTGACGGGGGCGAGCTGACGGAACGCCGTGTGCACGTCACCGGCGAGCGGCCGCAGGTCGGCCACCACCGGTTTCGCTTCGCTGACCACCGGCTTCGCCGCCGCTACGAGCGGGCCCGCACGATCGACCATGCCGGTGACCCTGGACAGCGCGGGCGGCAGTGTGGTGGATGCCGACCGCAGCCCGTCGAGCGTCGGATTGAGCTCGCCCGTCAGGTCGCGCACGCTGCCCATCGCGTGCGTCAGGTCGTCGCTGAAGCCCGGAATCTGGCCGAGCGTGCCGCTCAACTCAGTGTCCCGTTGCGACAGTACGGACAGCGTCTGCTGCAGTGACGCGACCAGATCCGCCAGCCGGCCGTCGTCGTGGCCCGCGGCGGTGGAAATCTGCGACAGCGAGGTGACCAGCTTGCTGATCGTTCCCCGCCGGGTCTGCAGTTGCTCGACGACGGGGCGGAACGCGTTCACCGTCGCGTCGGTGGCCCGCAGACCGTCCGGCAGCTGCGCGGGTGCGTTCGCCAGCGCCGTGTCCGCCTCATCGAGCAGCGTCTGCAACGCGTCCCGCGTGCGCTCGTCTAATTTGGACAGCAGCTCGGAGGGCTGGATGACGCGCTTGGTCTGGGACACCGGAATTGTGCCGTTGGCAGGCAGCGGCGTACCCGGAGGGCCACCAGGATCGAGCGAAACGAACATCACGTTCAACGGCGCCTTGGTGCTCAGCACCGCCTTCGCGTTGGAATACACGGTGTGCCCCGGGTCGAGCGACATAACCAGTCGCGCATTGCCGTTCGGCAGCGGCTCGGCCGACTCGATCTTCCCCACGGTGACCCCGGCGATCCGCACCTCGTTCCGACTCTCCGGCCGGACGCCCGGCGTCTTCTCGAACTCGGCGGCGAACACCACCCGGCCGCTCTGCCACGGCGGCTTGATGTCGTACTGCGAGAAGATGTATCCGGTGCAGGCGAGGCCCAGCGCCACCAGCACAGCCAGTGCCACGGCGTCCCGGCCGAGGCCTGGCACATTGCGGACGCGCTCCCAGGTCCGGCGGATTCTTGCCACTGCTGTCACGGACGACCTCCCACTACTGCGCTCTCCACCTGGGCCAACAGGTTCTGCAAGGTGAAGGGAAGACCTTGCACCGAGCCGAGATTGACCCCGACCTGGAACCCGAGAAGCGAGCCCTGACTGTCTTGCGTAGACGACGCACGATCGAGATTCGCCGCCATGTAGCCGATCTCTTGATAGAACTTGTGGTCGGCCTGCATTCCACCACCGCTCCCGGCGTAGGGGCCGGTGCCGTGCCAGGTGTTCATCAGCGTGTCCGCGATCGGGCCCTTGACCCGGTCGATGACCGGCCCGCGGACGTCGTTCAGGATCTGCGTACCCCGCTGCGCCACCGGGACCAGCTCGTGCACCGCCGGGCGGGCGTCGTCGACGAGCGGCCGCAGGTCCCGCAGCAGCGGCTGCGCGTCCACCAGTACCGGATTCAACTTCCGCAGCACCGGATCGAGCTGGGCTGCCGCGGGCCGGAAGTCCTTGGCGGTCTGCGTCAGCCGGGTCAGTGTGCTGTCCAGCCCGGCCAGCCCATCCCGGGTGGTCGACAGCGCGGTCGGCAGTGTGTCGATCCCTTGCGCCAGCGGCCTGCTCTGCTGCGCGAGAACGCCGGTAGTGGCCTGCAAGTCCCGCACGATGTCGGCGAGTTGCCCGTCGTGCGTGCTTATCACCCGTGCAACGTTGTCCATATCGGACACCAGGCTGGACAGGTCGACATCTGGCCTGGTGCCTTGAAGACCCTGCAAGGTGGCTTCGGCGGGTCGCATCGTCGAGGGCAGGTCGGACACCAGCGCGCGCACGTCCGGTCCCCCGTTTCGCAGTGTCGCGTCGAGGTTCGCGACGTCGTCCTGCACGCTCTTACGGGTCGGCTTGGGCAGTGCCTCCAGCACCCGGTCCAGTTCGACCGGCAGTTTGGTCCGGTTCAGCGGGATGAACCCCCCGACGAACGAACCGGTGCCGCCGCCGTGCTGGAGTTCGACGGTGTAACGACCACCGAGCACCGTCAGCGGCGAGATCTCCGCGGACGGCGCCGTGCCCAGCCCGTCCAACACGGACCGATCCACCTTCATCGACACGATGGCGGTCCCGTGGTCGGTGTAACGGACTCCGTCCACGACGCCGACCTCGAGTCCCGAGACCTTGACCTTCGTCTCGTCGACGACCATCTGGTAGTTCCGAGCGAACTCCGCCTCGATCGACGCGCCTGGCCGGAAGAACGTCGTGATCGGGGCCTTGAAGGCGAGCAACACGATCGCGATCGCCGCCGCCAGGAAGAAGATCAGCCCGATCGCGGCCTTCGACGGCCGCCGCCTGCGGCTGAGTACCTTGCTGCCGATCACCGGGTACCTCCCGTGGCCGGGTTGTCCCGCCAGGCGCCGCCGCCCGGAGCGGGATAGGGAATCCGCTTCGCGGTCGGATCAGGCAGACTCACGTTGTACAGGCTCGGAATCGCCAGCGTTGCCGAGAAGAAGTGCTGGTCCGGTGTGAAGCTCCCGCTCAGCAGATCGTGCTCACTGAAGAACCGGCCGATATCGGTCGAGTACGGCGCCAACTGGGTGAGGAACACGTTCGCCTGGGTCACCGTCTCCGCGATCCGCGGCACCATCGGTCGCGCATCGGCGAACGTATGTTTCAGTTCGTCCACCGCCGGGAGCGCCTGCCCGCCCACTCCGGGCACCTTCCGCAGCGGGCCGACCGCCTCCCGGAACAACCCACGCAGGTCCTCGGTGGACGCGCCCAATGCGCGGGCCCCCGGTGCCACGGTGGTCACCGCCGTGCGCACATCCGCCAGCGGCTGATCCAGTGACCGCAGCGATTCACGTGCTTGCCGCAACGTCGCAGGCAAGCCGGTCACGGTTTCGGCGAGCGGCCGCGCACCGTCCACACCGACCGCTCGCAGCGTCGCATCCATTTCAGACAGTAGACCGCGGAGCTGGGCTTCGTGCCCGTCGAACCGCCCGGTAAGCCGGTCCGCGCTGTCCAGCAGGTGCGGCAGGTTCGCGTCGCGGCTCGCCAGCGCGCCGGTCGTGGTGCCGAAGTCGTTCAGCAGTTCCGGCGCCACGGTCAGCAAGTCGTGCAGGTCCTGGCTGTGGCCGGCGACCCCGCCCGCGAGCTGGTTGAGGCTGGACTGCAGGGCGGACCTGGTCGGCGCGTCGAACGGCGCGAACACGTCGTCCAGTGAGGTCGAGCTGCGGGTGTGTGACTGCGCGATGACGGTGCCGCCGAGCGGCCCGGCGCCGGGCGTGCCCGGGTCGAGTTCCACGCGCTTGCGACCGAGGGCCGACGCGTTTGCGATAGACGCGGTGGCGTCCCGGTACACCGCCCGGTTACCGTCGAGGCGCATCGTTACGATCGCCAGCCCGTCGTGGTAGTCGACCCGGTCGACCTGCCCTATCCGGCCGCCGTTCTCCTCCACCTCCTGCCGTGGGGTCAGCGTCCCCACATCCGCAAAGGCCGCGCGCACATACGTGTAGGCTTTCGCCGGCAGCTCGCCGCCGACCTGGACGGTCGCACCGACCCAGGCGATCGCGCCGATCACCACGACGGCCACGATGCCGATCAGGAAACTCCGCGCGTGGTCGCGGTGCACCGGTCCGGGCATGTCACACCCCTCCGAGAAGTTGACCCAGCAGCGACTGTTCCTGCGTCTCCGTCAGACCGGTCGCGTTCCCGGGGTCGCCGCCGGCGGGCGTCCCGGCTGGTTGCGCGCCGTTGCCCAGCAGGCCCGGCAGCAGCTGCGACAGGCCCCCGCTGTTCGGCACGAGCGGCGGCGGTGCCGCGCCGGCCGGCTTGCCCGGGCCGAACTGGGCCAACGCCCCGGCGACGAGATCCTTCGCCACATTGGGAGTCACATGGATGACACCGCGGAAGTAGTGTCCCAGCGCGTCCCGGCCATTGGTACTGAGCGACCACTTCCGCACGAACGCCATCAGGTCGTCCAGATGCTGGTTCAGCAATTGGTCGCCGACCGGGCGCAAGTTCGCCGCCGTGCCCGCGAGGTTGGGCCCCGCCGCAGCGAGATTGGCGACCACCGGCGCCGCCTCACGCAGCAGTGCGTCCGCGTGCGTCAGCACCGGCTGCAGCGAGGCCAGAGCCGGATCCGCGGCGTCGGCGAACTGGTCGAGTTCTCCGCTGATCTGGTCGAGATTGCCGGTGATCGGCCGGATCGACTGCAACGTCGGGGTCGCCGGGGCAGCCACCCCGGTGAGGTTCTGCAGCGTCTGCCGTGCCTGGGTAAGTGTGCTGGGCAGCTCGGCCAGCGTCTGGTCCAGACCTTGCTGGTTCACGGCCAGTGTGGACAGTGTCGTCTGCGTGCTGCCGACGAGATCGTCGAGGACCTTGCCGTCGTTCGACGCCAATGCGTCCGCAACGGGCTGGACCCGGTCCACCAATTCGCCCAGCTGCTGGTTCTGCCCGCGCAGCAGGTCGCCGAGGCTTTTGGTCTGGATCATTGCCGGCGCGAGTGCGCTGATCGCCTGCGCCGCCTGCGGACCGGCGTCCCGAAACCCCTCCCCGAGGCTGCTCAGCACCACGGCGAGCGAGGTGGAGGTGGGGTCGTCGAACGTGTCGATGACCTGTTGCAACGTGACCGCCGACGAAGTCTGCGTGACCGGCACAATCGCCGGGCTGAGATACGGCTGCGTCGGCGAACCGGCGTCCACGTCGATGAACCGCTCGCCCAGGAGACTGACCGGCTTGATGGTCAGCTTCGCGTCCCGGTGCAACGGCAGCACCGCGCGATCGAGCGTCATCGTGACCTTGGCGCGGCCACTGTCCAGCTGGATGCTGTCGACGGTGCCCACCTGAACACCGGACGCGCGGACCTGTGAACCGGGGTCGAGCGGGCTGGCGTCGGTGAAATAGCCAACCACAGTGGAGCTTCCGCTGTCCGGTTGTGAGGCGCCGACACACGTCGCGGCGACCGCCAGCGTGGTCACCAACGCGCCGACCGCGCGGCGAGCCTTGTTCGTCTTCATCGAATACCGTCCCCGTTCGCGTCCACCCAGGGTTGGTTGACCAGAGAACCGGGCGCGGGCCGCTGGTCCTGGCGGATTCCCGGCGGCAGCAGGCCCGGGTTGTCGTTGACGCTGGTGCTCGACGCCGCAATCAGAACGCGGCCGTAGTTCCCGCTGTTCTGGTTCGCGAAGATCTCCGTCCAGTTCGACAGCCAGCCCGCGATTTCCGGCGCGTAAGGCCGCAAGAACGCCACCGCGGGCTGCAGTTCGGTGATCGCCGCGGTCACGGCGGGCAGGGTGCCGTGCGCACTGTCCAGCAGCGCGGGCGTCTGTTGCAGCAACGACTGCACGTCGCCGAGGGCAGGCCGCAGCGCGGCCACGGTCGGCTGCAACTGCTCGAGCACCGGGCTGAGATTGCGAGCCACCGACGGCAGTTGTGCCGTGGCTGGCCGGAGGGTGTTCAGCAACGGGACCGTCGCGTCCACGGCGCCGGGCACGTTTCGCAGCGTCGTGTTCGCCTGGCCGACCGTCGAGGGCAGCTGCGAAAGACCGTTCTGCAGCGCCTGCTGTTCGTTCGCCACGGCGGAGGTCAGCTGGTGCAGGTTGTCAACCGTCTGGCCGAGGTCCGGACCACGGGCAGCCAGCTGCGCGGTCACGTCGTGCAGTCGCGTGACGAGTTCACGGATCGCCGGGCCGTCGTCACCCACCGCACGCATCACGTCGCCCAGCGCTTCGACGGCCGGGCCGGTGCTGCGCAGTGTTTCCTGCACGTCGGGTTCCCGTTGCGCCAGCGTCTTGTTCAGCTGGTCGACCAATCCCTGGACCTGATCCCTGGTTGGCTTGTCCAATGTCGCCAGCAGGTCGTCGATCTCGACCCGCTCGTTGCCCGAGACGATGCGGCTTCCGCTGGGCAGCAAAGGATTCGAGGCACCACCGGGCAGCAGTTCCAGCACCCGCGCGCCGATCGCGGACAGCCAATTTATCCGTGCGGTGGTGCCCGCGCGCAGTGGCGCATGGTCCGCGTCGACCTCCACCCTGACCAGCGCCCGGTCCTCGACCACGCGCACCTCGCGGATCTGCCCCACTCGTTCACCGGCCAGCACCACCTGACCACCCGGATACGTGCCGTCGGCGTTGGGCATCAGGATCTCGACTTCGTAGTCGCTCTGGCCGAACACCGCGAAACCCGCGCCGACCAGCGCGAGGGTCATCACCACGGACAGAATCAGCCATCTCGTCCGGCGCATCGTCAGTCCATTCCCAAGGGGCCGACGGCGTCACCGGCGAGGAACTGACGCACGAACGCGTTGTCGGAGGCGAACGCCTCCTCCGCCTCGCCGTAATGCACCATCTTTCCCTGCCACAGCACGCCGACGTAGTCGCTGAGCGTGCGGGCACTAGCGATGTCGTGCGTGATGACGATGTAGGTCCCGCCGTGCTCGGCGTGCATCTGCGTGATCAGCTGGCACAGCAGCCGAGTGCGGACCGGGTCGAGCCCCGAGTCCGGTTCGTCGAACAGCACCACATCCGGGCGCATGACGAGTGCCCGCGCGAAACCTGCTCGCTTGCGCATGCCACCGGAGATCTCGTTCGGCGCCCTGTGCACCGCGCCCTCGAGCCCGACCTCCTTGAGATTCGTCATCACGATTTCGCGAATTTCCGACTCGGACTTGTCCGTGTGCTTGCGCAAGGGAAACGCGACATTGTCGTAAAGGTTCATGGAGCCGAACAGCGCGCCGTCCTGGAACAAGACGCCGAACCGTTTGCGGAGCTCGAAACGATCGACCTCGCTCACCCGCCAGATGTCCTGCCCGAACACGCTGACCTCCCCGACGTCGGGTTCCAGCAGCCCCACGATGTGTTTGAGGAGCACGCTCTTTCCCGTTCCGGAGGGGCCGAGGATGGTCGTGATCGCATCGTCTGTGATGTCCACGGAAAGGCCCGCCAGCACCGGGGAGCCGCCACCGAACGTCTTGTGCACGTTCTTCAGCCGGATAGTGTGCCGATCGCCATTCGTGGCGGACAACTCGGCGAGACCTGCCGGGCCACGCGGGCCGGCCGACGAAACACTGGACGACATGTTCACTCCATACCCACTGCTGTGGCGGTCAGTTCCCGATCGGGGAATTCGGTGTGCTACCCCAGAAAAGTTGCTCGAGCATCATCGCGGTGATGCTGATGATCACGATGCTCACCATCATGGAACGCGCGGTGTTGTCGCCAACGCCGACGGGCCCACCCTTGGCGGTGAGGCCGTAGTAAGAAGACACCAGAACGATGAGCAGCCCGATCAGCGTTCCCCAGATGAGGGTCACCGTGAAGTCGTACCCGTTCTGGAAAAGGAAGAGGAAATAGATGTACGCGCCTGGCGATGTGGTGCCGAGCACGAGGACGTTGAGCAGATAGCCGCCGATGAACTCGAAGAACAGCGCGGAGATCCACAGCAGCGGAACGACGAGCAGCGCGGCCACGAACCGGGTTCCTGCCAAGTAGGGAATGGGCCGGATGCCCATCACCTCCAGTGCGTCGACCTCCTCGCTGATCCGCATCGAGCCCAGTTCCGCGACGATGCCGCAACCGAGTTTGGCGGCGAACATCCAGCCGAAGGCCGTCTCGGTCGCGCCGCGCATACCGCCGATCGCGTGCGCGCCGCCGACATAGCTTTCGATGCCGATGTTGCCGAACAGAAAGTGCAGCGTCAGCCCGATCAGTGCCCCGATCATCAGCGTCATCGAAAGCACGACCAGCAGGTTCGACCGCACGTACATGCCCGCGATGCGGATGATTTCCGACGGGTACAGGCGGACCGCGGCCGGCACCGAACGGATCACCTGCCCGCAGAACACGACGATTTCGCCCGCGCCGGCCAAGGAGCGCCGAACTGATCCGTTTTCCGCCGCGGCGGTCTTCGGCCGGGTAACGGGCGTCGCAGGCGGCAACACCTCGGTGGTGGCGGAATCCGCGCCGCTCATTTGAGCTCGCCCAGGTGTGGAAAGAGCCCTAAGTAAAGCGCCTGATAGGTCAACTGGAGAACGAAGACGCCCAGCAACGAAACCACCACAGCCTGGTTCACCGCCCGGCCCAGGCCGATCGCACCGCCGGTCGCGGCGAATCCCTTGTAGCAGCACACCGTGCCGACCAGCAGGCCGACCAGGAGGCTGTTGAGGACGACCGCGACGATGTCGATCGGATAGACCTGGGTGAAAATCGACTGGTAGAAGTCCGCTGCGGGGATGCCAGCAACGTAACTCGCCCCGATTTGCATGGTGAACGCCGTCACCAGCAGCGACGGAACCGAAAGCAGGATCGCGATCAGGGTGAGCGCGACGACCCTGGGCACCGCGATGTCGCGGACCGGGTCGATGCCCATCACCCGCATCGCGTCCAGCTCCTCCCGTACTTTTCGAGCACCCACATCGCTGGTCAGCGCCGCGCCGATGACACCGGCCATGACGACCGAATTGACCCACACGGTGAAGGTCCGGGTGCTGTACATGAACAGTGTCGGCCCGAAGAGGTGTTGTGCGCCGGCCATCGCGAAGAACTGGACCGCGAGCACCGACAACGCCATGAGAAAGCCGAAAACCGAGGCGGAGACCGGCAGCCAGGTCCGTTTGATGGTCACGTGAAGGTGCTCGAACACCTCGCTCCAGTACCCGCGCGGATGGCGAACCGCGCTCCACACGATCTTCGCGAAAAGCTGTCCCATCCCGCCAGCTTCGACGACGGGCCTGCGGGCGACGCCCGGCACGTACCCGATCGCACGGGAAGCGCGGCCGTCGTACGGGCCAAGGCCGAGCGCCGGCGACGGCGCTACCCGATCGTCCGGGGCTATTCCCATGACTTACTCCTTCCCGCCGAGACGGTGAGCTGTGGCACAAGACTTTCCGACAACCTCGGGCAGCCCGACAAACGACGTTTCCGGTGGGCAGAACACCTCGCTCAACGTCCCGACGAACGGAAACCGCACTGGTGCTCGAACATCTGTCGCGGTTCCATTCCGCTCCGTGAATCCGAACGAAAGGGGAACTATGTCCGCCGGCTCGCACCGTCGACCGAGCACAGCGATGAATCCAGAGGAGGTGGCCGAGTTCCTCCATGCCGGGCACACCGCACTCGTCGCGTCACACCGGTCCGACCGAACCATCCACCTGGTTCCCATGTGGTACGAGATCGTCGACGGAAATCCGTCGATGTGGTCCTTCGCTCGCTCGCAGAAGGTGCTCAATCTCCGCCGCGATCCTACGGTCACTGTCCTGGTCGAGGCGGGCTCGGAATACCAGGAACTGCGCGGTGTGCAGCTCACCGGAAAGGCACGGATCGTGGACGATCCGGCGGAGGTGCTGCGGATCGGCGCACAGATCCACCGGAAATACAACGCACCGGCCGAGGCCGGACCGCAGGAGCTGCCCGAGGCGCTGCGACGTCAGGCGGCCAAACGGGTCGTCATCGTGGTGACGGTGGACCGCACGGCTTCGTGGGACCACCGCAAGCTCGGCGGCGGCTACTGAGCCATTGCACAGAACGCGAAGCGGCGCGGGTCAGGCCACCCCGACCCGCGCCGCTTCGCTGACCGCGCACATGGTGCACGGCGTGAAGCCCTCGTCGAGCGCTTCGTCGAGCACGAGTTCGTCCGGCTCTCGATCATGCAACGCCCGACAACCCGCATGGTGAAAGCGCCGCCGTCCAGGTAGGACATGAACGACCGGCTGCGCCACTTCGTCGGCGACATCCACTGTGGCTTCTTCCGGCGCGGCCTCGTCCGGCTCTATCGCCACCCGCTGCTTGTCCTTTGCAGACTCTGTCTGCCACGAACGCAGTTCGCTGAGCAGCTGCAGGATCTCCGTGGCATACGACAGGGCCAGCGCGAGCACGCACAATCCGAGCGCGACGAACGCGAGCGAAGGGTGATCCCACACCCAGCCCCCGGCCGCGGCGCCGAGCGCGCCAAGAACGAGCAGTACGACGATCATGTTCTTCACCCTCCGGCTGTCGGTGGCGGAGTCGACTCTGGGATTGCCTACGCCACGCGGAAATTCACGACATGGGATTCAGTGAACGCCCGCAGGCCCTCGATCCCCATCTCCCGGCCGATTCCGCTGTGTTTGACCCCGCCAAAGGGAACCCGCGGGTCCATCGCAAACAATCCGTGGCTGTTCAGGTGGACGGTACCGGCCTCGATCTGGCGCGCGGCGTGCTGCGCACGCTCCTTGTCGTGCGTCCACACCGAAGCGGTCAGCCCGTACTCGGTCGCGTTGATCAGGTCGATGGCCTGTTCGACGTCGTCATAGGGCTGAACCGGGATTGCCGGGCCGAACTGCTCCGTCTGCACCAGCGCGTTGTCCTCGGGACATCCGGCGACCACAGCGGGCTGCTGGAACCAGCCGCGATCCGGGTCGCCCAGCATGGTGCCGCCGCGCAGTACCTTGGCGCCCGCGGACTCCGCGCCGGCAAGCAGCTCACGCACGATGGTCCGCTGCTGCTCCGTGGTGAGCGGCCCCATGGTCGCCTCAGGGTGCAGCCCGTCGGCGACGACGACGTGCTCCAGTTCGGCGACCATGCCCTCGCACAGTTCCTCCACTCTGCTCCGGGGCGCGTAGATCCGTTTGATGGCCACGCACACCTGGCCGGTCGTGGGAAACGCGTTCGCCAGCAGGGAAGCACATAGTTCCTCGTCCACCGGACGGTCGTCGAGGACCAGTGCGGCGTCGTTTCCGCCGAGCTCCAGCGTGACGTTCTTGAGCGTGGACGCGGCAGCCGCGGCCGCGAGCTTGCCGGTCGCGGTGGACCCGGTAAGCGTCACTTTGCCGACGCCGGGATGTGACATCAGGTTCGCGGAAATCTCCGCGTCGGTGCCAGTCACGGTGGACAGCAATCCCGGCGGGAAGTGGTCGGCGAGTGCCGCGAAGGTTTCCAGCGCGGCCAGCGGTGCGATGGGAGACGGCTTCACGATCACCGCGTTGCCCGCGACGAGCGCCGGCACCACCTTCATCGCCGCGATCCCCACCGGGTAGTTCCACGGCGTGATCGCCGCGACCACGCCGATCGGGTCGCGATACTGCGTCGTGACGCCGAGCGAATCGTCGAGCAGTGTGGCGCCACGGTCCAGTTCGCCTGCCATCCCGTGGTACACGTCGGCGAGCGCCTCATAGTACCCCAGCTCGAACGTGGCCTCCCAGGAGATCTTGCCCTGTTCGCGGACCAGCAACTCGTCGATACCCTCCACGGCGTCCACTTTGGCTACGCTGTCGAGCACGATCGCGGCCCGCTCTACGGCTGGCAGCCGCCGCCATTCACGCTGGGCGCGCCGCGCGGCGGCGACCGCCCGGTCCAGATCCGCAGGAATGAGCAGCGGATAGGTACCGACCACCTCACGCGCGTCGGCGGGGTTGTAGACGTCGCCCCGCCGGTCGCCGCCGACCAGTTCGCCGTCGATCAGGCACCGGCTGTCGATCTTGTTCACGGCCTCTCCTCCGGCTGGTCGAAACACACCACGGCGCGGCCGGGTGGCAGGCGAATCTCGTTGGTCAGCAACCCGGGCACGTCGTCGAGCGTGTAGGTCTCTGACACCAGGACGTCAAGCGGCAGCCTGCCGTCCCGGTACAGTGCGAGAGCGGCCGGAATATCGATCCTCGGCACCAGGGAACCCGCATACGTACCGGTGACCCGCTTCTGCATCATGAAGCCGTAAAGGTCCAGCTCGACCTCATTGGACGCGTCGTCGATGCCGACCGCCACGACCTCCCCACCGGCACGAATGCTCTGGAAGGCGGTCTCGACCGTCCCTTTGCGACCGACCGCGTCGATCGCCACGTCGGCACCCCGCCCGGTCAGTTCCATCACTGACCGCAGCACTCGGTCGCCGTCCGGGTCGAGCACGTGTGTGGCGCCGACCTTCTCCGCCATCGCCCGCGCGCCGGCCGACGGGTCCACCGCGATGATCGTGGTGGCGCCACGCACCTTCGCGGCCATGATCGCCGTCAGCCCGACACCCCCACAGCCGATCACGACGACGCTCGACCCGATCCACAGCGTCGTCCGGCGGACAACCGCTCCGAAACCGGTCCCGCCGCCACACGCGAGCAGTGAGGCTACCGGAAACGGGATGTCCTTGGGGATCGGCACCGCGGAATTCGATGGCACCACCGCGTACTCCGCGAGCGACGACTGACACAGCAAAGAATGGAACTCCTCACCGCCGTTGCTCAATCGCGTCGTCCCGTCGAGCAACAGCCCGCCGGGCGCCATCGCCGAGCCGACCTCGCAGATGGACAAATTCCCGAGCCCGCACTGGTAGCACGAGCCACACGACACCACGATGCTGAGGACCACGTGGTCGCCAACGCCGACATCCTCGACCCCGGGCCCGGTCGCCTCCACAACGCCGGCGCCCTCGTGCCCCGGCACGAACGGCAGCGGAGCCGGAAGCGCCCCGGACACCATCGAAAGGTCGGTGTGGCAGATACCGGTCGCGGCCAGCCGTACGAGCACCTCGCCCATGGCGGGGACCGGCTTGTCGATCTCCTCGATCGACACCGAACCGGGCTCTCGCGTCACCGCTGCGCGCATGGCGTCCTCAGCTCGCCGCGAGCAGGTCGGTTCGCCCGTCGTCGCTCAGCATCTGCTCGTACGCCGCGAACAACGGCTTGGTCAACGGCAGCAGCTTGAGGGCCTTTGCCGTAGAACCCTCCATCCGGATTTTCTTCTTCGCCATCGCGACCGGAAAATTCAGCTTGCCCAGCCAGAAGTTGTGTGCGTCATCGCATTTCATGTACAGGTCCACCGTGGCGTTGCCGGCCGAAGCCGCCTCGTCGCCGTAACTCACCTTCTGCGCCGGGAAGTCCACGAGGATGGTCGTCTCCGGCTCCACGTAGTTCAGACGTAGAACCAGCCCGGTGCCCTGCGTGGCGTTGACGAAGTCGGGCTCGGCGACCACGTTCTCGAACATCCTCCCGATATAGCCGTTGGCCTCTTCGGCATCCTTGAAAACCGCCATTGTTGCTGGCCTCCTTCGATCTTGTACGATGTTGACGAATGACGGGGCGTCAGTCCCAGTGCACGGGCAGCTTGCTGACCATGCGGTTCTGACCACCTTGGAACTCGACGGCGTCCAGATCGGTGATGCGGTAGCCGGGAATCCGCTTCAATATTTCCTCGAGCACGATGCGCATCTCCGCCTGCGCGAGCGGCGCCCCGACGCACCGGTGCACACCGTCCCCGAAGCCCAGGTGCCGGTTCGGCGAACGATCGATGTCGAAGACGTCCGGATTTTCGAACGCCTCCTCGTCCCGGTTGCCCGCGGCGTAGGACAACCAGACTTTGTCGCCCTTCCTGAGCTGCCTGCCCCGCACACACACGTCCTCGCTCACGGTGCGGGCGATGCCTTGCACGGGTGCGCCCTGCCGCAGCGCCTCCTCGACGGCGAGTGGGATCTGTGTGGGGTCGGCCGCGAGCCGCCGCTGGACGTTCGGATCGGCGCCGACGTACAACAGCAACGAGCCGATACCGCCCACCGTGGTCTCGTGGCCCGCGACGATCGTGATCAGGGTCATCCCGAGCGCTTCGTCCTCACCCATCGGGCGTCCGTCTACTTCGGCCTGCACGATTCGGGTAAGCATGTCGTCCGCGGGCTCGGCCCGGCGTTCGTCCAGGACGTTCATCAGGTAGATGCAGTATTCGAGCGCCGCTTCGAAGTTGGTTTCGAGGTCCTCGGCCTTGGCCGCCTCCAGCATCCGCTCGGTGAGCACCCGGAACTTTTCCCAGTCTTCCTTCGGAAATCCCATCAGCTGCGCGATCACCACCGCGGGCAGCGGGCTCGCCAGTTCGGTCGCGAAGTCGGCCTCGCCGCGGTCCGCGAACGCGTCGATGAGGTCGGTCGCGACCAGCCGGATGGTGCCCTCCAGCTCCTGCATCCGTCCGCGGCTGAACTCGCGCTGCAGGATGCGGCGGTAACTGGAGTGCAGCGGCGGGTCGGATTCGAGCGGGATCAACGGAACCGGTGAACCGAAATGTGGAATAGTGACCCCGGCCCCGCTGAGGAAGGTGTTCGTGTTCCGGGTCGCCGCCCTGATGTCGTCGTATTTGCTGAGCACCCAGAACCCGTCGTATTTCGTGGAACGCGCGACCGGGCAGCGCTGGTGGAGATCCCGGAACACCGGGAAGGGGTTCTGAATGAACTCCGGATCGGCATGGTCGAAATCGACGTTCTCGTCGACGTCGTCCCTGGTTTGGGCCATCCTCGCTCCTCCTTCAGGTGGCACGGCCGGAGCGGGCGTGCCGGCGGCATTGTCCGCGCGACCGTCCTTAAAGGATGATCGCGACATCGTACGCGGGACGTAGACTCGTCATGTCCAGCTCGACCCGCTTGTGCCGGATCAGCAGCTGCCCGCCGACGACAGCGAGCCGGTAGTCGTACCTGCCGACGTAGTCCACGTGCCGGCCGCCGCGCGACCGGAACACCGCGAACGCCGCCGTTACCGCGAGGACGTCGTCCACACGGGCGCCGAGGCGGACGTTGGATACGAGATGCCGGGTCTGTGAGTGGGGATACTCGCGATGTGCGCGGCGGCTGTTCAACCGCACCACACGCGATTCCATCCGCGTCCGGTCGTCGTCGACGAGCACCAGATCCTTGTCCGGATCGGCGTCCCGCGAGTCCGTCGCGGGCACGACATAGCGAGCGTCGTCGGTGTAAAGACCGAGCCAATCGTCGAGGTTCCACGCGTCGAGCAGGTCCGCTTCCGCGAACAGCAGGTCTTCCACATCGTGGCGGGTCACGCTGTGCGAGTCCGGCACGAACACCGAATAGCCAGGCACACCAGCCGCGATCGTCATAGTGCCTCCTCGTGCTCATCCCGGTCACCGTGCATCTGCTCTGCCCACCGCCGCCAGAACGCGCGCATCTGTTCCTCGTCCGTGTCCTTCGGCGACCGCGCCATCCCCCGCGACACGTCATTCCATTCGACGCCGCCGCTGTCGAAGCCCGTCTGGCACGACTCCAACGCCTCCAGGTCGTCGGGCGTGGCGAAACCGCCCGGCCCGAGAAAAGTCAGGAAGTTGTCGAGCCTTCGCTCGCGCAGCAACGGCATTTCGTTTTCCGGCGCGAGCTGCCAGGCAGTGATCTCGGTGCGCCCCGGGGCCACCGGCATGAAGGTCCGGACGGTGACCGCCATAATGTCGTTAATGATCAAGTTCGGGTAGATCAGCAGGTTCCGGCTGGTATTCGCCATCCGGTAGGCCTGTTCCTCACCGTGCCTGTCGACCAGTCCGGCCCGGATCCGCTCGATCTCGCCCCGGGCATCCTCGCCGAACGAGGGCTCCCAGTTCGCGATCGGCCTGCCCCAGGGTGCGTCGCCCTCCACGACGGCGTGACCGTTGCCCAGCGACCGGCCAACCCCGGTGATGCCGCCTTCGAGACTGGTGCCCAATGCGGCGAGGTACTGGAAGTACGTCGCGTGCACCGCCAGCGCGTGGTAGCCGTCTATGCTGTTCTCCACCAGGAGCTTCCAGTTGGCTTCCATGCCGTATTCGTGCGTGCCCTTGAGGATTTCGACAGCACCGGACGCGCCGTCGACGACGAGGTCGATGTATTCCTTCGCCCCGGCCAGATACGCCGGGAGGTCCATGATTTCCGGGTCGTAGCTGAGGAACACGAACCCCCGGTAGCTGTCCACCCGGGGCGGACGTGCCAGGCCGAGCTCCGACATGTCCAGTCCGCCGCCGTACGCGCCCCGATCCGGCACGCCCACCAGGTTTCCCTCCGTGTCGAAGGTCCAGGCGTGGTAGAAGCATTGGAACGTTTGCGCGTTCCCACTGTCCTTTCGGCACACCGCCGCACCGCGATGTGTGCACGAGTTGTGGAAGACTCCGATCTTGCCGCTCTTGGCGCCGCGCGCCATGAAGACCGGGCGGCCTCCCACCGGGCGGCGCACGTAGTCGCCGGGGTTGCGGACCTCCGACTCGTGGCCGACGTAAAGCCACGAATGTCCAAATATCCGCTCCCGTTCCGTTTTGAAGACCTGCTGGTTGGTCATGCTGGACCGGTGCACCCGGAACCGGCGCCGTTCGAGGTCCTCGTCGACGAGCCGGGACGGCACCGGGCTCGTTCGCGGCGATGCGCCGCTCACTAGCGTCACGACCACTCCTCACGCATAGATGGCGAACGCCTTGTTGGAATTGAAGACACCGGTCGTCACGAACGTCGACCAGTCGAGGCCGAGGCCGAGTTCGTCGACGGCGCCGAGCAAGCAGAACCAGTTAAGCATTTCGTGTTGCCCGGCGTCGACGATCTCCCTGCTGGTGATCTCCCGCCAGGGCTTGCGATGCCCCGAAGCCAGCGCGTCGTACAGGCGCTGATCAGCGGCGGTGTCCGGACGGAGATGCCAGTCCTTGTCGTTCAGGAACGCATGCGACCAACTCGAGGACGCGACGAACGCGACCCGTTTCCCCGAGGACCGCATCGCCCTGGCCACCGCCGCGCCCAGCGCCATACACCGCTGCGGACTCGGCCCCGCCGGGTCCCGCTGCGCGTCCTTGATCTCGTCGAACCGGGCCAGCCCGCCCCGACGGGCGATCAGGTGCTCGCCGTAGCAGTTCACTGTGATCGGCAGGAACCGGTACGGCAGCTTGGATCCGTAGTTCTCGTAGTCCAAAAAGGTCTGTGTGTTCAGGATCGAGTGCGGGAAATGGGTGTCGGCGCGTTGTTTGTACGAGTAGGCCATGTCGAAGCCGTCCTCGATCAACCGGTCCGTCAGCCAGCGCGCCAGCGCCGCGTCACCACGCAGGGTGCACGTCGTGTCGTGCGGCATGTTCCAGGCATTGTCCAGACCACGATCGGCGAGCAGCCCGAACGGCCGGACCTCGACGTCGTCATAGGCGAGCACGCAATAGGGCGGGACCACTTCCTCGCGGAAGTTCTCGTACTGGTCATCACCCCAGACCAGCACCACATCGGGCGCGAAATCGTCGAGCTTCTCGCGGATGCGCGACACCCCGTCGACGAGCTGCCGCCGGTGTTCCGCGGCCGCCGCCTTGCCGTGGTCGTCGGACCATTCAGCGCGCATCTGCTCGGGCCACGACGCGGGGTCCTTTTCCTCCGCCGGTATTCCCGGATCGCGAAGGGTGAACCCGAGAATACCGGCCATCTGCTCGTCGGTACCCCCCAGCGGGGGGTAGTGGGTCATCCCCAGACCGATTGCGCCGGACAATGTCTGCCTCCTCGTCGAGACCGGACGAACTGTTTCGGCCAGTGCGACCGCAGTATCGGACGCACTTTCCGCTGTGTGCCAGCCCACGTTCCGCAGGGCTGAATAGCGGGCTAGCCAGCCTGTCCGGCGCGCGCCCGGCACATCTCGAGGGCCCGTTCCGCAAGCACTTTCTTGTCGACCTTGAGACTGCTGTTGAGCGGCAGCTCCTCGGTGCGCAGAAACATGCGGGGCACCTTGAAGTTCGCCAGCGCGCTCCGGCACCATTCGCGCAAAGCGGTCTCGTCGAATTCGTAGCCGCGCTCGCAGACGATGAACGCCGCACCGACCTCGCCAAGCCGCTCGTCAGGAATTCCGACCAACGCGACCTCGCGCACACCCTCGTGCTCGCGGATGGAATTCTCCACCTCCGCGGGATACACGTTGAAACCGCCGACGATGAACATGTCCTTCAGCCGGCCGGTCACCTTGACATAGCCGCCCGGATCGACTAGCCCGACATCGCCGGTGTGCAACCAGCCCTCCGGATTGACAGCCTTCGCCGACTGCTCGGGATCGTTCAGGTATCCGCTCATCACGGTCGGTCCCCGCACCAGGAATTCACCCTGTTCCCCGGCCGACATCGTCCTGCCCTCGGCATCCACCACGCGGAACTCCAAATGCTCCAATACGCGACCGGCGTACTGCGACACGGTCGCCGGACTGTCCTGAAGGGACGAGACCGAAACCGGGCCGCACGCCTCCGTCAGGCCGTAAGCGGTGAGCACGTTGTCGAATATGTTGTTCTCCAGCAGGCCGATGACGAGTTCCTCCGGAATGACGGTGGAACCGGTGAGCGCGATCCGCAACGACGACAGATCACGCTGCCGCGCCTTCGGGGTCAGGAACGCGGCCAGGATCGTCGGCGGCCCTGGCAGTACCGTAACGCGTTCGCGCTCGACCAGGTCGATGATCGCATCGGGGTCGAACGCCGATTCCAGAATGGTCGCCGCCGCGTGCATCAGTCCCATGTAGAGCCCGGCACGCATACCGAACTGAGCGAACAGCGGGGCAAGCACCAGGTTTCGATCCCCTGGCCGGAACCCGAGCGCGGCGCCGAGCGCCTTCATCGCGAGCAGGTTCTTACCGTGCGTCTGGATGACGCCCTTCGGCACACCCGTCGTGCCGGAGGTGTACATGATGTCGCTGATCTCATCAGCCCGGAGGTCAGCCACACGCTTGAGCGCATCCTCCTCGGGCACGGTCGTGCCATGTTCGAGGAACTGCTCCCACGTAATGTCCTTTTCGGACACCTCGCCGCTCATGACCACGATCGGGAGATCGGCGTGGGACGGGGCAGCCTGGCGTAGCATCGCCGCGTAGTCGACATCGAGGAATCCCGAAGTGGTGAACAGCGCGACGGCCCGGCTGTTGTCCAGCAGCTCCGCGGCTTCCTTGCCACGGAAGCGAGTGTTGATCGGGACCGCCACTGCCCGCGCCGCGAGCACCGCGAGTTCTACGACGCACCATTGCCAGCAGTTCTGTGCCCAGACCGCCACCCGGTCGCCCTCGTGCACGCCCATCCCGATGAGCGCGCGGCACGCGTCGAGCACGGCTCGGTCGAGTTCCCGGTAGGTCAGCCGGACGGCCCCGTCGACGATGGCCTCCTGCTCTGGGTACCGGGCGGCGGTGGCGCGCAGTGTGGCGGGAATGGAGGCTGCTGTGTCACTCATGTTCTGCTCTCCTTTTTCGGAAGAGGGGGAAGACCGGTCATCGCCGAACCGGAATCGTCCGGCGAGACCAGCGAGGGTGGCAAGAGTTCGCCCAGCCGCCGGACGGCGCGATGTTGCAGGGCTCGAACGGCAGCCGCGTTCCTGCCGATGTGCCGGGCTGTCTCCGACACGGAGCGATTGGCGAAGAAGCGCCACCACAGGCACTCCTGCTGGTCCGGAGTCAACTGTGTGATCGCGAGACGGAGGGCGGCGCGGTCCAACTCCCGCAGCACGTCCTCCTCCGGGATTCCCTCACGGGCCACGGTTTCCGGCGGCTGCGCCGTTACCGCCGCGTTCCGGCTCCACCCGGACTTCGCCATGTCGAACGTGACGTTGCGGGCGATCGTGGTCAACCACGAGCCGAGATCCTTGCCCAGATCACGCACCGACCCGATCGACCGCAGCGCGCGCAGGAACGTCTCACTCGCGATGTCCTCCGCCGTCGCGTGATCACCCGTCTTGGCGTAGGCGTAGTCGGCGATGACGCGCGCATAGCGCCGGTAGATTCCGGCAAAGGCCGCGAAATCCCCGCCCTGGGTTGCGCTGACGAGTTCCCAGGTATCGATCGCGGCGTGTTCGACAACCGGCATATCGTTCACCTTCTCCGGGTGGACGGCGGACCGCTCAGCCCGAGACCGGCCGCAGCGCGGCCGCGATATCCGTTTCCAGCTCACGGTTCGCGGCCGCGAAGATGCCGCGGCCGACCGTGAGCTTGAGAATCTGGCTGGTCCCTTCGAGCAGATCGAAACAAACCGCGTCGCGGTACCACTTCTCCAGCAAATGCCGTTCCGAGGAGCCTTCACTGCCCATGATCTGCACCAGCCTGCGATACCCTCGCTCGACGATGCGCGGACCGTGCGATTTTGCCATCGCGGCCTCGGTACGGTGCGGCAGACCGTGATCCGCCTTCCAAGCCGCGTTGACGAGAAGGCGCATCAGATCGTCCATCGAGGCGCGGATTTCGCCGAGATCCTCCTCGATCCGTTGCCTGCGCCGGGCATTGAACCCAGGTGTCTGGCTCTTGACCCAATCGCCGACGTAATCGGTGGCGCCGCGTAGTGTGCCGACATTCCACGCCATGCAAAAGGGACGTGTACGGTTCAGCACGTTCAGCCCCTCAAGGAAGCCCTTCGGATCATCGGGATCGCCGAGCATGTGGTCGTAGGGCACCCGGACGTCCTCGAATTCGATCGTCGACTGCCGCAGGTAACGCATGCCGAGCTTGCGTTCCTCGGTCTCCCGCAGGATTTTGATGCCGGGCGAGTCCTGCGGTACCATCACGCCGCGCAGGCCGCTCATGCCTCGCGCCGGATCGACCGTGACGAACACGAGCATGACCGTCGCCTCGGCGCCCTGCGAGCTGAATCGCTTGCGGCCGTTGATGACCCACTCGTCGCCGTCGCGGACGGCCTGCGTCCGGATCGCCGAGATATCCGACCCGCAGTGCTCCTCGGTGAACGCGAACGAACTCTGGATCGGCTGCTCCCCCGGCGGGGTCTCCCATCGCTCGAGCTGCTGCGGGGTGCCGATGACGCTGAGGATCTTCTCGAGATTCGCGTTACGCGGCAACGCGCCCCACGCCCACCCGTCGCCGTAGCACATGGCCTCCATGGCCAGCACGCCGAGAACATGGTTGTCGTCGTCGGAGTCCGAGGCCCGGTACCGCTTGCCGCCGCCGGACCGGACGAGCCCGAGTTCCGGCACCGCCAGCGGCGACATGTCGATCGGGCAGCTTTCCAGGGCCCGCTTGCCCGCCTCGAACACCTTCGTCTCGAGGGTGTCGGCTGTGCGGGCGAGCGGGCGCACCTCGTGCAGCGACCATTCGCGCAGCTCAGCCAGCAGCTGCCGGGTTCCGGCGGGCAGGTCGAAAGAGATCGTCACGACGTCTCCTAGCTCAGTCCGAAGGGCATCTCGAGCAGGTCGAAATCGACGGCGCCGAGCGCCGCGGCGTGGCGATACCACCGCTCCACCGGCAGTTCGCGGGTGATGCCGCGGACCCCGATCAGCTGGACGCCGTCCCGGCTGGCGCGCAGGGCGAGGGCGGAAGCGCGATTGACCGCCCTGGTGACATGGCGCTCGATCTCGGCGACCTCGTCGAGCCAGGCGAGGCTCGCCGCGGCGTCCCACGACAGCAGCCGCACCTCCTCCAGTTCGGTGCTCAGCTCGATCAGTGGGAACGAAACACCCTGGTGCTGGGCCAGCGGGCTGCCCCAGGTGGTGCGTTGCACCGCGTACGCCGCGCAGTACTCCAGCGCCGCCCGGGCCAACCCGACCGAAGCCGCCGCCACCAGTAGCCGGGCCTGACCGATCGCGCGATGCAGGGCCAGGCCACTGGACAGCCGCTCGTCGGCGTCGAACGCGGCCTCTTGTATGAACACCGGGCCGCTGGGGGTCGCGTCGAGTCCGATCTTGCCCGCCTCGCGGTCGCCCGCCAGTCCCGTGCGGGCGCCGGCGAAGCAGAAGGCCGCAGGCTCGTCGCCATCGCGCCCGACGAGCAGTGACACGTCGGCGTCGGCCGGGTAGGCGACGGACCCCTTGCGGCCGGTGACGGTCCAGCCGTCACCGGCCCAGGTCACCTTCGTCTCGAACTCGCTCGGCTGGCGGCCGAAGTCCTCGTACACAAGTAAACTCGCGGTCGCCGCCTCGTTCCCGGTAAACGCCGCACCGGCAGCCTGGCGTTGCGCGTCCGTGCCACACGCGCAGACGATCGTGGCGACCTGGAACGCCGACACGGCGGCCCAGGCGATCCCGGCATCGCCGTAGGCGAGTTCCTCGACGGCCACGAGCAGGGTGTGCGGATCGTCGATACCCCTCTCGAACAGCGCCGCGGGGGCGAGGCCGACCTTGTCCAGCTGACGGACGAGGGCTGGGAGATCGAGCCCGGCACGCTCCGCTTCGGCGGCTCGGCCGCGCAGGTCGGTGCGGGCGATGGCGTGCAGTTCCGCGCGCATCGCCTGCTGCACGGGCGAAAGCCCAAGATCGAAATATGCGCCGGGCATCTGGCCAACCTCCTCAGATCCGGAACCCTAGTCGGCGTGCTGGACAGCCGCCCCGAGACAATGCGCGTTTCCAGTGCCACCCACAACGCGCATTTCCGGGGACCGGAACCCTGCCACTCGACGTAACGAGCTTTCGGCCGGTCGGTCCCGGGAACGTCCGTTTCCCGCGCCGACCACAACAAGCGTTTCCGGCTACCGGAATTCGGTCACTCGCGCGTCGCGAGGTTCCCGGCAGGCGGAACTTCGCATGGCGAGTCGCACGCGGACGCGGTTTGAATGCGGCGAACTCCGCTCATTTCGCCGAGAGGTCACCAATGTCCTGCACCGAAGTCACCTTCAACGACCTCATCGTCGACGCGCTCACCGGCCGCGGCGATCAGATCGCGTTCATCGACGGAGACAGGCGAGTCAGTTACGCCGAAGGCGCCGCCTGTGTGGGCAGGATCGTCACGATCCTCCGCGAACGCAGCGTGGCCGAGGGGTCGGGCGTTCTCGTGCTGAGCCCGAACCGGCCGGAATCGTGGCTGGTGCAGGCCGCCACCTATCTCGTCGGCGCCCGCTTCACTGGTCTTCAGGCATTGGGGTCGACCGACGATCACGTGTACGTCTGCGACGACACGGCCGCTTCGGTCCTGTTCGTCGATCCCCGGTTCGAGGACCGCGCCGCAGAACTCGTCGAGCGTTGCCCGAGCCTGCGCCATGTCATCACGTTCGGCGCCAGCGACGCGGGCGAGGATCTCTTTTCACTCTACCAAAAGACTTCACCCGCGCCGCTGGCGCCGGGCGACGCTGCCGGAGGAGACGGAAAAGGTGTTGCGCGGCGGCTGGCTCCGGACGGGCGACATTGGTCGCCGCGACGAGGACGGTTATGTCTACATCGTCGACAGGGCAAAGGATCTCATCATCTCCGGCGGTCTGAACGTCTATGCCCGCGAGGTCGAGGACGCGCTCGCCGCGGAGCCCTCCGTCGCCGCCGCGGCAGTGATCGGCGTGCCCCACGAACGCTGGGGTGAAGCGGTGAAAGCCTTCGTGGTCCCGCGCGCCGGACACTCGATCGACACCGATGCGTTGATGGCCGCTGTCAAAGCGAAGAAGGGTTCACACCAATCGCCGAAAAGCATCGAGGTCATCGCCGAACTGCCACAGACGACCGTGGGCAAGGTCGACAAGAAGGCCCTGCGCGCCCCGTTCTGGCAGCAGGCCGGACGCGAAGTCAACTGATCTCGAGGAGGTGGCTGTGAACGAGCACGTCGACGTGGGCGCCCACAGCGCCGCGCCGCCCATCCAGCGATCGCAACGGTTCCGCGGGGACACCGGCGCTCCGGTCTGCGCCCACGACTTCGGCGGCACCGGGGATCTCCTGATCATCGCCCATGCCGCGGGTTTCTGCGGCGGCGCGTACGCACCCATCGCGGCGACGCTGCGCACGCATTTCCGGGTGTGGGCGGTGGATCTGCGCGGGCACGGAGACTCCGAAGCGCCCCCGGACGCCGACTTCTCGTGGGACGGCATGGCGCAGGACATCCTGACCGTTCTGACCGGCCTCGGCAGGGGGCCGGCCGCGTTCTTCGGGCATTCCCTCGGCGGCGGTGCGGGACTGCGCGCGGAGGCGCTGGCGCCGGGTTCGTTCTCGTCGATTTACGTCTACGAGCCGGCGGTGCTGCCCGTACTCGCCGGGGTGCAGGCCGCGAGCGACGGCATGAGCAACATGGTGCGGCAGCGACGTGCGGTGTTCGAGTCGCGGGAACAGGCGGTGCGCCGGTTGTCCTCCCGGCCGCCGTTCGACACGATGCGCGGCGACGCGCTCGAATCGTTCGCACGGCACGGACTTCGCGACACGGACGAGTCGACTGTGGCGCTGAAGTGCTCGCCGGAGAACGAAGCTCTGGTGTACGGGGCGCCACGGAAGATCACCGTGGAGCAGATCTCGGCGGTCTCCGTGCCTGTGCTCGTCGGCCTCGGCGAGCGCGAGAACGGGTTGCCTGCCGTGGCCGCCCCGCTGATCCGGGATGCCCTTCCCGACGCCCGGATCGTCTCTTACCGGGGACTCGGGCACATGGGACCGTTCGAGGATCCCTCGTCCGTGGGAGCCGACGCGGCCGGCCACCTCGCCGGCCGCACCGGTCGCATCGGTCGTGCATAATGAGGAATGTGACGACAGAGGCGGAGAGAACGGGCGATGAGCCGACAACTCGCGAGCGCATGCTGGTCGTGGCCGCTTCGGAGTTCTCGAAAATGGGATACGATGGTGTCTCGCTGCGGAAAATCGAACGGGAGGCCGGGGTAAACCGTGGCCTGGCGTCCTATCATTTCGGCAGCAAGTACCAGCTGTGGCAAGCCGCCGTCTCGTGGCTGATGGACCGGTTCCACGACGAGATGACGCGATTCCAGGACGTCCTGCGCGTCGTCTCGAAACAGGAACGGGGCCGAATCCTCGTCCGTGTTCTCGTGCACTTCGCCGCGAAATACCCCGAATTCTTCCGGCTGGTGATGCTCGAGGGCGGCGAGCTCACCGAACGGTCGCGCTGGCTCGCCGACGAACACGTCCGCAGGCATATCGAGTTCTTTCACAAACTGGCGGGCACCGAAAGCATCCAGGCCTCCGAAAAGGAGGCGATCGCGTACTACTCGCTGCTCGGCGCGGCGTCCACGGTGTTCAGCGTGCCCGCCCAATGCCGGCAACTGTTCGGCATGGACCCACAGGACGAACGCTTCGTCGACGTGATGGCCGACCGGATGGCCGACCTCTACCTTACCGTCGTCGACACCGGGATCACCGACGAGAGCTGACCCGGCGCCGGGGGCACCTGTCGCCGGTCACCCTTGTTCAAGGGAACGGAATCCGTCGTTGCGAATGATGTGCGCACGGACAACGCTTGCCGCATGGGCCAAGACGGCGCCAATACAGGGCGCAGCACACAGGTTCCGGGTTCCGGGCGCGGGCCGGGAAATCATTGCAGCGAAAACCCGGTAGTGGACCTGCACACGCACTATATGCCGGCCGGTCTGCCGTCGTTCGCCGAAAGCAAAGGCGACAGCCGGTGGCCGCGGCTCGTGCCGGGCAGTGGCGGCCAGGGCGAGATCGTCCGCGGGACCAGCACCTTCCGGGTAGTGCGGCAGGCCTGCTGGGACATCACCGAGCGAATATCGGAAATGGACCGGTTCGGCGTGGACGTCCAGGTCATCTCGCCGGTGCCGGTTTCCCTTACGTACTGGGCGTCCGGGCCGGACGCCGCCGAATTCGCGCGAATTCAGAACGATGAGATCGCCGAAGCGGTGCGCGGATCCGCCGGCCGGTTGATCGGCTTCGCCGGAGTGCCGCTTCAAGACACTGACCTCGCGATCGAGGAGATGCGGCGCGTGGTCGGGGAGCTTGGCCTGCACGGCATCGAGATCGGGACCGTGGTGGGTACCGACGAGCTGGACCACGAGCGGTTGCGTCCGTTCTTCGCCGCCGCGGCGCGACTCGGCGTCCCCCTTCTCGTGCATCCGATCGACGGGCCTTGCATCGGCCGGTCTGCCGATCCGCTCGGCGCGTTCTCCATCGGAATGCTCACCGACACCGCGGTCGCCGCGCGGGCACTGGTGTGCGGAGGCGTCCTGACACAACTGCCCGACCTTCGTGTGTGCCTGTGTCATGGCGGCGGGTCGTTTCCCTGGATATATCCCCGATTGCGCTTCGGCGCGGTGCTCGACGGCGACGACTCGACCGGCGATCGCCTCGACGCCGACCTGCGACGACTCTTCGTCGATTCGCTCGTCTTCGATCCGCGGCACTACGCGCTCCTGACCGAACGGTTCGGCACGGATCACGTCGTGCTGGGCACCGATTATCCGTTCTTCTCCCTCGACGGGCCCGGCCCCGACCTGGCTATGGAGAACGGACTCAGCGAGCACGACCGAGCGGCGATCCGCGGCCGCAATGCCCTTGACTTCCTGCAGCGCGAGCACATCGGCGCCGCACGTAGCTGACCGAGCACCGAGGAGTGGCCTCATGTTCAACCCTGTCCTGACCGACGAACAGGCCGCGCTGGCCGACGTGGTGCGGCAGCTCGGCGAGCGCGCCATCCGACCGATCTTGCACGACGGAGGGCGGGCGACACCGGCGGACCTCGCCGGCGTGTGGCGCGACCTGTATGAGATGGGCCTGACCGCGCCGGTCAACGCGGAGTATGACGGCCAGGGCAGGCCCGATCCCGGCACGTGCCTGCTGATCGCCGAAGAAATCGGCTATGGCGACCCGGGCGTCGCGTACGACCTGGTCTCGACGTGCCAGGCCGCGTTGCTGATCGAGGAACTCGGCACCGAGGCACAGCGCACGGCGTATCTGCCCCGGTTCGCCCACGATCCCGCGTTCTCCACCGGAGTCGCCTATTTCGAAGGCTTCGGCCGCACTCCGCAGGAGTTGGGCGCCGTCGCGAAACGCGCGGGCGAGGAATGGCGACTGAACGGCCGGAAGGTCGGCGTGACCCGGCCGAGCGAAGCGGACGTACTCGTCGTGGTCACCGCCGACGCAGATTCCGACCAGCTGGCCGTCTTCGCCGTCGAGCCCGCGCGATGTACAGGGCTGGAAGTCGCCCGAGACGACGCGGTCACCGGGAAACTGGGCCTCGACGCGGTCAAGACCGGTTGTGTCGAGCTGCGCGAGGTGCGCGTGCCAGAGACGGCACGGCTGTCCAGCCACGGCTCGGACAGCACTCGCACGCACCGCGCCATCGCCGCGTTGCGATTGGGTGTGGGCGCCGTCCTGCTCGGCACCGCACGGGCGGCGCTCGCGTACGCCGTGGAGTACGCGAACACTCGCGAAGCGTTCGGCCACCCGATCGCCCAATACCAGGGTGTGGCGTTCCCGCTCGTCGAGACCGACAGTGAGATCGACGCGGCCCGCCTCCAGCTTTGGCGCGCCAGCGAGACGATCGGCTCCTCGGCGGACGACGTCGCCATTGCGACCAGCACCGCGGAGGCGATCTCCCGTTGCCAGCGCGCCGCGATGGAAGCCACCAGGATCGGCATCAACACCCTCGGCGGCCACGGGTTCATCCAGGACCACCCCGTCGAGCAGTGGTATCGCGCGGCGGCGACCCTGGCCGCACTCGACTTCGACCCGCTGGAGAGCGACTGCGGTGTGCTCTGACCAACCGGCAAGTTCACGGAACAAGGAGGTGCGCTGTCCATGACGGTCAGCTTCGATCTCAATCCCGGAGCGCGAGCTCTGCTGTCCGACGTGCGGGACTGGGCGCTGGCCGAAGGCCGGGCGATCGCACGCGAATCGGACGACGCCCACAGTGTGCCTGACCACCTCGCCACCAGGGCGATGAAGACCTGCCCGCTCGACGCCAGCCCACTGCTCGGTGTCGCGGTCGATTTCGGGGTGGACCGGGATTACGCGCTGAGTGAGCGCGACGGCAGCAGCACCATCGGCGTTCGGGTCAGCGAACTGGCTGCCTATGGCGACATCAGCCTCGTGCTGCTGTTGAAGGGAGCCGGAATCGGTGCGCGGGTCGTGGACCTGCTCGGCACCGACGAGCAGATCGACAGGTGGAGCGGTGGCATCGCCAGGGGCGAGTACCGGGGCACCGGGTTCGCATTGACGGAGCCGAATTGCGGATCCGACGCGATCGCGTTGACGACCTCCGCCGTGCGCGACGGCGACAACTGGGTGCTGAACGGCACGAAGATCTTCTGCAGCAACGGATACCTGGCCGACTTCATCGTCGTCTTCGCGACCGTGGACAGGTCGTTGGGGCACCGCGGCATCCGGGCGTTCGTGGTCCCGCGGCACCATCCCGGTTTGTCGATTCCCCGGGCCAACGAAGAAAAACTCGGGGTCCGCAGCATGGTCACGTCACAGCTGACGCTGGAGAACGTCGTGCTGCCCGCCAATCACTGCCTCGGTGACCCCGCTCGTGAGGACGGTTTCCGCACCGCGATGCAGACGCTCAATTCGACGAGGCCGCATGCCACCTCCCTGGCGCTCGGCATCGCGCAGGCCGCACACGACTACGCCCGCGAGTACCTCGATGAGCATCGTGACGGCTTCACCGCGCGGCGGTGGGGCCGGGTGGACGACGAGCTGCGCCGGATGAACGCCGCGCTCGACCGGGGCCGCCTGCTGATCGGCAGGGCCGCCTGGCTGCAGGACCAGGGGCGCGACAACGCGAAGGAATCCTCGGCGGCCAAGGCGTACACCTGCCCCATCGCCGAACAGGTGTGCGCGCGCACTCTGCTGCTGATGGGCGCGGACGGGTACAGCAAGGACCATCTCGTCGAAAAGTGGTACCGCGACATCAAGATCATGGACATCTGGGAAGGGTCGGGCAACATCCAGAAGCTCACCGTGAGCAGGCAGCTGCAACACCACGGGCCGCGCGGGCTGTGAGTGGAAGGAGTACGCAGTGGACACGCGAGATCCGGCGGCTATCAACTGCGATCTGCTCATCGTCGGCGCGGGCCCGGTCGGCCTGTTCGGCGCCTATTACGCGGGTTTTCGTGGCCTACGGGTCGCCGTGGTCGACTCACTGTCCGAAGTAGGCGGTCAGGTCGCCGCGCTGTATCCGGAAAAGGAGCTGCTCGATATCGCTGGGTTTCCGGCGATCAAGGGCCGGGACCTGATCGCGCGGCTGCAGGCACAGGCCGACCACTTCGAGCCGGTTTATGTGCTGGGACATCAGGCCAAGCAACTGGAGCGGCGTCCCACCGGCGACGGGACGCCGGAGGACCTGGTCGTCACCACCTCCCGGGGACTGCGGATCGTCGCCAAGGCGATCGTCATCACCGGCGGCATCGGCACGTTCACACCCCGGCGGCTGCCCGCGGGCTGGGAGTTCGAGGAGCGCGGCCTCGCCTACTTCGTACCGGAACCGGGCGATTACGCCGATGCCGACGTGGTGATCGTGGGCGGCGGCGACAGCGCCTTCGATTGGGCGGTGACGCTGCACCCCCTCGCCCGGTCCGTCACCATCGTCCACCGGCGCGACACCTTCCGCGCGCACGAGGCGACCGTCGCCGCAGTCCGCGACCTCGGCGTCCCGATCATCACCAACGCCGAGGTCAAACGCGTCTCCGGAAACGGCTGGATCGAGGCCGTGGAGATCGAGGAGGCGGGCGCGGCCGGTGTGCGCTCATTGCCGTGCCAGCGGCTCGTCGCCGCACTCGGCTTCACGGCGAATCTGGGCCCGCTGCGTGACTGGGGCCTCGAACTGGCACACAACCGGCACATCATCGTCGACTCGGCGATGCGCACCCGCCAGCCGGGCGTCTTCGCGGCCGGCGACATCACCGAGTTCGACGGCAAGGTGCGCCTGATCGCCGTCGGGTTCGGCGAAGCCGCGCTGGCCGTGAACCACGCGGCCATCCACATCGATCCCGGCCGGAAGCTCTTCCCCGGCCATTCTACCGATCCCACACAGCAACGCGTGGCCGCGGGCCGGTGACGGGGATCCGACAACAGACAAGGGAGCTGACATGCCCTACTTCATCGGGCCGGAGTGCATCGATTACATGGACAAGTCCTGCCTCGAGGAATGTCCCGTCGACTGCATCTACGAAGGCAAGCGCAAGCTGTACATCAACCCGGTCGAATGCATCGACTGCGGCGCCTGTGAAGCAGTGTGCCCGGTCGCGGCGATCACGCTCGAAGGCGATACCGACGACCCGGCGCGGCTGCGACTCGGCGAGGACAACGCGCGCTTCTTCGACACGCCCCTGCCGGGAAGGGACACGGCGATCGGCGCGCCTGGTGGCGCGGCGATCACCGGCCCGCTCGGCGTCGACACCCCGCTGGTCGCCGGTCACCCGGCGAACGACTGAATGACGAAATCGCCCGGTTCACCAACCTGGTGAACCGGGCGATCGTCGTTCTCGGGCCGGAAAACGCTAGCCGGTCGTGGAGATCCACTTGCTGATCTCGCCCGCCGCCCGCCGGACCTCGACCGGATCGGCCGCAGTGAGCCCACCGCTGCCCACCCGCGTCAGCGAGACCGCCGCGACGGCCCTCCCGTTGCGAAAGACCGGTGTGGCCACACAGAAGACTCCTAACTGACATTCCTCGACATCGAACGAGAGCCCCGTCTTGCGAGCCTGGACCAACTGGCTCAGCAGCAGCCGGGGCTGCGCCACGGACCGCCCGGAGACGACCGGAAGCGGCTTCGACAGGACGGACTGGATGACCTCTCGATCACTGTAGGCCAGCAACGCCTTTCCCAGCGCTGTGCACGTCGCCGGCATCTGGGCGCCGACCCGGGTGGGCACGCTCGTGCCGCCTCTCGCAGTCAGCTTCTCCAGATACATGATCTTCTCGTCGCTGAGCACACCGAAGTGCACGGTGGCGCCGGTCCGCTCGAAAAGGCTCGCCAGCGGCGCCTTGGCCTGCTCGACCAGCCGTACCCACTCGGAGCAGCTCAACGCGGCCTGCAGCTCGAACCAGCTCTTGCCCAGGCGGTACTTCTGCTGCTGGTTGCGCGCCACCAGGCCCTCGCGAATGAGTTCGACCAGCACTCGATGGGTCGTGCTCTTGGGCAGTTCGGCGAATGCGGCCAGGTTCGACACCCCGGCGTCACCTTCGTCCGACAACGCCAATGCGCGCAGTACTCGAGCAGCTTTGGCGATCGACGAGAGCTGCCGTGTCGCGTCTCCTCCGGTCTCGTCCACGCTTGCAGTGACCATCATCGTCAACGGCTCCTTTGCCGTGCGACCGGCGAGCGCCCGTCGCGCCTTGTCACCTTACAGGTTTCAACGCTCAAAGTATGTTACGCGACGAGTCGAGTGTCAAACTATTCCCTGTCGAGCTACATATCTGGTGAAAGCTCCCCGGAACGCCCGAATGGGCGGCACGGCTGGTCGCCGTTCCGCCCGTCCGGAATCGCGTTGTGTCGCCTCTGCTTCAGAGCATCGAACTACCACCGTTGACACTGACGACCTGGCCCGTGACGTAGGACGCGTCGTCGGAGGCGAGGTACTCGACCATCGACGCGACCTCGTGGACGCTGCCCGCCCTCCCCAGCGGAATCTCCGCTTGGATTTTCGCGATCGATTCCAGCTCCTCCGGCTTATCGTACGACAGCATGGCCCTGGTACGGATGATCGAGGGCGCCACCACGTTCACCGTGATGCCGTCGCGTGCGAACTCACGCGCGAGGCCCGTCGTGAAGCCGTGCACGCCCCCCTTGGCCGCGTTGTAGACCGCGTGCCAGTCCAGTCCATTGCGGACAGACTCCGCACCAAGACTGACGATACGGCCGTACTGCCGCTCCTTCATCGTCGGCAGCACCGCGAGCGTGCAGTGCAGGGTGGTCCACAGATTGCGGTCGAGGGTGGTGCGCAGGGTTTCTTCCGAGTGCGCCAGCGTCGGCATGATGACGCCGCCGCCGGCATTGTTGACAAGGATGTCCACGCGACCGAACCGCTCCACGCAGGCGCCCGCGAGCCGATTCGCACAGTCCTGTGTAGATAGATCGCCGGCGCACGTCACCGGCGACAGCACACCAGGACGGGTCAGCTCGGCCGCGGTCTTCTCGAGCGACTCGGCATCGAGATCGCCCAGCGCGAGCGCCACGCCCGCCTCCGCCAGACGGTCGGCAACCGCCCGGCCGACGTCGCTACAGGCGCCGGTGACGACCGCCGCCCGTCCCTCCCCGAACCTCATCGCGGCTGTTCCACCACCGACTCAAGCTCAGGCCGCCGATCGGACACACCCGCCCACTCCGCGGTCTTGCGGCTCACCATGCCGTCCCGGAAGAACTCGAGAAACACCTCGTTGAACATCTCCGGCTGGTCGGTCTGCCCCTGATGCCCGCATTCGTCGGGATAGAAGAACTGGACGCCGGGCAGGCTGTCCTCGATCTCATAACCCTTCTCCACCGGAAGCACCACGTCCTGACGGCCATAGAGGAAAATGCCGGGGATACCGCATTTGTCGATCCGGCCCCGGGTAGTCAGCCTTGCCGCCTCGACCGGGTCGGACGTGCCCGATACGTATTTCACCAGCGACACCGGAATCGGCTTGTACGATTCGGCCTGCGCACGTGCGGCATTGGTCCGCATGCCGATGAGATCGTCACCGATGGCCTCGCCCCGGTAGATGATCCGCTCCATGATCTTGCGCATCGAAGCCGGCGTGCCGTCGAAGGTGAACAGTTGTCCCTCCTGCTTCGCGTCGAGGGTCACATGCGGGGCGACGTCGCCTACCGGTCCGGCGATCAGCGCGAAGCTGGCCACCCGTTCCGGGTGGGCGCACACGTAATTGACCGTGTTCGCACAGCCCATCGAGTTGCCCGCGATGTGGAAGCGATCCAGGCACAACGCGGTCGCGAATTCCTCGACGAAATCCACATAAGACGCCAGACCTGTCGGCCGGTGCTCGGACGCGGTGTCGGCGAGCCCGAAGCCGGGGAGGTCCGGACAGTAAACGCGGAACCCGTTCGCACCAAGGTACGGCGCCATGAACCGCCACCCGGCCGTGCCGGACGAGCCGATGATGCCGCCGTGCAGCAACACGACGGCGGGACCGCTTTCCCCCGAGGTCATGTAGTGGGCCTTGGCCCCGCTGCCGAGGCGCACCCACCTGCTGAGCATCCCGGGAGTCTCGATGATGCCCTCGTCGGTCAAAGCCATCCGCAGCCCCTCGCGGTCTGGGAACCGAAACTTCGTCGGCTCATGGTGATCTTGCTTGTCTCCGGCGCCCGCAGACGCCGTCCTCGCATCGTCGCGCCGCGCACGACCGACCACCAAACCGACTTTCCACTCCCTTGAACGACCCGCCCTGAGCCGCACCAAAGCATCGCGCTCAGTCGAGAGCTACTCACACCACGTCACACAAAAGCACTCGGCGCCGCGCCCGCGCCCATCAATGAGGATCAGTTGCCCCTGAGACCCGGGAACTGGTCGTCGCACCATTCGGTGTCTGCGGCGGCGGTGGTGTTCTCGCGTTCGCGGAGTTCGACGCAGCGGAGTTTGCCCGAATGGTTTGAGCAGGTCGAAGAATTCGAGGCGGCGGACGCGCTGGTAGGGCGCGAGGTGCGCGCGGGTACATTCCAGAATGGACAGCGCTGTGTCTTTGCTCGGCTCGTGCCCGAGCCCACGGCGCGAGCGTGGCCCAGCCCGACCGCGCCCAGCTCCGGCAGATCCAGACCTTTATCGAGGAGAACCTGACCGATCCGGCCCTGACGCTGCTGCGCGTGGCCGGCGGGTTCCTCATGTCCACCAGGACGCTGCACCGGCTGTCCGCCCGGCACGGGCTCACCGTGTCGGCCCGGATCAAGCGGCTGACGAGAATTCGATCACCCGGTGCCAGCGCAGTCACGGCGGTCCCCACCGCCACGAGAGCGTCCGCGACCACCAGCGGCATCACGTTCCTCAACCTCGAAAGAGCGCACCGGCGAACGAGCCGGGGAACAGCCCGGTGTGCGGGGTGAAGGTGCGGATGACCGCGCCGATGAGCAGGAGTACGAACATCATTCCGCCGGGAACCATCGAGGCGAGCACCCCAGGGGCGGGACAGGGGTGCCGCCAGTGGGGCCGGACGGCCTGCCGAACGCCAGAGCAGCTGTCAGTAGACGCCCTGGGAAATCGCAGGTCAGTGCCCTTCTACGACTTTCTCGGAGTGCTGCCCGGCGTCCTGAACCATCCCCGACGCCGCTTTCGCTTCTTGACTGCCGACGTCCGGTGAAGTTAGTGTACTGATCGGTCAGACAGTGGCGGGCGTCACGTGATGGACGTGTCGGAAACCTGACGTTCACGAGCCAGCCAGCCATGACCAGACAACGTCCAGCTGTCCGAAAAACGACCTCGAGACCCCAGTGGTCCGGCATCAAGTCCGGAGGTCGGAAGGGAGAAGCGTGGCCCAATATCAAATAGGCGTCGACATGGGAGGCACCTTCACCGACGCCGTGGTCATCGACGAAAGCGGCAATCTCTGGGCGGACAAGGCGTCGACGACTCCGGATCACCTGCTCGACGGTTTGGTGGGCGCGCTCGAGGCAGTCGCCGCCCAAGTTGGCGTATCGCTGGACGTACTGCTCGCGGGGTGCGGCCGGTTCGTGCACGGCACCACGATCGTGACGAACAGCATCGCCGAGCTGCGTGGTGCCCGGGTCGGCGTCCTGGCCACCGAGGGTTTCGGTGACTCGCTGCGGATCGCCCGGTCGCCGCGTTCCGACGCCCGTGATCATCACGATCAGCTCAACGTGCCGGACATCGCGCCGCGCGAGGCGATCCTGGAGGTCCCGGAGCGAGTCGACAAGCGTGGCGAAGTCGTGACGGCACTGGATATGGACGCCTGTGAAAAGGCGATCCGCCACCTTGTCGAAGTACAGCGGGTCGAGTCCATCGCGGTCACGTTCCTGTGGTCGTTTCTCAACGACACACACGAACAACTGGCCGGCGAACTGATCGGCAAGCTCTTCCCGGATGTGCATGTGAGTCTGTCTTCGCGCATCTACCCGATGATCCGCGAGTACGAACGGTCGGTCACCACCGTGCTCAACGCGTTCACCGCGCCGAAGGTGGCGCGCTACGTGGACGAGATGACCGAGGCGTTGACGAGGCGCGGTCTGCGGGTTCCGGTGGCGTTCATGCAGGCATCGGGCGGCAGCCTCAGCGCGGAGGAAGCGCGTGAGGTGCCGATCGTGCTGCTGGACTCGGGCCCGGTCGGCGGTGTGGTCGGGGCCAACGAGCTGGCCAAGGAGCTCGGGATTCCGAACGTGATCACCGGCGACATGGGTGGTACCAGCTTCGACACCTCGGTGATCGCGGACAACCGACTGACGATGAGTGCCCGGTCCTATGTGCAGAACCTGCTCACCGGGCTGACCAAAGTGGACGTTGTGGCGATCGGCTCCGGTGGAGGCAGCATCGGCTGGGCCGATCCGCGTGGCCTGCTGCAGGCAGGTCCGCAAAGTGCCGGCGCGGACCCCGGTCCGGTCTGCTACGGCCGCGGCGGCGACCAGCCGACCGTCACCGATGCGATGGTATCGCTGGGATTCATCGATCCGAACTACTTCCTCGGTGGTCGGGCGAAGCTGCTGAAGGACGCCTCCGATGACGCGTTCAGGCAGCTGGGCAAGCAGGTCGGCATGTCGCTGGAGGAGACCGCGGCCGCGATGTATCGCGTGGTGGTGGCCTCGATGTCCAACGCCGTCCGCGGCATCACCGTCGAGCGTGGACACGACCCGCGGGTGTTCACCTTCTTCGCCTACGGTGGCGCGACACCGTTGTTCCTGGTCGACATCTGCCGGGAGCTCGGCATCAAGCAGGCGTTGGTGCCCAACGCCTCCGCGGTGTTCTCGGCCAGCGGACTGCTGGCCTCCGACGACCTCCGCGTGCCATCCAAGAGCCGGTTCTGGACGCCGGGGCAGCCCGTCGACGACGTCAACGCGGTGCTGGGCGATCTGGAGGATTCGGCGAGGCAGAATCTGCGCACCAGCGGTTACGCCGACGACGAGATCGTGGTCCAGCGCTTCGGCGACCTGAAGTTCCAGGGCCAGATCTTCGAGCTCACGGTGCCGCTGCCCGACCACGAGGTGGATCAGGCCGCGCTGGAAGAGCTGGCGGAGCGCTTCCCGGAGATGTACGAGGCGGAGTACGGCCCGGGCACCGCGTGGGTCGACGCCGGCGTGGTGATGATGGCCGTGCGCGTGGAGGCCAAGGCGAGCACCCGCAAGTATCGCTACGAGGGCGGTTCCGTCGCGAACACCGCCGGTGGCCAGGCGGAGAAGGCGAACCGCACGGTCACCCTCCCCGCGACCGGGGAGCAGATCACCATCCCGGTCTTCGACGGCGACCTGCTCGCGGTCGGCCGGGCGGTCAGCGGGCCCGCGGTGATCGAGAAGAAGCAGACCACGATCTTCCTTCCGGAGGGGTCGCGCGGGGTGCTCGACGCCAGCCGGAACCTCCTGATCGACACCCTCCTGTGACCTGGAAATCCGCTCTGTCCGAAAAGAGGCGTCAAGGATGACCGCTGCGGAACAAGAAGTCGATCTCGTCACCGCCGAGATCATGCGTCAGCAGTTGTACAACATCGCCCAGGAGATGGGCACCGTCATGATCCGGACCTCCGGTGACCCGATCGTCACCGAGGCGGTGGACTTCTCCACGTTCATCGCGGACCCCGAAGGCGGCATCATCGCCTTCTCCGGGTACATGACCTGGCATGCCGGCCCGGCCCGCAAGTCGGTCCAGCACATTCTGGCCAGCGTGCCACGAGACGAGATCTATCCCGGGGACGCGTTCATCTGCAACGATCCCTACACCACCGGGGCCTGCCATCCGCCGGACGTCGGGATCGTCCGGCCGATCTTCTTCGAGGACGAGCTGGTGGCGTGGTGCTGGTCGGAAGGGCACATCCTGGACGTCGGCGGGATGTCCCCCGGCGGTTTCGCGCCCGCGGCGATCGACTGCTACGGCGAGGCGTTGCGCTTCCCCGGTATCAAGTTCATGGAGAAGGGCAAGGTCTCCGAGGACGTCCGGCGGCTGATCGACGCGAACTTCCGGCTGGCCTCCCGTAACTACAACGACCTGCGGTGCTTTCTCGCGGCCACCTCGGTCGGCGAACGCCGGGTGGTCGACCTGATCGCCCGGCACGGGCTGGCGGACTTCCGCCGTTACGTGGACGTCAACACCAGTCTTTCCGAGCAGACGCTGCGTGACCGGATCACCAAGCTGCCGAACAAAACGGTGGTCGGCAAGGAGAACATCGAGCACAACGGTCACGCCAACGACGTGTTCACCGTGCGGTGCGCGATGACCGTCGAGGACGGCGTCATCAACCTGGACTTCACCGGCACGGACCCGCAGACCGACGGGTTCGTCAACATCGCCGAGGGTGCGATGTGGGGCGTCGCGGTGACCCCGCTGATGCTCATGCTGGCCCCGGACGTGGCGTTCAACGAGGGATTCTTCAAGTGCCTGCGGATGAACCTCCCCGAGGCGTCCCTGGTGAACGTGCAGATGCCGGCACCGTCGTCGTCCGGGCACATGGAAACCGGCATGCACGTGATGAAGCTGCTCACCCGGATGCTGTCGGAGCTGATGGCCGAAAGTGACGACCCGTTCGTGCGCTCACATGCGATGGCACCGTTCCACGACGGCTGGATCGGCGGGGTGTTCGCCGGCGCCGATGACGACGGAAACCAGTTCGTCATGCTGGACATGAACGGTGGCGGTGCCGGTGGCGGTGCGCAGACCATGGTGGACGGTATGGACGCGGCGGGAACCTTGACGCAGGTCAGCAACGGGCTCCCGGACATCGAGCTGAACGAGCTCAGCTTCCCGGTCCATTACCTGTGGCGGCGGCTGAACACCAATTCCGGCGGGCCAGGCCGGTTCCGCGGCGGGCAGGGCATCGACTTCGCCTGGACCTCGGACGGCGTCTCGCTGGGCTACGAAACGGTGTTCTCCTCCTGCTGGCAGATCCCGCCGGCCGGGGTCGACGGCGGGTTCCCCGGTTCCACCAGCGGATACCAGCTGATCACGAACACCAACGTGGTGGCGCTCACCGCGGACCGGAAACCGCTTACCCGCGAGTCCATCACCGGGGACGTCACGGATCTGGACGGCAAGCAGGCCAATGTCCCGGTCCGCAGGGGTGACGTGTTCATCCAGTTCGAGGGCGGCGGCGGTGGCCTCGGCGACCCGCTCACCCGCGACCCGCGCCTCGTCGCCGCCGATGTGCGAGACCGCTACATCGACCGGGCCGTGGCGGAGGCCGTGTACGGCGTGGTGTTCAAGGGCGACAGCCTCGACGCGGACAGTGCGGCCACCGAGCGGCGCCGCGCGGACATCCGCAAGAAACGGCTCAGCGAAAGCACGCCGGGCGCCGCGAAACGGCCGAGCCGGCCGTCCGGCGGGGCCGGGCGCCCCGTCGGGTTCTCGCTGACGCTGGTCTCCGGTCAGGGCGGCACGGTGTATTGCTGCCAGCAATGCGGCGAGCCGCTTGCAGAGGTCGGCAAAGACTGGCGCACGGCCTGTGCGCGAAGGGATCGGCCGGCGCACGAGGCGGCGTCCGAGCAGGGCGGCTGGGCGAGGGAGCGAACCGAATCTCCCAAGGTGTTCGTCACCGAATTCCTCTGCCCCGGTTGTGGCGCTGCCCTCAACGTCAGTACCGACGTCCGCTGAGTCGGCCCGCCGCCGCCCCGCCTGTCACCGCGTGGCAGGCGGGGCGGCGGCGGCATCCGGCCTGACCGCAGGAAGAATCCGCGATGGAGACCTTCACCGAGAACCCGTGCTGCGCGCTCCGGACTGACCCCGGCGCCTAATATGTACTGATCAGTACAAGGATAGCGATTGGAGCAGCGGGTGAGCGACAGCGCCGACAAATGGGAACAGATTCTTCGGGTAGCCGCGCGGCTGTTCGCGCAGCGTGGCTACCACGGCACGGGGATGACCGAGCTGGGTGACGCGGCCGGACTGCAGCGCGGCGCGCTTTACTACTACATCCGAAGCAAGGAAAACCTGCTGTACGAGATCTCCTCGCGGCACGTGGCGAAAATGGTGGAGTTCGGCGAGCGACTGGCGAAGGAAGAACGGCCCGCCACCGACAAACTGCTCCGCTTGAGCGAGCGGCTCATTCGCACCATTCACGACGATCTGGACGAGGTCACGGTCTTCTTCCGCGAGATCGGCGCGCTCACCGGGGAACGCCGAGAGCGGGTTTTCGAACTTCGGGACCGGTTCGAGGACGTCTGGATGAGTATTCTGCGACAGGGCGTCTCCGAGGGGACGTTCCGCCGCGCCGACCCACTTCTGATAAAGGCCGTCCTCGGTATGCACAACTATTCGTACCTGTGGTTGCGGCCGGACGGCAAGATGCAACCCGAGGAAGTGGCGCGGTATTTCTGTGATCTGTTGTTCCGCGGAATACTGACTGAAACCGGCGATGCGGAATATCGTTCGTTCACCGCGAACAGCTGAGGATCCCGCACCCCGGGCGGCGGCCCGCCGCAACGACGTGAAGGAGATGTTTTCTGTTGGCCAGCGCAGGCAATGCAACCGACTACCGGACAATTCGCGATCGGGTCTTCGCCGCGATCTGGGACGAGCTGGACCCCTTGGCGGAGCAGATCGAGAACGAAGAGCACATTCCGCGCGAAAAGGTCTGGCCGATTCTGCGCGACTGCGGGGCGTTCGGTCTGCTGGTTCCGTCCGAATACGGCGGATACGGCCTCACGATCGGGCAGTACCTGCCGATCATCGCCGAATTCGCCAAGGTCCAGGGTGGCATTCGCGCGCTCGTGCACGTGCACAATTCGTTCGCACACGCGCTTTCCGAGATCGGTGACCCGGCGCAGAAGGACGCGGTGCTCTCGGGCGCCGCGACCGGTGAGCGCTCGCTGGCGTTCGCGCTGACCGAGCCCGAGCACGGCACCGGCGCCGACCTGGGCACCACCGCGCGGCGGGAGGGGACGCATTACGTCCTCAACGGCACGAAATGGCTCATCACCAACTCGGACTTCGCGTCGCACTTCATGGTGATGGCCAAGACCTCCGCGACCGAGGTGTCCGCGTTGCTGGTGGAGCGCGACACCCCAGGATTCCGGATCGAGCCACTGCCGGAAACGATGGGCTGCAAGGGCGGTGAGCACGGGCGGCTGACCTTCACCGAGGCGCGGGTACCCGTCTCCGCGCTGATCGGCGGCGAAGGCCAAGGGCAGGAGCACCTCGAGCGGGCGCTGGAGATCTCCCGGGTGCTGGTGGCCGCGAGCTCGCTCGGCACGGCGGAACGGGCACTGGAACTGTCGGTACAGCGCGCCAACGAGCGAGTCACCTTCGGCAAGCCGATCGCGCAGCGCCAGGCGGTGCAGCGCTACGTGGCCGAGATGGCGATGGACGTCTACGCACTGCGCGGCATGCTGGCCGACGCGGCCGCCAAATGGGATGCCGGCCGGCGCATTCCCGCCGAGGCGTCGATGTGCAAGCAGTTCGGCCTCGAAGCCGTCGGCCGGGTGACCGACCGGGCGCTGCTCGTGCACGGCGGCATCGGCTACACCAGGCAGTTCCCGATCGAGCGGCTCTACCGGGACGCCCGGCTGAACTGGCTGGAGGAAGGCAGTCCCACGATCCAGTACATGGTGGCGGCCCGGGAGATTCTCGCCGGCTACCGGTTCGACGACGCGTTCGGAGGCCCCGTCGATGCGTGACGCGGTCATCGTCGACGTGGTTCGCACGCCGAGCGGCAAGGGCAAACCGGGCGGGGCGCTGACGCAGCTGCATCCGGTGGACCTGCTCGCCGCGACCTTGCGAGAGCTGCTGGCCCGCAACGAAATCGACCCGGCGCTGGTGGAGGACGTGATCGGTGGTTGCGTCACCCAGGCCGGTGTGCAGGCGGCGAACATCACGCGCAGCGCCGTGCTGGCCGCCGGTTTCCCGGTGTCCGTGCC